>NZ_FRBN01000005.1 GCF_900142625.1 Roseovarius marisflavi
CAAAATATGCGGATCACCTGCCGCTCTATCGGCAGGCACAAATCTACAGCCGCCAAGGGATCGATCTGGATCGCTCGACCCTGGCCGCGTGGGTACCCTGCACCCGGTGCCCTCCAAGAGCCGCCATATGAGGCCCAGAGAGGGTTCCTTGATGTTGTCCCTAACGCGCACCCTCATAGCCTTGATCACATCATCAGGAAGCGACTCACGCTTGGACCCCTCGGTCTCTGGTGGTGCATCCTTTCGGGTCAAGTCCATCCCTTTGAACGGGTTCGACGCCTTGCCCTCAAGATCGAACTCCTCGATTGCCAGAGTGACCATAGACACCAGCGTGTTACGCTCACGCCTGAGAGACCCAGCAGCCAGAAGAGACCCGTCAGCCTTCGTCTCCTTGAGAAGGAAATCCCTCAGCTTCCTCGCATGTTCCCTCTTGAGGTCCACCAAAGGGAGCTTGCTAAGGGGGCCTAAGGCCTTCTCTACACGGACACAAACGCGCTCAAGCTGGTCCCGCTTGTTACGCCCCTTCTCACCCTCAACACGCTCAGTGAAATACATCTTCTTCGCGTCCAGCATCGTGACAGGAGGCTCATCGCGCTCTTCATGATCGTTGTTCGGGTCAAGGACTGCCGCGACCAGCACCGGGTCAGCCCCTCTCAGACGGAGATCATCGGCCAAAACTTCCCGCCTATCGTCACCTTCATCACCATCATCAGGCATTCCCTTGATAGCGGCCAGCATGGCCTCCGCCTCGGCAACTGATTCTCGCCAATGCTCCAGAGGTGAAAGCTGCCCAGCGCCCGCAGCTTTGCGCTTGGCCTTGGCAACGATCTTGTCGAACTCGGCCAGAAGGGTCTCCCGCTCGATGACCAAAGCAACCCCCTCACGCGCCTTCATTGGCACCTGAAAGAACTCATCCTCGAAAAGATGAGCAACGGCCTTGGGGTAGCGCTTACGGAACCGTTTACGGCCCCCTGATAGCACATCAACATACTTGAGTTTCATCATCATCACCATCGCTTGTGTCCCATATGTGTCCCGATTTGTGTCTCGGGATGGACGCGAAGTGCCTGATATACTTGAAAAACAGGGCCTTCAAGAGGCCGGTATGGTGCCCAGGAGAGGACTCGAACCTCCACACCCTTGCGAGTACTAGCACCTGAAGCTAGCGCGTCTACCATTCCGCCACCTGGGCAGGTGTCGTGCAGCAGGCATGTATCCTTCGACAAAAGCAGTGTCAACGCCGATTTCGCTGTTAACCGGCATATTGCCTTATCACCTTGTCGAAACCGCTTTGGGGCGGTAGGAAAGTCAGCAAAAGCGCAGAGCGAAGGGGCCTTTCATGTCAAAGCTTGTAACCATCTATGGCGGATCAGGATTTGTTGGCCGTTACATCGCACGGCGTATGGCGCAAGCGGGCTGGAGGGTGCGGGTGGCGGTGCGTCGCCCGAACGAGGCGATGCATGTCAAACCCTACGGCGTGGTCGGTCAGGTCGAGCCGGTGTTTTGCAATATCCGCGATGATGCCAGCGTGCGCGCCGTGCTTACGGGCGCGGATGCCGTTATCAATTGCGTCGGCACGTTTGACCGCAAGGGGCGCAACAGCTTTCAGGCGATCCAGAACGAAGGTGCCGCTCGCATTGCCCGGCTTGCCGCCGAAGAGGGTGTTGCCCAGCTTGTGCATATTTCGGCCATCGGCGCCGATCTTGAGTCCGATAGTGCCTATGCCCAAAGCAAGGCCCAGGGCGAGGCCGGCGTGATCGAGTATTTCCCGAACGCCGTGATTCTGCGGCCCTCGGTTGTCTTTGGGGCCGAAGATCAGTTCTTCAACCGCTTTGCCGGGATGACGCGCTTTGGCCCGATCCTGCCTGTGGTTGGCGCCGAGACCAAGTTTCAGCCGGTTTACGTGGATGATGTTGCAAAGGCCGCCGTTCTGGGTGCGACGGGCAAGGCCGAGCCCGGCATTTACGAGCTTGGCGGCCCCGAGGTGGCAACCTTTCGCCAGCTGATGCAACAGATGCTGACGGTGATCCGCCGCCGCCGCCTTATCGTGAACATTCCCTTTGGCATCGCCTCGGTGATGGGTGGGGTGATGGATCTTATCCAGACCGTGACGCTGGGCCTCGTGCCCGCGCAGATTACCAGCGATCAGGTTAAAAGCCTGAGGGTGGATAATGTCGTGGCGTCGGGTTCCCGCGGCTTTGCCGATCTTGGGATCACCCCGGTTGCAGTCGAGACGGTCTTGCCGGACTACCTCTGGCGGTTCCGCCCTGCGGGACAATACGAGGCGATCAAGGAATCCGCGAAGAATCTGCGCGCGCATTAGGCCCTGACGCCGTCAGAGATAGGCAAATCCCAACAGGGACAGGCCCAGAATGATCCGGTAAATAACGTAGGGCGTAAAGCTGACGCTGCGCAAGAGCCGCATCATCAGGGTAAGTGCAAGCAGGGCCGCGCCAAATGCAAACAAGGCCGCAATTGCCCCATCGCGCAACAGCGCCATGTCAGCGTCCACCGCCACCTTGCCTCCAAGAAATACGCCACTTGCAAAGATCGTCGGCACCGACATCAGCATCGAAACCTTGGCGGCATCACGGCGTTCATAGCCGAGAAACCGCGCGCCGGTGATCGTAATGCCAGAGCGCGACGTGCCGGGAATTAGCGCAACTGCCTGCCAGAGGCCGGTTATAATGGCGTCCCTGACGTTCCAGTCCTCGGCGGTTTTCACGCTCTTGCCGGTTTGATCCGACCAATAGAGCAGCAAACCAAAGATAAGTGTGGTCCAGCCAATTACCGCGACTGATCGCATTTTGTCATCCAGCCCGGTCAGTTTGAGCAAGAGGCCACAGGCAATGACCGGAACCGAGGCGATCAGCAAAAGCAGCGCCAGCCGCGCGCCGGGGGTATCGACGCGCCCGCGTACCAGACGTGCAAGCCCGATGATCGCGTCGCGCAAGTCGCCCCAGAAATAGATCGTGACTGCCAAAAGGGTGCCGATATGAACCGCTACATCAATCATTTGTCCCTGATCTTGAAGGCCGGTCAGCGCGGGCAAAAGAATCAGGTGACCCGAAGAAGAGATCGGCAAAAACTCGGTAACCCCCTGAAGGATGGCCACGAGGAAAATATGAAATAGCGGCATTGCCAGCGTCCTGCTCGGGTTTTCCGCTGCTATAAATTATTTTCTTTCAAAGGCAAACGCCATTATACATCCGAATCGGACTTAATTTTGGATGTTTCTACAAGCGACTTCTGCTGTGCAGCGAAAATAATTTCACAATAGGTCATAGCTTATGACTTTTAATTGAGTTTCGACTATTATAAAACCCGCTTCACAACCAGAGTCGGGAGGGCTTGCAGTGGCTAAGCAACCAATGTTGAAATTCATAAGCGTAGACCGGGTTATGCCCGAAAAACGCGGTGCCGATAAACGGCGCGAGGATTTCCATGAAATCTATGCAGAATTCGCGGATGCCAAGGCCAAGGAACAGGCCAGCCGTTGCAGCCAGTGCGGTGTGCCCTATTGCCAGACCCATTGCCCATTGCACAACAACATCCCCGACTGGCTTCGCCTGACCGCCGAAGGACGGCTCAAGGAAGCGTATGAACTGAGCCAGCTGACCAACACCTTTCCCGAGATTTGTGGCCGCATCTGCCCGCAGGATCGCCTGTGTGAAGGCAACTGCGTGATCGAACAATCCGGTCACGGCACGGTCACAATCGGCGCGGTCGAGAAATACATTACCGACACCGCATGGCAGGAAGGCTGGGTCGAGACCATCACGCCCGCGCGGGAACGCGCCGAGTCTGTTGGTATCATCGGCGCTGGCCCCGGTGGCCTTGCGGCGGCGGATGTGCTGCGGCGCGTCGGCATTCAGGTGACGGTTTATGACCGCTATGATCGTGGTGGCGGTCTGCTTACCTATGGCATTCCGGGCTTCAAGCTTGAGAAAGACGTGGTCATGCGCCGGGTCAAGCAGCTTGAAAAAGGCGGCGTGACTTTTGTGCTCAATTGCGATGTGGGCAAGGACATCACCTTTGATGAAATCCGTGGCAAACACAACGCGGTCATGATCGCGACCGGCGTTTACAAGTCGCGTGATCTGCAAGGGCCGGGCGCCGGTGCAAATGGCATCGTGCGCGCGATTGACTATCTGACCGCCAGCAACCGGGTGTGTTTCGGCGATACTGTGCCCGAGTTTGAAAGTGGCGAGCTGAACGCCGCAGGCAAGCGCATTGTCGTGGTCGGCGGCGGTGATACGGCAATGGATTGCGTGCGCACGGCGATCCGTCAGGGCGCGAAATCGGTGACCTGTCTTTATCGCCGTGACCGCGAGAACATGCCCGGAAGCCAGCGTGAAGTTCAAAACGCCGAGGAAGAAGGCGTCAAGTTCGAATGGCTGAGCGCGCCCAAGGGTTTTGCCGGTGATCCGGTGACTTCGGTAAAGGTACAAAAGATGCGCCTTGGCGCCCCCGATGCCACGGGCCGTCAAAGCCCCGAGCCGATTGAAGGCGCCGAGCATGACGAGCCCGCCGATCTTGTGATTAAGGCGCTTGGGTTCGAGCCAGAGGATCTTCCGACGCTGTGGAATCAAAAGGAATTGGAAGTGACCCGTTGGGGCACCATCAAGGCCGAGTTCACCAGCGGGCAAACCGCGATGGACGGTGTATTTGCCGTTGGCGATATCGTGCGCGGCGCCAGCCTTGTGGTTTGGGCGATCCGCGACGGACGCGATTCTGCGGCGGCTGTTCTTAATCACCTGAACGCAGCGCAGGCCGTCGCGGCCGAATAGAATTCACGCGCGGTTCATGCCGCACAAGCACCCGAAACAGGGAAGCGTCCCTGACCCACCGGGTAGACGAAGGGTTAAAGAAAATGACGAAGTTTGATTCTGACTGGGCCGTTAAAGAAGAAGCCAAGCGCAAGTGGCTGGCCGAGAATGGCATGTATTCCGAGGAAGAAGAGCATTCTTCCTGTGGCGTCGGCCTTGTGGTGTCGATTGACGGCAAGCCAAGCCGCCGCGTTGTGCAGGCCGGCATTGATGCCCTCAAGGCGATCTGGCATCGCGGCGCGGTCGATGCCGATGGCAAGACCGGCGATGGCGCGGGTATTCATCTGCAAATTCCGGTGCCGTTCTTTTATGACCAGATCCGTCGTACCGGCCACGAGCCCGAACAGGATCGCCTGATCGCGGTCGGCCAGGTGTTCTTGCCGCGTACCAACTTTGGCGCGCAAGAAGCGTGCCGCACGATTGTCGAAACCGAAGTGCTTCGCATGGGGCACACGATCTATGGCTGGCGTCACGTGCCGGTCGATGTGACCTGTCTTGGGGAAAAGGCGAATGTGACCCGCCCCGAGATCGAACAAATCTTGATCACCAATGCCAAGGACATCGACGAGGAAACCTTCGAGCGCGAGCTTTACGTGATCCGTCGCCGGATCGAAAAAGCCGTGAACGAAGCCGGGATCAGCGGGCTTTACATCGCAAGCCTGTCCTGCCGCAGCATCATCTACAAAGGCATGATGCTGGCCGAACAGGTCGCGGTGTTCTACCCCGATCTGATGGACGAGCGCTTCAAATCCGCCTTCGCCATCTATCATCAGCGCTATTCGACCAACACCTTCCCACAGTGGTGGCTGGCGCAGCCGTTCCGCATGCTGGCCCATAACGGCGAGATCAACACGCTCAAGGGCAATGTGAACTGGATGAAAAGCCACGAAATCCGCATGGCAAGTGGCGCATTCGGCGATCTGGCCGAAGATATCAAGCCGATCATCCCGCAAGGATCAAGTGACAGTGCCGCGCTTGATGCTGTGTTCGAGGTTCTGGTGCGCGCCGGGCGCAATGCGCCGATGGCGAAAACCATGCTTGTGCCGGAATCCTGGTCAAAACAGGCCGAAGACCTCCCCGCTGCATGGCGCGATATGTATTCCTATTGCAACTCCGTGATGGAGCCTTGGGATGGCCCCGCCGCGCTTGCGATGACCGATGGGCGTTGGGTGTGCGCCGGGCTTGACCGTAACGGCCTGCGGCCGATGCGCTATGTGGTGACAGGTGATGGCCTTGTCATCGCGGGGTCCGAGGCCGGAATGGTGCCGATTGACGAGGCGACCGTGAAGGAAAAAGGCGCGCTTGGGCCGGGTCAGATGCTGGCCGTGGATATGGCCGACGGTAAGCTTTACCACGATTCCGAGGTCAAGGATAAGCTCGCCAATGCCCAGCCCTTTGGCGAATGGGTTGGCAAGATCAACGAGCTTGACGAAAAGCTGGCCGTTGTCAGCGAAGCGCCGATTTTCACCGGCGCAAAGCTTCGCCGTCGCCAGATCGCGGCCGGCTATAGCATCGAGGAACTGGAGCAAATCCTTGCGCCGATGGCCGAGGATGGCAAAGAGGCGATCGCAAGCATGGGCGACGACACGCCAAGCGCGGTTCTCTCCAAGCAATACCGCCCGCTTAGTCACTATTTCCGCCAGAACTTTAGCCAGGTCACCAACCCGCCAATCGACAGCCTGCGCGAGTTCCGGGTGATGAGCCTTAAGACACGGTTCGGAAATCTCAAGAACGTGCTGGATGAATCAAGCGCGCAGACCGAGATTTTGGTGCTGGAAAGCCCCTTTGTCGGCAACGCCCAGTGGCTTGAGATGATCCGCCAGTTCAACGCCGATGTGACCGAGATTGATTGTAGCTTTGCACCCGGCAAGAACGCGCTGCAAAAGGGTCTGGAACGCATTCGCGCCGAAGCCGAGGATGCCGTCAGAAGCGGCTCTGGTCACCTGATCCTGACCGACCAGAACCAGGGTGAAGATCGCGTCGGCATGCCGATGATTCTGGCCACAAGTGCGGTCCACAGCCATCTCACGCGCAAGGGTTTGCGCACCTTCTGTTCACTGAGCGTGCGGTCGGCCGAATGTATCGACCCGCATTATTTTGCCGTGCTGATCGGGGCCGGGGCGACCGTGGTCAACGCCTATCTTGCCGAAGACAGCATCGCCGACCGGATCGAACGTGGCCTGATTGATGGCTCGCTGACCGAAGCGGTCGCCCGTTATCGTGCCGCGATTGATCAGGGCCTGCTCAAGATCATGTCGAAGATGGGAATTTCGGTGATCTCAAGCTATCGTGGTGGCCTCAACTTTGAGGCGGTCGGCCTTAGCCGTGCCATGTGTGCCGAGTATTTCCCGGGTCTCACCAGTCGGATTTCCGGCATCGGCGTCAGCGGCGTTCAGGCCAAGCTTGAAGAGGTCCACGCCCGCGCCTATCGCGGCGGGCAGGATATTCTTCCGATCGGCGGCTTTTACAAGGCGCGCAAATCGGGCGAAACCCACGCTTGGGGCGCGCAGACCATGCATATGCTTCAGGTCGCCTGTAACAAGGCCAGCTATGAGATGTGGAAGCGCTATTCCACGGCGATGCAGGCCAATCCGCCGATCCACTTGCGTGATCTGATGGCGATCAAGCCGTTGGGCGCCGCGATCCCGATTGAAGAGGTCGAAAGCGTCACGGCGATCCGCAAACGCTTTGTCACGCCGGGCATGTCGCTTGGGGCGCTGAGCCCCGAGGCGCATAAGACCCTCAACGTGGCGATGAACCGGATCGGTGCGCGCTCTGACAGCGGCGAAGGCGGCGAAGACCCCGCACATTTCACCCCCGAGGCCAATGGTGACAACCCGTCGGCCAAGATCAAACAGGTCGCATCCGGCCGGTTTGGTGTCACAGCTGAATATCTCAATCACTGTGAAGAGCTTGAAATCAAGGTGGCCCAGGGCGCCAAGCCCGGTGAGGGTGGCCAGTTGCCCGGCATGAAGGTGACCGACCTTATCGCGCGTCTGCGCCATTCGACCAAGGGCGTCACGCTTATTTCACCGCCGCCGCACCACGATATCTATTCGATCGAGGATCTGGCCCAGCTGATCTATGATCTCAAACAGATCAATCCGGGCGTAAAGGTCACGGTCAAGCTTGTGGCGCAATCGGGCGTTGGCACGATTGCCGCCGGAGTGGCCAAGGCCAAGGCGGATGTGATCCTGATTTCGGGTCATAACGGGGGCACCGGGGCAAGCCCGGCCACCTCGATCAAATATGCCGGCCTGCCGTGGGAAATGGGTCTTACCGAGGCGCATCAGGTTCTGTCGATGAACAACCTGCGCACGCGTATCACCCTGCGCACGGATGGCGGGCTTCGCACCGGGCGTGACATTGTCATGGCCGCGATGATGGGCGCCGAGGAATACGGCATCGGCACCGCCGCACTGATCGCCATGGGTTGTATCATGGTGCGCCAGTGCCAGAGCAACACCTGCCCGGTTGGCGTTTGTACCCAGGATGAGGCGCTGCGCGACAAGTTCACCGGCAATGCCGAAAAGGTCGTGAACCTGATCACGTTCTATGCCCAGGAAGTGCGTGAATTGCTGGCCAGCATCGGTGCGCGCAGCATGGACGACGTGATTGGCCGCGCCGACCTGTTGACACAGGTCAGCCGTGGCTCGGCGCATCTGGATGATCTTGACCTCAACCCGATGCTGATCACGGTCGATGGCGCCAAGGACCAACGGTATGACCGCAACCGCCCGCGCAACGAGGTGCCCGATACGCTTGACGCCGAAATCGTCAACGACGCGCAGCGGTTCCTTAACGATGGCGAAAAGATGCAGTTGCATTACGCGGTGCAAAACACCGACCGCACCGTTGGCACCCGGATTTCAAGCCATATCGTGCGGAAGTTCGGCATGCGCAACAGCCTGCAACCCGATCACCTGACGGTGAAACTGACCGGAAGTGCCGGGCAGTCGCTTGGGGCCTTTGCCGCGCCGGGCCTCAAGATCGAAGTGTCGGGCGATGCCAATGACTATGTCGGCAAGGGTCTGTCGGGCGGCACCGTCGTGGTGCGCCCGCCAATGTCGAGCCCGCTTGTGGCGGCCGACAATACGATCATCGGCAATACCGTGCTTTATGGCGCGACCAACGGCTATCTTTTCGCCGCCGGGCGTGCCGGCGAACGCTTTGCCGTGCGCAACAGTGGCGCCAAGGTGGTGATCGAGGGCTGTGGCAGCAACGGCTGTGAATACATGACCGGCGGTGTCGCGGTGATCCTTGGCAGCATCGGCGCCAACTTTGGTGCCGGGATGACGGGCGGCATGGCATATCTTTACGATCCGGATGGCCGGGCCGAGAACCTGATCAATCGCGAAACACTGGTCAGTTGCGCCGTAACAGAGCCACATTGGGAGGCCGAGGTTAAGGGCCTTATCGAACGGCACGTTGAGGAGACCGGAAGCCGCAAGGCCCAGGATATCCTGCAATACTGGGACATCGAAAAGGCCAACTTCCTTCAGCTTTGCCCTATCGAAATGCTCGACAAACTTGCCTATCCGCTTGGTCACAACAAACAGGCCGTGCCAGCGGAATGATCAAAACGACCGGGGGCGATGCAAAGTCACCCCCGGTTCTGACGTAAAGCGGGTTTTGCATCGCCGCGCGCGGCGCTATAGCTAATCCATGGCAAAGGCGCGCAAATCATCTTCTTCAAAACGGGTTCGAGTGGCCCCGCTGGCGTGGGTGCGTCGTTGGCTGCTGCGCTATGCGGTGATCGCGGCGCTTATCGTGATGGGCGTTATCGCCGCCCACCGCGTGATCACCCCGCCCCCCACCTTTTACATGGGTCAGGAGGCGCGCCGCCTTGGCAAGATCGACTATACTTGGGTGCCGATCAACGAGGTGGTCCCGATCATGCCGCGCGCCCTTGTGGCCGCTGAAGACGCGAATTTCTGTCAGCATTGGGGGTTTGATATGTCCGCCATTCGCACCGCTATTGCCGAAGGATCAGGGCGCGGCGCTTCGACCATAAGTCAGCAGGTGGCCAAGAATACCTATCTCTGGCACGGGCGTAATTGGTCCCGCAAGGCGCTTGAGGCGGTGATAACCCCGCTGATCGAGGCGTTTTGGCCAAAGCGCCGAATTCTCGAGGTTTACCTGAATGTTGCCGAGTTTGATGAAGGTGTGTTTGGCATTGCCGCCGCCGCCCGGCATTACTTTGGGGTCGGCCCGGGCGATCTAAGCGATGTGCAGGCCGCCCGCCTTGCCGCGCTTTTGCCCGATCCCAAGGGGCGCTCTGCGAGCCGGCCAGGCAAAGCGCTTCGCGCGCGGGCGGCTCAAATCCTTGACGGAGCGGCCACCATCCGCCGGGATGGGCGCGCTGGTTGTTTCGAGGATTGAAAAACCCGCGTAATGTGGGCATTGAGGGTCAACCATCTGGACCAAAGGTAAAACCGCACTATGGCCAAGCTTTTTCACGTTCCGCTTTCGCCCTATTGCCGCAAAGTGCGGCTTAGCCTCGCGGAAAAGAAGATTGAATGCGAGCTGGTGGAAGAACGGTATTGGGAGCAAGATCCCGATTTCCTGCGTCGCAACCCGGCCGGCAAGGTGCCGGTGCTCAAGATCGACGGCAAGACGATGTCTGAAAGTGCGGCGATTTGCGAATACCTTGAGGAAAAATACCCAGAGCCCAGCCTTATGCCCAAAAGCACCGATGCGAGGTACGAAGTGCGCCGAATCGTAGGCTGGTTTGATGACAAGTTTCACAGTGAAGTCACCTCAAAGCTTGTCGGGGAGCGGGTGAATAAAAAGGTGATGAAACTGGGCTTTCCCGATAGCCGCAATGTCAAGGACGGCGCGCGGGCAATCAAGTATCACCTCGATTATATGGCATGGCTGCTGGATCATCGCCGTTGGCTTGCCGGTGACGTGATGACGCTGGCCGATTTCGCCGCTGCCGCGCATCTGAGTGCGCTCGACTACATCAGCGACGTTGACTGGAACCGAAGCGAGGCGGTCAAGGATTGGTACGCCAAGATCAAATCGCGCCCGGCCTTTCGCAGCATTCTGGCCGATCAGGTGCCGGGCTTTCCGCCGCCTGCGCATTATGCCGATCTGGATTTCTGAATTTGGGGGCGCTGCCCCCATCGCCCAAGGGGCGATTCCCCCGGGATATTTAGGGAAAGAAGAAACATGGCCACGCTGAAACAGAGACTTGTTCAGCAGGCCATGTCCGAAGGATTTGACGCCTGCAAGCTTTGTCGTCCCTGGGATGTGCCACTGGTACCGGAGCGTCTGGCGGCGTTTATTGATCGTGGGTATCACGGGCAGATGGACTGGCTTGCCGAGCGTCAGACATGGCGAGCCAACCCGGCGGCCCTCTGGCCCGAGGCGCGCACGGTTATCATGCTTGCCGAGAGCTATACGCCCAAGGATGACCCAATGGCGACGCTGGGGCAGAGGGATGTTGGAACAGTCTCTGTTTATGCGCAAAACAAGGATTATCACGACACGGTCAAGAAGCGGCTAAAGCGGTTGGCGCGGTGGCTGATTGCCGAGGCCGGCGGCGAGGTGAAGGTGTTTGTCGACACCGCCCCGGTGCCCGAAAAGCCGCTTGGACAGGCCTCGGGGCTTGGCTGGCAGGGCAAACACACCAATCTGGTCAGCCGGGATTTGGGCAGTTGGTTCTTTATCGGATCGGTTTTTACCACGCTGGATTTGGAAACCGACCCTGCGGAGGTGGATCATTGCGGATCATGCCGTGCCTGTCTCGATATTTGTCCGACGGATGCCTTTCCCGCCCCTCATCAGCTCGATGCGCGCCGTTGCATTTCTTATCTCACGATCGAGCATAAAGGGCCGGTCGATGAAGACCTACGGACTCGGATGGGCAACCGCATTTATGGCTGTGATGACTGTCTGGCGGTCTGTCCCTGGAACAAATTTGCCGTCGAGGCACGCGAAGTCAAATACCATGCCCGCGACGACCTTAAAGCGCCCAAGCTGGCCGATCTGGCGATGCTTGACGATGCGGCATTTCGGGAAAAGTTTTCCGGCAGCCCGATAAAGCGGATTGGGCGAGATCGCTTTGTGCGCAATGTGCTTTATGCGGTTGGCAATTCGGGCGATCCGACACTAAGCGCTGTGGCGGGTGAATTGTGCAATGACCCCGATCCAACCGTCGCCGAAGCGGCCCGTTGGGCGGTGAAGCGACTGAGAGATGCCGCAAACGGGCTGGCATAAGCCGCAAAGCCGGTTAAACCCGAAACAAACGGAAAAAGGATCGGTGGATGACCTTGCTTTTGGGGGTGGATACGGGCGGCACCTATACGGATGCGGTCTTGATCAGGGACGAGCGCGAAGTGATTGCGAGCGCGAAGGCGTTGACCACGCGGCATGATCTTGCGTTTGGCATCGGCGCCGCGGTGGCGGCGGTACTTGCCGAAGGAGAGGTGGATGCAGGCGAGATCGGGCTTGCCTCTTTGTCGACCACGCTGGCCACCAATGCCCTTGTCGAAGGACAGGGTGGGCGCGTGGGCCTGATCTATATCGGGTTTCGCGACGCGGATCTGGCGGCGCATGGTCTTGCCGAGGCTTTGGGTGGTGATCCCGCCCTTGTGATCGCTGGCGGTCACAACCATGCAGGTGGTGAAGCCACGCCACTGGAGAAAGACGCACTTTTGGCCTGGTTAGAGACTGATCATGGTATTTCGGCCTTTGCTGTTGCTTCGCAGTTTGCGACCCGCAACCCGGCGCACGAGCTTGCCGCAGCCGCGATCATTCGTGAGGTGACCGGGCGGCCGGCGTCGTGTTCTCATCACCTTTCGGCGCGCCTGAATGGGCCGAAACGGGCGTTGACCGCCTTATTGAATGCACGGTTGATCGGGATGATTGCGCGGCTTATCGACAAGGCCGAGGGCAAGCTGCGCGATCTTGGCGTCGAGGCACCTCTGATGGTGGTGCGCGGCGATGGTGCGCTTATTTCCGCCGATCAGGCCCGCGAACGCCCGATTGAGACGATCCTGAGCGGACCAGCGGCGAGTATTGTCGGCGCGCGCTGGATGACGGGAGCGGATCATGCGCTTGTCTCGGATATTGGCGGCACGACCACCGATGTCGCCGTTCTGCGCGATGGTCGGCCCGCGATTGACCCGGCGGGTGCACAGGTAGGCCCCTGGCGCACGATGGTCGAGGCGGTCGCGATGCGCACCTTTGGTCTTGGCGGCGACAGTGAGGTGCATGTCAGGGATGAGGGCCTTGAAGGCGGTGTAACCCTTGGGCCGCGTCGCTTGATCCCGATCAGCCTTATGGCGACCGAGGCGCCTGAGCTTGTTCATGCGGTTCTGGAGGAGCAATTGCGCGCCGCCGCGCCCGGTGAATATGACGCGCGATTTTTGCGCGCCGTGTCAGGGGTCGACGGTGGCGGCCTAGGCGAGCGCGAAGCAGATCTGCTTGTTCGGATTGGCGACGGGGTGCATCCGGTGGGACGCATGCTCAAAACCCGAATGGAAAGCCAGGCGTTGCAGCGCCTCGTGCGGCGCGGTCTTGTCCAGATCGCAGGAGTGACCCCATCAGATGCCAGCCATGTTCTGGGGCGGCTTGAGGCCTGGGATGGCGAGGCCGCACAAAAGGCGTTGACGCTTATGGCGCGCAAGCGGACGGGATCGGGAAACACACTTGCGCAAACGCCAGAGGATATGGCGCAGATGATCGTGGATCAACTCACCCATCAGACGAGTTTGGCCTTATTAGAGACTGCTTTTGCCGAAGAGAATGTTGATTTTGGCCTGCCGCCTGCGCAATTGGCGGCGCATGTCTTGATGCAAAAAGGGCTGGATCAGCACGCCGGGCTTTTGCGGCTGAACACCGGGCTCGCGGTGCCGGTGATCGGGCTTGGCGCCTCTGCCGCGAGCTATTATCCGGCAGTTGGCGAGCGGGTGCATACCCATATGATCCTGCCCGAACATGCCGGGGTTGCCAATGCAATCGGCGCGGTTGTTGGTCGAATCACGATCCGGCGCAGTGGCACTGTGACCTCGCCCGCCGAAGGCAAGTATCGCGTTCACCTGGAAACCGGGCCCGAGGATTACGCCGCCTCTGAGGTTGCGATGCAAGCGCTTCAATCCGCACTCGAGGCCGATGCCCGCGCCGAGGCCGAGGCGGCCGGTGCCGCAGATATCCACGTCACGGCCCGGCGAGAGGTTAAACAGGCACAGGCCGAAGCGCGGCAGGTGTTTTTGGAAGCAGAAATTACTGTCGAAGTCTCGGGCCGACCAAGAATTGCCGTATAAGGAGGGCTGAGGGCCCTGCCCCTCGCGCCCGGAGTATTCAGGGACGGGCAATAACAGCTCGCCGAGGCCCGTGCGTGAATGATTGTCGTGCGCTGAATAGGTGGAGTTTTCCGTCGGGTTTGGACCGGCTTTGGATGGTTTCCAAGGAAAAATGCCTAATCTTCCCGAAAAACAGGCCAAGTTGGTCAAATATTCTTACCAGAATGCTTGTTTTTGGTCCCAGAACCAGTAACATCGCGCAGGCGTGGCGGGCCGTCTCGCGTCGAATCGCCTGTGCGGTTCTACATGCTCGCCATCATAAATGCGATTATTCGCAATTAGAATTAGTACGTAATGGGAGGAAACCATGACAGACAAGGCAAAATTGGACCGGCGCTCGTTCTTGCAGCGCGCGGCCTTTGCCGGGACCGCTGCAGCAGGCACGCTGGCAGCACCGGCCGTATTGGCGCAAGCGCCGATCGTTCTCAAAATGCAGACATCCTGGGGTGCGGGCAACATCTGGCAAGAATTCGCACAGGATTATGCCGATCGCGTTGAAGCAATGTCCGGCGGTCGTTTGAAAATCGACGTTCTGCCCGCAGGCGCGGTTGTTGCGGCTTTCCAGGTTCTGGACGCGGTGAACGATGGTGTTCTGGATATGGCGCACTCTGTGCCGGTCTACTGGTACGGCAAGAACAAAGCGGCGTCGCTGTTTGGCACCGGCCCTGTCTTCGGCGGTTCCGCCACGACAATGCTGTCATGGTTCTATGAAGGTGGCGGTAAGGCCCTTTATGACGAGCTGACACAAGACATCCTCGGGATGGACGTTGACGGCTACATGGGCTTCCCGATGTTCGCACAGCCCTTTGGCTGGTTTAAAGAGGAAGTGAACACCGTCGACGATCTGAACGGCTTCAAGTACCGGACCGTTGGTCTGGCGGCTGACCTTTTGCAGTCGATGGGCATGTCCGTTGCTCAGCTTCCGGGCGGCGAAATCGTTCCCGCGATGGAGCGTGGCGTGATCGACGCGTTCGAATTCAACAACCCGTCGTCGGATAAAGACTTTGGCGCGCATGACGTTGCCAAGAACTATTATCTGTCGTCCTATCACCAGGCGTCGGAAAGCTTTGAATTCCTGTTCAACCGCCTGACGATGGAAGATATCGGTCCCGATCTGGCCGCGATCCTCAAGTACGGCGTTGAAGCGGCTTCGACAGCGAACACCGCAAAAGCGATGCGTCGCTATTCTTCGGACCTCAAGTGGCTGCAGGAAGAAGCGGGCGTTAACGTGCACCGCACCTCGGAAAACATCCTTGCCGGTCAGCTCAAGGCCTGGGACGAACTGATCCCGCAGCTTGAAGAAGATCCGTTCATGAAAAAGACCCTCGACAGCCAGCGCGCCTGGGTCGAGCAAGTCACCTATTACGAGATCATGAACGCGCCGGATTATACGCTTGCGTATAACCACTACTTCCCCGGCAAGCTGAAGATGTGATCTCAGATAAAATCTGACTTGATGAAGGCCCCGGCGACACATACGCCGGGGCCGCTTTTCAACTGAAAGGGGGCTCGTGTGATTAGTTTCATACGTTTTGCCGACAACCTGTCGGCCTGGTTTGGCAAATCCTTTGCCTGGCTCATCGTCCTGATGGCCGTTGGCACCGGATACGAAGTTGTCGTCCGCTATGTTTTCAACAATCCGACGGCCTGGGCGCTTGACGTGTCCTTTATCATGTACGGCACGCTGTTCATGATGGGTGGCGCCTATACCCTTTCGCGGGGCGGGCATGTTCGGGGCGACTTCCTTTATCGGCTCTGGCAGCCGCGTAATCAGGCGAAGATCGATTTCGTGCTCTACATCATCTTCTTCTTTCCCGGCGTCATCGCTCTGGTTCTGGCAGGATGGAAATACGCCGCGCGGTCCTGGTCTTATGGCGAGGTTTCGGTCAACAGCCCTGCGGGCGTGCCGATCTATCAATTCAAGACCGTGATCGTTGTCGCCGGTCTTTTGCTGTTCATTCAGGGCATCGCCCAGGTTTGCCGCTGCATTCACTGCATGCGCACCAATGAATGGCTTCCCGCCGATGAAGACGTCTTTGAGACCGAAGACCTGCTGATGCAAAAGGCCTCTGAGGCCGAGAAGGATGCACATCCATGACCGATCCCCAAATCGCCCTGATGATGCTGGGCCTGTTCATCATCTTCGTGTTTCTGGGCTTTCCGATTGCCTTTACGCTGATGGCCATGGGCATTGGCTTTGGCTATTACGCCTATTTTGACGCGCGCCGTATGTGGCGCAGCTTTGACCGAATGGCCGACGATACCGGCTGGCTTGATTCCACAGGCCTCTGGATAGAGGGGTTATTTAATAACCGAATATTCGATTTGTTCGTGAACCAGACGTTCACGGTCATGTCGAACGAGGTTCTGACCGCTGTTCCGCTGTTCCTGTTCATGGGTTATATCGTCGAGCGCGCCAATATCGTTGACCGGCTGTTTTCGACGCTGAATATCGCGGCCAAGAACATGCCCGGCTCGATGGGTGTTGCGGCGCTCATCACCTGTGCGCTGTTTGCCACCGCTACCGGTATTGTTGGCGCGGTTGTCACGCTGATGGGCCTGCTGGCGCTGCCGGCGATGCTCAAGGCGCGGTATGATCCGTCATTCGCCAGCGGCATTATCTGCGCGGGTGGTACGCTTGGTATCCTTATCCCGCCGTCGATCATGCTTATCGTCTATGCGGCGGCCTCGAACGTGTCGATTGTCCGTCTTTACGCGGCGGCGCTATTGCCCGGCCTGACGCTGGTGACCCTCTACCTGATCTATGTCATCGGTCGTTCCATCCTTCAGCCGTCGATCGCGCCACGCCCGACCGCAGAGGAAGTGCCCGACATTCCCAAGTCGCAACTGGCGATCATGATCCTGACGTCGCTTGTGCCGCTGGCCTTTCTTATTCTCGCTGTGCTTGGCTCGATCCTGTTCGGTCTTGCCACCCCAAGCGAGGCGGCCTCGATCGGTGCATTGGGCGGGATCTTCCTTGCCTTTGTTTATCGAGCGATGACATGGCAGCGGATGCGCGAGAGCGTCTACCTGACCGTGCGGACCACCGCGATGGTGTGCTGGCTTTTTGTTGGCTCTTACACCTTCTCGGCCGTGTTCTCTTATCTTGGTGGCGAACATCTGATTTCAGAGTTCGTTCAGGGTCTGAACCTTAGCCCGCTGATGTTCCTGCTGCTTGCGCAGCTGATCATCTTCCTTCTGGGCTGGCCGCTTGAATGGTCCGAGATCATCATCATCTTCGTGCCGATCTTCCTGCCCCTGCTGGCGTTCTTCCAGATTGATCCGCTGTTCTTCGGCATTCTGGTCGCGCTTAACCTTCAGACCAGCTTTCTAACGCCACCAATGGCAATGTCGGCTTACTATCTGAAAGGCATCGCGCCACCGGAAATCAAGCTGACCCAGATCTTTCGGGGGGTCATGCCCTTCCTGTTCTGTGTCTTCATAGCCATGGCGATGATGTACATCTTCCCGCAGATCGTGTTTTATCTGCCGGAGCTGATGTATGGCAAATAAGGCCGATATCCTGATGCTGGACGCTTGCACCCTACGCGAGCGTCTGGCAACCGGCGCGCTTAGTGCCCTGGAGGTGGTCGAGGCCTCGATCGAAAGGATTGAGGCCCGCGAACCCGAAGTCCACGCCTGGGCGTGGTTTGATCCCGAATTTGCCCGCCATCAGGCGCGCCAACTGGATATCCATCGCCAGACCGGGCGCGCCATCGGGTCGCTGCACGGGTTGCCCGTCGCCCTGAAAGACATCATCGACACCGCCAAAATCCCGACCGAAAACGGCTGTGAGATTGATAAGGGCCGGGTGCCGATCAAAGACGCCGCTATCGTCGAGAAACTAAAGACGGCCGGCGCGATCATCATGGGCAAGACGGTCACCACCGAGCTTGCCTTTATGCAGGCCGGACCGACCTGCAACCCGCATAACCTTACGCATACACCGGGCGGCTCGTCTTCGGGGTCTGCTGCGGCGGTCGCGGATGGCATGGTGCCGCTGGCGGTTGGCACGCAAACCGGCGGCTCGGTCATTCGACCGGCATCTTATTGCGGCATCACCGGGTTCAAGCCAAGCTTTGGCGCGATCCCGCGCACCGGCGTTCTGATGCAGTCGCCAACGCTCGACACGGTCGGCGTTTTCGCCCGTACCCCCGCCGATGCGGCCCTGATCGCCGAGGTGCTGTTTGGCTATGACGAGGCCGATTCTGCCACCCGGCCAGAGCCGGCACCACCGCTGCTTGAGATCGCCACCTCGGAACCGCCGATCAAGCCAATCTTTGCCTTCGTCAAACCGCCCGGTTGGGACGATGCCGACCCCGAGCTTCACGCCGCCTTTGCCGAATTGGCCGAGGCCCTTGGTGACCGGATGTTCGAGGTTGAACTTCCCGCGCCCTTTGGCGATGCCGCCATGCTGCGCGAGCGGGTGAACTTTGCTGAAATGGCGCGTTATTATTACAGCTATGGCAACAAGGGCGCCGACCGCCTTGGCCCGCTGACCCTTGAGGCGCTCAGCAAAGGCAATGCCATTCTGGCGCGTGATTATCTCGCGGCATTGGACTGGGGCGATGTGCTTTATGCCGGGCTTGATGAAATATTTGAACGCTGCGATGCTATCATATGCCCCGCCGCCATGGGCCCCGCTCCCGAGGGCCTTGAGTTCACCGGAAGCGCGCTTTTCAACGGGCTATGGACATTCGTCGGCGCGCCCGCGATCACGATCCCCGCGTTTACGGCCGAAAACGGTCTTCCCATGGGGATTCAGCTTGTTGCCGCACGCGGCAATGATGCGCGGCTTTTACGTAATGCAAACTGGTTCCAAGGCTGGCTTACCGATGCCGGCGCTTAACAAAAGGACAGACACATGAACAGATTCCTTGCCCTCTTCGCCTTTGCGGTTTTCGCAGGATTTCTTTACATTCTGGCCAGCAAGATCGGCGAGCTTGACCTCTGGCTGGTGACCCTTTTCACGGCAGCCCTTGCGGCCTATGACTTCCTGACATCCAGCAAAAACAAGAGCTGATATGTCGGACAAGCCCGTTATCTGGATTCCGCGCCGGCTTTCCGATGCGACCTTGGCGCGTGCGCGCCGCGACTACGAGGTCATCGTAAACGAGGATGACACCCCCGGCAGTGCCGAGGATATCATCGCGATGAGCGCCCGTGTCGATGGCATGATCCCCTGTCATTCCGAGCATTTCAGCGCCGAGGTGGTGGCACAGCTTGATCCGCGCCTCAAGATCGTTGCCAACCATTCGGTCGGTGTAGATCACTGTGACCTGCCCGCGCTTGAATCGCATGGTGTGGTGGTGACCAACACGCCGGATGTTCTGTCCGATGCCACCGCCGAGATTGCCATGCTGTTGATGCTGGGCGCGGCGCGTCATGCGGTTGCCGGGGACCGGATCGTGCGCACCGGCGCCTGGGATAGCTGGTCACCCTCCTTCATGGTTGGCAAACAGGTCACTGGCGCGCGTATCGGCATTGTCGGGATGGGCCGTGTCGGTCGCGCGTTCGCGCGCAAGGCACGCGGGTTTGACATGGAAATCCACTACCACAACCGCTCGCGCCTTTCGCCCGAGGATGAGGCCGGTGCGATCTTTCACGCCGACGTCGATAGTCTGCTTGAGGTGTCCGATTTCCTGTCACTGCATTGCCCGGCAACGCCCGAGACAAAGAAATTACTGAATGCGGAACGTCTGGCGCGCTTGCCGGAGGGGGCCGTGATCGTCAACACCGCGCGCGGCGCTTTGATCGACGAAGCCGCACTTTTGGAGGCGCTCGATTCCGGTCACATCGCCGCCGCAGGGCTTGATTGCTTTGAGGTGGAGCCGGGCGGCAATCCGGCCTTTGCGAGCCATGACAACATCTTCATGCTGCCCCATATCGGAAGCGCCACCCGCGCCACGCGCGACGCCATGGGGTTTCGGGCGCTCGACAACCTTGATGCGTTTTTTGCAGGCAAAGAGCCGGGTGACCGGCTGGTTTAAATCAGCCGTGGCGATAACGATGCAAGCGTGGGACTCTACTCCGCCGCGATAGGAGGTTGTATTGTGTCCTGAAACAGCGCCCGGTGAGAGCGGGCCAGTTTCAGAATTGGCGGCGTCTCAAGCATTTCGGGCGTTGCCATAAGGTGGCGCAGCCCGCGTCGAGATCCAAGCCGCGCACCCGACACCATCGAAAGCGGCACCGCCAGCACAAGGCTAACCGCGATTGGCAACAGCCAGAGCGAGACCATACCCGCCAGCATGCCAACCCCAAGCAACGCACCGCTAAGCGTTTCAACCGCGTGAAACTTGAGCACCGTTGCCGGGCCATAGGTGCCACCCTTGCGGGCCTGTGGCGACCAGGTTGGCCGGACGCCGATCACCGTACGCAGCACCGCCACCAGCTGTTGCACCATCATGATCGGGGCAAACAGGATTGACAGAGCAATTTCGGTCGCAAGAGACAAAACAAACCGCGCCCCGCCACCAAACCGCACAATCCGCACATCGGTCAGGCCAAGCGCCATCGCGCCCATCACCTTGGGCGCAAGAAGCATGCCATACATGAACACAAGGATCAGAACTGAGCTGACTTGGCTCATCTCGGGCCAAACCGGATAAAGCGGGTTCTCGACCGAGAAATAGGTGATCACGCTATCGGGTCCGTTGCCCAAAAGCGCCCAGATCACCAAAAGCCCGAACCAGGCAGGCGACAAAAGGTAACTGATCGCGCCATGCAACAGGTGAAACCGCGACACCGCATGCAAGCCGCGCGTGCCCAACAGGCTAAGATGTTGCAGGTTGCCGTGACACCACCGCCGGTCGCGCAGCGCGTAATCAATCAGGGTCGCGGGCGGCTCTTCATAGCTGCCGCCGATTGACGGCATGAACCGCACGGCCCAACCGGCGCGACGCAAAAGCCCGGCTTCGACAAAATCATGGCTCAGGATCAGGTTGCCCTTGCCCCAAAGCGACGGCATGCGCGGCAGGCCGGCGCAATCGGCAAAGGCGCGGGTGCGCAGGATGGCATTGTGACCCCAGTAATTGCCCTCGGGGCCGGTCCAGCCGGCGAGGCCCTCGCTGAGAAGCCTGCCATAGACCGAGGCCGAGAATTGCTGCATCCGGCCAAACAGGGTATCCGAGCCGACCACAAGCGGCGCCGATTGAATAAGCCCGGCCGAGGGATCGGCGGCCATTTCATCGCTAAGACGGATAAGGGCATCGGCGCTCATAAGGCTATCAGCGTCCAGAACCACCATCGCGCCATAGGCCGCGCCCCAGTTTTCAAGCCATTGCGCGATATTGCCAACCTTGCGTTCGGTGTTTTGCACGCGCCTGCGATACCAGACCCCTGCGCCCGGCGGCAGAGCGGCGCGCAGCGTGGCAAAGGCGCGCTGTTCGGCAATGGCAATGGCGCCATCCTGGGTATCGCTCAGAATGAAGAGATCGAATTTATGGGCGGCTCTGGCCTGATTGAGCGCCATCACCATGGCGCAGGCATTGCCGAAGACTTCGGCGGGGTCTTCGTTATAGATCGGCACCAAAAGGGCAACGGTCATCGGCGCCGGTCGGGCGGGCGCACCCGCAGTTTTGCGCATAACATAACAGGCCAGCCCAAGCGTCGCCGTACCAACCGCCAGAGCGATCCAGAAGAATGTGACCACCACCAGCGCCAAAAGCACCCATTCAAGCCACCACATCCCCCCGGACGACAACCAATCGGCAAAGGCCATGCCAAGCGCGCCGGTTGTGGCAATGGCGGGCAGGAACGCCGCCGCACGGCGCCACCAAAAGCGCCCGACCGGCACCCAACCGGGCGCGCGCGGGTCGCGGTGCGCGCGGCGCAGGCTCTGAACCGGGTGGGCCATCGGGCTTGGCGGCGGCATATGCGCCGAGTTTGGAAAGGGGGTCAGGCGGTCCATCGGTATAACCACACCTCGGTCACCGAGCGCCCCTGATAGAACAGTTGCGCGCGCAGTTCCGCCGCAGTGACATCGCCGGGCTGAAACGAAAACGCAAGCCGCGGCCCGCCGGTATCGGGGTTGCGTTGCACAAGCCCTTCGGACACCTCAAGCCGGTTCGAACTGACGTGGATCACAAGATTCTCAAGGTCATCGGGTAGCGCCTCGTGCGGGGCAAAATCTATCGCCACCACCTTTTTCTCGCCATGGGTAAAGCCCCTGCCGATCCGGGTGTTCAGAACCTGCGACACTGGTTTCTTGGTCTCGATCTGATCGACCCAGGTCATGTGATAGCTAAAGCTGTGCTCGCTTCCCGCAGCGAGCGGATCGCGCGGGCGCCAATAGGCGACGATATTGTCGTAAATCTCTTTGTCGGTCGGGATTTCCACAAGCGTAACCGCGCCCCGGCCCCAATCTTCGCCCGGCGTGATCCAAACGCTGGGCCGCTTGTGATAGAGCGCCTCAAGATCGGCGAAATCGGAAAAACGGCGCTCGCGTTGCGCAAGGCCAAAGCCCTGCGGGTTTTCATCGACAAAGCTCGACACCTGCACGTCGCGCGGATTGGCCAAGGGTCGCCAGATCATCTCGCCCCGGCCATTGAGCACGCTCAACCCGTCGCTGTCATGCACAGCGGGGCGGAAATCATCAAACCGGTTACGGTTGGTTTCGTCGAAAAAGAACATCGATGTCAGCGGCGCAATCCCGATATTGCCAAGCTCGACGCGCGGGAACAGCGTGCAACTTACATCGACATCGGTCGCCTTGCCATTCGGGCGCAGGGCAAAGTGATAAATCCCGGTCACCGAGGGGCTTTCCATCAGCGCATGGATTTTATGCGTGGTCGCACCCATGGCGGGGCGTTCGATCCAGAACCGCGTGAAATCGGGAAATTCCTCGCCCTCGGGCGCGGCGGTATTAACGGCAAGCCCACGCGCCGACAGCCCGTACACGAGATCACGGGCAATCACCCGGAAATAGCTTGCGCCCTGAAACACCGCGTATTCCTGAAAGATCCCCGGCTTTTCAAGCTCGGCGCGCAGACGAACCCCGGAATACCCAAGATGCCCGTCAAGCGGTAGGTCGGGCGCCATGTCTGTCTTGTCAAACAGGCTGAAATCGAACGGCAAAACGCGGCTTTGGCCATCCTCGACAAGGTTCACCTCAACCGTGTTCGGGAAATAAAGGCCCGGATGAAACAGATCGAGGCGCAGCGGATAATCGGTATCCGACCAGATCGCATCACTGCTGCGAAACCAGATCGAGCGGTATTCGTCATAAGACATATCCTGCCAGGCCTGCGGCACGGTTGCGCGCTTGGCATAGGGTTTGCGTGCCACATCGCGGGCAAGGTCAACCAACCCCTGTTTGGAAAACGGCGTAGGTGCCGCCTCATCGGCGCGGGCAAACGCCGGGCAAAGCGCAAAGGCCGCAACGGATTTCAAGAGGTCACGACGGATCATTTCGCCACCCGCCAAGGGTGCGATTTGAACCACGCAACGGTATAGGCCACCACAATCAACGCGCCAAAGCCGACGAAATTGGCCAGCGTCATGTTCCAGGTGGTGCGCCCGACCTGATCCATCACAAAGCCCGAGAGGCGCGCAAAGAACATCGAGAACACAAAAACCGCGAGCGATTGCTGTCCAACCTTTAGGATCATCGCCAAAAGGCCGCGCCAGAGCCGCGCAAGCATGCCCTCGCCACTTACCTTGAGGCGCGCACCACCCTCGCCCGCCGCGACCCAGCACAGGTAGGCAAGCGCAAGAAAATGTGTATATCGCAGAATGCCAAAGTCGGATTTGTTGAAGAGCCCCCGATGACCGACACGCCAGTCGCGCGCCCAGTCAAAGCCGAACTCTCGCACACCGATATTGGACAGCGGGATATTGGCAATCACAATGACCGCCGCCACCACAAGCAGCACAAGGTTCACCGGCGGTTTCGGAATCCAGCCGCGCATGAAGGCGAAGCCGGTGAAAAAGATAAGCTGCCAGCCGAAGGGGTTGAAAAACCACTTGCGGTCCGACCACGGCTCGGCCGGAAAGCCGAGGTGGAGATGGCTGAGGCCCAGCACCTCAAGCACCGAGCGCTGTGCAAACACCCAGATCAGCGCGATCACGCCCGCCACCGCCCAGAGGCTGACCCGGCTCAGGGCCATCATCAGCGGCATCATCGCCAGGATCACCATATACATCGGCAGGATGTCGAAATAATTCGGCACATAGGTGAGGGTGAATATCCCCACCAATTCGGGGCCGGGATCCTCGAAGAATTTCCACAGATTCAGCGAGCCGATATAGGTTTTGTCAAAATCACCAAGGTGATCAATCCCTGCCAGCAATGTGGCAATCGCGAAAAACATGCAGATGTGCGACCAGTAGACCTGCCAGACGCGGTGCCCGACGCGACCCGTCCCCAAGGCCCAACCGGCGCGATCAAAAGTTCGCCCAAAGGCAATGGCCGAGGCCATACCAGAGCAGAACACGAATATCTCGGTGGCGTCGGAAAACCCCCAACGCGCCGGAATCCAGCTTGTGAAGAAATTGCGCGGGGTGTGGGCGCACAAAATGATAAACATCGCGATCCCGCGAAAGAAATCCAGACGGATATCCCGGGTCGAAGCCACGGGTGCGGCAACGGCCTGAGGTGAGCGGCTATGGGTCATGGCCGGGTCGGCAACACTCGTCATGCGGTGTCGGCTCCTTTGTGGAAATTAAGCGCTTACTCGGCCGGAAGGCGGCCTGCCTGTTTCCAACCGCCCTTGGACTCGGCGATAAGATCGAACCGGGCACTGGCATAGGCATCCAGACGGCCGGCACGCTGTGTCAGGCGTTCCTGCAAGATGACCTCGGCATCGTCAAGAAACCCGCCACGGATCGCGGAATCGATTGTCAGGCGCTCGAAGACGTCACGTTGCGCATGGCTGCCGCCAACAAGTTGCATGGATCGTCTTGCCCGTCCAAGGTTAAGAAACGCAGTCTTGTAGTCCCCTTCCCCGAAGGCCTCAAGCCCCGTTGCCGCCGATAGGCCGGGTGTTGCCAGCCGCGCCTTCATCTCGTCGGCGGTGGTGTTGCGGGCATCGCGTTGCAGCCGCCCCATCATGCGCCTGACGGCCTCGGTCCGGTCGCCGCCGATAAGCGCCATGAGGTAATGCAGATCGGCAAACACAAGACAGGCATCTTCGGTGCGGCGCTCGGAAATATCGGCAAGCTCTTCCCAGCGGTCGCCGACATTGATGCCGTCAAGTTCAAGCCGCATCAAAAGCGCGCTGCCGTTGGAAATGTCGCGGAAATCGTCGGTTTTATCGCTGCGGATTTCGGTATCGTAAAGGTCGAACACCGCATCGATCTCGCCCTGATCAAGGTGCATCAGGGCCTTGTGCCACCACACGTGATAGCGAAAGTTGTTGCAATGCGCCCAGGCATGTTCACGCCCGTCAAGCCAGCTTAGACCCGCGCGCGCATTGCCGGTCATGTCAAACACATGCGCCACCGCATGCAGCCCCCAGGCATCATCGGGCGACAGGCTCAACCCAAGGCGCCCGGCGGTTTCGGCGCGGCTATACTCGCCGGTTTCCTCAAGCGAAAACGCATGACAGCCAAACAGATAGCCGCGTGCCGGGTTCTTGGCGTCATAGGTTGGCAAAACCGCCTCGATCGAGGCCCGCATGCCTTTGCAATCCCCAAGGATAAACCGGGTGGCATGGCCTATCTTCATCGCCATCGCATCTTCGGGCCAACGGGCAAGGATCGCTTCCATCTCCTGAATCGTCTCGCTTGGCCGTCCCTCAAGCCATGCGCCAAGGCCGCGCACAAAGCCCATTTCGCGTGCGTTCGGCACCACGCGTTCGGCGCCGACAAGGGCCGCTGCATAGGCCTCTTGCGCGGTATCCATAAGCTCTCGGCGTCCGAGCATCAGAAGGAACAGGCCCTTGACCGCATGGGCCATGGCAAAATCGGGCGCCTCTTTCAAAACCGTGCCAAGATGTTCAGGGGTGCTCGCGCCATGAGCAAGAAACGCCAGCACCATCTTGTCCCACGCCTCGGCGGCGACAGGCGATGATACGGTCACCTCGTACCCGAATTGATCATTACGCATGGCCCGATTTCCTTTCGGCAGTAAGTTCTTGATCAGCTAGCCCGCTATTTAACACGTCAGCAACATGCCGAAGGCGCACCTCACCAACACGTTATCGAGTCTTTAACGAATGTGACGAGTAGCGGGCAGGTGTTCACGTGTAAGGCGCTGCAAAATCGGCACAAACCCGCCTAACGCGAGCAGAGTCAGCAATGCTTTGCCCGAAAATCACTCGGAAATGGCGGTTTTTGCGATATTTTCAAAAACACCGTCCAATTCTTCCGCCAAATCGCGCAGCGCATCACCACCCTCGTCGAAATAGGGGGCAAAGACCACGGTGGGCGTGCGGTAACTCAGGCTCGCGGTGCCATCATCGTCTTCGGTCACATAGATGCGAATCGGGGCTTCGATGCCCGAGGCGACACTGGCGGCCAGCATGCGGCGGGCATAATCGTTGCGATAAAGCCCGAAGATCCGGTTGCCAGGTATCTCGTGGCCCTGCATGCGCGCGCCGTCGGACGCGCTGGCCTGGGTAACAATCGCGATGGGGGCGCCTTTGACTGCGTCGCGCACAGCCTCAACCAGATCACCGTAGGATTTAGCCGTGTCGTGCACCACCCAGCCGTCGCGCGGCTCAAGCGCCTGTGCGCTGCCTGCGGCCAAACCGAGAATCGCCAGAATGCTTAGAAATCGTTGCATAGCATTGCCCTCGCTTTCGCGAGCATGGCTATCGCGGCGGGCGCTGCGGGGCAAATCACTATGGCGAGAGGGCGGGTTACAGACCGCGTTTGATCCGCTCCAGAACCTCGTCCGTATCGGCGCCGATGCCGGGCGGCGCGCTGCGGTAACTCACCGGGGTGCGCGAGAACTTGAGCGGATTGCCCAACAGGCGCACCTCGCCCTTGGCGGTCTGGGGCGCGGGCAGGGTCACGGTCATCTCGCGCGCCTTTGCCTGATCGGATTCAAGGGTCTGCTCGATGGTGTTGACCGGCCCGACCGGCACCTTGCGAAGCTCTAGCCCGGCGATGACATGGTCGGTGTCGCGCGCGCCGAGAATCTCGGCAATGTCCGGAACAAGGGTGTCACGATGGGTCAGGCGCGCACCATTGGTGGCAAACCGCGGGTCGCTGGCCCATTCGCCCCGCCCCAGATAGTCGCAAAAACGCGCGAATTGGCTATCGTTGCCGACCGCTACAATGACATAGCCATCGCGCGTCTCGAATACCTGATAGGGCACGATATTGGGATGGGCATTACCCGCCCGCGTCGGGGCCACGCCGGAAGTGAGGTAATTCAAACCCTGATTGACCAGCCAGGCCATGGTCGCATCGACAAGCGCGATATCAATATGTTGCCCCTCGCCGGTGGCATCGCGGTGACGCAACGCTGACAGTATACCCACCGTGGCATAAAGCCCGCAGACCACATCGGCCACGCCAACGCCAACCTTCATCGGTTCTTTGCCAGCCTCGCCAGTAATACTCATGATGCCGCCAAAGCCCTGCGCCATGAGGTCATAACCGGGTTTGTCGCGGTTCGGGCCGGTCTGGCCAAAGCCGGAGATCGAGCAATAGACAAGCCCCGGATAAGCGGCGCAAAGCGTGTCGTGATCAAGCCCGTATTTCCTAAGGCCGCCGGGTTTGAAATTCTCGATCACCACATCGGCGCGCCCGGCAAGATCATAGAGCGCCTTTTGCGCCGCAGGATCGGTGAGGTCGAGGGCGACGGATTTCTTGTTGCGGTTCGAGGACATGAAATAGGCCGAAAGATCGGTCGGCTTACCCTCGCCATCAAGCGCAAAAGGCGGGCCCCATGTGCGGGTGTCATCGCCACCGGGGCTTTCGATCTTGATCACCTCGGCGCCAAGATCGCCCATCAACTGGGTACAGGTCGGCCCCGCAAGAATGCGGCTGAGATCAAGAACGACAAGGCCGTCAAGCGGTCCGGGCATGGGGGGCTCCTTAGATTCGGCCATCGTAAGACCCGCGATCAATTTCGGCGGCGATCACGGTGAAGGTATCGGCCTTTTGCGCGTCTTGCAGCGCTGCGCGCAATTCGGCCCGAGACCTGACGCTCACGCCATTGCCACCAAAGGCCCGGCCAATCGCCGCAAAATCATGGTGGCCGAAATCAACCGCAAGATTGACCATCTGGCGTTCGCGCTGTTTCTTTTCGATCAACGAAAGGCTTGCATCGACAAACACCACGAAAATCACCGGCAGCTTGAGCTCGGCCACGGTCGAAAGCTCGCCCGCGACCATCAGAAAGCCGGCATCGCCGGAAAAGCTTACCACCGGGCGATCCGGCTCTGCGATCTTGGCGCCCATGGCCAGCGGCACGGCACAGCCCATGGTGCAGAGCGCGGTCGATTGCAAAAGCGCTTGCGGGGCGTAAGAGGTCCACATCTGCGACAAGAGAATGCGATGCGCGCCGCTGTCGCAGGTGGCAATCGTGTTGGCGGGAAGGGTCGCGCGGGCCTCGGCGATCACGCCCGCCGCGCCCCAGTCATCGTCTTGCGGAAAGGCATCGGCCAAAGCGGCGCGCACCGCCGCCGGTTCACCGCCGGGCCATGTGGCACGCGGGGCAACGCCATCGCAAAGTGCGCGCAGGCTGGCACCGGAGTCGCCGACGATATTCATCGTCGCCTGATGCATGTACTGATGGTTCGCCACCGCCGCGATGTCGATCACGTTCACCTTGGCCGGGTTCCAGATTTCACGCCAGCCGGGACGCATTTCAATCGGATCATAGCCAACGCAGAGGATCAGATCGGCGCGCTTGACCAGCGGCACCATGATCCCGTCGGCCAACGGCGAGAGGCCCGCCCCCCCCATCGCCATGGCGTGGGTTTCATCAATCAGCCCCTTGGCCTTGTAGGTGGTGATCACCGGAATGCCGTGGCGCTCGGCAAGGGCGGTAATATCGGGACCGGCACCTTCGTTCATCGCGTCAAGGCCGACGATCATGACCGGGCGTTCGGCATCGGCCAGCCAGCCGCGCGCACGGGCCAGACCCTCGCCCGGCGCGGGCACCATCACCTCGGCCATCGGACGACGGCGCAGGATCGGCAGGGTCACGCGGGTGTCGGCCACACTGATCGGCACGTCGATATGTACCGGGCCGGGCCGCCCCTCAAGCGCAATGCCCATCGCCTTGTCGGCGATGATGTCGGCGCCTTGGGCGGTCAGGCGAAAGGTCGCCTTGGTGATCGGGCGCAAAACGGCCTCGTGATCCAGAATCTGATGGGTATAGGTCAGCGCCTCGTCGGCATCGACACAGCCCGACAGCACGATAAGCGGAACGCGATCCTGATGGGCGTTGGCGATCGCGTTGACCCCGTTCAGAACCCCCGGCCCCAATGTAGCAATCAGAATCCCCGGCGCGCCGGTGCGATGCCATACGCCTTCGGCCATGAAGGCGGCGGCGTTTTCGTGGCGTGCCAGAACGCATTCAATCCCGGCGCGCGACAGCGCATCCATCACGGTGAGAACCTCGCCCCCCGGCATGCCGAACGCGTGGCGACACCCGGCCTCGTACAAGCGGCGCGCAAGGTAATCGGCGGCGCGATCGGCGGTCTGATTGACCTGTGTCACGGGGGCACTCCTTTGTCATTCTAACCCACTTTCTGGCCGAGCAACGGCCCAACCGCAAGCGCCTTTGGCGACAGTTTGATATGTGTTTACTGGAATTCCCCCCGCCCAGTGGCTAAATGTCGGGTTGAGGGGTGTCGGCAAAACGCTTAATCACAAGGCTGGTTCATTATCTAAGCCCATGCTTTTTCATCCGGGCGCAAGGACATCAAATGGCAAACCATCTCTATCAGAACGATCTGCCCGATGGGCTGGATCTTGGGCCTGTCGTGGCAATCGACTGTGAAACCATGGGGCTTCATCCGCATCGCGACCGGCTTTGCCTTGTGCAGCTGTCCGGTGGCGATGGAAACGCCCATATGGTGCAGGTCGCCAAAGGCCAGACCAGCGCACCCAATCTGGCGGCACTTCTGGAAAACCCGGATGTGCTCAAGCTGTTTCACTATGGCCGGTTTGATATCGCGGCGATGTACAACGCCTTTGGTGCGCTTGCGGCGCCGGTTTATTGCACCAAGATCGCCAGCAAACTGATCCGTACCTATACGGACCGGCATGGCCTCAGATACCTGCTTCAGGAATTGCTGAGCGTTGATATCTCGAAGCAACAGCAAACCTCGGATTGGGGCGCGCCCAAGCTGAGCGACGCACAGCTTGATTATGCCGCCTCGGATGTTCTTTACCTGCACCGCCTGCGCGAGGCGCTGAATGTGCGGCTGGAACGCGAAGGCCGCATGGACTTGGCGGCAAACTGTTTTGAGTTTCTGCCGACGCGCGCGCGCCTTGATCTTGCGGGATGGCCCGAGACCGATATCTTTGCCCACTGATGGCGCGCTCAGATAACACCTATTCGCAGGTCGTTGCGTGGATGAAGATCATCCTGCCAATGCTGGCGCTTGGGTTGTTATCAACCTTGTTTCTTATCTCGCGCACCATTGACCCAACGCAATCTGCGCCCTTCGCCCGGATCGACCTTGAACAGCGCGCTCAGGACCAGGGTGCAACCAAGCCAAGCTTTTCCGGGGTGACCCAACAGGGCGACGAAATCCTGTTCACCGCCGATACCGTGCGACCCGAGTACGACGAACCCGAGACGCTTTTGGTTGAGAACATCATGGCGCGCATGGCGCTTTTTGACGGTACAGTTGTCAATATCACCTCGCTGCATGCGCAAATGAACCTCAATAACCTAACGGCCCATCTTGAAGGTCGGGTACATATCGTCACCTCGACCGGTTACGTGGTGGCGACAGACCGGCTTGATACGCGACTGGATGAAATCCATGCTGAAAGCCGGGGGCCGATCAGCGCAGAGGGGTCGATCGGCTCGATCAAGGCCGGACGCATGCTTTTACAGAACAATAACGAGAGCAAAGAGCCGGAATTGGTTTTCACGGGCGGCGTCGAACTGATATACCACCCCGGAACCGCCAAGGAATGACCTACGTGCCCAGAATTATGATATTTGTGACCGGGCTGTTCTTGATGTGCCTGCCCGCGATTGCCGCAGCGCAGGGCGCACTGGTCGCTTTTGGCAGCACCCAACGGGATCGCGATCTGCCGGTTGAGGTCACCTCGGAGACCCTTAACGTCAATCAAAATGACAACACTGCGGTTTTTACCGGCAACGTGGTGATTGGACAGGGCGAAATGCGGCTTTCAGCGCCAAGGGTTCTGGTGGTTTATCTAGAGGATCAATCCGGGATCGAGAGCCTTGAGGCGACCGGCGGCGTAACAGTGGTCAGTGGGCCGGATGCCGCAGAGGCCGCCCGCGCCGAGTATAATATCGTCACCGGCATGATCAGAATGCAGGGCGATGTTCTCTTGGTCCAGGGCGATAACGCCATCACCGGCGACACCCTGATTGTGGATACGACCGCAGGAACCGCACAGGTTAGCGGACGGGTCAAAACCCTGCTTCAACCGGAAGGCAAGCCGTGAACGCACCTAACCTGACCCTTGCGCATGAAAACACCGGGCTGCGGATAGAGAGCCTGCGCAAAAGTTATAAAAAGCGGGTGGTCATCCGTGATGTCTCGCTGTCGCTTGAACAGGGTGAGGTTGTAGCGCTTTTGGGGCCGAACGGGTCGGGGAAAACCACGACCTTTTATGCCATCGCCGGGCTTATCTATCCCGAGGGCGGGCATATCTTTATCGACGGGCGTGATGTCACCAACCTGCCAATGTATCGCCGTGCCAAGCTTGGAATCGGCTATCTGCCGCAGGAAATGTCGATTTTTCGCGGGTTGTCGGTAGAAGACAACATCATGGCAATCCTCGATATTTCCGAAAGTGACCGCCACAAGCGGCGCGAGCGGCTGGAAGAGCTGTTGTCGGAATTCTCGGTCGAACATCTGCGCCGTGCGCCCGCACTTGCCCTCTCGGGAGGCGAACGCCGCCGGGTCGAGATTGCGCGCTGCCTGGCGGCGAATCCGCGGTATCTTTTGCTGGATGAGCCCTTTGCCGGGGTCGATCCGATTTCGGTTGGCGATATCCGCCATTTGGTGGCCGACCTGAAAAAACGCGGCATCGGTGTTCTGATCACCGATCACAATGTGCGCGAAACGCTGGAGATCGTTGATCGGGCCTATATTTTGCACGACGGCAAGGTCCTGATGTCCGGAACCCCCAAGGACGTGGTCGAGAATGAAAACGTGCGCCGCGTCTATCTTGGCGATAATTTCCGCATCTCTTAACGCCAACCCTTTGATGCCGAAACCCAGTGTGATCCGCTCAATTTGAATTGACAAGACCGCCAGAAAGCGCGTCAATTGAGTTATGACATGTGTTGAACTCGCGCTGTTCTTTGAATGGTCCCCGCAACAAGGGCCTGCTTTCGGACAATTTCAACATATGTCGATTATCAGCATCCCGAACTAGCACAAAACCTGGCGCAGGTGCGCCGTGCTACTCGAGGTTTGTCAAATAAAGGAGACAAGATGCGTTACCAAATCAGCGGACGGCAGATCGATATTGGCGAAGCTCTTCAGGTGTATGTAAAAGAACAGCTTGGAACAGTTGTCGATAAATATACCGGGCGGCCGACCGATGCGAATGTATTCTTTTCCAAAACGGGCAGCGAATTTAAGTGCGAAGCTATCGTGCATCTGTCCACCGGCCTGACGGCACAGGCTAACGGCAAGGCGCATGAAATCTACGCGGCATTTGATGCGTGCTGCGAAAAAATGGACAAACAACTCAGACGGTACAAGCGTAGACTGAAAGACCACCATAAAGAGCGTCCGCAGCCGGTTGAACTCTCTGGAGCTTCCTCTTATATCCTCGCTTCAGACAGTGAAGGAACGGAATCAGAGCCTGAAAGCCTGCAACCGATCATCATCGCCGAGATGGAAACCAAGATTCCATCGCTTTCGGTTGGTGAGGCGGTCATGCAGATGGAGCTAGCAGGCGCCCCGGTTCTGGTTTTTCACAATGAAGGCAAAGAAGCGGTCAACGTCGTATATCGCCGGGAAGATGGCAATATAGGCTGGATTGATCCGTAAATCAGGGCAACGGGTGATGCAAATCGCCTGTTTGGGCGGCACAGTTAATGGAACTTCCTATGATCCTCAACCCTCAGGCAGTGCGCGCTCTGTCAGGCGTGACAAGCAAAAAGCGCCTCATGCAAGATCTGGGTTTGATTGCGGAAACTGCCTATGGCGTTCCGCATTCCGCCGCTGTTGAGGCGCTTTTGGAGCGCGAAAGCCTTGGCCCAACCGGTGTGGGCCATGGCGTCGCTCTTCCGCATGCCCGCCTAGAGGGGCTTGACCATGTGGTTGGCGTTCTGGTGGTGCTGGACAAGCCGATTGATTTCGATTCCGTTGATCGTCAGCCGGTTGACCTTGCCTTTGCGCTTTTCGCCCCGATTGATGCCGGGGTTGAGCACCTTAAAGCACTTGCGCTTGTGTCGCGGACCCTTCGGGATACATCGCTTTGTGCCAAGTTGCGCGCCAATAGTGATCCCGTCACGCTTTACGCGATCGTGACCGAAGCGCAGGTGGTTCAGGCCGCCTGATCCATAGAATCAACGCCTCAGGCCCAGCGACCAAATCCGAAAGTAATATAATCGCGCTGATAAACGTCACGCGCCAGGGCCTCGATCTCTTCATCATAAATCTCGGAGAGATCAAACGGCCGATCCCCCGTCGCTTGCGGCGGCACCGGTGGCTTGGCATAGCCGACCTGACGCGCCATAGCGGCAAGATAGCCTTTCATTTCGGTTTCGCGGATCACCATGTCAGGTGACCCGAATTGTGCCATCCCTTCCAGAACCGAGGCCTGCGTGGCCCAATGCGCATCAACCCGAATGCCGGTCTGACCGGCAAGGTTGGCCTTGAGAAAGGTCAAGAACGCAACAAAGGCCTCGCGGTGGGCGCGCCGATCATAATCTTCGCCCAACTCGCCGCCGGGCAGCGGAAGTTTATGGAAATTGCGCAGCGTCTTACGAATATCGCGATAACAGCCCGGCCCCTTGACCAGAATCTTGGCGCAGAAGGCGGCATGCGCGCGCGCCACCGGATGGCGCAGAACCGTAAAGCGGCGATGCCCCGGCTTGCGTCGCATCCATTGGCGCAGCGCCCTTTGGTTGAGCTTGGTCGGCAAGGTATCCGGCGGCACACCATCAAGCGCCGCAAGCCAGTGCTGCACTTCGGTTTCGGGGCCAGAGCGCACCGGCATATAAAGCAGCGCCGCCTTTGCCGCACTGACAAATCCCGGCACGGCAGCCCCGCGACGCGGCTCGAAATTCGGGGTGCGCGTCAGATTGAACGGGTCCAGCCCCGTAAGCGCGCGCTCCATCTCGTCAAAATTGGAAACCTTGTCTTCAAGCCCGCTTGGGTTCTGCTTTTTCAGAGAGTCGTCAAGCGCTTCCAGAACCGTCGGGCAGCCGAGATAGCGCGCCAGCCCATTCATCACCTCAAGGCTTTGGAGATCATCATAGGCCACGTAAAACGCGGTCTGTCCGCTTTGCTGCAACCGGTTCAAAAGGAACACCTGAAATTCCTGAAGCCGCCCGACATGGCGTTCAAACTCCATGCCGTCAAACGCGATCTTGCTATCGCGGCGCCGCTTGACGTTGGTCAGCTTCCACTGGCCCGTGGCCTGGGCAATTTTCCACGACACATAGCTATCGACCGGGTTCCGGGTCAGCACGATCTTGGCGCAGCGCGGATCGTCCAGCATAATATCAAGCACGCGCGGATCGTGATCATGAAAGAACCGAAAACCGCCAATGCCGTCTGACCGGGTTTTTATCGCTTCGATCAACCGCCCCGGATCGCCATCGCGCATCGCCTGCGTCACCTCCAAAACCTCGGTCTTATTGGGATAGGCGATGAAATGCGGATTGAACGCCTCGCCATGGCATTCAATGCCGTCAAAGGCATTCAGGTTGCTTTCAAGAAAGTTCGATCCTGTGCGCATTTCTGCAAACACGACGAAATAGTCAAACGGGGCTGTCATCAATATTTACCGCACCAGATAAGGTTTGCGCTGGTTCTGCTGAGGTTCGTGCAGCCTGTGCTCGATCGGGAAGTCACCCATAAGATAAGGATGCATGCCCTGGTTCTTGAGGTTTTGAAGAAACTGCCCAAAACCGCTTAGATCGGTCATGCGCGGCACCTCGGCCAGGCCACGCAGGTTCTGTTGGCCAATTTCGTCGATGATCGTTTGTAATGGCTCCATCGGGGCCTCAATGAATTCGGCCATGGTCCAGATCCGCACCCGCGCCTTTGTCCACTGCGATCGCAGCACCTCGAGGTGCTTGCTTTCGACCCGTTGCAACAGGGCCGCCTCGCGCCGGATGTCCGAGAAATTTCTGTTGGATTTGAAAAGCGGCACGGCCCAGGCCCCGGAGATCACCGAAATTTGGGCGTTCGGGTCTTTGGCGATTTCCCATTCGATCTTTTGCTTGTCGCGCGGGCCGAATTGAAAACACTGGCGTTCCCCGCGTGTGTTCCAGATCAGGCTCGCCAGAAAGGCGCGCGGATTATAATCGCGCAGGGCGGCGCTATCGCTGAGCGCGCCGTTCATCACAGTTTGGCCTTCGGAAAACGCGGCCCGCTCTGGCGCAAATAGATGGCCATGCACGCGCATGCCGGTCATCTTGGCCAACCACGGCTCGAAATTCTCGAAAAGGTCGGAAAACCCCTCAAATACCGAATATTGCGCGCAGGTCAGGCCGTTTTCACGGCCCTCGACCGGAAACCGGCTCTGCATGTAAAGACCGGGGCGCCCGCGCGTGCGCCGCTCGACCGCCTTGGCAAAAATGCGGTCAATCTTGCCGGGGTTCGGTTCGGTCCGGTTCATCGCGCCAGCCTGATCGGTCAAAAACGCCTGATACAGACGATCGGCAAACGGCCAGATCTTGCGGGCGACAAAGCAATCCGACCGCCGCAAGAGTTGCAGGTGGTCGTCATAGAAAATATGCGGCTTGCCTTGATAGTCGAATTTCGAAAGTGTCAGAGAGCGGCTTTCGATCTGGCGCGAATATTGCCGGACCAGGGTCTGGAAGTAGCTTTCATCGGGAATCCAGACCTTGCTGAAATAGCGGTCATAGGTGTCGCGCTCGGGGTCCTGAAGAATGGCCGAGAGGGTTTGGCGCGTCAGGCACCACCACTGGCTTCCCATATGGGGGACGATACCGTTGGGAATACGTCGCTTGAACCGCAATATGCGCTGAAGCGCGACGTATTTATCGAATAAATAGCGTTGGTTGCGCCACGAAAACGGAAAGCGCAGGGTAAAACGTTCCTGATCAAGGCCGCCCATCGTCCAGGGCACATCGGCGGTGGTGGCGGATTCGATGAAATCGGTATGCGGACGCTTGGCAAGGTAGTCGATAAGCTCTTGCACCGGGCGCAGCGGCAGGCAGGAGCCCGACGCAAGATAGACGTGGCGCACATCGGCAAAGTCGCGGAGCATGATCTTGGCCGCATCCTGTGTCGCGGCCACAAGCCCCCAGGTGCCCCACTCGCAGCGATGCCGCTTGGCAAACCGCACATCCGGCATATCGGACAAGGCGTTTACAAAAGCGTCATAGGTTTTGCGCGGCACGGCCTTGTCGACATGGATCACCAGCGGACAGCCCGCCGCCGCCCAGTGGCGCGCCACCTGTTCGGCGCGGCCAAAGGCGGTATGGACCAGCATGATGATCCCGACACCCATGATTTACTGCCCTTCCCTCATGCCCAGTTCCCCTTGGACATAAGGCCAAGGATCTCTAGCTGACGCCAGTTTATATATTTTTCTGACCATTTGCACCAAAGCTCTGGGTTTTCCTGCACGGTTCTTGCGTAGGCCTTGTATTCCACACTGGCCGAATAATGCTGTCGGCGGGTTAATTCCTCGGCGGCTTTGGCGGTGAAGGTGTCAAGGAACTTGGCGTGAAGCAGTATCCCGCTGGCCTTTTCCCCGCCCCATTCATCGTAGGTCAGGTTAAGACCGCGCGGCAAAAGCATATGGGTCGAGCTTTCATAGGCATAGCGCCGGTCCCATTTGACCAGCGGCGTCTTGTTCAGAGCGGGCGCTTTTTTCGGAGCATCAGGAAAGAACACCCGCGCCCGTGGACCACCCTGAATCCAGACGTTGCCGTAAAACTTGTTCTTCGCGATCACATAGTTGCCGGGATCAAACCAGGCCGCTATCTCAAGCGGGTTTTGCCCGGCCTGATAGGGCACCGCATCAATCCGGCCCTTGGGGTACATATCCAAAAGCATGGCGCCAAAGGATTTGACCTGACTGGAATCAAGCCAGTCGGTCAGGGCCCGGATCGGGCGGGTATCGCAAAACGGATAGACAAAGAATTCATCGGCATCCACCACAAGCGTCCAGTGATCATGGCCGTATTTCTGTTGCAGCCAGTTCAGCCAATCGACCCCAAAGCGGGACCGCTTATAGCTTGATTTGGTCGACCAGAGCGACACGTCGTCCTGTTGCGCCAGGTATTCGGCGCCGCCATCGGTGCTGTCATTATCGACGATCAGGAAATGCGACACGCCCATTTCCCGATAATATTTCAGGAAATACGGCAATCGGATATGTTCATCGCGCAGGGTCGAAAACAAAAGGATATCACCAGGACGAATCTTTTCCGTCCGGTTGGCGACCGGTGTCAGCGAAAAATGCTTGCGAAAAGCGCGCGCTTTCGCCCGCTTTCGCCGCAGCCGCATCCGATAAGACTGCCACACACCCAAAGAGTTCGCCCCCAGTTAAAACGCTTTTCATCGCCAAACACTATCTCAGGGCAATTAATACAATCTTTTTTCTGCCCAATCTTTGGCAAAAACACAAACTGTTGCCAAATCAGATAAAAAACTGGTGTCTGGCCCAGCGCACCCTGGTTTGCGGTTTGACTTAGCGTGGCGAGCGCTTGGCCAAGATGCGCTGTAGGGTGCGGCGGTGCATATTCAGGCGGCGGGCGGTTTCGCTTACGTTGCGATCGCAAAGCTCATAGACCCGCTGAATATGCTCCCAACGCACGCGATCCGCGCTCATCGGGTTTTCTGGTGGCGGCGGCAGGGCATCGCCGGTGGCCAGCAGTGCATTGGTGATATCCGTGGCATCGGCGGGCTTTGAGAGGTAATCCGTCGCGCCAATCTTGACTGCGGCAACCGCCGTGGCGATCGCGCCATAGCCCGTCAAGACCACGATCCGGCTATCGGGGCGCTTTTCGCGGATGATTTCGACCACATCAAGGCCGTTGCCATCCTCAAGCCGCAGATCACACACCGCATAGGCGGGCGGTCTTGCGGTGGCAATCGCGCGCCCTGCGGCAACCGATCCGGCGGTTTCAACCTCAAAGCCGCGCTTTTCCATGGCCTTGGCCAACCGTTTCAGAAACGGTTCATCGTCATCCAACAACAGAAGCGTTTTGTCCTCACCAATATCATGCTGGTCCTCGGCCATGCCGTTCCTCCTGTTGCGCGCAATCCCTAGAAAGGTTCTAGCCCGCGCTTTTGCCTGCGTCAAACAAACGCAATGCTTTAGCTTGCATCAATAAAACATTGAATGCGATCAGCCATTTGTTCGGCGGTGGCATCGCGGCGGAAAAACTCGACAAAGCCGTGCTCGGGCAAAGTCAGGTATGACATGGTCGAGTGATCCACGAGGTAGAGGTCCTCTTCGCCCTCGGCGGGCTTTTGCGCCTGATAAAACGTGCGGTATGCCTTGCTTGCCGCCTTGACCTGTTCCGCCGATCCGGTCAGGCCAAGCATGCGGGGGTGCAAATAATCCGTGAACTCGGCAAGCATCTCGGGCGTGTCGCGCTCGGGGTCAATCGAGATAAAGACCGGCTTTACGATCTTGCCGCGGCTTTCAAGTATGTCCACCGCCTCGGCATTGCGCGCCGCATCAAGCGGGCAGACGTCGGGACAGAAGGTATAGCCGAAATAGATCAGCGCAGGTTGGTCGATCACATCCTTTTCGGTCACCGTCTTGCCGGTTTCATCAACCAGGGTAAACGGCCCGCCGATCTGTCCGGCGCCGCCTGCCACGCTTGAGGCGCGGCATTGCGCGAACTGATCATCATCGCCGGCGAGCATCGTCATGTAATAGGTCACGCCAAGCAACAAAATCACGGCGGCCGTGGCGGCGATGGCAATCAGGCGGGTCATCGGGATTTCCTTGCGTTAGGGGGCATTGGGTGCAACTTTCAGCTTATCTAACATTCCCTTCCCCGCATGCAATGGGACGCAATCGCACATATGGTTGATCACACCGCCGCCCCCTTCAAATCGCGCCAGAGCGGAAGCTGGATCAGACTTCGCACGCTGGTGCTTTTGCGTTGGTGGGCGATTGTCGGTCAGGCAAGCGCGTTGATCATCGCAGAGCGGTTTTACGACCTCAACCTGGAAATCGGCCTGTGTTTTCTGGTGATCGGCGTTTCCATCGTCAGCAACCTCGTGGCCGCCTTTGTGTTTGCCGAGAACAAACGCCTGTCTGAACAGGACACGCTCTTGGTGGTTCTGTTCGATATGCTGCAACTTGGGTTACTGTTGTATCTGACCGGCGGGCTGAACAACCCGTTTTCCATTCTGATCGTCGGGCCGGTCACGGTGTCTGCCTCGGCGCTTTCATCCCGCTCAACCGCCTTTCTGGGGTTGATGGCGATCCTTATCGTGTCGGTCCTGATGCAGTTTTACCTGCCGCTACGCACCGAACAGGGGTTTATCCTTCGGGTGCCGGATGTCTTTCGCTTTGGCAATTGGGTGGCGATTGTGATCGCGGTGGTCTTTCTTGGTGTCTATTCCCGCTGGATCGTGCAGGAAATGCACGGCATGTCGGATGCCTTGCAGGCCACGCAAATGGCACTGGCTCGCGAACAAAAGCTGACTGATCTCGGCGGTGTTGTTGCCGCCGCCGCGCATGAACTTGGCACGCCTCTGGCGACGATCAAACTTGCCAGCGCCGAACTGGCAGAGGAGCTTTGTGATAGCCCCGACCTGCGCGAGGATGCGCTTTTGATTGTCGCTCAGACCGATCGCTGTCGCGATATCCTGCGCTCGATGGGCCGCGCGGGCAAGGACGACCTGCACCTGCGGACCGCCCCCCTTACCGCGCTTGTCGAAGAGGCAGCAGAGCCCCATGTCGATCGTGGTAAACAGATTCATTTTGACCATGCTGCGGGCGAGGGCGATATCATGTCTCAACCCAACGTTCTGCGCCGACCAGAAGTCGTTCATGGGCTGCGCAATCTTATTCAGAACGCGGTTGATTTCGCGCGCGAGAATGTCTGGGTGGAATCAAGCTGGACCGACGACACCATCACCCTTCGGATCATGGATGACGGGCGCGGATATCCGCCGCATCTTTTGGGCAGGATCGGTGATCCGTTCATGCGTCGCCGTGCCCCTGTGGGCGACCCCCAGCGCCCCGGTTACGAAGGCATGGGCCTTGGGCTTTTCATCGCCAAAACGCTGCTTGAACGCTCCGGCGCGGACCTTAGCTTTGCCAATGGATCGGAGTCGTTCAAATCACAGCAAAGCCATTCGGCCCGCACCGGCGCCTTTGTCGAAGTGACGTGGAATCGGGACGCCATCGCGGCACCATCCGGGGCAGAATCAACCCCACTGGGCCAAAATCAGCCCTTTAAAGCCTGAAGGTCGGCGGATTTCAGCGCGACCAGACCGTCATTAAGGCGGTCTTAACCAGTTTCGATAAAGTTTGACCCGACTCCTGAGACAAAAGGTGCAGCATGGTCAATCTAACCGTTTCAAATTCTGTCATCCTTGGCGGCCTTGTGGTCGTGTTTTCCTTTGCCGTGCTCTGGCTGATCGGGATGTCCCGGACAGGCCAGAACAACAAGCGCGGCGTGCAAGAACATGCGGTGCACTCAAACAGTTTCCTGTTCCGCAACGAAGATCTGATCGACCATGATGCCGATACGATGCCCTTGCCGAGTGCGGAAACCGAAGATGAGAGCGACTGGCAGCGCATGCGAAAATGGCTTGGCTTCCGCTTTTCAGACCTGCCGGAGCGCCTTGGCGATTTGACCGCTGATCTTGAGATCGAAAGCAATACCGACGGTTTGAAATCACGGCTTGAATTTTCGCTTGGCAACAAGGCGGTCCATCTTACGCTAAGTGAACCGGTTACACCTGATTCCGCCACTCTCCACGAAACCCTGCGCCAACAGGCCCTTTTGCAAGGACGGTCCGACGCAATCGACGCCGCCCCCATGCCGATTTGGGCGACCGACAAAGACGGCAATGTCATTTGGGAGAACCAGGCCAGCGAAGCGCTGAGCGATGATCATAAGGAGCAGATACTTTTGGCCCTTGGCGATGCCCCAGAACCAGGTCTTTCAGCATCGAAACGGGTGTCGCTTGAAAACCCTGTGGGGCCGTCTGACCTCTGGTATGATCTCAAGGCCATCGGCTCTGATACGGGTGCCCTGCATTATGCAGCCGACATTACCCGCATTATCCGCGCCGAAACCATTCAGCGTGAATTTGTCCAGACGCTGGCCAAAACCTTTGCCAACCTCACGACCGGCCTTGCAGTGTTTGACCGCAACAAGAATCTTGCGCTGTTCAATCCCGCGCTGATCGACCTTACCGGGCTTTCCCCCGAATACCTGAGTGCGCGGCCCAGCCTGATCAGCTTTTTTGATACGCTGCGTGACCGTCAGGTGATGCCAGAACCGAAAAACTATGCCAGCTGGCGCAGCCAGATTAACGATATGGTCAAAACCGCCGCCGGGGGTCTTTATCAAGAGGTCTGGAGCCTGCCATCAGGCCAGACCTATCGCGTCACCGGTCGCCCGCATCCAGATGGCGCCGTTGCCTTTCTGTTTGAGGATATTTCCGTCGAAATTCTCGCCACACGTCGCCACCGCATGCAAATGGATCTGCGCCAAACGGTTCTGGATCAACTTGATGAAGGTGTCGCGGTATTGTCCGCCGAAAACCGCCTGATGTTCTGCAACAAGACGCTTGGCACACTTTTGGGCATCGACCCGGACGGAAGCTTTGCCGATATGGGCCTTTCCGATCTTTTGGCGGCGTGCCACCGCCGTTACCCCGATGTTGGGCTCTGGGCCGAGGTCGAAGAAAAGATCACCCGCAAATCGCTAAGCAGCCCGATTATCGATACGGTTGGCCGCCCCGGTGGGGATGGTGCAACCTGTCGGGTCATGCCGCTTGGTGGTGGATTGACGATGGTCTGTCTGACGCAGATCGTTGCGGAAATTTCCGGCATGACCACCGCCGATCTGACCTGATCGCGGTTGCGGGCAGGCGTGGCGCGTGTAGTGTCATGCCATGCCAGAGCACACCGCCACAACTCAGCTTTCCAGCCCCGATGCCACCTGCGACTTTGCGCAGGCGATGGCTCCGCTTCTGCATGCCGGGGATGTGCTTTTGTTGTCGGGTGGGGTGGGCGCAGGCAAAACCCATTTTGCACGCTGCCTAATTCAAGCGCTCTTGCCCGCGCCCGAAGATGTGCCCTCTCCGACTTATACGTTGGTTCAGACCTATCCGGGTAAGACCGCCGAAATCTGGCATGCCGATCTTTACCGGCTAAACGATCCTTTCGAGTTGGTCGAGCTTGGCCTGACCGAGGCATTTTCCGACGCAATCTGTCTTATCGAATGGCCGGATCGACTTGCCGATATGACCCCCGATAATGCGCTTAGTCTTGCGTTTGACCCCGGCGAAGAAGACGATCAGCGTCTCTTGCGGCTCACCTGGTCCGATGCAAATTGGGACGAGCGCGTAAAGGGGCTTTGCCATGACTGATCGCGCTATCCTGCAACAGGCGTTTATCGCGCACACCGATTGGGCCGACGCCATGATCGCGCCGCTTGCGGGCGATGCGTCAAACCGGAGGTATTTGCGTCTGACGCGGGCCGCGACAGGCGAGACCGCCGTTTTGATGGATGCGCCCCCCGAAAAAGGCGAAGACGTGCGCCCGTTTCTTCGCATCGCGCGCTACCTTACCGGGCTTGGCCTGAGCGCCCCGCGCATTCTGGCCGAGGACTCGACCAACGGATTTCTGATCCTTGAGGATCTTGGTGACGTCCTTTTCGCGCGGGTCATCCCCAACGATGCCGCGCTTGAACTGCCGCTTTACAGCGCCGCGACCGATCTGTTGGCAGAGCTGCACCATCATGCCCCACCACCAGACCTTGCCGTCTATTCGCCGGATGTGATGGCCGATATGGCCGCATTGGCGTTCGATTGGTATCTGGTTGGTGCGACAGGCGATATCGGCCCAGACAGAGGCGCGTTTCACGCGACCATCAAGACCGCTCTGGCGACGCATGCCTCTGAAACCAACGTTCTGATCCAGCGCGATTACCACGCGGAAAACCTGCTCTGGCTTCCGGATCGGGTGGGTGTTGCGCGGGTTGGCCTTTTGGATTTTCAGGATGCAATGCTTGGCCACCCCGCCTATGATCTTGTCTCGATCCTCCAAGATGCCCGGCGCGATGTTCCGCGTGCGATCGAACAAGGGATGATCGCCCGATATATCGACAGGTCCGGCGCCGATCCCGCGCGTTTTGAAACCGCCTATGCCTGTCTTGGCGCACAGCGGAACCTGCGTATTCTCGGCGTATTCGCCCGGCTTTGTATGCGCGACGGCAAAGCGCATTACGTTGACCTTATCCCCCGCGTTTGGGCCCATCTTGAGCGTGACCTGTCGCATCCGGCGATGGCGGCTGTCGCCAAGATTGTCCGCGCCGCTCTTGCGCCGCCAACACCCGCCATTTTGCAAAGGCTCAAAGATCAATGCGCAACCAAACCCACCCGGTAATGCTATTTGCCGCGGGGTTCGGCACACGAATGGGGGCGCTGACCGCCCATCAACCCAAGCCGCTTGTCCGCGTGGCCGGAAAGCCGTTGATCGATCACGCGCTTGATCTGGTGCGCGACTATGGTGCCGACCGCGTTGTCGCCAACCTGCATTATCTGCCCGAACCTCTCGCGGCGCACCTTGCCGACACTGGCGTGACCCTGTCGCATGAAGTCCCTGATATCCTTGAAACCGGTGGCGGCCTTCGCCATGCCCTTCCGGTTTTGGGGGCCGGGCCGGTCATCACGATGAACACCGATGCCGTCTGGAGCGGCCCGAACCCGCTTGACCACCTTGCCGCGCTTTGGAGCCCTGAAAAGATGGACGCCCTCTTGCTGTGCATCGCCAAACCACAGGCCATTGGCCATGCCGGTGTCGGCGATTTCATAATCAAGGATGGCATGAGGGCAAAACGCGGCCCCGGCGCGATTTATTCCGGGGTTCAGATCATCAAGACCGATCTGTTGCGCGACATCCCCGAGGCCAGTTTTTCGCTGAATCTCTTGTGGGACAAAATGCTTGCCATAGATCGGCTTTTTGCCACGGCATATCCCGGAACATGGTGCGATGTTGGCCGCCCCGAGGGCATAAAGCTTGCCGAAGACATGCTTGGTTGGGCCGATGTTTGACGCAAGCGACACGCCACGGGTCTTTGGCCTGCCACCCGGCGTCGATTTCCCGCGCGCTCTGGTGAGTGGTCTGATTTCCCGCCACGAGGATCACCCGCCCGAGGCCCTGGCGCGTGTCCGGTTGATCGTGAACACCAAACGCATGGCCCGCCGAATTCGTGATCTGTTTGATCAGGGTCCGGCGCTATTGCTTCCGCAAATCAGCCTTGTCACCGACCTTGGCGAGGGCTGGGATCTTGGGCAAATCCCCGATCCCGTGCCCTCATTACGGCGGCGGCTGGAGCTGGTACAGCTGATCTCGGCGCTTCTGGATCGCCAGCCCGACCTGGCCCCGCGCAGTGCGATCTTTGATCTGGCTGACAGCCTTGCCAGCCTGATGGATGAAATGCATGGCGAAGGCGTGTCGCCCGATGTGATCGACGATCTTGATGTCACCGATCAATCGGGCCATTGGGCGCGGATAAAATCGTTTTTGGGCATTGTTCGTCACTATTTTGAGGATGGCTATGATCAACCGGATGTTGAAACCCGCCAGCGTCGTGTGATCGAACGGCGCGTCGAGCAATGGCAAAATGATCCCCCCCAAAACCCGATTATCATTGCCGGGTCCACCGGATCGCGCGGCGCAACACAGCTTTTGATGCAGGCGGTGGCGCGACTGCCGCAAGGCGCGGTGGTTTTGCCGGGTTTCGATTTTGAGATGCCCGATCACGTCTGGACCTCACTTGAAAATGCGATGCTGTCCGAAGACCACCCGCAATACCGGTTTCACCGTTTCGCTGTTGGCGCCGGAATTGCCGCACGCGATATCCTCCCTTGGTCCGATGAGGCGCCCGCCACCGCAAAGCGCAACGCCATCGTGTCGCTTGCACTTCGCCCGGCACCAGTGACCGATCAATGGCTGCGCGATGGTCCGAACCTAGGCGATATTCCCGGTGCGTTGAACGACGTGACCCTGCTCGAGGCCCCTTCGACCCGGATCGAGGCGCTGGCGATTGCAATGCGCCTGCGCGAAGCGGCGGAAATGGGCAAGACCGCCGCGCTGATTACCCCCGACCGCATGCTGACACGACAGGTAACGGCGGCGCTTGATCGCTGGAATATCCTGCCGGACGATAGCGCCGGTCTGCCACTGCATCTGTCGCCACCAGGGCGATTGCTGCGCCATGTTGCCGACCTGTTTCGCCATCGGCTAACCGCCGAGGCGCTTTTGACGCTTCTCAAGCATCCGCTGACGCATCGCGGCAGCGACCGGGGCGAGCATCTGCGTCTTACCCGGGAACTGGAATTGCACCTGCGCCGGCATGGCCCGCCCTATCCGACAGAGCAAAGCCTGAGGCTTTGGGCCTATGGGCGCAAAGACAAGATGGCGGCGCAATGGATCGAATGGGTCTGTGGCTGCTTCTCAGATAGGGACGATTCCGGCGAAATCGCTCTTGTTGCCCGGATCGAGGCGCATATCACGCTGGCCGAGAAAATCGCGCAGGGCAGCACCGGCGATGGGAGCGGCACGCTTTGGCAAAAGGATGCCGGGCAAGAGGCGCAAAGGACCGTCACGGAATTTTCTGCCGAGGCCGAGGTTGGTGGCGCGCTCAACGCTGCCGATTACGCCAGCCTGTTTCACAAAATTCTGGCCGCGCGCGAAGTGCGCAACCCGATTGAGCCGCATCCGAATATCCTGATCTGGGGAACGCTTGAGGCGCGCGTTCAGGGCGCAGATGTTCTGATCCTTTCCGGTCTCAACGAAGGGAGCTGGCCCGAGGCGCCAAAACCCGATCCCTGGCTTAACCGCACTCTGCGCCATCAGGCGGGGCTTTTGCTGCCGGAGCGGCGGATCGGCCTTTCAGCGCACGATTTTCAACAGGCGATTGCCGCGCCCGAGGTCTGGCTTACCCGGTCGGTGCGCTCTGATGATGCCGAAACGGTGGTGTCGCGCTGGCTTAACCGGATCCAAAACCTGCTCTCGGGCCTCCCGGATCAGGGCGGTGTTCAGGCGCTTGAGGATATGCGCGGGCGTGGTCGTGAGTGGCTTGACCGGGTCGCGCAATTGGAAGAGCCGGGATTTGAACCATCCGCAAAGCGCCCTGCCCCCTGTCCGCCAACCGAGGCGCGGCCGCACCAGCTCTCGGTGACCGAAATCAAACGGTTGATCCGTGACCCTTATGCGATTTACGCCCGCCACATTCTTCGTCTGCGCCGTCTTGATCCGCTGATGAAAATGCCGGACGCCTTGTTGCGCGGTATAGTTTTGCATGAGGTCCTGGAGTGCTTTGTGCGCGAGACCGTTGAAGACCCGGCACGCTGTACACGTGCCGTTCTAATGGAGAAAGCAGTCACGATTCTGGCTGAAAACGTGCCCTGGGCCGAGGCGCGCGCGCTGTGGCTCTCGCGACTGGAGCGGGTTGCCGATTGGTTCATTGACAACGAACTTGGTCGTCAGGTTCTTGCCGCTCCTACCGCGTTCGAGGCGAAGGGCAAAGCCCGGCTTGCCGATCTTGATTTCACTCTCTCTGCGCAGGCCGACCGGCTTGATCTTGATCGCTATGGCAACCTTCACATTTACGATTACAAATCCGGTCAGCCGCCCAGCAAGAAGGAACAGAAAGCCTTTGACAAACAGCTCTTGCTTGAGGCCGCGATTGCAGAGCGCGAAGGCTTTGGCGAGATGGGCCCGGCCAAGGTGGCGCGTGCGGTTTTCATCGGCCTTGGCAGTGGTGGTCGAGAAGAGGAAGCCCCGCTTGATGAAGAGCCGCCAGAGAAGGTCTGGGCAGAGTTTCACACTCTTATTTCGGCCTATATGGACCCATCAAAGGGCTACATTTCACGCCGCGCACCCCGTAATAGCGAGGATCAGAGCGATTATGATCAGCTTGCCCGCTTTGGCGAATGGGATATCACCGATGCGGCCGACTTGACGGATATGGGCAAATGAGCGAACGCAACGACGCCACCCAACGCCAGATCGACGCCGCGCGGCCGGATCGCTCGACATGGCTTTCGGCCAATGCCGGCTCTGGAAAGACGCGGGTTTTGACCGACCGCGTGGCGCGGTTGTTGCTGGATCAGGTCGATCCACAGCATATTTTGTGCCTCACCTATACCAAGGCCGCCGCCAGCGAGATGCAAAACCGGCTGTTCCGGCGGCTTGGTGCCTGGGCCATGCTGGCGGACGATGCGTTGATCGACGAGTTGCGCGATCTTGGGTTTGAGGGCGCGATCACCGCCGAAACGCTGCAAGAGGCGCGACGCCTGTTTGCCCGCGCGATTGAAACGCCAGGCGGACTCAAAATTCAGACAATTCACTCGTTCTGTGCCTCGCTCTTGCGTCGTTTCCCGCTAGAGGCCGGCGTGACGCCACAGTTCACCGAGATGGAAGATCGTACCGCCACCCTTTTGCGCGGTGAGATTGTTGAAGAGCTTGCCGAGGGGCATGGCGCAGAGGTTTTTTATACGCTTGCCCGTCACTATTCCGGCGAAAGCTTTGACAAGCTGACCGCTGAAATTGTTCGCCATCGGGCGGCGTTTGACCAAGACCTGAGCGATGCCCGGCTCGCCGAGATTTTCGAGCAGCCAGCGGAGCTTGATCATGACACGATCACATCGCGGGTATTTCTGGGCAATGAACAGGCGCTGTTGGATCAGATGCTGCCTGTGCTCAAAGCCGGGACAGCCAATGACGTTAAGGCCGCAGAAAAGCTAAGCAGGGTCACGCGGTTCGAGTTTTCTGCGCTACCGATTTTGGAAGGCGTTTTTCTGACCGGGGCGGGTGCGGCTTCGCCGTTTTCGGCGAAAATAGGCACTTTCCCAACCAAGGCCACGCAGGGCGCTCTTGGCCCGGTGATGGAGCAAATCAATCAGTGGATGCTTCGGGTTGAGGATGCGCGAAACGCGCGGTTGTCGTTGATCGGCATGCAGAAAACCCGCGCGCTTCACGATTTTGCGCGGCTTTTCCTTCCGGCCTATGAGCGCGCTAAACAATTGCGCGGCTTGCTGGATTTTGATGACCTGATCCTGCGGGCCCGCAATCTTTTGACCAACCCCGATGTCGCCGCCTGGGTCTTGTTCCGTCTTGATGGCGGGATTGATCACATTTTGGTCGACGAGGCCCAGGACACAAGCCCGGTGCAATGGCAGGTGATCGAACGCTTGGCGCAGGAATTTACCAGCGGCCAGGGCGCGCGACCCGACGTGTTGCGGACGATTTTTGTCGTCGGTGACAAGAAACAGTCGATCTATTCGTTTCAGGGCGCCGACCCACGAGAATTTGACCGCATGCAACAGGATTTTGACGCGCGGCTTTCGGCAACGGACTCGCCGCTGCAATCCTTGGTTCTGGCCTATTCCTTTCGGTCTTCTCACGCCATCCTGTCGGTGGTTGATCACTGTTTTGAGGACGCTCAAGAAAGTGGTTTTACGCCGCAAGAGGGTCACAAAGCCTTTAAAGAGTCGCTTCCCGGTCGTGTCGATCTCTGGCCGCTGGTCGAGAAACAGGATCAGGACGAGCCCCCCGAATGGCACTTGCCCGTCGATATCCGTACTCCGAACGATCCGGCAATCATTCTCGCCCGCCAGATTGCCCGCAATATCCGCCGGATGATCGACAGCAATCAGGCGATCCCGGATGAAACCGCACCTTCGGGTTTTCGGGCGGTGCAGCCCGGTGATTTCCTTATCCTTGTGCGCCGACGCTCTGGGTTTTTTCACGAGGTCATCCGCGAATGCAAAATGCAGGACCTGCCAATTGCCGGGGCCGATCGGCTCAAGGTTGGGGCAGAGCTTGCCGTGCGCGATCTTGCGGCGCTTTTGTCCTATCTCGCCACGCCCGAGGATGACCTGTCGCTGGCAACCGCGCTTCGCTCGCCGCTTTTTGGCTGGAGCGAAGCAGAGCTTTACGACCTCGCGCAGGGACGCAAGCAACGCTATCTTTCCGCCGAACTGCGTGACCGCGCAGCGGAGTACCCCGAAACCAAGCGAATTTTGGACGACCTGACCAACCAGGCCGATTTTCTGCGGCCCTATGATCTTATCGAACGGATTTTGACGCGCCATAACGGGCGACAGAAGCTCTTGGCGCGGCTTGGGCGCGAAGCCGAGGATGGCATTGATGCGCTTTTGTCCCAGGCAATGGCCTATGAACAGCGCGCCGTCGACAGCCTGACCGGATTTCTGGTCTGGATGGAAACCGACGACCTTGAAATCAAACGTCAGATGGACAGCGCGGGCAATCGGATCAGGGTAATGACCGTGCATGGCGCAAAGGGGCTTGAGGCGCCTATTGTCATCCTGCCCGATACGGCGCGGCGAAATCCGCCAACCATGGGCCAGATCGTGACAGCGGAGGATACCGCCCTCTGGACCGGGAAATCAGACGAGATGCCGCCCGCCATTCGCACCGCCACGGAAATCGCGAAAGCCGCGCAAGTGGCGGAACGAGACCGCCTTTTGTACGTTGCGATGACACGCGCGGAAAAGTGGTTGATCGTGGCGGCCTTCGGCGATTTGGGCAAGCAAGGCGACACATGGTATGACAAGATCAAGCGGGGCATGCAAAAGGCCGGGGCCGGGTCATTTGACTTTGCGACAGGGGCCGGTCTGCGGGTTGAATATGGGAATTGGGCGGAAACAGAGACTGTAATTACGCAAAAGAGCGAGTCTGAGATTGCTCCGCTTGCCGCACATTTTTACCGCCCCGCACCAGAAGTCGCAACAAAGCCAAAAACGATCAGCCCATCCGAGATGGGCGGCGCCAAGGCGCTTCCCGGTGAGCGCGGCCTTGATGAAGAGGCCGCCAAACGACGCGGTCGCCAGATTCACCGCCTGCTGGAATTCCTGCCACTTGTGCCCGCTCAGGATTGGCCCGACACCGCCGCGCGCCTTTTGCAAAAAGGTGGTGATGGCGCGTCCGGTGACGAGCTTGCCTTGCTCCTCGGCGAGGCCGAAAAGGTTTTGACCAAACCGGGGCTTCAGCCGCTTTTCGCCGCCTCCACGCTGGCCGAGGTTTCAATCACCGCAAATCTTGATCCGCTCAACGGCGCGCGTGTTCATGGCACGATTGACCGGCTAATTATCGAAGCCGACCGCATTCTTGCGGTTGATTTCAAAACCAACGCGATGGTTCCCGACACGCCAGAGGATTGCCCCGACGGGCTTTTGCGGCAAATGGGGGCCTATGCCCATGCGCTCGCCGCGATTTTCCCGCACCATCGGATTGAAACCGCCATTCTTTGGACAAGGACCGCGACGCTAATGCCGCTCGCGCACGATCTTGTGACAGATGCGCTCAACTCCGCCCAGATCGCTTGACGCGCACCGCCTTGCTACATAGGTTCGCGATCGAAACCCTGATCCCTAGGAGAGATTGCCATGGCCACCGTTGCCGTCACCGACGATACATTTGACGCCGAAGTCAAAAATTCCGATATCCCCGTCGTAGTGGATTTCTGGGCCGAATGGTGCGGCCCCTGCAAGCAGATCGGCCCGGCATTGGAAGAGCTTGCCGCCGAAATGGGTGGCAAGGTCAAGATCGCCAAGGTCGATGTCGACAGCAACCCCAATTCCGCCGTCGCCATGGGCGTGCGAGGTATCCCGGCGCTGTTCATCTTCAAAAACGGCGAGGTTATTTCGAACCGCGCAGGCGCCGCGCCCAAGGCCGCGCTGAAAAGCTGGATCGAAGAAAGCCTCTGAGCGTTTCACGATTTGCCAATTGGGGTCGCGCCTGTCGCGGCCCCTTTTCTTTACCCGCAAAACACGCATGATCCCCCTATGACCCTGACCAATGCCGATATTGTCGAACTGACAACCTTTCGCCGCGAGCTTCATCGCTTTCCCGAGGTGTCGGGTGAGGAAAAAGAAACTGCCGCGCGCATTTGCGCGATGCTGGCCCAACACTCGCCGGATCAGACGATCACAGGGCTAGGGGGCCACGGGGTCGCTGCTGTTTTCAATGGTGCGGACGAGGGGCCGACGGTTTTGTTTCGTTGCGAGCTAGATGCCCTGCCGATCTTCGAGACATCCGACATATCGCACCGCTCGATCATTCCCGGAAACGGGCATCTTTGCGGTCATGACGGCCACATGACGATCATTGCGGGCCTTGCACGAATTCTGGCCAGAAACCGCCCGGCGCGAGGGCGCGTCGTGCTGTTGTTTCAACCGGCCGAAGAAAATGGTGTCGGCGCTGAAGCGGTGATTGCCGATCCGAAATTTAAGACTATTGCACCTGATTTTGCCTTTTCGCTGCACAATATGCCAGGCCTGCCGCTTGGGCATGTCGGGCTAAAGTCCGGTCCGGTAAATTGCGCGTCGCGCGGGATGCGAGTTTCTCTATTTGGGAAACCTTCGCATGCGTCAGAGCCCGAAAAAGGCAACTCTCCAATGCCGGCGTTATCGTCCCTCATGCCTGCGCTGACCGCTCTGAGTGAGGGCCTGCCAGGGGATGAGGATTTTTCGCTCGCCACGATAACGCATGCCCAAATGGGTGCGCCCGCTTTTGGCATTGCGCCTGGCGAGGCCACCCTTTTCGTGACCCTGCGCACGCTGGTCGACGACCGGATGCAGGCGCTTTGTGATCGCGCCGAGGCGCTTTTGACCGCTGCGGTCAAGACCCATGGATTGCGCGCCTCGCATAGCTATGAGGATGTGTTTTTGCATTGCGAGAATGACGCCGAGGCAACCGCGATCATCGCCAGGGCCCTTGATGCACTTGAGATCGGCCATGATGAACGTGGGCTTCCGATGCGAGCCTCGGAAGATTTCGGGCGGTTTGGGCATAGCGCCAAATCGGCGATGCTTTTCCTTGGTGCGGGGGCGGATCACGCGGCGGTGCATAATCCCGATTATGACTTTCCAGATGACCTTATCCTACAGGGCGTTCGTATATTCGAGCGGATTACCCGCGATCTTCTGGGGTAGCGCGGGCCTTGCGCCCCGGCCCTGCCCCTTCCATATAGGTCCAAACGGAACGGAGGCCTCATGAGCAACGATTTTCCCGGATGGCACGGCACCACGATCATCGGTGTCAAAAAAGGTGGCAAGGTTGTGATCGCCGGTGACGGACAGGTCAGCCTTGGCCAGACCGTGATCAAAGGCAGCGCCCGCAAGGTGCGTCGTATTTCGCCGGGTGGCTATGATGTGGTTGCCGGTTTTGCCGGCTCCACCGCCGATGCCTTTACCCTTTTGGAGCGGCTCGAAGCCAAGCTAGAGGCGACCCCCGGCCAGTTGCAACGCGCGAGTGTCGAGCTTGCCAAGGACTGGCGCACCGATAAGTACCTGCAAAAGCTTGAGGCGATGTTGATCGTGACCGACGGTGACGAGCTTTACGTGATCACCGGCGCCGGTGATGTGCTTGAGCCCGAGCACAGCGTGGCCGCAATCGGATCGGGCGGCAACTATGCCCTCGCCGCTGCGCGCGCGATGATGGATAGCGACCGCGATGCGGAACAGATCGCCCGCGCCGCCATGGCCATCGCCGCCGATATCTGTGTTTACACCAACGGCAACCTGACGGTGGAGAGTATTTCAAAATGACCGACCTGACCCCGCGCGAAATCGTATCCGAGCTTGACCGCTTTATCATCGGCCAGAGCGATGCCAAGCGCGCCACCGCCGTGGCGCTGCGCAATCGTTGGCGGCGCAAACAGCTTGGCGATGATCTTCGCGACGAGGTCTATCCCAAAAATATCCTGATGATCGGGCCGACCGGGGTTGGCAAAACCGAAATCAGCCGTCGGCTGGCCAAGCTTGCCCGCGCTCCCTTTATCAAGGTCGAGGCGACGAAATTTACCGAGGTTGGATATGTCGGGCGTGATGTCGAACAGATCATCCGCGACCTGGTGGATATCGGCATCGCCCAGACCCGCGAGCACATGCGCGAAGATGTCAAAACCCGCGCCCACGAGGCCGCCGCCGAACGGGTGATCACCGCAATTGCCGGTGAAGATGCCCGCGACGCCACGCGCGAGATGTTTCGCAAAAAGCTCAAGGACGGCTTGCTTGACGACACCGTGATCGAGATCGAGGTGGCCGACACATCAAACCCGATGGGCATGATGGATATCCCCGGCCAACCCAGCGGCCAGATGGGCATGATGAACCTTGGCGATATCTTCGGCAAAGCCTTTGGCGGGCGCACCACGCGCAAGAAGGTGACCGTCGCGGAAAGCTATGAATTGCTTATCGGGGAAGAGGCCGACAAGCTTTTGGATGACGAAACCGTGAACAAGGTCGCGCTTGACGCGGTCGCGCAGAACGGCATCGTGTTTCTTGACGAGATCGACAAGGTCTGTGCCCGCTCCGATGCGCGCGGTGCCGATGTGTCGCGCGAGGGCGTGCAACGCGACCTGCTTCCGCTGATCGAGGGCACGACGGTCTCGACCAAATATGGCCCGGTGAAAACCGATCATATCCTGTTCATCGCCAGCGGTGCGTTTCATATCGCCAAGCCGTCCGATCTTTTGCCAGAGCTTCAGGGCCGCCTGCCGATCCGGGTCGAGCTTCGGCCCCTGACCGAGGCGGATTTCGTGCGGATTTTGACCGAGACCGACAACGCCCTGACCCTGCAATATACCGCCCTGATGGGCACCGAGGATGTGACGGTTTCGTTCACCGATGACGGGATTGCAGCCCTGGCCAAAATCGCCGCCGAGGTCAACCAATCGGTCGAAAACATCGGTGCACGGCGGCTTTACACGGTGATGGAACGGGTCTTTGAAGAGCTGAGCTTTAACGCGCCGGACCGCTCTGGGACGTCAGTTACCGTCGATGCCGATTTTGTTGAAAAGAACCTCGGCGAGTTGATGCGTTCGGCTGATCTGTCGCGGTATGTGCTCTAGTAGGGTTTTATTGAATCGATTGACTCGGGCGCTTCCTCCTTCGGCTTTTGAAGGGTAACTCTCATTCCATGATTGTGTTGTTCCTGATCCTGTTTGTCTCGCTGGCTGGCGTCGCCGTGGCGCTTTTTCTGCCCGGATATGGCGATCTGATTCTGATCGCCGCTCCCAGCGCAATCGCGGCCTTGTTCCTCTGGATACGCGCGGCCGTTCGCGGGCGCAAATCCGCAGAGAACTGGGTTTTGATCGACGGGTCCAATGTCATGTATTGGAAGGACAACACGCCAAAGATCGAAACATTGCGCGAGGTTATCGCCTATCTCAGGGGCCTCAAGCATACACCTGCCGTCGTTTTCGATGCCAATGCGGGTTATCTCTTGGCTGGCAAGTATCAGCACGATTACGCGATGGCCAACCATCTGGGCCTGACAGAGGAATGCGTGATGGTCGTACCCAAGGGCACCGTCGCCGACACTTTCCTTTTGACTGCGGCCCGCGATTTCAATGCTCCGATCGTGACCGATGACCGATACCGGGATTGGAAAGACGACTTTCCGGAGATCGCGCAACCGGGTCGGCTTATCCGTGGCGGCTATCGCAACGGGGTGCTCTGGTTCGAAGAAATAGACCAGTCGGCGCCAGCGTGATGTTTGCTCAAAGGTAACGCCCTGCCCTTCCCTTTGCCGACGTTTCGCGCGACGTAGGGGATATGTCGATTCTCGCCTTCCTTCGTGATAATGCGCCCTGGCTTTCGGCCGGGGTTCTGCTCACGTTTCTGTCGGGCTTTGGGCAGACCTTTTTCATCTCCATCTTCGCAGGCGAAATTCGTGAGAGTTTCGCACTTAGCCATGGGCAATGGGGCGGGATTTATACGCTTGGCACGACGGCCTCGGCACTTGTCATGGTCTGGGCTGGCGGGCTAACCGATCGGTTTCGGGTGCGTGCGCTTGCGCCGGTGATATTGGTGATGATGACCGGGGCCTGTATTTTCATGGCGATCAACCCGGTCTGGTGGCTTTTGCCAGTGGTGATCTTTTCCCTGCGCTTTACCGGTCAGGGCATGATGAGCCATATCGCCGTGGTTGCGATGGCGCGCTGGTTCGTGGCGGCGCGGGGCAAGGCGCTTTCGGTGGCGACGCTTGGTTTTGCGGTGGGCGAAGCGTTCTTGCCGCTGATTTTCGTGTCAATTTTGCTGGTCTATGACTGGCGGATGTTGTGGCTTGTGGCGGCGGGCATCGCGATCCTGGGTATCCCGCTTTTAATGCTCTTGCTGCGCCGCGAGCGCACGCCGCAATCCTGGGCACAGACGAGCCAGTCGCTTGGCATGGAAGAGATGCACTGGACTCGCCGACAAACCCTCGGGCATTTCCTGTTTTGGTTCATGGTGCCTGCGCTTTTGGGGCCGGCGGCCTTCAACACCGCGTTCTTTTTCCATCAGGTTCATTTCGCCGAGATCAAGGCGGTTGCCCATGTGGAATTGGTCGCGATGTTTCCGATTTACACTGCCGTTGGCATCGGGGCGATGATCCTGTCGGGTTGGGCGCTTGACCGGCTTGGCACCGCGCGGCTTTTGCCATTCATGCAAATCCCGATGGTGGCGGCATTCCTGTTCTTCGCATTTGCCGAGGGGCCGGGCATGCTTATCCTCGGGTTCATGTGTCTCGCCCTGACCACCGGGGCCAATAGCACCCTGCCGAATGCGTTCTGGGCCGAATTTTATGGCACTGCCAACCTTGGAAGCATCAAGGCGATGGCCGCCGCGATCATGGTGTTCGGCTCGGCCATCGGGCCGGGGCTTACCGGGGTGGCGATTGATCTTGGGGTCGGGATCGAGATGCAATATCTCTTCGTCGCCGGTTATTTCGTCTTCACCACGGTGATGATGACCATCGGCGTGAGGCGCGCGCGCCCCTTGTTATCGCTGACGCCGTAGATAGACGTAATAGGCGCCGCCACCGCCATGTTTCAAATGCGCCTCGGTGATCTGCAAGACAAGCGGCGCAAGCGGGTCCATCCGCAGCCATTGCGGCACATTATGGCGAAGCACGCCCTGACGCACCGGGATCGGACCGCCGGTATCACGATCCTTGCCCTTGCCGGTCACCACCAAAACAAGCCGTTTGCCCGCCGCATGCGAGCGCAGGATAAACCCGGTCAGCGCCGGATGCGCCTGCGCCATGGTCATGCCGTGCAGATCGATCTTGCCCTCTGGCACGAGTTTGCCGCGCTTGAGCCTGGTAAAGGCCTTTTTGTCCATCGCGACCGGCGCGGCAGCGATGCGTTCGGAAATACCGGGCAGCACATCATTAATATGGCCCGCTTTCGTGGTCTTCTCACCAAGCTTAAATTCTTCGATCCGGGGCCGCTCCTTAACTTTGGGCGGTTTTTTGGATAGGCTATCGGCCAGAGGCTGTGGTTTTGCGGGCTGTTCGGGATTGAGGCGTCGTGCCGTGCGTGCAACCTGATGCCAAAGCTCAAGCTCTTCAGGTTTTACCCGACGGCGGATCACGGGTTTTGCTCCGGCAACATGGCATAGGCGCGCTGGATCGGCATCAACACCAGCATCCGCCCCGGATCGCGCAGCCGCCCGGCGGCGCGCCCCGCCGCATCGCCGGTGCCAAAGAAAATATCCGCCCGCTGCGGCCCCTTGATGGCAGATCCGGTATCCTGCGCCACCATCAGACGGCGGATCGGGTCTTTGCCGCCCTTCTCAACCCAAACCGGCGCGCCAAGCGGCACGTAAGACGGATCGACCGCCACCGTGCGCCCGCTTGTCACCGAGCGGTTCATCGCGCCAAGCGGGCCAAGATCAGCGGCGACATCGCCGATGCGGCGGAAAAAGACATAGGACGGGTTGTGAAACAATAGCTCTTGCCCGTCTTCGGGGTTGCGCCGCACCCAGTTCTTGATGACCTCGGCCGAGACCTGATGCACGTTGTAAACACCGCGCCGCACCAGCTCGACCCCGATCGAGCGATAGGGATGGCCGTTGGCACCGCCATAGCCGACACGGATCACGCGGCCGTCCTCCAGACGAATGCGGCCCGATCCCTGAATTTGCAGAAAGAAAAGCTCTACCGGGTCGTCGACCCAGGCGATCTCAAGGCCCTGCCCGCGCATCACATCGGTCGTTTCGATCTCTCGCCGGGTCAACCAGGGATTGGCCACTTTGGCAGCGCGCGGTTCGCGGTAAATCGGATAGCGATAGCGGGCATCCGGGCGCAGCGCGCCGTGAAGCTCTGGCTCGAAATAGCCGGTGAAAAGCGCAGGCTTGCCTTCGCTGATCATGACCGGACGAAAGAACAGCTCGAAAAAGGCCTGCGGGTCCGGGCCTTGCTGTGCCAGGGCACAGAGCGCGCGCCAATCGGGGTCTTTCATATCCGGGCAGGTGTTCAGAAAAACCTTGAGGGCCGCGGAATGATCATCCTCGGCCCACCCGTTCAGGTCTTTGAAATCAAGGATATCATGGCTAAGGTCCTGGGCCATCGCCGGTGATCCCAGCCAAAGCCCAAGCCCCAGAAGAAAACCCCGAAGCGCGCGCGTCATTCGCCCGTTGCGATAAGCCGCCAGTTGGGGTCATCCGATCCCATCACCCGCTCATACGTCCAGACGTCTTTCTGGCGCTTGGACTGACCGGGCTCACCTTCGACAATTTCGCCATCCTTATCACGCACGACCGAGATAAGCTCGCCCACGCATTTGACAGTTATCGCGGCACGCCGGGTCGCCTGATCAAAGGTGGCATCGGTCAGCGCAAGTTCACGAACGCCGACAAATTCCGCCTCGATGGTCAGGCCTTGCTCTTCGCGGGCATCCACCACCTGGGCGAAGGTTTCATAGACGTCCTTGTTGAGAAACGGCGTGATATCATCAAGCTTGCCCTTCTCAAAGGCCATCAGGATCATCTCATAGGCCCCGCGCGCGCCCTGCAAAAAGGTTGTCACGCTAAAGTCGGGCTCGATCCGCTTCATATCGGCAAGCGCACCGGCAGCGTCGGAATCTTCGGGAACGTGATCAATGATGTCATGATCCGGCCCGCCTTCGATCACCTCAAAGTCGCGGCGGCGGCTTTTTTCGGGGGCCGTTTGCGTACGCGCCGGATCTTCAAACCCGTCGCGGGTTCCCAGAACGCTTTTCAGCCGCAAAATCAGAAAGATGGCGATGCCGACAAGCACCAGTAACTGTAAAATGGGCGAATTCATGGGCACCTCTTGTTGTGCGGGGCATGGTAAGGTTCGTCGCTCGTCCTTATGTAGGTGACGTGTGCAGCCAAGTCCACCTTATGGGCCGTAAAACAAAGGAGTGGCATAGCATGTGGTTATTTCTGGCTTTCATAGCGGTTCCGCTGATCGAAATTGCCCTCTTCGTTCAACTGGGGGGTGCGATCGGCCTGTGGCCGACATTGGCGATCGTCGTAATCACCGCCATGCTCGGAAGCTGGCTTATCCGCAGGCAGGGCGCGATTGCGATGTCGAACCTTCGGCAATCGTTTTCCGATCTTGATGATCCGTCAGAACATCTTGCCCATGGCGCGATGATCCTGTTTGCCGGCGCGCTTTTGTTGACGCCGGGATTTTTCACCGATGCTATTGGGTTTTCCCTCATGGTGCCCTCTGTGCGGCGCGCCGTGTTCAATTTCATCCGCGCCCGCGTCAAGGTCGAGCGGTTTGAAATGGGCGGTCAGCCGCCCCGCGATCCGCGCCAACCCCATCAGCCCGATATCATCGAAGGCGAATATCAGGAAGTTGAGCCGCCCAAACGCCCCACCCATGGGCCGTCAGGCTGGACAAAGCATTGAGCAGCGCAAACCATCCTGCTAAGTGATAGCCAAAGTATTTTGGACCTTCAGGAGAGACCAGACATGGCCGAAGAACAAAACGGTGCCGCCCAGGCAGCCCCGCAAGTCAAGATGAATACCCTGTCACAGTTCGTGCGCGACCTGTCGTTTGAAAATGTCCTGGCCCAACGCGGCACAGGTGGCGAGGTTCAGCCCGACGTTAGCGTTGCGGTCAACCTTGATGCCAAAAAGCGCAGCGTCGAGCATCAGTATGAAGTGTCGGTCAAACTTAACATCACGTCGAAAGACAAGACCGCGAATGAGCCGCTTTTCGTGATGGAAATGGATTATGTCGGCGTGTTTCACATCGAAGGCGTGCCGGACGATCAAATTCACCCCTTCCTTCTTATCGAATGCCCTCGGATGATTTTCCCGTTCATTCGCCGCATCGTCAGCGACGTTACGCGCGATGGTGGCTTTCCGGCACTTAACCTTGAAAACATTGATTTCATGCAGCTTTATCGCAATGAAATCACGCGCCGTCAGGCCGAGGCAGACGGTCAGAAGGCCGACGCCTAACCAATCTTTTTCCAAAGCGCGCCGTCGCCCATCTTGTCGACAAAGGCCTGATGGGCGGCGGCTTCTTCTTGGGTAATCCGGGGCGCAAGGGGTGTCGGGCGCGGCTGCGGTCGCCAATTCTCACCACCATCCTGTTTTTGGTCACGACTGCTGGTTTGCGCACCGGCAAGGACAAGATCAGGCTGACGACCGCCAATCAGCTCAAGGTAAACCTCTGCCAGGATTTCTGAATCGAGCAGGGCGCCGTGCAGGGTACGCGCGCCGTTATCAATCGAAAATCGACGGCACAGGGCATCAAGCGAGGCGGGCGACCCGGGGAATTTCTTACGCGCAATGGCCAGCGTATCAATCGCCTGCTCCCAGGGCAGCTGGCGCATTTTAAGCCAGCCCAACTCGGCGTTAAGAAATTTCATGTCAAACGCCGCGTTGTGAATTACAAGCTTGGCATCTTCGACGAAATCCAGAAATTCCTGTACAATGTCGGCAAAGAGCGGTTTGTCGCGAAGAAAATCGTCGCCAAGGCCGTGAACCTCGAACGCGCCTTGCGGCATGGCCCTCTGAGGGTTGATGTACTTGTGAAAGGTGCGGCCGGTCGGCATGTGATTATAGAGCTCGACGGCGCCGATCTCGACAATACGGTCGCCTTGCTCGGGCTCGAATCCGGTTGTTTCGGTATCAAGGACGATTTCACGCATCGGATATCTTCTTTCTGATTTCGGTCAGCACAGCCTGCACCTGTTCGCGCGCATGCTCAAGTGTGTCGGTCTCGATCACGTAATCCGCGCGCTGTCTCTTGGTCTCATCGGGGAGTTGTTTTTCGCGGATCGCGTCGAACTGTGCTTCCGTCATTGTGCCGCGGCTTAGCACCCTCTCACGCTGAAGTTGAGGTGAAACAGTCACACAGACGACCGCATCCATTGATCTATCCCCGCCTGTTTCAAACAGAAGCGGAATATCGAACACACAGATGTCATCGGTGCAGTTTTGCATAAATTCCTGTCGGTCTCGGGCCACAAGCGGGTGCACGATCTTTTCGATCTCTTGCAAAGCGCCTTGATCCTCGGAAATGATCTCTTTCAACCGCGTACGCGAAACCGCGCCATCCTTGACCGCCGTTGGAAACCTTGCCGCGATCGGGGCAACGGCCACGCCGCCGCTTGCATAGATCCGATGCACCGCCGCATCCGCATCCCAGAGCGCGCAACCTTCTTGCACAAACATCTGCGCGGTCGTCGACTTTCCCATTCCGATCGAGCCGGTCAGCCCAAGTTTGAAGGTCATCGCAACGCCGCAGCGCGCGTGGCACTATCCACCGTCGGGCGTACACCGAACCAGCGTTCAAAGGCCGGCACGGCCTGGTGCAATAGCATTCCAAGGCCATCAACTGTCACGCATCCCGCCTTTTCCGCCTCGATCAACAGCCGTGTCTTGAGCGGCGCATAAACGATGTCGGTCACCAATGTGCCCTTGCGCAGGCCATCCAGGGGCACACGCAACGGCGGCTTCCCCAACATGCCAAGCGATGTGGTGTTGACCACGGTCACAGCTTCTTCAAGCATATTGCCGGCCTGAACCCAATCGACCACCTGAATGCGTTTGCCGAACTCGGATTGAAGCGCCTCGGCGCGCACGCGGGTACGATTTGAAATCAGAATCTCGGGCACGCCAACATCCAAAAGCGAGGCGACAATCGCCCGTGCGGCGCCACCCGCGCCAAGAACGGCGGCGGGGCCTGATTTCGGATCCCAATCCGGGGCATTCTGGCGGAGGTTCTGAATAAATCCGTAACCATCGGTGTTATCCGCGTGAATCTTGCCATCCTTGCGAAAGATCAACGTATTCGCCGCCCCGATCAAGGTTGCACGGTCCGTCACAAGATCGGCCAGTTCCAGCGCGAGCTCTTTGTGCGGCACGGTGATGTTCACCCCGACAAACCCCATCTTCGGAAGGGTCTTGAGGACATTTGCAAGATCATCCGCCGCCACGTCCATCGGGATGTAATATCCCGGAATTCCAAGAGTCTTGAGCCAATGACCATGAAGCTGTGGCGATTTCGAATGAGCGATCGGCGAGCCAATGACGCCAGCCAAAGGGATTTTTGCTTGGCTCATTGTTCGATGTCTCCTCTTAGCGTCAGATAGGATAGCAGATCCAGCAACGGCAGGCCTAGTACAGTGAAATAATCGCCTTCGACGCGGGAAAACAACCGTACACCTTCCTCTTCAAGCTTATACGCCCCTACGGAATGGCGGATACTCTCCCAATTCCGCGCGATATAGTCATCAAGGTAGGCATCTGAAAACGCCCGCATTGTCATTCGAACAACCCCGACATGCCGCCAGATCGGTTTGCCGCCCTCACAGATTACAGCCGCGGACAAGAGATCATGACGTTTGCCGCGCATATCGCCAAGCTGTGCGCGGACCTCTTCGGGGGTGGTAGGTTTCGATAAAAGCCGACCCTGAAGATTCAAAACCTGATCACAGCCGATCACCAAAGCCTCGGGGTGTTTCTGGCTTACCTTTGTCGCCTTCAATTCGGCCAATGCATCGGCAATATCGCGCGGTGACGCATCTTCGGCCAGCATCGAATTGCGGACTGTGTCTTCGTCTACGCGGGCGGGTACGACAACAAAATCCAACCCGGCATTTCGCAAAAGCGTTTGCCGGATCTCAGAGGTAGAAGCGAGAACAAGAGGCTGAGGCATGTGGATAACCCATGGGAAATATTACCTGGTTCTTAAGAAGAATTAACCGGTAAATCCATCCCAGCTTAGTTTTCCACTGAATTACCCAAATCTCGCGGGTTTGTCAGTGTTTTATGCATCTGTGGGAAAGGATAAATGTGGGTTGTGTATTCTGGCCTTGAAATCGAAATTATCCTCATTTGGTAAACGGGGTGTTAAGTTTTAAGTATTTGCATAAATATCTGAATTTGAATGTTAATTTCTAATTATGTTTTTTCGGGATCACTGCGCTGATAAATCGTACACAGAGTTATCCACCTGTTCCCAACCCTGTTGAAAACCTAATAATCCACAGAAATTAACCTCCCTAAATAAAACAACAATCTTTCTTATATATCTTTTAATTATTAGAAAGGCTGGAACCCGAGCGAGGATAGACATGCCTGATTTCCTGATCACCCTTTATCCCTGGATGAAAGCCTTCCATATCATGTCAGTGATATCCTGGATGGCAGGATTGTTCTATCTCCCCCGGCTATTCGTTTATCACACGGAACAATCGACGCCGGGAGACAGCCGCGATGAAGTGTTCCAGATCATGGAATACAAACTGCTCAGAGTGATCATGAATCCGGCAATGGTGGCGACATGGCTATTTGGGATCATTCTTGTGATGACGCCCGGTGTTGTCGATTGGTCAGCGGTCTGGCCCTATACCAAGATCGCTGGCATTTTTGTAATGACCTGGTTTCATCATTGGTTAGGGTTGCGCCGCAAAGAGTTTGTCAGTGGCCAGAACACCCGCACAGGCCGTCAGCATCGCATGATGAACGAAGTCCCTACCCTTGCCATGGTGGTGATCGTTCTTTCGGTTGTCGTGCGGTTTTAAGGCCCTCATTGACGGAACGGGGTTTGATGCGTATGTAGCGGTCAGGCGCCCGTCCGGGTGGCCTGTTTTCCATCAATGAATGATACATGCGCCCATCGGGTGCAGCTGAGGGTTTTCCCATGACCGAAGAACGTCTGAACCTTGCCGATCTCAAAGCGATGACCGCGAAAGATCTTCTTGCGATCGCAGAGGACCTTGAGATCGAGAATGCCTCGACCATGCGTAAGGGCGAGATGATGTTCTCGATTCTTAAAGAGCGGGCCGAGGATGGATGGACCGTTTTCGGCGATGGCGTGCTTGAGGTGCTTCAGGACGGGTTTGGTTTCCTGCGGTCGACTGAGGCAAACTATCTTCCGGGCCCCGACGACATTTATGTTTCTCCGGACATGATTCGCCAATATTCGCTTCGCACCGGTGATACGATTGATGGCGAGATGAAACAGCCCGACGAGAACGAGCGCTATTTCGCCCTGACATCGGTAACGCAGATCAACTATGAGGACCCTGAAAAGGCACGTCATAAGATCGCTTTTGATAACCTGACACCGCTTTACCCGGACGAGCGGATGACCATGGAAATCGAAGATCCGACAATCAAGGATCGCTCTGCGCGGGTGATCGACCTTGTTGCACCCATCGGTAAAGGCCAGCGGTCGCTTATCGTGGCGCCGCCGCGTACTGGTAAAACCGTGTTGCTTCAGAATATCGCGAACAGCATCGGCAAGAACCATCCCGAATGCTATCTGATCGTTTTGCTGATTGATGAACGTCCCGAAGAGGTGACGGACATGCAGCGCTCGGTCAAAGGCGAGGTCGTCAGCTCTACCTTTGACGAACCCGCAACACGCCACGTTGCCGTATCCGAGATGGTGATTGAAAAGGCCAAACGTTTGGTCGAGCATAAACGAGATGTTGTTATCCTGCTCGATTCAATCACAAGACTTGGTAGGGCGTACAACACTGTTGTGCCCTCGTCCGGCAAAGTTCTGACCGGTGGTGTCGACGCAAACGCACTTCAACGCCCCAAGCGCTTCTTTGGTGCCGCGCGTAATATCGAAGAAGGCGGATCGCTCACCATCATCGCGACCGCCCTGATCGATACCGGAAGCCGGATGGATGAGGTCATCTTTGAAGAGTTCAAAGGCACCGGCAACTCGGAAATCGTGCTTGATCGCAAGGTTGCGGACAAGCGGGTGTTCCCCGCCATCGACATTCTGAAATCCGGCACCCGGAAAGAGGATTTGTTGATCGACAAGCTCGATCTCCAGAAAACCTTTGTTCTGCGCCGAATTCTCAACCCGATGGGTACAACCGATGCTGTCGAGTTCCTGCTGTCCAAGTTGAAGCAGACCAAGTCGAATGCAGAATTCTTTGACTCGATGAATACCTGATTCAGCCACCATAACGGGGGCGTGTTCATGGACACGATCTATGCTTTATCTACGGCGCAGGGAAAGGCTGGGGTCGCGGTTGTTCGCGTCTCTGGCCCAAGCGCTCTGGATGCCTGTCGGGCGATTTGCGGCGATATTCCTGCGTTTCGTCGTGCGTCATTGCGTGTTTTGGTGGATCAGGATGGCGAGCGCCTGGACGAAGCCCTTGTTCTGACCTTCCCCGAGCATCAAAGTTTTACTGGCGAGCCTGTTGTAGAATTTCAGGTTCACGGTAGCATCGCGGTGGTATCCGCCGTTCTCGATGCTCTGGCAAAGGTTGGTGGCGTGCGGCCGGCCGAGCCCGGCGAGTTCACGCGACGGGCCCTTGAAAACGGACGGCTAGATCTTGCCCAGGTCGAAGCCCTTGCCGATCTCATCGAATCCGAAACCGAGGCACAACGCCAACAGGCGCTTCGCGTCTTGGCTGGTGATCTTGGGCGCAAATGCGAGGAATGGCGTAAAAGCCTGATCCGCGCGGCGGCTCTGCTTGAGGCAACGATAGACTTCGCCGACGAAGAAGTTCCTGTTGATGTCTCACCCGAGGTTACCGACCTTGTCGCGGGGGTTTCGACCGCCCTCAAGCTTGAGATAGCAGGCGTAGCGGCGGCCGAGCGCATCCGCACTGGGTTTGAGGTCGCGATTGTTGGTGCGCCAAACGTGGGAAAGTCCACACTTTTGAACGCGCTTGCGGGGCGAGACGCCGCTATCACATCGGAGTTCGCCGGCACGACGCGTGATGTGATTGAGGTTCGAATGGATCTGGCGGGGCTTCCCGTTACCCTTCTTGATACGGCCGGCCTTCGCGATACCCAAGATGCGGTCGAATCGATTGGGATAGAACGGGCACGGGATCGCGCAGATCGTGCAGATTTGCGGGTTTTTCTGATCACTGAGGGCCAGGAACCCGAGTTGCCGCCACGTAGCGGTGATATTGTTTTACGGGCCAAGGCTGATCTTCTTGCTAATCCAACTGGCGCTATTTCCGGAAAAACCGGGCTCGGCCTCTCTTCCCTGGTGGATGAAATCACGAAAACCCTGAGCGCACGCGCGTCTGGCGCGGGTCTTGCAACCCGCGTGCGCCACAGAGAGGCCATGCAGCGTGGGCTTGAATCGCTTAACGCCGCCATGACTCTTATCCCGTTGGGCGAAGAGACAGCAGATATTGCCGCAGAAGAGCTAAGGACATCTATCCGCGCACTTGATTCTCTGGTAGGACGCATCGATATCGAAAATGTTCTGGATGAAATCTTTGCGAGTTTTTGCCTCGGAAAGTAAGGAGTGTTTCACGTGAAACATTTTAACGTCATTGTAATCGGCGGCGGTCACGCCGGGGCGGATGCTGCGCATGGTGCGGCACGCATGGGCGCGCGTACCGCACTTGTTACACTGACCCGCGAAAGTATTGGGGTGATGTCGTGCAATCCGGCGATAGGAGGTCTCGGGAAGGGTCATCTTGTTCGTGAAATTGATGCACTTGATGGTGTCATGGGCCGAGTTGCGGATAAGGCCGGCATTCAGTTTCGCCTTTTGAATCGGCGCAAAGGCCCCGCTGTTCAGGGCCCCCGCGCGCAAGCAGACCGCAAGATTTACCGCGAGGAAATGCAGGCTGAGATTTCCGCGCAACCGAACCTTACAGTTATCCAAGGCGAAGCCTCAGACTTTATCCTAAAGGATGGTCGTGTCAGCGGTGTCGTGTTGGACGATGGAAGCGAAATTACCGCGGGCGCAGTCGTTTTGACCACCGGGACATTCTTGCGAGGAGTGATCCATATTGGCGATGTGTCTCGTCCAGGCGGGAGAATGGGAGATCGCCCTTCGGTCAAGCTGGCAGAGCGGATCGGTTCATTTAATCTTCCCCTCGGTCGGCTGAAAACAGGGACACCCCCGCGTCTTAATGGCAAGACGATCGCCTGGGACACTCTCGAAGCACAGCCGGGTGACGATGATCCCGTGATGTTTTCGTTCCTGTCGAGGCTCCCTTCCGCACGGCAGGTTTCCTGCGGTATTACGTATACTAACGAGAAAACCCACGATATCATCCGAGAAAACCTCAGCCGTTCTGCCATGTATGGTGGTCACATTGACGGTATTGGGCCGCGATATTGCCCTTCAATCGAGGATAAGATCGTTCGATTTGCCGATAAGACGTCGCACCAGATATTTTTGGAGCCTGAAAGCCTTTCGGATGATGTCGTGTATCCAAACGGGATTTCAACGTCTTTGCCTGAGGATGCGCAGGTTGATTACGTGCGTTCGATCGCCGGATTGGAAAACGCCGAAATTCTGCAACCCGGTTATGCAATCGAATACGATTATGTCGATCCTCGTGCGCTGGATAGTACCCTGGCTGTCAAGGATGTGCCGGGACTTTACCTTGCGGGTCAGATCAACGGCACAACTGGCTATGAGGAGGCTGCTGCGCAGGGGCTTGTTGCCGGGATCAACGCCGCACTTTCCGTTCTTGGGAAAGAGCCCGCAATTTTCAGCCGCACAAATAGCTATATTGGTGTTATGATTGATGATCTGACGACGCGGGGCGTAAGCGAGCCCTATCGTATGTTCACGTCGCGTGCCGAATTTCGCCTGTCTTTACGCGCGGATAACGCAGATCAACGGCTAACGCCAATGGGTCTTTCACTTGGATGCGTTGGGGACAATCGAAAAGCCGTTTTTGAGAATAAATTGGCACGCCTTACCGGTGGCCGTGCAATTCTCGAGAGCAAGAGTTTTACGCCCAGAGAGCTTTCAGAGGCAGGGCTCAAAATTTCTCAAGATGGCGCGAGACGGAGTGCGTTTGCGATACTTGCCTATCCCGACGTGACTTTTGCGGATATTTTGCGCCTTGATGATAGTTTATCGGACATTGATCCGGAAAGTCGTGCGCAGCTCGAAAAGGATGCACTTTATTCAAATTATATCGAACGTCAAAATCGCGATGTCGAAATGATGAAACGGGACGAAGCTCATGTGATTCCAACCGGTTTTTCTTTTGCGAATATAGATGGGCTATCCAACGAGCTAAAATCAAAATTGACGGCTTCTCGACCGGAAAACCTCGCTCAGGCAGCTCGGATTGATGGAATGACTCCTGTTGCCCTCACGCTTATCCTTGCAAGATTGCGGAACGAGCGCCGGGGTCAATCCGCGTGAGCGCGTCGTCGGATGTTTCACGTGAAACAAAAGCAAGGTTGGAAACCTATGCAGATTTGCTGCGAAAATGGAATCCAAAGATAAATCTTGTTTCAAAAAGTACGATGGATGACCTTTGGTCGCGCCATATCATCGATTCCGCCCAGATCTACGCGCTTGCGCCCCACCCCATAGAGCATTGGGTTGACCTTGGATCAGGCGGCGGCTTTCCTGGGCTTGTGATTGCCATAATGGCCGCGGATCAAGGTTCACCACAGAAGACCACTCTTGTCGAAAGTGATGCTCGTAAGTGCGCCTTTCTTCGAACGGTCATTCGCGAAACCGGAGTTAGTGCAACTGTTATGAATGAGCGGATCGAAGCCCTACCCGATTTGGAGGCCGATATTCTGTCGGCTCGGGCGCTTGGGAGCTTGGAGCTGCTTTTGTCTTTCGCAGACCGCCACTTGGCAACGACGGGAACGGCCATTTTTCCAAAGGGTGCGAACTGGGAAAAAGAGTTGCCGGATGCGCAATCTAAGTGGAATTTTGATTACCAGCTTGTTAAAAGTGAAACAGAATCCGGTCCCGTCATTATGAAGATAACAGGAGTTGCCCGTGCCTGATCCAACCCGCCCACGCGGACCAAAGATCATCGCGATTGCCAATCAAAAGGGCGGCGTCGGAAAAACCACAACCACAATCAACCTTGGTGCGGCCCTGGCTGAGGCTGGTGCGCGCGTTCTGATTGTTGATCTTGACCCACAGGGAAACGCCTCGACAGGACTAGGAATAGGGGTCGATGCGCGCGAATATACAACATATGACTTTTTGCTGGATGAAATCAGCCTTGGCGAAGTGATTCAAAAGACGGCGGATGAAAACCTCATGATCATTCCGGCGACGGTTGATCTCTCGTCGGCAGATATCGAGCTTATTTCGAATGAAAAGCGGAGCTTTCTTTTGCATGACGCACTCCGACAGCATGCGATTGACGCCTATGCGCTTGATTATGTGCTGATTGATTGCCCGCCGTCGCTTAACCTTTTGACGGTGAACGCGATGGTCGCGGCGCATTCGGTCCTGGTGCCTCTGCAGAGCGAATTTTTTGCGCTTGAAGGCTTGTCTCAGCTGATGTTGACCATCCGCGAGGTCCGCCAGACGGCCAATGCAAACCTTCGGATCGAGGGGGTTGTGTTGACGATGTTTGATGCCCGCAACAACCTTTCGTCTCAGGTTGAACAGGATGCACGGGAAAACCTTGGGGATTTGGTGTTTCAAACAAGAATTCCGCGGAATGTACGGGTCAGCGAGGCGCCATCCTATGCGGTGTCCGTACTCAGCTATGATTCCCACTCAAAGGGAGCGCAGGCCTATCGCGATCTTGCGCAGGAATTGATGCAAAACAACGCGCGCGTCGCCGCCTGAACTGAAAGGGACAAAAGATATGGCCAGCAAGAAAACTCAGCAGCGTGGCCTTGGGCGCGGACTTTCGGCCCTCATGGCGGATGTCGGTGATGACGCTCGCGGATCTGCAGCGGGTGGTGCAAAACGCCCTGATCTTATGGTTCCGGTCGAGAAGGTTCATCCAAACCCTGATCAGCCGCGTCGCAGCTTCGATCAGGACCTTTTGCAGGATCTTGCCAACTCCATCGCGGAAAAGGGGGTCATTCAGCCGCTGATCGTGCGGCCGAACCCGCGCCGTGAGGGAGAATATGAAATCGTTGCGGGCGAACGTCGCTGGCGAGCTGCGCAGATGGCGAAACTTCATGAAATCCCGGTCCTTATCCGCGAGTTCAACGACACCGAGGTGTTGGAAGTTGCAATTATCGAAAACATCCAGCGTGCCGATCTAAATCCGGTAGAAGAAGCGACCGGATATAATCAGCTTATGCACAAATTTGGCCATACCCAGGAAAAGCTGGCCGAGGTGTTGGGTAAAAGCCGCAGCCACATTGCAAACAGTGTGCGCTTGCTCAATCTGCCCGAAGAGGTTTTGGGATACGTGCGCGAAGGAAAACTGTCATCGGGTCACGCGCGTGCCTTGATCACAGCGGATGATCCCGCCGCCCTCGCGCGTCAGGTGATCCAAAAGAACCTTTCGGTGCGGGAAACGGAAAAGCTCGTTAAGGCTGGTATCGGCAATATTTTCAACGAGGGCGGAGCGACGGTTAAGCCCCGCAAAGCGCCGGAAAAAGACGCCGATACCAAGGCGCTCGAGGGCGATCTTTCTGCAAATCTTGGTATGAAGGTGGCAATCAACCATACCGCCGGCGAGGAAAACGGGCAGATCACCATTAGTTATGACTCGCTCGATCAATTGGATCGGCTCTGCGGGCTTCTCAGCAGCTAACAGTCACTATTCCGGCAAAAGATCACGAATAACAGCGTTCAGAACCGCGCGACCCTGCCGAGTTGCGCGCAGAGCGGTTCCCCCGGTTTCGACCATGCCTATCTCTTGCAAGTGGGCAACGGTTTCGGGGTTTAGCGGTACGCCCGACAAGGCGGCAAAGCGGTCGGCGTCAATCCCATCGGTGATCCGCAACCCCATCAAAAGGTATTCAGCTGCCTGATCCTGCTGGCTAAGTGGTATTGCGCGCTTTTCGGCATTGCCTTTTTCGACCGATGTTAACCAACGTTCGGGGGATGAGAAGGCCTCGGTGGCAAAACGCTGTCTGTCGCGGGTGATCCGGCCGTGCGCGCCCGGCCCGATGCCCACATAATCGCCATAACGCCAGTAGATCATGTTGTGGCGGGATTCTGATCCCGGTTTGGCGTGATTGGATACCTCGTAGACGCCAAGACCGGCCGCATCGCATATGTCTTGCGTGGCGTGGTACATGTCTGCGGCCAGGTCATCTTCGGGCAGGCCCCGAAGGCGGCCGGCCGCATAACGATCACCAAAGGCGGTGCCTTGTTCGATTGTCAACTGATAGAGTGAAAGGTGATCAATCGCCATGCCAAGCGCTTCGCGCAGCTCCGAGCGCCAGTCATCAAGCGTTTGATCCTGGCGGGCGTAAATGAGATCAAAGCTCACTCTTTCAAAGGTTTGTCTCGCAATATCAAATGCTTGCTGTGCCTCTTTGGCCGAATGAATTCGGCCAAGCCGTTTTAGATCACGATCATTCAGGGCCTGAACACCCATAGAGATACGTGAAACGCCGCCCTGCGCAAAGGCGCGAAACTTGCCCGCTTCGACAGATCCGGGATTGGCCTCCAGCGTCACCTCAAGATCATTGGCGGCAGGCCATGTGCGACGCACACGGTCGAGGATCGCCGCGACAACTTCGGGGTTCATCAGGCTTGGCGTGCCGCCGCCGAAAAAGACGCTGTTAAGCACACGACCAGAGAGCATTTCGCCATAGCGGTCAATTTCCGAAAGATACGCCCGCAGCCAGCGAGATTGGTCAATCTCACGCGCAACATGGCTGTTGAAGTCGCAATAGGGGCATTTGGCCTGACAAAACGGCCAATGTATATAAAGGCCAAAACCCCCTGCTTGCCAATCTTCAGCCAAAACAGCCCTTTACCAATTTGTTGAACGCATCGGCGCGATGGCTGATGCGGTTTTTTTCCCAGCGATCCATTTCGCCAAAGGTAATCTTATAGCCGACCGGCTGAAAGATCGGGTCATAGCCATGCCCTTGATCGCCGCGCATTGGCCAAACGACCCATCCTTCGACGGTGCCCGCGAAAACCTCGTCATGGCCGTCGGGCCATGCAAGTACCAAAGTACAGCAAAACCGCCCGGTCCAGGGCTGTGCAGCGCCGCTTTGAACAAGCTTGTCATGGGTCTTAGTCATCGCCATGACAAAATCACGACCAGTCTCTGTTTCGGCCCAATCGGCGGTATAAACGCCGGGCGCGCCGTTCAGCGCGTCGATTTCGATTCCGCTGTCATCGGACAATGCAGGCAGACCGGTTGCCTTTGCCGCCGCATGCGCCTTGATGCGCGCATTGCCGACAAAGGTGGTCTCGGTTTCGTCTGGTTCGGCAAGCCCCAGTTCGGCGGCGCCCACAACGCGGACACCGTAAGGGGCAAGCAGATTGGCGATCTCTTCAAGCTTGCCCGCGTTGTGCGTGGCCACCAACAGGATATCGCCGGTAAACTTACGCACCTGTCGCCTCAAGCTGTTTGGCGACGAGTTCGTTAACGCCCTTCTCTGCCAGATCAAGTAGAGTGTTCATCTGGTCGCGGCTATAGGTAGAGCCTTCGGCGCTCATTTGCACCTCGATCAGCTTTTTGGTGCCTGTCATGATGAAATTGCCGTCAACGCCGGCATCGCTATCCTCGGGGTAATCAAGATCAAGCACCGGCTGGCCCGCGTAGATGCCACAGGATACAGCGGCGACCGGATCAATCAGGGGATCGCTGACGACATCGCCGACCTTCATCAGTTTTTGCACAGCAAGGCGAAGGGCAACCCATCCGCCGGTGATCGAGGCGCAACGCGTGCCGCCATCGGCCTGGATGACATCGCAATCGACGGTGATCTGGCGCTCGCCAAGGGCGACACGATCAACTCCGGCGCGCAAAGAGCGGCCAATCAGGCGCTGAATTTCGACGGTACGGCCGCCTTGTTTGCCCGCCGTCGCCTCGCGGCGCATCCGGCTATTGGTCGAACGGGGAAGCATGCCGTATTCGGCGGTAACCCAACCAAGGCCGCTGCCTTTGATAAAGGGCGGCACGCGATCTTCGATCGTGGCGGTGCACAGAACATGGGTATCACCTATTTTGATCAGGCAAGAGCCCTCGGCGTGCTTCAAAACCCCGGTTTCGATTGAAACTGGCCGCATTTCGCTTAAATCTCTACCAGACGGTCGCATGATGTTTCCCTTTCGCTGTTGGGCGGGGGATACAGGTGAAGCGCCTGCAATGGCAACCCCGATTGACCTTTGGCGCAACCCGTCTTTAATGGCAGACCTATGAGGAAACCCAGTTAGATGAATACCCCAAGACAGGCCCTTGATCAGATGAACGACCGCTCGCGCGAAGTGTTTCGCCGCGTGGTCGAAAGCTATCTCGCCAATGGTGATCCTGTGGGGTCGCGCACCCTCACGCGAGACTTTAGCGAAAAGGTAAGTGCGGCAACGATCCGCAACGTGATGCAGGATCTGGAATACCTCGGCCTTTTGGGCAGCCCCCACATCAGCGCCGGGCGCGTGCCAACGCAGGAAGGCTTGCGGATGTTTGTGGATGGCCTGCTCGAGGTGGGCGATCTTGAGGCAACCGACCGTAAGATGATCGACGACACCGTCGCCACGAATTCACAGGACGTTGGCGGCATACTTGATCGCATCGGCTCTGCGCTTTCGGGGGTGACGCGGGGCGCGTCCCTTGTTTTGACGCCGAAACACGAGGCCCCGATCAAGCATATCGAATTCGTTAGCCTCGGCCATGACCGCGCGCTTGTGGTTCTGGTGTTTTCCGACGGGCATGTTGAAAACCGTATTTTCAATCCGCCGCCCGGCCAAACCCCAAGCTCGATGCGCGAGGCGGCGAACTTTCTGAATTCCTTGATCGAGGGTAAAACCCTGTCGGATCTTCAGACCGTGATCGCCAAACAGATCGCGGCGCGACGCCAGGAGATTGATCAGCTTTCTCACGCCATGGTCGAAAGTGGCCTTGCGGTGTGGGAAGGCGAAGGCGACGCTTACGAGCGCCTGATCGTCCGGGGGCGGGCGAATCTTTTGAATTCAGGCGCCGAGGAAGTTGACCTTGAGCGCATTCGCACCCTGTTTGATGACCTCGAACGCAAGCGTGATATCGCCGAATTCCTCGAACTGGCCGACGAAGGCGCAGGTGTGCGCATTTTTATTGGTTCTGAGAACAAACTTTTTTCACTTTCGGGTTCCTCTTTGGTGGTCTCTCCATATATGAACGCTGACCGTAAGATCATTGGCGCAGTTGGTGTCATTGGCCCGACGCGCCTGAACTATGGGCGGATTGTGCCAATTGTCGATTACACGGCGCAACTGGTTGGCAAACTGATCTCGGACCGGAGTTAGAGGTGTAAAATGGCAGAACCGAACAACGAAAGCTTTCTCGATGATATCGAAGAGGCTGCCGCCGAAGAGAACGAACAGAACGAGGCAGAGATTTCAGACGAAGAGTTAGAGCTTGATACCCTGCGCGCAGAGCGTGACGCGTATCAGGACAAGTTCATGCGTGCGCTGGCGGATGCCGAAAATGCACGCAAGCGGTCCGAAAAGGACCGGCGCGAGGCCGAGAATTACGGCGGATCAAAACTGGCGCGTGATATGTTGCCGGTACATGACAATCTCAAGCGCGCGCTTGAAACCCTCACCGATGAACAGCGTCAGGCCTCGGCCGCCGTGTTTGAAGGCATCGAGCTAACGCTGCGCGAGCTTTTGAACGTGTTCACCAAGCACGGTATCACCGTGATCGATCCGCAAGTCGGGGATCGCTTTGATCCGCAACATCACGAGGCCATGTTCGAAGCCCCCCTGCCCGGCACAAAGGCCGGCGAGATCATTCAGGTGTCTGGTCAGGGCTTTATGCTGCACGACCGTATTCTGCGCCCGGCGCAGGTTGGCGTTTCGTCCAACCGCGGCGCATAACATCTAAGGCGGGTGTCAGCCCGCCTTATCCTTGGCCAGTTTCTTGAGTTCGTAAATAAGGTCCAGCGCCTCGCGCGGGCTAAGAGCGTCCGGCAGGATATCTGCCAGGCGAGCCTCGACCTGTGACGCCCCACTGGTCTTGACGGGCACAGGTGCGGGTGGCATTGCGGAAAACAGTGGAAGATCGTCGATCAACGCCTTTTGGCGGCTTCCACCCTCGCGCTCGCCCTTTTCCAGCGCATCGAGCACGACACGTGCACGCACAACGACCGCCTCTGGCAGGCCGGCAAGTTTCGCGACCTGCACGCCATAACTGCGATCGGCGGCACCACGGCGGACCTCGTGCATGAAAATCACATCGCCATCATGTTCCTTCACGGTCACGGTGGCGTTCTCAACCCGATCGAGCTTGTCGCTAAGATTGGTCAGCTCGTGATAATGCGTGGCAAACAACGCACGACAGCCGTTGACGTCATGCAGGTTTTCAAGGGTCGCCCAAGCGATGCTAAGCCCGTCATAGGTGGCCGTGCCGCGCCCGATCTCATCAAGAATGACAAGCGCATGATCATCCGCCTGATTGAGGATCGCGGCGGTTTCGACCATTTCAACCATAAATGTGGACCGCCCGCGCGCCAGATCGTCAGAGGCACCAACGCGGCTGAAAAGCTGGCTGACAAGGCCGATATGGGCGGATTTGGCGGGCACATAGCTTCCCATCTGCGCCAAAAGCGCAATCAGGGCGTTTTGCCGAAGGAAGGTCGATTTACCGGCCATGTTTGGCCCGGTCAAAAGCCAGATATCGTTTTCGCTGCCCAGGTCACAGTCATTAGCAATGAACGGCGCGCCGCTTTGGGCGCGCAGCGCGCGTTCGACCACCGGATGCCGCCCGCCCTTGATGTTAAGCGCGCGGCTGGTGTCGACGATGGGTTTGCACCAGTTCTCCTGCACCGCAAGATCGGCGAGGGCGGTCGAGAGATCAATCTCGGCAAGCCCACGTGCAACCTGCGCGATGGCGCCGGATTGTTCAAGAATTGCGAATTTCAGGGCGTCATAGAGCCGCTTTTCAATTTCAAGCGCTCGCCCGCCTGCGTTCAGGATCTTGGTTTCCATGTCGCTGAGTGGCACGGTGGTGAACCGAACCTGATTGGCGGTGGTCTGGCGGTGTTTGAACGTCTCGTTCAACGGTGGCGCCAGCATTTTATCGGCATGGGTCGAGGTGACCTCGACGAAATACCCGAGAACGTTGTTGTGCTTGATCTTCAGCGACTGAATGCCGGTCAGGGCGGTATATTCGCCCTGCATCGCCGCGATCACGCCCCGGCCTTCATCGCGAAGTTGACGCGCTTCATCAAGGTCGGTGTCATAGCCGGGCGCGATGAACCCGCCATCCCGCGCCAAAAGCGGTGGTTCGGCCACAAGCGCCTGATCCAAAAGATCAAGCAAGGCGTCGTGGCCGGTCAGACCCTTCGCGGCACTGGCGAGAAGCGGCGGAAGGTCGGCATCGCCAAAAAGCTTTGCGACCTCTTCGCCCTGTTCAAGCCCGTTGCGAACGGCCGCCAGATCACGCGGCCCGCCGCGATCAAGCCCAAGCCGCGAGAGAGCGCGATCAAGGTCGGGCACCCTGCGCAGGGCCTCGCGTAAATCGGCGGCTAACCGAGACTGATCCACCGCAAAACCGACAGAAGCCAACCGGTCTTGAACCACATCCAAAACCCGGCTCGGGCTTGACAGGCGGCGCTCTAACAGACGCCCGCCGCCGGCCGTTACCGTGCGATCAATCGTGGCCAAAAGCGAGCCGGCCCTGCCCCCGCCAAGCGCCTGCGTCAGCTCAAGATTACGCCGGGTGGCGGCGTCGATCTGCATCGCGCGTTCATGTTGCTCGCGCACCGGGGTGCGCAACAGCGGGAGGTTTCCTTTTTGCGTGATCTCAAGCCATTCGACGATGGCCCCCATGGCGGCAATCTCTGGCCGTGAAAACTTACCAAAGGCCTCTAGCGTGGTGACGCCAAACAACGCGCAAAGCCGCTTTTCACCGCCGGCACTATCAAAGGCGGAGCGCCCCAGCGGGGTAAGGGACGCGCCAGATTCAGCGACTATTTCACCTAAATCGGCCTCATCACCGTCGGCGATCACCACCTCGCGCGGGGCGAGCCGCGCGAGTTCGGGGCCAAGCCGCGCCGCTGTCAGGGGCATCACGTGAAACGCCCCGGTCGAGATATCGACCCACGCCAGCGCACAGTCGCCGCGTACCTGAGCAAAAGCCGCAAGGTAATTGTGACGCCGCGCCTCAAGCAGGCTTTCCTCGGTCAGGGTGCCGGGGGTGACAAGGCGCACGACGGCACGATGGACCACGGATTTCGAGCCGCGTTTCCTGGCCTCGGCGGGGTCTTCCATCTGTTCACAGACGGCCACGCGAAACCCTTTGCGGATCAACGTCAAAAGATAGCCCTCGGCGGAATGAACCGGCACGCCGCACATGGCGATATCCTCGCCCAGATGCTTGCCGCGTTTGGTAAGGGCAATATCAAGCGCCTCGGCCGCCGCCGCCGCATCATCGAAGAACAATTCGTAAAAATCACCCATCCGATAAAACAAAAGCGCCTCTGGGTACTGCGCCTTGATCTCAAGATATTGCGCCATCATCGGCGTGACGGTCGATGGTTGTGCGGTCACGGGGGCCCCCTTTTGCTTGGCGTGACCTTACAAATCCCCGACCGCCCGCGAAAGCCAAAACCGCGTTTCAGTTGAGGCAGCCGCATTCCACCGCTATTCAGGGTGACATTGATAGGGCAGACGTTTGGCGGCATCACCCTTGAAGATATCAAAGCGCCCGAATGTTTCATTATCGAGCAGCAGCTTAAAGAAGTGATGGATATTCCGGTCTTTCACGATGATCAGCATGGCAGCGCCGTGATTTATGCTGCGGGCCTTATCAATGCTCTGCACATCTCTGGCAAGAAGATCGAGGATGGTCGGATCGTGCTTAACGGCGCTGGCGCGGCCGGGATTGCCTGTCTTGCCGCCCGTGATCGACATGTGCTCTCGGCCCTGATGCTTGCGCATGGGCATGGTGATGACCTTGTGACTGGCGCCACACGCAAATCGGCGCATGTGCTTGAACTGATCAACCATGTTTTTGATGCCGATGCCGATCATGGCGGGGCCGGGGTAACGGCACTCTTGCATAAAGGGCGGATCGCTCTGATCTTGGATACGCTTGTGCACGAATGGCCGGATGAAGAGGATCTTGCCAATATCGCCAGGCGCGCCGCCGGTGTGGCGCGTCACCTTGGACCTAAGCCACGCGTTGCCTTTGTCAGCTTTCGACATTCGGCTATCCGCGCTCTGAACGGGCCTGCGAATATTCTTGTGGTGTCGGCGCGTCATTCGGCGTTAATTTCTGTCAAGCTGATGCAGGAAATGGCCGCGGCGACGGTGATCGGGCCGATATTGTCGGGTGTAGATCAGGCGATCCAGATTTGTTCGTCGAATGATATTCTGAACATGGCGGTTCTGGCGGCCTGTAAAGTGGGTTAGGTTTGGCGGCTCTGGCAGGCGTTGGGATGTGAGTATTTGGGGAAAGATGAAACAGAGGATGAGAATGATCTTTAACCTTGGCTCGATCAATGCGGACCATATTTATCGCCTGCCTCATTTGCCTGCCCCCGGCGAAACGCTTGCTGCGGTGAGCTATTGTCGTACGCTTGGCGGAAAGGGGGCCAATCAATCGGTTGCCGCTGCGCGGGCTGGGGAACGGGTTTGTCATATCGGGGCTATCGGGCCTGATGGCGATTGGATGGTCGATCTGCTTGAGGGATACGGTGTCGAAGTTGGGCATGTTGCACGGTCCGACACGCCCTCGGGGCATGCGGTGGTTTGCGTCGATGATGCCGGTGAGAATGCAATCGTCATTTACCCAGGGGCCAATCGCGCCCTTGAGGTTTCTGATGTGACATCAGCGCTGGGCGCGGCGTCGCCGGGTGACTGGCTCATGATGCAGAATGAAACGAATTTGCAGATCGAAACCGCGCGTCTGGCGCAGGTCGGTGGATTGAACCTTGCCTATTCCGCCGCGCCTTTTGATGCCAATGCTGTGCGTGAAATATTGCCCTTTGTGACGCTTTTGATGCTGAACGAAGTCGAGGCGCGCCAGCTTGAACAGGCGATAGGCGAGATTGATGTGCCGCAGCTTTTGATCACCCGTGGCGCCAATGGTGCCGAGTGGCGGGATCGTGCATCGGGCGAGGTTATCTTATGCCCGGCCTTTCCGGTCACGCCGGTCGATACCACAGGTGCGGGCGACACCTTCACGGGCTATCTGGTGGCGTCGCTTGCGCAGGGCCTCGTGCCGAGCGCGGCGCTCAGGCGGGCCTCGGCGGCGGCGGCGCTTCAGGTGCAAAGGCCGGGCACTGCCGAGGCGATCCCGACAGGCGCCGAAACTGCCGCCTTTCTTGCCTAGGACTGTCCGGCAAAGGGTGCGTCATTCCCCCATAGCGCGCGTACGCGAGTGTCGCGACCGCAGGCTTCGCGGTATAGTTTGTAGGCTTTTGCCTTGGTGCGCGGCCCAAACCGTGTGATGACCAGGGCGCTTCCTTTGTAATAATCCTGATGGCTGCTATCGGCGGGATAGAAGGTTTCAAACGGAAGAACCGGCGTCACAACCTTTTGGGACAAGGCCTTTTCTGCGGCTGACTTTGCCGCCTCGGCAATTTGCTTTTCCGCTGAATCAGAGACGAAAATCGCCGTGCGATAGCTTTCACCTCGGTCACAAAACTGCCCTCCCGCGTCGGTTGGATCGACCGAGCGGAAAAACAGGTGCAACAGCGCCGCGCGTGTCACCTTTTCGGGGTCGAAGGTAATTTTTACGGCTTCAAAATGCCCGGTATCGCCCTTGGTCACCTCTTTGTAGGTCGGATTTTCGCTTGTTCCGCCGGTAAAGCCCGATACGGCGCCGATGACGCCCGAAACTTTTTCAAAATCAGCCTCGACGCACCAGAAACATCCGCCAGCAACAACCAGATCTTGGGGCTCGCCCGCCTTAGCCTGGCTGGCGTGAACGCACAAGCCGACCGCGATCAGCAATGCGAGCACGGCTGCCTTTATTTCTCGTTTTTGCAATATCATGGGCCTGCCCTCCTTTGATATCGTGATCCTGCACCAAATGAACGATCACACCAAGATACGTCCCCGTGAGGTCACGCGCAGTTGAGCAATAATTCGCCCTTGGCATGGTGTGGGTGGCTCACTAGGCTTGCCGAAAACGGGGGATATGATGATCGAGCACCAGACCACACATCAGGCAGAAGAAGACGCGCGCAACGAGCAGATCAAGATCTGGCTGAACGGTCGGATTGTACCGAAGGCAGAGGCGCTTGTCAGCGTTTATGACAGCGGTTTCATGCTTGGCGATGGCGTGTGGGAGGGGCTTCGGCTTTATAACGGGACATGGGCCTTTGCGGATGAGCATCTGGATCGGCTTTTCGAGGCGGCAAAAGCGATTGACCTTGATATTGGCATGACCCGAAAAAAGGTATTTCAGGCCATAATTGACACACAATCGGCCAATGACATGACCAGCGATGCGCATGCCCGTCTTATGGTGACGCGCGGCGTGAAGGTCCGACCGTTTCAGCATCCGTCGCTAAGCCGTCAGGGGCCGACCGTGACCATAATCATGGAGCATTCCAAGCCCAAGATTGCCCGACCGATCCGCCTTGCGACCGTGCCGCATATTCGCGGGCTGCCGATGACGCAGGACCCCAAGTTGAATTCGCATTCCAAGCTGAATTGTATCCTCGCCTGCATCGCGGCGGAAAAAGCAGGGGCCGATGAGGCGCTCATGCTTGATCAGCATGGTTTTGTGAACACGACCAACGCCTGTAACTTTTTCATCATTCGCAAGGGCGCGGTTTGGACGAGCACCGGGGATTACTGCATGAATGGCATCACCCGGCAAAAGGTTATTGACCTATGCCGCGGCAATGACATTCCGGTTTACGAGCGGAATTTTTCTCTGGTCGATACCTATGGAGCTGATGAGGCATTTTTGACCGGTACTTTTGGGGCGCAAACCCCCGTGGGCGAGATTGATGGCCGGGTGATTGGCGACGGTGCGCAAGGGCCGATGACGACCCGCATTCAAGGGCTTTACAAGGCTCTGATTAAGCGTGAAACGGTCTAAGTCGGCATAAGACGCAGGGCCTTTTCCTGCGCGGGGCAAACCCCTTTCAGCCCGCCCTGGACCTCTGCATCGGCCAAAAGCGTGATGTCGTAAGATGCACCGTAGCGATCCCGTACCTCGGATTCCGTAAGGGAAAACGGCGGGCCATTCATGACCGATTGATCGTACTCAAAGGTCACAAGGAGCTGGGGCGCGCGTTTGGTGATCGTTGCGATATGATCGGTATAGCGACCACGCATTTCGCCGGGCAGAGCAACCAGGGCGGCGCGGTCGAACACGGCATCAACGGGCCCAAGTACTTTGGCCGTCAGATCAAAGATATCGCCGACGAAGATATCAATGCCCTCGGCGGCATATCGTTTTAACGGACCTGCCTGCGTGACCTTGGGCACGAGGGGCAGCTCGTCAAAAAGCTGTTGCACCGCAATTTCGCTAAGTTCGGCGCCGACAACGCGGTATCCCTTCGACAAAAGCCAGGCAATATCGCGGGTTTTGCCACAAAGCGGCAGAAATACCCGTGATCCCGGCGCAATGGACAGGGCGCCCAAATGCGCCGCCAGCATCCGGTTCACCTCGCCTTCGTGAAACCCGATCTGCGCATGTTGCCACCGCGTATGCCAGAAATCCGCTTCCATATCCTGCCCTTTCCTCTGTTCTTGCATCCGCGATTCGACGATTCTAGACTTATGGTGGTAGCAAAGGGCGTGGGCAGGCAATCATGAATTTTCGTCAAACCGTCATGCGTTGCGATATCGCTCTGGCCGGACGGGCTTAGAGATGCGGATCGCAATGTGGTCCGGGCCTCGCAACCTTAGCACGGCGATGATGTATAGCTTTGGCGCACGCGCCGATTGCGCCGTGGTGGACGAGCCGTTCTATGCCACCTATCTTGCGCAAACCGGGTTTGATCATCCCATGCGAGACGAGATTATCGCGTCGCAGCCGACGGATCCGGCCAAGGTGATCGAGACCCTTTTGAGGCCGATCCCCGGCGGCAAGGCGCATTTTTATCAAAAGCACATGTCGCAGCATATGATTGAGGGGGTGCCGCGTGATTGGGTGCACCGGGTGGCAAATGTGTTCCTGATCCGCCATCCGGCGCGGGTTGCGGCAAGTTTTTCTGCGAAATATGACAACCCGACCCTAGCCGATATCGGCTTTGTCCAGCAGGCCGAGCTCTACGATCAACTTGTCGCGGCGGGCGCGCACCCGGTTGTGGTTGATTCCGCCGATATACGGCGTGATCCCGAGACGATGTTGAAACGGCTTTGCGCAGCGATTGGCCTTGGCTGGGATCCGGCGATGCTAAGCTGGCCAGCGGGCGGGCATCCAGATGACGGGGTTTGGGCCGCGCATTGGTACGGGGCGGTGCATCAATCGACCGGGTTTGCCCCGGCCGAGGGGGCATTACCCGATCTTGATGGCCCGCGCGCAGTACTGGCAGAGGCGGCGATGCCCGCCTATGACCGCCTGCGCGCGGTAGCGCTTAGCCTTTAAGGCGGCGATTGCGCGCCGCCAGAAGTTTGAGGCGCAGCGCGTTGAGCTGAATGAAACCAGCCGCGTCTTTTTGATCGTAGGCGCCTGCATCATCCTCGAACGTCACGTGGGCCTCGGAATAAAGGCTGTGGTCTGACCAGCGGCCAACGGTCGTTGCAGCGCCTTTATAAAGCTTGAGACGCACAGTGCCGGTCACATGCTCCTGGCTTTTGTCGATGGCGGCCTGAAGCATCTCGCGCTCGGGGCTGAACCAGAAGCCGTTATAGATAAGCTCTGCATAACGCGGCATCAGCGAATCCTTGAGATGACCCGCGCCGCTATCAAGGGTGATCTGTTCGATGCCGCGATGCGCCTCAAGAAGGACAGTGCCGCCAGGGGTTTCATAGATCCCGCGCGATTTCATGCCGACAAAGCGGTTTTCCACGAAATCAAGCCGCCCGATCCCGTGCTTGCCGCCATATTCGTTCAGCTTGGTCAGGATCGTGGCAGGGCTCATTGCTTCGCCGTTGATCGCGACGGCGTCGCCTTTTTCAAACGAAACTTCGAGGAATTCGGGCGTGTTGGGTGCGTCTTCGGGGCTAACGGTGCGTTGGTAGACGTAATCGGGTGCGGCCTCTGCCGGGTCTTCAAGAACCTTGCCTTCGGAGGAGGTGTGCAACAGGTTCGCATCAACCGAGAACGGCGCGTCGCCGCGTTTGTCCTTGGCGATCGGAATCTGGTTTTGCTCGGCAAAGGCCAAAAGCTTGGTCCGGCTGCTCAGATCCCATTCGCGCCAGGGCGCAATCACCTTGATATCAGGGTTGAGAGCGTAAGCCGCCAATTCAAAGCGCACCTGATCGTTGCCCTTGCCGGTTGCCCCATGTGCCACAGCATCGGCGCCGGTTTCGGCGGCGATCTCGACCAGTCGCTTGGAAATCAGCGGGCGGGCGATCGAGGTGCCCAAAAGGTAAAGCCCCTCGTAGAGAGCATTGGCGCGGAACATCGGAAAGACGAAATCGCGCACGAATTCTTCGCGCACATCCTCGATATAGATGTTCTCGGGCTTGATCCCCATCAGCTCGGCTTTTTTGCGGGCCGGGTCAAGTTCCTCGCCCTGCCCCAGATCGGCGGTAAAGGTCACAACCTCACAGCCATATTCGGTTTGAAGCCACTTCAAAATGATCGAGGTATCAAGGCCGCCAGAATAGGCCAGGACAACTTTTTTGGGCGCAGACATTCACTTTCCCCTTGCGTCAAATCTGGCTGGCGGAGTAGCGGCTTTTTCCCCAATGGGCAAGTAGAGCCGGTTGACGGAACCCTGCCACGTGTTATTGCAGAAAATTAGTGTTCTCAGAGGTGAGCCGATGAAAGCTTGGACGATTTTTACCCATTCGCTGAGAATGATCTTTGGCAATCTGTCGCAGCTTATGAAGATCACGCTTGTTCCGGCTCTGATCGGGTTTGCATTTATGGTTGGCTGGATGGTGATCCTGACCATTTTTGCCAATCAGTTTTCGGTCCTTGAAAGCGGCCCGATTGAAGGCGGCCCGGGCGCCATCAGTGGCAGTACTCTTTTAGGCACCTTCCTGCTCTTGCTGATCCTCATCATGATTGGGCTATGGCCTGTCGTCGCATGGCATCGCTTTATCCTTTTGGCGGAATACCCCACGGGCTGGATTCCGACGCTGCGATTTGACCGTATCCTGTCCTATGCCGGGCACGCAATTTTGCTTGGGCTCGTGGCGCTTGTCCTCGTGTTGCCGGTCGGCATGATCATGGGGGTTACGGAAACCGCCGCGCCAGTTGCGGGAACAATCTTTTTGGTGCTGGTTGTCCTGGCACTGAACGTCATCGTCTTGCGCTTATCCCCGATTTTGCCGGCGGCCGCGATTGGCAAGCCGCTTCGGATGAAAGAGGCCTGGGAGGCGACAAAGGGCGCGAACGGGACGATCCTTTTGCTCTTGGTCATTCTGAGCGTTTTTCAGTTTATCCTGCAATTTGCCTTGGGCCTTGTGATGGTGATTCCTTTGATCGGGCCGTTGATCATGCTCGTCGGCGTCCTGATTTCGGCGCTGATCAATGTAAGCATCCTGACCACACTTTACGGTCATTTTGTCGAGGGTCGCGATCTCTGACCCTTGCCAGCGCGGGATGATTGCGGCACTCAGGCGGGCATGACCGATTTCAGAACCAGGGCCCAGGCCGCCGAGGCCGCGATGCGCGAGGTGTTCGAGCCGACACCGCTTCAGCGCAATGATCACCTGTCCGAGCGTTACGGCGCCGAAATCCTGCTCAAGCGGGAAGATCTTTCGCCGGTACGGTCCTACAAACTGCGCGGCGCGTTCAATGCGATGCGCAAGGTCTTGGCGCGAGCGCCCGAAACGACACAGTTTGTCTGTGCCAGCGCGGGCAATCACGCGCAGGGGGTGGCCTTCATGTGTCGCCATTTCGGGGTGAACGGCGTGATCTTCATGCCGGTGACAACGCCCCAGCAAAAGATCGGCAAGACCGAAAAGTTTGGTGGCGATGCTGTGGCGATCCGCCTGACGGGCGATTATTTCGATGACACTCTGCATGCGGCGCAGGCCTATTGCGCGCAAACCGGCGGGCATTTCCTGTCGCCGTTTGATGACGAGGACGTGATTGAGGGTCAGGCCTCGGTCGCGGTTGAAATCGAGGCTCAGCTGGAAGGCTTGCCCGACCATCTGATCATGCCGGTCGGTGGCGGCGGCCTTTCGGCGGGCGTGCGAAGCTATGTTGGGGATCGCGCAAAGCTGACGCTGGTGGAACCAATGGGTGGCGCCTGTCTTGGGGCGGCGCTTGCGGCGGGCAAGCCTGTGCGGCTCAATCATGTCGACAACTTTGCCGATGGCGCGGCTGTGGCCCAGATCGGGGCCAAGACCTTTGCCCGGCTGAGCGATCTTGATGCCGCGCATGCCCGTGTCATCGACGAGGGCCGGCTGTGCACGACCATGCTTGAAATGCTGAATATCGAGGGGATCGTTCTTGAACCTGCCGGCGCTCTTTCGGTGGATGTTCTCAAGGATATGGGGGATGCGATCCGCGGCAAAACGGTTGTCTGCGTGACCTCTGGTGGTAATTTCGATTTTGAACGCCTGCCCGAGGTCAAGGAACGCGCCCAGCGGTTTTCCGGCGTCAAAAAGTACTTCATTCTGCGGATGCCACAGCGCCCCGGCGCCTTGCGCGATTTTCTTGAAATTCTTGGCCCGGATGACGACATCGCGCGGTTTGAATACCTCAAGAAATCAGCGCGCAATTTCGGGTCTGTCCTGATCGGGATCGAAACCAAGAACCCCGACAATTTTAAGCATTTCCTGCAAAAGCTTGCGGCGGCCGGGTTTGATTATCGTGACATCACCAAGGATGAGGTTCTGGCCGAATTCCTGATCTAGGCGGCGATGACCCGGTCAAGGCCTGACAGGAAAGCCGATTTCGACGCGTCATAGCAGGTCAGAACCTCGGTGGTGTCGACCGTGTCTTGTTGGCCTGCGGCAGAGGCCATTTCGCCCTTGTGGCACAGGTCGGAAAACGCTGCAAACCCAAGGTTAAGTGCGCTGCCTTTTAGAAAATGAAGCTGACTTTCAAGATTGCTGCGATCCGAGAGCGCGCGGAGCTTGTCGATTTCGTCGTCCACCTCCTCGAGGAACAATTCGACCACCTCGCCAAATGCCTCTGCGCCGATTTCATCGCGCAACTCCTGAACACGGTACCAGTCGATCATATTCCAGCCTCCTTTCGCTTTGCCGCAAAGGTGACTCTAACCTGCTGACAAAGGGTTAAACCCGTCAGACAAGCGTTGAAAATTTTAGCATTCACATCCCGTTAAGCGGCCTTCGGTTAGGCCTTGTTCAGTTAGATCAAAGGTGGCGATTGTGCGGTCTCAGATGCAGGAATTATCAGAATCAGATGCCGGCGGCGGTGTGATCCGGCGGGTGCTTGTGGTGGATGATAGCCGTCTGCAACGCCGTATCCTGACCGCCTCGCTTCAACGCTGGGGATTTGAGGTTCAAGAGGCCGAATCAGGTGATGATGCGCTTGAGCTTTGCCGTGAAAACCCACCCGATCTTGTGATGAGCGATTGGATGATGCCGGGCCTGAGCGGTCTTGAATTCTGTAAAGAATTCAGACAGATGTCGCGCGACCACTATGGATACTTTATCTTGCTCACTTCAAAAAGCGACAAGGATGAGGTTGCGCTTGGGCTTGATGCCGGGGCAGATGATTTTCTGACCAAACCGGTCAACGCCGCCGAACTGCGCGCCCGGATTTCTGCCGGGGCCCGCATTTTGAGGATGGAGCGGGAACTTACCGAGAAAAACCGGCTTATCAAAACGACGCTGGATGAATTGCAGACGCTTTATGACCTGCTTGATAGCGACCTGATCGAGGCCAAAAAGCTTCAGCAATCCCTGGTGAGCGAACGTTATCGCGATTTTGGCCCCGCAGAAGTGTCCTTGATGCTGCATTCGGCGGGGCATGTTGGGGGTGATCTTGTCGGCATGTTCCCGATCAGCGATCAGCGAATTGGCCTTTATGGCATTGATGTCTCGGGCCATGGAATCAGCTCTGCGTTGATGACCGCACGGCTGGCGGGTTATCTGTCGTCTTCCGTGCCGGAACAAAACCTTGCGCTGCGCAAAACCTCTGATGGCCGCTTTGTTGCTCGCCCGCCATCCGAGGTGATTGCCAACCTCAATCGCCTGATCATGAGCGAAATGGAAACCGAGCATTATTTCACTCTGCTTCTGGCGGACGTCGATCTTGCCAGCGGCAAGGTGATCATGGCGCAGGCTGGTCACCCCTACCCGGCCCTGCAACGGGCCAATGGGCAGGTTGAATTCGTCGGGCGCGGCGGCCTTCCCGTCGGTCTGATTGACGGTGCCGAGTATCAACAGTTCGAGGTGACCATGGCGCCGGGTGACCGCCTACTCATTCATTCCGACGGGATCATCGAATGCGCTGGCACAAGCGGGGCGCTTTTGGATGATACGGGCCTTGCAAGCATCCTGCGCGATTTGCGCCAGACGCGGGGCATGGCCTGTCTTGAATCACTGATCTGGAAGTTGTCGGAATTCGCCGGTGATGCGGATTTTGCCGATGACGTGTCGGCGGTCTTGCTTGAATTCAAGCCAAACCTGTTTCCTGGCTGACAAAAAACCGATCACCTTCGTTGCCAAGTTCACGCACCGCGATGGTCGGGCTGATCCAGATCGCCTGATGCCCCGGTTCGGACGGCGGCTCAAGTTCGCGCACCGGATGCGCGCGATAGATGACACAAACCTTTTCGGCCCAGAGATCATAGTCGGGCATATAGGTGAACCGGCGAAACACCCCAAGCCGCATCGGTCGCGCGATTTTCCAGCCGGTTTCTTCGAACACCTCGCGATGCAATGCCTGAATTGGTGATTCGCCCGGATCAATTCCACCGCCGGGCAGCTGTAATTCGGGCATTGGCTCTGCCTGATGGGTGACAAGAAGCTGTCCGCCGCGGGGCAAAATCGCATAAACGCCCGGCCGTCGGCGATATGAAATGCCGGGTTTGGGTGTCTCTCCGAATCGTCTGATCATGGCTTGCCCCCTTGGACGCCGACTTGCCCTGCCTATATAGCTGCGATATGCCAAGAACCGGCGCTGAAGGAAACCCCATGACACTCGGACAAAAAATCGCCTGGGACGACACGATATTGCCGTTCCAGCTTGACCAGGCAGACATTCGCGGCCGCGTTGCGCGGCTGGACGGGGTGCTTGATGGCATCCTCAAGCAACATGACTACCCTTTGGTGGTCGAGGCGCTTGTGGCCGAAATGGCGCTTTTGACGGCGCTGATCGGTCAAACGATCAAACTTCGCTGGAAGCTGTCGCTTCAGGTTCAGACCAATGGCCCGGTGCGGATGATCGCCACGGATTATTATGGCCCGACCGAAGACGGCGAGCCCGCCCGCATGCGTGCCTATGCCAGCTATACCCGCGAGCGGCTTACCGATGCGGTCCCATTTGAACAGCTTGGCGAGGGTTATTTCGCTGTGCTGATTGATCAGGGTCAGGGGATGGCCCCCTATCAGGGGATTACCCCGATTGCCGGTGACAGCCTGCGCAGTTGCGCCGAGGCCTATTTCGCGCAGTCCGAACAGCTTCCGACGCGCTTTGCGCTGAGCTTTGGCAAATCGACCGAGTCTGGCGGCGACGAGCATTGGCGCGCGGGGGGTGTTATGCTGCAGCATATGCCCAAGGCCTCGCCTTTCGCAAAGGACGGCGGGTCTGGCGAAGCCGGGCTTTTGATGCCCGAGGACATCCTTGACGGGGACGAGGCTGAAAACTGGAATCGGGTGAATATCCTGCTTGATACGGTCGAGGATCTTGAAATGATAGGGCCGTCGGTGGCGCCGACCGACCTTTTGCTGCGGCTGTTTCACGAAGAGGCGCCGCGGGTGTTTGACTCCCAGCCGGTGCGCTTTGGCTGTAGCTGTTCCGAGGATCGGGTGCGCAACAGCCTGTCGATCTATTCCGCCAAGGATATCCAAGCTATGACCACCGATGAGGGGATTGTGACCGCCGATTGCCAGTTCTGCGGCGCGCATTACCGGCTTGATCCGGCAACCGTCGGCTTCGAGGCAAAAGAGGGCCCCGGTGACTCTTGATCCGCTAGACCGGGTGCTTGGGGCGCTGAACGCGGTACGCCATCCCTCGTCGGACTATGATCTCAACCCCGAGATCACCCTGCCTGCGGGGCGCAAGCTTCGGGCGGCGGGGGTGTTGGTGCCGGTCATCCAGACCGGTGGCGTGGCGCGGGTGATCCTGACCAAGCGTTCGTCGGCGCTCAAGCATCACCCTGGCCAGATCGCCTTTCCTGGCGGCAAGCAGGATCTGGGCGATGTCGATATCACGGCCACCGCCCTGCGCGAGGCGCACGAAGAAATCGGGCTTGATCCAGCCAATGTCGAGGTGTTGGGCCATCTGCCGAAACATGAAACCGTCACCGCCTTTGATGTGACGCCGGTCTTGGCGCGCGTGGCGCAGCCGTTTGTGCCACGCCCCGAGGCGGGTGAGGTGGATGAGGTGTTCGAAGTGCCTTTGGCGCATTTCCTCGCCCCGGCACATTTTCGCGTGGAGCAACGGCGTTGGCGCGGCAGTTGGCGGCGCTATTACACGGTGCCGTTTGGCCCCTATTATGTCTGGGGCGCGACCGCGCGCATCTTGCGTACCCTGGCGGATATGGCGCGACCATGATGCAGATTACCCAAGACTGGATCCGGGTCGGTGCCACGCAAGCGGTCTGCAAGATGCTGACCGACGCCGGGTATCAGGCATTATTCGTGGGCGGCTGTGTGCGCAACGCGCTTTTGGATGCGCCGGTGGGCGATATCGACATTGCCACGGATGCCCTGCCCGATCAGGTGATGAAACTAGCCGATGCGGCGGGGCTAAAGCCGGTCCCGACAGGCATTGATCACGGCACGATCACCGTGGTTTCGGGTCACATTCCTCATGAGGTCACGACGTTTCGCGAAGATATCGAAACTTTTGGCCGCCACGCCAATGTGGCCTTCGGCGGCGGTATTCTCGGCGATGCTCGGCGGCGCGATTTCACGATGAATGCGCTTTATGCGCGTCCCGATGGCACGATTCTTGATCCACTTGGCGGGCTTGATGATCTCAGGGCGCGGCACGTGCGCTTTATCGAAGATCCGACAAAGCGCATTCAGGAAGACTACCTGCGCATTTTGCGGTTTTTCCGGTTTCATGCATGGTATGGCGACCCACAAGACGGGCTTGATGCCGAGGGGCTGGCGGGGTGTGCGATGCACCTTGATGGGTTGGCGGGCCTGTCGCGTGAACGCGTTGGCGGCGAAATTCGCAAGCTTTTGGGCGCGCCCGATCCTGCGCCATCGGTTGCCGCGATGCGCAACACCGGTGTTCTTTTGTCAGTGATGCCGGGGGCCGATGATCGCGCGCTCGGCCCCCTTATCCATCTTGAATCAGAGGCTGATACGGCCCCGGACGCCATTCGTCGTCTTGCCACGCTGGGCGGAGAAGACGTGGCAGAGCGTCTTCGCCTGAGCAAGGCAGAGGCGCGTAGGCTGGCGCATTTGCGCGAAGGGGCGCTTGGCACGATGGGCGCGCCCGAGCTTGGATATCGTCACGGCGTGGCTGAGGGGCTTGATATTCTTCTGTTGCGCGCGGCCTTGTCCGAGCAACCGCTGGCGGCCGATACAGCGGGCGATCTCGCGCGCGGAGCGGCGGCAAAGTTTCCGGTCAAGGCGGCTGATCTGATGCCTGGCCTTAGCGGCCCTGCCCTTGGCGCGCGTCTGGCAGAGCTGGAACAGCGCTGGATCGGGTCGGGTTTTCGCCTTGAGCGCGACGATCTGATCTAAGTAGCCTTTATCGCGCGCCCAACACGGGTTAAAGCCGGGAAATGAGCCAACATAAAATCATTCGATTGGGCCACCAGGGTGACGGGATCGCCCAAGGCCCCGTTTTTGCCCCGCTTACCCTGCCCGGCGAGGTGGTGAGCGGAACACTTGACGGCCAGGTGCTGCGCGATGTCAAGATAGACACGCCCTCGCCCGACCGGGTTGCGCCGCCCTGTCGACACTTTAAATCCTGTGGCGGCTGCCAGCTCATGCATGCTTCGGATGAATTCCTGGCGGGCTGGAAACAGGATGTGGTCGCCTCTGCACTTGGCGCGCATGGGATAACGGCTGAGTTTGCGCCGATCCACGTGTCGCCCGCACAATCGCGGCGTCGTGCGACACTGACCGCGCGGCGCACCAAAAAGGGCGCGATGGCCGGATTTCACGCCAAGGGTTCGGATGTTGTCATTGAAATCCCCGATTGCAAGCTGCTGCACCCTGCCCTTATGGGCGCGGTTCCGGTGGCCTGTGACCTTGCCGTAACCGGGGCGAGCCGCAAGAACGGCATTTCGGTGTCGGTGACCCTTTCGCTGAACGGTCCTGATATTTCGGTGAGCGAGGGCAAACCTCTGGACGGGCCGTTGCGCATCGCGCTGGCGGCTTTGGCCGAGCACCATAATCTTGCGCGGCTGGCCTGGGATGACGAGGTGGTCGTGACCCGTCATGCCCCCGAACAGGTGTTTGGCGCGGCGTGGGTTCTGCCGCCGCCGGGCGCCTTCCTGCAAGCCACGGCAGAGGGCGAGGCGGCCCTGCTTGCCGACGTGCGGGCGATTGTTGGGGGGGCAAAGCGGATCGCCGATCTGTTTGCCGGCTCAGGCACTTTTACCCTGCCTCTTGCGAAAAACGCCGAAGTGCTCGCGGTCGAGGGCAGCGCCGCCATGTGCGAGGCTCTGGATGCCGGGTGGCGCAAAACCCAAGGGTTAAAGTCGGTCACGACCGAGGCGCGCGATCTTTTCCGCCAGCCGCTGTTGCCGGACGAGTTGAAACGGTTTGATGCGGTGGTGATCGACCCGCCCCGCGCCGGCGCCGAGGCGCAGATTGCCGAGATTTGCCGGGCGCGTGTACCTGTCATCGCCTATGTGTCATGCAGCCCGACCAGCTTTGCCCGCGACGCCAGGACGCTTCTGGCCGAGGGGTATCGCCTGGATCGTCTGCGTGTGGTGGATCAGTTCCGCTGGTCTTCGCATGTAGAGCTGGTGGCGGGATTCACGCTAAACCCGGCGTGATCGGTGTAATTTTTCCTATCCCCAAGCGGCCGATCTATTGTATGAACATCGCGAGCAGGACAACGGCAGTTTTTGATGAAAACGATTAGATTCTTTGTGCTGGTTACGGCCCTTTTGGGCCTTGCGGCCTGTGGCGCCCCGTCAAAGTTCAAAACCTACAACGGCCCCGAGGTGACCCGGATCATCATCAACAAGGGCGACCGCGAGATGTTTTTGATGCACCACAACAGGGTGCTGAAATCCCATGAGGTCGATCTTGGGTTTGCCCCCGAGGGCCATAAGGAATTTGAGGGCGACGGCAAGACGCCAGAGGGCGATTATTCCGTCGACCGGCGCAATCCCAACAGCTCTTTTCACCTGTCGCTTGGCATCTCTTACCCCAATGAACAGGATATTGCCTATGCCGAGGTGGCCGGAAAATCCCCGGGCGGGGACATTTTCATTCACGGCGAGCCGAACAAGCTCGGGGTTTTTGGCCCGGATTGGACGGCGGGGTGTATTTCCGTCACGAACGGCGAGATCGAGAATATCTATGCCATGGTCCGCGACGGAACGCCTGTGACAATCAACCCCTGATCAACCGCCCAGTACCATTGTCCACCAGATCTTTCCGTTGTCTTCCTGAAGCCAGGAGAACCCCATCTTTTTGGCGTCCGGCGCAAGAATGACGCGGCGCGAGCCGGGTTCTTCCATCCATGCGGACAGGGTTTCAAGCTCGGTTTCATAGGTCTCCGAGATCGTCTCGCCAACGAGGTGCCCGGTATAGCCAACGCGCTGAACCCGCTCGATCGGCGAAGAGCCGTCAGAGCCAAAGTGCCAGGGCCGGTTTTGCAGCGACATATCGCGCGAATGGGTCGCGGCGGCGGCATTCAGCGAGGCATCAAGAATAAGCGGCGATTGCCCGGCGGCCTGGCGCAGAGAGTTGACAGCATCCAGCATGCGGAACTGAATTTCGGCCGTTTCGCCGGATCTGATGCGATAGAGTTTTGGCAGCGGTTTGCCGTCGGACCCAAGCTGTAGCGGCGGAGGCGGGGCCGCGCAGGCTGCCAAGGCCAAAAGTGCCGACAGGAAAATGATGTAAAGACGCGCCATGATGTCAAACCACTCGAAATTGTTGTAGTCTCTGCTTTATCGCGTGAGGCGTTGCGATTCAAACCCACATACGCGCAAGTTCGCCGGATGACAGTTGTTTGAATTGCGACTGCGTCATTCGCGCCATATATTCCTAAAATCCAAGGACCTATATCTGGAGAACCAAAATGGCCTCTGAAACCCGAGACAACTGGAACCGCCGCGCTTTTCTGGCTGGAACCGCGGCACTGATCGGGGCACCCGCATTGGCGCAAAGCGTTGATGGAGAAGGCACTGTTGAGATTGAGCGTGACGTCACCGAAACGGTGCGCCACAATATTTCCAGTTTCCGCACTCTTAGCTGGGAGCCCTATTTCTCGAACCTCAAGAACGGCGCGATCCTTGTCGATATCGATTCGCGTGCGGTTCATTTCTGGAACGAGGATCAGTCGGTTTACAAGCTTTATCCGTCCTCCGTGCCGCTGACCGAAGATCTGACGCGTCGCGGCCGTACCTCCGTGGTGCGCAAGGTCGAAGGGCCAAGCTGGCGTCCGACGCCATCGATGCTGGAGCGTAACCCCGAATGGCCGGCCTATGTCGGGCCGGGCCCTGATAACCCGTTGGGCACCCACGCACTTTACCTTAGCTGGACATATTATCGAATCCACGGCACCCACGACACACGTAAAATCGGGCGTCGTTCGTCCAATGGATGTGTCGGTCTTTACAACGAACACATCGCCGAGTTGTTCGGAATGGCCAAAGTGGGCACCCAAGTGTTGCTTATTTGACGAAAACGCGGCGTGATATAGCGTCTGTGGCTTAACTTGCGTTTGCAATCGTGTCGGATTGCTGGTTAGAAAAAAGTTACGAGGTTAAGTCTTGGGTGCTTGGCGTTGTGATACACAGCGTTAAGCCAATATCTGGAGGATAATATGAAGAAACTCGTTCTCGCCGCCGCCCTTAGTGCCGCTGCTTCGACCGCATTCGCTGGCAGCTACGCCGAGCCCGTTATCGAGGCACCGGTAGTTGTTGAAGAAACTGCAGCTAGCTCGTCTGCTGCTGGCGTATGGGTTCCGCTGGTCCTGTTGGCCATCGTAGCCGCAGTCGTCATTGCTGACTAAGTCAGTATTGAAAACAAAGAAAAAGGCAGCGGGAAACCGCTGCCTTTTTTCGTTTCTGCCGGGGTGTGGCGCTTAATCAAGCCAGCCCTGAAGGTTTGATTCGACAATGGATGCCAGAGCCCTGATGTGGGCGTCCTGGTCATTCAGGCAGGGAATATAGGTAAATTCCTCGCCGCCCGCCTCTTCAAAGCTTTCGCGGATCTCTTCGTTGATCTCTTCCAGCGTTTCGATGCAGTCAGCGGAAAACGCCGGCGCCATCACGGCGATCCGTTTCTTGCCGTCTTCGCGGGCAAGTCGGGCAACCTCGTCCACTGTATAGGGCTTTAGCCATTCTTCGGGGCCAAAGACCGACTGGAACGTGGTGGTGATCTGGGTGTTATCCCAGCCAAGCTGCTCTTTCAGAAGCCGCGTGGTTTTCTGGCAATGGCAGTGATAGGGGTCACCCTGCATCAGATAGCGTTTCGGCATTCCGTGATAGGACACCACAAGGATATCGGGGCGCTTTTCGATGTTCGCATAGGCGGTCTCGACCGATTCGGCCAAGGCCTCGATATAAAGCGGGTTTTCGAAATAGGGTTCGACCACGCGGGCGATCGGCTGCCATGTTTCGTCCATCAGCGCGCGAAAGAACTGATCGTTGGCGGTGGCCGATGTGGCGCCGGCGTAATGCGGGTAAAGCGGAAAGAACAGGATCCGGGTACAGCCGGCCTCGACCATGGCGCGAACCTTGGATTTGGTCGACGGATTGCCATAGCGCATGCAGAAATCAACCATCACCTGATCGCCGTACCTTGCCTCAAGCGCGGTGGCCATCTTTGCGGTCTGGTCACGGGTGATGGTCATCAGCGGGCTTTCGCCCTTATCCTCGTTCCAGATGGATTTATAGGCGTGCCCGCTGGTGAACGGGCGCTTGGTCAGGATGATCAGCTGTAACAGCGGCTGCCATTTCCAGGGGGCATAGTCGATGACACGACGATCCGAGAGGAATTCGTTCAGATAGCGGCGCATTGACCAGTAATCGTAATTATCAGGCGTCCCGAGATTGGCCAGCAGAACCCCCGTCTTGGCGCGTGGAATTGCGGGGTGATCGCCGGGCGCATGGGGCGGACGAACGGCAGGGTTGCTTGCATCGGGCATGGTCTGGGTCAATCCTTACTGTCTCGGGTTACGGTTGACATAAAGGTTGTGACCCCAAGGTCAATCTTTCAGGGGTGTTTCTTTGGCCCCGAGGGCATCGGCGAGCCGTGCACCGGCCGATCCGGGGCGCAGGGGCCGGGGCTGGCTTGCATCCGGGGACCAGCCGGTCAGGAATATCATCTCGAAGGTGGCGGGAATGCGCCCGTCGGTATCGCCAAACTCTTGGGTGTAGATCTCTGCGGCCCGATCAAACAGCGCGCGCCGGGTTGCGCGCCGCGGCCGGTTGGTCATTGCGTTGCCCTCGCCCATCGCGCGCAATTCACGCATAAGGTGGCGCGGTGAGCCATAGCTTGTCTTGAGCGGCAGGGTGTCGGCCACCGGAAGGGCAAAGCCCGCGCGTTGCAGCAAAGCGCCAAGATCGCGGATTTCACCCATCGGCAGGATGCGCGGCGATAGCCCGCCAAGCAGGTCTGATTCCGCCTGCGCCAGCGCGATGCGCAGCTCATGCAGGGTTTCGCCACCAAACAACACCGTCAGCAAAAGACCATCGGGTTTAAGCGCGCGCCGCGCCTGAATAAGCTGACCCACCGGATCATTGGCCCAATGCAGGCATAACGCGTGGATCACCAGATCATGCGATTGCGGTGCAAGCGTAAGGGTTTCGTCATCCTTGACGCAAAGGGCCTTTGGGAAGCGATTTTGCCAGAACTCTGGAAAACCCGTCACCACGGCGGGCGCGGTAAAGGATTTCTTAACCACGCTCAGGCGATCCTTGATCTCATCAGCAGCGGTTTCATGCAGAAACCAGACAGGCGCGCGCAAGGCGCGTTGGCGATTGCGGATCAGGGCGGAACGGTCTGTCAGGGCTTGCATCATAGCGGGGACAATAGGGCGAGTATGCAGGCTTTTCAAACGGCACTTCAGGTGGTTTATCCGGCGCGCTGCACTTCGTGTGGTTGCCATGTCGAAAGCGATTTTGGCCTGTGCGGGCCGTGTTGGCGCGACACGCCGTTCATTGCCGGCCTGGTGTGCGATACCTGCGGTGTGCCCCTGCCGGGCGAAGGCGGAGGTCATGCAGAGCACTGCGATGAGTGCCTGAGCGTGGCACGACCCTGGTCGCGGGGGCGATCGGCGCTTGTGTATCGCGAAAACGGGCGCAAGCTTGTTCTGGCGCTCAAACACGGCGACCGTCATGATGTTGTGCGCCCTGCGGCGCTCTGGATGGCGCGGGTCGCGCAACCGCTTTTGACCTGCAACACGCTCATCGCACCGGTGCCCCTGCATTGGTTGCGGATGCTCAAGCGGCGGTTCAACCAATCCGCTCTTTTGGCACAGGCGCTGGCGCGTGAGACCACCTTGCCGGTCTGTCCCGATCTGTTGATTCGCCCGAAACACACCCGATCTCTCAAAGGAATGGGGGTTGAGGAGCGTCACGCTATGCTTGATGGCGCGATTCGTGTTCATCCCAAGCGCCGGGCCGAACTTATCGGTCGCACGGTGCTTTTGGTGGATGATGTAATGACATCGGGGGCCACGCTTTCGGCGGCGGCGCAGGCCTGTTTTTCGGCAGGCGCACAAGATGTGCACATACTAACACTGGCGCGCACGGCCAAGGATGCCTAAGTTCCTGTCAAACAGGATTACGAAAGCGCCAAGATGAAACCAGTCGAAATCTACTCCTCGCCTCTTTGCGGGTTTTGCCACGCGGCCAAGCGGTTGCTCAAGCAAAAGGGCGTCAACTTTTCGGAAATCAATGTGCTGGCCCAACCGGCCCGCAAATCCGAGATGCTGAAACGTGCAAACGGGCGACATACCGTGCCGCAAATCTTCGTGGGCGATACCCATGTCGGCGGGTATGATGATCTCTCTGCGCTTGAGCGAGCAGGTAAGCTCGATTCTTTGCTGGCCAAGTGATGCCGATGCGCGCGGGGCTTGTTCAACTTAACAGCAGCGATGATCCGGCAGCGAACCTGCCGGTCACGCTTGCGTTTATTGACGACGCCATCGCGCAGGGGGCTGACTTTGTCCTGACGCCCGAGGTGACCAATTGCGTCTCTGGAAGCCGCTCGCATCAACAGGCGGTTCTGCATCCCGAGGAGAGCGACCCGACGCTCAAGGCGTTGCGTGTCAAGGCGGCAGAGCGGAAGATCTGGCTTTTGATCGGCTCGCTTGCGCTCAAGACAAACGATCCGGATGGCCGGTTTGCCAATCGGTGCTTTCTGATCGGGCCGGATGGCGGGATCGTCGCGCGCTATGACAAGATTCACATGTTCGATGTCGATGTGTCGCCCGAAGAAACCTATCGCGAATCAGACGGATTTCGCCCCGGCAGTCGCGCTGTTGTCGCGGACCTTCCGATTGGACGGCTTGGCCTTAGCATTTGCTATGACATCCGCTTTCCGCATCTTTACCGCCGCCTTGCCCATGCCGGGGCGCGCATCCTGAGCGTGCCTGCGGCGTTTTCCTATGTCACCGGCGCCGCGCATTGGGAAAGCCTTTTGCGCGCGCGGGCGATTGAAAACGGCTGTTACGTTCTTGCCCCGGCGCAGACCGGCACCCATGCGGCAAGCACCGGGCGGGCCCGGAAAACACACGGTCACAGCCTTGTTGTCGCCCCCTGGGGCGAGGTTCTGGCCGATGGCGGCACAGAGCCCGGCGTTGTGATGGTTGATCTGGACCCGGCCGAAGTTGAAAGCGCGCGGGCGCGTGTCCCGTCCTTGCGTCATGACACGCAGTTTGATGGCCCGGCATGAACGATTCGGCCAGCAATTCCCTGGCGGTGGCCCTGTTCAGTGAAATCCTCACCAATGAACAGCTTATCCGCAATCGGCTAAGCCGGGTGTTGCCCAAGGGCATGGAAATCTCACACTTCTCGGTTCTCAACCACCTTGCCCGCACCGGTGACGAGCGAAGCCCGGCGCAACTCGCCAAGAGCTTTCACGTGACGCGCGGCGCGATGACCAACACGCTCAGCAAGCTGGAATGGGCCGGATACGTGCATATCCGCCCCGATTGGGATGATGCGCGCCGCAAGATGGTCGCGATAAGCCCGTCTGGGCGACAAGCACGCGACGCCGCCATCGCCGCGATCACCCCGATGGTCTCGGAATTGATCAGCGATCTTGGCGAAGACAGAGTGCGCGCAAGCCTTCCGGTGCTGCGCGAGCTGCGCTCGAAGCTGGAACCGGGGGTTTAGCCCGGCTTGACGCTTGCGGTGACGTAATTCACGCTCAGATCCCTGTCCGACAGACGCCAGACCCAGGTGATCGGGTTGAACACAAAGCCCTTGCGATCGACCGGATCAAGACCTGCCTTGCGCAGCAGCTCGAACAACTCGTCCGGCGTGATGAATTTTGACCATTCATGCGTGCCCTTGGGCAGCCAGCGCATCACGTACTCCGCGCCGACAATCGCCATGGCAAAGCTTTTGGGATTGCGGTTGATGGTCGAACAAATCTGAATCCCGCCGGGTTTAAGCAGCTGCTGACAGGCGGTGAGATAGGCCATGGGATCGGCCACATGCTCGACCACTTCCATGTTCAGAACGGCATCGAACTGTTCCCCTGCCGCCGCCAAATCTTCGGCGGTGGTGTGGCGGTAATCAATCGCAAGGCCGGATTGCTCGGCATGGACCTGTGCAACGGGGATGTTGCGGGGGGCGGCGTCTGCGCCGACAACCTCGGCGCCCAAACGCGCCATCGGCTCGCTTAACAGCCCGCCACCACAGCCGATATCGAGAATACGCAGCCCCTTGAACGGCGCGTCCTGAGACAGATCGCGGTCAAATTCTGCCGCGATTTGCGAGGTGATATAGTCAAGACGGCAGGGGTTCAGCATGTGAAGCGGCTTGAACTTTCCGTTCGGATCCCACCATTCGGCGGCCATTGCCTCGAACTTGGCGACTTCGCCTGGATCAATAGTGCTCTGAGCGGCTTGCATTCTGCTCTCCATATGCTCTTTTGGTCATGCGCGTTATATAGGACATTCATGGACAAATTCTCAGGCCAAAAGAGCGCAGTTCAATATCTATATCCCCCGGTCGAACCATTTGACCGGCAAATGATGGATGTGGGCGACGGGCACAGCATTTATGTCGAACAATCCGGCCGCCGCGATGGCCTGCCGGTGGTGGTGTTGCATGGTGGTCCGGGCGGCGGGTGCAGCCCGGCGATGCGGCGCTATTTCGATCCGGCGATCTATCGGATCATCCTGTTTGATCAGCGCGGGTGCGGGCGGTCAAAGCCCCACGCCAGTGTCGAGGACAACACCACATGGCATCTGGTAGCCGATATCGAGCATATCCGCCGCGCGCTTGATATCGAAAGCTGGATCGTCTTTGGCGGAAGCTGGGGCGCGACGCTTGCCTTGATCTACGCACAGGCCCATCCGGGCCCGGTGACCCATCTTGTGTTGCGCGGTGTGTTCACCATGACAGAGGCCGAGCTGAACTGGTTCTATGGCGGCGGGGCAGGGGCGTTCTGGCCGGAAACATGGCATCAGTTTCAGGCGTTGATCCCCGAGGATGAACAGGACGACATGATCGCCGCCTATCACCGGCGGTTGTTTTCGGGGCTTTTGAACGAAGAGGTGCGATATGCCAAGGCGTGGTCAGCTTGGGAAAATGCGCTAGCCACAGTGCATTCCACCGGCGTTGGCGGCGATAGCCCGGCGGATTATGCACGCGCCTTTGCGCGACTTGAAAACCACTATTTCACCCATCGCGGATTTTTGGAGTATGACGGCCAAATCCTTGATCAGATACATAAAATCGCCCACATCCCCGGCACCATCGTGCAGGGGCGCTATGATATGATCTGTCCGCCCGGCACCGCCTATCAACTGGCGCGCGTTTGGAAAAACGCCGATTTGCGGATGATTCCGGTGGCCGGTCATGCCCTGTCAGAGCCGGGCATAAGCGCCGAATTGGTGGGCGTGATGAACCGGCTTGCGCAAAAAGCCTGAAGTCTCGGGGCTATAAGCGCTTTTCCCGGCGCTTTTCCCGCGATATCCCAGAGGCATGGAAACGCTACCCGACCTATATGCCCGGCGTGTGGCCGAGGGCACGCTGACCCGCGATGCGGCGCAAGAGGCCGCTTTGCCCGAATTCGAGAGGATTCGGCATGCTTTGAGCGAGCAGCCGCGCAAAGGCTGGTTTCGCCGCGCGCCAGAGCCGCCCAAGGGGCTTTATCTCTGGGGCGGGGTCGGGCGCGGTAAATCCATGTTGATGGATTTGTTTGTCGAGACGGTCGATGTGCCCAAGCGACGGGTGCATTTTCACGCCTTCATGCAGGAAATCCATGCCGGGTTGCATGCGGCGCGCGCGCGCAACGAAAGCGATGCCCTTGCCCCGGTGGCAAAGGAGGTCGCCGATTCGGTGCGCCTTTTGGCGTTTGACGAGATGCAGATCACCGATATCACCGATGCAATGATTGTTGGCCGCCTGTTCGAGGCACTCTTTGCCGCTGGTGTCGTGGTGGTCACGACCAGCAATCGCGTTCCTGATGATCTTTATAAAAACGGCTTGAACCGACAGCTTTTCCTGCCCTTCATCGAGATCGTCAAAGAGCGGATGGTCGTATATGAAATGACAAGTCCGGTGGATTACCGGCAGGAGCGCCTTGCCGGCAGCCCAAGTTATTTTACCCCGATCAATGAAGCATCGCATGCCGAGGTTCAGAGTATCTGGCAGGATCTGACCGGCGGGGGCGGTGAGCCACATAAGATTATCGTCAACAAACGCGAGGTCGAAATCCCGGCGTTTCACAACGGCGTGGCGCGGGCCACGTTTTACGACCTTTGCGGTAAAGCCCTTGGCCCGGCGGATTATCTCGCGCTGGCAGAGGCGGCGCGGGTACTTATCCTTGAGGATATCCCACAGCTTGGGCGCAGCAATTTCAACGAGGCCAAGCGTTTTGTTACTCTGATTGACGCGCTTTACGAGGCGCGGGTGCGGCTTATCTGTTCAGCGGCGGCAAAGCCGGAATACCTTTATATTGAGGGCGAAGGATCGTTTGAATTTGAACGCACCGCCAGCCGTCTGCGCGAAATGCAGTCTGACGGCTGGGGCGAGTGACGCGGCCTAGCGGCTTCGGGTCAGTTCAAGGAACACATCCTGAAGATCGGCTTGTTCGGTTTTCACATCGCGAATGGAAATCCCCGCCTCTCGGACGGCGGCCAGAACCGCCTCGGCCGGGGTGGCCGCGGAATGATAGTTGATCACAAGCGCCCCATCCGCACGCTTTGACACTTCAATCCCCATACCCTTGGGCAGGGTTGTTGCCGGGCTGTCGGGGTGAATGATCATCGTCTTGGCATCAAGCCGTTCCAAAAGATTGGCGGTGCTGTCGCGGGCAACAAGCTCTCCGAGGTTGATGATGGCGATCTCGTCGCACATCTCTTCGGCCTCTTCGAGGTAATGGGTGGTGAGGATGATCGTCATACCCTGTTGATTGAGGCGGCGAATGTTTTCCCAGAGCATCTGGCGCAACTCGATGTCGACACCCGCGGTGGGTTCGTCCAGCACCAGAACATGCGGGGTGTGCACAAGCGCCTTGCCCAGCAAAAGCCGACGGCGCATGCCGCCAGAGAGGGTCCTGGCATAGGCGTCGGCCTTGTCCTCTAGCCCGATCAGGCGCAGGATCTCGTCGCTTTTGCGCTGCGCGCGGGGCACGCCGTAAAGACCCGCCTGCACCTCAAGCGCGCCGCGCGGGGTAAAGAAGGGATCAAGGTTCAATTCCTGCGGCATAACCCCGATCGAGGCACGCGACTGGCGCGGGTTCACGTCCTGATCGAAGCCCCAGATCGTGACCTGACCGCTGGTTTTAAGAACCAACCCGGCGAGAATATTGATCAACGTTGATTTACCGGCGCCGTTGGGGCCCAAAAGCCCGAAGACAGAGCCCTGCGGGATATCAAGATCAATACCCTTCAGCGCCTGTTTTTCGGGGCTGTTGCGCCCGCCGCCATAGGTTTTTGTCAGTCCACGGATTTCGATGGCATTTGCGGCCATGGTGCTCTTGCCCCTTGCTGGCGGATCAATCATATTTGGACCTAATTCAAAGTCACGCAAAAGGAAACGCCCCCATGGTAACGCAGGCCCCAGAAACGAGAATTGTTGACGCCTATCGCGTGGCCTGTGACGGCGGCGACGGGGCGCTGGGCCATCCGCGCGTGTGGTTGCAGATTTCGCATGAAAAGGGCTATGTCGAATGCCCCTATTGCGATGCCAAGCTTGTGCATCGCGATTTTGAAGGCAAGGTCTAAACCGACCAAGCCCGCACCTGTGGTGATGCCGCAGGATTGAGTATTTTTGGAAAGATGAAAGCCTTCTGGGCGAAAGGGGCTAGCCATGTCATTCGGAAAAGGTTGCCATCTGCATCTGATTGACGGATCGGCGTTTATCTTTCGCGCCTATCACGCGCTGCCACCGCTGACGCGTAAATCGGATGGCCTGCCAATTGGGGCTGTGGCCGGGTTCTGCAACATGTTGCAGCGCTATGTTGAGGGCAATAACGGCCATGATGCGCCGACCCATGTGGCGGTGATCTTTGACAAGGGCAGCCACACGTTTCGCAACGACATGTATCCCGAGTACAAGGCAAACCGCGAGGCGATGCCCGAGGATTTGCGCCCGCAAATGCCGCTGACCCGTGAGGCGACGCGCGCCTTCAACATCGCCTGCGAAGAGATCGAGGGATACGAGGCCGACGATATCATTGCCACGCTGGCCTGTCAGGCGCGCGATCTTGGCGGGCGGGTGACGATCATCAGCAGCGACAAGGACTTGATGCAGCTTGTCGGTGGCGGGGTCGAGATGCTGGACGCGATGAAGAACCGCCATATCGATGTTGACGGGGTACGCGAAAAATTTGGCGTGAACCCGGATCGTGTCGTCGATGTGCAGGCTTTGGCCGGGGACAGTGTCGATAACGTGCCTGGCGCGCCCGGGATCGGGGTGAAGATCGCGGCGCTTTTGATCAACGAATTCGGCTCGCTTGAAGAGCTGTTGGATCGCGCGGAAGAGATCAAGCAGCCCAAGCGCCGCCAGACTCTGATCGAAAAGCGCGAGCAGATCGAGATGTCAAAGCGGCTGGTTCAGCTTGATTGCAACACGCCGCTCGATTTCACGCTTGATGATCTTGAGGTGCGCGATCCGGACCCGGACACCCTGCTCGACTTTCTGGCACGGATGGAATTTCGCACCCTGTCAAGGCGGATTGCCGACGCGTTGGGCACCGAGGCCCCGGTGATTCCAGAGCCGTCGGCGCAGGCCGGTCAGGCGGGAAATGAGGCGCAGAATGCCCCGGAATGGCCTGCAATAGACCCTGAAAAATACGAGCGCGTCGGCGACATGGCCGCTCTAAACACATGGATCACCCGCATTCGCGCGCGGGGCTACGTGGCGGTCGACACCGAGACGACATCCCTTAACGAAATGCAGGCCGAGCTTGTCGGGATTTCGCTTTGCGTCGATCCCGGTGAGGCCTGTTACATCCCGCTTATCCACAAGGACGGCGCGGCGGATGATCTGTTTGGGTCGGACAAGCTTGCCGAGGGGCAGCTAAGCGTTGGCGATGTGCTTGGCGCGCTCAAACCTGTGCTTGAGGATGATGCGATCCTCAAGATCGGGCAGAACATGAAATATGACGCCAAGATATTTGCCGCGCTGGATGTTCATGTGGCGCCCATTGATGACACGATGCTCATGTCCTATGCGCTTTATGCCGGACAGCATGGCCATGGGATGGACACGCTGAGCGATCGCTATCTGGCGCATAAGCCGATTTCGATCAAATCGCTGTTAGGTACGGGCAAATCGGCCATCACCTTTGATCGCGTGCCGGTCGATGAAGCGGTGAAATACGCCGCCGAGGACGCCGATATCACGCTGCGCCTGTGGCACCTGTTCAAGCCGCAATTGCACCGCGATCAGGTGACCACAGTCTACGAAGTGCTTGAGCGCCCGCTGGTGCCGGTTTTGGCCCGGATGGAGCGGTACGGAATCAAGGTTGACCGCGAAACCCTGAGCCGGATGTCGAATGCTTTTGCCCAGAAAATGGCTGGATTAGAGGCTGAAATTCACCAGTTGGCCGGGCGAAGCTTTAACGTTGGATCGCCCAAACAGCTGGGTGAAATCCTGTTTGATGAAATGGGGCTTGAGGGTGGCAAGACCGGCAAAACCGGGGCCTATGCGACAGGTGCGGACGTGCTTGAAGACCTTGCCACCGAGCACGAACTACCGGCTCGGGTGCTGGATTGGCGCCAGCTTTCCAAGCTGAAATCGACCTATACCGACGCGCTTCAGGATCATATCGACCCGGATACGGGGCGGGTCCATACATCCTATGTTCAGACCGGGGCGAACACCGGGCGGCTGTCGTCGACCGATCCGAACCTGCAAAACATTCCGGTGCGCTCCGAAGAGGGGCGGCGCATCCGCGAGGCCTTTGTCGCAGAGCCAGGAAACCGCCTTGTCAGTCTCGATTACAGCCAGATCGAGCTCCGGATTCTGGCGCATGTGGCGGGGATTGATGCCCTTAAGGTGGCGTTTCGAGAGGGGCAGGATATTCATGCGATGACCGCCTCGGAGATGTTCAACGTTCCGATGGAGGAAATGACGCCGGATATTCGCCGTCAGGCCAAGGCGATCAACTTTGGTGTGATTTATGGCATCTCGGGCTTTGGCCTTGCGCGCAACCTGCGCATCCCCAGGTCAGAGGCGCAGGGATTCATCGACCGGTACTTCGAGCGGTTTCCGGGCATCAAGACCTACATGGACGAGACCGTCGCTTTCGCCAAAGAGCATGGCTATGTCCAGACTCTGTTCGGGCGCAAGATCCACACCCCCGAGATTGGCGCCAAGGGCCCGCGCGCCGGGTTTGCCAAGCGCGCGGCGATCAATGCCCCGATCCAGGGAAGCGCGGCCGATGTTATTCGCCGCGCCATGATCCGGATGCCGGATGCGATTGCCGATATCCCCTGCAAGATGCTGTTGCAGGTGCATGACGAATTGATCTTTGAGGTGGCCGAGGATGCGGTTGATCGCCTGATCACCACCGCCCGCGATGTGATGGAGGGCGCGGCGCACCCCGCCGTGCATCTTGACGTGCCGTTGGTCGTCGATGCAGGGCAGGGGGCGAACTGGGCCGAGGCGCATTAAGCGCCTCGCGACCCGGTAAAGGCTTAGGCCGGAAGGCTACCGTCCAGAACATAGCGCAGGATTTCAACCACCTGCGCGGGGTCGCGGGCCACGGCCAGGGCGGCGGCATCAACCTCTTTCAGGGCGTGATCGTGATCGGGCTGTTGCAGAATGATCAGCGATTTGCCAAGCGCGGCGGCATAGCCCGCATCAAAGGCCGCGTTCCACTGTTTGTACTTTTCGCCAAAGCGCACGACGACAACATCGGCATCGGCAATCCCCTTGCGGGTACGGATCGCGTTGACCATCGCACCCTTGTGGTCATGCCAGTATTTGTTGTCCTCAGAGCCAAGAATCGCCACGCCGCAATCATCGCTGGCGGCGTGATCGGTCACCGGGCTGTTGAAGATCACGGCAAGACCTTTTGCGCCCTCTGTGATCTGTTCGCGCCAGTCGGTGTGAATTTCGCCTGACAGATAAACATTTAGCATGCCATATCCCCTCTGATGATCAGCCGCGCAGCGTACCGCCGGTGGCCTTGGTTACCTTTTCGATGATTTTGGCCGAAACAGTCTCGATATCGGCCTCTTTCAGGGTGGTTTCGCGTGGTTGCAGGCGCACGGTCATGGCGAGCGATTTTTTGCCCTCGCCAAGGTTGCCACCGATGAATTCGTCAAAGATGCGCACATCGTCGATCAGCGCCTTATCGGCCCCGGCGGCGGCGTTGATCAGGGTCAAGGCCTCAACCTCGGCATCCACCACAAAGGCAAAGTCGCGTTCCACCGCCTGAAGATCGCTGATCTCAAGCGCGCCGCGCGTGGCCGAGGTTTTGCGCGGCAGCGGAATTTCGGCGGGATAGAGTGTAAAGGCCACGGCAGGCCCTTTGACATCCATCGCCGAGAGGATACGCGGATGTAGCTCGCCAAAGACGGCCAGCATCTTCTTGGGGCCAAGGCAGATACGGCCATGACGACCGGGATGGAACCATGCCGGGCCGTTGCGCAGCACCTGCACCTTGGTGGGCGCGCCGATGGTGGCAAGGATCGCCTCGACGTCGGCCTTGGCGTCAAAGACGTCAACGGCGCGCGCTCCGCCCTGCACATCCTTGGGGCCAGTGCGGCCGATCAAAAGGCCCGCCATTTGCAAATGCTGGTCTTCCGGCTCACCGCCCTGAAAGGCGTGACCGACCTCGAAAAGGGCAAGATCCATGATGCCGCGCGCCTGATTGCGGGCTGCGGCCAAAAGCAGGCCGGGCAAGAGATCGGGGCGCATATGGCTCATTTCCGAGCTGATCGGATTGGCCAGCATCGTGGCATCATCGCCGCCGCCAAACAGGGTCGCGCTGGCGTGGTCGATAAAGCTATAGGTGACGCATTCGTTGTAGCCAAGCGCCGCACCCATGCGCCGTGCGATCTGTTCGCGCTTTTGCATCGGCGACAGGATCGGCTTGGGCACGCCCGTGTCCATCCGGGCCATCGGGCGACCCACTAGCTTGGTCAGAGAGGCAATGCGCGCCACCTCTTCCACAAGATCGGCCTCGCCAAGGATATCGGGGCGCCAGCTTGGGACATGGGCCATGTTGCCCTCAAGCTTGAAGCCAAGGCTGGTCAGGGTCTGGCGTTGCTCGGATTCCGGGATGTCCATGCCAACAAGCGAGCGCACGCGCGCCGGATCAAGTCGATAGGCGCGCGACACATCGGGCACCTGCCCGGCGGTGACGCGGTTTGAGGGGCTGCCACCGCAGAGCTCGATGATCATCTGGGTCGCGAGATCAAGCGCCTCCATGTTGAAGGCCGGGTCGATCCCGCGTTCGTTGCGATAGCGCGCATCAGAGTTGATCTTGAGCGCGCGCCCGGTGCTTGCGATCTGGATATGATCCCAAACGGCGGCCTCGAGGAACACATCGGTGGTCGTCTCGGTGCACCCTGTGGCAAGGCCGCCCATGATGCCGCCGATTGATTCAATGCCGTTGTCGTCAGAAATCACCACCTGACCGGGGCCGAATGTATATTCCTTTTCATCCAACCCAACCAATGTTTCGCCACCCTTGGTGCGGTGAACCCGCAGATTGCCGACAACCTTGCCTGCATCAAACACATGCAGAGGGCGGTTGCGATCATAGGTGAAAAAGTTGGTGATATCGACCAGCGTCGAGATCGGCCGCAGGCCAATGGCACGCAAGCGATCCTGAAGCCATTCGGGCGAAGGGCCGTTTTCAACGCCCCGGATAAGGCGGCCGGCAAAAACCTCACAGCCGTTGGTGGCGGCATCTTCGTCAATCGTCACGGTGATGGGGCAGGGGAACTGACCCTCGATATGGGCCGGCTTGATCGGTTTCATCGTGCCAAGCCCGCGCGCCGCAAGATCAAGGGCGATGCCACGCACGCCCAAGGCATCGGGGCGGTTCGGCGTGATCGCGATTTCGATCACCGGATCAACCTTGGCGGGGTCATTGACCGCAAGCCAGTCGGTAAACCGCTGGCCCACTTCGCCCGAGGGAAGCTCGATGATGCCGTCGTGTTCTTCGCTTAGCTCCATCTCGCGCTCGGAGCACATCATGCCATAGCTTTCGATGCCACGGATTTTGCCGACGCCGATGGTGGTATCGATGCCCGGCACGTAAACGCCGGGCTTGGCGATCACAACGGTGATCCCCTCGCGGGCATTGGGCGCGCCACAGATGATCTGGGTCTGGCCTTCATCGGTGTCGACCTGACAAATCCGAAGCCGGTCTGCATCGGGGTGCGGTTCGGCCTTGACGACCTTGCCGATGGTGAAATCGGACAACCGGCTTGCGGGGTCAGACACGCCCTCTACCTCAAGGCCGAGGTCGGTTAGTGCCTCGGTGATTTCGTCAACCGTGGCCGTGGTGTCTAGGTGATCTTTCAGCCATGACATTGTGAATTTCATGTGCGTTCGTCCGCCTGTAAATCTTGGGTCGACACAGGCTTTACCGGATATGTCCGATATGGAAAACCCCGCATCGCTGCGGGGTTTCATTATCATGTCTTTGATTGGTCGGGCAAAGGGCGGCTTTAGGCCGTCCAGCGATCCGAAAAGTCGAACGCGGCGTCATAGCCAAACAGAGCGACAGACCCGCCAGTGTGCAGGAACACGACCCGCTCACCCTTTTTGAAATGGCCCTTGCGGATCAGATCAATGAACCCGGCCGCGCCTTTGGCAGAATAGACCGGATCAAGCAGGATCGCCTCAAGCTCTGCGAACATCTTGATCGCCTCGATGCCGCCCTCGGTCGGGATGCCATAACCTTCGCCGACGTAATCGGTGTTGGCGACAACATCTTCGCGGCTCACGACGCCGGGGCAGCCAAGCTTTTCTGCGGTTTTGACGGCAAGATTGTAAACGTTCTCTTCCTGCTTGTCCTTGGGGGCGCGCACGCCGATGCCCAAGAGCGGGATATTGGCGTTCATCGCCTTGAGCCCGGTGATAAGACCCGCCTGCGTGCCGGCGCTTCCGGTGGCATGAACGATGTGATCGACCTTGAGCGCGCGATCGTTGAACTGCGCGAGCATTTCAAAGGCACAGTTGACATACCCCAAGGCGCCGGTCGGGTTCGAGCCGCCACCGGGGATGGTATAGACATTGCGCCCCTCGGCGCGGAACTTGTCGGCGACCGCTTCCATTTCGGCGTTCATGTCCAGACCCGGACCGCGCTTTTCGGTGGTGGCGCCATGCATGTGATCAAGCAAAACGTTGCCGTTATTGTTGTAATTGGCATTGTTAGAGCCTGTTCTGTCTTCCAGAAGGATGTGACAGCCCATACCAAGCTTGGCCGCGAAGGCCGCGGTCTGACGGGCGTGGTTGGATTGGGTCGCGCCCTGGGTCATCACAAGGTCAGCGCCCTGAAGCTCTGCTTCGGCCATCAGGAATTCAAGCTTGCGGGTCTTGTTGCCGCCGGTCGAGAGGCCGGTGCAATCGTCGCGCTTGATCCAGATTTCCGGCCCGCCAAGTTCGGCGGTCAGGCGGTCCATCCGCTCAAGCGGGGTGGGCAGGTGGGCCATGAAGCGGCGCGGGTAACGGGCAAGATGCATGTCAGTCTCCAATAAAATGCGTTGATAGCAGAATAAGTGGCGACGACATGGGCGTCTAATGCTATTATCGCCATGTATTATGCAAATTCTGCAAGATAGGATGGGACATGCGGCTTGAATGGCTTGACGATATCCTTGCGGTGGCCGAGGCCGGGTCGCTGGCGCGGGCGGCGCAGATGCGCCATGTGAGCCAATCCGCCTTTACCCGACGCCTGCGCGCGATTGAAGAGGCGCTTGGCGTGCCGCTGTTTGATCGCCGTCGCAAGCCGGTGGTTCTCTTGCCCGAGATCGAGGCGCAGGCCGGGGAAATGCGCGCCCTGGCAACGCAGCTTCGCCACCTGCGCGAGGCGCTGACCCAGACAAGCGGCGCGCGGGGGCTGACGCTGGCCTGTCAGCACGCGATCACCACAACCCATTCGCCCGCGATCGTCAGCATTCTGACCGCGCAGGGCGGGCGCTCGGTGCGGGTGCGCTCGGATAACCGTGATGAATGTCTGTTGCGGCTGCTGTCCGGCGAGGTTGATCTTGCGGTGGTTTACGCCGCGCCGGAGATTGCGCCGCTGACCCTGAACCGGGCGTTCGAGCAGGTGTTGCTAGGGCGCGAGCGGTTGATTCCGGTCGCCGTGCCGCGTCTGGCGCAGGGCGAAGATCTTCCGTTTATCGGCTATCCGTCGGATGTATTCCTTGGTCAGGTGATGGCGCGGGCGATCATGCCGGGCGTTCCGGCGCATCGGGTGTTGCGGCGGCGCGCGGAAACCGCGTTGACGCTGGCGGCGCGTGAATATGCCTGTCGCGGGATCGGTGTGGCGTGGCTTCCCGAGGGGATGGTGGCCGAAGACCTTGAATCTGGTCGCCTCAAGAGCCTTGTGCAAAGCCTTCCAGGTCAGCAGATGGAGCTTTGGATGATCCGCCTTTCGGACCGCTCCGACGATAGCTGGGCGCATGATTGGGCGCGGCTTGTGGCGGCGCTTGCGCATCCGGGGTAAAGCGCAAACGAGGCGAAGATATCTCCGCCTCGCTCACCCGGTTGGAAAGGCCCGGTTTAGAACTTGAGCCCAAGGAAGATCGACGCGGAATCCTCGTCAACACCTTTATTGCCGAACTTGTTGTCGAAGTGGGTGTACTCGATGCCAAGATGCCCCTTGTTTTCTTTCATGCCCATCGCATTGCCAATATCCCAGCGGACTTGCGGCGAGAACACGATCTGTCTTGCAATCCGATTGCCCTGCGAGCCGATAAAGTCGACAAAGCCCTTGGCCTGGAATTTTTGCGAGCCGATGGCGAAGGGCGCATCCCAGACAATCGTGGCCTGATAGGTGGTATCAAGCTTGCGGTCAAAGACATCGACGAAATTCTCATAGGCATAGACGCCAAGCGACAGGACCTTGAAACCGGGCACGTTAAAGCTGAGACGCGGACCGGCCAGAGCGACCGAGACATCGGTGCCCTGGTTCAGGCCGACACCCAGATCAAGACCCTTTAACAGGTTGCCTTCGTCAAAGGTCAGGCCGATATTGCTGCCGTGAAGGTGATAATAGATCTCGCCATACTGATCGCTTTCCCGTCCGGTACCAGAGCTGGTGTCGCGGAAAAAGTCGACGAAGAAGAACAGATCGCCGATATCGTTGGTCGAGAAATGGTCAAGCGTGATGGTCTCGCGCTGTTTCTTCGCTAAAGCCATTCGCGAAGGTCGCGTTGCGACCCATCTTGTAGCCATCGCCGCAATGCAGCTGTACCTCGGTGGTGGAAAAGCCGGCCTGTGCGGCGTTGCTTGTCGCAAGACCCGCAACAAGTGCCAGTCCGCCAAGCAGATTTCCGATATGTTTTTTTATGTGTCCCTGTTCCGTAAATATAGCCTGACCGGCGCGGTTTGTTTTGGCGCTCTGCAAGCGAAGTCATTGTGAAGCAGGGTATCGAAGGCGTGGTATTTGCACCGATCAAGCGCCTCAGGGGCGATGTTTGAGCAATGAAGAGCAATTGAACCACACGGTCAAAATTGAATCGAAACCCTCTAATATTTTGTAATAAATAAGAAAATATAGGATCTGATTTCGGCTTTTCGAAATTGCCATTTTTAATTTGAAGGTTATTCGCTTTAACCTGTATTTCCAAACGCTGATTTCAAACCATCGAGAGATGTTTGAAAGGGCTAGTCACAGCGGGCCTCCAAGTGGCAAGAATCACCGCCTCAGGCCCCGGTTTTCGTGTCACTTTGCGGCCAGCGAGAACGGAAGATCGCGGGCGGCGTCCCGGTACCAGCGGATGATCGCCTTGCGCTCGTCCTCTTCCATGAAGGACACATTGGCCGGGGGCATGGCGACGGATACACCGGCCTGCAAATAGATCTGGCGCGCGGCGCGGGCGATGTCGTTGGGGGTTTCCAGCAGGATATTCTTGGGCGCCCGGTGAATGCCGTCGTAGAACGGCTCGCGGGCGTGACACATCGCACAGCGGCCGGGGATGATGCTTGTGATCTCGTCAAACCCCTCGGCCGCGGCAAAGACCTGCTGCGTGGAAGTCAACGGCCGCGCCTCTGATTCCTCATAGGTATCGTTGCGCAAAGGGGCCGTGCTTAGCCACATGATTGCGATGAACAGCAGAGCGGTCACGGCCCATGTCCAGGTCGGATTGCCGGTCCCGGCGTGGCGTGTGTTGAAATAGTGCCGGATGCTTACCCCCATCAGAAACACCAGCGCCGCGATAAGCCAGTTATACTCGGACGCGAAGGCCAGCGGATAGTGATTGCTGAGCATCAGAAACACGACCGGCAAGGTAAGATAGTTGTTGTGCGTCGAGCGCAGTTTGGCAATTTTGCCATATTTAGGGTCTGGTGTGCGCCCCTCTTGCAGGTCTTTCACGACGATCCGCTGATTGGGCATGATGATGAAAAACACATTGGCCGTCATGATCGTGGCGGTGAAGGCGCCAAGATGCAAAAGCGAGGCGCGCCCGGTGAACACCTGATTATACCCATAGGCCATGATTACCAGCAGGATGAACAAAAGAACCATCAGGAAGGTCGGCTTTTCGCCAAGCCCGGATTTGCACAGGAAATCGTAGACCAGCCAGCCAACGGTCAACGAGGCGGCAGAAATCAGGATGCCCTGCCAGATCGCAAGATCGGCCTTGGCCGGGTCGATCATGTAAAGCTCTGCCCCGGCCCAATAGACGATCATCAAAAGCGCCGCGCCCGAAAGCCAGGTGGTATAGCTTTCCCATTTGAACCAGATCAGGTGCTCGGGCATGTTGTCGGGCGCGACCAGGTATTTCTGAATGTGATAAAAGCCGCCGCCGTGGACCTGCCATTCTTCGCCATGCGCGCCGGGCGGAAGATGCGGGGCCTTGCGCAAGCCAAGGTCAAGCGCCACGAAATAGAACGATGACCCGATCCAGGCCATCGCAGTGATGACATGAAGCCACCGTACGGCAAAGTCAAGCCAGTCCCAAATGATAGCGAAATCCTGCATTTTCTTCTCCTAAGATCACTTTGGGCGACCCTACTTCACCGCGCCATTGCCCTGTAATGCAAAAAAAATCCTAGCAGCTTCAATAGAAAGCTAATAATCATTTTGCCATGTCTTACTTGAACAATATCCGGACGTTCGTCCGTGTTTACGAGCTTGGCAATATGTCGGCGGCGGCGCGGGATCAGAGAATTTCCGCCGCGGTTGCCTCGGCGCGAATTGCGCATCTCGAAGAGCATCTGAACATTCGGCTGTTTCAACGCACCACCCGGACGCTTCACCCGACCGAGCAGGGGGTGCTGTTTTATAGCGGGGCCTGCAAGATTCTTGAGGCGGTAGACGAAGCCGAGGCCGATATCACCGACGTTACAAGTTCGCCGCGGGGCACGCTTTATGTGGCGGCGCCGCTTGGCATGGGCAAGCGTCTGATCGCCCCCATGATCCCTCGGTTCAAAGAGGCCTATCCGCTGATCACCATCCGGCTGCGCCTGTCGGATCGAAAGCTTGATCTTGCGGGTGAGGGGCTTGATGCGGCATTTTTTCTTGGCGTGCCCGAGGATTCAACGCTTCGCATTCGCAAGATTGCGGATTGCCCGAGGGTGCTTTGTGCCGCCCCGGAGTACATCGCGCGCAGGGGCCTGCCGCGCGATAGCGCAAGCCTCAGGGGGGATAAGCACGACTGTCTGAATCTGCGGTTTCCCGGCGCACCGGAATTTCAATGGCCGCTTCAAACGCCCGAAGGGGTCAAACGGTTCGCGGTGTCGGGCCCGTTTGAAACCGATGATGGCGATGTTCTGACCAACTGGGCGCTGGACGGGCACGGGATCATCCTCAAGCCGATGTTCGAAGTGGCCGAATACCTGCGCGAGGGTCGGCTTGTTCCGGTTCTTGAAGACGAGCCGCCGATTCCGATCCAGATGGCCTGTCTTTACAGCCATCGCCGCCGTCAGGACCCCAAGACGCGGCTATTCATTGATTTCATGGTCAATCACATTCAGGCGTCCCTTCCGCAGTACGCGTGACTTAACTTCCGCGATAGGTTGAATACCCGAATGGCGAGAGCAAAAGCGGCACATGATAGTGGCTATGTTCAGACATGCCAAAACGCAGCGGCACGATATCGAGAAAGCGCGGGTCTTCGGCCGGGGTGCCAATCAATGTAAGATAATCACCGGCATGAAACACAAGCTCGTAGGTGCCCGTTTCAAAGCGTTCAGCAGGCAGGATTTGTCGGTCGGTTCGCCCGTCGTCATTCGTGACCAGACTATCCAGCAACTCGCGATGCTCGCCAGTGATGCGAAAAAGCTCGATCTTCAGGCCTTGGGCCGGGCAACCGCGCGCGGTGTCCAGAACATGCGTTGTTAAATAACCGGTCATGATCGCTCCTTGGGCTTTGAAGGTGGCTTGCTTACTGGCGTTATCTAAAGGTTTTTGACAGATTAGTCTTGCAAACAACTCCTTCAAAAATTTCTGGAAGGTAATATGCATTCTTTCGACTTAGAACATAATCGAAATCTGGAGACACCTTTGATGACACGTTATCCCCGTGATATGCGCGGTTTTGGTGCGAATGCGCCCGATCCGAAATGGCCCAGTAGTGCGAAAATCGCCGTGCAATTCGTAATCAATTACGAAGAGGGCGGTGAAAACAACATCTTGCACGGCGATGCCGCATCCGAGGCGTTCCTGTCCGAGATCGTTGGCGCCGCCGCCTGGCCGGGTCAGCGCCATTGGAACATGGAATCGATCTATGAATACGGAGCGCGCGCCGGGTTCTGGCGTTTGCACCGCTTGTTCACAGAGCTGAATATACCCGCGACGGTCTATGGTGTGGCCTCTGCCCTTGCGCGCAATCCCGAACAGGTACGCGCCATGCAGGATGCCGATTGGGAAATCGCGAGCCACGGGTTGAAATGGATCGAATACAAGGATTGCGCGCCCGAGGATGAAAAGGCCGATATGCTCGAGGCAATCCGCCTTCATACCGAGGTGACCGGCACGCGCCCACGCGGCTGGTATACCGGGCGGTGCTCGGCAAATACCGTCGATCTTGTCGCGGATGAGGGCGGGTTTGACTATGTGTCTGATGCCTATGCCGATGACCTGCCTTATTGGATCACGTCGGGCGGCAAGGATCAGCTGATCGTGCCCTATACACTTGATTGCAACGACATGCGGTTTGCGACGCCGCAGGGCTTCAACTCGGGCGATCAGTTTTTTGCCTACCTCAAAGACACCTTTGACGCGCTTTACGCCGAGGGCGAGGCCGGTCAGGCCAAGATGATGTCAATCGGCCTGCATTGCCGTCTTGTCGGGCGGCCGGGGCGTATCATGGCCCTGCGCCGCTTTATGGAGTACGCCCAAGGGCATGCCGATGTCTGGTTCGCACGCCGGATCGAGATTGCCCGTCATTGGCATGATCACCACCCGAAAGTGGCGTTTGAACGCCCGTCTGAAATGACCAAAGAGGCGTTCGTCGCGGCGTTTGGCGGGGTGTTCGAGCATTCGCCCTGGATCGCCGAGCGGGCCTTTGATCTTGAGCTTGGCCCGGCCCATGATTGCGCCACGGGTCTGCATCATGCGCTTTGCCGGATGTTCCGCTCTGCGTCACATGACGAACGGCTTGGCGTTTTGACGGCGCACCCCGATCTGGCCGGCAAGCTGGCCGCTGCGGGGCAGCTGACGGCGGAAAGCACATGCGAACAGGCGGGCGCGGGGCTTGATATGCTCACCGATGCCGAGCGCGCGATGTTTCAGTCGCTCAACGCCGAATACGTGGCCAAGCACGGCTTTCCCTTCATCATCGCGGTGCGTGACAACACCAAGGCGTCGATCCGGCAGGCGTTTGAACGCCGGATCAATAACGATAGCGAGACCGAGTTTGCCGAGGCCTGCAAACAGGTCGAGCGGATCGGCGAATGGCGCCTGAAAGGCATGTTGCCGCAATGACCCGCCCGCTGACCCTGACCCCGCTGACGCCAGAGGCCTTTGCGCCCTATGGCGACATCATCGAGCCGCGCGATGTGCCGAGCAAGATGATCAATCAAGGCATGTGTGGCCGCCATGATGATCTGGCCGCGCTTGATTTCTCGAACGGGCGCGCCGGGATCAGCCTGTTTGACGCACGCGCACGCCACCTGCCGCATCTTGTGGATATGGTCGAGCGTCACCCTGATGGAAGCCAGGCGTTCGTGCCGCTCAACGGGGTGCCGTTTCTGGTGATCGTTGCGGATGACGAGGGCGGCGTTCCGGTGAACCTCAAGGCGTTCATCACCGGGCCGGGGCAATCCATCAACCTGCATCGCGGTGTCTGGCACGGGGTTCTGGCCCCGATTGGCGCACCGGGGCAATACATTGTGGTCGATCGCATCGGCGAGGGCCCCAATCTTGAAGAACACTGGTTGGACGATCCGTTTGTCGTTGAATCCATTGAACAAGCACTCTGGCAAAAAGAACCAGAGGCATAACGCGGACAGCTGCGACAGGAGGAATGATCATGGCTGATACTTCAATAGGGACGCCGGAACAGCTTCGCGATCCAAACTACTTTCCCGGCTTTGCACGTGGTATTCCGCTTGGAATTCAGCACGTTTTGGCAATGTTTGTCTCTAATGTGACGCCTGCGATCATCGTTGCGGGGGCGGCGGGTTTTGGCTTTGGCTCGAACTCCCCGGATTTTCCGGAACTGCTTTATCTTATCCAGATGTCGATGCTGTTTGCGGGCGTTGCCACGCTTATGCAGACCATCACCATCGGACCGATTGGCGCGGCCCTGCCGATTGTACAGGGCACGTCGTTTGCGTTCTTGCCGATCATGATCCCGCTGGTGGCGGGCAAGGGCGTTGATGCGCTTGCCGCCCTGTTCGCCGGCGTTATCCTTGGCGGGCTTTTCCACGCCCTTTTGGGGACATTCATCGGGAAAATCCGCTTTGCGCTACCGCCCCTGGTGACCGGGCTTGTGGTGACGATGATCGGTCTGGCGCTGGTCAAGGTCGGCATCCAGTATGCCGCCGGCGGTGTGCCTGCGAAAATGTCGGGCGCGGCGGAATACGGATCGCTTCTCAACTGGTCCGCTGCGCTTATCGTGATCGCGGTGACTCTCGGGCTTAAGTTCTTTGCCCGTGGCATGCTGGCGATTTCTGCGGTGCTTGTCGGTCTGCTGGTCGGCTACGTCTATGCGATCATGATGGGCATGCTGAGCTTTGAGACGATCTCTGGTTCCTGGGCGCGTTCGGCGGCCTTTGCCCTGCCGCAACCCTTCAAATACGGGTTCGAATTCTCCGGCGCCGCGATCATCGGCTTTTGTCTGATGGCGTTCATCTCGGCGATTGAAACTGTTGGCGATGTCAGCGGGATCACCAAGGGTGGTGCCGGGCGCGAAGCGACGGATAAGGAAATTCAGGGTGCGACCTATGCCGATGGTCTCGGTACCGCGCTTGCCGGTTGCTTTGGCGCCTTTCCCAACACCTCGTTCAGCCAGAATGTCGGGCTGATCGCCATGACCGGTGTCATGAGCCGCCACGTGGTGACCTGCGGTGCGATCTTCCTGATCATCTGTGGCCTGGTGCCCAAGGTGGGCGCGGTCATTCGTACCGTTCCGATCGAGGTGCTTGGCGGCGGTGTGATCGTGATGTTCGGCATGGTTGTCGCGGCCGGTATCTCGATGCTGTCGGATGTGGCATGGAACCGTCGCAACATGGTGATTTTCGCCATCGCGCTTAGTGTTGGTCTTGGGCTTCAGCTTGAACCTGACGCGGTCAAATACCTGCCCGATACGATCCGGATCCTGATGACCTCGGGCTTGTTGCCGGCGGCGCTTATCGCCATCGTGCTTAACCTTGTGCTCCCCGAAGAGCTTTCGGATGAAGCCACCGAAGAGGTATCCGGCGGCATGGCCGGTCACGGCAAGGGATCGCTTCCCACCGACTAAGGGAGCATGGTCAACAAAAATGGGGGAAGGGGTATGATGCCCCTTCCCCCTTTTTGTCTCTCAGGGTCTGTTTCGGCCCGATCAGGCCCGATCAGACCCGACTTGGCCCAAGCGGCATATGCCGGTTCACATCCTTGTAAAGCAGATAGCGGAACGGCCCCGGCCCACCCGCGTAACAGGCCTGTGGGCAAAAGGCGCGCAGCCACATGTAATCGCCGGCCTCGACCTCGACCCAATCCTGGTTAAGCCGATAGACTGCCTTGCCCTCAAGCACATATAGCCCGTGCTCCATCACGTGGGTCTCGGCGAAGGGAATGACCGCTCCGGGTTGGAAGGTGACAATCGTGACATGCATGTCATGGCGCAGGTCGTTCGGATCGACAAATCGCGAAGTTGCCCATTTGCCATCGGTGCCGGGCATCTCTGTCGGTGCGACCCTGGCCTCGTTGGTGACAAAGGCGTCGGGCATATCAAGCCCTTCGACCGCGACATAGGCCTTGCGAATCCAGTGAAAGCGCACCGGCGCGCTGCTCTCGTTGCGCAGGCTCCACTTGGCGCTTGGCGGCAAAAAGGCATAACCTCCCTCGGCCATTTCATGGGGCGTGCCGTCAATCAAAAGGGTCATGCTGCCCTCAACCACGAAAAGAACGGCTTCAACCCCGGCCTCGGTTTCGGGCCGCTCGCTTCCGCCGCCGGGCTGAACCTCGGCGATATATTGCGAGAATGTCTCGGCAAAACCCGAAAGCGGGCGCGACAGTACCCAAAAGCGCGCGCCCTCCCAGAAGGGCAGAAAGCTGGTGACGATATCGCTCATCGTGCCTTTGGGAATGACAGCATAGGCCTCGGTGAACATGGCGCGATCGGTCAAAAGCTGGGTTTGAGGCGGTAATCCGCCCGTCGGTGCATAATAGGTTCTCTTGGTCATCCTGCCGCCCCTGTAAAATCCTCTTCTATCCTATCAAGTCGCGACTGAGGGCCAAGACAAGATGTTAAGCGGCCTGAAAGTGCTGAAGCTTTGTCTTGGTATAATTGAAAGTGGGCTGAATACAATTTTTGACCACTTTAACTCGGCAACGGCAAGGCATTGCAAAGCACCCCAAACGCGCAAAATGCCCCTTGCTCGATGAAACGATCCGCGCGCAACGCCGCCTAGGTTGGTTTTGAGCGCGTTTTGCCCGGCCTGAGTTCAATTGCGAAGCTCTGTTATGATGAAGCTGAAGACATACAGCAGCGCGGTTTTGCGGGGCACTCACGTCTTCAATCCGACGCCGACTGGCGACTACCGGATAATGTCGTGTTTCGTGCATTGGTGTTTCGCAAAGGCACGACGTCGTGGAATTTGCCGCTCGCGGTGAATTCGGGCAGTGCTCTGCTTTTTCGCACCGTGACACCCTCCAGGCCATTATCGTGAAACACCTGTTGCACCGACTCGATGACCTCTTGAAAGACACGCCCTGCCGCCGCCTCATCTGCCAGCTTTATTCGAACCTCGAAAACCTTCTCTTTGGTCTGGACCAGTTGGATGCGCCGGGCCTGCTCGTGCTCCAAATCGAAAACGAGCGGCGACAGCGTCACCTGGCCCACATGAACGAGCGTTGCCTGGCGTCCTTCCACCTGAAAACTGCGAAATGGCGATCCACAGGGGCAGGGTTCCTTGTCGAAGCGAACGCAATCACCGAGATCATATCGGATGAAGGGCTGCGCCGCGTTGGCGAGAACCGTCAGCAGCACTGTCTCCGACAACGTGCCATCGGGAACCGGCCGCATCGCCTTGTCGACTGCTTCGAGGATCACCCAGTCCTCGTTCAAATGTTTCCGCCCGCAGCTGCACTCGAACGAAATCATCAGGCACTCGGTGCAGCCATAGGGATCAAGAATGTCGGATATCAGCGAAGGAAAGGCCTGTCGAACCCGCTTGCGGAGATCATCCGTGAGCTTCTCGCCTCCCGTACTGAAAAGCGCAGGCTCGATCTTCAGTCGCCAGGCCTCTTTTTCCCTGACGAGGATGCTCAGCATGCTGGGATAGGTCACGATCCAGGCGACGTCCTTTATCGCATTCAGTTTTTCAACGAGGTGGTCAATCGGCTGCTCGGCCTCGATGAAGGTCAACGCGAAAGACCTCGCCAGCGCCGGATTCAGCCGTTGCACCAATTTGTTGAATCCGTTTCCGGCAAAGTGACCGTTGCCGCCGGTGATCGTCACCCTCACACCGAGCTTTCGGACCTTTCGGATAAGCTTCCAATGATACCGTTCAAAGCGCGCCATCATTATCCCATAGGCATATTCCACGAACGAAGAGGGCAGTACGATGACCGCAGGTTCGCCGGATGTCCCGGAGGTCTGAAAAACGGCTACATCGTCGATTGGTACACCAACCTTTTGGATATCCCGTAGATGTTCGCGGGCCCTTTCGAGGGAAAGGGACCGGATCGTCAGCCAGTCATCGAAGTTCCGCATGAGATCGGGTTTGCGGGTCACCGGCAAGTCGCAGAGTTCGATCTCGCTTGATGCGGGAAGATCCGCATAGAGCCTATGAAACAAGGGGGAGTCGCGCCGCGCTTTATCCACGAGGCGCCGAAGGTTGCGGAGCTGCCTGGCTTCAATTCGCTTGCGCCCGCCCCAAGCTGTCCAGAGCCCGCCGACCAAATAACCAAATACTCTAAGGAGGCTTAAACGCATATCTACTGGCGATGCCCCTCCTTTGTATCTGGCGTGGAAATACCCGTTGATTGGAAACTACATCAAGGGGTTGCGCGTCAATTGACCATTGTCAAATCGCGTCCTTGGGCGGGGCCGTGCTCATAGGTCATACGAAGGAAGCGGATACAAGGATCGGCACAACAAACGACGGCCAAGTCCGCATTGCGGGCGACAAGCCCCGGAATATAGCCTAACTTTGCCTTGAATCGCCCACTTGCCTTGCGCGCCTGCGCCCCCTTTGATTTAACCGGCGAAACAGTCTTACCGGAGCCGCGCAAATGGTCGATATCGCCACCCGTGTTCATAATCACAAATGGAAGATCGACCCGATCGTGCGATCCCTGATCGACACTGATTTTTACAAACTGCTGATGTGCCAATCGGTGTTTCGAAACAAGGCCGATACGCAGGTCAGGTTCTCGCTGATCAACCGGACCAAATCCATCCGCCTTGCGGAATTGGTCGATGAGGGCGAGCTTCGCGAACAGCTTGATCACATCCGCTCGCTGTCGCTGTCGCGGGGCGAAAGCACCTGGATGCGCGGCAATACGTTTTATGGCAAACGCCAGATGTTCACGCCTGAATTCATGGATTGGTTCGAGACCCTGCGCTTGCCGCCCTATCACCTTGAAAAGCGTGACGGGCAGTACGAGTTGACCTTTGAAGGATCCTGGCCCGAGGTGATGCTTTGGGAAATCCCTGCGCTCGCCGTGTTGATGGAACTGCGCTCGCGCGCGGTGCTCAACACGATGAAAAAGTTCGAGCTTCAGGTGCTTTATGCCCGCGCGATGACCAAGCTCTGGGAAAAGGTCGAAAAGCTGCGCGACATCCCCGACCTTCGGATCGCAGATTTCGGCACCCGCCGCCGCCACTCCTTTCTCTGGCAGGATTGGTGTGTGCAGGCAATGACCGAAGGTCTTGGCGATGCCTTTGTCGGCACCTCGAACTGTCTGATCGCAAAGAATCGCGACCTTGCCGCGATTGGCACCAACGCGCATGAATTGCCCATGGTCTATGCGGCACTGGCCGAGGATGACGCCGCGCTCAAGCGCGCACCCTATGACGTGCTGAGCGACTGGCACGAAGAGCATGACGGCAACCTGCGCATCATCCTGCCCGATACCTATGGCACCGAGGGCTTTTTGCGCGACGCCCCCGATTGGCTGGCGGGGTGGACCGGAATCCGCATTGACAGCGGCGATCCGGCGACCGGCGCCGAAACCGCAATCCGCTGGTGGAAAGAGCGGGGCGAAGACCCGCGCGAAAAGATGGTGATCTTTTCGGATGGGCTTGATGTCGACAAGATCATCACCCTGCACAAACAGTTTTCGGGCCGCGTGCGCTGTTCCTTTGGCTGGGGCACGCTGCTGACCAATGATTTCCGCGGTCTGACAGCCGACGACGCGCTCGCGCCGTTTTCTCTCGTGTGCAAGGCGGTCTCGGCCAATGGCCACCCGACCGTCAAGCTATCCGACAACCCGCGCAAGGCCATGGGCCCCGTCGACGAAATCGCCCGCTACAAACGGGTGTTCGGGGTCGGGGAACAAGAGGCCTTGGAGGTTGTGGTTTAGGCCGTTTTTATACCTGACGGACCCACCGCATTGCCCGTAGGGTGTGTGAAACCCACGCGCTGTCAAACTGTCCGTGCCAGAGATCCGGCGTGCTCAGATCATCTTGGCGTCTGAAAAGGAAATCAAACGACGGCTTTGGTCATCCCAAAGCTGAAGCTTTACGCAGCTGATGCTTTCACGGATCGTCAGGCGCTGTGCCTGGTCAAGCTTGGGGTGATCGCGCAGGATTTCGGAGAGGCGATAGAACGGGACACGGCTCTGAAGGTGGTGCACGTGATGCGCGCCGATATTGGCCGAGAACCAGCGCAGGATACCGGGCAGGATATAATGCGAACTGCCATGCAGGGCCGCATCCTGAAGCTGCCAGTCCGGATCATGATCCCAGCAGGTTTCTTCAAACTGATGCTGAACGTAAAACAGCCAGACCCCGATCGAGGCCGCAACGACGACCGTGGGCACAAAGACAAGAAAGATCGCCGCAAGTCCGCCGATATAGCCCAGCGTGACCAAAACCACGGCCAGCACCACATTCGTGCCCATCGCACTTACCCAATAGCGCCAGCCGGCAGTCATCAACCCAAGCGGCAGGCGGTTTTCAAGGAAGAACAAATAGGACGGCCCCAACACGAACAGGACAAAGGGGTTGCGATAAAGCCGGTATTTCAGCTGTCCAAAGCGCGACAGGCTCTGATATTCGCTGACCGTAAGGGTCATCACATCGCCCATGCCGCGCTTGTCGAGGTTCCCGGCAGAGGCGTGATGCACCGCGTGGGTGCGCCGCCAGACGTCATAGGGCGTCACGGTCACAACCCCAAGGGCGCGCCCGATCCAGTCATTGAGCAAACGACTGCTGAAGAACGAGCCATGGCCACAATCATGCTGAATCACGAACAGCCGCACAAGAAACAGGCCGTTGAAAACCGAAAGGCCCGTGGCAAGAAGATAGCTGAACGACAGGCACCAGATGGCAAGCGCCCAGATCGCCAGAAACGGGATCAGCGTCACGACAAGCTCGAACAGGCTGCGCGCATGCGACGGCTCTCGGTAATTGGCGAGAATGCGGACCCAAATACGTGCGTCTTCGGTGTCTGGCGTCGCCACGGCCTGTTCTTGGGCCGGTGTGACAGCAGGTGACATCAGGGTATGAGCCAAATTGAGATATCCCTCAGCGTTTGGGCTGCGACGTCGCAGCCAACGTAAGTTGCGGGCACACCAGAATCCGGGTCCCGTCGTCAATAGTAGGTGTCGTTACACTTGCGGTGCTGTCAGCCGTGGAAAAGGCCGTCGACAAGCCGGATAGTCTGTCGTTTGTCAACAAGTGCATGCACCTCCAAAAGGCAAAGGGAAATTGATGGCATTACTTATACGCATCGCGGTCAACCCAATCCCGTCGCGGCCAAACCATAGCCGATCAAAGGTTAAGAAGACACCACTACCCTTCAAACCGTGATGCTTGCTATTTTGGAATTGACGTAAAGACAAGCATTAGATGCGCCTCCCCCCCTGCAAGCCCGGTCCGTGGGGGGCAAATCGTGTCTTTGACGCCGATTTTTCACGATCATTTGGCGCGGGTGCGGCGATCGGTCATCGTCACGCCAGCCAATCCGCGCTATCAGATAACCCGGATCACATCTTTGTCGATCGCAAGCATATAGCCACGCCGTGCGATATTCTTGACCAGAAGTTCGCTCACAAGCTGATTTCCCAAGGTATCGCGCAGGCGCTTGATCCGGGTGGCCCCGGCCGCTTCTTCACAATCAGATGCATTGCGACCCGAAATCACGCCTTCGATCTCGGCCCCGGTCATGACATCGTCATCCATCCGCGCCTCGGCCAGAACCGACAGGGTTTCCATCGCCGCATCAGTCAGCTTGAACCCCATGTTGTTGAGATACACGGTCTTTTCCTCGCGGCTGATCAAGAGCGAACTTACCTGAATGCCAGAGCGTTCAATCTGGGCCATGCGGCGGTTAAGCGTGATCAGCATCACCAGAAACACCAGAGCCGAGACCAAAAGAGCGGTGGCAAAAACCAACAATACGAAAATCACCATGCGATAGCTTGTCAGGGTTTCGGAAAACGCCGTTCCCGAGAGGGCGAGAATTTCCAGAAGCTTGATATCGGTGCGCGCCGTGAGCGCGTCATTTTCCACGAATATCCGCTCGACCCGCGCATTGAACGCATTGGCGTCCGGCAGGTTGAGAAACAAGACCACAGCTGCAATCATCAGGATGACAACGATGGCCACGACGCCAAGAACCACAACCCGGTTGCCCGAGCGCCGCGCATCGGCGGCTGTGCTGGTTAATCCCCGCACGGGCATCCCCCTATTTTACCCAACCTACTTTTCCTTTTTCGACAGCACCTTGAGAAGCTTTAGCCCCTTGCTCGCCAATTGCTTGCGCAACGCCGATTCTGCGGAAGAGCAGGGCGCATTGACGGTGGTGACATCATAATAAAGCTCAAGCGGCTTGTCGCGCTTGGCTTTGTACTCGATCTGACAGGCCGCCTGCGCGCCACCGGCGGCAAGAGCAAGGCCAAGAGCCATGAGAGTGATTTGTGTGATCTGTTTCATGGGGGCAAGATGCGCCCAACCCCACGGCTATTCAATAACCTGTGATCCGAAATGACCCGAAAACCGGCTGTTATCTGATAACATCGGGGCGTTATTGCCTGTCTGAACGGGTTGACCCCACCTTGAGTACATCGCGAACGGTCAAACAGGCCGAACGCTTTGACATCACTGTCGTGAAACCTGAAAGGAAAGAGATCATGCACCGCAAGTTTATCGCAATCGTCCTGGGCGCCGCCCTTGCCGTTACCGGGCTTAGCTCTGCTCCAGTGCGCGCACAGGATCGCGGCGAGACCGCCGCCATCATCGCGGGTGTCGCCGCCCTCGCCATCATTGGCGCCGCCGTGGCCAATGATCGCAAAAAGGACCGCCGCAAGGATTATGTCGCCCGTGGTCATGGTCACAACTACCAACGCCAGGATCGCCACCACTACCGGCACCAGGATCGCCACTACAAACATAAGCGCCACGTCAAGCAAAAGCGCTATCATCGTCATGAGCGTCACCAAGAGCGCCACATCAACAACCGCGGTTACCACCGTGCACAGCCAGCCTATGACAGTCGCGGGCACCGGGCACGTCAGTACGACCAACGTCGTGCGGACCGGTATTCGACGCAATCGCGTAACAGACGCCATCAGGACCGTAAATAATCACCAGACACTTTCTGGCGGACAAGGGAAGGGGTGCGCCTCTTCCCTTTCATATTTCGGGGCCTTTTATTTCTCTGGGCCTTTTGCATTTACGGGCGCGCTATGCGATCTGGGGTAATGCCGGGCCCCGATTACACCTATGAAGCGCTTGCCCTGTCTCAGGGGTTCACCCTGATCGCCGGGGTGGACGAGGTTGGGCGCGGGCCGCTGGCAGGCCCCGTTACGGCGGCGGCGGTGATCCTTGACCCCGCCCATATTCCGGTGGGTCTGAACGATTCAAAGAAGCTCAGCGCGAAACGCCGCGAAGCACTTTATGACGAGTTGTTGGCCTGCGCCGATGTTTCAGCCGCCCATGCCAGTGTCGAAGAGATCGACGCGATCAACATCCTGCGCGCCTCGCATCTTGCGATGGAGCGCGCGTTACTTGGTTTGCGCCAGACCGCCGACATAGCGCTTATTGACGGCAACCTTATTCCGCGCGGTCTGAGCATTCCGGCGCAGGCAATTATCAAAGGCGATGCGGCCTCGGTCTCTATTGCGGCGGCGTCCATTGTTGCAAAAATAACGCGCGATCGCATCATGGAGGCCTTGGCGCAACAGTTTCCCGGCTATGGCTGGGAGACAAACGCAGGTTACCCGTCAAAAAGCCACAAAGCGGCGCTTCTAAATCTCGGGGTGACCCCTCACCATAGACGTTCGTTCAAACCGGTACACAACATCTTGTATCAAGAAAAATAACTAACCCTCTGATTCAAAAAAGAAATTGACGGCGAATCAGCTTTGACTCATCTTTGACCTCAACAACCAGAGCACACAAAGTGCCGGGACAGAGGCAGAAAATGAAGACGATGACCAAAGCAAAAGGGGCGCCCGCGCTCCCTCTCAATACGATTATTGCCGGTGAATGCATCGAGGTTATGAACAGCCTTCCCGAGGCCAGTGTCGACCTGATCTTTGCCGACCCGCCCTATAATCTTCAGCTCAAGGGCGACCTGCATCGCCCTGACAATAGCCAGGTGGACGCGGTTGACGACGCCTGGGATCAGTTTTCCTCATTCGCCGCCTACGACAGATTTACCCAAGACTGGCTCAAGGCGGCGCGCCGATTACTCAAACCCAATGGGGCAATTTGGGTAATCGGTTCTTATCACAACATCTTCCGGGTCGGGGCCGCCTTGCAGGACCAGGGCTTTTGGATTCTGAACGATGTGGTCTGGCGCAAGTCCAATCCGATGCCGAACTTTCGCGGCAAGCGTTTCACCAATGCCCACGAAACGATGATCTGGGCCAGCAAGGAAGAAGGCGGCAAGTACACCTTCAACTATGAAGCTCTGAAATCGCTCAATGATGGCATCCAAATGCGCAGCGACTGGGTTTTGCCGATCTGTACCGGGCACGAGCGTCTCAAGGATGAACACGGCGACAAGGCCCATCCGACCCAGAAACCCGAAAGCCTCTTGCATCGTATCCTTGTCGGTTCAACCAACCCCGGCGACGTCGTGCTTGACCCGTTCTTTGGCACCGGCACCACCGGCGCCGTTGCCAAGATGCTTGGCCGCGATTACATCGGGATCGAGCGCGAAGAGGCCTATCGCAAGGTGGCCGAAAAGCGGCTTGGCAACACCCGCAAATTTGATCGCGAGGCGCTCCGGGTCACGACCTCGAAACGTGCCGAGCCGCGCGTGCCCTTCGGTCAGCTGGTCGAACGCGGCATGCTGCGCCCCGGCGAAGAATTGCTGAGCATGAACGGTCGTCACAAGGCCAAGGTGCGTGCCGATGGCACGCTGATCGGTGATGACGTCAAAGGCAGCATTCATCAGGTCGGCGCCCATCTTGAAGGTGCGCCAAGCTGCAACGGCTGGACCTATTGGTGCTTCAAGCGCGATGGCAAAACCGTGCCGATTGACCTGTTGCGCCAACAGATCCGCGCCGAAATGTCAGAGCGCCCGAACTAGGTCTCACAGAACACCGCCGGTGCCTGAGACCTGACTTATCAGGCACTCTCTACCTGCCCCGCCGTCACGGCGGGGCCTTTTTCGTTTTGAAAAACCAGTATTTTGGACGTGTTTAGTCTCTGATTTTATCCTTCAGTCATCACATTTTGGCGTGACGATCCGGGCGAGATCGGCGAATTTCAGTTCATCCTGCAAAAGCCCTTCACGCATGCCCCAAAGCGCCGATATCCTTGCCTCGGGCAGAGTGTGACCGGCTATAGCAGTGATCTTGTCACGGATTTCAAGAATCTCGAGAGGCGCCTCTGGCCCGCCGCGCGCATTGACGTCGCCGGATGAAATTTTGCGCCCATCGGCCAATGTCAGGGTTACATCAGACCAGCGACCCGCCGGAAACCGTGCCGAATGGCGGGGCTCTTCGGTGATGGTGATCCGACCAAGCAACGCCGCAACCTGAGCGTCGCGCAGACCCTCACCGGTGATATGTTCTGGCCCGATGCGGCCATGCACCAAAAGCGTGGCAAGCGCAAAGCCAAGCGAGTACTGCGCCTGGCTTGTGGTCTCGGGCATCCCGGCAAAAAGCTGCGCGGATTGCGCGAATGTACGCACCTGCATCGCTTTGACGTCCCCGGCGTCAATACCATGATCGCGCACCACCTGGCGCAACGCCTCAAGCGCGCCGTGCGCCCAGCGACAGATCGGATAGGGCTTGATATAATTGCGCATCACAGTCCAGTCCTGCCCCAGGTCTGCCCAGATATGCGCCACCTCCGGCCCCTCGGCGGTGATCGCCGGTGCTCCGGTAAAACCGCGCTCGGCCAAAAGCACCGCATTTGCCCCAACCAGTGCACCCATCCCCGATCCGTCATGAAGCATCGTCGGGGTCTCGATCTCGCGCATCATCTGGCTGCGCGGGCCGTGATATTCGGCAATCCCCATCGCATGGCGCAAGGCATCCGGGCCAAGCCCGCGTAAATGCGCGCCAACCGCCGCCACGCCAAGCGCATTCCACGCACCCGACGTGTGATAATCACATGCCGTCGCATGCAGGGCAATCCCGGCGCGGGCCGCCAGCTCATACCCCATCGCCAGCACCGCCAATGCCTGACGGCCGCTTAGGTCCGGGCGCTGTTCGGCAAAGGCGAAAAGGGCGGGGACAAGGGCACATCCGATATGGCCCTTGGTCGGATTAAACCCGTCATGCGCATCCAGATTGTCGATCTGGGTGGCCAACGCCCAGGCCGCGCCCGGCACACTGACGCGGCGCCCGTCAAACAGCATAAAAGCGCTATGTTCTGGCCGACCTGCCGCGTGGAAATCACTGGCAAAATCACGGGCGATTTCAGCCACCTCAAGCCGTGTCGCCCCCGCCGCCACCGCAAGCGTGTCAATCAATAGCGTCGAGGTCTGAAGCAACACCTCGTCAGGGACGCAAAGATGAGGATCAAGCGCGAACTGCGCTATCTGGGCAAACGGGTCTTTCAGGGCGGTTTCGAGCATGCGCGCGGCTTTCATGGTGAAGGGACATTCCCATCCTGCCGCAGTCCTGCGGCGCTTTCCGTGTCATTTGCGACAGGTTCTGTCCTGCATTCCCCCCTTGCCCAGAGGCATTACTGCTGCTACGTCTTTGACAAATCCGTTGGGGTGCCTGCTTGTCAGGCTGAGAGGCGACCCGCCAACCCATCGAACCTGATCCGGTTTATACCGGCGTAGGGAACGGAAATGCCATGGCCCGCCAATGCCAGACAAGGCTCTTTCCGTTTCCAGGATGACTGGAAGGAGAGGCCATGACCACGCCCACAGCACTCACAATCGCCGGATCCGATAGCGGTGGCGGCGCGGGCATTCAGGCCGACCTCAAGACCTTTTCCGCGCTTGGCGTCTTTGGCACCAGCGCAATCACCGCCGTCACCGCGCAAAACACCTGTGAAGTGACCGATGTGTTTGCCATCCCTAATGCCATGGTCGCGGCCCAGATTAACGCCGTTTTGGGCGATATCAGGGTCGATGCGATCAAGATCGGAATGCTGGGCGATGCCACCCTGATCGAGACCGTGGCCGAGGCGTTGCGTGGGTTCACCGGGCCGGTGGTGCTTGATCCGGTGATGGTCGCGAAATCCGGCGCGCGCCTCTTGCCCGATGCCGCCCGCAGCGCGTTGATCACGCATCTTTTGCCGCGCGCCGACCTTCTGACCCCGAACCTGCCCGAGGCGGCAAGCCTTTTGGGTCTGCCCGAGGCGGTCACGGACCAGGACATGCAGGATCAGGGCAATCGTCTCCGCGATATGGGGGCCAGGGCGGTCCTGGTGAAGGGTGGGCACGGCAGGGGGGATATCTGCACCGATTGGTTAATCGGCGATGAGGTGGTGCAGCTTGACGCGCCCCGAATTGTCACCCGCAACACCCACGGCACCGGATGTACGATGTCATCGGCCATTGCCGCCGGTCTTGCCAAGGGGATGCCCCTAGAAAGGGCGGTCGAGCGCGCGCATCACTGGCTTCACCATGCGATTGTGGCCGCCGACAGCCTTGAGATCTGCCATGGCCATGGGCCGGTGCACCATTTTCACGAGGTCTGGAAATGACCACTTCGGTGATCATTCGTGGCGCAGGGGTTGTCGGGCTTTGCGTCGCCTCCGAACTGCGCGCGCGCGGAGCGGCGGTTACGCTGCTTGATCCCGCCCCCGGCCCCGGCCCGCAGGCCTGTTCATGGTGGGCCGGTGGCATGCTGGCGCCGTTCTGCGAAGGCTATACCGCCGAAGAACCCGTCGTGCGTTTGGGCCAGGAGGCCGCCGATTGGTGGCAGACCCACGGCGCGACCGTGCATCGCAACGGATCGCTCGTGGTGACACTTGCACGCGACCGCGCCGAGCTATCGCAATTCGCCCGCCGCACCAGTGGTCACATCGCCGTATCTGGCCCTGATCTGGCCGCGTTAGAGCCACTTTTGGCCGATCATTTTGATCGCGCGTTGTTCTTCGGGGACGAGGCGCATATCAATCCGCGCATGTCGCTGGAAACCCTGCGCGCGCGCCTGATCAGTGACGGTGTGGCCTATGAACAAACCGATGCGGCGCCGAGCGCGCAAACCGTGATCGACTGTCGCGGGCTGGCGGCGCGTGACGCTCTAAAAGACCTGCGCGGCGTCAAGGGCGAGATGGTGATCCTGCGCGCGCCGGACCTGACCCTCTCGCGTCCGATCCGGCTTTTGCATCCGCGATTTCCACTCTACATCGTGCCGCGCGGCGACGGGGTATTCATGCTGGGAGCGACCCAGATCGAAAGTGGCGAGCGCGGGCGCGCTTCGGTCCGCTCGGTGATGGAACTGCTGTCGGCGGCCTATGCGCTTCACCCTGCCTTTGGCGAGGCTGAGCTTTTGGAAATCGGCACCGACGCCCGCCCCGCCTTTGCCGACAACCTGCCGCGTATTCGCAGGCGGGGCGGCACGATCTATGTCAACGGGTTGTTCCGGCACGGGTTCTTGTTGTCGCCTGCTCTGGCGCGGATGCTGGCGGATTTGGTGCTGGATGGTCAGATACCGGAGGTGATGGATGAAGATCATAGTTAACGGCGCGGGGCATGACACCGAGGCAACCACATTGTCCGCCCTGCTGGATGAGCTGGGCCATGGGCAGGCCAAAATCGCCACCGCAGTGAACGAGGCATTTGTGCCCGCTGCAATGCGCGAAAAACAGACTCTAAACATGGGTGATCGCGTCGAAATCGTTGCCCCGCGGCAAGGAGGTTAGCATGCCAAGTTTCTACGATACCGAGGTTGCCTCGCGCCTCATGCTTGGCACGGCGCAATACCCTTCACCAGCCATTTTGGCCGAGGCCTTCAAACGCTCGGGCGCGGGCATCGCAACGGTGTCGGTCCGCCGAGAAGCAGGCGGCGAACGCGCCGGTCAGGATTTCTGGGATCTGATCGCCGATCTTGGGGTCAAGGTTCTGCCCAATACCGCCGGCTGTCATTCGGTGCGCGAGGCGGTGACCACCGCACAGATGGCGCGCGAATTGTTCGACACGCCTTGGATCAAGCTTGAGGTGATCGGCCACGCCGACACCCTGCAACCCGATCCTTTTGGTCTTGTCGAGGCGGCGCGCATTCTGACCGATGACGGATTTCAGGTATTTCCCTATTGCACTGAAGACCTTGTTCTATGTGATCGCCTGATCGAGGCGGGTTGTCGCGTCTTGATGCCATGGGGTGCGCCAATTGGCACGGGTTTGGGTCTGAATAACATTTATGGGCTGCGGTCACTGCGCGCGCATTTCCCCGATGTTCCGCTGGTGGTGGATGCGGGCCTTGGCCTGCCAAGTCAGGCGGCGCATGCGATGGAACTTGGCTATGACGCGGTCCTGCTCAATACCGCCGTGGCCAAGGCCGGCAACCCGGCCTTGATGGCAGAGGGCTTTGCACGCGCGTTAGAGGCCGGGCGGTTGGCGTTCGAGGCCGACCCGATGGAGCCGCGCGATATGGCGGCCCCCTCGACCCCGGTTTTGGGAAAGGCGTTTCTGGCATGACCCTTCCGCGGTTTTACCCGATTTTCGACGATCTTCGCTGGCTTGAGCGGCTCATGCCGCTTGGCGTGAAGCTGGTGCAATTGCGCATCAAGGATACGCCCACCGATGTGGTGCGCGACACGGTGATCAAGGCCCAGGCGCTTTGCCGGGCACAGGGCACGATCCTTGTGGTCAACGACTATTGGCAGATCGCAATCGACGCGGGCTGTGACTGGGTTCACCTCGGGCAGGAAGATCTTGATGACGCCGATATCGCCGCGATCCGGCATGCGGACCTCAAGCTTGGCCTAAGCACCCATGACCGCGCCGAGCTTGACCGCGCCCTGTCGCTTGATCCCGATTACGTGGCGCTTGGCCCGGTCTATCCGACCGTCCTGAAAAAGATGAAATGGCATCAACAGGGTCTGGAAAAGCTGACGGAATGGAAGGCCGCTATCGGCGATATTCCATTGGTGGCGATTGGCGGCATGTCGGTCGAGCGCGCCGCCGGGGCCTTTGAGGCCGGTGCTGATATCGTCGCGGCTGTCACCGACATCACCCTGAACGACGACCCCGAGGGGCGCGTGCGCCGATGGATTGAGGCGACCGCATGAACCGCTATGCGCGCCAGATCGCTGTGCCGGAGTTCGGCACAAAGGGGCAGGAAAAGCTTCGCGCGGCGCGGGTTCTTGTGGTCGGCGCAGGCGGGCTTGCCGCGCCGGTTTTGCAGTATCTCGTCGGTGCAGGCGTAGGGAAGATCACGCTGGTGGATCAAGACACCGTCGCGCTTAGCAATCTGCACCGCCAGACCCTGTTTCGTGAGGCCGATATTGGCCAGCCCAAGGCCGAGGTTGCCGCCCGGCACATGGCGGCGCTGAACCGCGATTGCACCATCACGCCCGTAACCGTACCGCTTGATCCGGCCAACGCGCCCGCCCTTTGTGCCGGGGTCGACCTTGTGCTTGATTGCGCCGATAGTTTCGCCGCCAGCTATATCCTGTCGGATGTCTGCAAGGCAAACGCCACGCCATTGATCAGCGCCTCTATCGTCGGCACATCGGGCTATTGCGGCGGGTTTTGCGGCACGGCGCCCTCTTTGCGGGCGGTCTTTCCCGATCTGCCCGATCGCCTTGGAAGCTGTGACGCCGATGGCGTGTTGGGGCCTGCGGTCGGGGTAATGGGCGCGCTTCAGGCCCAGATGACATTGGCCATTTTGGCCGGATTAGAGACTGATCCGCTTGGTCAACTGGTGACGTTCGAGGCCCTTGGGAACCGCTTTGGCGGGTTCCGGTTTGATGGCGCGCCAGAGCCCGAAGGCGGGTTTGCCTTTATCGCCGCCAGCGAGATCCGCGCCAGTGATGCCCTGAGCGATCTGCGCACCGCTGATGAACCCGGCCCCGCCCTTGCGGGCGCTATCCGCCGCACTGTTCCTGATTTCGATACACCCGCCTTGCCCGCTGACGGGCAACGCGTTGTTCTGGCCTGCCGTTCTGGCCTGCGCGCTTGGCAGGCCGCCACCCGACTGCGCCAGCACTGGCCCGGAGAAATTGCGCTGATCGCCCTTGGCGACAGCCCCACTGACACCCAAGGAGACGACTGAATGAAATATCTCGCGTTTATGGTTGCCCTGTTGGCGACCGCCCCCGCCATGGCACAGGATCGCATGACCCTTTTGCTAGACTGGTTTGTAAACCCCGATCATGGCCCGATCATCGTGGCGCAGGAACTTGGCTATTTCAAGGATGCCGGTCTTGAGGTCGAGATTGTCGCCCCTGCCGACCCAAGCGATCCACCCAAGATGGTCGCCGCCGGGCAGGCTGATCTTGCGATCTCTTATCAACCACAGCTTCATATGCAGATCGAAAGCGGTCTGCCGCTGCGCCGGGTGGGCACGCTGGTGGCGACGCCGCTTAACTGTCTTTTGGTTCTTGAGGATGGCCCGATCAAATCAAGCGCCGACCTCAAGGGGCGCAAGGTTGGCTTTTCGGTGGCCGGTGTCGAAGAGGTTCTGCTGTCCACCATTCTGGGGCAGCATGGCCTGACGCTTGACGATATCGAACTGGTGAGTGTGAACTGGTCGCTGTCGCCTTCGCTTATGTCGGGGCAGGTCGATGCCGTTATCGGTGCCTATCGCAATTTCGAGCTGAACCAGATGGAAATCGAAGGTGTGCCGGGGCGCTGTTTCTTCATCGAGGAAGAGGGCATTCCGGCCTATGACGAGTTGATCTATGTGGCCAATCCGGCGACGATGAATGCCGATATGATCCGCCGCTTTCTCTTCGCCACCGAGCGCGCGACGCAATATATCGTCAACCACCCCACCGAAAGCTGGGAGATTTTCGCGAGTACTTCGGCCGAGCTTCGTGATGAGCTGAACGCGAAAGCCTGGGTTGATACAGTGCCGCGCTTTGCGCTGCGCCCTTCGGCGCTTGATCATGCCCGCTATACCCGGTTTGAAGCCTTCCTCAAAGAGACCGGGATGATCGAAGAATTCACGCCTGTTTCGGGCCTTGCTCTGGACCTGAGCGCGGAATGAGCGGCGATTATGGCACCACCTTTCCCCGCCTGCGTGACGCGGCGGGGGAGGTCTGGCAGGATTATACCCATCATGCCTTTGTCGAAGGCATCCGCGACGGATCACTGCCGCGCAAGGCGTTCCTTGGCTATCTGGTTCAGGATTACATCTTTCTGATCCATTTTTCCCGCGCCTGGGCGCTTGCGGTCACCAAGGCCGATACGCTTGATGAAATGCGCGCCTGTGCGTCCTCGGTGGATGTTCTGGTCAATGGCGAAATCAGCCTGCATGTCAAAACCTGCGCCGCCGAGGGGTTAAGTGAACAAGAGCTTTTCACCGCCGCCGAGCACCCCGCCAACCTTGCCTATACGCGCTATGTGATGGATGCGGGGCATTCGGGCAATTTCCTTGACCTGATCGCGGCGCTTGCGCCCTGTGTGATGGGATACGGCGAAATCGGCGCGCGGCTTGCGGCGGATGTTCACGCAGATCATCCCTATGCCGACTGGATCAACACCTATGCCGGTGATGACTATCAACAGGCCTGTCGCAATGCCGGTGTGCTATTTGACGGGGCGGTCGCGCGCCGCCTTGGCGACTCCCCGGAAACCACCCCCGGTTGGGAGCGGATTTCACAGCGCTTTACGACTGCGACCCGGCTTGAAGTCGCGTTTTGGGATATGGGCCTGTCTTTTGGAGACTGACCGTCTCACATTGATGCAATGGCCGGAATGAGGGGCGCTGCCCCTCACACTTCCCGGGATATTTGCGGCAAGAAGAAGCGGATAGGATGCCTCTGTTTCTTCTTGCTCTAAATATCCCCGCCGGAGGCTCCTGTCCTGTCCTGTTGTGCTGACGGCTTAGTCTTTGACGAACATCTTGCGCGGACGATTACAGAAGGTTTCAGCCGGACCTGTCTCTTTGATCAGAATGGATTCTGTGATTTCGAGGCCCCAGTCCGACATCCAGAGACCTGGCATGAAGTGAAAGGTCATGCCGGGCTCGAGGACTGTTTCATCCTCAGAGCGCAGCGAGATGGTGCGTTCGCCCCAATCGGGGGGATAGCTCAGCCCGATGGGATAGCCACAGCGTGCGCCACGTTCGATGCCTGCGCGCTCGAGGGGCGCAGCAAGCGCATTGGCGATATCGCAGGCGCGGTTGCCGGATTTCGCCGCCTCAAGACCCGCCTCAAGCCCTTCGACAAGCGCCTTTTCGGCATCAAGCAGGAATTGCGGCGGTTTGCCGAGAAAGAGCGTGCGGCAGAACGGGGCGTGATAACGCCGGTAACAGCCCGAGATTTCAAAGAAAGTCGCTTCTCCGGTGGCAAATTCGCGCCCGTTCCACGTCAGGTGAGGCGCCGCCGCATCAGAGCCGGAAGGCAGAAGCGGCACAATCGCGGGATAGTCACCCCAGGCGCCATCGACGCCGCGGATGCCGTCACGAAAGATCTCGGCGACGATTTCATTCTTCGGAATGCCCGGCTCGACCCGCTCAAGCAGGCCATCGACGATCTTTTCCGAGATCGCGGCGGCCTTGCGTATAAAGGCAAGTTCTTCTTCGGATTTGATGGTACGCTGCCAGTTCACAAGGGCGGTCGCGTCGATGAACGTCGCGCCGGGCAACTCGGTGCGCAGCACTTCCATTGCCTTGGCGGAGAAATAGTAGTTGTCCATTTCAACGCCGATACGTTTATCGGCAAGGCCCATCCCGGTGAGGCGTTCCGCGAGGTCCTGCATCGGATGGCGTTCGGTGGATTGCACGTAGTTGTCGGCATAGCCCATCACGCGATCATCGGTCATCCAGACGGTGCGCACGCCGCCATTGGCATCCTGATTTCGGCCCCACCAGATCGGGTCGGCCTCGGGCAGGACGATGACGCCTTGATGCACGTAAAACGACCAGCCGTCATATCCCGTCAGCCAGTTCTGGTTTGACGGATCGGTCACAAAGAGCGCATCAAGCCCTTTGCTTTCCATCGCGGCGCGGGTCTTGGCCAGACGACGCTGAAATTCTTGCGGTGAAAACGGCAGGTCTTTTTCGATCATGTCATGGTCCATGGCTAAGTTTCACTCCCATACTGGGGGTTTAGCGCCCTGTTGCCCCAAGAAATACGCCATAAAATGTCGTTTTCAGGAAACCGGCCCGCGCGCGGTTGACGTTAGGCTATGGCCTGACCAAGGTATGCCTGACCCGGAAAAGGAGAGACCAATGCAGCCCGTTTTGGCCGATGTTTATGCTGCGGCACAGGTGATCCGGGGGGTGGCGGACGGCACGCCGCTTGTACCTTCGCCCTATATGAGCGCGCAGGCGGGTGCGGATTTCCTGCTCAAGCTCGAAAATATGCAACCGATCGGCGCCTTCAAACTGCGCGGTGCGCTGAACGCCGTGGCGGGGGTTGGCGAGGCGACAGGTGTGACCTGTTGTTCGACGGGCAATCACGGGCGAGGTGTGGCGCATGCTGCACGTGCCCGTGGCATGCGCGCGGTGATCTGTATGTCTGAGCTGGTGCCGCAGGCCAAGGTCGATGGCATTCGCGCGCTGGGCGCCGAGGTGCGGATTATCGGCCAAAGTCAGGATGACGCGCAGGCCGAGGTTGAAAGGCTTGTGCGCGACGAGGGATTGACCGAGATTTCGCCCTTTGATGACCCGCTGGTGATTGCAGGGCAGGGCACCATCGGGCTTGAGATGCTGGCGGCGCGCCCGGATCTGGACACCCTTTTGGTGCCCTTATCGGGGGGTGGTCTTGCCGCAGGTGTGGCGATGGCCGCCAAGGCGATCAAGCCGGGTATCCGGGTGATTGGCATCACAATGGATCGCGGTGCGGCGATGTTTCAAAGCATCAAGGCGGGCAAGCCTGTCGAGGTGGAAGAATACCCAAGCCTTGCCGATTCTCTTGGGGGTGGCGTCGGCATCCGGAACCGGTTGTCGTTTCCGATGTGCCGCGATCTGCTCGACGACATCCTGCTTGTCACCGAGGAAGAGATTTATCGCGCCATGCAGGTGCTGTATTTCGAGGATCGGATCGTGGCCGAAGGTGCCTGTGTTGTCGGTCTGGCCGCCGTGTTGACCGGCAAGGTCAAGTTGACCGGGCCGACCGCCACCATTGTAACGGGTCGCAATCTGGATATGGATATGTTCACCCGTGTGATGACCGGGCAGGATATTCGCCTTGGCGATAAAGTTATTAACGGAGTGAAATATGGCACATGATATTCGTGTCGTGACCGAGGCCGAATTGCGCGGTGTCGTCACGCTGAACAAAGAGATCATTCGCGTGATTGAAAAAGCCTTTTCCGCATTGTCCGATGGCGGCGTTATCATGCCGCCGGTGATGTCGATGGAGATGGCCGATGTGAACGGCGAGGTCGATGTTAAGACCGCCTATATCCCCGGCTTTGACGGCTTCGCGATCAAGGTCAGCCCCGGTTTTTTCGACAATCCCAAGCTTGGTCTGCCAAGCCTGAACGGTCTTATGGTCCTGTTTTCGGCCACGACCGGCATGGTGCAGGCGGTGTTTCTGGACAACGGCTATCTTACCGATCTGCGCACGGCGGCGGCTGGGGCGGTGGCGGCGCATCATTTTGCGCCCGACGTGGTGCATACGGCGGGCGTGATCGGCACCGGGGTTCAGGCGCGGCTTCAGATGAAGGCGGCGCATATCGTGCGCCCGTTTCAGCGGTTGCTGGTCTGGGGGCGTGACGCGGCCCACGCACAGGCCTGCGCCGATGATCTGGCGCGGGATCTGAAATGCGAAACCCGCGTTGTCGAGCACCCCGGCGATCTTGTGATGGCAAGCCAGCTTGTGGTCACCACAACCCCGGCGCGCGATCCGATTGTCAAGGCGCGCTGGCTTCACCCTGAATTGCACATCACCGCCATGGGATCGGATCAGGACGGCAAGAACGAGATCGAGCCAGAGGCCTTGATCAAGGCGGATCTTTACGTGGCCGACCGGGTGGCGCAGGCCGAAAAGCTTGGCGAATTGCGCAGCGCGATGGCTGCGGGCATTTGGGACAAGGGCACGCCGCCAGAGCTTGGGCAGGTCATTACCGGGCGCAGCCGCGGGCGGCGCAGTGACGCCGAGATCACCATCGCCGATCTGACCGGCACTGGCGTTCAGGATACGGCGATCGCCACCCATGTGTTCGAGCGGCTCAAGAATGGCACGACCGGCACCGTGATTTCGGCCTGATCCATGAAACTTGATGCGCGCGATCTCGAAATTCTGCGGGTTCTGGCCGATGAAGGCCGGATCACCAAGGCCGATCTGGCCGCGCGTGTCGGCCTCTCGGCAAGCCCCTGTTGGGAGCGGCTTCGCCGACTTGAAGAGGGCGGCATTATCGACGGTTACAGCGCGCGCATCAGCCTGAAAAAGCTTGGGCCCCATGTGACGGTCTTTGTCGCCGCCGAATTGGCCGATCACACGCCGGCCAGCTTTCAGGCCTTCGAGGCCAGCGTGATGCGCTACGGTGAGGTGACGGCATGCTGGGCGCTTGGCGGCGGGTTCGACTATCTTTTGCAGATCGTGGCCCGCGATATTGACGCCTATCAGCGCCTGATCGACGCGATGCTAGAGGCGCGGATCGGCCTTGCGCGCTATTTCACCTATATTGTGACCAAGCCGGTAAAATCGCCGCGCCTGCCGCCGCTGGATATGTTTGGCGGATGATTCATCTTTTGAGATCGCTCTAGGCAGACGATTATTCTGCGATAGCGCCCAACTTCAGGCGCAGTTACTCGCCGTTCCATTGCATTCATTGGCGCAAAGGAGGGCAAGGCATGTCAGATTCAGCAAACTGGACCCGTCACGGGATCACCGATACGCGGCTTGTGCGCCATTTTTCTTACGTGAACGGAAAGTGGGTGGCCGGGGACGGCAACGAAACCCTGAGCGTGACCAACCCGGCGGATGGTGCCTTGCTTGGCGAGGTGGCCAGCATGAGCGCGGCACAGGCACGCACGGCGGTGGACGCCGCACAGGAGGCCTTTGCCATCTGGGGCATGACCTTGCCGCAAGAGCGTTCGGCGGTGCTGCGCCGGTGGTTCGAGTTGATGATCGAGCACAAGGAAGACCTGGCCCGCATCATGGTGCTTGAACAGGGTAAACCCCTGTCCGAGGCGCGCGGCGAGATCGACTATGCCGCCAGCTTTGTCGACTATTACGCTGAGGAATCAAAGCGCCCGAATATCGAGGGGGTCACGAGCCACCTTCCCGACGCCGAGGTTGAATTGTGGCTTGAGCCGGTCGGTGTGGCGGCCCTCATCACCCCGTGGAACTTTCCGGCGGCGATGCTGACGCGCAAGGCGGCGGCGGCGATGGCGGCGGGATGCACCGTGGTGGCGCATCCAAGCGGCGAAACGCCCTATTCGGCGCTTGCCCTGGCCGAGCTGGCCGAACGTGCGGGCGTGCCTGCGGGGGTGTTCAACGTGGTCACGGGCCATGCCCCGACCGTGGTCGAGCCCTGGACCCAAGACGCCCGCGTGCGGGTTCTGTCCTTCACCGGGTCAACCAATATCGGCCAGCTTTTGTATCGCCAATGCGCGGGGACGGTGAAAAAGCTTGTGATGGAACTTGGCGGGCATGCGCCGGTGATTGTGTTCAAGGGATCGGATATCGACAGCGCGGTTGCGGAAACCATCAAGGCGAAATTTGCCACCTCGGGGCAGGATTGCCTTGGCGCCAATCGCATTTACGTGGAGCGCGCCATTTATGACAGTTTTTGCACCCGCTTCATCGAGGCGACCAAGGCGTTGAGCCTGGGGGTCGGGATGGATGACCCCGACCTTGGCCCGCTGATGAACGAGGGCGCCGTGCAAAAGCAGGAAGAGCAGGTAAAGGACGCGCTTGATCACGGGGCCAAGCTTGGCTGTGGCGGACAACGCGATGCTTTGGGGCCGCTTTTCTATCAGCCCACGGTTTTGACCGATGTGCCCGACGCCGCCGCGATCATGCGCGACGAAACCTTTGGCCCGGTGGCGGCGATCACGCCGTTTGACACCGAAGACGAGGTGATTGCCCGCGCCAATGCCACCGAATACGGGCTGATCGCCTATCTTCACAGCCTTGATCCGCGCCGGATTTACCGGATGACGCGGGCGCTTCAATTCGGGATGGTGGCGGTGAACCGTACCAAAGTGACCGGCGCGCCGATTCCCTTTGGAGGGGTCAAGCAATCGGGCCTGGGCCGTGAAGGGGCACGCCGGGGGATGGAGGAATTCATGGAAATCAAATACGTTTGCCGCGACTGGGCCTAGCCAGACCAAAATCTTGGAAAGATTTTTGTCCGGAAATTTTTGAAATTTCCGGGCCCCGACACACAGGATCGAAAGGAACAAACATGCTGAGAAACGACCAACTGGCGGAGTGGGATCGCGACAACTTTTTCCACCCCTCAACCCACCTGGCGCAATTCGCGCGCGGAGAGCTTACGCATCGGGTGATCAAGACCGGCACCAACTGCCATATCGAGGATCGCGACGGCAACAAGATGCTGGATGCCTTTGCCGGCCTCTATTGCGTCAATGTCGGGTATGGCCGTCAGGATATCGCCGCTGCGATCGCCGCGCAGGCCAAGGAGCTTGCCTATTATCATTCCTATGTCGGCCATGGCACCGAGGCGAGCATCACCCTTTCAAAGATGATCCTTGATCGTGCGCCGGCCAATATGTCCAAGGTCTATTTCGGCCAGAGCGGATCGGACGCCAACGAGACCAACGTCAAGCTGATCTGGTATTACAACAACATCCTTGGCCGCACCGAAAAGAAAAAGATCATCAGCCGCTGGCGTGGCTATCACGGGTCCGGTCTCGTGACCGGCTCGCTTACCGGGCTTGAGCTGTTTCACAAGAAATTCGATCTGCCGCTGTCGCAGGTGGTCCATACCGAGGCGCCCTATTATTTCCGTCGCGCCGACCTTGAGCAGACCGAGGAACAGTTCACCGCCCATTGCGTGGCCGAGCTTGAGGCGCTGATCGAGCGCGAAGGCGCCGATACCATTGCCGCCTTTATCGGCGAGCCGGTACTGGGCACCGGAGGCATCGTTCCGCCGCCCGCCGGATACTGGCCCGCCATCCAGAAGGTTTTGAAAAAGCACGATATCCTGCTCGTGGTCGACGAAGTCGTTACCGGCTTTGGCCGCCTTGGCACGATGTTCGGCTCTGATCATTACGGGCTTGAGGCCGACCTTATCACCATCGCCAAGGGCCTGACATCTGCCTATGCGCCGCTGTCGGGGTCGATTGTCGGTGAAAAGATGTGGAAAGTCCTTGAGCAGGGCACCGATGAAAACGGCCCGATCGGCCATGGCTGGACCTATTCGGCGCATCCGATTGGTGCGGCAGCAGGGGTTGCCAACCTCAAGCTTCTGGATGAGCTAGACCTTATTGCGAACAACCGCGATGTCGGCAGCTACCTTAACAAGACCATGACCGATGCGCTTGGCGATCATCCCAATGTCGGCGAGGTCCGGGGTGAGGGCATGCTCTGCGCGGTCGAGTTCGTGAAAGATCGCGACAGCCGCACCTTCTTTGACGCCGCAGACAAGATCGGCCCACAGGTGGCCACCGCCCTTGGCGCCCACGGGGTGATTGCCCGCGCCATGCCGCAGGGCGATATCCTCGGCTTTGCGCCGCCGTTCTGTCTGACCCGCGCCGAGGCCGATGAGGTTGTCGAAAAGACCGCCAAAGCCGTCAGAACGGTTCTTGGCTAGGCTGAGTCTTTCGCCTAAAAAGGGCCGGGGCTCGCGTTAAGGGTGTGCGCGTCCCCGGTCAAATACCAATGATCCACGGGAAAATCGTCTTTTCTTGATCCAGATATGGTCGTTTTGACCTGTGCTGGTCGGATTTCGGAAAAAAGTGACGCAATCGACTTGCAACAAAGGACGTTTGTCGTTTTAGTTTCGACCGAACGCGGGGGACTCCGCGAAATAAAAACAGGGAGCCGAACTTGGCCAATACCGGGAACAACGACGCGTTCGTTGCTTTTGAGCGCGTGCAAAAGAGCTATGACGGCGAGACTTTGGTCGTCAAAGATCTGAACCTTTCCTTGCCCAAGGGTGAATTTCTTACAATGCTTGGGCCCTCCGGGTCTGGTAAGACCACCTGCCTTATGATGCTGGCCGGGTTCGAGACTGCCACCCATGGCGAAATCAAGCTTGACGGGATCAGTATCAACAATATCCCGCCGCACAAACGCGGCATCGGCATGGTGTTTCAGAATTATGCGCTTTTCCCGCATATGACGATTGCCGAAAACCTCAGCTTTCCGCTTGAAGTGCGAAAGATCGGCAAATCGGACCGCGAGGCCAAGGTCAAGCGCGCGCTTGAGATGGTCGAGATGGGCGCCTTTGGCGGCCGTCGCCCGGCGCAGTTGTCCGGTGGTCAGCAACAGCGTGTCGCGCTTGCCCGCGCCCTGGTGTTTGAGCCCGAGCTTGTCTTGATGGACGAACCGCTTGGCGCGCTCGACAAACAGCTGCGCGAAAAGATGCAGTTCGAGATCACTCACCTGGCGCACCAGCTTGGGATTACAACGGTTTACGTGACCCACGATCAGACAGAGGCGCTGACCATGTCAGACCGGGTTGCCGTGTTCAACGATGGCCGCATTCAACAGCTGGCCCCGCCGGACGAGCTTTATGAGAGCCCGCAAAACAGTTTCGTGGCGCAGTTCATCGGCGAGAACAACACGCTTGCCGGCACCGTTCAGGAGATCAAGGGCGGTCGTGCTCTTGTGAAGCTCGACAACGGCGATGTGATTGATGCCACGCCGGTGAACGTTGAAAAAGCCGGCGATCGCACGCTGATTTCGATCCGCCCCGAGCGGGTTGAATTCAACCGTGACCGCCTTAGCCCCGATGCCCACACACTCAAGGCCGAAGTGGCCGAGTTTATCTATATGGGGGACATCTTCCGCACGCGCCTCAAGGTGGCCGGGCGTGACGATTTCATCATCAAGACCCGCAATGCCCCTGATCAACGCCGCCTGCAACCGGGCGAGATGATCGACATCGGCTGGCTTGCAGAAGATTGCCGTGCTCTGGATGCGCCAGACGCGTAACCCTATTCGCGCCGTGACCCAAGGGGTGTGGCGTGAGTTGAGCGAGGCCCTCGGAAGTTTTACCCGTAGCACGGGGGCCCATTCACAGACCAACGGGACTATAAAAGAAACTGGGAGAATGTTTATGAAACTCACGAAAACTTTGCTCGCGACAACGGCTTTGACCGTAGCAGCAAGCACAGCCGTGACCGCACAGGATATGGCCGACAGCATGACCCTCGTGTCATGGGGCGGCGCCTATCAGGACAGCCAGAACAAGGCTTACGTTGATCCTTACCTCGCCAACAACGCTGGCGTCAGTGCAACCTGGGACGAAAGCTCGGCCGAGGCCGTTGCCAAGCTCCGCGCGATGAACGAAGCTGGCAACGTGACCTGGGATCTGGTCGACGTCGTTGCCTCTGACGCCATGCGTCTGTGCGACGAAGGTCTGGCGATGGAGCTGGATCACGACGAAGATCTGGCCGCCGCGCCCGATGGCACCTCTGCCAGCGATGACTTTGGCGATCTGATCGTCAGCGATTGCTTCGTGCCGCAAATCGTTTACTCGACCACATTCGGCTATCGTACCGATCTGGTGCCCGCCGGTGTTGAGCCGCCGACCAGCGTTTGTGACGTGTTCGACCTTGCCAAGTACCCCGGCAAGCGGTCGCTGCAAAAGCGCCCGATCGACAACATGGAATGGGCTCTGTACTGCGATGGCGTCGCCAAGGAAGACATCTATCCGACCCTTGGTACAGATGCCGGTGTAGAGAAGGCTCTGGCCAAGCTCGACACCATCAAGGATCAGGTTGTCTGGTGGTCGGCTGGTGCCGAAACGCCCCAGCTTCTGGCCGATGGCGAAGTGTTCATGGGCTCGACCTACAACGGTCGTCTGTTCTCGGCGATTGCCGAGCAGGGTCAGCCGATTGCCATGATGTGGGATATGCAGTCCTTCGATCTTGACGGCTGGATCGTTCCCGCCGGTCTGCCCGCGGACCGTCTGGCGCGCGTGATGGACTTCCTCAAGTTCGCCACCGACACTCAGCGTCTTGCAGATCAGGCCGCCTATATCTCGTACGGCCCGGCACGCGCGTCTTCGGCGCCGCTTGTTGGCAAGCACGCAGATCTGGGCATCGACATGGCACCGCATATGCCGACCGATCCGGCAAACGCGTCGAACGTGCACATCTATGACTACGAATGGTGGGCAGACAACCGTGACGATCTGGATGCAAAATTCCAGGCGTGGCTGGTACAATAAGTCTCGCCAACACAAACAGGAGGGGGCCGGATCGGCCCCTTCCACCCCATGCCGGGCAAAAGACCCGGTTTTTATAAACACTACTGTCCGACGGGGATGACATGAGCGATACAACCCACACCGGCCCGGTTCTTGCCGCGGATGGCACGCCGCTGAAACGCAGCCTGCGACGCGCCCTTCGAGCGCAGAAATTGCGGGCTCTGGCGCTTATTGCGCCGCTGCTGCTCTTTGTGCTGCTGACGTTCATCGCACCCATTGCGGACATGTTGTTTCGCTCGGTCGAAAACCAGATCACTGGAAAAACCCTGCCGATGACGGTGGAAGAGCTGCGCGATTGGGATGGCACCGGCACACCCGACGAGAGGGTCTATCGTGCGCTGTTCTTTGACCTTTTCTTTGCCGCCGAAGGCAAGGAACACACCAAGCTTGGGTCGCGTCTGAACTATGAGGAAAGTGGTATTTCCTCGATGTTCCGCACCACCGGCCGTGATGTCGATGACATGGGCAAGGTTTACCAGAAAGCCTTCAAGAAACTGGACCCCGCCTTCGACGAGGGCGCGTTCTGGTATGACATGATGTCCGGAGGCCAGGGGGCCGAGGGCAACACAAAGCTTTTGTCGAACCAGATCGGGCGTCTCGAAATGCTCGAATCCACGACCTTCAAAGGTGAGATCGGCTTTGTGCCGGGCGCGGAGATCTACAAGATCCTGCCCAACACCACGCGGGCCTATACCGCTTTTGCCGCCTTTACCTTTTTCATGAAGAACGATGTCGTTGCCGAAGAAGACCCTTGGGAGGCCGTCTATCCCGCGCTTGCGCTTGACCTTGCCGAGCCCGCCACGGTGGCGGCGCTTGCAGATTATCAGGGCCCCGGCGCACAGGAATTGCGCGATGCCGCCGCCCAGATCGACACCCTTCCTCCGGTTGACATGAAGGCCGCCTTTGCCGAGAGCAACAAGGACTGGCTTCGCACCGAATACTGGCAGGTGATCAAGGCCTATTCACCGCCCTATACCACCGGCTATTTCCTCAATGCCATTGATATGGAAAAAACCCCCGATGGCATCGCCCTGCGGTCCGAGGACGAGCGGATTTATGGCATCCTGTTCAAGCGCACGATGTTCATGTCGATGGTGATCACCTTTAGCTGTATCGCGCTTGGCTATCCGATTGCCTGGATCATGGCGAACCTGCCGGCGCGCTCGGCCAACCTGTTGATGATCCTTGTTCTGCTGCCATTCTGGACATCGCTTCTGGTGCGAACCAGTGCCTGGAAAATCATGCTGCAACAACAGGGGGTGATCAACGATGTGCTGGTCTGGCTTGGGCTTGTAGCCGATGAAAGTCGGCTTGTGATGATCAACAACCAGTTCGGCACGATCGTCGCGATGACGCATATCCTTTTGCCCTTCATGATCCTGCCGATGTATTCGGTGATGCAGACCATCCCGCAGACCTATCTGCGCGCGGCCAAATCGCTTGGTGCCAACAACTGGACAGCGTTCTGGCGGGTCTATTTCCCGCAATCGGTGCCGGGCATCGGCGCGGGCAGCATTCTCGTGTTCATCCTCGCGATCGGCTATTACATCACGCCCGAAATCGTCGGCGGCACCACCGGGACGTTCATTTCGAACCGGATCGCCTATCACATTTCGTCATCGCTCAACTGGGGTCTTGGCGCTGCTTTGGGCTCTATCCTGCTCGCGGTGGTGATGGTTCTCTACTACGCCTACGACAAGATCGTCGGCATCGACAACGTGAAGCTGGGGTAAAGAAAAATGAGCGGATTCACTCTTACACCGGTTGAAACGAAACCTATGTCTTTCACCTTGCCGATGGTCGGCGCGGCAGGGGCCTTTGCCGGGCTGTTTGTCGGCACGGCGCATGGCTCTGGCCTTATGGGCATCGTGATTGGCGCAATCGCCTTGATGGCGCTTTCCCTGATCGCGCTCAAGGTGCTTGGCCTTGGCATGGAAAAGACCACCCGCAGGGGGATGATCGTCCTCTTTATCGTGGTGGGATGGCTTGTGGCCGGGCTCCCGGGGTTGGTGCTTGGGGCGCTGTCCGGATGGTTCTTTTCCTGGTTCATCTTCTGGATCGGCGAAGGCCGGTATCGCGCCAACCTTGCGCCCTATCTGACCTCTGGTCAGGTGCTCTGGCATTATACCTTCCGGGTCATCTGCGGCACGATCTTTGTCTTTCTGATCACGCCCATTCTCGTGGTCATGCCGCTTAGCTTCAACGCGCAGGATTTCTTTACCTTCACGCCCGAAATGTTGCGGTTTGATCCCGCCGGTTACAGCCTCAAGCATTATGAGGATTTCTTCACCTCGACCGGCTGGCAGCAGGCGCTTCGCAACTCGCTGGCCATTGCGCCGATGGCGACGGTCCTGTCGGTGGGCTTTGGTACGCTGGCGGCAATCGGCCTTAGCCAGCCGCATGTGCCGTTCCGTCGGGCGATTATGGCGATCCTGATTTCACCGATGATCGTTCCGCTGATCATCTCGGCGGCGGGCATGTACTTTTTCTATAGCCGCGTCGGCCTGCAGGGCACCTATATGGGTGTTGTTCTGGCGCATGCCGCGCTTGGCATTCCCTTCGTGATCATCACCGTCACGGCCACGCTTGTGGGCTTTGACCGCTCGCTGACGCGGGCGGCGGCGAATATGGGCGCTGATCCCCTGACCACGTTCTTCCGGGTGCAGATGCCGCTTATTCTGCCCGGCGTGATCTCGGGGGGGCTGTTTGCCTTTATCACCTCGTTTGACGAGGTTGTCGTGGTGCTTTTCGTCGGCTCGGCCAATCAGCAGACATTGCCATGGCGGATGTTCACGGGCCTGCGCGAACAGATCAGCCCGACCATTCTTGCGGTGGCGACCATTCTTGTGGTGATCTCGATCTGTCTGCTGACCACGCTGGAATATCTGCGCCGCCGCTCCGAGCGTCTGCGCGGGCTTAGCCCGGGTTAAGGTCTCCACACCTGACAGATAACAATGGGCGCCCCCAACCGGGCGCCCTTTTGCTTTGCCTCACACTGGCATTCAGCGCAGGGCAAAGGCGATCACCGCCAGGCACAGGCAGAGATTCACCACCAGGATCACGATGCCTATCCGGCGCCGCAGGGTCATCTTTTTGAACGGATTAATCATAGTCGAACCGCTCCGACAGGATGCGATCAGACGGCGTGCCGCGCTTGATCAAATGGGTTTCCACAATATCCATCATTACTGGCGGCCCACAGACCACGAACAGCCAGTCCTTGAAATACTGCGGCGTGAAAACCCGATCCAGTAGCGCGCCGTCGATGAAACCCGTCTCGCCCTTCCATCCCTCTGGTGGCTCTGACAGGACATAGGTGACATCCGCCGTACCAAGCTCGTCGCGAAAGGCAATCTGGCTGGCTTTCCGGTTGCCATAGACAAGCCTGACCTTCCGCGGATCACCGGTCAGGCGCATCTGCCTGAGAATACCCAGAAGCGGCGCAAGCCCGACACCGCCGGCAATCAACGCGACGCCGGGTTCGGTGCGCCCCTCGATGGCCAGACTTCCGTAAGGACCGTCAAGATAGGCGATCGTGCCCGGCTTTATGTCGCCAGCCCCGCGCGTAAAGTCGCCAAGTTCCTTGATCATGAAGGAGACCTCTGGCCCGGCCGATGGCGCCGAGCAGATCGAAAACGGGTGTTCGTTGATCGAGTAGGAGCTATGTCCCGCCGTCAGCCAGACAAATTGCCCGGCCGTGTAGGCAAGCCCCGGATGCGCATCGGGCGCGAGGGTCAATTCCCACTGCTTCGGCGTCAGCCGGGTGACAGAGGCGACGCGCCATGCCTGTCTGCGATCCTGAAACGGCACGATCAGGTAAACATAGAAAAGCGAGCCAACGGCCAGCCCTGTCATGGCCCGCCAAACCCATGTCATGACCGGTTGTGACCCATAGCGGCCAGCCTCGGTGGCGTGATGCAACAAAAGCGCCGCGATCAAAACCGCGCCGATCCCATGCATCAGACGCCACACCTCGTATTTGTGATCCAGCTTGGTGCGCCCGATGGCCAGAAAAACGAGGCTTGGAAGGATAAGAAACGCCGCAATGCCACTGGACATATCAGAAAAATCAGTGGTGAGCGTAAGCTGATGGGTCGGGTCCCAGGGCCGCGGCCCCCCGGACGGCGTAGCGCGATATAAAAATGGATGCAGAAGCGCAAAGATCAGAGCGGTGCGTGCCATGATCTGGTGAAACCGCATGGTCACATCCATCCCGACGCCATGCGAAATCTTCTTGAAGCGACCGGAAAGGACGAACTCTGCGAGGATCGTCGAAAAAGCGAGAATTCCAAGGCCAGAGGCCAGCTCTTGATGGGCCGGGCGTGGCGGCCCGCCGACAAGCCAGGACAGAATTAGCGGCAGCGTAACGGCGGCCAGATAGGTGATGATCAAAAAGAGTGGCTTCATGGGCTTCTTCGGTTGGCAATTTCTGACAGCACAATGCTATGCCATTGCGAAGATATCGTACTTGCGCCAAAACAATTCCGAACCGGAAGGTCGTAAGAATATTTCCTCAATGCGTCAAGATCACAGCCGCAGTCGACATCGGCTGGTGGCGTCGGATGCCGCTGATCGTGCAGAGCGTGATCTCGGGCGGTTTGTTTGCCTTTATCACCTTTTGGCGGGCTGATCGTTATGATCTGGATCTGTCTCCCAACCACGCTGGAGTACCTGCGTCGCCGGTCCGAGCGCCTGCTTGGCCCCGGCTAAGAGATCTTCACCCGGATAAATAACAAAGGGCGCCCAAAACCGGGCGCCCTTTTTCCTGTTGGTGTTGCTCAAGCTTTTTGAGCAGACCCTGCTGGTCTAAAAGTCGAGGTTCTCGACGTTCAGCGCGTTGGCCTGGATGAATTCGCGGCGTGGCTCGACGACATCGCCCATCAGCTTGGTAAACAGATCGTCGGCCTCGGCCACGTCATCGACCTTGACCTGCAACAATGTGCGCGCTTCGGGGTCAAGCGTGGTCTCCCAGAGCTGGCCGGGGTTCATTTCGCCCAGACCTTTATAGCGTTGCAAGGTCAGGCCCTTTTCACCTTCTTTCAGGATCGCATCCAACAGGTCGAGCGGCCCATAGATCGTCTGCGAGCGGTCCTTGCGCATGAGGGTCGCAGGCTCGCGGTATACCTCGCGCAGGGCCTGGGTCATCTTGCCAAGCTTGCGCGCCTCACCACCGCGAAGGATCGGCCCGTCAAGCGTGCGCATTTCCTCGACACCGCGCACGGTGCGGGTCAGCCGAATGCCCTGATCCTGTGTCGGGCGGCCTTGCCAGCCACGCTCGTATTCGCTGGAAATAAGGTCAAGCCGCGCGGCCACCGCATTGGCGACGCCCTGAAGGTCGGCATCGGCACTCCCGGCGAGAAACGCCTCGGCAATCGCGGCCTGTTCAAGAATGTGGCGCGGGTAATGGGTTGCGAAGGCTTCGAGAATGCGCTTGGCCTGTCGCGCCTCTTCGACCACGCGCACAAGATCGGTGCCGGTGATATCCTCGCCCGAGCCAAGCCGCAAAACCGCGTCTGCCGTGCCCTGCGAAATCAGGTAATCCTCAAGCGAGGCCTGATCCTTGAGGTAAACCTCGGATTTGCCGCGCATCACCTTATAAAGCGGCGGCTGTGCGATATAGAGATAGCCCCCCTCGATCAGCTGTGGCATCTGCCGATAGAAGAACGTCAGCAACAGCGTGCGGATATGCGCGCCGTCGACATCGGCGTCGGTCATGATGACGATCTTGTGGTAACGCAGCTTCGAAATATCAAACTCATCCCGCCCGATCCCGGTGCCAAGCGCCATCACGAGGTTGCCGATTTCCTGGCTTCCCAGCATCCGGTCAAAGCGCGCGCGCTCGACGTTAAGGATCTTGCCGCGCAGGGGCAAAACCGCCTGCGTGCCGCGATCACGGCCGGTCTGCGCCGATCCACCGGCGCTATCCCCCTCGACGAGGAAGACTTCGGTTTTCGACGGGTCCTTTGACGAGCAATCCTTAAGCTTGCCTGCCAGAAAGTTCACATCCATCGGGTTCTTGCGCCGGGTCAGGTCGCGCGCCTTGCGGGCGGCCTCGCGGGCATGGGCGGCCTCGATGATCTTGCCGACCACGACCTTGGCCACGCTCGGGTTTTCCTCGAACCATTCGGCAAGCTTTTCGTTCACCAGCCCCTCGACCGCCGGGCGCACCTCGGAGCTGACCAGTTTATCCTTGGTCTGGCTCGAGAACTTGGGGTCGGGCACCTTGACCGACAGCACACAGGTCAAGCCTTCGCGGGCGTCATCGCCGGTAAAGCTGATCTTTTCCTTGCGCGCGATCCCGGTGCTTTGGGCATAGTTGTTGATCGTGCGGGTCAGAGCACCACGAAAGCCCGCCATATGCGTGCCCCCGTCGCGCTGCGGGATGTTGTTGGTAAACGGCAGGACGGTCTCGTGATAGCTGTCGTTCCACCACATCGCCACTTCGACGCCGATATCGTCACGCTCGCCGGTGATAAAAATCGGTTCGGGCATGGCCGGGGTTTTATGGCGATCGAGATATTTCACAAACTCCTTGACGCCGCCCTCGTAGAACAGGTTGGTTTCAAGCGGCTCGGCCGGGCGCTCATCGCGCAGGATGATGCGCACCCCGGAATTCAGAAAGGCCAGCTCTCGCAGACGCTTCTCGAGCGTTTCAAAGCTATAGTCGAGGTTCGAGAAGGTCTCGGTCGAGGCCAGAAAGCGCACCTCGGTGCCCTTGCGGCCATTGGCATCACCGACCACGCGCAGCGGCTCCACCGTGAACCCGCCCGCGAACTTGGCATAGTGTTCCTTGCCATTGCGCCAAACTCGAAGCTCTAGCCATTCCGACAGCGCGTTCACCACCGAAACACCCACCCCGTGCAGGCCGCCCGATACTTTGTAGGAATTGCTGTCAAACTTGCCGCCGGCGTGAAGCTGGGTCATGATCACTTCGGCCGCAGAAACGCCTTCGCCTTCGTGCATGTCGACGGGAATGCCGCGGCCATTATCGCTGACGGAAACTGATGAATCCGCATGGATCGTGACGTTGACGGCATCGGCATGACCGGCCAGTGCTTCGTCAATGCCGTTATCCACGACCTCGTACACCATGTGATGCAGACCAGAGCCATCATCAGTGTCCCCGATGTACATGCCAGGGCGCTTGCGGACCGCCTCTAACCCTTTGAGAACCTTGATGGAATCGGCGCCATATTCCTCGGGCGCCGCGACGGTTTCGGACATGCGAAAGTTCCTTCGTATTTTTCCTATTTTATACGAGGTATTGGGGGGATTGTCACGCCTTTCCCCCATATTTTGCGGTGTCCGGCCCTCAGGTAAAGGGGATGATCAACCCGACCAGAACAAGCAGCAAACCTGATATGAAATTTAGCCGCGAAATGGCCTTCGGGCTCTGCAAAAGGCGGCGCGCGCGGTCAAGAAAAAGGGCCAACCCAAGGTTGCCCAACATCGGCACGATGGCCGAAACCGCAAGGATCGCGGCGACATCGGGTGCCGTGACCTTGGAAAGATCGAAAAAGCCTGGCAGAAAACCCATGTAAAACAGGATTGCCTTGGGATTGCCGATCACCGCCGCGATACCCACCGAAAATCCGGCCCAGATGCCGGGGCGGGTCATGCGGCTGTCGGCGCCGGGCACGCGCGCCGGGGCGCGGATCAAAAGCAGCCCCATCATGATGAACACCGCCGCCGCGATCCAACGCAGGAGGTTGAGCGCGTCACCATATAGCGACAGCACCCATGCCAGGCCAAGGATCGCGCAGAGCGGCCAGATCAAATCGCCCAGTGCCACGCCAACCGCCAGCGGCCAAGCCCCGCCCATGCCACCCGAGAGCGCGCGCGCAGTCAGCGCGACCCAGACCGGCCCCGGCACGGCCCAAAGCCCGGCCATGGCCGCCGCATAGAGCATCAGATCGGAAAGCGTGATGGTCATGGGGCCTTGGGCAGTGTGAGGCTGCCATCGGGGGACAGCGGCCAGAACGGATTCATCGCCACTTCCCAGACGTGGCCATCAGGATCGGCAAAATACCCCGAATACCCGCCCCAAAACACCTTTTCCGGCGCTTTCAGCGGGCTCGCCCCGGCATCAATGGCCGTTTGAAAGGCGGCATCAACCTCCGTCTCGGTCCCGAAATTCTGTGCAAGCGAGATCGCCCCGGTCCCAAACTCCAGCCCGGCACGCCCCTGATCCTTTGCCAGGTCGGCCTTGCCAAACAGGCCCAGAACAAGGCCATTCATCTGGTAAAACACCACCTCTTCCTGCTCCTGCGCCGGGGACCAGCCGAGCGCTGCGTAAAATGCTTTCGCACGATCAAGATCGGCAACGCCAAGGGTGATGAGGGTTACACGCTGAGGGGTCATTCGGTGTCCTTCTGGGTGATATGGCTGGTGCCATCGGTTTCGGTGATCTCGATGTACTGGGCCCTCTCGCCAAGCTCGGCAAATAATTCTGGTCCGGTGCCGGTCATCCATGCCTGTGCGCCAAGCGCGCAAATCTCATCATAAAGCGCGGCGCGGCGGCTGGCATCAAGATGGGCGGCAACCTCATCCAATAGCAACAGGGGCGGTGCCCCGAAGTCGCGCGCCAGAGCGCGGGCATTGGCCAGGATCAGCGAGACCAAAAGCGCCTTTTGCTCCCCGGTCGAACAGTCGGCCGCAGGCACGCCCTTGGCCGCATAAACCCCGTAAAGGTCGGCGCGATGCGGGCCCACCAGGGTGCGCCCGGCCATCAGATCGCGAAACCGACACTCGGCAAGCGCCTCGCGCAGGTCCTCGGCGCTGTCGGGCATTTCGCCCTCGGTCTGGGTCAGGTCAAGCTCGGCCACCGGAAAGGCGGTTTGTGCCTCGGCCTGCGCCTCTGCGATCTGGGCAAGGGCGGCTTGGCGGTTGGCATGAATCTGCGCCCCGGCCTCGGCCATCTGGTGTTCCAGCGCCAGATACCAATGCGCATCACGCACCTGATCCTTCAAAAGGCGATTTCGTTCGCGCATCGCCTTGTCATAGGCCAGCGCCGCGTCGCCGTGTCCGGGCAGGAAGCTCATCGTCATACGATCCAGAAACCGCCGTCGCCCCTCGGCCCCCTCAATCCAGAGCCGATCCATCGACGGCACCAGCCAGAGCACCCGCGCCACCCGGCCAAGCGCCATCTGCGTGGCGGCTTTCTCGTCAATACGCACCTGCCGCGCGGCCCCGTCCTGCGCGGTGATTTCGATCTCGTGCACCTGATGCAACGAGTGCAACAGCCCGCTCAGCTTCCACCCCAGCGCCTCTGGCCTGCGCGCCATATCCTGCGCCGCCGCCCGGCGAAGCCCACGCCCAGGTGAAAAAAGCGAAACCGCTTCAAGGATATTGGTCTTGCCCGCCCCGTTCGGCCCATGAAGCACGACCGGGCGCGGATCAAGCGCAAGCCGCGCCGCCTTATGCGAGCGGAAATGCGAGAGAGTCAGGTCTGACAGGTAGAGGCCGGGCATTCATTGCCCTTCTTCTTGGCAAAAATACTCCCGCCGGAGGCTCCGACAGGTGTTAAACGCGCATCGGCATGACGACATAAACCGCCGTCGTGTCATTGCCTTCGCGCATCAGGGTCGGGTCGCCGGACGAGTTGAACAGGAACACCGCATTTTCCCGGTCAACCTGGCTTGCGATTTCAAGCAGGTACTTGGCGTTAAAGCCGATTTCAAGCCGCTCATCGCCGTAAGCCACGGCAAGTTCTTCCTCTGCGGCACCACTGTCGGGCGCATTGACCGACAGAACAAGCCGGTCTTCATCCAGCGACAGCTTGACGGCGCGCGAGCGCTCCGAACTCACGGTCGCGACGCGATCGACGGCCTGTGCGAATTCGGCGGCATCCACTTCCATCCGGCGGGTGTTACCCTGGGGGATAACGCGGGTGTAATCCGGGAACGTGCCGTCAATCACCTTCGAGGTGAGGGTAATATCGGGTGTGGCAAAACGGATCTTGGTTTCCGACACCGACACGGCAATCTTCATGTCGTCGTCTTCCAGCAGTTTGCGCAGCTCGCCGACGGTCTTGCGCGGCACGATCACGCCGGGCATATCGGTGGCCCCTTCGGGCAGGTCGGCATCAATCCGCGCCAGGCGGTGACCATCGGTGGCCACACAGCGCAGAACCTTGCCGCCATCGCTGTCAGAGACATGCATGTAGACGCCGTTCAGGTAATACCGGGTTTCCTCGGTCGAGATGGCGAACTTGGATTTGTCGAACAACCGCCGCAGAACCGGCGCCGGGGCGCTGAAATTGCTGGCATATTCAGAGCTTGCCATTACCGGGAAATCTTCCTTCGGCAGGGTGGCAAGGTTAAAATTCGATCGCCCGGCCTGAACCGTCAGGCGCCCGGCGGTGCCGTCATCGGCCAGCGTGACAAGCGCCCCATCGGGCAGCTTGCGCACGATCTCGTGCAGCATCACCGCCGATACGGTGGTCGCACCGGCGCGCTCGACCATGGCCGGGGCCTTGTCGACGACTTCGATATCAAGATCGGTGGCGCGGAATTGAACAGAGTTGCCTTCGGCCTCGATCAGGACATTGGCGAGGATCGGAATGGTATTGCGCCGCTCGACCACGGATTGTGCTTGTGACACGGCCTTAAGCAGTGCGCCGCGTTCGATGCTGAGTTTCATACCATCGCTCCCTATAGGTGCCGGATTAGCGCCGGGAGGGGCACGGTATCAATTTCCCCCTGCGGCTCAAGTGCTTTATTGCGTTTTCGGCTGTATTTATCGACGCGTCAAGAGCAGACCCCGCCCCAAAGGGCGAGGCTGCCCGACGCGGGCAGACGAGCGCGGTCCTTAGCCCTCAAGTGTGCGGCGCAAAAGCTCCAGATCCTCGGCGATCTGGGCATCCTGAATGCGCAGCTCTTCGATGCGTTTGACGCCATGCATGACCGTGGTGTGATCACGCCCGCCAAACCGGCGACCGATTTCGGGCAAAGAGCGGCTTGTCATCTGTTTGCACAGGAACATCGCCACCTGCCGCGGGCGCGCAAAGCTGCGCAGGCGTTTGGGGCCGATCATGTCGCTCAGGCGGATGTTGTAGTGATCCGAGACCTTGCGCTGAATCTCTTCGACCGAGACTTTGCGTTCAGACGCGCGCAGCACATCGGCCAGGCAATCCTGGGTCAGTTCAAGCGTGATCGGCTGGCCGACAAGCGAGGCAAAGGCAAACAGCCGGGTCAGCGCGCCTTCGAGAACGCGCACATTGGTGCTGATGCGGTGTGCAAGGAATTCAAGCACGCCATCGGCCATGGTCAGGTCGGGATACTGCTCGCGGTGGCGTTCGACCTTGGATTGAAGGATGCCAAGGCGCAATTCGTAATCGGTCGGATGCAGATCAACCACCAGCCCGCATTGCAGGCGCGATTTGATCCGCTCTTCGAGATTTGCAATCTCGCCGGGGGCGCGGTCGGCGGAAATCACGATCTGTTTGTTTTGATCAACCAGCGCGTTGAAGGTGTGGAAAAACTCTTCCTGAGTGCTGTCCTTGCCGGCGATGAATTGCACGTCATCGACCATAAGAACATCAACCGAGCGGAACATTTCCTTGAAATCCATCATCTTGCGGTCGCGCAGGGCCTGCACGAAGCGATACATGAATTGTTCCGCCGACAGGTAAACGACATTCAGGTCCGGGCGGCTTGTCTGAAGCTCCCATGCGATGGCGTGCATCAGGTGAGTTTTGCCAAGGCCGACCCCACCGTAAAGGAACAGCGGGTTGAAGGTTGTCGGCCCGCCCTCGGCGACGCGGCGCGCGGCGGCATTGGCAAGCTCGTTGGGCTTGCCGACAACGAAGGTGTCAAAGGTAAAACGCTCGTCGAGCGGCGCGGTTGGCAGCATGCTGTCGCTAACGGAGGACGCAACGTTGCCGGCCCCGGTCTGGGATGTGCGCGTCGCGGGCCGTGTCGGGCGTTCGGTGGTGTTGGCAGGCACCTGAAAGTGGATACGGCGCACGTCGGATACAAGCGCGTTCATCTGATAGAGGATTAAATCCCCAAAATGCTGTGAGACGTAATTGCCCAGAAAACTGGTCGGCACATGAAATGTTGCCACGCCATCCGCGAGTTTGGAAAACTCCAGCGGTTCGATCCAGTTCTTGAAATTACTTTGCCCAACCGATTGCTGAAGTTTCTGCTTCAACTGGCCCCATTGATCTTGTGTCATGCTTCCCCGTTCCGCGACTCTTCACACCATCCAAATGTCAGGCTGACAACGCCAGCTGGCTTTGGTCTGCGATCCCGGATCGGACCCTGCAAAAGACACCATACCGTTAACCAAAGTTAACGGGTTCCAAGCCTCTTTCACAAAGTTGTACGCATATCAAAAGGCCGCAAGAATGGTATCACGGTTCGTCCCAAAACCGTGCACCTGACGTGCCTTATAAAATGCATACGCAATGAACATGGCCAGGGCAAATTGCCCAGTTACAGCATCCGACGGCTTCTGTGTCAAAAGCGGTCAGTTACCGATTTAGCCTGTCCCCCCAAGCGTGAATCGCCTTTCGAAACTAGCAAAGTCGTAAGCGCGCGGGCAACTGATCTTCGCGCTTGACAGGGGCTTTGGCTGAAAAGAATCTATCGGGCGCTTTTTTACGGTTTAAAAACAAAAAGGCACCGGTTGGCCCGGTGCCTTTTGCGTTCAATAGTTTAGCGCTCAATGACGGTTCAGGCGATTGCCTTAACCCGTGCAGCAAGGCGTGACACTTTGCGTGACGCAGTGTTCTTGTGAAAAACGCCCTTGGTCACGCCACGCATCAGCTCGGGCTGAGCGGCGCGCAGAGCGGCGGTTGCCGCCTCTTTGTCGCCGGATGCGATTGCTTCTTCTACTTTGCGCAGAAAGGTGCGGATGCGCGAACGGCGCGCTTTGTTGACGGCAAAACGGGCTTCGTTCTGACGGGCGCGTTTTTTGGATTGGGGCGTATTAGCCATGTGAATCAGACCCTTGCATTGGTTTGGTATATGTTTGTGTTGCGCAACGATACCAGACCGGGCCCCCACTCTCTGGGGATATGATTCTTGCCTGAGCGGGCATCACGCGCATGTATGGGGCGGCATATACGCCAGTTCGGGGCAAATGCAAAGCCCTATCGTTTCCCCAAGGAATTGCGGGCTAAACGCCCAGTTTCGCGTGCACCTCTGCCAGATCTATTTCACCGATCGGCATCTTGTTACCCGGATTCTCAAAGTCATATTTGAACACTTCGAAATCGCGTTTGTAGATTTCATAGACAAGGTGCATCGACAGGTCGTCGAAATAATCCTCGACCGGATGGGCGCGCTTTGGGCCGTGCCCCTCGGATTCGTTGAACCGCGGCATGTTCTCGAGGTCAACCTTATTGGGGGTCTTTATCGAATCGAGCACCTCTCGCATGCCCTCGTTGAACTTTTCGGTCCAGAAGATCTTGTCATAGGTGCCGCCGTTCACGATGAAGGTCGAGACATGCCCGGACATGGCGGACCAGTGAATGTCCGGCTCCATCGGGCGCTTCCAGCGGATGGTGTCGCGGGCAAACAAAAGGAAACGGCGAAAGCTCTTGATCTGGTCAAATTCCTGTTTGCCATCATCACCGCCAACCTCGATCCCGTACTTCTGGATCAGGGTCGGAACAAGTTTGCCGCGATAGCGTTTGCCGTTGCGCTGAATGCCGCAGATCTTGTCGAAAAAGCTCGACAGGATGCGGGTATAGGGATTGCGCACACAGGTGAACGCATAAGAGGTGTGGGTTTTGACGTTCGCGTTGATCAGCTTCTGGCTATCTTCGCGGGCCCATTTATGCAGACCCTCGGTAGCATCATGAATATCACCGTCAAAAAATGCGCCATGATCCGAATAATAAAGCGCCTGACCAATTGTCGAACACGCACATTTCGGCACAACGCGGTAAACCACGCTCTCACTCTCGGTCATCCAGGTGCCTGGGAACCCCATATTTACTGCCTCCGCACACTGCTGCCTGTTTTTTGCAGCTTTAATTATGTCTACCCGGTTAAAAAAACCAAAGAAAGTCTGTTTATTCAGACTGTCTTCACCGCTATTGCTATAGACAATCTATGAACTCAGGGTTGAATCGTTTCTAATATGGCAAAAATAGCGTTCATCCTTTTGTGCCATAAAGACCCCGAGGCGATTGTTCGACAGGCAGAGATGCTGACGGCCGTGGGCGATTACATCGCGATCCATTTCGATGCCCGCGCCAAGCCCGAGCATTTCGAACAGATCAAAACAGAACTTGGCGACAATCCCAACGTGGTGTTTGCCAGGAAGCGGATCAAATGCGGCTGGGGTGAATGGTCGCTTGTTCAGGCCACGCTTTATGCCGTCGAGGCCGCCGTTGATGCCTTTCCGCGCGCCACGCATTTCTACATGCTGTCGGGCGATTGCGCGCCGATCAAATCCGCCAGCTATGCGCATGAGTTTCTGGATTCTTCGGATGTCGATTACATCGAAAGCTTTGATTATTTCGAAAGCGACTGGATCAAGACCGGGATGAAGGAGGAACGGCTGATTTATCGCCACTTCTTTAATGAGCGCACTCAGCCAAAGAGGTTTTATGCCTCGTACAACCTGCAAACCAAGCTTGGCCTGACCCGCGAGATACCGCGTGATGTCCAGGTTCAGATCGGAAGCCAGTGGTGGTGCCTGCGTCGGCGCACCATCGAGTGGATCATCGACTTTACGCGCAAACGCCGCGATGTGATGCGGTTCTTTCGCACGACCTGGATTCCGGATGAGACATTTTTTCAGACCCTGGTGCGTCATCTCGTGCCGGAAAAAGAGATAAGCACCCGAACCCTGACCTTCTTGATGTTCACCGATTACGGCATGCCGGTGACCTTTTATAACGATCACTACGATCTTTTGCTGGGTCAGGATTATCTATTTACCCGCAAGATCAGCCCCGAAGCACTAGAGCTCAAGCGCCGTCTTGGCACGCTTTATGCCAATGACAACGCGACCTTCCAGATTTCCGACGAGGGGCGCAGCCTGTTCAAGTTCCTGTCGGCGCGCGGCCGTGACGGGCGGCGTTTTGCAAGCCGGTTCTGGGAAACCGAAAGCAGCCTTGGCCGCGAGCGCGAGTTGATGATCGTGGTCTGCAAGAAATGGCATGTGGCCAAGCGTCTGATGGAGCGGATTCGTCAGGTCACGAACCTGCCCGCGATCGAGTACCTGTTTAACGAAGAGAGCACGGCGCTGCCGGACCTTGGCGGAATTCAGGGCACGCTGGCCAAACGCACGCGCCATCGCCGTGCCTTGATGCGGATGCTGTTCGATTACTATGAAACCGACCGCCTTATCGTCTGCATGGACCCTGGAAGCATCGACCTGTTGCAGGATTTTTGTGGGGATCGCGCGACCACCAAGCTTTTGGAGGTGCAGTGCGATTTCACCGATGAGTACCTTATCGGGCACGCCATGCGCGTCGGATTGGCCGGTGAACAAACGCCCGAGGATACGCTTGAGCGGCTTTTGCCGACGATCCGGGGTGACATGACCTATGAAAGCGACAGCATTCGGGATGCCGATTTTGAAAACCACCTGATCCTGCGCGAATCCGACGAGCGCGATCAGCATGCCGATCTTCTGGTGCGCTTCCTTGATATCTCGCGCGAAAAGGCGCAGGAAATCACCCAACAAGATCACCTTTTTGCAGACTGAGGACAGCCATGCCCTATGCCTATGACGACCAGAACATTTTCGCCAAGATCCTGCGCGGCGAAATCCCCAACAAGACCGTTCTGGAAACCGAGCATAGCCTTGCGTTTCATGACGTCGCGCCACAGGCGCCGGTGCATGTGCTGGTGATCCCGAAAGGGCCTTATGTCTGTCATGATCATTTTGCGCTTGCCGCCACGGACGCCGAAATCGTTGATTTCACCCGCGCCGTGGGCGAGGTTTGCCGCCTGAGCGGCGTGCAACCGGGCGAAGACGGCGACGGGTTTCGAAGCATAAGCAATGCCGGCGAGCATGGCGTGCAAGAGGTGCCGCATTTCCACCTGCATATCCTCGGCGGTCGTCCGCTTGGCCGCATGCTTGCACGCGCCAAGGACTAGCGCGTCGCGGCTTGCAGCTTTGCCAATGTGCGCCCATATGTGGGCCAAGCATTTCAGGCAGGATATACAGGCAGGCCCATGATTTCTCGCACTCGCGTCGGCAGTTTTCTCGATCAATCCAGTGTTCAGAACTTCATTCTTGGGGTCATCCTTTTCAATGCGATAATCCTCGGGATGGAAACCTCGGCCCCGATCATGGACCGGGTCGGCGGGCTTATCACCCTGCTGGATCAGCTTTGTCTTGCGGTCTTTGTCGTTGAAATCGCGGCCAAGCTTTTTGCCCGCGGTGTGGCCGGGTTTTTCTCGCGCGGCTGGAATATCTTTGACTTCGTGATTGTCGGCATCTCTCTTGTGCCGGCCACGCAGGGCCTTTCGGTGCTGCGCGCGCTTCGCATTCTGCGGCTTTTGCGGGTGGTGTCGGTGGCGCCGTCCTTGCGCCGGGTGGTCGAGGGGCTGGTCAATGCCCTGCCGGGGATGGGGTCGGTGTTTCTGTTGATGGGGATGCTGTTTTACATCGGTTCGGTCATGGCGACCAAGCTTTTCGGCGCGCATTTCCCCGAGTGGTTCGGTGATCTGGGGCGCTCTGCCTATTCGCTGTTTCAGATCATGACACTTGAATCCTGGTCGATGGGAATCGTGCGCCCGGTGATGGAGGTGTTCCCCTATGCCTGGGCGTTTTTCGTGCCTTTCATCATGGTTACCACATTCGCCGTGGTGAACCTTCTGGTCGGTCTGATTGTGAACTCGATGCAGGATGCGCATCATGCCGAAAACGTCGAAAGAACCGACAGTTATCGCGACGAGGTCATGGGGCGGCTCGCCAATATCGAGGCGCTGCTCAAGGCGGACGGCGCCAAAGGTCGGCCGGATTAGGGTCTGATCCTGCCTTTTAGGTCTGGCGATAGCGCGACGGCGCCTCACCAAACTGCGCGCTATAGGCCCGCGAGAAATGCGAGGAACTGGCAAAGCCCGTCGCAAGCGCGACCTCGGTCAGCGGTAGCGCCGAATTACGCAACAGGTTCTGCGCCCGCTCCAGCCGTAATTCGCGGTAGTATCCCATCGTCGTCTGGCCAAGCTTGTCCTGAAACAACCGGTTGAGCTGCCGGGTCGAGAGCCGCGCCAGCTTAGCAAGCTGTTCAAGGCACAGAGGGTCGGCGATATTGCCTTCCATCGCCTCGACCGCGTCAAGAATGGCCGGAGCATGGGTGCCCACCCTCTCGACCAGCCCGGACCGCTGTGGGCCGGTCGGGGGGCGAATCTCGGTATGCATAAACCAATCGCTGACGTGGCGGGCGAAATCGGTGCCGTGATGCTGGGCGATTAGCGCATGCATCAGGTCCATCGGCGCGGTGCCCCCGGCACAGGTCATCCGGTCGCGATCAATCACGTAAAGCGTCCGTTCAACCATCAGATGCGGCGAGATTTCCGCCAGGGCACTGGCATATTCCCAATGCACCGTCATCCGTCGCCCGGCCATAAGCCCGGCGCGCGCCAAGATGATCGGCCCGCCCGACACGCCGCCCATGACCACCCCGGCGCGCGCCTGTCGCGTCAGCCAGGCGGACATGGCGCGCCCCGGATAAAGGGCCGGATCGCCCCCCGCGACAACAAAGAGGTAATCAAGCCGCAGATCGTCGCGAGGGCTTGCCTGAGGCTTGATTTCCGCAGCCCCCGAGCTTGCGACCGGCATGGCCGTGGCAGCGATGTTGATCACCTCGTAAAGCGTGCGCCCGGCCAAAAGGTTCGCGGCGCGCCAGGGCTCGGTTGTGGCGGCATAAGACATAAGCGCAAAGCCCTCGATCGGCAGAATGCCGATTCGAAGCGGCTTTGTTCGGATTTGCGGGGTCTTGTCCATACTGGATATGTAATTGGCTTTTTCAGGCAAGTCTATTGCCAGATAAACCGCGATGCTGGATCAAGGACATCAACAGGATTCTTTGGCTCATGCGCTACTCTGCCTTAAAAATTCTCCGCGAGGGGCTGACCGGGAACAAAGGTTGGAAACCTGTCTGGCGCGAGTCCGATCCAAAACCGGAATATGACATCGTGATCATCGGCGGCGGTGGTCATGGTCTTGCAACCGCCTATTATCTCGCCCGCGAATTCGGGATGCGCAACATTGCGGTTCTGGAAAAGGGCTGGATCGGCTCGGGCAATATCGGGCGCAACACCACGATCATCCGCTCGAATTACATGCTGCCGGGCAATGAACCGTTTTATGAAATGTCGCTCAAGCTCTGGGAGGGGCTTGAACAGGATTTCAACTATAATGCCATGGTCAGCCAGCGGTCGATCCTGAACCTGTTTCACACCGATGCACAGCGTGATGCCTTCGTGCGCCGCGCCAACGCGATGTTCCTTGCGGGTGCCGACGCCGAGCTTGCCACCGCCGATCAGCTGCGCGCCGAATTGCCGTTTCTTGACTATGGAAACGCGCGCTTCCCGATCAAGGGCGGCTTGTTTCAGCGGCGCGGCGGCACGGTGCGCCATGATGCGGTGGCCTGGGGCTATGCGCGCGGCGCGGATGAGCGCGGCGTCGATATCATCCAGAACTGCGAGGTGACCGGCTTTGACATTGAGAACGGCAAATGCCGCGGTGTCCAGACAAGCCGCGGCGCCATTCGCGCGCGGAAGGTGGCGGTCTGTGTTGCCGGCTCTTCGGGCCGCGTGATGGCGCAGGCGGGCATGCGCCTGCCGATCGAAAGCCATGTCTTGCAGGCCTTCGTGACCGAGGGCCTCAAACCGGTTCTGCCCGGCGTGATCACCTTTGGCGCGGGCCATTTCTACGTAAGCCAGTCTGACAAGGGCGGGCTGGTCTTTGGCGGCGATATCGACGGCTATAACTCTTACGCTCAACGCGGCAATCTGCCGGTGGTAGAGGACGTCGCCGAGGGCGGCATGGCGATCATGCCGATGATCGGGCGCGCCCGCCTCTTGCGAAGCTGGGGCGGCATCATGGATATGTCGATGGACGGTTCTCCCTTCATCGACAAGACCGATATCGACGGGCTCTATTTCAACGGCGGCTGGTGCTATGGCGGGTTCAAGGCCACGCCTGCCAGCGGCATGTGCTATGCCCATCTTCTTGCCAAGGACACGCCCCATCCGGTGGCCACGCAAATGCGGCTTGATCGGTTCAAGCGCGGCAACCTGATCGACGAAAAAGGTCAGGGCAATCAGCCCAACCTGCATTGAGGCGAGCGCATATGACCTTTCATCTTTCCAAAAATACTCAAGTCCAACCGCTGACAAAGGGCCCGGACGCATGATCATCAATCACCCCCTTCTTGGCCCCCGCGATGCCGCCGAATTCGTCTATCTCGGCGATGCCGCCCTGATAGAGCGGCCCGACTGGCAAGCCGCCGATGCCGCCGAAGCGTTCCATGCATACGGCTATCTGCGTGACAATCCGGCGGGCAAGCATGCCGAGCTTTGGTATCACGAACAGGGCGACCGCTCTTGGCTCTTGGTGACCCGCGACACGGTTACCCATGAAATAACGTCTGTCGAGATGGCCCGCGATGTGGCCCGGGCAAAGGGACGCAGCAAATGAGCCAGATCAACCGGATCAGCGGCGGTCAGATCGACCGCGCGGCAGAGTTCAAGTTCACCTTCAACGGCAAGGAGATGCGCGGGCATCCCGGCGATACGCTGGCCTCGGCGCTTTTGGCCAATGCCCAGCGTCTGGTCGGGCGGTCGTTCAAATACCACCGCCCGCGCGGGATTTTCACCGCCGGCTCGGAAGAGCCGAACGCCCTGGTAGAGCTGCGCAGCGGCGCGCACCAGGAACCCAACACACGCGCCACAGTGACAGAGCTGTATGATGGGCTGCAAGCCAATAGCCAGAACCATCGCGGCTCGCTTGACTATGACCTGATGGCGGTGACGGATTTCATGTCGCCGTTCCTGTCGGCGGGGTTTTATTATAAAACCTTCATGTGGCCGCGGGCGTTCTGGGAAAAGCTCTACGAGCCGATCATCCGCAAATCGGCCGGCCTTGGCCGCCTGTCGATGCAGGAAGATCCTGACATCTATGACAAGGGCTATCTGCATTGCGATCTGCTTGTGATTGGCGCCGGGCCGACGGGCCTTATGGCGGCGCTCACGGCGGGGCGCGCGGGCGCGCGGGTTATTCTCGCGGATGAGGACTTTACCCTTGGCGGGCGGCTCAATTCCGAAACGCTTGAGGTGGGCGGCATGACCGGCGCCGATTGGGCCAAAGAGGCGCTGGTCGAACTGGCCGCGATGGATAACGTCCGCCTGATGGCGCGCACCACGGTTTATGGCGCCTATGATCACGGCGTTTACGGCGCGCTGGAGCGGTGCACCGATCATCTTGCAACCTCGGGCGGCAAACCGCGCCAGATCCTCTGGCGGGTGACGTCAAAGCGCGCGGTTCTGGCGGCGGGTGCCACCGAACGCCCAATTGCCTTTGGCAACAACGACCGCCCCGGCGTGATGCTGGCCGGTTCGGTGCGCTCTTATGCCAACCGCTATGGCGTGACACCCGGTCAGCAGGTTGCGGTGTTTACCAACAATGATGACGGCTGGCGCACGGCGGCCGATCTTGTGGCCAAGGGCGTGCATGTGCCCGCGATCATCGACGTGCGCGACGCGGCTGCGGTCTGTGACGTCCCCGGCGCGCGCCATATCCGCAATGCGGGCGTGGTTGATACGGTCGGGCGCAAGGGCTTGAAATCGGTCACCCTGACTGACGGTCAGGTGATCCCGGTCGATTGCCTTGCAGTCTCTGGCGGGTGGAACCCGAATGTGCACCTGACCTGTCACCAACGCGGTCGCCCGACATGGCGTGATGATATCTCGGCCTTTGTGCCGGGGCATGATCTTCCGCCGGGGATGGCCGTTGCGGGCGCCGCAAATGGCGCGATGACGCTGGCCGCGGCCCTGGCCGAGGGCCAAAGCGCCGCCAATGCCCAGATCGAGGCGCTTGGATATAAACCCGGCAAAGCCGACCTGCCCCGTGCCGAGGACGAGCCGCGCGAATGCGTGCCCTATTGGCATGTGCGCGAAAGCACCAAGCGCGGCTGGCTGGACCTTCAGAACGATGTGACGGTCAAGGACGTCAAGCAATCGCATCGCGAAGGGTTTCGTTCGGTCGAGCATCTCAAGCGTTATACCACGCTTGGCATGGCCACCGATCAGGGCAAGACCGCGAATATCCCGGCGCTGGCGATCATGGCGGAATGCACCGGCAAGACGATCCCTGAAACCGGCACCACGATTTTCCGCCCGCCTTATACGCCGGTGCCGATTGGCGCTCTTGGCGGGCGCTCGCGCGGTCGCGATTTCCGGCCCTATCGCCTGACGCCAAGCCATAACTGGGCCAAGGAAAACGGCGCGACCTTTGTCGAGGTTGGCAACTGGCTTCGGGCGCAGTGGTTTGCGCGGCCCGGCGAAAAGGGCTGGCGCGATTCGGTGGATCGTGAGGTTCTGGCGACGCGCAAGTCGGTTGGGATTTGCGATGTGACCACGCTCGGCAAGATTGATGTGCAGGGCAAGGATGCCGCCGCGTTTCTCAACAGGGTCTATGCCAATGGCTTTGCCAAGCTGGCCGTGGGCCGGGTGCGCTATGGGCTGATGCTGCGCGAGGATGGGATTGCCTATGACGATGGCACCACAGCGCGGATGTCGGAGAACCACTTTGTGATGACCACCACCACCGCCAATGCGGTTCTGGTGTTCCGCCGGCTTGAATTCGCGCGCCAGTGTCTCTGGCCGGATATGGATGTGCATCTTATCTCGACCACCGATGGCTGGGCACAATTCGCCGTTGCCGGGCCCAATGCACGCAACCTTTTGCGCAAGGTGGTGGACGAAGCGCATGATCTCTCGAACGAGGCGTTTCCCTTCATGGCCTGCGGCGAGGTCACGGTTTGCAACGGCACCCCGGCGCGGCTTTTCCGGATCTCGTTCTCGGGCGAGCTTGCCTATGAGGTCGCGGTGCCTGCGCGCTATGGCAATGCGATGATGGATGTTCTGATGCAGGCGGGGCAAGAGTTTGACGCGACGCCCTATGGCACCGAGGCGCTTGGCGTGATGCGGATCGAAAAAGGGCATGCGGCCGGCAACGAGCTAAACGGTCAGACCACCGCGCATAACCTTGGCATGGGCCGGATGGTCAGCCAGACCAAAGAATGCATCGGCAACGTGCTGTCGCAACGCCCCGAGATGGTGCGTGAGGATGCCGTAAAGCTGGTCGGGTTCCGCCCGGTGGATCGTGATCGCGGGCTGATTGCCGGGTCGCATTTCATCACCAAGGGCGATGTGGCGAACATGGATAACGATCAGGGCTGGATGTCGTCGGTGGCCTATTCGCCAAGCCTTGAGCATTCCGTCGGCCTTGGGTTCATCAAGAACGGCGATACCCGCATGGGCGAGATCGTGCGCGCCGTAAGCCCGGTTCACGGCACCGAAATGGAGGTCGAGATCGTCTCGGCGCATTTCATTGATCCCGAAGGAGAGCGTCTTCGTGCCTGAGTATAGCCTGACCCCCGCCGCCCCGCTTGCGGGCACCGATATCACCATCGCGCAGACCCGTCTTTTGGCACCTGCCGATCTTGCGGTCGTGTCGGTTGCCCTGCCGCTTGGTGCGGAAAAAGCCGCCGAGAAGGCGATCAAGACCGCCTTTGGCGTGGCCTTGCCCGAGGTCGGCAAATCGAGCCTTGCCAAGGATGGCGCCCGGATTGTCCGCTTGGGCAGCGATTCTGCCTTCGTGATCTTTACCCATCCCACGCCGGATGCCGAACGGGTGGTGGCCGCGCGCCTCAAGGGCGCCGCCTATACCACCGATCAGACCGATGTCTGGGTCGCGCTTGATCTTTCGGGGCAGAATGCGCGCCGCGCGCTGGAGCGGATTTGCCCGATTGATCTGCATCCCGATGCCTTTGCGCTCGGCGATAGTGCCCGCACCATGATGGAGCATCTTGGCACGCTTATCATTCGCACCGGGGATGACGCCTATCGCCTGATGTCGGGCAGTTCGTCTGCGGGTTCGTTCCTGCATGCGATCGAAACCTCGTTGAGCAATATCGCCTGACGGGTCGCGGGGCAAACGACAGGCAAGACAGGAAAGGAAGGTCACCATGTATATTGAAACGCTGACACCTGATCGCGCCGAGGCCGCCGCGCCGATCCATGCAAGGCGTAGTCTTTCGGGTGATTTTCTGTTCGTGTCGCAAGGTCAGGACATGGCGTTTGCCGCCGAGGCCTGTATTGATGTGCTGCGCTCTGCCAACCGGCTTTTGGGGCGCGACAGCTATTGTTGGGATCATGTCTGCGGCGCGCGCGGCCTTGCGCAGATCGATGGCTGTGGCCCGGATCAGACGCTTGTGCTTGTGGGCGGGATTGAGACGGCATGGCGACCGGTCACCGACGATCTTGCCGATTTGCGCCGGGCAATCCGCAATGCCGCGCGGCTTTGTCTTGTGGGCTCGGCGGTGTTTGTGCCGCTGGCAGCGGGCGTTCTGGGGGCGCGCCAATTGGCGGTGCATCCTGATTTTCGCGCCGGGGTGCAGGAGACAAGCCGCCGGATCGAGTTTAGCGATCAGACCACCTGTCATCACAAGGCGCTGAGCAGTGCCGTCAGCCCCGCCGCCGCCGTGTGGATGATGGTCGAGCTTGTCGGGGCGCGCGATGGCGAATTTACCCGCGCCAGCCTGTCGCGATATCTGGGCCTGAGTGAGCCGGGGAGCGAGGCCCCGCCGGGGGAGCATCTGCGCTATCTGCGGCTTGCGCAGGGGGACGCAACGCTTAATGCGGCGCTTCAGATCATGCTTGAGCATCTGGAAGATACGCTAAGCGTCGGGCAGATCGCCGATTTGCTCGGGGTGAGCGCGCGCAAGCTTGAACGCGGGTTTCGGGACCTTCTGCGCCAAACGCCGTTGAACGTTTATCGCGATCTGCGGCTTGACCGGGCGCGCCGGTTGTTGGGGCAAACGGCCTTGTCGATGAACGAGGTTTCGGTGGCCTGTGGGTTTTCAAATGTCACGCTGATGAAGAAATGGTTTGTTCTAAAGTACGGTGAGGCCCCCGAAGACGTGCGCCAACAGGCCTTTGGCGCGACGCACTTCGCCTGAGGGTGTGGTGTGAAAATGCCCCTTTGAGGGCGCTCCCACCCGCCCACCCCGCGCCCTCAAAGGGGCAGGTTGGATCGGGATGAGTATTTGGACCAAGAAGAAGCCAGGGGCTGGTTTGTACCCGCAGTTCTGCATAGGCTTTTGGGATGGATCACAAGAATTTTGTCGCGGCTTTGCCACGCGATACGCTGGCCGCCTTAAATGAAACCGAGGATGTGCCGGGGCTTTGGCATCTTGCCGGGCATCTGGCGGTGATTGTGGTGTTTGGTCTCTGGATCACGCAGGGCTGGGCAGCGTGGCCTGTGGCGCTGGTGGGGCAGGGGATTGCGATCTGTTTTCTGTTCACGCTGGAGCATGAGGCCACCCATAAGACGCCGTTTCGATCCGTTTGGTTAAATGAGTGGGTGGGGCGGAGTGCGGGGCTTTTACTTGTGCTGCCTTTCGAGTGGTTCCGCTATTTTCATCTGGCGCATCACCGGTTCACCAATATTCCCGGTAAAGACCCCGAGCTTGGGCCGGGCGGGAAGCCCGAGACGCGAATGGCTTATCTGATCCATGTGTCAGGCCTGCCTTATTGGGCGGGCATGATCCGGCAGCTTGTCGGCAATGCGATAGGGCGTGATCCGGGCGATTATGTGCCCGAGATGGCAAGGGGGCGGGTAAGGCGGGAGGCGCGCGTTATGCTGGCGCTTTACGGGCTGGCGGTGCTTAGTCTTTTGGTCACGCCGGTTTTGGTGTGGGTCTGGCTGTTGCCCTGTCTTTTGGGGCAGCCGTTCTTGCGGTTGTATCTTTTGGCGGAGCATGGCCGCTGTGCCTTTGTGGCCAATATGTTCGAGAACACGCGCACCACCTTTACCAACCGGATTGTACGGTTTCTGGCCTGGAACATGCCGTATCACACCGAGCATCACACATTGCCGCAGGTGCCGTTTCACAAGTTGCCGATGTTGCATGCGCAGATGCGCGATCATCTTGGTGTTACAGCTGAGGGGTATGCAGAATTCACCGCTCAGTATGCCAGTCACTTGCGCTAAACGCCCAGCCGGGGTAACCCGCCATTGACCCGCACGATTTGGATAAGACCGATGGATGATCTCAGAGACAAATATATCAACCTGATTGCCAATGCCGCCGATGAGGCCACGCTAGAGGATTTGCGTGTGCAGGCCGTGGGCAAGAAGGGTGAGATCAGCCTTCAGATGCGAGAGCTTGGCAAGATGAGCGCCGAGGAACGGCAGGTGGCCGGTCCCAAGCTTAACGCGCTCAAGGATGAGATCAACAGCGCCCTGGCCGCCAAGAAGCAGGGGCTTGCCGATGCCGCCCTTGACGAGCGTTTGCGCGCCGAATGGATGGATGTTACCCTGCCTGCGCGGCACCGTCGGGTGGGCACGATCCACCCGGTCAGCCAGGTCACCGAAGAGGTGACCGCGATTTTCGCCGATATGGGTTTCGCCGTGGCCGAGGGGCCGCAGGTCGAGAGCGACTGGTTCAATTTCGACGCGCTCAACATTCCGGGTCATCATCCGGCGCGCGCCGAGATGGACACGTTTTACACCCATCGCGCGCCCGGCGATGACCGCCCGCCGCATGTGTTGCGCACCCATACAAGCCCGGTTCAGATCCGCACGATGCAGGCGCAGGGCGCGCCCCTTCGGGTGATCGCACCAGGCCGTGTTTACCGCGCCGATTACGACCAGACCCACACGCCGATGTTTCACCAGATCGAGGGTCTGGCGATCGACAAGGATATCAGCATGGCCAACCTCAAATGGGTGCTGGAAGAGTTCGTGAAGGCGTTTTTCGAGGTTGATGATGTCGAGTTGCGCTTTCGCGCCTCGCATTTCCCGTTCACCGAGCCGTCGGCCGAGGTCGATATCCGTTGTTCGTGGGAGGGTGGCACACTCAAGGTGGGCGAGGGTGATGACTGGCTTGAGATCTTGGGAAGTGGGATGGTGCACCCCAAGGTGCTTGAGGCCGGCAATATCGACCCCAATGAATGGCAGGGCTTTGCCTTTGGCATGGGGATCGACCGGATCGCGATGCTGAAATATGGCATCCCGGATTTGCGGGCGTTCTTTGATTCAGACCTGCGCTGGTTGCGGCATTACGGGTTTGCGTCGCTGGACGTGCCGACGCTGCATGGTGGGTTGTCGCGGTAGAGGCGACTTTGCGGTTTTGCGCAGGGTATCGAATGCACGTAGGGTGGGTGAAACCCACCGCATCGAGGTGACTCGTTCTTTGCCATCGGTCTTGTAAGAATAGCGTGGGTTTCACCCACCCTACGGATTTTACTACCCTGAGCGCACCGCTTACCATGGCACAAATCCCGGATCGACAGGGTGTTTGCGACCCCCTAAGGTGACAGGTAAAAGGAGCAGTCCATGGCGCTTTTGCAAATGATCTACGCCTCGCAGCCCTTTGGGTTTGACGAGGCGATGCTGGCGGGAATTCTTTTGGATGCGCGTCGCGGCAATACCCGGAATGATGTGACGGGTGCGCTGATTGTGCGTGATGATCCCTACCTTCAGCTTTTGGAAGGTCCGCCGGAAATGGTCGAAGCGGCATACGAGCGGATTAATCGCGATGACCGGCACACCAATATGCGCAGGATTGTGCACCGCAGGGTTAAAGAGCGCATGTTCCCGACCTGGTCGATGCTTGATGATCCGGCGCAAAGCTGGGTCTGGAGCAGGCAAGAGGTCTCTGACGGGGCGATTGAGCGCGCCACCGAGGCCGAGGTTCTGGGGTTCTTTGAAAGACTTGCCGCACTTGGCTAGACGGGCGCAAGTGGTGGCACAACGCCATAGCCCGCGGCGGTTTTCGCCATTTTGGTGTCAGAGGCATGTCCCGACGCTCAGGGTGGCTCGGGTGGAAATGCCCGTCTTCGGATCAGCGGGCGACGCTGTTGTGCCGCGCAAACTCTTAGCCCACTGAATCAAGTTCATAATCAAGATAATTCCCGCTAGGCTTGGCCGTAAAATGGAGGGTACTCATGACCAAGGCGAATCTGGCCGAGAAACTGGCGGCCTTCTCGGCGCATTGGAGCCCGCATATCGTTGCCGACTACAACGGAAATGATGTCATGGTGGTCAAGGTCGAGGGCGAATTCAACTGGCACAGTCACCCCGATACCGATGACCTTTTCCTTGTGCTTGAAGGCGAGATCGACATCGAAATGCGTGACCGGACGGTGGCCTTGGGCAAGGGTGAGTTGTTTGTCGTGCCCAAAGGGGTCGAGCATCGCCCGGTGGCCCGGAAAGAAGCGCATCTTTTGCTGATCGAGCCGCGCGGCACCCCCAATACCGGCGATCCGGAAACTGCTGCGGTCAAGGTCGTGCTGTGATGCGCCCCGGTCCGCGTAACCTTATTACCGATGTGCCGGGGCTGCGCGTTGGCAATGCGCAGGACGCGCAGATAAGGACCGGCGCCACGGTGATGCTGGGCGATGTGCCTTTTACCGCCGGGGTGCATGTGATGGGTGGCGCGCCGGGCACCCGCGAGACTGATTTGCTGGCGCCTGACAAGACGGTGGAACAGGTCGATGCGCTGGTGCTGTCGGGCGGGTCGGCTTTCGGGCTTGATGCGGCGTCGGGCGTGGCGGACGGCTTGCGCGCCATGGGGCGCGGCTTTGCGGTGGGCGATATCCGCGTGCCGATCGTGCCGGGGGCGATCCTGTTTGACCTTCTGAATGGCGGCGCCAAGGATTGGGCCGAAAATCCCTATAAGGCGCTTGGCGCCGAGGCGCTTGGTAATGCCGCCGTGGGGTTTCACATCGGCAGCTTTGGCGCAGGCACGGGTGCGTCCACCGCGACGCTAAAGGGCGGCCTTGGCTCGGCCTCGGTCGTGTTGCCATCGGGGGCGGTGGTGGGCGCACTTGTGGCGGTCAACGCGCTTGGCTCTGCCATTGTGGGCGAGGGGCCGCATTTCTGGGCCGCGCCGTTCGAGATTGGTGAAGAGTTTGGCGGGTTTGGCCCCGCGCCGCGTTATGACGCGGCTGCGCTACCGCTGACCAAGCTCTCGCAGCATGCTAATACCACCATCGGGATCGTGGCCACCGATGCCACCCTGACGCAGGCGCAATGCACCCGCCTTGCCACCGCCGCGCATGACGGGTTTGCCCGCGCCCTTGTGCCGTCGCACACGCCGATGGATGGCGACCTCATTTTTGCCGCCTCAACCGGTGCGCGGGCGATGGGCGATCCGATTGCCGAGACGCTGTTGCTTGGCCATGCGGCGGCCACCGCGATGGCGCGCGCGATTGCCCGCGCGATTTATGCGGCAAGCCCCGCGCCGGGCGATGTCCTGCCCTCTTGGCAGGCGCAATTCGGCTAGGGCGGGAATCTTTTCACGCAGGACTTGCAGACTCGGGGCAACCGGCGTATATGGCTTTCAACAGCGGCGCTCTCGGGTCCACTCCGAAAGCCCACCGGATTAATTTCGACGGGCCGCGCGCCCGTTTTTTTGTGCTTGGACGAGATGACAAACGACCTGATTGCCAAAGCTGCGATTGACCGCCGGATGGCGGAGATCATCACCCCCGTGATCGAGGATCTGGGGTATGAGCTTGTGCGCGTGCGTCTCATGAGCGGCAAGACCCACACGCTTCAGATCATGGCAGAGCGCCCCGAGGGCGGCATCGAAGTGGATGACTGCGGCAAGATCAGCACCGCCGTGAGCGCGGTTCTGGATGTCGAAGACCCGATCACCGACCCCTATACGCTTGAAGTGTCGAGCCCCGGTATCGACCGGCCACTGACCCGGCTCAAGGATTTCGAGACCTTCGAGGGCTATGAGGCCAAGATCGAGACAGCCGAGCTTATCGAGGGGCGCAGGCGGTTCAAGGGCGTGCTTGCGGGTGTCGAGAATAACGAGGTTCTGATCAACGTCGAAGAAGGCACCATCGGGCTTGAGTTCGACTGGCTGTCTGATGCCAAGCTTGTGCTGACCGACGAATTGATCAAGGAAATGCTGCGCCAACGCAAGGCGGCGGGTGTGATCAACGAAGACGAATTTGACGAGATCGAAACCGAAACCGATTCCGGTTCTGAGGAGGACTAAGATCATGGCAATCACCTCTGCCAACCAGCTTGAGCTGTTGCAAACAGCCGAGGCCGTGGCCCGCGAAAAGATGATTGATCCCGAACTGGTGGTCGAAGCGATGGAAGAATCCCTGTCGCGCGCCGCCAAGAGCCGTTACGGCAGCGAGATGGACATTCGCGTCGCGATCGACCGCAAGACCGGTCGCGCGACCTTTACCCGCGTGCGCACCGTGGTCGAGGATGACGCGGTTGAGAACTATCAGGCGGAAATGACCGTCGAGCAGGCCAAGCAGTACATGGACAACCCATCGGTCGGCGATACCTTTGTCGAAGAGGTTCCGCCGGTTGAAATGGGCCGCATCGCCGCGCAGAGCGCCAAGCAGGTGATCCTGCAAAAGGTGCGCGAAGCCGAGCGTGATCGCCAGTACGAGGAATTCAAGGACCGTATCGGCACGATCATCAATGGTCAGGTCAAGCGCGAAGAATACGGCAATGTCATCGTCGATGTGGGCCGTGGCGAGGCGATCCTGCGTCGCAACGAAAAGATCGGGCGCGAGGCCTATCGCCCCAACGACCGTATCCGTTGCTACATCAAGGATGTGCGCCGCGAACAGCGCGGGCCGCAGATTTTCCTGAGCCGCACCGATCCGCAGTTCATGGCCGAACTGTTCAAGATGGAAGTGCCGGAAATCTATGACGGCATCATCGAGATCAAGGCCGTTGCCCGCGATCCCGGCAGCCGCGCCAAGATCGCCGTGATTTCCTATGACGGTTCGATTGATCCGGTCGGCGCCTGCGTCGGTATGCGCGGCAGCCGCGTACAGGCCGTCGTGAACGAGCTTCAGGGCGAAAAGATCGACATCATTCCGTGGAATGAGGATCAGGCGACCTTCCTTGTGAACGCGCTGCAGCCCGCAGAGGTCAGCAAGGTGGTGATCGACGAGGATGCGCAGCGCATCGAGGTTGTCGTGCCCGAAGAACAGCTTTCGCTGGCGATCGGCCGTCGTGGCCAGAACGTGCGTCTGGCAAGCCAGTTGACCGGGCTTGATATCGACATCATGACCGAGGCCCAGGACAGCGAGCGCCGTCAGAAAGAATTCGAAGAGCGCACCGGCCTGTTCATGGAAAACCTCGATCTCGACGAATTCTTTGCCCAGCTTCTGGTCTCCGAGGGCTTTACCAACCTTGAAGAGGTCGCCTATGTCGATCTTGACGAGCTTTTGGTCATTGATGGCGTCGACGCAGACACCGCCAGCGAATTGCAGGCCCGTGCCCGCGACGTGATCGAAGGTCAGGCCAAGGCCGCGCTTGAAAAAGCCCGCGAGCTTGGTGTTGAGGACAGCCTTATTGAATTTGACGGTCTGACACCCCAAATGGTGCAGGCACTGGCAGAGGATGACGTGAAATCGCTGGAAGATTTCGCAACCTGCGCCGATTGGGAACTGGCCGGCGGCTGGACCACGGTCAATGGCGAGCGCGTCAAAGACGAAGGCGTTCTGGAGAAATTTGACGTCTCACTGGAAGAGGCGCAGAATATGGTAATGACCGCCCGGATCATGTTGGGCTGGGTTGACCCCGACGAACTCGAGCCCGAGGTGGATGATGCCGACGGCGATGACGAGGAGGTCGAGGCCTGATTTTTCAGGCCTCGGGGGCACACATGGGGCGCGCAGGGCAACCCAAAGACCGGACCGATGGTCCAGAACGCAAGTGCATCGTCACAGGCGAGGTTCAGCCCAAGTATGGGCTGATCCGCTTTGCCGTTGGGCCAGAGGGTCAGATTGGCCCCGACCTGATGGAAAAGCTGCCGGGACGTGGTATCTGGGTCTCTGCGGATCGCGCGGCCATTGATAAGGCGGCGGCAAAAGGGCTTTTCGCCCGTGCCGCCAAACAGCCGGTTCAGGTGCCCGAAGACCTTGCCGATCTTGTTGAGGCGCTTTTGGCAAAGCGGGTGATCAACCTGATCAGCCTTGCCCGAAAAGGCGGCCGCGCCGTGTCGGGCTATGAGAAGGTCAAGATCATGCTGGGCAAGGAAGAAGCCCGCGTTCTTATTCAGGCCAGCGATGGGTCTGAACGGGGAAAATCAAAGCTGAGCACGCCGCAGGGCGGCTCATTCATAGGGTGGTTGACGGCGAATGAGCTGGGCCAGGCCTTTGGGCGACAAACCACAATCCATGCGGCACTGGGTGCTGGAGGTTTGTTGCAACCTGTTGTAGAGGAGGCGGCAAGACTGAAAGGTCTGCGCGTCTCGGACGGCGAGACAGCGCGCCGGAAAGGAAAGTAGAGCAATATGAGCGACAACGACGGAAAGAAACCTTTGGGTGTACGTGGCGCTGGTTCCCGGCCGGGGAACGTGAAGCAGAGCTTCAGCCATGGCCGGACCAAGAACGTCGTGGTGGAAACCAAACGCAAGCGCGTTGTCGTGCCCAAGCCGGGCGCGGGAACAGCGGGTGCGGCTGGTGGATCTGGCAAGCCGTCAGGTGCGGCAAGCTCGACACGGCGCCCGGCAGGGATCTCGGATGCCGAGATGGACCGCCGGATGAAGGCACTTGCCGCCGCCAAGGCGCGCGAGTCGCAGGACGCTGCCGAACGCGAAGCCAAGGAAAAGGCAAGCGAAGAAGAACGCATGCGCCGCCGCGAAGAGGCCGACGCCAAGGAACGCGAACAGCGTGAAGCCGAGGAAAAAGCCCGCTCCAAGATCGAAGAAGAAGAGCGCAAGAAGCGCGAATCAGAGCAGGCCGCGATCAAGGCCGCCGCCGCTGCGGCAGAGCCCGACGCCCTGCCCGATGCCGTGCGTCAGGCGCCAAACAAATCTGCTCCGCCCCCGCGTAAGCAGGAGCCCGAACGCGAGCAGCCCGCCCGCCGTGGCAAAGGCCGCGGTGGCGAGGACAATCGTCGTGGCGGAAAGCTGACCCTCAATCAGGCGCTTGCGGGCGGCGAGGGCGGTCGCCAGAAATCCATGGCCGCGATGAAGCGCAAGCAAGAGCGCGCGCGTCAAAAGGCGATGGGCGTCAATGTCGAGCGTGAAAAGGTTGTCCGCGACGTACAACTGCCGGAAACGATCGTCGTGTCCGAGCTTGCCAACCGTATGGCCGAGCGCGTTGCCGACGTTATCAAGGCGCTTATGCAAAACGACATGATGGTGTCGCAGAACGAGACCATTGATGCCGATACAGCAGAGCTGATCGTGGAAGAATTCGGCCACCGTGTTGTGCGTGTGTCGGATGCAGATGTGGAAGATGTCATCGCGCATGTCGAGGATGATCCCAAGGATCTTGAGCCGCGCGCGCCTGTGATCACCATCATGGGTCACGTTGACCACGGCAAAACCTCGCTTCTGGATGCGATCCGCAACGCCAAGGTCGTGTCAGGCGAGGCCGGCGGCATCACCCAGCATATCGGCGCCTACCAGGTGAAAACCGAGAGCGGATCGTTGCTGACCTTCCTCGATACGCCCGGCCACGCGGCGTTCACCAGCATGCGCTCGCGCGGTGCCCAGGTGACCGATATTGTGGTTCTGGTGGTTGCGGCGGACGATGCCGTGATGCCCCAGACCATCGAGGCGATCAACCACGCCAAGGCGGCTCAGGTGCCGATGATCGTGGCGATCAACAAGGTCGACAAGCCCGATGCGAACCCGGACAAGGTACGCACGGATCTTCTGCAACACGAAGTCATCGTCGAGGCGATGTCCGGCGACGTGCAGGATGTCGAAGTCTCGGCCGTGACTGGTCAGGGCCTTGACGAGTTGCTTGAGGCGATTGCGCTTCAGGCCGAGCTTCTGGAGCTCAAGGTGAACCCGAACCGGGCCGCCGAGGGCGCCGTAATCGAAGCACAGCTTGACGTGGGCCGTGGCCCGGTGGCGACCGTTCTGATCAAGAAGGGCACATTGCGTCTTGGCGACATCTTTGTTGTCGGCCAGCAATACGGCAAGGTGCGCGCTCTGATCAACGACCGTGGTGAGCGTGTCAAGGAAGCAGGCCCATCGACCCCGGTCGAGGTTCTGGGTCTGAATGGCACGCCCGAAGCGGGCGACGTTTTGAACGTGGTCGACACCGAGGCGCAGGCACGCGAAATCGCGGAATACCGCGAAAGTGCTGCCAAAGAGAAACGCGCCGCTGTCGGTGCGGGCACCTCTCTGGAGCAACTGCTGGCCAAGGCCAAGCAGGATGAGAACGTCAAGGAAATGCCGATTGTTGTCAAAACCGACGTTCAGGGCTCTGCCGAGGCGATCGTTCAGGCGATGGAAAAGATCGGCAACGACGAGGTTCGCGTGCGGGTGCTGCACTCGGGGGTTGGTGCGATCACCGAATCCGATATCGGCCTTGCCGAGGCATCGGGCGCACCGGTCTTTGGCTTTAACGTTCGCGCCAATGCGCCCGCGCGCAATAGCGCCAACCAAAAGGGTGTCGAAATCCGCTATTACAGCGTGATTTACGATCTCGTCGATGATGTGAAAGCCGCGGCTTCGGGCCTTTTGGGCGCGGAAATCCGCGAAAAGTTCATCGGCTACGCCAAGATCAAAGAGGTCTTCAAGGTTACCGGCGTTGGCAAGGTTGCCGGCTGTCTGGTCACCGAAGGCGTTGCGCGCCGCTCTGCCGGTGTGCGCCTCTTGCGCGACGACGTCGTGATCCACGAAGGCACGCTGAAGACCCTCAAGCGCTTCAAAGACGAAGTGCCCGAGGTTCAGTCGGGTCAGGAATGCGGGATGGCGTTCGAGAATTACGACGATATCCGCCCCAACGACGTGATCGAGATTTTCGAACGCGAAGAAGTGGTACGCACGCTGGCCTGATCGCCTGGCGTCATCCAAAGCAAAAGGGCAGTCGATAAGACTGCCCTTTTTTTGTCTGATAGGCTGTTAGCCTTGCGGTCCCCGTGGCCGTTTCACGCCACGCTTGTGACAGGGCGACCAGAATACACGCGATCCCCGACCCGGATCTGGATCAGGCCATTGGTCAGCAAGCCAACGAAAATCCCCTGAATTGATACACAAGATCCAACCTGAATTGTGCGAATCATGATTATTCCCCCAAGATCAATAAAAGTCAGAATAGCTTTGAAATTTTAAAACATCACTAAATTGTTTGAAAATTCGCTAAAATTCCAAGGAAATCTTGAGATTGTCCAAGTTTGCATCTTAGGCGGGCAAATGTCGCGAATAAATGCAACTTTGACAGGCCTTTCCGGGCTGCCGTCAAAGCCAGTCGCGCAAAATTGGAATGAGAGGGATATCCGCAGGCGGCATCGGATAGGATTTCAGATCCTTGGCGCGCACCCATTTCAGGGTTTGCCCCTCGCGGCCCTGCGGTGTGCCCTCCCACTTACGGCAGGCAAAGAGCGGCATCAGAAGGTGAAAGTCGTCATAAGAGTGGCTGGCAAAGGTCAGCGGCGCCAGACAGCTTGCCCAGGTGTTGATGCCAAGCTCTTCTTCCAATTCGCGGATCAGGGCGTGCTCGGGGCTCTCGCCCGGTTCGACCTTGCCGCCGGGAAATTCCCACAGCCCCGCCAGGGATTTACCGGCAGGGCGTTGGGCAAGCAAAATGCGGCCATCGACGTCGATCAAAGCGACGGCAGAGACAAGAACGATCTTCATGGGCGCACTTTCGGGGCCAATATCACGACCGGTAATCGGCGTTGATGTCGATATACCCGTGGGTCAGATCGCAGGTCCAGACCGTGGCGGTGCCCCCGCCAAGACCAAGATCAACATGAATTTCGATATCCTGCTTCTTCATATAGGCCGCTGCGCGATCCTCGTCATATTCGGGGCTGACCCAGCCATCCTTGGCCACAACCATGTCGCCAAACCTTATCGACAGGGTGTCACGATCGGCGCGCGCGCCGGATTTTCCCACCGCCATCACGACCCGGCCCCAATTGGGGTCTTCGCCCGCAATCGCGGTCTTGATCAGCGGCGAATTGGCGATGGATTTGGCATGTACATGGGCCTCGGCGTCGCTGGCGGCGCCGGACACGGAAATCTCGACAAACTTGGTCGCGCCTTCACCGTCGCGCACGACCTGATGGGCAAGGTCGAGCATGACACGGCGCAGCCCTTCCATGAAGCCGATGTTATTCTCGGTCACCCGGATGCCCGAGGCGCCGGTTGCGGCCACCAGAAGGGTGTCAGAGGTCGAGGTATCGCTATCGACGGTGATACAATTGAACGTGGTCCGGTTCAGCGCGCTGACCGTGCTTTGCAGGATTTCCTGATCAATCGCGGCGTCTGTGAAGATATAGACAAGCATGGTCGCCATATCCGGCGCAATCATGCCAGAGCCCTTGGCGATCCCGGCGATATGCACCGCCTGACCGTTGATCATCACCGTCTCGGACGCGCCCTTGGGAAAGGTGTCTGTGGTCATGATCGCGCGGGCGGCGTCTCCGATGCCATCATGGCTCAGGGCGCCTTTGAGGGTGTCGATACTGTCGATGATGCGCTGATGCGGCAGCGGCTCGCCAATCACGCCGGTCGAGGATGAAAACACCCGTGCCACCGGCACGCCAAGCCGTTCGGCCACCGCGCCGGTCACGGCCGCGACCGATTCGGTGCCAAGGCGCCCGGTAAAGGCATTGGCATTGCCCGAATTCACGATAATCGCCGCGCCCTTGCTTGGGTCGCCACCAATCTTGTCCTGGCAATCAAGCACCGCCGCCGAGCGCGTGGCAGAACGCGTAAACGCCCCCGCAATCGCCGTGCCGGGCGCAAGCGTGACAAGCATCACATCGGTGCGGCCCTTATAGCGCACGCCGGCCGATGTGGTGGCAAAGCTGACCCCGCCAATGCTTGGCAGATCGGGAAAGGCGGCGGGTGCAAGCGGGGAAAGCGGCGGGGTGGCGCCCATGGCTTATTTCTCCAGAAGAGTGGTGTTGTTGATGAGCGCCGGATCATAGGCGCTTATGTCTGTGCGGATGATTTCGGTGCCGCTTTCAAGTGTGGCGACGTAATTGTTGAACGTCTCCTGGCGGATTTCATCAGCGAGCTCGCCGCGTACCTCGTCCAGCGACGGAAGTTCCTTGATGCGGGTCTCGTTAAGCTTGATCACATGCCAGCCAAATTGTGTCTGTACAGGCGGCGACACCTGTCCGGGTTCAAGCTTGGCCACGGCATCAAAGAACTCCTGCACCATGACACCATCGCTGAACCAGCCAAGATCGCCACCACCGGGGCCCGAGGGGCCGGTGGAATGCTCTTGCGCAAGCGCGGCGAAATTCGCGCCGCCGTCAAGCTCGGTCACGAGGGCCTTGGCCTCGTCTTCGGTCTCGACCAGAATATGAGCAGCCTTATATTCGGTTTCCTCGTCGCCGCCGGTGTACTGGGCTTCATAGGCGGCTTGCAGCGCCTCATCGGTCAGCGCGGTCTCAAGTACGCGGTCGATCACGTCAGCGGCTGTCACGGCGCGGGTTTCGTTTTCAAGACGCCATTTCGCGGCCTCGGACAGCGGGCCCTCATGCGCCCGCATCAGCAGGGTCTGCTGGATCAGCTGATCAAGAACGCCCTTGAACAGAACCTCTGGCGGAATCTGATCGTAATCCGCAGGCAGACCATTTCGCAGGGCAAGCATGTGCCCAAGAGTGATCTCGCTATCGCCAACCGAGGCCATCACCGTATCCAGCGTCGGCGCGTCCTGTGCGATGGCGGGGGTGGTGATTGCGAGGCCCGCAATCAGGGCTGTGGCGGACAAAAGGCGTAGGCGTGCGAACATAAAGATATTCCTCTGTCGATACTGCAATGGCGGCTGCGCGGGTGCGCAACGTTGACACTCTTCCGGCGGCCCCTTACATCGCCTTATGGTAAAGGCAAAGCCGCGCTCTTTGGCCCGTTGTAGGATGGCCGGGGAAGCGGGGCAAGCAAATGCCTTTCACGGATAGTCAAAACACCGGAACGGATAAAAAATGCTGGGTATTTCAACGGTCGCCAAAAAGATATTCGGAACGCCGAATGACCGCAAGATCAAGGCGACACGACCGCTGGTTGACAAGATCACCGCGCTTGAACCCGAATTTGAAGCGCTCAGCGACGCCGGGCTGATTGAAAAGACCGAAGAGTTTCGCAAGCGGCTTGCCGAAGGCGAAACGCTGGACGCGCTTTTGCCAGAGGCCTTTGCCAATTGTCGCGAAGCGGCGCGCCGCGCGCTTGGTCTGCGGGCGTTTGACGTTCAGTTGATGGGCGGAATTTTCCTGCATCAAGGTAACATTTCCGAGATGAAGACCGGCGAAGGCAAAACGCTTGTGGCGACCTTTCCGTCATATCTCAATGCGCTGTCGGGGCGGGGCGTTCACGTGGTTACCGTCAACGACTATCTTGCGCGTCGCGATGCCGATTGGATGGGCAAGGTGTTTGCCGCCCTCGGCATGACCACCGGCGTCGTTTATCCGCAACAGCCCGAGGCCGAGAAAAAGGCCGCCTACGCCGCCGATGTGACCTATGCCACCAATAACGAACTTGGGTTTGATTATCTGCGCGACAACATGAAATCCTCACTCGAAGAGATGAACCAGCGCGGCCATAACTTTGCCGTGGTCGATGAGGTGGACAGCATCCTGATTGACGAGGCGCGCACGCCGCTGATCATTTCCGGCCCAAGCGAGGACCGAAGCGAGCTTTACCTGACAGTCGACGCGCTGATCCCGGAATTGCAGGACGACCATTTCACGATTGATGAAAAGACCCGCAATGTCACCTTCACCGAAGAGGGCAACGAATTTCTTGAACAGCTTTTGCTGACGCGTGGCGTTCTTGAAGAGGGGCGTTCGCTTTATGATCCTGAAAGCACCACGATTGTGCATCACGTCAATCAGGGGCTGCGCGCGCACAAGCTTTTTCAGAAGGACAAGGATTACATCGTGCGCGATGGCGCCGTCGTTCTGATTGATGAATTCACCGGCCGGATGATGGCCGGTCGGCGTTTGTCCGAGGGGCTGCATCAGGCGATCGAAGCCAAGGAAGGCTGTCAGATTCAGCCAGAGAACGTGACCCTCGCACAGGTGACCTTTCAAAACTATTTCCGGCTTTATGATACCCTGTCAGGCATGACCGGCACCGCCGTTACCGAGGCCGAAGAATTTTTGGAAATCTACGGTCTTGGCGTGGTCGAAGTGCCGACCAATCGCCCGATTGCACGGATCGACAAGGATGATGCGGTGTACCGCTCGACCACCGACAAGCTTAACGCGATCATCGAGACGATCAGCAAGGCGCATGAAAAGGGTCAGCCGACCCTGGTGGGCACCACCTCGATTGAAAAGTCGGAATTGCTGAGCAAGCTTCTGACCGAGGCAAAGATTCCGCATAACGTTCTGAACGCGCGTCAGCATGAAAAAGAGGCCCAGATTGTCGCCGATGCCGGCAAGCTTGGCGCGGTGACCATTGCCACCAACATGGCCGGGCGCGGCACCGACATCAAACTTGGCGGCAATGTCGAGTTCAAGATCATGGAGGCGATTGCCGCCGATCCCGAAGGCGATCCCGAAGAGATTCGTCAAAAGATCGAAGAGAGCCATGCCGCCGATGAAGAGGCTGTCAAAGCTGCGGGCGGGCTTTTCGTGCTGGCCACTGAGCGCCATGAAAGCCGCCGTATCGACAACCAGCTGCGCGGTCGCTCCGGTCGTCAGGGCGATCCGGGCAAGTCGGCCTTTTTCCTGAGCCTCGAAGACGATCTGATGCGCATTTTCGGCAGTGAACGTCTGGAAAAAGTGCTCTCGACGCTGGGGATGAAAGAAGGCGAGGCGATCATTCACCCCTGGGTGAACAAATCGCTTGAACGCGCGCAGGCCAAGGTCGAGGCGCGCAACTTCGACATCCGCAAGCAGCTGCTCAAGTTCGACGATGTGATGAACGAACAGCGCAAGGTGGTCTTCAAGCAGCGTCTTGATATCATGAAGGCGCGTGATCTGTCCGAGATCATCGAGGACATGCGCGGCGAGGTGATCGACGATCTGGTCGACACCTACATGCCGCCCAAGACCTATGCCGACCAATGGAACACCGAAGGGCTTTATAAGGCGGTGATCGAGCGGCTGAACCTTGATTTGCCGGTCATCGACTGGGCCGCCGAAGAGGGCGTGGATGACGAGGAAATCACCGAGCGTCTTGAAAAGGCCGCCGATGAGATGATGGCCGCCAAGGCCGCTGCCTTTGGTCCCGAAACCATGCGCATGATCGAAAAACAGGTCTTGTTGCAAACCATCGACACCAAATGGCGCGAGCATCTTCTGACGCTTGAACATCTGCGCAGCGTCGTCGGCTTTCGCGGCTATGCACAGCGCGATCCGCTGAACGAGTACAAGAACGAGGCGTTCCAGCTATTTGAAACCATGCTCAACAGCCTGCGCGAGGATGTCACCCAAAAGCTGGCACAGATCCGCCCGATGACAGAGGCCGAACAAGAGGCCATGATGCAGGAAATGGCGGCGCAGCGCGCAAAGATGGAAGCGCCGGCCCATGATGCAACGCCCGCCGAGGCCCCCGAAGCCGCCGCGTCGGGGTTTGTCGAATCTGATCCTTCGACCTGGGGAAATCCGGGCCGGAACGAGGTTTGCCCCTGTGGGTCCGGCAAGAAGTTCAAGCATTGTCACGGGCGGCTGGCCTGAGCCGCCGCCGCCGCCCGAATGACTCCGTTTCTTTGCCACAAGACAGCCTTGTTTAACCAATACCCTCTCTCTTGACCCTTAAAAGGCACGGGAGAGTGTTATGTCCAAGTACAGACGTTATATCACCGCTGGCGGCACGCTCGCCTGTGCGCTTGGCATCGGCTATTTCATGCAGGCAAGCCATAACGGCCCCGTCAACGTTCGCGCGGCGGGCATGGTGGATGCCGGTGAACCCAAGATCGAGATTTCACAAATCACGCTGACCTCTGCGGCCCCGACGCCGCCGGTGGCCATGGCAGAACCTGCGGCTTTGCCTGCGGCACCGGTCACATTGGCCGTGGCTCAGGATACGCCGCTTGCCGATGATCTTCCCTCGGAAGAGGCCGCGCCGGGCTTTTCCTGCGAGTACAACATGACCGCAAAACCGCTGGCCGCCGCGATGGTAGAGGTCACGCTTGATGCGCCTTGCATGATCAATGAGAAATTCACACTGCACCAGAACGGCATGATGTTCACCGAGGCGACCGACGACAAGGGACATAGCGTCCTGACCGTTCCGGCGCTTGCCGAAAACGCGGTTTTCATTGTCTCCTTTGGCAATGGTGAGGGCACGATTGCGACTGCGTCGGTCGATACATTCACCTATTACGACCGCTTTGTCGTGCAATGGGGCGGTGCCAGTGGCATGAAAATCCACGCGTTGGAATATGGCGCGGATTTTGGGGATGACGGGCACGTCTGGGATGATGCCGCCTATGATATGGCGCGCGCCGCGCGTGGCGAGGGCGGGTTCCTGACCCGTCATGGGGCGCCCGATCTGGATAATGCCCTCTTGGCCGAGGTCTATACCTTTCCGACCGAAACGGCGCTGCGCGCCGGTGACATAAGCCTGCGCGTCGAGGCCGAAGTGACCGCTGCCAATTGTGGCCGCGATCTAGAGGCCCAAACCATCGCCACCGATGCTGTGAGCGGGTTGAAAGTTCAGGATATCGTGCTTGCGATGCCCGATTGCGATGGGATTGGTGACTTTCTGGTGTTGAATAATTTGTTCAATGACCTGAAGGTTGCGCAAAACTAATTCCGCAGCATTCGGGGGTCATTCTATGACAATGGTGCGTGCGGCGATTGTCGCCGCACTTTTTTTATTTGCCATGGTGTTGCCAGTGGCGGCGCAGGATGTGACCCTTCGCTCGTATGATGGGGATGTCGAAATTTCCGGCAACCTGCTTGGCTTTGACGGCGAGTTCTATCGCCTCGACACGGTTTACGGCGAGCTGACGGTTGATGGATCGGGGGTTGCCTGTGAGGGCCCTGGTTGCCCCAATCTTGAAAATTACGTGGCGCGGCTTGTGTTCTCGGGCGCGCCGACGATTGGCAAGGTTCTGATGCCCGCGCTGATCGAGGCCTTTGCCATTCGTGGCGATTACGATGTGACCCGGCGCGACGAGGGCGAAAATGAAATCAGCTATGCCCTGAGCAGCCGCAAAACCAGCGAGCTTGTCGGCGAGTTTACCTTTCACCTGACCAATACCGATGAGGGATTTGCCGATCTTCTGGCCAATGAGGCCGACATCGCCATGACCCTGCGCGAGGCGCATACAGATGAGGTAAGCCATGCCAAGGTCGCCGGGCTTGGCGACCTGACGGCGCCGGGGCGTGCGCGGGTGCTGGCGCTCGATGCGCTTATCCCGGTCGTGGCGCCCAGTAACCCGGTGCAGGGGATCACCATGCCGCAACTGGCCGAGGTGCTGGCCGGGCGGCTTGCCAATTGGAACCTGCTTGGTGGCCCGGATGCGCCGATTGACGTGCACCTGTGGGATGAACGTACCGGCATCGGGCAGGCCAGCGTCGATCACTTGCTCGGGCCGGGTGGTTTGCCCGAGAACAGCCGCGTGCGCCGCCATGACAACGGCGACGCGTTTGCAAAGGCCGTCGCGCGTGATCCTTTTGCGCTTGGGCTTACCACGCGGTCCGAACAGGGCAATGCCTGGGAACTTGCGCTGACCGGGGAGTGTGGCTTTGCCCTGACGGCGACCCGCCGTGCGGTCAAAACCGAGGATTACCCGTTGACCGCGCCGCTGTTTCTTTATCTCCCGGCGCGGCGTTTCCCCAAGTTGGCGCGCGAATTTCTGGCCTATCTGCGCGATCCTTCGGCACAATTGGTGATCCGTCGTGCCGGCTTTGTGGATCAGGCCCCCGAAGAGATTGACATCAACGCGCAGGGCGACCGCTTTGCCAATGCGATTGCACAGGCCGGGCCCGAGGTTGGCTTGCAGGAATTACAGCGCATGGTCGGGGTGCTGTCCTCGCTTAAACGTCTGACCACTACCTTTCGGTTTGAACCGGCGTCGGTCCGCCTTGACGCGCAATCGCGCTCGAATGTCGAGCAACTGGCGCGCGCGCTTGAGCTGGGGCTATACGATGCGCGGCGGCTGGTGTTCGTGGGGTTCAGCGACGGGGATGGGGCCGCAGGGCCGAACCGGGATATTGCAATGCGCCGCGCCGAGACCGTCGCGCGCGCGGTCAAGCGGGCCGCCGAAACCGCCAACTTTGACCGAATCGCGGTCGAGATCGATGCCTTTGGCGAAGCGATGCCAATGGCCTGTGATGATACCGCATGGGGGCGACAGGTGAACCGCCGGGTCGAGGTCTGGGTACGCTAAGCTGCGAGACCGGCACGCAAGGGCGGGATGAGCGTCACAGGTGGCCTTCCGACCGAAAGCTGATTTCGCAGGATTTTCCGATGATGATATGGTCATGCAGGGTGATGCCCATAGTCATCGCCGCGGCCTCGATTTGATGGGTCATGGTAATATCTGCCTCCGATGGTGTCGGATCGCCCGAGGGGTGATTATGCACCAGGATAAGTGCGCTGGCATTGAGTTGAAGCGCGCGCTTCACAACCTCGCGCGGATAGACCGGGACATGATCGACCGTGCCCTGGGCCTGTTCTTCATCGGCAATCAGGATGTTCTTGCGGTCCAGGAAAAACACCCGAAACTGTTCGGTTTCGCGATGGGCCATGGTGGTGTGGCAATAATCCAGCAGTGCATCCCAGGATGAGATCACCTGACGGCGCAACACCTTTGCCCGTGCCAGACGATGTGCCGCGGCCTCGACGACCTTGAGTTCGGTGATCACCGCCTCTCCGATGCCGGGCAGGGCCGAAAGTTGATCCGGGGCCGCCGAGAGGACGCCGTTGAAATCGCCGAACGTCTCAATAAGCTGATGCGCGAGCGGCTTCACATCCCGCCGCGGAATGGCCCGGAAAAGCACCAGCTCCAACAGCTCGTAATCCGGCAGCGCCTGTGCCCCGCCGCTCAGGAACCGCGTGCGCAGTCGCTGGCGATGGTCACGGATATAGGAGGGCTGTTTTCCGGCGCTCAGCGGCGCGGCCTCAATTGCCTCGTCGCCCACAAAAAGCGGTAGCGACATTTCGGAAAAGGCGCGTGGATCACTCATGGCAAAACCCTGCCCGATCAGGGTTAGCGAATGGTTAACGACGGCGGAGCGGAGCGTGCAAAAGGAAAAAGGTGCGCCGCTAAGCGCACCTTTTCAGGGTCGTGCTGTGGTTTTCGGGCTTAGCTTTTCATCGCGTCCCAAAAGTTTTTGACTGACGAAAAGAAGGTTTTGCTTTCGGGGTTATTGTCTTCCGACAAGGCCTCGAACTCGCGCAAAAGCTCTTTTTGCTTGCTGGTCAGGTTCACCGGCGTTTCAACGGCAAGTTCGATGAACATATCACCGTGACCGCCGCCACGCAGCGCGGGCATGCCCTTGCTGCGCAGACGCATCTGGCGGCCGGATTGGCTTCCGGCGGGGATTTTCACGCGGCTGCGCCCGCCGTCGATGGTGGGCACCTCGATATCACCGCCAAGCGCGGCCTTGATGACCGACACGGGCACGCGACAGAACAGATTGACCTCTTCGCGCTCGAACAGATCGTGTTTGGCGACATCAATGAAGATGTAAAGATCACCCGACGGACCGCCGCGCATGCCGGCCTCACCTTCACCCGCAAGACGGATGCGGGTGCCGGTTTCCACGCCGGCGGGGATATTGACGCTAAGGGCGCGTTCCTTTTGGGTGCGGCCTTGCCCCTGACAGGATTTGCAGGGGTTTTTGATGATCTGACCCAACCCGCCACAGGTGGGGCAGGTCCGTTCAACGGTGAAAAATCCCTGTTGCGCGCGCACTTTGCCCATGCCTGAACAGGTGGGGCAGGTGGTCGGCTCGCCGCCGCCCTCGGCGCCGGAGCCGTTACAGGCGTCACAACCAACGGCCGTGGGCACCTTGATCGTCTTTTGCAAACCAGAATAGGCCTCTTCCAGCGTGACACGCAGGTTATAGCGCAGGTCAGAGCCGCGCGAGGCCCGCTGGCGGCCACCGCCGGCACGCCCGCCGCCACCCATGAAATCACCAAAGAGGTCATCAAACACGTCAGAAAAGGCGCTGGCAAAGTCGCCCTGACCGCCGCCACCCATGCCGCCACCGGGGCGCGGGCCGCCCATACCCCCTTCAAAGGCGGCATGACCAAACCGGTCATAGGCCGCTTTCTTGTCGGGGTCTTTCAGGGCATCATAGGCTTCGCCCGCCTCTTTGAACTGTCGTTCAGAGTCGGGGTTGTCGGAATTGCGGTCGGGGTGAAGTTCCTTGGCCTTCTTGCGATAGGCCTTTTTGATCTCTTCCGCCGAGGCGCCCTTGGATAGCCCAAGCACTTCGTAATAGTCACGTTTGGCCATCGGGGATCTCCTTTTGACGGATCATCAGGGTACGGCCCGGCATAATGCCCGACCGCCCCTGATCAATCCTTAACGTGCCTTAGGCGCGTTTGTTGTCGTCGAGATCCTCGAAGTCGGCATCGAGGATGTCATCTTCGCCAGCATCGGCACGATCTGCGGCTGCGGGCTCTCCGTCGGCCTCTTCCTGGCTCGACTTATAGATCGCCTCGCCAAGTTTCATCGCCGCTTCGGTGACGTTCTGGATGCCGGATTTGATCTTGCCGGCGTCTTCGCCTTCAAGCTCATCCTTGAGCGCCGCGATGGCAAGCTCGATTGCCTCGATCGTGGTCGGGTCAACCTTGTCGGCATGCTCTTCCATCGATTTTTCGGTCGAGTCGATCAGGCTTTCGGCCTGGTTTCTGGATTCGACCAGCTCGCGGCGCGCCTTATCGGACTCGGCGTTCTCCTCGGCGTCGCGGACCATCTTTTCGATGTCCTCGTCACTGAGACCGCCAGAGGCCTGGATCGTGATCTTTTGCTCTTTGCCGGTGCCTTTGTCCTTGGCCTGAACCGAGACAATGCCGTTGGCGTCGATGTCAAAGCCGACCTCGATCTGCGGCATGCCGCGCGGTGACGGCGGGATGTTTTCAAGGTTGAACTGCCCCAGCATCTTGTTGTCTGCGGCCATCTCACGCTCGCCCTGGAACACGCGGATCGTCACGGCCGACTGATTGTCTTCGGCGGTCGAGAAGATTTGCGATTTGTTCGTCGGGATCGTCGTGTTGCGGTCGATCAGACGGGTAAAGACACCGCCAAGCGTTTCGATGCCAAGCGACAGCGGTGTCACGTCGAGCAGAACCACATCCTTGACGTCGCCCTGAAGAACGCCGGCCTGAATGGCGGCACCCATGGCGACAACTTCGTCGGGGTTCACACCCTTGTGGGGCTCTTTGCCGAAGAATTTGGTGACTTCTTCAACCACTTTGGGCATCCGGGTCATCCCGCCGACAAGAACGATCTCGTCAACCTCGGAAGCTTTCATGCCGGCGTCTTTCAGAGCGGCGGCACAAGGCTTCATCGAGGCCTTGATAAGGTCGTTGACCAGGCTTTCAAGCTTGGCACGGGTCAGTTTGACGACCATGTGAAGCGGCGAACCATCGCTGCCCATCGAGATGAACGGCTGGTTGATCTCGGTTTGCGAGCTGCTGGAGAGTTCGATCTTGGCTTTCTCGGCGGCTTCTTTCAGGCGCTGAAGCGCCATCTTGTCCTTGGTCAGGTCAACGCCGTGCTCTTTCTTGAACTCGTCGGCGAGGTAATTGACGATGCGCATGTCGAAATCTTCACCGCCAAGGAAGGTGTCGCCATTGGTGGCTTTCACCTCGAACAGGCCGTCGTCGATTTCAAGGATGGTCACGTCGAACGTACCACCGCCAAGGTCATAGACCGCGATGGTGTGGGTGTTTTCCTTGTCCAGACCATAGGCAAGCGCGGCGGCGGTCGGCTCGTTGATAATGCGCAGCACCTCTAGACCGGCGATCTTGCCGGCGTCCTTGGTGGCCTGACGCTGAGCGTCGTTGAAATAGGCCGGAACAGTGATGACGGCCTGCGTCACCTCTTCGCCAAGATAGCTCTCGGCGGTCTCTTTCATTTTCCCGAGGATGAAGGCCGAAATCTGGCTGGGCGAATACTTCTCGCCGCGCGCCTCGACCCATGCATCGCCGTTGCCGCCATCAATGACGTTGAACGGCATGTTCTTCTTGTCCTTGGCCAGGTCGGTATCATCGGCGCGACGGCCGATCAGACGCTTGACGCCAAACACGGTGTTTTCGGGGTTGGTTACGGCCTGGCGTTTTGCGGGCTGGCCGACAAGGCGTTCGTTCTCGGTGAACGCAACAATAGACGGCGTTGTGCGCGCGCCTTCAGAGTTCTCAATCACCCGCGCCTGGCTACCATCCATGATGGCGACGCAGCTGTTCGTGGTTCCAAGGTCAATACCAATAACTTTGGCCATTTGTTCGATCCCTTCATACTTAGGCGATGTGGCGGAAGCCTGACCCGTTTCGGCATCAGATCCCCGGTTGAGTAACGGAGCAAGACAAGACTTATCCCGTGTTTCTGGGCGTATATAGGCAGGCCTAAGTAACCCTGCAAGCGGTGCAAGGGTGTGGACTCCGCAAAATTGGACTAAATTGCGCGTAGCTCGATAAAAATGATGGAATTGGGATGGCAAAACCGGCGCGTCTTGTGCCGGGTGCGCGATTTACACTGGTTTGTCGGGGAGAGCGTTTGCGCTCTGTGGTCGCTCTGGTAATTCGGTGGTTTTCGAAATACCGCGTGTCATTCTGCCTGCGGTCAATGCCGACCGGGGGAATGCTGCAACCGTCGTCCAAAAGCGACTTCCGCTTGGAATGAGATCATCTGCACCCGCCTGTCAGAGTGGAAAAACCGGCGGGTGCGTCACGCCTCAGGTATTCAGGAACGTATAGGAGTAATTGCCCGACGCGGTGTACCGGTTTTCCAACTGGATGGCGCCGGACTGGACCGCGATGCTGGTTTTGTCCGCAAGGCCCGTTGTGCCGCTGAGTGACGTCACACCCAGGTTTTCAAAACCGCTTCCGGCGATCAAAGTTAAGAGGTCAGGCGCGCTCCCGGTGTCATACGCGAAAATCCCGCTGTTTGTGACCTGCGGCAGGCCCGGATTGACCTGTGAGATGAAAACCATCCCGGCCGGTCCGGGCGGAATGAGAGAGGCAACAGCATTCGCGGCGATCACGATCATGCCGCTGCGCAGGCAAGGCACCTCTACGAGCCCGTCTTGCGCCCGTGCCGACAGGGCGGTGGTGAAATTGCTGCCGTCATCGCTTACCTTAAAGACCAGATCCGTAGTACCGGCCAGTCCGATTTCGGCGTGGCCGCTGAAGGCAGACTGAAACAACAAGGATGCTGTATCCGCAGCAGAGGCCTTGTTGATCTTGAGCTGGTGCCCTGCGCCCGCATGATTGAACAGGCTCGCCTCTGAGGATAGCGCCAGACGGTTCACCGCATCATAACTGCTGTTGATCCCCACGCCCTCGACATTGTCGAGCGACAGATCAATCGCCAGCCACTGGCCTGCGGTAAACACCTTGATCTGCGCCGTCGAGATATCCCACGCGCGCCAGCCCGGTTGCGGCGTCAGGAACTGCCAGCCGGCGTTGAAAAACAGCGCAATGTCGCCGTCATGGCCAGCCCACTCGCCCTGTGCAGCAAGCCCCAGTCCATAGCAGGCCCCCTCAACGGGGGGATTTGGCGGTGTGGTGACCCCCAAGGCCTCAACGCTTAGCTGGGTGATCGCATCCAGCCGCAAAAGCGCCTCATTATGGGTGACATGTTTCAATGCCTGTGATGGCGCGATCAGGGGTAGGTTCAATTTGGGCGAGATGTCAGACATAGTTGAAATTCTCCGGAGCAAGGTCAGCCGGATCATAAAAACGCGCCTGTAAACATATCCTGACAGGACCGTACGCACCGCGCGGCGCCGGGTTTACAGATGGCGCAGATGTGTCCGGTGTGAAACCTGATTTAACCCAAAACGCGGCCTGAAATGACAAGTATCACGCCATAAGCACGACGCGTGACCGTGATGGCCAGAATGAACTACGTCTCGAGAGCCCACCCTCAGGACGCGTCGCCCCAAGGGGCGGGCACGGCTGATCCGTTGACCCGCACCTTGCCCGCCTCGTTATCCAGCACGACCGCGCTTTCAAACAGCGTCAGCGTCGGGCGCACCCCAAAGCGGCCCTCCATCCAGTCGGCCCAGCCCGCGTTGAACCAGGCCTCGGCGTCCGCGCGCGTGGCGAATTCATAAACGCCACCGCCGCCCGCCTCGCTGTTGAGATAGTATTTCCGACGCAGGCCTTTGACCTTGTGAAAGATCTTCGTGGACTCAAGCGATTGGGCGATCACATCAGCCTCGGGCCGTTTGGGCCCTCCCATCGGGATTTGCACAAGGGCGATGATCATGATTCTCTGGCTCCAACTAAGGGACACATAGCGTTTTGCACGCGCTCTGGTGCACGATAGCCGAGCCGCGCCAGACTGCAAAAGCCCCTGAAACGGCTGCCAGCACAACGTTCATCTGGCTCGCCATGCTGCGGATACGAAACTTCTGAACCAGCGGTGGCGTAAAAATGCGGTGAGGTGTCGGGATTGGCAGACTCACTTTTTGTGCCGCATGGTCTAACATCGCCAACAAAGGAGACACGCGCATGTCTGACAGGATCACATTCACCCTTGATGGCAATCAGGTCGAGGCCGAGGCCGGTCTGACCATCTGGGAAGTTGCCAATGGCCGAGGTCTGGTCATTCCGCACCTCTGCCACAAGCCCGCCCCCGGCTATCGCCCGGATGGCAACTGTCGGGCCTGCATGGTCGAGGTCGAAGGTGAGCGCACGCTTGTCGCGTCCTGCATCCGCGAAGCCCGCGACGGGATGGTCGTCACCACCAATTCCGCGCGCGCCGAAAACGCCCGCAAGATGGTCATCGAAATGCTCGTCGCCGATCAGCCCGAGCGCGCCGAGGCCCGCGACAAATCAAGCCACCTCTGGGACATGGCCGATGCAAACGGCGTCAGCCAGAGCCGCTTTCCCAAGCTCGAAGAGGGCCGCATTCCGCTTCTCGACGACAGCCATGTGGCGATGCGCGTTAACCTTGATGCCTGCATTTCCTGCGGGTTGTGCGTGCGCGCCTGCCGCGAGGTTCAGGTCAACGACGTGATCGGCATGGCCGGACGCGGCCATGATGCCTATCCGACTTTCGACATGGCCGACCCGATGGGCGCCTCGACCTGCGTGGCCTGTGGCGAATGCGTTCAGGCCTGCCCGACCGGCGCGCTTATGCCCGCCACGGTTCTGGATGACGCCCAACAGGGCGACAGCGCCGATTTCGACAGCGAAACCAAGAGCATCTGCCCGTTCTGCGGCGTCGGTTGCCAGATCAGCCTCAAGGTCAAGGATGGCAAGGTCAAGTATGTCGAGGGCCTCAATGGCCCGGCAAACGAAGGCCGCCTTTGCGTCAAGGGGCGGTTCGGGTTTGACTATATCCACCACGAACACCGCCTGACCAAGCCGCTGATCCGGCGCGAAGATGCCCCCGCCAAGGGGCTCAACGTCGATCCCTCCAACTGGCAGGAATATTTCCGCGAGGCCGAATGGGACGAGGCGCTTGATCTGGCGGCTGGCAAGCTCAAGGCGCTCAAGGATACCCATGGCGGCAAGTCGGTCGCGGGCTTTGGCTCGGCCAAATGCACCAACGAAGAGGCCTATCTTTTCCAGAAATTCATCCGTCAGGGGTTTGGCCACAACAACGTCGACCACTGCACGCGTCTTTGCCACGCCTCATCGGTCGCAGCGCTGATTGAAAACGTCGGCTCGGGTGCGGTGACCGCTACCTTCAACGAGATCGAAAACGCCGATGTGGCGATCGCCATCGGCTGTAACCCGATTGAGAACCACCCCGTCGCGGCGACCTATTTCAAACAGTTCACCAAACGTGGCGGCAAGTTGATCGTGATGGACCCGCGCGGCGTCGGCCTGCGCCGTTTTGCCACCCATATGCTGCAATTCCGCCCCGGTGCGGATGTGTCGATGCTCAACGCGATCATGCATGTGATCGTCGAAGAGGGGCTCTATGATCAGCAATATATCGACGCCTACACCGAGAACTGGGAAGCCGAAAAAGCCCACCTCGCCGATTTCTCGCCCGAGGCGATGGAAGGTATCTGCGGCATCCCGGCCGAAACCCTGCGCGAGGTCGCCCGCACCTTCGCCAGCGCCAAATCGGCGATGATCTTCTGGGGTATGGGGATTTCCCAGCATATCCACGGCACCGACAATTCCCGCTGCCTGATCAGCCTCGCCTTGATGACCGGTCAGGTCGGGCGCCCCGGCACCGGGCTGCATCCGCTGCGCGGTCAGAACAACGTTCAGGGCGCGTCGGACGCCGGCCTCGTGCCGATGTTCCTGCCCGATTATCAGACCGTCACCGACGACGGCGTGCGCCGCGCCTTTACCGAGGTTTGGCAATCAGAGGACTTCAGCGCCGAAAAGGGCCTGACCGTCACCGAGATCATGGATGACGTGCATGCGGGCAACACCCGCGGCATGTATATCCTTGGCGAAAACCCGGCCATGTCCGATCCGGATGTCGAACACGCCCGCGATGCCCTGGCCAAGCTCGAACATCTGGTGGTGCAGGATATCTTTATTACCGAAACGGCGAACTATGCCGATGTGATCCTGCCCGCCTCGGCCTTTGCCGAGAAATCCGGCACCGTGACCAACACCAACCGCCAGGTGCAAATGGGCCGCCCGGCCCTGCCGCCCCCCGGCGATGCACGCGAAGACTGGGCGATCACCACCGCGCTCGCCAAGCGGATCGGCCTCAACTGGAATTACGCATCCCCCGCCGATGTCTTCGCCGAGATGAAGCAGAACATGCGCTCACTCAACAACATCACCTGGGAGCGGCTCGAGCGTGAAAACGCCGTGACCTACCCCTGCCATGGCCCCGATGAACCGGGCAAGGCGGTGGTGTTCGGCGACGGTTTTCCGCGCCCCGAGGGTCGCGCGCGCTTTACCCCCGCCAGCGTGATTGCGCCCGACGATGTGCCGGATGCAGAATACCCGATGATCCTGACCACCGGGCGGCAGCTTGAACACTGGCACACCGGCTCGATGACCCGCCGATCCTCCGTGCTGGACGCGGTCGAGCCCGAGGCCAATTGCTCGATGCACCCCTCCACCCTGCGCCAACTCGGGGTCGAGCCGGGCGGCATGGTGCAACTGACCACCAAACGCGGCACTATCCAGATCATGGCGCGCGCCGATCGCGCGATTGCGCCGGACATGGTGTTCCTGCCCTTCGCTTATGTCGAGGCGGCGGCGAATATCCTGACCAACTCGGCGGTCGATCCCTACGGTAAAATCCCCGAATTCAAATTCTCCGCCGTCAAGGTCGAGGCAGGCTCGGCCCAGGTCGCGGCAGAATAACAAACGGGGGCGGCCCAACACCGCCCCCTACTTATTCTTTGCATAACCATTCAACTACTATGGGTTGGTGCCGGTAGAGTCAGCGATGTGGTATTCAGGGTACTAAAGTAGGATGCCTTCGAACATCCCACCGTTGTCGTTGGAAATTGCCCTTTGCCTCATCCGGCCGTCCCCGGTAGCGCTTTTTGAGATGCGGAAACTCGCGTTGCACCTTATGAGGTGAGCGCTTTTTTGTCTGGCGTATCAGGTCGCTCAGGGCGGGCTGATGCTGTATTGAGACGAACATGAGGATGTGATTGGCGAACAACTCTCCCATGATGATTTCAACGTTTCTATGAGTGCAAATCTGGCTGATAACGTCACGCATCCGGAGGCTGACATCACCAGGCAGCGCCTTGAGGCGATTTTTGATGGGCCGGGCCAAATGACGCCTGCGGTGGAAAACGCAATGCTTGTGGCGATGATATAAAAAAGGTGCAGGTGCGAGAATCAACGCCGTCCGAAACCGGCTTCATGTAGCCTAAGGCGGTAGGCCAAATATAAACCACTCACGAGGTCGCATGCGGTAGCGTGTTGACTGTGGTGCCGCTGAAGGGACTCGAACCCCCGACCCCATCATTACGAATTTTGCCGTCCATGTGTTGGACGTGACCGGACCAGGCCGCTTAAGGCCGTACAACCCATTATGATTGCTTGACTAATTTTCATCACGATCTTGGACGGTGTCGGACGACGCAAGAGAACGTTTGACGTACATCCCCTACTAATCCCCTACTAGTAGGGACCGCCGCGCCTAACCCTACCGCCTCTTCCGGATGTTGGAACCCAGGGTAGTCTGGCTGACACAACAGGTTAGCTGTGGCTTGCAAGGTTAGTCGGGGCTAGGGCCAGCAAACCCGGTAAACCGGTCAAACCCGGCACACCCCACCCCAAGCATGGGCTGTTTTCCTGGGAGGCGCGGGCCTGCTCCCGGTCCACCCCTCTCCCTTGATCCATCCTGGAGCTGCGAAAACCTGACAGGCGGAGCACGCCAAGACCGGACTTTCAGACAACTTGCCGCGAACGCCCGTTCAGAGCCCGACCTGTAGATTAGTCACCTTGCAGCGAACGGCAGCCACCACAGAGATTAGTCTGGGCGTTCCATCGCTCGAATTCATCAATAGATCGACACCCCGTGTACAGCCCTTCTTGAGTTGACTAGGCCCTCACGCAACGGCAAGGTCGCGTGGTATGTCCGAAACTATTGAAGCAGTGCCCTTACGTGAACCTCTCTCTGAGCACCATCGCTACAAAGAAATCCCTTTCGGAATTTCTCCTACTAAAGCATTCCATCGAGCTGTTTCATGATTGCCAATGGTGCGTCGTAGCAGACTCGACTACAGAGAGTGTTCTCCGAAGCCTCGATAACGTCTCTGTGGTTGAGGTTTTTTCAACCGATGACAGCAAGCTGTCACACGGCGTAACCGATGTAACAATGAAATCCTACCACTATGATTTAATGCTTGCGAAGTTCTCAGCCACTAAGGCGGCACTTAGCGAGAATGGCTGGGCGGTTTACCTTGATGCCGATATGCTGTTCGTCAACCCAATTGATGATTATGTTTTTCGACTTCTAAAGGATAGTGATGTCGATGCAGTGCTCACCCCACATTATACGAACGATAAGCCGAATGAAATGAGGGTAGGGATATTCAATGCTGGTATGTTTGGAGTGTCGAACCCTGAGTTTCTAGAAAAGTGGCATGAGTATTGTATTGTGCACAGAGACAAATCAACATACTTCGAGCAGCAACCTATTGAATTCATTTATAAAATTTTTCGATGCCTGACGCTCCCAATCAACTACAACATTGGTTGGTGGAGATTTAAGGACGGATTTTCGGATCACCGATTTGACTATATTTCACTCGATGAGAAAGGCGGACTGATGTTTTACGGCCTGCCAGCCATAAACTTCCACTTTCACCTCATGAAGCCACTCCTCTATCCCAATAACGGACAGCGGCTCATACAAAATGTGATTGATCTCATGTCTTCATCCTCTCTCCAAAGTCTTAAGAGCATTGTTGAGAAGTACGAAGACCTCAAGTCGGGAATGTGAAAATGAAGATAGGCATCTTTGCTCCATGGCACCTCAGAGAGGATAACTTTGGTGACAAAATGATTGGTCACCATATCCAACGTGCTCTTTCTGACCATGAGATATTTCTTGTCTCCACTGGAACTATACCTCAGCCGCATGAAATCGATCAACTGAATGTCTGCGATCTAGTATTAATAGGCGGTACCAATCTGATCCACTCTCGTATGGACGAGAAGCAACAATGGGTAATCTCTCTCGATGCACTAAGGAGGATACAAAAACCAATTAGCTTGATGGGGGTCGGCTGGCGGCAATATCAAGATGAGGTGCCGAACGGCTTTTCAGCGGAACTGTTATCTGGGCTCCTTCCTGTTGAAGCCGATTTGATGCATTCTGTGCGGGACAACTATACCAAGTTGAAGCTTAGCGAGATTGGCATTAACTCGATCAATACTGGGTGTCCGACGATGTGGGATCTGAAAGAAACATATTCTTGCCCTGGAATAGCCTCTCGCAACAATAGTGTCATCTTTACCGTAACGGACTATAAAAAGAGCCCCGACCTAGATCGCAGTTGGATCGAAAAAATCCGGTCATATGGAAAGCTGTACCTTTACCCGCAGGGCTTACATGATGTGCAGTACGTTGAGTCTCTAGGTATCAGTTTTAACCTATTAGACCGCAACATCGACAGCATGGATTGCCTCGAAAACTCTCTCTACGTTGGAACTCGGCTCCATTGTGGAATTCACTGTCTCAGCAAGGACATCCCATCTGTAATCTTGTCCGTTGACAATAGGGCAGCTGAGATCGGTGCCGACACATGTCTACCTGTGGTGCCAAGAGACAGTCGTGCACCCGAGAAACTGTCTGCAATGCTTGCGGATTATTCCGTTAGACTAAACATACCTAACGAAGAGATCGAGCGATGGAAGCAAGCACAGGGCATTGATGCTAAACCTGCCTCCATCAGAATATAGGGGGTAGGATGAGGCCTGAACACTCCAAACTTGTTGATGAGATCGTTGATCGAAAATTGACTTTTCTAAGGCGTTCAGCGCTGATTGAAATGTGCGAGCTAGTTTCCGAAATATCGCGTTCTGATGTGCCGGGCATATTCATCGAATGCGGCGCAGGGCTTGGTGGCTCCAGTATCGCGATTGCGGCTGTTCGCCCAGAAAACAGAGCTTTCAAAGTCTTCGATATGTATGGCTTGATACCCGAGCCGACACAGCAAGACGGTGAGGATGCGCATACCCGGTATAGTGAAATAATTTCCGAAGAAAATAAGCAGAAGTTCCCAGACTATTATGGCTATCAAAGCGACCTCTTAAACCAAGTCAAACAGAACTACGCTAGCGTGGGCGTATCGATCAAGAACATTGATTTCATTCAAGGTGATATTCGGGACACACTCATAGTAGAGGAGCCGGTGGCATTCGTGCATATAGATTGCGATTGGTATGAGCCAGTAGAGAAAACACTAAGTGTCGTTAGTTCTCAGCTCTCTGTGGGTGGTGCAATAATTATCGACGATTACGATTACTGGTCAGGATGCAGGAAGGCCGTCGATGAATTCCTGCAAGAACAAAGTGGTAGATTTCGGGCCGAGGAAAGAGAAAGACTGACAATCTTCCGTCAGGACTAATTGGGTTTGCAGTCCGAAAACCGACGGAGATCGTGAGCTATCAACCGCCAAGCGCCGCAGAAGCGGACATTGCTGAACGTCAGAGAAGTCCCGCAAACCGGGCCTTGGCCGGCCGTGGATCGAGCGTCCGCTTTGGAAAGCATGCTACGAGCGCGTAAGGTCCATTATGTTAAGTACGCGGTCGCGACTCAGTAAGCGGTGCGCCGTTCACACCGGATTGACGTAGTTCCAGGGCAGCAGCAGGTTGATATCGGTTTGTTTGTGCCCGCCTGCTATGGCTTTCAGGACACCGGACAGATAGCCATGGGGCTTGATCCCGTTGAGTTTGCAGGTCTCGATCAGGGATGCGATGACGGCCCAGTTTTGCGCTCCGGCATCATGGCCTGCGAAGAGCGCGTTTTTGCGGTTGAGGGCGATGGGACGGATGGTGCGCTCGACGGCGTTGGAATCCAGTTCGATGCGACTGTCGTCGAGGAACCGGCATAACCCTTCCCAGTATTTAGCGATGTATTTCAGGGCCTCTCCGGTCGGCGATTTTGCCAAGACGCGGGCGCGGTTCTGGGCGAGCCAGAGCTCGAAGGCGTCGATGATGGGTTTTGAGCGGTCCTGTCGTGCAGCGTGCCGTTGATCGGCAGGCAGGCCGCGCAGGTCTTTTTCGATACGGTAGAGTGCCTGGATTTGAGCCAGGCCCTCCTGCGCGATTGGAGCTGCGCCAGATTGGGTGACGTCATGCAATTTTCGCCGCGCGTGTGCCCAGCAATAGGCCAGCACCACATCCTGTGTAGGGCGTTTGAGCAAGCGGTTATAGCCTGCGTATCCATCAACCTGCAGGGTGCCGCTGAAGCCGCTCAAGATGTTATCCGCATGCTGCCCTGACCGACCGGGCGCATAGGTAAACGCCACTCCGGGAGGATCGTCGCCGCCCCATGCTCGGTCATCGCGGGCAAGGGCCCAGAAGTATCCGGTTTTTGTGCGTTTGCGCCCTGGTGCCAGAACTGGCGCAGGGGTTTCGTCCATGAAGAGCTTGGTGGAGCGCTTCAGATCGGCCATGAGCGCCTCATAGACCGGGGTCAATTCGAACGCCGACTTGCCTACCCACGCGGCCAGGGTCGAGCGATCCAGATCGATCCCTTGGCGGCTGTAGATTTGTGCCTGCCGATAGAGCGGCAGGTGATCCGCATATTTTG
>NZ_FRBN01000018.1 GCF_900142625.1 Roseovarius marisflavi
TCAGGCGAATGGTTCTTTCGTTTCTTCATTGCGGATCACTTCTTTCTTCATGCGATCCATCTTAACGACTGGCCCAAATTTCCGCGACCACCTCTTGGTGCATTGGAGGGGGTCAACCCGCGCGACCTCGGCAACATCGGCTGGGTCGACGGGGTCAATCATCCCACCGACAGCTAACTTCTTCTTGGCATAAATACTCAAACAAGAAAATTCGGCGAATTTTCCTGGCCTGCCTCAGCTGCGGATTACACCGGCGAACTTGTCGAAGATCGCCTCGTTGGCACAGATCACCTCACCATCGGCAAGAATATCTCCGCCTTTGCGGAGCGGCTCGATGAATCCACCGGCCTCGCGCACGATCACGATGCCCGCCGCCATGTCCCAGGCATTCAGACGACGCTCCCAGAAGCCATCATACCGCCCGGCCGCAACATAGGCCATGTCGAGCGCCGCAGAGCCCCAGCGGCGCACGCCTGCACAGGTCGGCATGATCCGCGCCAGATCCTGAAGCGTTTCCGGAAGATCGGCGCGCCCGCCAAACGGCAGGCCCGTGGCAAAGATCGACTCGATCATCTTGGAGCGGCCCGAGACCCGCAGTCGGCTTTCATTCAACCAGGCACCGGCGCCTTTTTCGGCATAAAACGCCTCGTCCTTGGCCGCATCATAGATCACGCCGGCAACAATCTCGCCCTTGTGCTCAAGCGCGATCGAGACCGCCCAATGCGGCAGGCCATGCAGGAAGTTCGTGGTCCCATCCAGCGGGTCGACGATCCAGCGCCGCGTCGGGTCTGTGCCGTCTTCGCCACCGCCCTCTTCGGCCAGCCAGCCATAGGTCGGGCGCGCGCCCATCAGCTCGGTCTTGATGATCTTCTCGGCGGCAATATCGGCGCGGCTGACGAAGTCGCCGGCACCTTTCATCGACACCTGAAGGTTTTCGACCTCGCGGAAATCCTTGGCCAGTGCCCGCCCCGCTTTGCGCGCGGCTTTCAGCATGACGTTGAGATTGGCACTACCTACCATTGCGACGGCTCCTTTTGGGTCAGGCCGCGCGTATACGCCGCAAGAGCGTGCCACACAAGGGGGCGGCGGCCCAAACCGATCAAAGCGCGCGCCGTTTACTCTAATAGGGCATCGGGTGCTCTTTATGCGCGGTCTCGATCTCCTCAAGCACCTCACCGCTGAGCGTGATATCCCCTGCCCCAAGCGCGATCTCAAGCTGGTCCGGCGTGGTCGCTCCGAAGATCGCAGAGCACATGAACGGCCGCGTCAGACACCAGGCAAGCGCCATCTGCGAGGGATCAAGCCCGTGCTTTCGCGCAATGCCAAGATAGGCCTCGACCGCACCAAAGGCGCGCCCGGTCTTGCGCCCGCCCAGATCGCCGTTGATCGCCATCCGCGACCCACCGGGCACCGCGCCGCCCTGATACTTACCCGTGAGAAACCCCGCCGCCAGCGGCGAGAATGCCAAAAGCCCGACATCCTCATTAACGCTCAGCTCGGCCAGATCGGTATCATACAGCCGACACATCAGCGAATATTCGTTCTGGATCGTGGCCGCCCTCGGCCCATGTCCGGCCCCGGCCAGACGCAGCCATTGCGCCGTGCCCCAGGCGCTTTCGTTGGACAGGCCAAAATGCCGGATCGTGCCGCGCTCGACCTCGCTCTGCAACGCCTCAAGCGCCTCTTGCATATGTGCGAGGGTCTCTTCGCGGTTCTGCCCCGAGGGATCAAACCGCCAGTTCTTGCGAAACATATAGCTGCCCCGGTTGGGCCAGTGAAACTGGTAGAGATCAATGCAATCGGTCTTGAGCCGCCGCAACGACCCCTCAATCGCCTGCGGAATCGTCTTGGCCGAGATCGGCGCACCGTCACGGGCGTGCTTGAACCCCGCGCCGGAATGCTTGGTGGCAAGGATCACGTCATCGCGCCGCCCGGCTTTCGCAAACCAGTCGCCGATGATCTCTTCGGTCCGCCCGGTGGTTTCTCCCGAAATCGGGGTGGTCGGATACATCTCGGCGGTGTCGATGAAATTCACCCCCCGCTCCAGCGCGCGCTCGATCTGGGCATGCCCCTCTTGCAGGGTATTTTGCGTCCCCCAGGTCATCGAGCCAAGGCAAAGCGCGCTGACGTTAAGGCCGGTGCGGCCAAGCGGTTTCATCTTCATCACAGATCCCCTGTCCTTTGCCGCGCCACCCTAGCCACCCCGCCCACAAGTGCAATGCTTTCCCTTGCCTCGGGCGATCACACCGGGCAGGCTCAACCCATAAGAGTGAGGTATCGCGTGGGTCGCGACAAATCTGAACGCTCCCGGGTCTGGGTCTCAAACCCACTGAGCCTTGAAAAAGGTCATGCCTTGGCCTTGGCCTTGGCCGAGACCCTGATCATGACCGCCCTGGCGCCTTTCCTCTGGCACCGGGCTGGCTGGTGCCATTGCTACTCAGCAGCCTTGTCATGGCCGTGCTCACCATGCTGCGCAGCCCACGCTCGATCCGGTTGGGCCGGGTGATGTGATGGACCTATGAGAAGAACCGGATGTCTGATCGTCCGCTGACCGGCTGGCACGTGGCTCTGACAATGATCGTGGCGACGGCCCTCTGCGGTGGCCTCACCTACGTCTTGGCCAGCCATTGACTTGTCGGGTTAACGGGCTGGCCGCTGTTCTGGCGCAGCGCATTGCTCGGCCTGCTGGCTCTGAATTCATCTATCTCGGCAGCAGGAGCGGTCGCGGCACCCTGAATTGGCGGGTCGATGTGCGCGGGGTGGAGCATCCCGGGCATGTACGGCTCAAGTTGCTTTACGGTTTGGGCAAGCTGCGCAGCGCCTGCACCTATGCCACGATTGCGCTGATCCTTGTGGTGACGATGGGCCTGTTCCATGACACCTGTCGCCTGCCGCCCGCCCTGTCGGTCGGGATGGCGCATATCTTTGGCGCGGCCCCCACCTGCCCGCGCTCAGGATCGCGCCACGAAGGATTGAGAACAAATGACGAACATGCTAGTCTTGAGCCTATGACAACCGCCCTTCTCAACCGCCAATCCCATCGCCCACCCCCGGCCCTGACGGTGCTGGGCGACCTGACCCTGACACTGGCGCGGCTGCATGAGGGGTGTGGCCCGGCGCGGTATACCTTTGCGATGCTGGTGGCGGCGGCCAGCGAGGGGTTGGTCCTGTGGATCGCGCCCACATGGCAGGGTGATCAGCCAAACCCCGATGGCATGTGCCCGCTGGTCGGGCCAGAGCGGTTCTTGTTCGCGGCCCCGCAGCGGCGCGAGGATCTGTTGTGGTGCATGGAAGAGGCCCTGCGCAGCGGCGCGGTGCCGCTTGTGGTGGCCGACCTGCCGCAGCCCCCCGGCCTGACGGCAGTGCGCCGTCTGCACCTTGCCGCCGAGGCCGGAGCCGCGCGCGGCAACACCCGGCCGCTTGGCCTTATCCTGACGCCAGAGGACGGCGGCGCGCCGGGGGTGGAAACCCGCTGGTTCATGGCCCCGGCCCATAGCGCCAACAGCACCGCATGGCGGCTTGAACGGCGCCGCGCCCGCGCCGCGCCCCCCGCCAGTTGGCGGCTAACCGGGGCGCCGGGCGCATGGCAAGTGACGCAAACGTGACATCCATTGCATCTCCGCAGGCGTATACTTTTGAGGATGTATCGCATTGCCCTTTTATTGTGCCTGATTGCCGGTCTCGCAACAGCCGCCCCGCAAACCTATCGGCTGAACATCGCCCGCTCGACGGTGGGCTTTACCTATGGGTTTGGCGAAACCGTCAAGACAGGCCGGATGCCGGTCAAATCTGCCAATATGCAGATCGACCTCAAGAATGTTTCGGCCAGCCATATCGACGTCGACCTTGACGCCAGCGGCGCCACGGCCGGATTTTTCTTTGCCACGCTGGCGATGAAAGGCCCCGAAGTTCTCGACACGGCCCATTTTCCCACCATCCGGTTCAAATCGACCAGGATCACCGGCAGCCTGCTCAAGGCCACCATCACCGGCGATCTGACGGTGCGCGGGGTCACCCGGCCCGTGACACTCAACGCCGCCCTCTATCGACAACGCGGCACCGACCCTGATGACCTTGATAATCTGACCGTTTTTCTGACCGGATCAATTAGCCGCTCGGCCTTTGGCGCCAACGGGTTTTCAAACTATGTCGGCGACAAGATCGGATTGCGCATCATCGCGCGGATCGAAAAGTAACCCGGCTCGCCGAAAACGACGCCAAACTGTCGAAAAAGGCCGAGGCCCGCGCGAGGCGGGCTGACATGGTGAAGGCGTAATGCGCGTCATAATCTCCTTTGCGGCCCTCTTTTTGTCGGTCATCCTGCTTCAGCTGTCCACCGGGGGCGTTGGCCCGCTGGATGCGCTGTCGGGCCTCACGCTTGATTTCACCACCGCCCATATCGGCATGCTGGGATCGGCGCATTTTGTCGGCTTCTTCATCGGCTGCTGGTTCGCGCCGCGCCTGATGGGAAGCATCGGCCATTCGCGCGCCTTTGCCGCCTTTACCTCGGCCGGGGCAATCGGGCTTTTGGCGCATATGCTGGTGATTGATCCCTATGCCTGGGCGCTGATGCGGGTGGCTTCTGGGCTATGCGTGGCGGGGTGTTACACGGTGATTGAGGCCTGGCTTCAGGCCAAGGTCACAAACGAGACGCGCGGGCGCACCATGGGCATTTACCGGGTGGCCGATATGGGGGCGTCGCTGATGGCACAGCTGTTGATCAGCGTGCTCGCGCCCGCCTCTTACGTGTCCTACAATTTACTGGCGATGCTGTGTTGCGCGGCCCTCCTGCCCCTGACCCTCAGCCGTCTGCGCGAGCCCGAAACGCCAGACGCCCCGCGCCTGCGCCCGATGCTGTTGATCGCCTGTTCGCCGCTGGCCGCCGCCGGCGTGCTGGTCGCGGCGCTCTCAAGTGCGTCGTTCCGGATGATCGGCCCGCTTTACGGCCAGCAGGTCGGCCTTGCCGTGGATCAGATCGCGGGCTTTCTGGCGGTCTTCGTCCTGGGCGGGGCCGTGGCGCAATACCCGGTCGGCTGGCTGGCGGATCGCTATGACCGCCGCTGGGTTCTGATCGGCCTGTCGCTTGCCGCCATCCTCAGCAGCGTGATGACCGCCGCCACCCATGACCTTGACACCACCGGCATCCTGTTGACCGCCTTCTTCTTTGGCATGACCACCTTTCCGATCTATTCGGTGAGCGCCGCGCATGCCCATGATTTCGCCGAAGCCCATGAACGGGTCGAGCTTTCTGCCGCGCTGATGTTCTTTTTCGCCCTTGGGGCCATCGCAGCCCCGCTCATGGCCTCGACCCTGATTGATCATTATGGCCCGCCCGCGATGTTCGTCATGATTGCCGCAGGGCATGGTGGTCTGGTGGTCTTTGGCCTGATCCGGATGCGGATGCGCCCCGGCGCTGAAAGCCGCACGCCTTATATCTGGTCGCCGCGCACCTCTTTCCTGATTGGTCGCCTGACAGGGCGCAGCCGCGACAAACCTGCGAACCGGCGCTAGAACTGCCTGCAAAGACGCGCTAAAGGGGGCGCAAACCTTCAAAGGGCGAATAATATGGCACGGCATCTGATCACATCGGCGATTCCCTATATCAACGGGATCAAACACCTTGGCAATCTGGTCGGAAGCCAGCTTCCGGCCGATCTATTTGCCCGCTTTCAGCGCAGCCGCGGCAATGAGGTGCTGTTTCTCTGCGCCACCGACGAGCATGGCACCCCGGCCGAATTGGCCGCTGCCAAGGCGGGCAAGCCGGTGGCAGACTATTGCGCCGAAATGCATGCCGTTCAGGCCGAGATCGCCAAGGGCTTTGGCCTTAGCTTTGACCACTTTGGCCGCTCGTCCAGCCCGCAGAACCACGCCCTGACCCAGCATCTTGCCGGCAAACTCTACGAGGCGGGGTTGATCGAGGAGGTGACCGAAAAGCAGGTCTATTCCAACGCCGACAAACGCTTTTTGCCGGATCGCTATATCGAGGGCACCTGCCCCAATTGCGGGTACGACAAGGCGCGCGGCGATCAATGCGAGAATTGCACCAAACAGCTTGATCCGACCGACCTTATCGACCCGCGTTCGGCGATTTCCGGCTCGACCGATCTTGAGGTGCGCGAAACCAAGCACCTGTTCCTGCGCCAGAGCCAGATGCGCGAGCGCCTGAGCGCCTGGATCGACACCAAGACCGACTGGCCGATCCTGACCACCTCGATTGCGCGCAAATGGCTGAACGATGGCGACGGGCTTCAGGATCGCGGCATCACCCGCGATCTGGATTGGGGCATTCCGGTCAAACGCGGCACCGAGGACTGGCCGGGGATGGAGGGCAAGGTGTTCTACGTCTGGTTCGACGCGCCGATCGAATATATCGCCTGCGCCGGCGAATGGGCCGAGGCCAACGGCTTGGATGACGCCGCATGGGAACGCTGGTGGCGCACCGAGCGCGGCGCCGACGACGTGCGCTATACCCAGTTCATGGGCAAGGACAACGTGCCGTTCCACACCCTTGGGTTTCCCGCCACGATCATGGGCTCGGGCGAGGATTGGAAGCTTGTTGATTACATCAAGAGCTTCAACTATCTCAACTATGACGGCGGCCAGTTTTCGACCTCGCAGGGGCGCGGCGTGTTCATGGATCAGGCGCTTGAAATCCTGCCCGCCGATTACTGGCGCTGGTGGCTTTTGTCCCATGCGCCCGAAAGCTCGGACAGCGAATTCACCTGGGAAAACTTTCAGGCCTCGGTCAACAAGGACCTCGCCGATGTGCTTGGCAACTTCGTCAGTCGCGTCACCAAGTTCTGTCGCTCGAAGTTCGGCGAAGAGGTGCCCGCCGGGGGCGCCTATGGCCCTGATGAGGCCGCCCTGATCGAGCGGCTGAACACGCGGGTGCGCGAATACGAGGGCCATATGGACGCGATGGAGGTGCGCAAATCCGCCGCCGCCCTGCGTGCGATCTGGGTTGAGGGCAATGAGTATCTGCAAAACGCCGCGCCCTGGTCGACCTTCAAGGACAATCCCGAACAGGCGGCGATGCAAATCCGCCTCGCGCTCAACCTGATCCGGCTTTACGCGGTGCTGAGCGCGCCGTTCATTCCCGATGCCGCCGCCAGCATGCTGGGTGCGATGCACACCGAGGATGATCGCTGGCCCGACGACATCGGCGCGGCGCTTGAGACCTTTGCGCCGGGCCACGGCTTTAGCGTGCCCGAGGTTCTGTTTTCCAAGATCACCGACGAAGCGCGCGAAGACTGGCAAAGCCGGTTTTCCGGTCAGCGCACCTAAATGCAACAACCCTCAGAGGGCGGCAAGCACTCTCTGGCCGGTCATCTCCCCGGCTGAAAACGCGCCTTCGATCAGGCCGGGGCTTTGCTCGGCACTCTCGGACACGGCAAACCACAACCGCCCGTCCAGATGCCCGGCGCGCAGGGTCTCGGGGCCGACGTCGGGATGCTCTGGCGGCGTTGCGAGATCAAGCGCGCTGCAAATCAGCGGCTCTTGCGCCCAATCCTTGATCACAAGCTGTGTCGGCGTGCCCGCCTCTGGCCCAAAGCAGCGCGCAAGCTGATCCAGAATGGCGCAGCGAAGAGCCTCAGGGTCACTGGCGCGCTCCGTCACGCCAATCCCGACAAAGCCGAACAACGCCCCCGCGGAACAAGACGCAGGCGTATGGTCATGCACCTCGGCCAATGGCCCGCTGCGGCTGGCCACCCGCCCCGACAATCCCGCCTCGCGCCAGAAGGGGCGCGGATAAATCGCGACCGCCTTGGCCTGTTGCGCCATCCATGTCGGCGCGGCGCGCATCGCACGTTCAAGTGGCGGCGCGAGGCCCGCAATCGCAATCCTCTCAAGCGTGCCGCGCAATGGGGTGGCAAGCACCACCCGAGCCGCGCTCTGGCTCTGACCCGTGGCGGTGATCACCCGCAAAGCGCCATCGTCGGCCTCAACGCGCACCACCGTTGCACCGGTCTGAACGGTGCCCGGCCGCAGCTTTGCGGCCAATGCATCGACAATCGCAGAGGGCCCGCCCTCAATGCGCGAAATCCCGTCCTGCCCGATCAGCGGATGACGACGCGGCTCCCCGCCAAAGCCTTCAAGAATACCGTCGCCCGCGTCGTGCTGTGCGAAGGGCACAAGCGCCAGGCGATCCATCCAGCGCGCGACCACCGGCTGCCAGCGGGGCCAGACCCATGTCGGCCCGAGATCGCCAAGCACCGCGCCATCATCGCCGCGCATACCCTGAACGCGCCCGCCAATCCCGGCGCTGCCCTCAAGCACCATCACCCGTACGCCGCCCTCTTGCAGACAAAGCGCCGCCGTCAGCCCGGCAATGCCTGCGCCGATCACCAGAACGTCGATGTCACGATCCTTGGCCATGCTGCCTCTCCTGCCCCCATGCCCGTCACGGGCCTTTGGTTTAGACCGGGGCGGGGCGAAAATGACAAGCCATGACGCGCGGGCAATCGGCGGATGTAAAACGGTGAACAGCGCCGCCCGCGGCCTTGACACCGCAATGCGCCTTGTTTCTCTGACCGATCACCTTTCTCACGTGTCGCCTGACAAGGGCGTGAGCGGCGCCCTCAATCCATTGACTCAAGGCCGGGTTTTGCTCCCTAGTGAAGGGAGGGTTAAACGCGAGGCCGCACCATGAAACTCGACTCAAAAGCGTTTACTGCACCGTCGATTTCGGCACTGCTCATGGCGCTGTCCCTGCCCGCTGTTGCCGGTGACGTTAGCCGCGGCAAGACCCTGTTCAACGATTGCCGCGCCTGCCATTCAGTGATCGACGAAACCGAAAGCGTGATCATTCGCGGCGGACGCACCGGCCCGAATCTCTATGGGGTGATCGGGCGCCATGCCGGCAGCGTTCCGGGATTTTACTATTCCACGTCGATGGTGGCGGCGGGCCGGGAGGGGCTGCGCTGGAACGAAGAAGATTTCGTGGTTTACGTGAAGGACGCTACGGCGTTTCTGCGCGACTACCTCGACGATCCCACCGCCCGCGGAAAAATGGCGTATAAGCTGCGCGATACCAAAAAGGCCCGCGATGTCTGGGCTTATCTCGAAAGCGTCACCAAAGCCCACTGATAATCGCCGTTAAATCGCATCCCAATACCGATTGATCCGCCGCACCTCGTCATGCCAGAGCGCGATGAACGACTCGGCCAGTTTCGAGGGCGGGCGATGCGCCGGGGTAAGCGTGGCAAACGCCAGCGTGATCCCGGGACGGAAGGGCCGGAACACGACACGATCCTGATCCGCACCCCGATAATGCAGATAGCTTTCCGCGCTCAGCGTGTCGATGATCGCACAGGCCAGACCGTCTTCGACAAAGGTCAGAAGCGGCAGGTAATATTGCGTCTCGAAGCGCACATCCAAGTGGCACCCGGCCACTGAAAACGCCTTGTGAAGCTCCTTATGGCTGTGATGATCCGCATGCAGCGCCGCCAGCGGTCTGCCATCAAGATCGGCCGGCGTCAGCACCGGTTTTTGCGCAAGCGGATCACCGGCGGGCAGCGCGCAGATGCAATCGCTGGCAAAGGGTTCAGAGCGCACCAATTGGGTGTTCACCCCGAATTCGACCCCAAGATCGGCAATCCCGAGGTCATAGCTCTGGGTTGACATCAATTGATGCACCTGCGGCGAACTGCGCGTGAGCACGGTGACCTTGATCCCTGCATGAACCTCGGTGATGCGGCTTATCATCCGCGGCAACAGGAACACCGAGGGCCCCGGCATCGCCACGATCCGCAGGCTGCCGCTTTCAAGGTTGCGCAGGTTTTGCATGTTGCGCTGTGCCGAGGTCATCCGGTCAAGAATTTCCGTCGCCTCGGCCAAAAGGTAATGCGCCTCGGGCACCGGCGACAATCGCTTGCCCTTGCGTTCAAACAGGCAAAAGCCAAGCTCGCTTTCAAGCTGGGCAATCGTGCTTGAAATGGCCGGCTGGGTGCGGTGCAGATTGCGCGCCGCCTGGCTGACCGAGCCGGCGAGCATCACTTCGCGAAACACCGTGAGTTGCAGCAGGTTCATGGTCGCTCCCTATATAAGGTATATTTATATTAACCCAATAATTTGCGATTTGTATTTATGTTTTTTCTGCGCCACGATGCGAGTCACCGGGGGGCGCGGCCCAACGCCATTGGGCGTTGTCTATCGGCCAACTCACGACCCACCCGCAACGAAAACAACAGTGGAGAAATAAAAATGACATTTATGAAGCGATTTTCGGCGACGCTTATGGTCGGCGCGCTCTTGGCCGGGCCCGCACTGGCGCAAGATATGACGTTTTTCCGCATCGGCACCGGCGGTGCCGGCGGCACCTATTTCCCGATTGGCGGCATCATTGCCAACGCCATTTCAAACCCGCCCGGCTCGCGTGCCTGCGACGAGGGTGGCAACTGTGGCGTGCCGGGTCTTGTGGCGATGGCGCAATCGACCAACGCCTCGGCGCATAACGTCAACGCGGTACAGGCGGGCCAGATGGAGGCCGGTTTGACCGGGGCCGCGACGCTTCACTTTGCCTATAACGGCGTGGGCGTGTTCGAGGGCAACAAGAAACCCGACGTGCGCGTGATTGCCAATCTCTTCCCGGAGGATCTGCATCTTGTGCTGCCCAAGGGCGCGACGCTCAACGGTCTGGCCGACCTCAAGGGCAAACGCGTCGGCATCGCGCAGGCCGGCTCTGGCACGCAGATCGCGGTCGAGCTGATCCTTGCGGCGCACGGCATCACCCGCGATAACATCGAAGAGGCCGAGCTTAACAACACCCAAAGCGCCGAACGTCTGGCTGATGGTCAGCTTGACGCCTATTTCTATGCCGCCGGCACGCCGGTTGCGGCGATGATCCAGCTCGACAACACCAAGGGCATGGAACTTTATGACTGGTCCGAAGAAGAACTGGTCACCGGCAATACCGCCGTGCCCTATTACATCAAGTCGCTGATCCCGGCCGGGACCTATCCCGGCGTCGATTACGACGTTGATACGCTGGCCGTTTCGGGGATGCTGATCACCAACGCCAATCAGCCCGAAGAGTTGATCTATGAGATCACCAAGGCGCTTTGGACCTCGACCGCGCGCAAGCTTTTGGACAACGGCCACCCCAAAGGCAAGGCGATCACTGTTGAGACCGCGCTTGAAGGGGTCGAAGGGATCGGCGTGCCGCTGCATCCCGGTGCCGAGAAATACTATCGCGAAATCGGCATGCTGAAGTAAATCAGCGCGCCTATCGGGGGCGGGATCATCTGACACCCGCCCCCATTTCAGCCCCCCAATTGCCCCCCCCCGACAGGAGAGTTTCGCCATGAGCACCGAGCACACGCTGGATGCCAAGGCTCTGGAAGAGCTTGAGAAAAAGTACGATTCCGCGCTCAATACGCGCGACAACGGGCCCCTGCTCAAGAAAATCGGGTATTGGGCGACAATCGTCTTTGCGCTTTATCACATCTGGACCGCAGGCTTTGGCACGCCGGTCGATCATGTGCATATGGGCATTCACCTGGCCGGTCTTTATTTCTTTATCTTCATCAGCTTTCCGCTGATCCGCACGGCAAGCAGCCTGCATTACAAGGGCCCAAGCATGATGGCGCCGGGCAATGTGCCGCTTTATGACTGGGCGCTGATTGTCCTGAGCATGTTGGCCGCGCTGTTTCTCTGGATAAGCTGGCGGGGCTTTACCGGCTTTGGTCTTGATATCCCCGAACAAACCCTGCGCCAGGGCAATCCGACCACCACCGATGTTGTTCTTGGCACGATCTTGGTGATCTCGACGCTGGAAATCGCCCGCCGGACGATTGGCTTTGTTCTGCCGATGATCATCCTGGTGTTCATGATCTACGCGCTGTTCGGTCCGCAAATGCCCGCCCAGATCCTGCGCCATCCGGGCGTCGACTGGCGGCAGTTCGTCAACAACATGTATTTCCCGTCCGAGGGCATCTTTGGCATCACCCTTTGGGTGGTCTCGACGGTGGTGTTCCACTTTGTGCTGTTTGGCGTCGTCGCCCAGCGCATGGGCCTTGGCCAGTTTTTCATCGACAACGCGATGATGCTGGCGGGGCGCTATACCGGCGGGCCTGCCAAGGTGTCGGTCGTCTCCTCGGCGTTTTTCGGCACCATCTCCGGCTCGTCGATTGCCAACACCGTCTCCACCGGCTCGCTTACCATCCCGAACATGAAAAAGATGGGATACCCCGGCCATTTCGCCGCCGGGGTCGAGGCCGCATCTTCGGCCGGTGGCCAGATCACCCCGCCGATCATGGGCGCGGCCAGCTTCCTTATGGCCGAGTATCTCGAGGTGCCCTATACCACCATCGTGATCGCCGCCATCGTACCCGCCTTGATGCATTATATCGGCGTGATTTCGATCGTGCATTTCACTGCCCGCCGCCTTGGCCTTACGGCCTATGCCAAAGAGGATCTGCCCCGCTTTCTGGCGGTCTGGCGCGAGGGCTGGGTCACGATCGTGCCGCTGATCGCGCTCTTGATGGTGCTGTTTTCCGGCTATTCCCCAAATATGGCGGCCTTCATGGGGTTGATGCTCTGTATCATCGTTGGGTTCTGCGGCATCGACAAACCCGCGACCCTGATCATCCCGCTTGGGCTCTTGGGCTTTATCTTCTGGAAGGCCTCGCCGATGAGCGGCGCCGGTTTTTCGCCGACAATCGCCGGTGTGCTTGGCGCGCTCACGCTGATCGGATCGCTGCACCGCAACAAACGCCAGGATTTCGGCGATCTTCTGGATAGCTTTCACGTCGGCGTGCAATACGCGCTTGCGGTCGGGGCGGCCTCGGCGGCGGTGGGCATCGTAGTCGGTGTGATCAACACCACCGGTGTTGGCTTTCGCATGGGGTTCATGGTCACCAACGGCGCCTCGGATCTGTCGATGATGATCGCGCCCATGCTCGACTGGATGCCGATCGAGGCCTTTAGCCAACCCTCGTTGCAACAGTTCATCTCGCTGGTGCTGATCGCGATGGCCTGTATCCTGATGGGGGCCGGCCTTCCGACGACGGCGCTTTATATCATGCTCGTCGCGGTCGCCACCCCGGCGCTGAGCCAGCTTGGCGTGCCACCGCTCGCGACGCATATGTTCGTGCTTTACTACGGTGTCATATCCGAGATCACGCCGCCGGTCTGTGCCTCGGCCTATGCGGCGGCGGGGATTGCCAATGCCAACCCGTTCCGCACCGGGATGACCGCATTCACGCTTGGCCTTGGTAAGCTGATGGTACCGATGGTGTTTGTCTATGCGCCGACGATCCTGATCGTTTTGCCCGAGTATTTCACACTTGGCTCATTCCTTCAGGTCTCGATCACCTGCGGCTTTGGCATCTTCTGCGTCGGTGCGGCGGTTGCGGGCTTTCTGCTGGCGCCCCTGCGCGGGCTCTGGCGGTTCAGCTTTGTGGTCGGCGGCGTGCTTTTGGTCGCGCCCAGCCTCGGCAGCGACATCGCCGCCCTTATTGTCATGGCGCCCGCCATCGCGATGCAGGTGATCGCAAGCCGGGCGGCGGCGGTTCCGGCGCAGAGCGCATGAGCACGCCGCAGCCCACCGCCGTGATCGGCGGCGGCATCGTCGGGATTTGCACCGCCATTGCCCTGGCCGAGCGGGGCGCGCCGGTGTGCCTGATTGATCGTGATGCCCCAGGCCAGGGGGCCTCGATGGGCAATGCCGGGGTGATTTCGCCGTTTTCGGTGGTGCCGCAATCGCTTCCGGGGTTGTGGCGCGATATCCCGCGTTGGGTTCTTGACCCGTCGGGGCCGGTGCATCTGCGCCCGCGCCATATACCGCGGTTTTTGCCCTGGGCGCTCAGGTTTCTGCGCGCGGGGCAACGTGACCGCGTTGAGGCCACTGCGGCGGCGATGCATGCGCTAAACCACGACAATGTCATGCTCTACCGCCAGCTTTTAACCGGCACCGGGCACGAGGACCTCATAAAAGACAGCTATTACGTGATGGCCAGTCGCGCAGCCACCCCCGCCCGGCTTGACAGTTTCACCAATCAGCTGCGCCTGAAATATGGTGCCGAGCTTGAAGCGATTGATGCCGCCGCCTTGCGCGATCTTGAACCGGCCCTGTCGCCTGCTTTCGAATCCGCGCTCTTGATCAAGGCACAGGCGCGCGCGCTATCGCCGGGGCGTATCTGTGAAGTATTGGCCGATAAGCTGCGCGGGATGGGCGGCACGGTGGTTCAGGCCAGTGTCACCGGGCTTTTGCGCACCGACGAGGATTGGCAGATCAATACCGACAGCGGCCCGATCCGCGCCGCCAATGTTGTGCTGGCTGCCGGGGCATGGTCGGCGCGGCTCTTGACGCCGCTTGGCATTGATGTGCCGCTTGAGGCCGAGCGCGGCTATCACCTTGCGTTTCCCGACACCCCGGTAACGCTAAACAATTCGGTCATGGACACCGACATGAAGCTTGTCGCGAGCAGCATGGAGGGCGCCCTGCGGGTCGCGGGCACCGCAGAATTCGGCGGACTTGAGACCGAGGCAAGCCCCGCGCGGGCACAGGCGCTTGCCAAGGTGGCGCGCAAGCTTTGCCCGGATCTCGCAGAGGCGCAGTATGAAACCTGGTCGGGCCTGCGCCCGTCGTTTCCCGACAGCCTGCCGGCGATCGGGCCGATTGAAGGGCAACCCGGCCTTATCGCCGCCTTTGGCCATAGCCACTGGGGGTTTATGATGGGACCGAAAACCGGGCGGCTGGCCGCTGGTCTTGCCATGGGCGAGCGGCCCAACATTGACCTGTCGCGATATGATCCAGCGCGGTTCTAAGGCGTGTGGGGGCCCTAGCCGATGCCGCGCAGCGGGGCATCGTCACGCAAGGCGGGTTCGTATATCACATGACACCCACGTCCCCGCGCCTTGGCGGCGTAAAGCGCGAGATCGGAATCCGCCATCATCCGCGCCACATCGGGGGCCTCGTAGGCACAGCTTAGCGTCGCGCCGATGCTTCCTGAGACCCGACATTCCTGACCGCTATACATGATCGGCTCTTCGAGGCGCATAATCAGACGCGCGGCAATCTCGGTCAGCCGCTCACGCCCGGTCAACCCGGCAAAGATCAGCACGAATTCATCCCCGCCGGTGCGCGCGACAAGGTCGTCCGCGCGGGTCTCCGCCAAAATGCGCCGGGCCACATCCTGCAACACCTGATCTCCGGCGGCATGGCCCATCGTGTCATTCACCTGTTTGAAAAAATCCAGATCAAGGTGCATCAAGGCAAAGTCCTGTTCGGCCTGCATCAACCGCTCAAGCACATGATCCATCGCGCGGCGGTTCTTGAGGCCGGTCAGCGTGTCGGTATAGGCCTGCTCCTCGGCGGCAATGCGCGCCCCCTGAAGCCGCAGGTTAAGTTTGCGCGACGCCTCCATCGCGGCGGATTTCGCCTCGATCAGATAAAGCATCTCGGTGGTCAGGTCGGTCGCCGGAAAATCCCCGGCATTGAGGCTGAAGTCGCGCACCGCATCGACCACGGAAATGCCAAAGGACAGGTTGATGATCGCCCCCCCCGGCGGCCCAAGCGACGGCCCGTCTTGCGACAGGGCAATCAGCACGCCTTTCATCCCGGTGCGCAGACTGTCGCGCAATCGCAAATGCAACCGCGCGCCATGGCAGCCCCGCAGCCCCTCCATGGTATCGGCCACATGCGGACGGCGCAGTTCGACCCGCTCAAGGAACCGGGCGCCGATCAAAGGCTTATCCGCAAATACCTTGTGAAGGGTCGGCCCGGCATGAACCACATGCCCGGTTTCATTCAGCACCGCATGCATCGGGCACAAAATATCCAGCAGGTCGTAAGAGGAATACATTTCGTCGTTCATCCGGCGAGCCCCCCTACCCCAAGTTCAAAGCTCCGGCCGCTGGCAAATGCCGTTTCAAGCAGGCGAATCAGGATCACCTCCCGCCCCGCGCTTGCGCCTCTGTGTTCAAGAAACACCAAGGCACCGTAATCATCCGCCATCGCGCGCAGAACCCCCATCACCACATGACCCAGCCGCAGGTCGTGATGTTCGGACAGGCCAACATTCAGGCTATAACTGCCCTCGCCATGATCGCGCAGTTCAAGCAGCGGCAGATCAAGGTCAGCCACAGCAAGGCGCGCGCGCTCAGGCAGATCATCCAAGGAATGCAGAAAATCCACGAAATCCACACCTCCAAAGCGCAAAAGCCGTCTGGGCGCCTCGATATTGGGATGGGAAATCATATAAGTGCCGATATCTTCAAGCAGCTCCGGAACCGCCTTATCAAGACGCTGTCCCAGGGCCGTAAGGACCTTTTTGGTCACTTGCGGCTCATAGGTCATCATCGCCTCGAACTCGGTATACCCCAGATCAAGCCGCCCTATCGTTTCAATCCAGACATCGCGCCCATAGGTGTCGCGAACAAATCTTTCTATGGCGCGGTTAACCAGCCCGTGCATCGCATTCTCCACTCATACCACGCAACTTTGCCATGCTCAGGTTAACAAGCATTGAACGCCTAAAATTCAGGCGATTTTTCGCAAAGGTCGGCCAAGGCTTGCCATGGCAGAGGGGCGTTGCTACATCTTTCATATCCGTTGGGGTGCCCGTTTTGGGCTGAGAGGTAGCAATACCAACCCACCGAACCTGATCCGGCTCGCACCGGCGGAGGGAACGGAAACCGCGCCTCACCCCGGCGCCCTTCCTGCCTTTTGCCATGCGTCAAACAGAGGAAGGCCACCGATGCGCCCAATACCGCCCGACCTTGTGATCGAGGGCAGCGCCCGAATTGGCGACACGCCGATTTTCGGGCCGTTGCGCCTCGTCATGCCTGCCGGGCGCTGGACCTGCCTTCTGGGGCCGTCCGGTGTTGGGAAAACCACGCTTTTGCGGCTTTTGGCCGGGGTTGACGACGTGACCGACTTCACCGGCACGATCACCGCCTCGGACGGTCTGGCCTTGCCGGGGCGGATGGCCCTGATGGCGCAGGGGGATTTGCTGATGCCCTGGCTTGACGTGCTGGGCAATGTCACGCTTGGCGCGCGCCTGCGTGGTGCGCCGCGCGACAAAGAGCGCGCGCTTGCCATGCTGGAGCGCGTCGGTCTGGCCGATCATGCCCGCAAGACGCCAGATGCTCTTTCAGGCGGGCAACGCCAGCGTGTGGCGCTTGCGCGCACCTTGATGGAGGACCGCCCCATCGTCTTGCTGGACGAGCCATTTTCGGCGCTTGATGCGCGCACCCGCGCCCAGATGCAGGACCTGAGCGCCGAGCATCTTTTGGGCCGCACCGTTTTGATGGTCACCCATGACCCGGCCGAGGCCGCCCGTCTTGGCGATGCAATCCATATCCTGTCCGAAACCGGATTGACCGACTTCGCACCGCCCAGGGGCGGGCCGCCACGCCCGGTCGATGACACGGAAACGCTAGCCGCACAGGGCCGTCTTCTGGCTCTGCTGCGCGCGCCCGCCTGAGCACATGCAAAAGGAGCCTGCAATGCGCCCCACCGATCACCTCAAGTCGCTGTGCCAGTCTGACTGGACTGCGGCCACCAGCCATGCCTTTACCAACGATCTGGTCGCGGGCACCCTGGCGCAGGACAAGATGCTGGCCTATCTGCGGCAGGATTACCTGTTCATCGACGGCTTCGTGCGGCTGTTGGCCTCGGCCATCGCACAGGCCCCAAGCCTTGGCGATGCGATCCCGGCGGCACAGTTTCTGGGGCTGATCTCGGGGCGCGAGAACACCTACTTCCTGCGCGCCATCCCCGCCCTTGGCGGCACACCCGAGCCACCAGCGCCCGCCCATCCGGTGACACAAGAGTTTCAGGCGTTGATGGCAAAGGCCGCCCGGTCGGGGCGGTACGAACAGATGCTTGCGGTGCTGGTCGTCGCGGAATGGTCCTATCTGAGCTGGGCCAGCCCGCATGCCGACAAGGCCGGGGACCTGCCGTTCTGGTTCGGCGAATGGATCACCTTGCATAGCGGTGCAGGGTTCGAAGGCGTGGTCACCTATCTGCGGGACCAGCTTGATCGCGCATGGGACGGGCTTGGCCCCGAGGACAGGCGCGCCGTGGAAGAGACATTCATCACCGCAACCCGCCTTGAGCGGGCGTTCTTTGATGCGGCCAGCATAGGGTATAAAACCGCATGATAGCGCGCGTCGCCACCATCGCCGCCTCGGCCACCCTCGCGCTTGTCCTCTGGCAGGCTCTAGTGACGCTGGCCGATCTGCCGCCCTTTATCTTGCCGGGGCCGGGGCGGGTGTTTGAAACCCTCTGGAAAAGCCGCGCATTGATCGCCCATCATGCCACCATCACCGGGGCCGAGGTCTTGCTTGGGCTGGCGTTGGGGGCGATCCTTGGCGGATTTTCAGCGATCGGGCTTGCCGCCTCGCCGATGGCGCGCCGGTTGATCCGTCCGATGATGGTGTTCAGCCAGTCGATCCCGGTCTTTGCCCTCGCACCGATTCTGACGCTCTGGCTGGGCTATGGGCTTTGGTCCAAAGTGGCGATGGCGCTTTTGATCATCTATTTTCCTGTTACGTCGGCGTTTTTTGACGCGTTGATGCGCACGCCCCAGCACTGGCTTGATCTGGGGCGGATCATGGGGGCGAATCGACACCGCCTTATGTGGCATATCCGGGTGCCTGCTGCCCTGCCCGGCTTTGCCTCGGGGTTGCGGCTGGCGGCGGTCTATGCCCCGATCGGGGCGATCATCGGCGAATGGGTCGGGGCCTCAAAGGGCCTTGGCTACCTCATGCTTCTGGCGAACGGGCGCGCCAAGATTGACCTCATGTTCGCGGCGCTGATCGTGCTGGCGGTTCTGACGCTCCTGCTGCATGCCGGGGTGGACCGGGCCTGTCGCAAATGGCTCGATGGCAAGGCTGCAAAGCATGGTCATGCCTAAGGCATGTGCAGCGCTGTGCAAGCCTTCTGCCCCATGATATGCACGCCCTGAAAGCGAGGGCACATGTCCAGACACCACGACCACACCACCAGCTTTGAGGGAATATCCGCCGATTACAAACGGCGGCTGTGGATCGTGATTGCCCTGAATGCAGCGATGTTTCTGGTCGAGATGAGCGCCGGGCACCTGGCGCAATCCCAGGCGCTTCAGGCCGACGCGCTTGATTTTCTCGGCGATGCTCTGACCTATGGCATCTCGCTTGCGGTGATTGGTAAAGCCGCCCGTGTTCGCAGCACCGTCGCCCTCGCCAAGGGCATAAGCCTTGCCCTCATGGGGGCGTGGGTGTTCGGCTCGACCCTCTACCGGGTGTTTTACCTCGGCCTGCCTGAGGCCTCGATCATGGGCAGTGTAGGGGTCTTGGCGCTCGCCACAAATGTTGCGAGTGTGCTTTTGCTGCTGCGCTACAAGGATGGGGATGCCAATGTGCGCTCGGTCTGGCTTTGCTCGCGTAATGACGCGATCGGCAATGTCGCGGTGATCATCGCCGCCCTCGCCGTCTGGGGCACGACAACAGGCTGGCCCGATGTGATCGTGGCGGCAGTGATGGCTGGGCTATTTCTGTCGTCTGCCTTTCAGATCGTCACCCAGGCCTGGCACGAACGTCGCCACGAAGCGTAACGCAGAAAATTCGACGAAAATATCGCCACTGCGTCGCAAGGCCACCTTTGAAATCTCGAAGGGCGCAATCACGCCGAAGCAGCGCGTTCCGCCAAGCCCTCACGAAGCGCCGCCGCCTCTGCCGTAAAATGACACCCGGTTGGCGCACACTCCGTGATCCGGTCGATCCGGAAATGCCTGAAATCCAGCCGCAGGGTGCACCAGGCAATCAGAATCACCACATCAATATAATAAATCAACGCCAAGGGTTGGATCGCCCTGCGACTTTGACGCTCTTCCAGATCGAGATAGGCAATTTCAATCTCGGCCTCATCGCGGATATATCGACGCAACTGCTCGGCATCGGCCCCATCCTGCGATATCCGGTTCCAGCCCGAAACATGCAGGGGCACCTGCGGCGCCTTGCCCGGCATCGCACTGGCGATCTTTTCCCCGGCCCGCCGCGCCGCGCGTTCAAGACCGGCATCCCCGGTACGATGCAACAAGGCCATGCCCACATAAAGCGCCTCAAGTTCCTCGGCGGCAAACATGAGCGGCGGCAAATCAAATCCCGCTCGCAGAACATAGCCGACACCGGCCTCCCCCTCGACGGGCACGCGCATCGCCTGAAGCGCGGCCACATCACGATAGATCGTGCGCGGAGTTACTTCCAGTTCATCAGCCAGCGCACGCGCTGTCACCGCTCCGCGCGCCGAGCGGAGAATCTGAATGATATCGAACATGCGGATCGAACGGGTCATGTCACCACCCTAGCACATCTGCTGACAGGATGCTGTCAGCATGGGGTCGCTATCCTGAAACCACATAAACAGGAGCTTCGGATGCTTGAAAACCACAACGCCAGAACCGGCCGCCTCCTCCCGGTCTGGACCATCGAAATCCAGACCCTTGCCGAAGATACCGACCGGCTTCTGGATGCGGTGAAGCAGGTCCACCCCCTGGGATATGGCCGCTATCAACGCAACGCGTCCATCTCGGCCGTCGGACGAGAAACCACCCAGCCCGAGCCCCGCTCCACCACAGCCAAGCATAAGGCCGGGTTTCGCGCGGGAACAACGGAAACCTACCCGATGGTCGAGCTGAAAATCTCGATCGAACGCAATCTGAAAGCGCTGGAACAGGTCATGGATGCCCTGATCGACGCCCATCACTACGAAGAACCCGTGATCTTTGTGCGGCAAGACTGGGCCAGCCGCGCCGCCTATGATCCCAACAGGAGCAATCCAAACCGCTGGTGGAACAATGGCCGCGGCCTGCCCAGCCCCCTGACATGAGAGAACCGCAACATGATCAAATACTACTATCCCAACGGCGACACCTGCTATCGTGCCCTGCACACGGCCCATGCGGTCTATCACAGCAAGGATGGCCGCCTGATCGCGCGCGCCATGCGGCCCGACAATTCCGAGCTTTACGAATTTGAAATCACCGCGTTCGAACTGGTCGAGCCCGGCGTTCGCTGTTTCTGAGCGGGAGACCCATCATGGTCATCAGCGGTAAACTCAACAAAAGCTTCACTGCCTTTATCACCCGCCAAACGATGTTCTTCGTCGCCACCGCCGATCACGATGGGCGCGTCAATCTATCGCCCAAGGGGATGGACAGGTTGAAAATTCACCGGCCCAACCGGATCACCTGGCTCAATCTCAGCGGGTCCGGCAATGAAACTGCGGCACATGTGGCGGCCACGGGACGGATGACGCTGATGTTCTGCGCCTTTGACGGCGATCCGCTGATCCTGCGAGTCTATGGTCAGGCCCGAGTCATCCACCCGCACGATCCTGACTGGCCGACCCTCGCCGAACCCTTCCCCGTGCTCCCCGGCAGCCGCCAGATCTTCGACCTTGGCATCGACCTGGTGCAGCCGTCCTGCGGCACCGGAGTTCCGGTGATGACATTCCAACGCTCGCGCGGCGAGACCGACCTGCTTCCATTTTATGACGAGATGGGCGAGGACGGCCTGCGCGCCTACCGGACCCGCAAGAATGCGCAGAGCATAGACGGCAAACCCACCGGGATCCTCGGGTAAAAAGGCCCGTCTTTCAAACAGGCCGGTCTTTCACCTTTCCCGAAATACTCCCGCCGGAGGCATCCCTGGCTGACCACCCGCAACTCGCCAGCCCTTATAGACCCCGCCCCTTTTGCGGGCGCGGGGTAGGCGGGCGGCACCAGCCTCAGAAATCCGTCGGTGCGCCACCTTCGGCCTTGCGCCGCTCGACAAAGGCCGCAAGCTCCTCGCGGATGCTCTCCTGCATTGGCGGCGCCTCAAAACTCGCGATGATTTCGAGATAGATCTGATGCGCCCGTGCCGGGGTCCAGACCGCCCCGGCGGCCTCCCATGCCTCATAGTTGCGCCAGTCGCTCAGGAAGGGCTGATAAAACGCGGTGGTATAGCGGTCCTGGGTGTGCTGAATGCCAAAGAAATGCCCCTGATCGCCCACTTCGCGAATGGCATCAATGGCAATGTCGTCGACACCTGTGGCAGTCAGCATCGGGTCCATATAGCGCTGGATATGCTGCAATATCTCGCAATCCATCACGAATTTCTCGGGGCTGGCGATCAAGCCGCCCTCAAGCCATCCGGCCGCGTGATAGACCATATGCGCGCCCGACTGCACCGCCGACCACAGGCTGTTCGAGGTCTCCCATATCGCCTGACCGTCGGGCACGTTGGCGGCGCAAACACCGCTTGCGCGCATCGGCAGCTTGTAGAATCGCGCCATCTGCCCGGTCATCTGGGTGGCGCGCATATATTCGGGGGTGCCAAAGGCGGGCGCACCTGATTTCATGTCGACATTGCTGGTGAACGTCCCGATGGCACAGGCCGCGCCGGGACGGATCAGCTGCGCCAGCACAACCGCGCAGAGCGCCTCGGCCAGCGATTGCGCAACCGCGCCCGCCATGGTGACCGGAGCCATCGCGCCGGCAAGGGTAAACGGCGTCACCACAAGCCCCTGATTGCGCCGCGCCATCCGCATCCAGCCATCGAGCATCGGAAAGTCATGCTTGAGCGGCGAGGTCGAGTTGATGTTGGTATACATCCGCGGTTTTTCTTCGAATTCCTCATGGCTGAGACCGCCCGCGATGCGCACCATTTCCATCACATCCTCGACCCGTTCCTTGCCAAGGCAATAGGCATGCGCCACCTTGTCAGTCAGCGTCAGCTTGTCATAAAGCACGTCCAGATGGCGGACACTGGCATGGATATCCTGAGGCTCGACCGGATAGCCGCCGACGAAATGCACACAGTTGAAATACTGGCTCAGCATCAGAAGGTGCTGACACATCTCGCGGGTGCCGGTCACCTTGCGGCCAATCTTCATGTCCCAATAACTGGGTGGCGAGGACACGTTGCCAAAGTTGAGGTGCCGCCCGCCAATGGTCAGGGTGTGATCGGGATTGCGCGGCGTGATCGTCCATTGCTCGGGGGCCAGGGCGATCGTCTCCATCACGAAATCGCGCCCCATCCGGACGTTTTCACCCTCGATGGTGCACCCGCCCGAGGCACGCAGGATCTCGACCGCTTCGGGATTGAGAAAGGTGATGCCGATCTCTTCGAGAATCCGCATCGCGCCGTTGTGAATGGCCTCTACCCCTGCCGGATCCAGAGGCTCTGTCGGGCGGTCGGTATTGATTGGTGGGTTCCAGGGCATCTGTTCGATGACCGCGCTGCCGCGCCGGGCCACACTGCCCGCGCGCCCGCCGCTGCGTGTTCTGCGTTTGAGATCTTCCGCCATGTCATGCTCTCCGCGTGCTCGTCTGATTTAACGAAACACCGCTCTTGCGGGGGCTACATGCCGCTTTGCGACTTATCCTGTCGTTTTTGCTGTTCGCGATCCCCTGCCGGTCACTCCGCCGCCCTCGCGGCCGCCCGCCGCCCGCTGAACCAGAGGTAAATGGCAAGGCTCACCACCACCACGGCACCCCCCAAAAGCATAAGCGGCGTCGGTGCCTCGCCGATCCCAAGCCAGACCCAAAGCGGCCCCAGAACCGTTTCAAGCAACAGCATAAGGCTGACATTCGAGGCATGGGTATAGCGCGAGGCCAGCGAGAGCGAAAAGAACGACACCGGCAAAATCACCAGACCGCAGATCGCAATCGCCCAGACCTGGCCCTGCATCATCGCGCCGCTTCCGGTGATTGTCGCGCCCGTGGCACCAGCAATCAGCGCACCAAGACCGATCACCAACAGGATCGGTATCTGTGGCTGGGCGCGCAGGATGACAAAGTTCATCGCCAGAACCATCGCCACGCCCAGGCCCGCCAAGGCCCCCAAAAGCGCCGCGCGATCAAGGCCGACGCGCGCACCCTCGCCGCCAAAAACCGCAAGGGCGATGCCCGCCATCACCACCGCAATCGTGACCCATGTGGCCGGGCGCGTCGGTTCCTTGATGATCAGGCGGGCAAAAAGCGCGGCAAAGACCGGCACCGTTGCCACCGAAAAGAGCACGATCGAGACCGGCGCATGGGCGATGCCAAGGCTGAACAGTGTCGCGTTGAGATACTGGCACACGAGGATCAGGGCGCCATAGCCGCTTGCCAGCACCGCAAGATCGCGCCGCCGCGTCTGGCTTGTCAGCGCCCAAAGCACAAGCATGACCGTGCCCATCAAAAGGCCGCGCCAGGCGACCATCTGATAGCCGCCCATCTCTGACAATCGCATGAACAACGCATCCGGCGTCAGGGTCAGCGCGCCAAACATGGCCAGAGCCAGACCAAACAGCGGGTGGCGCGTCATGCCCCAAGCCAGCCGGGGATATGTCCGATATCGGGAAAAACCACATCCGCCAACGGGGCAAGATCGGCCTCTTGGGCAGGGCCGGTCAGCACGCCAATGGTCTGCATGCCCGCGGCGCGCCCGGCCATGAGGTCATGGGTGCTGTCTCCGACCATGGCGATGCGGGCCGGATCAAGCGCCATCGCGTGCGCAAAGGCCAAAAGCGGCGCGGGCGAGGGTTTTGCCCCATGGCCGGAATCAAACCCGGCAATGAAATGGAAATGCCCGGCCACGCCCGCCGCCCCAAGATGCGCGCGCGCGCCGTGTTCGGTGTCGTTCGTCATCACACCAAGCCGCAGACCGGTCAGGGCCAGCCCCTCAAGAAAGGGGGCCAGCGGCACGGCGGGGGCCAGCGGCGCAAGGGCCGCAGATTGCATCAGATAGGTCTCGATCTCGTCCACCGTGCGCCGCAGCACGGCGCGCGCCAGACATTCCGCCGCCTCGCGATTGGTGCCTGCAATGATCGGGCTGGTCGGGCGAAACCGGCGCAGCGCAAGGTCGTAGTCGGCCGCATCGGCAATCCGCTGCATCAGGGGCGCGTCGCCCTCGGCAAGGTCAAGGATCACGCTATGGGCCCAGACACTCCAGGTGGCGTGAAAATCAAACAGCGTGCCATCCTTGTCAAACAGGATGCCATCGACCCGACGGGTTGACGCGGTGGCACTCATGTCCAGTTGATCTGTTCTGCGCCGGGCAAAACCACCCGTGCCATCATCGGGGTTTCATAGCTCAGGCCCTGCGTGTCGCAGAATTCCACAACCCAGGCATCGTCCATCATTAAGAAGTCTAAAACCGCGCCAAGGAATTCCGGCTCGGTGGCGCGCGCCCGCAAATCGGTCTCTGACGCGCCGCTTGCCCCTAAAAACACCGGCAAAAGCTCGTCATGCCCGGCCAGCCAGGCCAAAGCCTGCAATGCGATCGTCTCGGCGGATTCTTGCTTCATGTTCAACCAGGTTAATTCCGTGAAAGGTTTTCTTAACTTCTGACATGGATAGTCGAGCAAGCAAAAAGGGCAAGTCAGAAAGGCGCTGTGCCATGTCAGATAAAATTCTGATTGTCGATGATCTGGCCACCAACAGGATTGTCCTAAAGGTCAAACTGTCGGCGCCCCATTACGAGGTGGTCCAGGCCAGTTCGGCAACTGAGGCGTTGGCAATGGCCGCCAGCACCCGGCCCGACCTGATTCTGGCCAGTGCCCATCTGTCGGGCATGGCCGCCGCAGACTTCGTGATCGCTCTGCGCAAGATCAAAGACCTGACCACCACGCCGATCATCCTGTTGCAGACCCATTCCTGTGTGCATGAACGCCATGCGGTTCTGCGCGCGGGGGCCGATGACATTCTGACAAAACCGGTGCAAGAGCCGCTTTTGCTGGCGCGGCTGCGCAACCTTTTGCGCCAGCATCACAACAATCACGACCTGACCATGCAATCGGGCGCGCCCCATGTGCTTGGCTTTGCCGAGGCGCGGCGCGAATTTCAAAGACCGGGCCGTATCGCCATCGTTGCGCGCTCCAAGCCGGAGGCGCTCGCGCTTCAGGGGATGATGACCCAGGATTCGCCCCATCAGTTCAGCGCTTACGGGACCGAACAGGCCATGCCGATTGCCCCGGATCAGCAAATCCCGGATGTCTATCTTTTGCGGATCGGGCTTGCCGATGCCGAAGAGGGCTTGCGCCTTCTGGCCGAGCTCAAGGCCGCGCAGCGTACCCATTGCTGTCCGGTGATCGCGCTTTTGGATGGCGACACAAGCCCGCTTGCCGTCACCCTGCTGGATATGGGGGCGAATGACGTGATCATCGGTCTGGCGGACCGCGATGAACTTGCGCTTCGGATGGACAATCAGCTTTGCCACAAACGCTGGAGCAAGCAAATGCGCACACAGCTTTTGCTGGGCCTTCAGGCGGCTGTGGTCGATCCGCTGACCGGCGCCTATAACCGGCGCTATGCCCTGCCATTTCTGAACCGCCTGATTGAGGAAACGCGCCAGACCGAGGGCAGCTTTGCCGTCATGGTGGCCGACCTCGATTTCTTCAAACAGGTCAATGACCGCTATGGTCATGCCGCCGGCGACAGTGTTCTTTGCGCCGTGACCAATCAGCTTCGCGCGCATCTGCGCGAGGGCGACATGCTGGCGCGGATCGGCGGCGAGGAGTTTCTGATCGTGACCCCCGGCAGCAACCGCTTTCGCGCCCAGCAGACCGCCGACCGGCTCTGTCACGTGATCCGCCAGACACCAATCACCGTGCCGGGCCAGAGCGAGCCCCTGCACGTGACCATCAGCATCGGCGTGACAATGGCAACGCCCAGCGCTGCCTATGTCGCCCCGACCGTTGATCTTCTGCTTGATGAGGCCGATCGCGCGCTTTACCTGGCCAAGGCGCAGGGGCGCAACAAGGTAACCTTTTGCGCCCGCTCGGCGGCCTGAGGCGGGCAATCAACCGGTTTTTTCCTGACGAAAGGCGCGCGGCGACTGGCCCCATACCTCGATGAAGGCGCGGGTAAAGGCGCTGCGGCTGGTAAAGCCCACCATCTGTGCGATGCGTTTCACCGGCTCGCGGCGCTCGGTCAAAAGCTGCGCGGCGCGCGCAAGGCGAAGGGCGCGCAAAAACCCCATCGGCGCACGGCCGTAAGACATCTGAAACCGCTCGGCAAAGCGGGATCTGCTCATGCCCGCGACCTCGGCAAGCCCTTCCAGAGAATGCGCGGCGCCCGGATCATCCAGCATCGCGCGCAGGCTGCGCCACAGGCCCGGATCGGCCAGCGCGCCAAGCCAGAGAACCGCCGGGTCACCCGCATCCAGACGCTGGCGCAGCATCTCGATCACGCATTGCAACAACAGCACCCGGATCATCGCCCGCCGCCCGGTGCGCGGCTGCGTCACCTCGCCGACAAGGGCGTTGATCGCCTGCGCCGCCCCCGGCGCATCGCCAAGGTCAAGCGTCAGCGGCACACGCATCAGATCGACAAGCCCGTGGGTGTCGCGCAGGCCAAGCCGAACCGTCGAGCAGAGCACCACCATATTTCCACCGCCCTCGCCGCGCGCGACATGCTGTTCAAGATCAAGACCCGCAGGCTGGCAGACCGGCAATCCGACCTGACCACCGCCATGGTTGCGCAGCGAATGATGCAGACTTGAAGGCACAAGCACCAACCGCCCCGGCACCAGATCAATCGGCGGCAAGGATTGAAAGCTTAGCCGCCCCTGCCCGCCCAGCACATAATGCAAGGTCGCCCCCGGCGCACGCCCAAGGCCAAGCGTACAGGCCCCTTCAAGCGCGCAGATGGCAAAGGGATCGGCCTCGATGTCCAACTCGGTCAGGACACGGTCATGCGGGTCAGGGTTTGGATGGGTCATATGCATGGGAATATTTTGTCATGCCTTGGCAGGACTGGCACCAAAACTAATCGTGAAGCCACGTATTCAGGACGAAAAGGCACATCGGACCTGCCAGCTTAAGGCATGCGAAACCACGATTCAAAAAGGATGCCAAAATGTGCAATTGCAACGACCACGATCATGGACATGACCCAAGGTTCACCCGCCGCCAGGCCCTGACCGGCACCGCAGCGCTTGGTGCGGCCACCGCCGCCACCCTCGCCGCAGGCACCGCCGAGGCACAGGCCACAGACCCCTATGCGCCCCCCGCCGAACCGGCCCTGCCGCCAAGTGACATGGTGCTTGATCTGTCGCGCACGGCGCTTGTGGTCACCGACCCGCAGGTCGATTTCCTGTCGCCCGACGGGGTCACCTGGGGCGTGGTCGGCGAAAGCGTGACGCGCAACAAAACGGTTGAAAACATCGGCCGCCTGTTTCGCGCGGCCAAGGCCAAGGGCCTAACCGTGGCGATCTCGCCGCATTACTATTACCCCACTGATCACGGCTGGAAATTCGAAGGCGCGCTTGAAAAGCTGATGCACAAGATCGGCATGTTTGATCGTGCGGGGCCGCTGTCGCTCGACGGGTTCGAGGGATCTGGCGCCGACTATATGCCTGAATATAAAGAGTATATTCATGACGGCAAAACCATCATCTGTTCGCCGCACAAGGTGTATGGCCCCGAAACCAATGAGATGGTCCTGCAACTGCGCAAGCGCGGCATTGATCAGGTGATCCTTGCGGGCATGTCGGCCAATCTGTGCACCGAAAGCCATATGCGCGAGTTGCTTGAGCAGGGGTTCGAGGTGGCCGTGGTCTCAGATGGGACCGCCGCCGCGATGTTGCCCGAGGGCGACGGATATCTCGCCGCCCTGATCAACTTTCGCTACATGGCCAACGCCGTCTGGAGCACGGACGAGGTTGTCGAAAATCTGGGCTAACCTCTGCCCGGCCCGGCGCGCCCGTCTTCGGGGATGAGGGCGGCGCGCGCCTTGCCTGCACCTTCACCGGTGCAGGCATTTTCATTTGACCCAAACAGTCGTAACAGTTTGTCAAACACTCCATTTTGCAGGGATTTCACATGACTGACACGATGATCGGCGTAATCGGCGGCTCTGGCCTATACGAGATTGACGGGCTCGCGGATGCCACCTGGCAGGCCATTGAAACCCCGTGGGGGGCGCCTTCGGACCAAATCCTGACCGGCACGCTTGAGGGTGTCAAAATGGCGTTTTTGCCGCGCCATGGACGCGGTCATGTGCACTCGCCGACCACCGTGCCCTATCGTGCCAATATCGACGCGCTCAAGCGGCTTGGCGTCACCGATGTGATCAGCGTGTCGGCCTCTGGCTCGTTTCGCGAAGACATGGCGCCGGGCGATTTCGTCATCGTGGATCAGTTCATCGACCGCACCGTCGCGCGGGAAAGCTCATTCTTTGGCACCGGCTGCGTCGCCCATGTCAGCGTTGCGCATCCGACCTGTCCGCGCCTTGGTGCGGCCTGCGAAGAGGCGGCGCGCGCGGCAGGTGTCACCGTGCACACGGGCGGCACCTATCTGGCGATGGAAGGCCCGCAGTTTTCCACGCTGGCGGAATCGAAAATGTACCGCGAGGTCTGGGGCTGCGACGTGATCGGCATGACCAATATGCCCGAGGCGAAACTCGCCCGCGAGGCCGAGCTTTGCTATGCAAGCGTCGCGATGATCACCGATTACGATAGCTGGCACCCCGATCACGGCGAGGTCGATGTGACCGCCATCATCGCCACGCTTATGGGCAATGCCGACAAGGGCCGCGATATGGTGCGCCGCCTGCCGTCGCTTTTGGGCGCGGATCGCGCGCCCTGTCCGCATGGCTGTGACCGGGCGCTTGAATTCGCCATTCTCACCGCCCCCGAGGCCCGCGATGCGGCCCTCATGGCCAAGCTTGATGCGGTTGCGGGCCGTGTTCTGTAAAAAAAAGGGGAGTCTATCATGTCGCTTGATCTCTGGCTGACCTTCGTTGCCGCCTCGACCGCGCTTTTGCTCATTCCCGGCCCAACTGTTCTGTTGGTTCTAAGCTATGCCCTGTCACAGGGCCGACGGGTCGCGCTTGCCTCGGCCACGGGCGTGGCCCTGGGCGATCTGATCGCGATGACCGCCTCGCTTTTGGGGCTTGGCGCGTTGGTGCTGGCCTCGGCGACGCTTTTTACGCTGCTCAAATGGATTGGCGCGGCCTATCTGATCTGGATGGGGCTCAAGTTGCTGCGCACGCCGCGCATCGACGGGCTTGAGGCTGTAGCCACGCCCGACAGCACCCCGCGCAAGGTTCTGGCCCATGCCGCCGCCGTGACCGCGCTCAACCCCAAATCCATCGGGTTTTTCATCGCCTTCGTCCCGCAGTTCGTCACTCTTGATGCCCCGCTTGCCCCGCAATTCGCGATCCTGATCGCCACCTTCGTCGCGCTTGCCGCGCTCAATGCGCTTGCCTATGCCCTCTTGGCCGATCGCCTGCGCGCCACGATCAAGTGGCCCTCGGTGATCACATGGCTCACACGCTCGGGCGGCATGGCCTTGATCGGGATGGGGGTCATGACCGCAACCCTGCGCCGCGCCGGCTGACATCACCAAATCCGGTCACATCTTCGCGCGCGTAAGGCAATACAGGCCGCCAGGGCTATACCGGGTGGGGCAATGCATGCTCTGATAGCCCCATGAGCAATATTTTGCATCGCCTGAGTGACCCGAACCAGCGCCACAAGATGGGCCGCCGCTTTGAGGCCTTCACCGACGAGGTGTTTCAGGTCATTCGCTGGATTCTGCTGGTCGGCCTGGCCAGTTATCTGGCGCAAACCTATGATCCGCTGATTTTCGACGTGACCTATTGGTGCCTCGCGGCACTTCTCTTTGCCTATCTGGCCTCGCGCTTTCTGTTGCGCCCTGAAATTCCGTTTTTCGCCAATCCCACCACCCGCGTACAACGGCGTTTGCAAACGCTGCTGAATTTCATGGTCTGCGTGGTGATCTTCGCCCTTGTGCTTTGGGGCGTCAGCGCCCTCACGGAAGGTATCGCAGATTACCGTCGCGCGCTCTGAGGCCTTGCGCTTGCGCCCGCCTTGCGCCTAAACCCCGTCGCGACGCCACAATTCCGAAAGCCCCGCCAATGCCCAACACCAAAACCGTCAAGGATTACATTCGCACGATCAGGGATTTCCCCCACGAGGGGATCATGTTTCGCGATGTGACCACGCTTTTTGCCGATGCGCGCGGGTTCCGGATCGCCATTGACCAGATGCTGCAACCCTATGTCGGACAGCGGATCGACAAGGTCGTCGGCCTCGAGGCGCGCGGCTTTATCCTTGGCGGGGCCATCGCCCATCAGCTTTCCGTCGGCTTTGTTCCGATCCGAAAAAAGGGCAAGCTGCCCGCTGCGGTGATTTCCGAGGAGTACACGCTCGAATATGGCGAGGCGACCGTCGAGATTCACGATGACGCCATTCAGCCGGGCGAGAAGATCCTCGTGGTTGACGATCTTCTGGCCACCGGCGGCACCGCAGCGGCGGGCATTCGCCTGATCGAGAGGCTGGGCGGCGAAATCCTGAGCTGTGCCTTCATCATCGACCTGCCTGATCTTGGCGGGCGCGCCCGGCTGGAAACCATGGGCATGGATGTTCACGCACTCTGCGCGTTCGACGGGTTTTAGGCGTCTTTCATTGTTCCAGAAAAATACTCGAAATCCGGTGCTTATCCCGCCGCGCGGCCGCTGACCTTTTCAAGATGCGCCCGCATCTGTTCGGCCTCATAGCGCGCCTCGCGCAACCCGTCCATCGTGGCGGCAAGCTCGGCTTCGGTCTGGCTGAGCTGATTGGTCAGCTCGGCCTCGCGCTGTTGCAGATAGGTGATCGCCTGATCGCGGGTTTCCTCGGCCTCGTGAAGCTCCTGCGCCATACGCTCCAGCTCGCCCACATCAGAGCCCGCCACGCGGATGAAACGGTGGATCAGCCAATTCGCGAACCAGCCCATGCAAAACGCCACGAACAAGACGATGGCGGTGGCAATGATAAACTCAGTTCTGTTCATCGGTCGTGTCTTCCTAGTCCTGCACTTCGCTTCCTTCTTCCACCGGTTCTTCTAGGCTTTCAAGGCCTGTTTGCTCTTCCGGCACCGGCTCGGGGCGGATCAGGCGGAATTCGATCCGCCGGTTGGTCTCGCGCCCGTCCTCGGTGGCATTATCGGCAATCGGTTTGCTTTCGCCGTACCCCTTGGCGTCGATCGAGGATGTCAGAACCCGGCGCAGGCGCAATTCGTTCAGGACGGCGCGCGCGCGTTGCTCACTGAGCTGTTCGTTCATCTCTTCGCGGCCCTGGCTGTCGGTATGGCCGCCGATTTCCATGCGAATTTCGCCACAGCGCTTCAGGATCTCCGCGATATCATCCATGATCGCCGCGCCCGCGCTGTCGATCGTGGCCGAGCCCGGCTCGAAGTTGATCTTGCGGCCGGTTTGCACCTCGGCAATTTCGGCCTCGCATTCGTCGGCCGTGGGCAGGCCCGCCACCGGATCAAGCGCCGCCTTATAAGTCACGTCGATCGAAAACTGTTCTGAACCGCCAAGTTTTTCCGACAGGAATTGCGAAATCTGCGCGCTTGCGGTCTTGCGCCCGGTATTGCCCTGCACCGCAAGGGTATCCGGCGTCACCGTCACCGCCCCGTTCGACAGGTAAGAAAGGGCTTCAAGCGCCGTCAGAGCCCGCAACGGCCAGCTCTTCGGCAGGCCCTCGGCCACCCGCGCGGTGACATGCACCGCATCGGATGAAAACCGCGCCTTGGCAAAGCTGTCCACGGTGTCGCGTGTGGCCTCGCTGTTCACCCGCCCGCGGATCAGAACCTGCCCCTCGGGCGACAGCGTGGCGATGAATTCAGGCACCACCGGCGCGTCGGCATTCGGCGGCGGCGGCAGTGTCGCCTGCAAGGCAAAGACCTCGGGCAAATCGGCCTCAAGCTGGCCGACCACATCGTCAAACTCTCCCTGCGGCGTGCCTTGTGGCGCCCAGAGCGCGATATCGGCATCCGAGAAGGTCACGCTGCCGCCCTCAAGCTTGCCAACAGCGGCAATCGCCAATTCGGCCGCATGCGCCCATTGTGGCGAGGGCACGCCCATGCCGATCACGCAATCGGCCTTGGTCTGAAGACCGGCCTGCCCTGCAGCGCGCAAAATCTGCTCGCGCGCCTCTTCGGTATCGGCCGAGCAGGCATCAAACCGCGCGCGCCCGTCTTCGATCAAAAAGCGCAGGGTGAACGGCGTGATCACCGGACGCGGCGCCGAGATAGCGAGCGCAAGGCGCACACCATCCGGCGCGCCACGCGCCAGATCGGTTTCGACCCGGCGTTGTGCCTCGGGGCTGTCGACCATGGCGGTGATTTCAACCCGCTCGGCGCTGACCGAAATCTTGGTGCGCAGCAGCTTGCCAAGCGAGCGCACCGCATAGTCAAGCGCATCGGGCCATGTCTCGGGATAGGGATAATCCGCCACATCCAGCAGATCGGCCACCGGGGCCCCATCCGTGGCCTTGGCAATACCGGCCAAAAGCTCGTTGCGGTCCGTGGCGCTTGGCACCAGCCCGATCAGGGAAATGCCCCGGTCGTTGCGCAATATCTCGATCGAGAACCGCGGCGGCGCGATATCGGCGGCATCCTGAACCAGCATCTGGTCAATCACCCGCGCGGCATCAACAATCGTGCCCGCCACCGACAGCGCCTTGAAGCGCGCGGCTTCGGTCGGGGCCGTGCCCGCCAGAAACACCTGAAGCCCGTCGGTATCGACCTCGGCCCAGACCATGTCTTGCAGATCGAGCGTATCACGCACCGCGCGGCGCGATCCGTCTTCGATGGCGCTGACCGCGAATCCGGCGGCAACCACACATAAAACGGCCGCTCCGAAAAACGCTGCGGCAATCGTGAAAACTGAGGATAAACGCATGAGGTTCTGGCCGGTCCTTGTTCCCTGGGCTTTGTCTTTAGGCCGCTGCCCGCACAAGATCAATCACAGCAGCAGGGCGACGGCGAAAAACGGCACAGGCAAAAGCCCCGCATCCCGGTTCGAGCGGAACAACATCAAAAGCCGCGATGTGTCATCAAGCTTGAGCTGGCGCATCTGCCATTGCATGTGCCAGCCCATCGCCCAGGGCCCGCAGAGCGCCACCAAAAGCGCGAGTGGTCGCCCATCTGGCACCGCCAAGATGACCGCAACCGCCATGATCGACACCGAGATAACGAGAAACCACCGCAACCAGCGCGGCGAATTTTCCCCAAACAGCCGCGCCGTCGATTTCACCCCGATCAAGGCATCATCCTCGGCGTCCTGATGGGCATAGATCGTGTCATAAAACAACGTCCAGGCGATCCCGGCGAGGTACAGCAACACCGCCGGCGCTTCTAGCCGACCGGTGTGTGCGGTCCAGGCCAGCAACGCGCCCCAGTTGAACGCCAGCCCCAGAAACACCTGCGGCCACCAGGTAAACCGCTTGGCAAAGGGATAGACCGCAACCGGCAAAAGCGACAAAACGCCAAGCGCAATGGCGGCCAGATTAAAGGTCAAAAGGATGCCAAACGCCACCAGCGCCTGCGCGGCGAGCCATACCAAAGCGCCCCTGACGCTGACCTGACCCGACGGGATAGGCCGCGATGCGGTGCGCGCCACCGAGCCGTCGATATGGCGGTCGGTGATGTCGTTCCACGTGCAACCCGCCCCGCGCATCAGGAAGGCCCCAATCGCGCAGCCCGCAAAAATCCAGAGATCATGCCAGCCCGCGCGCCCGTCGCTCAGCATCGCAAGCATCAGCCCCCACCAGCACGGCAACAGCAAAAGCCAGGTCCCGATTGGCCGGTCCGCCCGCGCCAGGCGGAGATAGGGGCGCGTCGCGGCGGGGGCAAGACGGTCCACCCAATTGCCGCGATAGGCATCGGCCACCTGTCCGGCATTCTCGCCCACGGCCTCTGGCGTCTGGTTGTTTCCGGTCATATGTTGGCCTCATGAAAACGGCTAAGATCAGACTTTATGTAGAGCACCCTTTGGGGCAAGGGCAAACGGTTCCTCTGGACCGCGACCAGGCGCACTACCTTTTCGGGGTGATGCGACAGGGCGCGGGGGATCCGGTTTTGCTGTTCAACGGCACCGATGGCGAATGGCGCGCCACCGTGGCCGAGGCCGGTAAGCGCGGCGGCCTGCTCAGGGCCGAAGAGCAGACCCGCGCACAACGCGATCCGCCCGATCTCTGGCTGCTGTTTGCGCCGATCAAAAAGGCGCGCACCGATTTCATCGTCGAAAAGGCCGCCGAGATGGGCGCGGCGCGCATCCTGCCGGTGCAGACCGAATTCACCAATTCCGAACGCATCCGACAGGATCGCCTTCAGGCCCATGCTCTCGAGGCCGCCGAGCAATGCGGCGGCACCTTTGTGCCCGAGGTTTGCGGGTTGCAGAAACTCGACCGGCTGATCGCGGACTGGCCCGCCGGGCGACAGCTGATGTTTTGCGACGAGGCGCTTGCGGGCGGCTCTTCCGCCCTGACAGGCGGCCTCGCAAAGGGCGCGCCCTGGGCCATCCTCATCGGGCCGGAGGGCGGGTTTTCCGAGGCCGAACGCACCCGCCTTCATGCCCTGCACTTTGCCCATGCCATTGCCCTTGGCCCGCGCATCCTGCGCGCTGACACCGCCGCCGTCGCCGCCATGACCCTCTGGCAACAGGCTTTGGGGGATTGGGCATGAATATGGTCCCGACCATCAAGCTGCACCTGTTTTTCGCGCGCGACAACAGCCGCGCCGTGATCTTGCGACAGGGACCGAGCAAGCGCTATCGCATGATCCTGTGGGACCGCCAGACCAACCGCTTTGAGGACGGTCAGTGGCTTGACCACAAAGTATACGTTGAACGCTGCAACCTCTCGCCCGATGGAAAACATTTCATTTACTTCGCCCTCGACGGCCGATGGAGGAGCGAAGGCAAGGGCAGTTACAGCGCCATCTCGCGCCCGCCCTATTTCACCGCTCTGGCCCTTTTTCCACAGGGGCACACCTGGGGCGGCGGAGGCTCATTCATTGATAACGCTCACTATATCGTCGCGGGCGAGGGTGACATCATCGGTCGGGCCTCGGGCCTGAAACGCATCCGGGAATACGATGACAGGCTTCGGCAATCTGAAAAAGCAGAGCAGACCACGCCGTCGGACCGCTTTGAAAACGACCTTTATCATACCGAACAGGGCCGCCTGTACCTGCGCAAGGCGCAGGAGCTTACCCTGATCCGCGACTTCACGGATATGGCGTTCACGCCGATCCGCGCGCCCTATGACTGGCGCGAGGCGGATCACCCCATCCCGTCACAGTCACCACGGCAATTGTGCGACGGGGATCGATCATGAGCTTCATGCGCCCCGAAGCGCGCGCCGCCCTCTGGCGCTGGCGCGAGGTTCTGGTGGGCGTTGCAACCCTCGCCATCGGCCTGTGGTGGGCACTCACCACCATCGGCCTCTTGCAGTGGCTTGGCTATGTCGTTCTTGTCCTCGCCGCCGCCATCCTTGCCGCAGGCCTGCAACGCGCCCGCTTTCGCGCCGGGTCTGGCGGGCCGGGCGTGGTGCGCGTTGATGAGGGCCAGGTGGCCTATTTCGGCCCGCTGACCGGCGGGGTTGTGGCGATGGGCGATCTGAGCACCCTCAAGCTTGATCCGCGTTCGCGCCCCGCCCATTGGCTCCTGAGCCAGCCGGGCCAGCCCGAGCTTGCCATCCCGCTGACTGCTGAAGGCGCCGAGGCGCTGTTTGACGCCTTTGCCACCCTGCCCGGCATTCGCACCGAACATATGCTCGCCCAGATGCGCCGCCCTTCCGATCAAGTGGTCGTGATCTGGCAAAAGCCTCAAACCGCCGCCTCACACCTAAGGCTGCATTGACACTCTGCGCGCAAAAGGCCACTTGTGTTTCCCAACCCTAGGTGACCCGATCAGGAGGCCCGATCATGTCCATTCCACAATCCGGCGGCGGGCCGATTGAACATCACGACCAGCTTGCCGAGTATATGGCGAGCGGCTGCAAGCCCAAAGACGACTGGCGCATCGGCACCGAGCACGAGAAATTCGGCTATTGCAAGGACACGCTCAAACCGATCCCCTACGAGGGAGAGCGCAGCATTCTCGCGGTGCTTGAGGGGTTGCGCGACGGCCACGGCTGGGCGCCGGTGGAAGAGGGCGGCAAGCTTATCGGGCTTGAAAAAGACGGCGCCAATGTCTCGCTTGAACCGGGCGGTCAGCTTGAGCTTTCGGGCGCGCCGGTCGAAACCATCCACGAGACCTGCGACGAGGTGAACGCCCACCTGCGCGACGTCAAGGATATCGCCGACAAGGTCGGCGTCGGCTTTATCGGCCTTGGCGCCGCCCCGGTCTGGACCCACGAGCAGATGCCGCTGATGCCCAAGGGCCGCTACAAGCTGATGGACAGCTACATGCAGACCGTCGGCACCATGGGCCAGACGATGATGCGCCGCACCTGCACCGTTCAGGTCAACCTCGATTTCAGCTCCGAAGCCGACATGGTCCAGAAATTCCGCGTCGCCCTTGCGTTGCAACCGGTGGCCACCGCCCTGTTTGCCAATTCGCCGTTCTTCGAGGGCAAACCCAACGGCCATAAATCATGGCGCGCGCGGGTCTGGCGCGATCTTGATCCGGCACGTACCGGCATGTTGCCTTTTGTCTTTGACGAGGGCTTCGGATTTGAACAATACGCCGATTACGCGCTCGATGTGCCGATGTATTTCGTCTATCGTGACGGCAAATACATCAACGCTCTCGGCCAATCCTTCCGCGATTTCCTGCGCGGCGAATTGCCCGCCCTGCCGGGTGAAAAACCCACGCTCTCGGATTGGGCCGATCACCTGACCACGATCTTCCCCGAGGCGCGGATCAAGAAATTCATGGAAATGCGCGGCGCCGATGGCGGCCCCTGGCGTCGGCTTTGCGCCCTGCCGGCCTTCTGGGTCGGGCTGATGTATGACCAATCTTCGCTCGATGCGGCCTGGGATATTTGCAAATCATGGGACGCCGAAACCCGCAAGGGCCTGCGCGTCGCCGCAAGCGTCGATGGTCTTCAGGCCAAGGTCAACGGCATCGGCCTGCACGACATCGCCCGCGAGGCCGTAGCAATCTCGAATGCCGGCCTCAAGGCGCGCGCGCGCTCGGGCGGCGGCGGCATGATCCCGGACGAGACCCACTTCCTCAATGCCCTGAATGAAAGCATAGAGACCGGCAAAACCCCGGCCGACGAACTGCTCGAGCATTTCCACGGCGACTGGAACGGTAACCTTGACCGTATCTACGCCGAATACAGCTACTGAACGGGGCTTCTTCTTGCCGGAAAATATCCCGGGGAGTGTGAGGGGCAGCGCCCCTCGCGCCGCACTTACCCCTTTCGGCCAATCTTCGGCTCTGTGCCGGCCTTGATCCGCGCCATATTGCTGCGATGGCGCCAAAACACCAGAAGGGTCAGCACAAACACCAGAATGACAACCGGCCCATAGCCAAGCACAATCGCCCAGCCCGTCGACAGCGCCGCCGCCATGATTGCCGCCATCGACGACATCCGGCTGATCAGCGCCGCAACCAGCCAGGTCAGACAACAGGCAACCCCCACCGGCCAGGCCAGCGCCAGCAGAATGCCGAGAAAGGTCGCAACCCCCTTGCCGCCGCGAAACCCAAGCCAGACCGGATAGCAATGGCCGATAAAGGCCATCAGCGCCGCAAGCTGCACCGCGTCCTCCCCGGCAAAGACCCGCGCCAAAAGCACGGCAACCGCGCCCTTGCCCCCGTCGAGCAAAAGCGTCAGCGCCGCCGCCTTCTTGTTGCCGGTGCGCAGCACATTGGTCGCGCCGATATTGCCCGATCCGATCTCGCGCAGATTGCCAAGCCCCATGATCCGCGCCAGCACCATGCCAAAGGGGATCGACCCAAGCCCATAGCCAATGAGGGCCCAGAGGATCAGGCCAGCAGTCGTGGTTTCAAAAAGTGGCATCAATCGGCCTCATAAACAGGGATTCCGGCAACAAAGGTCGCCAGCACCTTACCCTGCAGGCGCGCGCCGTCAAAGGGTGTGTTCTTGGATTTCGAGCGCAGCGCGAAACGGTCCAGAACGAACGGCTTATGCGGATCAAACAGCACAAGATCCGCCGGCGCCCCGACCGCAAGCCGCCCCGCCGCCAGCCCAAGCCGCTTCGCCGGATTAAGCGACATCGCCCGAAACAGCGTCGGCAGGTCAAGCGCCTCGGCGTGATAGAGCCGCAAGGCGGCCGGCAGCAAAGTCTCAAGCGCGACGGCGCCGCTGGCGGCTTCTTCAAACGGCAGACGCTTGCTTTCCTCGTCCTGCGGCGTGTGCATCGAGCTGATGATATCAATCAACCCCGAGCGCAGCGCCTCGATCACCGCCTGCCGGTCCTCTTCCGAGCGCAGCGGCGGCTTGACCTTGAAAAAGGTGCGATAGTCGGACACGTCCAGCTCGTTGAGTGTGAGGTGATGAATGCTTGTGCCTGCGGTGATATCAAGCCCGTTGCGCTTGGCCCGCTCAAGGGCCGGAAGGGCGCGCGCGGTGGTGATCTGATCGGCGTGATACTTGGCGCCGGTCATTTCCAGCAGAGCGATATCGCGGTCCAACCCCATCCGCTCGGCCATCGGCGACACCGCCGGCAGACCGCGCAGGCTGGCAAACTTGCCGCTGGTGGCGGCGGCGCCCGCGCTCAAACCGGGGTCTTGCGGATGACAGATGACAAGCGCGCCAAGGCTGCGCGCATAGGTCAACGCACGGCTCAGAACCTTGTTGTCGCTCACCACGTGATCGCAATCGGTAAAGGCCACCGCGCCGGCATCCATCAAAAAGCCGATCTCGGTCATCTCACGCCCGTCGCGCCCCTTGGTCAGGGCCGCCATCACCAGCACATTGACCGGCGCGGCCTCATTGGCGCGCCGGGCCACAAATTCAAGCACCTCGGGGCTGTCGATTGCGGGCAGAGTATCGGGCCGCGTCGCCATGGTCGTGACGCCCCCCGCCGCCGCCGCAAGCCCCGCCGAGCGATAGCTTTCCTTGTGCCGCTCACCGGGTTCGCAGACCTTGACCCCGATATCGACGATCCCCGGCGCAAGGCACTGCCCCGCACAATCGAGCCGCTCGTCCGCCCCTGGCGCGTCGGCCTCGCCCCCCATCGCCGTGATCCTGCCGCCCTCGACCAAGAGCCAGCCAAGGCCATCGGTGCCCGCCTCAGGATCGATCAGCCGGGCATTTGTGAAAAGGGTTTTGGTCATTCAGATCATCCCTGCGATTTGCGGATCAAGTTTTCGGACCTCTGCGTGAAACACCCGATGCAGATCATCCATCTTTCGGGCGAGCCATTCATGCTGCTCCGGCGAGGTTTCTCGATCAGATATGTTCGGATACGTCTTGGAAAGGTATATACGACGATCACTTTTCGCCTCGTCATACCAGGTCAAAGATTCTCCCAACTCATCCTCGATTTCAGCACGATCACTCTTAAACCAGTTGAAATAATCGTCAGCGCTTTTTCCTGTCAGATAGATTTCAGCCCGCACCCAGTTTTCCTGTAGGTTCCATGATGCGTTCAGGGTCACACCAGATTTTCCGATACTGTGCACCAACCAATTCTGGGCCAATGGCTTGACCGGACGCACGCGCTTGCTGAACTCCGGCAAACGCGCCTCAAATTCTGCCCAATATTCCCGCTGCATCTGCCGAGTGGGTGACAGGTCGCCTTCCGCAACCGCCTTTTTGGCGTCCGATGTACTGCGCGACCAATCGTTCGGCTTGCTCAACACATTGAACTTGGGGGCGGCGGGGCTATCGCCGATGCGCCACAGTTCCACCTCAAGAGCGAAGAACCGCACCTCGCTATCGGTTATCTCATTGAGCCAATCCATCGCCGCGCGATGTTCATCCGCGACACGCGCCGCGATCCACACGATTGTGACCGCATCCAGCCCCGCAGCATAGGTCATGCGCTGGCCAAGATGGGTGTGGTCCGTCCGCTCAAGCTGATTTTCGACAAGAACCCAGAGATCGCTCAGCGTATCCTTGCACAGGATATCGGCGCGAAACGGCCCGACATTCTGTTCGACCGCCTCTAGTTCAAGGTCAATTCCCAAGGTCTCGCCCAACAGCGTCAGATTATCCTCACGCGCAAGCCAGGGGGTAAAGTCCTGCGCCTCGGATTGCCAGGTATCGCGAAGCTCGACACGGCGCAGGCGTCCAAGCTCACTCATCCCGCCACCCAGATCATCAACCCGGTGAGGGCGAAAATCACCAGCAGGGCGATCATCGCGATCCGGCCTGACATCCTTGGGTCTTTCGGTTCCTGCATGGCGTTCTCCCTATGTAACGGCGATCGCGGCCCTGATCCGGGCAATCGTGTCGGCGCGGTCGGGCTGATATTTCAACAGATGCTTGTCGCCGGTCCTGGTGATCACCTGCACCGCGCTGCCAAGACTGCGCAGGGTCGCGATCTGGGCCAGCGGCACGGCGCGGGTCTGCGGACCAAGCAGACGGAGATCCGTCAAATCCCACCGCACCTGCATCTCGTCCGAGGCCACGTAAAACGCCCGCACCGCCACCGCAGCAAGGCCACCAACCGCCCCGGTCCAGACATGCGGATTGCCCGCAATCCACAGCGCCAGCATGCCAAGCGCCATAGCCGCCGCCGCAAGCCAGGCATGATCGCGCCAATAGGTCGCGCGATCCGGGGCAAAGCTGTGAACCACCCTCTCACCCGCCAAAAGCGGCGTCGTCGGCACCATCGAATAGATCAGCCCCTCGCCGTTCATGGCAGCACCGCAAGGCTGATCACAAGCGCCAGAACCAGCGCCATGACCGCAAAAAAGCCAAGCGCCAGCCAGTGTGCCGCCCGCTGTCGACCCGACGTTTTATCCGCCTTCAGGGGGATCGCGCCCTGCGCCCCACCCGCAGGCAGCGGCGCAAAACTCACGGGGGCCACCTCTTCACTAAAGCGCCCGATCATCCGAAGTGGCGCGCGTGGCCGCATTTCCTGGGCGCGCCCGTCAAAGGCCCGCGAGGGCAACAACAACACCCGCCCTCTCAGGCCATTGAGCTGCGCGCGCATCGGCTCAAGCTGATTGCCCGCGATGCCATGCCCCTCGGCCAGGTAATCCGCCAGCGTCATATCCTGGAGATCGTCCAGATCGAACAGCTCGATCTCGGCGGTCTTGATCTCTTCGGCGCCCAGCGCTTCCAGAACGGCCTGATCCTCAACCGGCGCATCGGGCGCCTCGTCGACGGCAAACACCCGCAGCACATGCGCCTCATGCGCCGGAATGCGCAACAGCGTGGTCATGCGCCCTCAACCGCCTCGGCGCGCCGTGCCCGCAGGTTGCGCGCCAGAAGATCCATCGCGGCCATCCGCACCGCAACGCCCATCTCGACCTGATCCTGAATGACCGAGCGGTTGATATCATCGGCGATCTCGCCATCAATCTCGACGCCCCGGTTCATCGGCCCCGGATGCATCACGATCGCGTCTTCCTTGGCATAGGCCAGCTTTTCGCCATCAAGCCCGTAGCGGTGATAATATTCGCGCTCCGACGGGATAAACCCGCCATCCATCCGCTCTTTCTGAAGGCGCAGCATCATCACCACATCGACATCCTTGAGCCCCTCTCGCATGTCGTCATAAACCTCGACGCCAAAGTCCTGCATCTGCGCAGGCATAAGCGTCGGCGGCCCGATAAGACGCACCCGGTTTTCCATCTTGCCCAGCAACAGAAGGTTCGACCGCGCCACCCGGCTATGGGCGATATCGCCGCAAATCGCGATATTGAGGCGATGAAGCCGCCCCTTGGCGCGCCGGATCGTCAGCGCATCCAAAAGCGCCTGGGTCGGATGCTCGTGCCGCCCGTCGCCGGCGTTCAATACCGCACAGCGCACCTTTTGCGCCAGCAAATCCACCGCTCCCGAATGCGGATGCCGCACCACAAGCAAATCCGGATGCATCGCATTAAGCGTCATCGCCGTATCAATCAGCGTTTCACCCTTCTTGATGCTGCTGGCCTGCATCGCCATGTTCATCACATCCGCCCCAAGCCGCTTGCCCGCCAGTTCGAAACTGGCCTGCGTGCGGGTCGAATTCTCAAAGAACATGTTGATCTGGGTTAGCCCCTTCAGGGCATCGGCATGCTTCACATCACGCCGGTTGAGCGCCACATACTCATCCGCCAGATCCAGAATGGCGGTAATATCGGCTGGCGCCAGTGGCTCGATCCCAAGCAGGTGCGCGTGTGAAAAGGTCATGCCGCCTCCAATCCGATTTGCCCTGCTTATAAAAACCGCATGCCTCAGGGGCAAGGCGGGGCTTTCATCTTTCCATAAATACTCAAATTCCGCCGGTTTCAGCCACACCGCTTTCGCGGCTTTCACGCGACGCCCGCCCGAGGGAGCTTGCAGGCATGCACCCGGGTTTTTGATATCAGAGGCCGGCGCAGCACCTTAAAGCGGCACCTGTTTGACCGAACGATAGGAGAGCCGCGGCAAAAACGCGACACCTGTTCGGGTTTGTCGAAGCCTGAAACTGACCCGTCAAGGGCAGCAGGGATCAAGGCCCTGCCTCGGAGCCCTGACTTCAGGCCGCCTCATAGGCAAGAATTGCCGCCTCTGACCCGTTCAGGCAGCGCCGTGCAAAGCCGCCATAAAGGTGCGGTTCAAATTCCAGATTGGGGTTAAGCGCAAGCAACCGCCCGCGATCCGCATCCGACAGGGTTGAAAGCGCGGCACTGGCGGGGTGAAAGCTCTCGGTTTCCACGCCATTGGCCCAGATGATCTGATGGCAGGGCAGAAGCAGGTGAATATAGGTCACCTCGCGCGATGCCAGATCGACCGTCACCGTGTCATTATTGATAAGATCGCGCGCCGTCACCAGAACCTCGGTTGTGTTGAACAACGCCCGCGCCACATCGCCTTGCACCAAAAGCCGGTGTTCGGGCGAAACAAGCAATTCCGCGTCCGGCCGATCAATCCCAAGCGCCCCGGCCCGCAGGCGAACAGGCCGCAGCCTGGGCATTGCAAACAGGCGGGCACCGGTCATGCGGCGGCTGCCGATCCATTGGATTTCCTCGGCGCCGTTATCCTTGGTCTGCACCCGGTCGCCTTCGCGCAGCTCTTCCACAAGGCGCGGCCCATCGGGGGTTTCGATCCGCGTGCCGGGGGTGAAACAGATCACCCCGCCGCTCGCAGGCCCGGTCGAGGCCCCGCGCATGCCCTCCAGAGAGTGATGTACCACCCACATTTCGCGCCCGACCGGCGGGATATCGTCGTGGAACATCAACAGCGGGGCGCCGCCACCGCCGACCTCGATGATGGTCACCGTATAGCTGCGCGTTCCGTCAGTCACGACGAACCCGATATCCATAAGGGGGTCTGCCACCTCGACCCGATCCAGATCGCGTGTATTGTTCACTGCCGCACCCACAAGGCGCCGCACCATACGTGCCGCACGTTTGCGGTTCACGGCTTCGCCATCCGACATCTCGAGTCGCAGCAGTTCATTCGGCCCATCCACCCGCACAGTATCGCCATGCCAGGACCAGGTGACCCCGACAGAAAGCGACTGCACCGGTGCAGCTCTCAGACCATCCAACTTCGTTTGCGACCAGGAGATGACGAACGTGCCACGAAAGCCCGTTCCCATAACCCTACTGTCTGCCTCATCGTTTTTTATTATTACCAAAAGCTTAACAAAGACGAATCAGTCTGAAAAGCCCTAACGGGAATTTTTGTCAGAAACGCAACCTAAACTGCACAGAGCCCACGACCTGCCCCCGTGTTGCTGGTCGAATTCCTCGCCAAGCCAGGTCACGCCGTAAAACAGCGACCCGCCCCTCGGCCCTTCCCAGTGCGCCCCGCCGCGCAGGCGGGTGCGATCCCTGCGCACGGTGATACCGCTGCGCGCCGGAAGGTAATCGCTGCTGTCCACATAGGCGATATCGCCGCCCAGAATAAAGGCCAGGCCCGGCTTGTCCGCGCGCACCACGCGATAGCGATGGCCGGTCACTGGCTCGCGGACAAGCAACTCGCCCTGCATCAGCGACCCGATGGTGATATCGGCCCCCGCACGCACAAGGTTTTCGACCCCGCCCCGCGCCTCGGCAAAGGGACGGATACGTGCGCGCCCGATCTCGAAAGAGCGCCCAGCCTCGAGCACCCCAGCGGGGCGAAAAGCGTTGTCCACCTGGTCGCGGCGCACTGCGCGCGATATGTTTCGCTCGCCCACGATGTCATGGATGTAATCCTGAAAATCATCGAGCCCGGTCTGTGCGCCTGTGACAATAAGATCGGCCCCCACGGCAAATTCGACATGCGCCGGTTTGAAATGCGTATGCAATCCAAAGCTCAGGGCGCCGACGAAAGGCCGGTCCTGCGCGGCGGGGCGCGACAGGCTTTCCGGCGCGATCACCTCGCCATTGAACCGAAATTCCAGCAGATCGCCAAACCCCTCAGGCGCCACCCCGGTCCAGCCATCGGCCCAGACCCGGCTCGAGGCTACAGACCCTGTGCGCCACCGGTCTTTGGTGTCGCCGATAAGATCATTGGTAAACAGCACGCCATAGCCGATCCGTTCGCGGCCTTCGGCCATGGCGGTCGAGGAAAATCCGGCACAAAGGCACAGGGCAAAGGCGAAAAGACGCGTCATATGGCACGCTCCTGATTTGTTGCCCCCCGGCCAATCGCAACTACCAAGCCCCTGTGGCCATTTGCCAGCAAAACTTCGTAAATTTTACGAAAAGTGGCACAATTCCCATAAGTTTCAGAGCGCGCGCATCCAGAATTGCAGCGCATGCTCACTCTCTTCGTCCCGGTCGATGTCTTTCCAGCGAAACGTCGCAACCGCGCCCGCAAGCGGCGCATAGCCCCGTTTGCGCCAGAACCCGTCAAGCGGGCGGTATCCCTCGGGGCGCAGCGGATGATCGGCAGGGCGCACCACCCCGCAAAAGGCAGAGTGGCTGCGCCCAAGCGTGCGGGCGTGATCCTCGCGCGCCTCAAAGAACCGATGCCCGATCCCATGCCCCCGATACTCGGGCAACAGCACGCTTTCGGCGCAATAAAAGATGTCGCTTAACGCGATGCCCTGCCCTTTGAAGGCCGCGGCGAAATCGCGGGCGTGATCCTCCATCGGGGTACCGGTCGCGGCCCCGACAAGGCGCGTGCCATCGTAGGCGCCGACCAGAATGGCATCGCCGCTCTGGCGATAGGTCTGAAGGTACTGCTCTTCATAGGCGAGGTCGCCGTCATAGAGATAGGGAAAGTCGCGAAACACCGCGATCCGAAGCGCCGCCACATCCGGCAAGGCCGCGCCAAGCGCCGCCCCGGTCAGCCGCGCAACCCGGATCAAGACACCTGTGCCGTCCAATCGGCAAGATTGTAATAGGTCACAACCCGCGTGATCAGCCCGTCCTTGAGGGTAAAAAACGACCCAGCCGGCAACCGATAGGTCTGGCCTTTCGCCTCGGGCAGGCCCTCGTCGGTTTCAAGATAGGTGCCGTTGACGATATATTCCGCCGCCGCGCGGGTGCCGCCTTCGGCATCAAAAATCACCATATCGGTCAGCTCTTCGCGATAGCAGCGGCTCATATGTTTGCAAAAGTCGCGGAACACGTCCTTGCCGGTGCGCACCTTGCCCTCGTTGACATAATGGGCAACGTCATCGGACAAACAGGCCAGCATGGCGGGCACATCACCGCGATTGAAGGCATCGAAATAGGCTTTGACTGTGCTGTTCATGTCTCTTCTCCGGGCGGGCCCCACCGCTCTTGCAAGTGGCCAATGATCTGATCGCGGGTCTTTCGATAGGCCTCTAGCCGGGCCTCGCGGGTCTGGGCAAGGCCGGTTGGGTCCATGATCGGCCAATAAACGACATCCAGATGAAAAAACCGCGTCAGCTCCAGCGCGCGCCGCTGGCTTGCGGGGCTCAGGGAAACGACGACATCGAACGACGAAAGATCATCGCCCCATTGTTCCATCTCGTCAAAGCTGCGGGTGCGATGGCGGTCAAGCTCGACCCCGATTTCGCGGCACACCGCGATGCTGAACCCGTCGATGTCCATGTCACTTTTGACACCCGCCGATTGCACATAAGTGCCGGTGCCATAGAATTTCTTCATGATGCCCTCGGCCATGGGCGAGCGGACAGCATTGTGATCGCAGCAAAACAGAACCGATTGCGGCAGCGGCTCGGGCATGCCCTCAGCCCCCGAAATGCAGCACGCAGATCAGCGTGAACAAACGGCGCGCGGTGTCATTGTCAACCTCGGCCTTGCCCTCAAGACGTTCGCCGAGAACGCGCGCGCCCTCGTTGTGAATTCCGCGACGGGCCATGTCGATGGTCTCTATCTGGCTTGGCGGCATGTTCTTGACTGCATCGAAATAGCTCTCGCAGATCGACCAGTAATCCTTGACCACCTGGCGAAACGGGCTCAGCGAGAGGTGGAATTCGGCCGCGAGTTCCTCGGCCTCGGTACGGATATCGAACACCAGCCGCTTGTCGCGGATCGACAAGGCCACACGGTACGGGCCATCCGGCACCGCGCGCCCATCGCGCGCAGGCAGATCAAAGCGGTTCTCCTCAATGAGGTCATACATTGCCACTTTGCGCTCTTGCTCGATTTCGGGCGTGGGCGGCGGCAGGTTGGCATCATCCAGTTCAATATGACAAATACGGCTCATGGGACTTCTCTGGCACGGGGCGTTATACTGTGCCTAGCGCAGCCCGCCCGCCGGGGCAATCGCACCCTCGCAAGCGGGCGCGGTAAATCCACTGGCGTCACCCTTGGGCAACGCTTCGGGGGAATGCCTGCACTTTTTTCCGCTAGTGGCATAAAATCGCCGCGTTTCGTTGGCATGATACAGAAGGATCGGCCATAATGCGTGCAAAACGCAACTAAGCCATCGTTAATAAAACCCCGCTAGAACGGGGGAGCAGTGTGAAACCGGGGCGACTTGATGCTCGAGTTCGAAAATGTAAGCAAGTCCTTTTGGACGGGCACCCAGCACAAGGTGATCCTTGACCGGGTGTCGTTTCGCGTCGAGCTTGGCCGCAGCCTTGGCATTCTGGCCCCCAACGGCACCGGCAAGACCACGCTGATCAACATGATGGCCGGTCTGGAAAAGCCCGATGAGGGCGAAATCCGGCGCGGGTGCCGCATTTCCTTTCCTCTGGGGTTCATGGGCGGGGTGGTCAACCGCCTGTCGGCGCTTGAGAATTCGCGTTACATTGCACGGCTCTACGGGCTTGATCCCGACTATATCGAATCGTTCTGTCGCTGGATGTGCAATCTTGGCGAATATTTCGACCAGCCGCTTGGCACCTATTCTTCGGGCATGCGGGCGCGGTTCACATTTTCGCTGATGTTGGCGCTGGATTTCGATATATACCTGATCGACGAGGGCATGCCCGGCTCGACCGATGTTGAATTCAACCGCAAAGCCGGCGAAATCCTGAAAGAGCGCTTGCGCACCACAACCGTGATCATCGTATCGCACCAGCCCGAGACGCTTGAAAAATTCGCCCGTTCCGCTGCGGTTCTGATGGGCGGGCAACTTTATATGTTTGATACCTTGGAAGAGGCGAAGCACCTTTATGACTACGAAACCCAAGGCTAGAAAATTCCGCATCCGTCGCAGCGCCACGGCGCAGCAGGCCGGAACCGGAGCGTCGCAAACGGCGCCGGGCAATGCCGCCTTGGCGCCCGATGCCACACCCTCGCCCCAGGGCAAACAAACCGATACGGCCGACGCTCCGCAGGGCGAAACGCCCCCCGAAGGCGCGCGCATCGGCCAGGTCGCGTCTGCACGCGAAACCGGCAGCGCCCAGACGGTTGACGATATCCGCAAAGAGGGGCTGACCGGTCGCCAGCTGCGCATGGCGCGGCGGATGGCGCAAAAGCACGGACTTGCCCCGACCTCTGATTTTGATGCGGTGCGCCTGCTGCGGGTACGCGGCATTGATCCGTTCCAGCGCGCCAATATCCTTGAATTGGTGGCCACCGATGGCCGTGCCGAGACCAACCCGGCCGAGTCGGCCGACGCGGCCCAGAGCCAGCGGATACAGCTTCCGCAAACCATGCCGATTGCGCGCCAGACCCTGCCCAGCACCGACATAAGCCCAGCCGATCGGCGCGCCGAAGAGATCATGGCGATTCAGCGCGATATCGGTCGTCGCCGCCGTCGCAAGCTTTTGCTTTTGATGTCGCGGTTGATGGCCTTCGTGATGCTGCCGACAATTGTCGTGGGCTATTACTTCTATGCCATCGCCACGCCGATGTATTCGACCAAATCCGCCTTTCTGATCCTGTCGGCCGACGGCGGCAGCAGCGGCGGCGGCCTTGGCGGCCTGTTGCCAAGCCAGTTCGCCACCGGCCAGGATGCGATTGCCACGCAGGAATATCTGCAATCCAAGGACGCTATGCTGCGCCTTGACGGCGATGTCGGCTTTCGCGCGCATTTCAGCCAGCCCTGGATCGATCCGCTGCAACGTCTCGAAGCGGATGCAAGCAATGAATCCGCCTACAGCCTGTACAAAAAATACGTGAAACTGGGCTATGATCCGACCGAAGGCGTGATCCGTATGGAGGTCTCCACCGCCGACCCGGCGGTCAGCGCCGCGTTTTCCGAGCATCTGATCACCTATGCCGAAGAACGCGTTGACGAGCTCAGCCAGGAAAAGCGTCAGGATGCGGTCAAAACCGCCATCGAAAGCCTTGATCAGGCCAAGGCCGACCGCCGCAGCGCCCAACAGATGCTCGTGTCCTTGCAGGAGGGCAGCATCCTTGACCCCGAAGGCGAGATCGCCGGCATCCGCAGCCTGATCAGCACGGTCGAGTTGCAAATGCAGGAAAAGCAACTGGCCCTTAACATCCAGCTTAACAACGCGCGTCCGAACCGCGCAAGGGTTGAGGCGCTTGAAAGCGAGATTGATATCCTTCAGGCCGAGCTTACGCGACAAAAGTCGCGCCTGACACAGGCGACCGAGGGTGAAAGCTCGCTGGCCTCCAAAACCGCCGCGATCCAGATGGCGCAAGCCGATCTTTCGACCTCTGATCTGGTGCTACAATCCGCGCTTGAGGCCAAGCGACAATCCGAAATCGAGGCCAATAAACAGGTCCGTTATCTGACGGTGAGTGTGCGCCCCCTGCCCTCGCAGGATGCGTCCTATCCACGGTCCTTTGAAAACACGATACTGGCCTTCCTGATCTTTTCTGGTATCTACCTGATGATCTCACTCACCGCCTCTGTGCTGCGCGAACAGGTATCGTCATAAAGATGAATAAAATTGACCTAAACGGCCTTTCCATTGCCAATGATCAGCCTCTGACGTTGATTTCCGGCCCCTGCCAGCTTGAATCGGCGGATCACGCCCAGATGATCGCGGGCACCCTGCAAGAGGCCTGCGCCGCCTTCAGCGCGCAGCTGATCTTCAAGGGCAGCTTTGACAAGGCCAACCGCACCTCTCTCTCGGGCAAACGCGGGCTTGGCGTTGACGAGGGGCTCAAGGTGTTGCAATCGGTCAAGGATGCGCTTGGCATACCGGTGCTGACCGACGTTCACCTGCCCGATCAATGCGCCCCCGTGGCCGAGGTGGTGGACGTATTGCAAATCCCGGCGTTTCTGTGTCGCCAGACCGATCTTTTGATCGCAGCGGGCGAAACCGGCGCGGTGATTAATGTCAAGAAGGGCCAGTTTCTCGCCCCCTGGGACATGCCCAATGTCGTGTCCAAGATCGAAAGCACCGGCAACACCCGGATCATGCTCACTGAACGCGGCACATCGTTTGGCTACAACACGCTTGTCACCGATATGCGCGGGTTGCCGCAAATGGCCGCCACCGGCTATCCGGTGGTGATGGATGCGACCCATTCGGTGCAGCAACCCGGCGGTAAAGGCAACAGTTCGGGTGGACAGCGCGAATTTGCCCCGGTCATGGCGCGCGCCGCCGTCTCGCTTGGCATCTCTGCGGTCTTTATCGAAACCCACGAAGACCCCGATACCGCGCCCTCGGATGGGCCCAACATGATCCCGCTGGCGCAGATGCCCGCGCTGATCAGCACCTTGATGCAGTTTGACCGTCTGGCCAAGACCAATCCAATTCACCTTTGACAAACAGAGAGATTGCCGTGACCAGACCAAGGCCCGACGTTACCCCCAATACCTGGGATTTCCTTCGTGATGCGATGATTGTGCCGACGGGATTTCGCGAATATGACGCCCGCTGGAAATACCCCGACCAGATCAACCTCCCCGGCATCACCGCGCTTGGCCTTGGCCTTGGCACCCAGATGCACGCGCGCGGCATCGCCCCGGTCATCGCGGTCGCCAACGACTATCGCGACTATTCTCTGTCGATCAAGAACGCGCTGATGCTCGGCCTGATGCAGGCCGGGATTGCCGTCAAGGATATCGGCCCCGCGGTTAGCCCGATGGCCTATTTCTCGCAGTTCCACCTTGATGTGCCCGCCGTCGCCATGGTCACCGCAAGCCATAACCCCAACGGCTGGACCGGGGTGAAGATGGGCTTTGAGCGCCCTCTGACCCATGGCCCCGACGAGATGTCGGAGTTGCGCGATATTGTCCTTGAAGGTCGCAGCGTGCCCCGTCCGGGTGGCGCCTATGAATTTGTTGACGGGGTGCGCGAGGCCTATCTTGACGACCTCGTTGGCGATTTCCGCATGACCCGCAAACTGCGCGTCGTCTGCGCCACCGGCAATGGCACCGCTTCGGCCTTTGCGCCGGAGCTGTTCGAGCGGATCGGCGTCGAGGTGATTGCGAGCCATAACAGGCTGGATTACACCTTTCCGCATTACAACCCGAACCCCGAAGCCATGGAAATGCTGCACGACATGGCCGATAGCGTGCGCGCCACAGGTGCCGATTTCGCGCTTGGCTTTGATGGTGACGGCGACCGCTGCGGCGTGGTCGATGATGAGGGCGAGGAAATCTTCGCCGATAAGGTGGGCGTGATCATGGCCCGTGACCTCAGCAAGATTTATCCCGGCGCCACCTTCGTGGCCGATGTCAAATCCACCGGGCTGTTCGCCTCTGACCCCGTGTTGATCAAGAACGGCGTCAGGGCGGATTACTGGAAAACCGGCCACAGCCATATGAAACGCCGGGTCAAGGAACTTGGCGCTCTGGCAGGGTTCGAGAAATCCGGCCACTACTTTCTGGCCGAGCCGATTGGCCGGGGCTATGACTGCGGCCTGCGCGTCGCGGTGGAAATCTGCAAACTGATGGATCGCAATCCGGGATTGTCGATGTCCGACCTGCGCCGCGCCCTGCCGCAAACCTGGGCCACGCCCACCATGTCGCCCTATTGTGCCGATACCGAAAAATACGCGGTGCTTGATCGTTTGGTCGCCAAACTGGTCGCCAAGCACAAGGCCGGTGAACCGCTCGCCGGGTGCCCGATCAAAGAGGTGGTTACGGTCAACGGCGCCCGCGTGATCCTCGACAACGGAAGCTGGGGATTGGTGCGCGCCTCGTCCAACACCCCCAATCTCGTGGTCGTCTGCGAAAGCGCGCAATCCGAGGCCGAAATGCGCGCCATCTTCGCCGATATCGACGCAGTCATCCGCACCGAACCGCTCGTCGGAGACTACGATCAGACGATCTGACCTTCTTCTTGGTCCAAATACTCCGGGGGGCGTGGGGGCAGCGCCCCCCACCGGATCGGGTCGCCAAAGGCGATCCGAAACACAGCCCGAGAACTCTAGGCCGCCAGCCCACGCCCCTTCAAAAGCGCCTCGACCCCCGGAAGCCGCCCACGGAACGCACAGTAAAGCGCCTCGGCATCCTCTGACCCACCGCGCGACAGGATATGCGCCTCAAGGGCGCGGGCGCGCTCGGGATCGAACGGGCCACCGGCCTCTTCAAAGGCGGCAAAGGCATCGGCATCCATCACCTCGGACCACATATAGCTGTAATACCCGCTGGAATATCCATCGCCTGAAAACACATGCGCGAAATGCGGGCTGGCATGGCGCATGGTGATCGCCTGCGGCATGCCGATTTCGGCCAGAACCTCGGCCTGACGCGCCATAAGGTCCTCGGGCGGCACGCCCTCGTGAAACGCCAGGTCGACCAAGGCCGAGGCGACATATTCGACCGTCTGAAACCCCATGTCAAAATTCGCTGCCTTGAGCATCTTGTCGAGAAGATCACGCGGCATCGCCGCGCCGGTCTCCACATGGGTGGCGTATTGCTCAAGCACCTCGGGCACCTCAAGCCAGTGTTCATAAAGCTGGCTTGGCAGTTCAACAAAATCGCGCGCCACCGATGTGCCCGACACGCTTTCATAGGTTACATCCGATAGCACCTGATGCAGTGCATGCCCGAATTCATGAAACAAAGTCCGCGCATCGTCATAGGACAAAAGCGCCGGATCGCCCTTGGCGAAATTGCACACATTGATCACCACCGGCCCCTGAACCTTGGGCCATTTCGCCTGCCCGCGCATGGCCGAACACCAGGCCCCGGACCGCTTTGATCCGCGCGCGAAATAGTCACCGATGAACACCGCCACATGCTCGCCGCCGCGCGTCACCTCCCAGGCCCGACAATCGGGGTGGTAAAGCGGCACGTCCAACGCCTTGAACTCAAGCCCGAACAACCGGTTGGCGCAACCGAACGCCGCCTCGATCATCCGCTCCAGCGAGAGGTAGGGCTTAAGCGCGGTTTCCTGCAGATCATGCTCGGCCTGGCGCCGCTTTTCCGCGTAATAGCGCCAATCCCACGGCTCCAGCGTGCCATTGATCCCGTCGCCCTGCAACATCGCGGTCAACACCTCCGCATCGGCCTCGGCCTGCGCCTTGGCCGGCACCCAGACCGCCAACAACAAATCGCGCACCGCCTCCGGCGTTTTGGCCATCTCGGTTTCGAGCTTGAAGGCGGCAAAGCTGTCATAGCCAAGCAGCTTTGCCCGCTCGGCCCGCAGCGCAAGGGTTTCCTCGGCCACCGCGCGATTGTCGGCCTCGCCGCCATTGGCCCCGCGCGCGGCCCAGGCCTGAAACGCCCGTTTGCGCAGATCGCGGCGCGGCGAGAATTGCAAGAACGGCGTGATCAGCGACCGCGACAGCGTGATCACCGGCCCCTCAAGGCCCTTTTCCCGCCCCGCCGCGCGCGCCGTATCCACCACGAACTCCGGCAGCCCCTCAAGGTCGGCCTCGGACAATTCCATGTGCCACCCGGCCTCATCGGCCAAAAGGTTTTGGGTAAACGCCGTCCCGAGCACCGAAAGCCGCGACATGATCTCGCGCATGCGCGTGTCCTCTGCCCCGTTAAGCCCCGCGCCCGCACGGCGAAAGCCACGGTGGCTCAGCATCAAAACCCGCGCCTGCTCTGGCGTCAGATCAAGTGTGTCGCGTGCCTGCCAAAGCGCCTCGATCCGGGCAAACAGCGCCTTGTTGCCATAAACCGCCGAAGAATGCGCCGCCAGTTTCGGGCCAAAATCGCGCTGCAATTCCTGTCGTCTGGGGTTGCTATCGGCCCCGGCCAGCGTGAAGAAGACCGACAAAACACGGTCAAGGTCCTTGCCCGACGCCTCAAGCGCCTCGATCGTATTGGCAAACGTCGGGGCCTCGGGATTGTCGACAATCGCCTCGATCTCGGCACGCGCCGAGCCTAGCGCGGTCTCGAACGCGGGCGCGAAATCTTCGTCACCAATCGCCGCGAAGGGTGCCAGGTCAAACGGTGTCTTCCACTCGGCCAGCAACGGGTTTGTCATCACGCTCTCCTTTTGTGCCACAGATCGGGCAATTTTCTCTTGGGCTTAGCCCGATCTTGCGGCTCTCGCCATAAAGCGCGTCATAGATCAGCATTTCACCGCGCAGCGCCTGCCCCGCGCCGGTGATGATCTTGATCGCCTCGCCCGCCATCATCGCGCCGACAACGCCCGGCAAGGGGCCCAAAACGCCCGCCTCGGAACAAGACGGCGCAAGGCCCGGCGCGGGGGCCTCGGGGAAAATGCATTGGTAACAGGGCGCACCGCGGGCCGGGTCAAACACGCTAAGCTGTCCTTCCCATTGCGACAAGGCGCCTGAAATCAAAGGGATACCCTGTTTCACCGCAGCAGCATTCGCAAGATAACGGGTCGCGAAATTGTCAGTTCCATCTAGGATCAGGTCATATTCGGCAAAAAGCTCGGCGGCGATCTCGGGCGTCAGGCGCCGCTGGTAAGGACGCACCGTGACATGCGGGTTTTGCGCAAGCAGCGCCGCTTCGGCCGATTGCACCTTGGGCAGGCCAATATCTGCGTCGCGGTGGATCACCTGACGTTGCAGGTTGGAATTATCGACCTCGTCGTCATCAATCACACCGATCACACCAACCCCCGCCGCCGCCAGATAGAGCAGAACCGGCGAACCAAGCCCGCCCGCGCCGATCACCAGAACCCGCGCCTCCTTGAGCGCCTTTTGACCCGGTCCGCCAATCTCCCGCAGCACGATATGACGAGCATAGCGGTCAAGTTCGGCCTCGCTGAACAGCGGTTTTCGCCCGGTCTTGCCCGCGCCCGCACCTGCCTGTTCTTTAACCTGCGCGCGCGTCCGCAACCGGCCCAATCCGGCACGGTAAACCCACACAATCGCCGCGGCCCCGCCAAGCATGAGCCAAAGCGCGGCACTTTCCCCCGTCGCAAGCCGAAGCGGATGCCCCTGCGGCAAGACAAGATGCAACGCAACCACCGCCAGCCAAAGGATACCGAGCATCCCCCACCGCAATCGCCGGGGCGTGCCAAGCGCCGCCCCGATGCCCCAAAGCACCGCTGCCATGATCAAAACCAGCAACATCAGGAGACTCCGGTCGATCCAAAACCGCCCTGCCCGCGGGCGGTCTCGTCCAGCGTTTCAACCATCTCGAACCGCGCCTGCGCCACGGGTGCAATTACCATCTGGGCAATCCTCGCACCGTGCTCGATGTGAAAGGCCTCTTGCCCGGCATTCATCACGATCACCCCCAAAGGCCCGCGATAATCGGCATCAATCGTGCCGGGGCTGTTGGGCAAGGTAATGCCGTGCTTCAGCGCAAGACCGGAACGCGGTCGGATCTGCACCTCAAATCCCAGCGGAATCGCCAGCCGAAGCCCGGTCGGCACAAGCGCCCGCGCGCCCGGCGCAAGCGTCACCCCGCCGCGCTGCCCTGCGGTAAAATTCGCGCGCAGATCGGCACCCGCCGCCCCCGCAGTCTCATAAGACGGCAAACCAAGGGACCGGTCCGCCCCCTCTTCCCAAACCATTGAAACCGTTAGCAAAGGCCCCACTTTCATCATTCCATAAATACTCAATGCCCGTCCAGAAGCGCCTTGGCGATCCTCTCGACCAGCTTTTGCGCGACCTCGGCCTTTGGCATCCTTGGCCAGATCTCGGCATCCTCGGCGCTGATCAAGGTGACCGCGTTTTCGCTTCCGCCCATGATGCCGGTGCCATGGCCCACATCATTGGCCAGGATCCAGTCGCAGCCCTTGCGCGCGCGCTTGGCGGTGGCGTTCTCAACCACGTCATCGGTTTCGGCGGCAAAGCCGATCACAAGTCCCGGGCGCCCGGTCGTCATCTGGCTCACCCGCGCCAGAATGTCGGGGTTTTCGGCAAATTCCAGCTTGGGCAAGCCGCCCTTGGTTTTCTTGAGCTTCGACTGGCTGGCCCCGGCCACATGCCAATCGGCTACAGCGGCCGCAAAAATCGCCGCATCCACCGGAAGTGCCGCCTCGACCGCCGCCAGCATCTCCTGCGCGGTCTCGACACGCACCACCTTGACCCCCTCGGGCGGTGGCACGCTGGCCGGACCGGTGACAAAGACAACCTCGGCCCCAAGTGCGCCGAGGGCGCGGGCGATGGCCGTGCCCTGCGCTCCAGAGGAGCGATTTGCGATATAGCGCACCGGGTCAATCGGCTCATGCGTAGGGCCCGAGGTGACCAGCACACGCCGCCCTTTCAGGGGGCCATCGGCCAGGGCCGCCTGCACTGCGGCCACGATTTCCGGCACCTCGGCCATGCGCCCCGGGCCATGCTCGCCACAGGCCATATCACCCTCATTCGGGCCGACAAAACCGATACCATCGCCACGCAGTATGGCAAGATTGCGCTGCGTGGCCGCATGCTGCCACATCCGCACATTCATCGAAGGCGCGATCAGGACCGGCGTATCGGTGGCCAATAAAAGCGTCGAGGCCAGATCATCCGCCTGTCCGCCCGCCATTTTCGCCATGAGGTCAGCGGTGGCCGGGGCGACCACGATCAGATCGGCGCTGCGGCTTAGCTCGATATGGCCCATCTCGGCCTCATCGGTGAGGTCAAACAACTCCTGAAACACCTTGCGCCCGGCCAGGGCCGAAACCGACAGTGGCGTAACAAACTCCGATCCCGCGCGGGTCAGCACAGGCGTCACCTCGGCGCCCTGCTCTCGCAACCGACGGATCAGATCGAGCGATTTGAACGCTGCGATGCCGCCCCCAATGATCAGAAGAATGCGTTTTGATGCCAGCATGGGCGCGTTCCTTGTTCAGCCGCTGCGACAGTAGGGCGTGGCCCTCGGGGTGACAAGGGGCAGCTCGTCGGGCTTGATGGCCCGCCTCGCGAAGCGCGCGCGCAAGAGCACGAAGAGCTATTTGAATGCCGTGCAAGGGTCGGCGCGATCAACCGCATCGGCCGAGATCACCTCGTCAAACCCACCCTCAAGCGGGGCGCTGTCTTCGGTCTGACCAAGCACGACAATCTCAAGCCCGTCGCGCGCAACCGATAACACCGCCGGCATGCCCCAGTCACGGCGAGCGTGGCCATTGCCGGTGATCACCGCCACCGGGCCACCCGTCTCGTCCAGAGCGGCAAGAACGGCGCGGGCAAGCGCCGCGTCGCGCAGGCGTTGAATTTCGACCATGCCGGGCAGAGCATCCACCGGCAGGGCATCACAATGCGCCGCCATCTGAAGCGCCTCGCGCGCGGCCTGCTCGGTCGCAGGCAAGGGGCGGTCCAACCCATAGCGCGCCGCATCCTCGCCGAAACTGGCCGCAAGCCCATCCTCGAACACCGCGCGCGCCTCGTCCCGAGGCACCTGTGCACCATAAATCGCGGCCTCCGGCGCTGCGGCAAAAATCGGATAATACAGTGCGAAATCGGGCCATCCGCTCTCTGCCCACTCCAGAGCCGCTGCAAGGGCCGCGCGATGCGCGCGCAAATCAGGCACAACTTTCTCTGCCTGCGCCGCAGTCAGCATTTCAAACACGATCGCAGTCGGTTGTATCTCCGCCACCCTTTCGGCCTGAATCGCATGATGGGCGGGATTGTCATGAACCTCGCCCAACACATACACGTCCTGCGCCGCCACCGGCAGCGCAAAACTCAGACCAAAAACAAGGGCGACATAACGCGCGATCATGCCAACAGGTTGTGAACCTCGGACCCGTGCTTTTCAAGATGTTTGCGCATCTTTTGAAAGGCCGCCGCTTCAAGCTGGCGCACCCGCTCCTTGGACAGCTTCAATTCCGTGCCAAGACTCTCAAGCGTGCGCGGCGCATCGCGCAGTTTGCGTTCGCGCACAATGAAGCGCTCTCGTTCATTGAGGCTTTGCATCGCATCAGTCAGCCAATTGCGCAACGCGCCAAGATCGTGATCCTGTTCAACAAGCTGATCGCCGCGCGGGCCGTCATCTTCCAGGGCATCAATCCATTCGCGCCCCTCATCCTCGGACGATTGCGTTGCATTTAGCGAAAAGTCAGAGCCGGAAAGACGCCCCTGCATCATCTCGACATCGCGCAACGGCACGCCAACCTCATGCGCGATCATCTCGCGCAGCTGGTATCCGTCAAGCTCTTCGCCATTCGCCATCGCCTCGCGCTCAAGCCGCGCCTGCACCCGGCGCATGTTGAAAAACAGCGACTTCTGGCTGCTGGTGCTTCCGGTGCGCACCATCGACCAGTTGCGCATAACATAGTCCTGAATGCTGGCCTTGATCCACCAGACCGCATAGGTCGAAAACCGCACACCGCGATCCGGGTCAAATTTGTCCGCAGCCTTCATCAGGCCAAGACCGGCCTCTTGAATAAGATCGTTCATCGGCGCGCCATAGCGGCGGAATTTCGACGCCATCGAGATCGCCAGCCGCATGTAGGCGGTGATCAAACGGTGAAGCGCCTCTTCGTCGCGCTGATCGCGCCAGGCATAGGCCAGCGCCAGTTCGGTTTCTGCGTCCAGCATTTCCGCCTTCATCGCGGTGCGGGACATGGAACTTGTTTGTGGTGCGTCAAGTGGCATTGTCTTCCCCCTGTCAGGCGGTTCAGGCATTTGCGCCCTTTATCGGTCCTTTGATGAGTGCTACGCATCGCCCGATAAATCGGATCAAAAAAATTGGGGGCGCGGGTGTTGGATCTGCCAGAGTTAACCTTGATCCTGGGCGGGGCCGCCTCGGGAAAATCGGCCTTTGCAGAGGGGCTTGTTGTGCAATCCGGCCGGGCGCGGGTCTATCTGGCAACGGCGCAAACCTTTGACGACGAGATGCGCGAAAAAGTAACCCGCCATCAAACCATGCGCGGCGACGGCTGGCGCACCATCGAGGCACCGCTTGATCCATCCCCCGCTCTTGCGGGCGCGCGCCGCGACGAGGCGGTGCTTGTGGATTGCGCCACCATGTGGCTCAGCAATCACATGCTGGCCGATGGCGATCTTGCGATGGCCGAAACCGCCCTTATCCGTGCGCTCACCAATTGCGCCGCCCCGGTGGTCGTGGTCAGCAACGAGGTCGGCCTGTCGGTCGTTCCCGAAAACGCGCTCGCCCGCCGCTTTCGCGAGGCTCAGGGGCGGTTGAATCAAAGGCTCGCCGCCGAGGCCTCGCTTGTGGTCAACGTGATCGCCGGTCTGCCTCAGGTCCTCAAGGGCAGCCTCTCATGAGCCGGTTCTACTGGGTGCGCCATGGGCCGACCCATGCCAAATCCATGGTTGGCTGGTCCGATTTGCCTGCTGATCTAAGTGACGACGCTCAGATTGCTCGCCTCTCGGCGCATCTGCCCGGGGATGCCCTTGTGATCTCCTCCGATCTGATCCGCGCCCGCGCCACCGCCGATGCACTCAACGGGCCGCGCACCCGCCTGCCCGATGATCCCAACCTGCGCGAAATTCACTTTGGCGATTGGGAATTGCAGGTCTTCGACAAGATTCCCGACCAAGAGCACCTGCGCGCCTTCTGGGAAAACCCCGGCGATGTCCGCCCGCCAGGCGGCGAAAGCTGGCATGAAGTTTCAAACCGTGTCTCTGCTGGCGCCGCCCGCCTGCTTGCCGCGCATCCGGGGCGCGACATCATCGCCGTCGCCCATTTCGGCGCGATCCTGACCCAAGTGCAACAGGCCCTTGAGGTGACCGCCTATGAGGCCTTCGCGCACCGGATCGACAACCTGTCGGTGACCGAGTTGCACTGGCAGGGCAACCGCTGGCACGCACAGGCAATCAATCACCTGCCGTGATGGGCCGCCGTACAATTATTCGTTGTTCCCGCACCATCCCGCCGTTTAGGATTTCACAATGACATACCAACTTATTCTCGGCGATTTCGCCTATTCCTCATGGTCACTGCGCGGCTGGCTTTTGCTCAATCGCTTTGGCCTGCCGTATAAGACCCGGCTGCTTGATTTCAACGCCGCCGCAAGCGTGGCCGAGCAACTGCGCGATGTCGCCCCGGCGCGCACCGTGCCAACGCTCGTGACACCCGAGGGCGCGATCATATCTGAATCGCTCGCCATGGCCGAAGAGCTGGCAAGCCGCCACCCCGAGGCGGGTGTTTGGCCAAGCAATCCCCTGGCGCGGGCCACCGCACGCACCCTCGCGGCCGAAATGCACGCTGGCTTCACCACGCTGCGCAACGATTGCCCGATGAACATGCGGCTGGCCTATAAAGGCGTTGAGCCCTCGCAAGCGCTTTTGGACGATCTGGCCCGACTTGACGTGATCTGGGACCACGCGCGCACCGCGACGGCCCCGGATGGCCCTTGGCTCTGTGGCGACTATAGCGCGGTTGATGCCTTTTTCGCCCCCGTGGCGGCCCGGATCGCAGGCTATGGCCTGCCGGTCTCGGACAGCGCACACGCCTATGTCACCGCCCATCTGAACGATCCCGCCTTTCGTCGCTGGCGGGCCATGGGGCTTGTGCATGGCGACACTCTGGACCGATATGCACGCGACTACGCCACCACCGACTGGCCCGGCCCCACCCCGCGTCCCGCAAAAGCGGTGAACAGCGGCACGCCGGAAAACACCACCTGTCCTTATTCCGGCGATCCGGTCACTCATCTGATGGAAACAGAGGGCCGCATTTTCGGCTTTTGCAACGCGTTTTGCCGCGACAAAACCGTCGCAGACCCGGATGCCTGGCCCGCCTTCACCGCCCTTCGCGACGCCGCCTGAGCCCCAACGTTCATCTTTCCGGAAATACTCCGGGGGACTAAGAAAATTCGCCGAATTTTCTTAGGGGGGCAGCGCCCCCTTGCCCCGTTAACCATTCTTAAACCACCTGCGCGCTAGGCATTAACCATGTTTAAACGCAGGATCGGGGAATGGCATGGTCGCACGCGCCTATACGGTGGCTTTTGAGGGCGTCGAGGCCAAACCGGTCGAGGTGCAATGCGCCATCACCCCCGGCCTTCCCGCCTTTTCGCTGGTCGGCCTGCCCGACAAGGCCGTCTCCGAGGCGCGCGACCGGGTGCGCACGGCTCTGTCCTCAATGGCGATTGCCCTGCCCTCCAAACGCATCACCATCAACCTCTCGCCCGCCGATATGCCCAAGGAAGGCAGCCATTTCGACCTGCCGATCGCACTTGCCCTGCTTGCGGCGCTGGAAATCATCCCGAAAGACGCCGCCGAGGGCACCATGGCCCTGGGTGAACTGTCGCTTGACGGCTCGCTGATCGCCGTACTCGGCGCTTTGCCTGCCGCCATGGCCGCCGCCGAAGAGGGCCGCATGCTGCTCTGCCCCAAGGCCTCGGGCCCCGAGGCCGCATGGGTTGGAAGCGTTCAGGTGATCGGCGCCGCCAACCTGGCGGATGTGGTGCGCCACTATACCGGTCAGGCGCCGATTGTCGCGTCTGAGCCCGGCGAGGTGACCGCGCCCCCCGGCGGGCGCGATCTGCGCGATGTCAAAGGTCAGGAGCGTGCCAAACGTGCACTGGAAATCGCCGCTGCAGGGCGTCATCACCTGATGATGGTCGGCTCGCCTGGATCAGGCAAATCCATGCTGGCCGCGCGCCTACCCGGCATCCTGCCGCCGCTGACCCCGACCGAGGCGCTTGAAACTTCGATGATCCACTCTCTGGCCGGTCTGCTGAGCGAGGGCGGCATCAGCCGCACCCGTCCGTTTCGCGAGCCCCATCATACCGCATCGATGGCGGCAATTGTCGGCGGCGGCCGCCGCGCAAGCCCCGGCGAAATCAGCCTTGCGCATAATGGCGTTCTGTTCATGGATGAGTTCCCCGAATTCCCCCGTGGCGTTCTTGAAACCCTGCGCCAGCCCATCGAAAGCGGCGAGGTCATGGTCGCGCGGGCCAATGCCCATGTGAAATACCCCTGTCGCTTCATGCTGGTCGCCGCCGCAAACCCCTGCAAATGCGGCCACCTGAGCGATCCCGCCCGCGCCTGTTCGCGCGCGCCGGTCTGTGGCGAGGATTACATGGGGCGGATTTCCGGCCCCTTGATGGATCGCTTTGATTTGCGCGTCGAAGTGCCGCCGGTGGCGTTTCGCGATCTCGACCTGCCGGCCTCGGGGGATGCCTCTGCGGCCGTTGCCGCACGGGTTGATACCGCCCGAGAAGTTCAGGCCGCGCGCTTCGCCGATCACCCCGACATGCGGCTCAATGCCGATGCCGAGGGTCAGGCGCTTGAGGATATCGCCAGCCCCGATGCCGAGGGTCGCGCCCTGATCAACCGCGTCGCCGAACGCTTTGGCCTTTCGGCGCGCGGTTATCACCGGGTGCTTCGGGTGGCGCGCACGATTGCCGATCTCGATGGCTCGCATTCCGTGCAGTACCCGCATGTGGCCGAGGCGGTCAGCTTTCGTTTGGCCGGGATGAAAGAGCTTTGATCCACCCCGCCACCTGGCGCAGGGTCACCATCGCCTCGGGCAAAAGCCCCTGAAACAACGGCCAGACATGCGGCAGGTCATGTTCAACCCTACAGTCAACCGCCACACCATTCGCCTCAAGCCGGGCCGCCATACGGCGCGTATCATCAAGCAGTATCTCGGTGCTCCCGACCGCAAGCCAGACCGGCGGCGCCCCTTTGAAATCCGCATTCAATGGCGAAGCCCGCGGATCATCGGCCTTCGCCCCCGCCAAATACTGCCGCCCCATTTCAGGCGCGCGCGACGCGGGCAAGACCACATCTGCCTTGGCATTGCGCCCAAGGCTTTCGCCGGAAAACGTAAGATCGGTCAGCGGCGAAAAGGCGAAACAGCCAAGCGGCGGCGCCAGACCCAACCGCGTGATTTCGCCCAATAGCGCAAGCGCAAGACCGCCCCCGGCACTGTCGCCGCCAAGGATAACGCCGCCGGGATGGTCGGCAATCGCGCGGTAGGCCGTCAAAGCATCCTCGACGGCGGCTGGAAAGGCATGCTCTGGCGCAAGCCGGTAATCGGGCAGGCAGGCGGGCAAGCCACAAAGCGACGACAGCCGCGCCAGCATCGCCTTGTGGGTACGCGGCGAGCCAAACACATAGCCGCCACCGTGAAAATAAAGGATCACCGGCCCGGCCCCCCGCGCGGCCCACGGTCCAGAAGCCCAAAGCACCGGCACGCCCCCAAGCGTTTCAACCTCGAAACGCGTGCCGCGCGGCGCGCGAAAAAACAGCCGCGCCTTCCTCTCAAAGCTTTTGCGCAGGTCGACCGGCCGTGCCGTGCGCGCCAGATGCGGCTTTTCCGTCATCCTCAGCCAGAGGTTCAGAACCGGGCGCATCAGGCTCATGCGCGCCTGGCCTCGATCGCCTCCCAGATTTTGGCGGCGATGTTCACGCCTTCAAAACGCTCCAGCTCCTGAATGCCGGTCGGCGAGGTCACGTTGATTTCGGTCAGATAGTTGCCGATCACGTCGATGCCGACAAAGACCTGACCTTTTTCGCGCAAAAGCGGGCCGATGGTAGCGCAGATTTCCAGGTCGCGCTCGGTCAGCTCTACTTTTTCAGGGCGCCCGCCGACGTGCATGTTAGACCGGGTCTCGCCCTGTGCCGGCACGCGGTTGATCGCGCCCACCGGCTCGCCATCGACCAGAATGACACGCTTGTCGCCATGTTTGATCTCGGGCAGGTATTTCTGCACGATCAGCGGTTCGCGGCTGAACCCGGTGAACAGCTCGTGTAGGCTGGAGAGGTTGCGATCGGATTCCGGCAGGTGAAACACCCCGGCGCCGCCATTGCCGTAAAGCGGTTTGAGGATCACATCGCCATGGCGCGCGCGAAAGGCGCGGATCGTCGCCAGATCGCGGGCAATCGCCGTGGGCGGCATCAACTGGGGGAAATCCAGAATCAAGAGTTTTTCGGGAAAGTTGCGCACCCAGAACGGATCGTTGACCACAAGGGTGCCGGGGCTCAGGCGATCAAGGATGTGGGTCGTGGTGATATAGAACATGTCAAACGGCGGGTCTTGCCGAAGCCAGACCACATCGAAATCAGCCAGATCGACCGTCGCCTCTTCACCAAGGCGGAAATGATCGCCCTCAACCCGCTGAACGCGAAGCGGCCAACCGCGTGCGGTGATGCGCCCCTCGTCATAAGCAAGGTTATCGGGAGTGTAATAAAAAAGCTCGTGCCCGCGCGCCTGCGCCTCTTCGGCAAGGCGGAACGTGCTGTCGCCGTTGATATTGATCGGCCCGATCGGATCCATCTGAAACGCGATTTTCATACTTTGCCCCTTTGTTCAGGTCTGCCACTTACATGCGGCATGGGCGGCAAAGGTGCAATTCAGAAATGACCAAAGGCGTTCTCGACGATCTCGACCGCGCCCGATCCGTCGACCGCCGCAAGGTCAAAGCGCACCGAGGCAAGCTGCCCCTCGGGTGTCTGGCCAAGATATTGCGCTGCCGCCTCGACAATCCGGCGGGCCTGCGCCGGGCGCAGCCGTGCCATGGCTAGGTCAACCGTCGCCGCCTTTTTGACCTCGCAAAACACGTAATCGTCTGCGTCACGCAGGATAAGGTCGATTTCGCCGCCCTGCCCGCGCCAGCGGCTGTGCAAGACCGCCACGCCGCGCGCGGCGTAGGCGCGGATCACGCCAGCTTCGGCGGCCTGTCCCGAAAGATAGGCGCGTTGGCCTTTCTCCTGACGTCGTGTAGCGACAGAGGCCGCGGTATGATCACCCTTGCCCTGATCCATTCCCGACACGCCCCTTTACGCAAATCCCCTAATCGTCGGCCGCAAGTTGCAGCGCGCGCTGATAGACCTGCCGCCTTGGCAGGCCAAGCTCGGCCGTCACCGCATCGGCGGCGTCGCGCACCGACAACCGCTCAAGCGCCTTGCTCAGGGCCAAGTCTAGGTCCTCTTCGCTAACATTTGTTGAACGCTTGCGGTCAATGATCACAACAATTTCGCCCTTGGGCGGGCTTTCGGCACAGCTCGCGGCAAGCTCGTCAAGCGTACCGCGCCGGACCTCTTCGAACTTTTTGGTCAATTCCCGGCACATCGCCGCCTCGCGCCCGCCGCCCAGAACAAGCGCCGCATCGCGCAGCATTGCCGCTACCCGCTTGGGCGATTCGTAAAACGCCAGCGTCGCGGGCACCTCCGCCAACTCGCCCATCACGGTTTTGCGCCGCCCCGTCGCGTTCGGCAAGAACCCCGCGAACAAGAACCGGTCCGTCGGCAGCCCCGCCAGCGTAAGCGCCGTGATCACCGCCGAGGGGCCCGGCGCCGAAATCAGGTCATAGCCTTCGGCCACCGCCGCGCGCCCCAGATCAAAGCCGGGATCGGCCACCATCGGCGTGCCAGCCTCAGAGGCGTAGACCACCGATTTTCCCTCGGCCAAAGCCGCCAGAATGCGCGGGCGCATGCGCTCTCCGTTATGATCGTGATAGGCCCAGATCGGGCGATCGCCGATCGGCACCCCGTGAATTTCCATCAAATGGCGCAGGCTTCTGGTGTCTTCGGCGGTGATCACATCCGCCGAGGCCAGGATATCCAGCGCGCGCAGCGTGATGTCACGCGCGGTGCCGATCGGTGTCGCGATCAGGTACAGGCCGGGGGCCAGTTTTTGCTTGTTAAGATTCACCACTGGACCCGCCCTCTCTGACGTTTATTATCGTCCGCAATCGCGTCTGGCCTCTGGCAAAGCGCAAAAAGGGAGTGAGACCATATCATGTTCGCCGTTTTAACTGTTATCCGCAAGCCATTCACCCGCCTCTTTGTGGTCTTCGCTGCCCTCTGGCTGGCCGCCTGTCAACCTGTATCGCTCTCCGATACCGGCGGTGCACCTACGAAACCGGGCGCTCCGATTACCGTGGCGCTCCTGGTGCCGCATGGCGCTGCGAGCCCGCAGGAGCAGCAATTGGCGCGCGATCTGGAAAGCGCGGCACGCCTTGCGGTATCTGATCTGGCGGGCGTCAAGATCGACCTGCGGGTCTATGGCACAGCCGGTCAGCCGGCACAGGCGCAAACCGCCGCCCTCAACGCCGTGGCCGATGGCGCGCGTATCATCGTCGGCCCGCTGCATGCCGAATCGGCGAATGCCGTGGCGGTTGCCGTGGCCAATAAAAACGTCAATGTTCTGGCCTTTTCCAACAATCCGACCATCGCGGGCGGCAATCTTTTCATTCTGGGCCAGACCTTTCAGACCACGGCGAATCGGCTTGCCAGTTTCGCCACCCGTCAGGGCAAGTCGCGGATCATGGCGGTCCATTCCAACAACCTTGCCGGTCAACTTGGCCGCGCCGCCATAGAACAGGCCGTGCGCGACAATGGCGCGACCCTTGCGGGCAGCATCGGCTATGAATTCTCGCAACAGGGCGTGGTGAGTGCCGTTCCTGCCATCCGCACCGCCGCCGAAACCAATGCCGCCGATGCGATCTTCATGACCGCTAACACCGCCGGCGCGCTGCCGCTGTTCTCGCAGATGCTTCCTGAATCCGGGCTTGGCCCCGACAGGTTGCAGTATATCGGCCTTGCCCGCTGGGATACGCCGCGCCAGACGCTGGACTTGCCCGGTGTTCAAGGAGGCTGGTTCGCCCTGCCCGATCCACAGCGCACCGCCCAGTTCAACAACCGCTTTCAGGCCGCCAATGGCACCGCCCCCCACCCGATTGCAGGCCTCGCCTATGACGGGATCGCAGCCATCGGCGCGCTTGCAAAATCCAATCAGCGCGAGGCCCTGGGGCGCAATGCCCTGACCCAACCCGCCGGGTTTCAGGGCGTGAACGGCGTCTTCCGCCTGCGCGCGGATGGCAGCAACGAGCGCGGCCTTGCCGTGGCGACAATCCGCAACAAACAGGTCGTGATCCTTTCACCGGCCCCGCAAAGCTTTGGCGGCGCAGGGTTTTGATGTCACAGGGTTTTGACGGGGGTCAAACAACCACAGCATGACACAGACCATCACCCGCCGGGACGATCTTATCTGTCCGGCCGACTATATCTTTGACATCAGCGCCGTCGAAGCGCGGCTTGAGCAAGCCGTAAGCGAGAGTGGCGGCGACATGACGGCACTGCGCGGCGGCGTCGTCGAGGTTCTTGGCGCCGAAATGAAACGTGGCCGCGAGGCGATTGCCGCAGGCTTTGCCGAGCACCCGTTCGAGGCCCGCCAGGTGACCCGCGCCTATTGCTGGCTGACCGATTGCGTGATCCTGACAACGCTTGATATCGCCACCCGCGTGATGCACCCGCTGCCCAACCCGACCGAGGCCGAGCGCCTTGCGGTCTTTGCCGTTGGTGGATACGGGCGCGGTGAAATGGCGCCGCAATCGGATGTAGATCTGTTGTTTCTCACCCCCTACAAGATCACCCCCTGGGCCGAGAGCGTGATCGAATCTATGCTCTATGTCCTGTGGGATCTGCGCCTCAAGGTCGGCCATGCAAGCCGCACGATCCGCGATTGTCTGCGTCTGGGGGCCGAGGATTACACGATCCGCACTGCCCTGCTGGAAAACCGCCATCTGGCCGGCGATGCCAAGCTGGCCGAAGACCTCAACCGCCGCCTCTGGGACGAGCTTTTCAAGGACACCGAACGCGACTTTACCGAAGCCAAGCTTGCCGAACGCGACGCGCGCCACGAAAAGCAGGGCGAGCGTTATATGGTCGAGCCCAACGTCAAAGAGGGCAAGGGCGGCCTGCGCGATCTGCAATCGCTGTTCTGGATCGCCAAGTACCTGCACCGGGTCACCGATGTCAGCGAACTTGTGGCGCTTGGCATGTTCACCGACGATGAATTCAGCACCTTCGCCAAGGCCGAGAATTTTCTCTGGGCGGTGCGCTGTCATCTGCATCTGATCACCAAGCGGCCCAATGACCAGCTGACCTTTGACATGCAGGTCGAGGTCGCCGATCGCATGGGATATTCCGATACCGCCGGGCGGCGCGGCGTCGAGGTGTTCATGCAGGATTATTTCCGCCACGCCACCGCCGTGGGCGATCTGACGCGGATTTTCCTGACCAAGCTTGAAGCGACGCAGATCAAGTCAGAGCCGTTGTTGCAGCGCCTGTTCCGCCGCCGCAAAAAGCTAAAGGACGGCTATACCGAGGTGCATGGCCGTCTTGCGATTGTCGATGACGGCGCGTTTCTGTCCGATCCTCTCAACCTGTTGCGGCTGTTTGAAGAGGCGCTGCGCACCGGGCTTTTGATCCATCCCGACGCGATGCTTCTGGTCACCGCCAACCTGAACCTGATCAACGATCAAATGCGCAACGATGCGCGCGCGCCCAAGCTTTTCCTTGATCTGCTGCTCAAACATGGCAACCCGGAACGCGCGCTGCGCCGGATGAACGAGCTTGGCGTGCTGTCTGCCTTTTTGCCCGAATTCGAGCCGATCGTCGCGATGATGCAGTTCAACATGTATCATCATTACACGGTCGACGAACATATCATCCAATGCATCAGCCACCTCGCCCAGATCGAGCGCAGCGAATTGATCGAGGAACTGCCGGTCTCCTCGACGATCCTGAAAGAGGGGCTCAATCGCCGGGTGCTTTACGTGGCGCTTTTGCTGCATGATATCGGCAAGGGGCGGGATGAGGATCACTCGATCCTCGGTGCCATGATTGCGCGCAAGGTGGCGCCGCGTCTGGGGCTGAAGCCGAAAGAGGTCGACACGGTGGAATGGCTGGTGCGCTATCACCTCCTGATGTCGGATATGGCCCAGAAACGCGATATCGCCGACCCGCGCACGGTGCGCGACTTTGCCAAGGCGGTGCAGACCCGCGAGCGGCTTGACCTGTTGCTGTTGCTGACGGTCTGCGACATCCGCGGCGTGGGACCTGGCACCTGGAACAACTGGAAAGCCTCGCTGTTGCGTGCGCTCTATCGCCAGACCCGCCGCGCCATGGAAGGCGGGCTAGAGGATCTTAACCGCGAACAGCGCGGCTCGGATGCCAAACGCAACCTGCGCGAGGCGCTGAGCGACTGGGACGCCAAGGATCTCAAGGTCGAAACAAGCCGCCACTATCCGCCCTATTGGCAGGGCTTGCATGTCACCGCCCACGAGGTCTTTGCCCGGCTTCTGCGCGGTCTGCACGAAGATGATATCGCCATTGATCTGGCCATCGACGAGGATCGCGATGCCACCCGTGCGTGCTTTGCGCTTGCCGATCATCCGGGCATTTTCTCGCGCCTGGCCGGTGCCCTGGCCCTTGTCGGCGCCAATGTGGTCGACGCGCGCACCTATACGTCAAAGGACGGGTTTGCCACGGCGGTGTTCTGGATTCAGGATGCCGATGGCCACCCGTTTGAATCAAGCCGCCTGCCGCGCTTGCGCCAGATGATCCACAAGACGCTTCTGGGTCAGGTGGTGGCCCGCGACGCGATCAAATCGCGCGACAAGCTCAAGAAACGCGAGCGCGCCTTCAAGGTGCCGACGCATATCACCTTTGATAATGACGGCTCGGAGATCTACACGATCATCGAGGTCGACACCCGTGATCGCCCGGCCCTGCTCTATGATCTGACCCGCACGCTGGCCGCGGCCAATGTCTATATCGCCAGCGCCGTGATCGCGACCTTTGGTGAACAGGTGGTCGATACCTTCTACGTCAAGGATATGTTCGGCCTGAAATTCTACTCCGAGGCAAAGCGCGCCGCTCTCGAACGTAAATTGCGCAGTGCCATCGACGCCGGATTTGAACAGGCCACCACATGATCCCGGCCTCTGTGACATGGGCGCTCTCCAAATCCGTAGGGTGGGTGAAACCCACGCTCCCGGACCATAAAGGGTCTGTCCGCATCTCGTGTTGGTCTGCTATGCGGGGCGGTTTCAACGGGTCGATGCAACACATGCATTGAAACGCTCGGCGGGTGTTTCGTAGTTGAGCGTTTTTCGGGGTCGTTCGTTGAGCTGCCTT
>NZ_FRBN01000057.1 GCF_900142625.1 Roseovarius marisflavi
TGCGCCAAGATCGCGTGCCTGTTCGCGCAGGACGAATTTCTGGATTTTTCCGGTCGAGGTGCGCGGGATGGGCATGAAGACGAACTTGCCCGGAACCTTGTAGGGGGCAAGCTGTTCCTTGCACCATGCCTTGAGCGTATCGGCGTCGGCCTCTTGACCCTCGGCAAGCTCGACAAAGGCACAGGGCGTTTCGCCCCATTTCTCGTGCGGCATTGCCACGACGGCGGTGACGCCGACCGCCGGGTGCCGGTAAAGCGCCTCCTCGACTTCGATCGAGGAAATGTTTTCGCCGCCCGAAATGATCACGTCCTTGGACCGGTCCTTGAGCTGGATATAGCCATCGGGATGAATGACGCCGAGATCGCCGGAGTGAAACCACCCGCCCTCAAAGGCCTCCCGGGTGGACTTGGGATTGCGGAAATACCCCTTCATCACCACGTTGCCGCGAAACATCACCTCGCCCATGGTCGTGCCGTCACGCGGCACCGGGATCATGGTTTCGGGGTCCAGAACATCAAGAGATTCAAGCGCAAGATAGCGCACGCCCTGGCGCGATTTCAGCGCGGCCTGCTCGGCCGGGGCCAGATCGGACCAGCCTGCATGCCAGTCGTTCACCACCGCCGGGCCATAGGTTTCCGTCAGGCCGTAAAGATGGGTCACGTCAAAGCCTGCGGTCTTCATGTCCGCCAGAAGTTTTTCCGGCGGCGGTGCGGCGGCGGTGAAGAACTGCACCGTGCGATCAAGGTCACGCTTGAGCGCAGCGGGCGCCGAGATCATCAGCGACATCACGATTGGCGCGCCGCAAAGATGGGTCACGCCCTCGTCCGCCAAAGCATTCCAGATCGGCTCGGCCCGGACCTGGCGCAGGCAGACATGGGTGCCGATGATCGCCGACATCGTCCAGGGAAAACACCAGCCGTTGCAGTGAAACATCGGCAGGGTCCAGAGGTAGACCGCGTGTTTGGCCATCGAGGTGGTCAGCGCGTTGCCCTGCGCCAAAAGGTATGCGCCGCGATGATGCGAAACCACGCCCTTGGGGTCGCCGGTGGTGCCGGAGGTATAGTTGATCGAGATCGCGTCCCATTCATCCTCGGGCATGAGCCATGCGAAATCCGCATCGCCGCCCGAAAGGAAGGCCTCGAAATCATGCGCCTCGACTTGAATCTCCGGCCCGGTAAATTCCGCGTCGTCATATTGGATCAGCATCGGGTTCACCGAGGCAAGCGCCAGCGCCTCCTGCATCAGCGGCATGAATTCGCGGTCCACGATCACGATCCGCGACATGGCGTGATCAAGCTGAAACGCGATGATCGAGGCATCCAGCCGGGTGTTGACCGAATGCAGCACACCGCCGCACATCGGCACGCCGTAATGACATTCCAGCATCGCAGGCGTATTCGCCAGCAGCGCCGAAACCGTATCCCCCCGGCCAATGCCGGCCTGCGCGAGCGCCGAGGCCAACTGTCGCGAGCGCGTGTAAAATTCGGCATAATTGCGCCGCAGCGGCCCGTGCACGATCGCCGTGTGGTCGGGAAACACACTGGCGGCGCGTTCCAGAAAGGTCAGCGGCGTCAGCGGCTGGTAATTCGCGGGATTGCGATCAAGGCCGGTGTTATAGGGATTGGTTTGCATGGGCTCAGGCATCCTGCCACTGGGGGGCACGTTTTTCGATGAAGGCGCCGATGCCCTCTTCGGCATCACGGGCCAGCATGTTGTCGACCATCACCCCCGAGGCGTAATCATAGGCCTCGGAAAGGGTCATTTCGCGCTGCGCATAAAAGGCGCGCTTGCCGGTGGCGAGGGTCATGCTGGACTTGGAGGCGATCTTGCGCGCCATTTCCAGGGTGGCGGCCTGCAAGGCCTCGGGCGCGACGCAGCGATTGACCAGGCCGATTTCTGCCGCGCGCCCGGCCGGTGTCATGTCGCCGGTCAACAGCATTTCCATCGCATGCTTGTTGTTCACGTTGCGCGACAGAGCCACCATCGGGGTTGAGCAGAACAGACCGATGTGAACGCCCGGCGTGCTGAACTGCGCCGTGTCCGCCGCAATCGCCAGATCGCAACTTGCCACAAGCTGACAGCCCGCAGCGGTTGCAATGCCGGTGACTTCGGCGATGACGGGCCTGGGGCAATTCACGATCCCCTGCATGACGCCCGAACACATCGACATCACCTTGCTGAAATAGGCGCGGCCACCATCGGGGCCCGCCCGCCCGGCGGTCATTTCCTTGAGATCATGACCCGCGCAAAAGGCCGGTCCGTTCGCCGCCAGAATGATAACGCGCACCGCCGGGTCGGTGCCAGCCTCGGCAAAGGCCGCACCCAGCTCTGCCAACATCGCCTCGGAGAGCGCGTTGCGTCGTCCGGCATCATTCAGCGTCAGACGCAGGATACCATCGGCATCCAGATCACGTAACAGAATATCGCCTTTTTGCATGGGTGAGGTCCTTTTGGGGGCTACAGAACGTTGATTTCAACGCTGTCAGCGAGGGTGTTTGCGATAAAGCAATAGCGATGCGCACGATCCTGCATTTCGGCCAGCTTCGCGTCATCCAGCGAGAAACCGGTATCAAAACGCACCACAGGATGAAGGTCAATCCGCGTCACCGACATCTGGCCCCTGGCGTTCTTGCCAAGATGCGCTTCGGCATAGTCGTGATAGCTTGCGACAGGCCAGTCGGCCTTGGCGGCCAGGGCCAGAAACGTCATCATGTGACAGCTCGACAGGGCAGAGGCGAGGGCCTGTTCAGGATTGGTATTGTCTGGATCGCCGCCCCAATCCGGGGCGGCGTCCACTTGTACCTCGTGGCTGGAGTTATAGCACACGGTATGTTCGGCAGAGTATTTGCCGGGTTGAAAGGCGGGCTCGGAGCGCCGCCAATGCAGTTCGATGGCAAGATCGGACATTTGCTGGATCCCTGTATTAGCCGAGGCGCTCAGGCCGCGGCGATTGACTTTTTGGGATCATAGAACGGGCGGTCCACGATGACGGCATTTTCCGTACCGGCTTCGTTCACGACACCGGATCTGTTCACGACTTTCACCCGCGCCCCCAGATTGGCATGCTCTGTTTCGACCATCGCAAGCGCAATGTTCTGCTTCAGACGCGGCGAATAGACAGCAGAGGTAACCTTACCGATGACCACTCCGCCTTTTACAATGCGCCAGTAAGAGGTGTTCGGGCCGTTGAGCGGATCGCCTTCGATAATCAGACCGACCTGTTTGCGGCTCACGCCCTCTTCCTTGATGCGGCGCAGCGCCGCCTTGCCGATGAAGTCCGCCTCCATATCGAGGTTCACCAGCCGGTCAAGCCCAAGCTCGTAAGGGTTGGTGCTGCTGTCTGCATCCGCATGATAGGACAGCATGCCGCCCTCGATCCGGCGGATCGACGAGGTGTGGCCGGGCTGAAGGCCGAACGGAGCGCCCGCCGCCATGATCTTTTCCCAAAGCTCGTCGCCGCGAGACCCATCCTGCAGGTAGAGCTCATAGCCCAGCTCGCTTGACCAGCCGGTACGCGATGCGATCAGCGGGATGCCGTCAAGCTCAAGCTCGCGCAGCCAGTAGTACTTGAGGCTCATGATGTCGTCGCCAAACAGCGCCTTCATGATCTCGCCCGACTTTGGCCCCTGCAATTGCAGCGGCGACACATCCGGCTCGCAGATGGTGACATCCATCCCGGCATGCACGGCAATGCCCTGCGCCCAGAGCAGGATGTCGCTGTCGGCCAGCGAAATCCAGAAGTGGTTTTCAGCAAGGCGCAGCAGGATCGGGTCATTCAGAAGCCCGCCATCGGCATTGGTGATCAGGACGTATTTGCACTGGCCAACCGCCATGGTCGAGAGGTCACGACAGGTCAGCATCTGGGTGAATTTCGCGGCGTCCGGTCCGGTGATCTCGACCTGGCGCTCGACACCCACATCGCACAGGATGGCGTCGTTCACGAGGTTCCAGAAGTTCTGCTCGGGATCGCCAAAGTCACGCGGGATATACATATGGTTATAAACGGAAAAACCCTTTGCACCCCAACGAACGGTTGCGTCGAAATAGGGGGATTTGCGGATCTGTGTACCAAAGCCGAAATCTTCCGTCTGCAGGTCGTCCAGCTGTGCTTGGAAGTCTTCTTCTTGTGTCATGTCTTCGCCCTTGTTGTCTGCGGCCACACAGGCCCAGGAATGTTGAAACCTGACGAGTGTTTAGTCCGGGAACGGAAATGAAAGCGGGCTGAAAAATGACAGGTTTCAGGCTAAACAGACCATAAAATCGGCGCCGGATAGTCCATTCGGGCGTGCAGGCTCACCTTGGCTCTTTCGCCGCCAGTTTTGCAATGTTGGGCTGGGTCAGTTTGACCCGCCGAGTCGCAAAGTAGGTCATGTAACGATCAATCCCAAGT
>NZ_FRBN01000022.1 GCF_900142625.1 Roseovarius marisflavi
TCGCCCCGATCGCCATGGAAGACGGCCTCCGTTTCGCCATCCGCGAAGGCGGCCGTACCGTCGGCGCCGGCGTCGTCTCCAAAATCATCGAGTAACAACCTATTAAGGGTTCGAAGAGGAAGGCCGGGTGGTCCGGCCTTCCTCCTATCAACTCCAACGCCGCGAAAGGCTAACCAATGCAAAGCCAAAATATTCGCATTCGGCTGAAGGCATTTGACTACCGCGTACTGGATGCCAGCACGCAGGAAATCGTCAATACCGCCAAACGGACCGGTGCCGAGGTTCGTGGGCCTATCCCGCTGCCGAACAAAATTGAAAAGTTCACAGTTCTGCGTAGTCCCCACGTGAACAAGAAATCGCGCGATCAGTTTGAGATCCGGACGCACAAGCGTCTTCTCGACATCGTTGACCCGACGCCCCAAACGGTAGACGCGCTGATGAAGCTCGATCTTGCCGCCGGCGTTGACGTCCAGATTTCGGTTTAAGGAGGGCTACTGATGTTGCGCTCTGGTGTAATCGCAAAAAAAGTCGGCATGACCCGGCTTTTCATGGAAGACGGCAAGCAGATTCCTGTGACCGTTCTTCAACTCGACAAACTTCAGGTTGTTGCTCAGCGCACAGCTGAGCTGCACGGCTATTCGGCTGTTCAGCTTGGTGCTGGTACGGCCAAGGTCAAACGCACTAGCCAGGCCATGCGTGGCCACTTTGCTGCGGCCAAGGTTGAACCCAAGCGCAAGATCGCGGAATTCCGCGTTGCGCCGGAGAACCTGATCAACGTGGGCGAAGAGATCACGGCGGACCATTACTTTGAAGGTCAGTTCGTGGACGTCTCGGGCACCTCGATTGGTAAGGGCTTCCAGGGTGCCATGAAGCGGCACAACTTTGGTGGTCTGCGCGCGTCGCACGGTGTGTCTGTAAGCCACCGTTCGCATGGTTCGACCGGTCAGTGTCAGGATCCGGGCAAGGTTTTCAAAGGCAAGAAGATGGCTGGTCACATGGGTTCTGCCCGCGTCACCACGCAAAACCTTCAGGTCATCAAAACCGACGCCGATCGTGGTCTGATCATGATCAAAGGCGCCGTTCCCGGCTCCAAAGGTGGTTGGGTGACGATCAAGGATGCGGTCAAAAAGCCGTTCCCCGAGAACGCGATCCTGCCCGCCGCTCTGAAATCGGCTGCTGAAGAAGCTGCTAAAGCTGCTGAAGAGGCCGCCGCACAGGCCGCCGCCGAAGCAGAAGCAGCCGCAAAGGCCGCCGCTGAAGAAGCTGCGGCCGCGGAAGAAGCAGCCCTGAAATCGGCCGAGGCCGAAATTCAGGCTGAGAAGAAGGAAGGCGAAGAATGAAACTCGACGTCATCAAACTGGACGGCGGCAAAGCTGGCTCGGTCGATCTGGGCGAAGACATCTTCGGCCTGGAACCGCGCGCAGACATTCTGCAACGTGTCGTCCGCTGGCAGCGCAACAAGGCGCAGGCCGGTACTCACAAGGTGAAAACCCGGTCCGAGGTCAGCTATTCGACCAAGAAAATCTATCGCCAAAAAGGCACCGGTGGCGCACGCCACGGCGCCCGTTCGGCACCGATTTTCCGCAAGGGTGGTATCTACAAGGGCCCGACGCCCCGTAGCCACGCCCATGATCTGCCGAAAAAAGTCCGCGCGCTCGGTCTCAAGCATGCTCTGTCTGCCAAGATGGCAGCGGGCGAGCTTGTGATCATCGATATCGCAGATTCGACCGGCAAGACCGCTGCACTGGCCAAACAGGTCCGTGACCTTGGCTGGAAGCGCGCGCTGATCATCGACGGGGCCGAAGTGAACGCAGAGTTCGCCAAAGCCGCCCGCAACATCGAAGGTCTCGATGTTCTGCCGTCGATGGGCGCTAACGTCTATGACATCCTCAAGCGTGACACTCTCGTGCTCACCAAAGCGGGTGTCGAAGCACTGGAGGCTCGTCTGAAATGAGCGCGAAACCGCAACATTACGATGTGATCCGCAAGCCGATCATTACCGAAAAGGCCACTATGGCCTCTGAAAACGGTGCTGTGGTGTTTGAGGTGGCAATCGACGCCAACAAACCCCAGATCAAAGAGGCCGTCGAGGCGCTCTTTGGTGTCAAGGTCAAAGCTGTCAACACCACCATCACCAAGGGCAAAGCCAAACGTTTCCGGGGCCAGCTTGGTCGCCGTAACGACGTTAAAAAGGCTTATGTGACCCTTGCTGAGGGCAACACAATCGACGTGACCACGGGTCTGTGAGGATGGTGGGTTAGCACCCACCCTACGCACTAAAAACCCCGGCTGCCGAAAGGTGGCCGGGGTTTTTCATTGAGTTGCCGCACGCCGCACGCCGCCCGGCAATTGCGCTCAGAGCGGGACGTCATCGTAAGCGCGGGACATTTTGGAGGTGGCTTCCTTCAGGCTCTCGCCCGCCGCGTCGTTCATGATATCGAACAGGCGATGCGCCTCTGCGGTGTACTGTTCGATTGCCTTGCGGAAGAGTTCGGATTGCAGTTGTACCACTTCAACCGGCTTCCTGCAGCGCAGCAATGCCTTTTGGCCTTCGAGGTCTTCCTGAAACCGCTCGGAAACGAAACGCGTGCTCTCGGCGATGATATCAAGCCAGAGCTTGGACGCCGCCGGGTGCCCCGCGATCATGGCGGCGGAAAACGCAGAAAGATCGGGCTTTCCAGTGTCGGATTTCTTGGCAGTTTTGGTCATTGTCTTTCTTCCTTTACCTGAGTTATCGCGAACTCGGGGCCAACGCGCGCGCGGCCCCGATCGCGATCTTTGCAAGACCCATTTTAGGCTGGATTCGCTGCCGATGAATTGATCTGTGTCGTGTGGCGGGAAATCGGGCGGTTGCCCTTGGCGTTTTCGCGCCCCACCCCCTTGACCGCAAAGGCCCGCTCCCCTATCAGAGCCCATCGGCAAGGCCCCGGATTCGTCCGGGGCTTCGCCTTTGTTCGCAAGAGCAATCCAACCGGGGACCTTTGGGGCCCTAAACCTTGCCACCTTCGGGGGGCTGCAACAGCGGCGGGTCTGACCTGCTGCAAGAAAACGGAAGACAGAAAGCATGGCACTTAAGTCGTATAAGCCGACGACGCCGGGCCAGCGTGGGCTGGTGCTGATCGACCGTTCGGAACTTTGGAAAGGTCGTCCCGTCAAATCTCTCACTGAGGGTTTGTCGAAACATGGCGGTCGGAACAACACCGGACGGATCACGATGCGTCGCAAAGGCGGCGGGGCAAAACGCCTTTACCGGATCGTAGATTTCAGACGGAACAAATTCGATGTGGCGGCCACCGTCGAGCGGATCGAATATGACCCGAACCGGACCGCGTTCATCGCGCTGATCAAATATGAAGATGGCGAGCAGGCCTATATCCTGGCCCCCCAGCGTTTGGCTGTGGGTGACAAGGTTCTGGCCGGCGCCAAGGTCGACATCAAGCCGGGCAACGCAATGCCGTTCTCGGGCATGCCGATCGGTACGATCATCCACAATATCGAGCTTAAGCCCGGTAAAGGTGGTCAGATCGCACGCGCCGCAGGCACCTATGCCCAGTTCGTGGGTCGTGATGGTGGCTACGCTCAGATCCGTCTGAGCTCGGGCGAACTTCGCCTGGTGCGTCAGGAGTGCATGGCCACCGTTGGTGCCGTCAGCAACCCCGACAACAGCAACCAGAACTACGGTAAAGCGGGCCGCATGCGTCACAAGGGCATCCGCCCCTCTGTGCGTGGTGTGGTTATGAACCCCATCGACCACCCGCATGGTGGTGGTGAAGGTCGTACATCGGGTGGTCGTCACCCTGTTACGCCCTGGGGTAAGCCCACAAAAGGTGCTCGTACCCGGAACAAGAACAAAGCGTCGCAAAAGCTTATTATCCGCTCGCGTCACGCCAAGAAGAAGGGACGTTAATCTATGTCTCGCTCTGTATGGAAAGGCCCATTTGTCGATGCTTACGTGCTTAAGAAAGCCGAAGCATCGCGCGAATCCGGGCGCAACGAAGTTATCAAGATCTGGTCGCGCCGCTCGACGATCCTGCCCCAGTTTGTGGGTTTGACGTTTGGTGTCTACAACGGCCGCAAACATATCCCAGTCAACGTCACAGAAGACATGATCGGTCAAAAGTTTGGTGAATATTCGCCGACTCGTACCTATTACGGTCACGCTGCTGACAAAAAAGCGAAGCGGAAGTAAGTCATGGGCAAGGAAAAGAACCCCCGCCGCGTGGCCGACAACGAAGCAATGGCAAAACTGCGCATGCTTCGCACCAGCCCGCAAAAACTCAACCTTGTTGCTGCGATGATCCGCGGTAAAAAGGTCGACAAAGCGCTGAACGATCTGACCTTCAGCAACAAGCGTATCGCCGCAGACGTCAAGAAATGTCTGCAATCCGCGATCGCCAATGCTGAAAACAACCACAATCTCGATGTGGATGGTCTTGTCGTTGCCGAAGCTTACGTCGGTAAGAACCTTGTGATGAAACGCGGTCGCCCGCGGGCTCGTGGCCGGTTTGGCGCTCTGCGCAAGCCGTTCTCGGAACTGACGATCAAGGTCCGTGAAATTGAGGAGCAAGCCTAATGGGTAACAAAGTCAATCCGATTGGCATGCGCCTTCAGGTCAACCGCACCTGGGACAGCCGCTGGTACGCCGACACCAAGGATTATGGCAATCTTCTGCTTGAAGATATCGCCATGCGCAAATTCATTGGCAAAGAGTGCAAACAAGCCGGCATCAGCCGTGTGATCATCGAGCGTCCGCACAAGAAGTGCCGCGTCACGATCCACACTGCGCGTCCGGGCGTGATCATCGGCAAAAAAGGCGCCGATATCGAAGGTCTGCGCAAGAAGCTGGCGGCGATGACCGACAGCGAGCTGCACCTGAACATCGTCGAGGTCCGCAAGCCGGAGCTTGACGCGGCTCTGGTCGGCGAAAGCATCGCGCAGCAGCTTGAGCGTCGTGTGTCCTTCCGTCGTGCCATGAAGCGCGCCGTGCAGAACGCAATGCGCATGGGTGCCCTTGGTATCCGGGTCAACGTCGCGGGTCGCCTTGGCGGCGCCGAGATCGCCCGTACCGAATGGTACCGCGAAGGTCGTGTGCCCCTGCACACCCTGCGCGCCGACATCGATTATGCACCTTATGAGGCGCTGACGCCTTATGGCATCATCGGTATCAAGGTCTGGATCTTCAAGGGTGAGATCATGGAACATGATCCCGCGGCACGTGACCGTAAAGCCCAGGAACTCCAGGATGGTCCCGCGCCCCGTGGCGCCGGCGGCCGCCGTTAAGGAGGAATGACAGATGCTACAACCAAAGCGCAGCAAATTCCGTAAGATGCACAAAGGCCGGATCAAGGGAGAAGCCAAAGGCGGCTCCGATCTGAACTTTGGCACTTACGGCCTTAAAGCGACCCAGCCCGAGCGTGTGACTGCACGTCAGATCGAAGCTGCTCGTCGTGCCATGACACGTCACATGAAACGTCAGGGCCGGGTCTGGATCCGGATTTTCCCGGACCTTCCCGTGACCAGCAAGCCCACCGAAGTTCGGATGGGTAAAGGTAAAGGTTCAGTTGATTTCTGGGCCGCCAAGGTCAAGCCGGGCCGGATCATGTTCGAGATTGACGGCGTGTCCGAGGCCATCGCATTCGAGGCCCTGCGCCTTGCCGCGATGAAATTGCCGATCAAGACCCGTGTCGTGGTTCGCGAAGACTGGTAAGCGCGTGGGTTTCACCCACCCTACATGAAATCGAAAAGCCCCTGCCAAGCGATTGGTGGGGGCTTTTTGTTTTGAGCGGCTCAAGCCCTCTCGCCACGCGGGGGGCGTTCGTTTAAGACGGGGGCATGACAAAGATATCCTCACTTTTCGTGACCCACCTCTATCATGCTGCCCTGTCTGAGCAGGGCAAACCCATTGATGCCGCCGAACTTGAAACCTCGTGCTATTCCATCGCCGAGGATGACGAGGCGGGGCAGGAGTGGTGCGAGGAGAACGGCTATCCCGGCTATACCTCTTACGCCTCGCTCACCGATCTTGGCTGGCGGTTCCCGATCTTCAAGGATCTGGTCAAGGTGCTCAACAAGCATGTCGCCGCCTTTGCCAAGGATCTGGAATTTGATCTCGACGACAAGAAGCTCAAGCTTGAGGATATCTGGATCAACATCCTGCCCGAAGGCGGAACGCATTCCAGCCACATCCACCCGCATTCTGTCATCAGCGGTACGACCTATGTGGCGATGCCCGATGGCGCCAGCGCGCTCAAACTCGAAGACCCGCGTTCGGCGATGATGATGGCCGCGCCGGCGCGCCGCAAGGACGCACGCGAAGAGCTGAAGACCTTCATCTATGCCAAACCCGCCGTCGGGGATGTCCTGCTCTGGGAAAGCTGGCTGCGCCATGAGGTGCCGATGAACATGAGTGAAGAAGACCGGATTTCGGTGAGTTTCAACTACAGTTGGGGGTGAGTGCGGTGGGGCGGTGACGCGCGTGGGTTTTACCCACCCTACGCAAACAAACTTATCCCTTGCCCTCTAGCGTCACCTCGCCTATAGACCCCCAATCCACGATGACCCGGTCCGCCGGGGATTCGTGCGTTTGCAATTCATCCACCAGGTTTCAGGTCACCCTGTGATAACCGACAGGGGCCGACTGGTGTTTTGAGAAAGGAAAAGAGCATGAACGCTCAAGAGCTACGTGACAAGACACCCGATCAGCTCCGCGAAGAGCTGACCAGCCTGAAGAAAGCGCAATTCAACCTGCGTTTCCAGGCCGCGACAGGTCAACTGGAAAACCCCGCACAGATGCGCGTTGCCCGTCGCAACGCCGCTCGCGTGTTGACCATCCTGAACGAAAAAGCCGCTAACGCGGCCACAGAATAATAGGGAGCCTCTCAGATGCCCAAACGTATCCTGACTGGCACCGTGACCAGCGACGCAAACGAACAAACCATCACCGTGTCGGTTGAGCGCCGTTTCAAGCACCCGGTTCTGGCAAAAACGATCCGTAAGTCCAAGAAGTACCGGGCTCACGATGAAAAGAACGCTTTCAAGGTCGGCGATTCCGTACGCATCATCGAATGCGCGCCGCGCTCGAAAACGAAACGTTGGGAGGTGCTTGAGGCGTAAGCCTCTGGCCCTTTTCGGCATAATCGAAACCCTGGGGATCAGGCACTGCATCGCCCCCCATAGGTCGGGAGAAACCAAATGATCCAGATGCAAACCAACCTGGATGTTGCTGACAACTCCGGCGCTCGCCGAGTTCAGTGCATCAAGGTTCTGGGTGGTTCCAAGCGTAAATACGCTAGCGTTGGCGACATCATTGTCGTCTCCGTCAAGGAAGCCATTCCACGTGGTCGCGTTAAAAAGGGTGACGTCCGCAAGGCCGTCGTCGTACGCACCGCCAAAGAAGTTCGTCGTGACGACGGCACCGCAATCAAGTTCGACCGCAACGCCGCCGTGATCCTGAACAACGCAGGTGAGCCGGTCGGCACCCGTATCTTCGGGCCGGTTGTTCGCGAGCTGCGCTCCAAGAACTTCATGAAAATCATCTCGCTCGCGCCGGAGGTGCTGTAAGATGGCTGCTAAACTGAAAAAAGGCGACACCGTTGTCGTTCTGGCTGGCAAAGACAAAGGCCAGAAGGGCACGATCACCACTGTTGACCCCAAGGCCGGCAAAGCCGTCGTCGAGGGCGTGAACATGGCCATCCGCCACACCCGTCAAAGCCAGACCAGCCAAGGCGGTCGCGTCCCGAAAGCGATGCCGATCGACCTGAGCAACCTGGCTCTTCTCGACAAAAACGGCAAACCGACCCGCGTTGGCTTCAAGATCGAAGGCGACAAGAAGGTGCGTTTTGCCAAGACCACGGGGGACGTGATCGATGCTTGATACAGCAGCTTATACCCCGCGCCTCAAAACCGTTTTCCGCGAAACCATCAAGCCTGCTCTGAAAGAAGAGTTCGGCTATAAGAACGACATGCAGATCCCGCGTCTGGACAAGATCGTTCTGAACATTGGTTGCGGTGCCGAAGCGGTGCGCGATTCCAAGAAAGCCAAGTCGGCTCAGGAAGATCTTTCCACCATCGCAGGTCAGCACGCGGTTATCACCAAGGCGCGCAACTCGATCGCGGGCTTCCGCGTTCGTGAAGACATGCCGCTTGGTGCCAAGGTAACCCTGCGCGGCGACCGGATGTTTGAATTCCTCGACCGTCTGATCACCATCGCAATGCCCCGTATCCGCGACTTTCGCGGCGTTCCGGGCAAATCTTTCGATGGCAATGGCAACTATGCCATGGGTCTCAAGGAACACATCGTCTTCCCCGAAATCAACTTCGACAAGGTCGACGAAGTTTGGGGCATGGATATCGTTATCGCAACCACGGCGAAGACCGACGCTGAAGCTAAGGCACTGTTGAAGCACTTCAACATGCCTTTCAACAGCTAAGCCGCGGGAGGATAGATTTATGGCTAAAAAAGCAATGATCGAGCGCGAAAAGAAACGCCAGGCTCTGGTGGATCGTTTTGCCAAGAAGCGCGCCGCGCTCAAAGAGATCATCAACGATCAGGACAAGCCGATGGAAGAGCGTTTTCGCGCGTCTCTGAAACTGGCGAAACTGCCGCGCAACAGCTCGGCCACACGGCTGCACAATCGGTGCCAGCTGACTGGTCGTCCGCATGCGTATTATCGCAAACTCAAAGTGTCGCGGATCATGCTACGCGAGCTCGGCTCAAGTGGTCAGGCTCCCGGCGTCGTGAAATCCAGCTGGTAAGGGAGAATTAGTATGAATGATCCTATCGGCGATATGCTCACCCGTATCCGCAACTCGCAGATGCGTGGAAAATCCACGGTTTCGGTGCCGGCCTCGAAAATGCGCGTGCGCGTTCTCGATGTTCTGCAATCCGAGGGCTATATCCGCGGTTATGAGATGAGCACTGGCAAAGATGGCCACCCGGCAATCGAAGTCAGCCTGAAATATTTCGAAGGCACCCCTGTTATTCGCGAAATGAAACGGGTTTCGAAACCCGGTCGTCGCGTCTATCTGGGCGTCGATGACATCCCGCAGGTCCGTCAGGGCCTGGGTGTGTCGATTGTCTCCACCTCCAAGGGTGTGATGTCGGATGCATCTGCGCGCGCAGCCAACGTTGGCGGCGAAGTGCTCTGCACTGTATTCTAAGGAGACCCGGAAATGTCTCGTATCGGCAAACAACCCGTACCGCTGCCTGCTGGCGTCACCGCGACGCTCTCTGGTCAGACAATCGAAGTCAAAGGCCCGATGGCCACCAAAAGCTTTACCGCGACCGATGATGTTACAATCACCATCGACGACGGTCAGGTTTCGGTCACGCCCCGTGGCAAATCCAAGCGCGCGCGCCAGCAGTGGGGCATGACCCGTACGGTCATCTCCAACCTGGTGCACGGCAGCAGTCAGGCCTTCAAGAAAGAGCTTGAAATCCGTGGCGTGGGTTATCGTGCCCAGCTTCAGGGCAACGTGCTCAAACTGAACCTCGGCCTCAGCCATGATGTCGATTTCCACATTCCGGAAGGTGTAACTGTTACCGTTCCCAAGCCCACTGAAATGGTGGTTGAAGGCACGGATAAGCAGCTCGTCGGTCAAGTCGCGGCAAATATCCGCGATTGGCGTCGTCCCGAGCCCTACAAGGGCAAAGGCATTCGCTACAAAGACGAGTATATCTTCCAGAAGGAAGGCAAGAAGAAGTAAGGACGCGACAGATGGCAAACAGCAAGAGAAAACTGTTCCTCAAGCGCCGCATGCGCGTTCGGAACAAACTTCGCAAGGTCAACGCAGGGCGTCCGCGTCTTTCGGTGCACCGCAGCAACAAGAACATCAGCGTACAGCTGATCGACGACGTCAACGGTGTGACGCTCGCCAGTGCCTCGACCCTCGAAAAGGATCTTGGTCTGGTCGGGAAGAACAACGTCGAAGCCGCGGCCACAGTTGGCACGGCGATCGCGGAGCGGGCCAAAAAGGCCGGCATCAGCGAGGCGTATTTCGATCGCGGTGGCTTCCTGTTTCATGGCAAGGTCAAGGCAGTTGCCGACGCCGCACGTGAAGCCGGGCTGAAAATCTAAAACAGCGCAGGCGGCCCCGCAACGGGCCGCCTCGATGATCCGGGGGCTTTCGGGCCCACCTGGATTGACACAGAATTGGTGCCGATGGCGCCGCAATGAAAGGACGCCAAATGGCAAGAGATGAGAACCGCCGTGGAGGTCGCGACCGCGACGAAACGCCGGAATTCGCAGATCGTCTAGTCGCGATCAACCGGGTCAGCAAAACCGTTAAAGGCGGTAAACGCTTTGGATTTGCGGCGCTCGTCGTCGTCGGCGATCAGAAAGGCCGCGTTGGCTTTGGCAAAGGTAAGGCGAAAGAGGTCCCCGAGGCCATTCGCAAAGCGACCGAAGCCGCCAAGCGCGCCATGATTCGCGTTCCGCTGCGCGAGGGTCGGACCCTGCACCACGACATGGAAGGTCGCCACGGCGCCGGCAGGGTCGTGATGCGCACAGCACCGCAAGGTACCGGTATCATCGCCGGTGGTCCGATGCGTGCCGTCTTCGAGATGCTGGGTGTTCAGGACGTTGTTGCCAAATCCAACGGCAGCCAGAACCCCTATAACATGATCCGCGCCACGCTGAACGGGCTTCAAAAAGAAAGCTCGCCCCGCATGGTCGCCCAACGCCGAGGCAAAAAGGTCGCTGACATCCTGAAAAAGGGTGACGAAGCGCCGGCAGCCGAAGCCGCGGAAGCGTAAGGAGTTCTGATCAATGGCAAAAACCATCGTAATCAAGCAGATCGGGTCTCCGATCCGTCGCCCCGAAAAACAGCGTCAGACGCTGATTGGGCTGGGTCTTAACAAGATGCACCGCGTTCGCGAACTTGAAGACACGCCCGCAGTGCGCGGCATGATCAACAAGATCCCGCACATGGTCGAGATCCTCGAAGAAAAAGGCTAACGCCGGGCGTGGGTTTCCCGGGCTGACCCCGTTTTCGGCTGAAACGGTCCACCGGACCGTTTCTGGATAGCCTCAAACCCCACCCTACGTGAGTTTGAAAGCGCCCTTGGTTTTGCCGGGGGCGTTTTTGTGTTTGACGCCCCTCATGCTTTAGTCGTGCAGGGCAAGATATGATCCGGGGAACCCCAAGGCGCATGCTAGAATGGTGCATGGACGGCCACTCTGCGCGGGCGATTGTCGGCAGAGGCCCGACCATTTCTGACAGCGATAGAGGAGGGTCTTATGTCAAGCCAATGTAGCGGTGGATGCGAGCACATTCACACCAAGGCGGCGCATGCGCCGATTGATAACCACACCTGCCATTGTTCCGTCTGCAAGGGCGTCACCGGTCAGGACACCACCCATGTGGTGTTTTTCAAGCATGGTGATATTGAGGTCGACAACGAGGCCGGGTTGAAACGCCAACCGTTCAATGCCGCCAACCCAGATGGCCCGCTGGAGCTGTGCACCTGCGGTGAATGCGGCGCGCCGATCATGCTGGATGACAAGCAAAGCCGCATTCGGGTGATCGTGCCCAACCTGATGGGTTATGGCGATCAGATCGAACCGGCGTCCTATCACGCGTTTTACGACCCCGCGAGCGGTGTGCCGAAACCATCCGATGGCCGCCCGGTCTATGAGGGCCTGCGCCCCGATTTCGTCTGGCCCGAGCCGTCGTAAGCTGTGGTAAGGCGCGTGGGTTTCACCCACCCTACGAGACATTGAAGGGCCCCGGCCTAGCCGCGTGGAAGCGCAGGGCCGGGGGCCTTATTCCACCCGACAAGCGGGCAGCCAAGCGTTTCGCGCAGGGCGGCGGCCAGTTCGTCGACCGTTTCGGTCGAGACATATATGCCGCCGGTCGCATCCGAGAGGCATTTGGCCACCGTTTTCCCTTGGGTATAGCTGTCGGCCTCGGGGCTGTCCCAGCTGAAGAAATCGACCACCACGCGAAACCCGATCACATGCACGGTAATATCCCGCGCCTCTGCGGCCAATTCGCGCCCAAGCGCGCAGGGCCGCCCGCCGCAGGTTTCATTGCCATCGGTCACCAGAACCACAAGCCCCGGATGCTTACGGTACTCAAGCACCTCTGCGGCCGCCCGAACCGACTCTGCCAGCGGGGTAAGGCCACCAGGGCGCAGCGCCTCGACCTCGGCGACCACGCGCGCCGCCGCGTCCGACATCGGCGCAAAGCGCAGGTCGATATTGTCACAGGCATCGTTTGGCCCCGGCCCATAGGTAATCAAGCCGACCCGCCGATAGGGCGCGATTTCGGGCATGGCGCGGCGCATGGCGTCGCGTGCCTCCATGATGCGGGTCGCCGCCTGTGTGTCAAAGCCGATTTCGGCCATCGAGGCCGAGCCGTCAAAGACCAGCATCGCATCCGTCGCACAGCCCGTCGCGGCATGGGGCGCAGGCCCCATCGGGACGAGACCAAGGCAAGCCGCCAAAACGGGCAGGGAGATCAAGCGTAGGCTCATGCCCGCACTCTGCCAGTTGCAGGCGCGACTGTCACTCGATGCTTGATACCGGACGCGATCCCGTCTATATGCCCGCGAGTGGCGCTGTTTTGCCACGACTTAACATCAATATACGCCGCGTTTGGCCCAACCGTCGCTGGGGGTCACATCCGGCATAGGAGAAGCGACATGAAACTGCATGAACTGCACGACAATCCCGGTGCAACCAAGAAACGCAAGCGCATTGGCCGTGGCCCGGGTTCGGGCATGGGTAAGACCGGTGGTCGTGGTATCAAAGGTCAGAAATCCCGTTCGGGTGTGGCGATCAAGGGTTACGAGGGTGGCCAGATGCCGCTCTACCAACGTCTGCCCAAGCGCGGCTTTACCAAGCCGAACCGCAAATCTTATGCGGTCGTCAACCTTGGCCTGATCCAGAAATTCATCGACGAGAAGAAAATCGACGCTTCCGCCGCAATCACCGAAGACGTGTTGATCGCGTCGGGTCTTGTTCGCCGCAAGCTTGACGGTATCCGCGTTCTCGCCAAGGGCGATATCTCGGCCAAAGTCACGCTTCAGGTCACTGGTGCGTCGCGCTCGGCGATCGAAACCGTCGAAAAAGCCGGTGGTTCACTGACGGTCACAACCGCGCAGGCCGCTGAATAAGAGGTTGTGAGTGGCGTTCGCGCCGCTTACATATGCTCCGAGTTTTCCTTTAACGCCGCCTGAGCTGGAAAACAGCTTCTGGCGGCGTTGTCATATGAAAGAGACCCGCGAATGGTATCTGCAGCAGAGCAAATGGCGGCCAACACCAGCTGGTCAGCGCTTGGTAAGGCCTCCGATCTTCGCAAACGCATCCTGTTTACGCTGGGGCTTTTGATCGTCTATCGTCTTGGCACCTATATCCCGGTGCCCGGTATTGACGGCGCCGCCCTGCGCGAATTCATGGAGGGCGCCCAGGCCAGCATCGGCGGCATGTTGTCGATGTTCACCGGCGGTGCGCTTGGCCGGATGGGCATTTTCGCCCTCGGGATCATGCCCTATATTTCGGCATCGATCATCGTTCAGCTTCTGACCGCGATGGTGCCACAGCTTGAGCAGCTGAAGAAAGAGGGCGAACAGGGCCGCAAGAAGATCAACCAATACACCCGCTATGGCACGGTTGGTCTTGCGACGCTGCAATCCTACGGTCTGGCCGTCAGCCTTCAGTCGGGGGATATGGTCACCAATCCGGGCGGCTTTTTCCTTGTGTCCTGCATGATCACGCTGATCGGCGGCACGATGTTCCTGATGTGGCTTGGCGAACAGATCACCGCACGCGGCATCGGAAACGGTATTTCGCTGATCATTTTCGTGGGCATCATCGCCGAAGTCCCCGCCGCATTGGCACAGTTCTTCAGCCAGGGCCGTTCGGGCGCAATCAGCCCGGCGGTGATCATTGGCGTGATGATCATGATGGTGGCCGTGATCGCCTTTGTGGTGTTCATGGAACGCTCGCTTCGCAAGATCCATATTCAGTACCCGCGCCGTCAGGTCGGCATGAAAGTCTATGACGGGGGCTCTTCGCATCTTCCGATCAAGGTGAACCCGGCCGGCGTTATCCCGGCGATCTTTGCCAGCTCTCTTTTGCTTCTGCCTGCGACGATCACCACGTTCTCGGGCACCCAGACCAGCCCGGTGATGTCGACGATCATGGCCTATTTCGGCCCCGGTCAGCCGCTCTATCTGTTGTTCTTCACGCTGATGATCGTGTTCTTCACCTATTTCTATACCTTCAACGTGGCGTTCAAGACCGATGATGTGGCCGATAACCTGAAGAACCAGAACGGCTTTGTTCCCGGCATCCGTCCCGGCAAGAAGACGGCCGAATACCTTGATTACGTGGTTAACCGCGTGTTGGCCCTCGGGGCCGGTTATCTTGCGCTTGTCTGCCTGATGCCGGAAATCCTGCGCAGCCAGTTTTCCATTCCGTTCTACTTCGGCGGCACTTCGGTTCTGATCGTGGTCTCGGTGACGATGGACACGATCCAGCAGGTGCAAAGCCACTTGCTTGCGCATCAATACGAAGGTCTGATTGAGAAATCACAGCTGAGCGGTAAAGGTAAGAAACGATCACGCAGAAAAGGGGCAGCACGCCGATGAACATTATCCTTCTCGGGCCCCCGGGGGCAGGCAAAGGCACACAGGCGCACCATCTTGTCGCCACCCGCAACATGATCCAGCTTTCGACCGGCGACATGCTGCGGGAGGCCAAGGACAGCGGCTCTGAGATGGGCAAGATCGTGGCCGATGTTATGGCACGTGGCGATCTTGTGACCGATGAGATCGTGATCGGCCTGATCCGCGAGAAATTGCAGGGCGACAAACAGGGCGGCTTTATCTTCGACGGCTTCCCGCGCACCCTGCCGCAGGCCGACGCGCTTGGCGATCTTCTGGCAGAGCAGGGCGAAACGCTTGACGCAGTGATCGAGCTTCGTGTCGACGACGAGGCGCTTGTAGAGCGGATCACCGCGCGCTCGACCTGTGGTGGTTGTGGCGAGGTCTATAATGACATCACCAAGCCCTGGCCCGCCGACGGAAAATGCGGCAAATGCGGCTCTTCGGATGTCAAACGCCGCGCGGATGACAACGAGGACAGCCTGCGCAACCGGTTGATGGAATACTACAAGAAAACCTCGCCGCTGCTTGGTTATTACTATGCCAAGGGCAAGCTTTCTTCGGTCGACGGTCTGGCCGAAATCGCGCAGGTTCAGTCGGCAATTTCGTCTGAACTTGACAAATAAGGGGGCAGGGCTTGACGCCCCCTTGGTTTCCCCCTAACCAGCCCTATCTCGCGAGAGAATTGATTCTGCTCGGGTCGCGCCCGGAACAGATATTATCACCTGAATTCAGCTGCGGCCCGAAGCGAAGACGCCTCGGGCTTACGTTGTGAAAAAAGGTTCTGGAGCTACGGAACCGCAACGAAAAGGAACTTACATTTGGCACGTATCGCCGGCGTAAACATCCCGACCCACAAACGGGTCCCGATCGCCCTGACTTATATCACTGGTATCGGCCACACATCGGCCAAGGCCATCTGTGAAGCCGTGAACATCGACGCCTCGCGTCGCGTGAACGAGCTTTCCGACGCCGAGGCCCTGGCCCTGCGCGAGCACATCGACGCCAACTACACCGTCGAAGGTGACCTGCGTCGTGACACGCAGATGAACATCAAGCGTCTGATGGATCTTGGCTGCTACCGTGGCCTGCGCCACCGTCGCAACCTTCCGGTTCGCGGTCAGCGCACACATACCAACGCACGCACACGCAAGGGCCCCGCAAAGGCCATTGCCGGCAAGAAGAAATAAGGGAGGGCTGATCAATGGCACGCGATACCAAACGCACCAAAAAGAAGGTCTCCAAGAACATCGCCACCGGCGTTGCTCATGTGAACTCTTCCTTCAACAACACCAAGATCCTGATTTCGGACGTGCAGGGCAATGCGATCGCATGGTCGTCGGCCGGCACCTGCGGGTTCAAAGGCTCGCGCAAGTCGACGCCCTATGCTGCCCAGATGGCCGCAGAAGACGCCGGCAAGAAGGCCCAGGATCACGGCATGCGCACCCTCGAAGTCGAAGTTCAGGGCCCCGGTTCGGGCCGTGAATCGGCGCTGCGCGCTCTGGCCGCTGTTGGTTTCAACATCACCTCGATCCGTGATGTGACACCGATGGCCCACAATGGTTGCCGCCCGCCGAAACGTCGCCGGGTCTGATCTGAGACACACCAAGTGGGACCGCGCAGTTTTGCGCGGTCCCCTTTTCGTCATTTTAATACCTCGGGCGTTCTGAACCTTTGGACATGGGAACGGAACTGGAATGGAGGGACGCATGATCCACAAAAACTGGGCTGAATTGATCAAGCCGACACAGCTTGACGTAAAACCGGGCAATGACCCGCTGCGTCAGGCTGTTCTGACCGCCGAACCGCTTGAGCGCGGCTTTGGTCTTACACTTGGCAACGCATTGCGCCGGGTGTTGTTGTCGTCGCTGCAAGGTGCGGCCATCACCGCCGTGCAGATCGACAACGTGCTGCATGAATTTTCCAGCGTCGCCGGTGTGCGCGAAGACGTCACCGACATCGTGCTGAACCTTAAAGGTGTTGCTCTCCGAATGGAAGTCGAAGGGCCCAAGCGCCTTTCGGTCAATGCCAAGGGGCCGGGCGTCGTCACCGCTGGCGACATTTCCGACAGCGCGGGCATCGAGATCCTGAACAAGGAACACGTGATTTGCCACCTCGACGAGGGCGCCGATCTGTTCATGGAACTGACCGTGAACCAGGGCAAAGGCTATGTCGCGGCCGACAAGAACAAACCCGAAGATGCGCCCATCGGTCTTATTCCGATCGACGCGATCTATTCGCCGATTTCCAAAGTCAGCTATGACGTTCAGCCCACCCGCGAGGGCCAGGTTCTGGATTATGACAAGCTGACCATGAAAATCGAAACCGACGGGTCGATCACGCCGGATGATGCCGTGGCCTATGCCGCGCGTATCCTTCAGGATCAGCTTTCGATCTTCGTCAACTTTGACGAGCCCGAAGCCGCCGGTCGCCAGGACGAAGACGATGGTCTTGAGTTCAACCCGCTTCTTCTCAAGAAGGTGGACGAGCTTGAACTGTCGGTGCGCTCTGCAAACTGTCTCAAGAACGACAACATCGTTTACATCGGCGATCTGATCCAGAAAACCGAAGCAGAGATGCTGCGCACGCCGAACTTTGGCCGCAAGTCGCTGAACGAGATCAAAGAAGTTCTCAGCGGCATGGGCCTTCACCTCGGCATGGACGTCGAAGATTGGCCGCCCGACAACATCGAGGATCTGGCCAAGAAATTCGAAGACGCGTTCTGAGACACGCGTGGGTTACACCCACCCTACGGATCGCTTCGTAGGGTGGGATAAATGCCCGGACTGCCGGGGAAAATATGGGCCAATGCCCCAAGGAGAGCGGCTGACACGCATCAGACCGCCGGACAAAGCAAAACACGCTAAGGAGACCATCAAATGCGTCACGCAAGAGGCTACCGCCGCCTGAACCGTACCCATGAGCACCGCAAGGCGCTTTGGGCGAACATGGCCGGCTCGCTCATCGAACATGAGCAAATCAAAACCACCCTGCCCAAGGCCAAAGAACTGCGCCGGATCATCGAAAAGATGATCACACTTGGCAAACGCGGTGATCTGCACGCGCGCCGTCAGGCGGCTGCACAGCTCAAGCAGGACCAGTATGTCGCGAAATTGTTCGACGTGCTTGGCCCCCGCTACAAGGACCGTCAGGGCGGTTATGTCCGCGTTCTCAAGGCCGGTTTTCGCTATGGCGACATGGCGCCGATGGCGATCATCGAGTTCGTCGAGCGCGACGTGAACGCCAAGGGTGCCGGTGACAAGGCCCGCGTTGCCGCGGCTGAGGTTGAGGCTGACGAGGCCTGATACCCGGCCTTCTCGACCAGAATTTGAACGCCGCTGACCCTTGGTCGGCGGCGTTTTCTGTTTGAGGGGGCGGCTCTGGCTTGCAATCCGGGCAAGGCCTTCGCATATCTGCGTGCGTCGCATCAAAGGGCGCGATAGGATGCACCCATGGCCGATCTCTTTCAAGCACCCTCCGACACGCCGCCCAGCACCGCGCCGCGCCCTTTGGCGGACCGGTTGCGCCCGCGCAGGCTTGGCGATGTCATTGGGCAGGATCAGGTGCTTGGCCCCGAGGCGCCGCTTGGGGTGATGCTGGCCTCTGGCAGTCTCACGTCGCTGGTCTTTTGGGGCCCGCCCGGTGTGGGCAAAACCACCATCGCGCGGCTTTTGGCGGATGAAACCGACCTTCATTTCGTACAGATCAGCGCGATTTTCACTGGCGTGCCGGACCTGCGCAAAGTCTTTGAAGAGGCCAAGCATCGCCGTGCCAACGGACAGGGCACGTTGTTGTTCGTCGATGAAATCCACCGCTTCAACAAGGCCCAGCAGGACGGGTTTCTGCCGCATATGGAGGATGGCACGATCCTGTTGGTCGGCGCCACCACCGAAAACCCCAGTTTTGAGCTGAACGCCGCCCTGATGAGCCGCGCGCAGGTTCTGGTGCTGGAGCGGCTGGCGCTTGCCGATCTTGAGCGGCTGGCGCAACGCGCCGAGGCCGATCTTGGCCGCACCCTGCCGCTTGATGGCCCGGCGCGCGAGACGCTTTTGGAGATGGCGGATGGCGACGGGCGCGCCCTGCTGAACCTGATCGAACAGGTGGCGGCGTGGAAGACCGAGGCAAAGCTTGACAAAGCCGCCCTGTCGACCCGCCTGATGAAGCGGGCGGCGAAATATGACAAGGGCGGCGACGAACATTACAACCTGATTTCGGCGCTGCATAAATCGGTGCGTGGATCAGACCCCGATGCGGCGCTCTATTGGTTTGCGCGCATGCTGACCGGCGGCGAAGACCCGCGTTACCTTGCCCGGCGCATCATCCGCATGGCGGTCGAGGATATCGGCCTTGCCGACCCGCAGGCGCAAACCGTCTGTCTGCACGCCTGGGAAACCTACGAGCGCCTTGGCAGCCCCGAGGGCGAGTTGGCGCTTGCGCAGGCGGTGACCTATCTGGCACTCGCGCCGAAATCGAACGCCGGTTACGTGGCCTATAAGGCGGCCATGCGCGAGGCCAGGAAAACCGGAAGCGAACCACCGCCCAAGCATATCCTGAATGCTCCTACCAAGCTAATGGCCGAGCAGGGCTATGGTGCGGGCTATGCCTATGACCATGACGAAGAAGACGGTTTTTCGGGGCAGAATTACTTTCCGGATACGATGAAACGTCCGGTGCTTTATCAACCGGTCGAACGCGGTTTTGAACGCGAGCTCAAAAAACGACTCGATTACTTTTCCAAGTTGCGTGCGCGGCGTGGCTAAGCTTTTGACGCGTGTTGCGCCGGAAATATGTGAAATCTTTGGTCCTGAAACTTTGGGGGCTAAAGGATTAAGGGCTGGAAACACGGCGAGTTTCGTGTTTTGTTTGGGAAATGTCGTATTTAAGCATCCTTCAAACCCGTCGTAACAGGAAGCTTTTGGTGAGGGTCAGCAAAATGGCCTCTCCAATGACAACTCACACAGCAAACAGGGAAATCTTATGAAAAAGAACAAGGACCAGATCCTTTTGGACAAGCTTGCCGATGCGGCCCGTACCGGGACCATCTCGCGCCGCTCGTTCATGCATTATGCGGCCGCAGCAGGCGTAACAGCCTCCGCCGCAACCGGCCTTTGGGGCACATCTGCCCAGGCGGCGCCCACGCGTGGCGGCATCTTCCGTCTTGGTGCCCATGACGGCAACACCTCGGATACGCACGATCCCGGCACATACGTGACCTTCTCGATGATTCAGGTGGCGCACACGTTCCGCTCGTATCTCACCCTGATCGAGCCCGATGGCTCTCTTGGACCGGATGTCGCAAGCGAATGGTCGGCAAGCCCGGACGCCAAGGAGTGGACGTTCACCCTTAACCCCGGTGCCACCTGGCACAGCGGCGGCAAGGTCACGGCGAATGACGTGATTGCCTCGTTGAACCATCACCGCGGTGAAGGCTCGACATCGGCGGCCAAGGCGCTTTTGACCGATGTTCAGGATATCGTGGATAATGGCGATCACTCGATCACCATCAAGCTGGGCTCGGGCAATGCCGATCTGCCGTGGCTGATGACCGATTATCACCTGGCCATGGTGCCTGCGAATGACGATGGCACGGCAAGCTGGAAATCTGGCGATGGCTGTGGCCCGTACAAGCTTACCAACACCGAGTTCGGTGTCGGCTATACATTTACGCGCCACGAAGACTGGCACCTTGACGGCGCCTATTTCGACGAGGTCGTGGTCACGGTTCTCAACGATCCGAACGCCCGTCAGACCGCGCTTGTCACCGGTGATGTGGATGCGATCACCCAGCTCGAGCTCAAGACGCTCGCACTGCTTCAGCGCGACCCCAACATCGTCATCGACAACGTGCCTTCGGCCGCTGCGATCACCATGCCGATGCTCTGCGACGTGGCGCCGTTCGACAATCCCGATGTGCGCAACGCGCTCAAGCTGTCGATTGACCGCAACGAGATCATCGAGAAGATCGCCTTTGGCGCGGCTTCGCCTGGCAATGACTTCCATCATTCGCCCGCCATGCCCTATTGGCCCGATGACATCCCGCAGCGCGAGTATGACCCGGAGCAGGCCAAGTCACTGTTGAAAAAGGCCGGTGCCGAAGGGCTTTCGGTCAACCTCAGCGTGGCCGACTCGGTCTATTCGGGTGCGGTCGACATGTGCGTCCTTTACTCCGAGCAAGCCAAGAAATCGGGCATCGACATCAATGTCGTCCGTGAGCCGAACGATGGCTACTATTCGGATGTCTGGCTGAAAAAGCCATGGTGTGCGGTTCAGTGGGGCGCGCGCCCGACGCCGGATGTTATGTACAGTCTTGCCTATAAGGACGATGCGGCCTGGAACGAATCACATTGGCAGAACGAGCGGTTCAACGAACTGCTGCTGGCGGCCAAGGCGGAACTGGACAACACCCGCCGCGCCGAGATGTATCGCGAAATGGCGATGCTGGCCCGTGATGATGGCGGCACGGTCATCCCGTTCTTCCCGAACTTTGTCTACGCGCGTCGCAAGAACGTCCAGCATGGACCGGATCTTGCTGCAAGCTGGCAGATGGATGGCGCCCGCGCCTGTAGCCGCTGGTGGTTCGAAGCCTAAACACAACACCGAAACCCGGCGTCAATGGCGCCGGGTTTTCTCTGCTTCGGCGCATCCGATTGATTTCCCCAACTGCGTCGGAGCCACAAGCCAGAGCCGGGCGACATCAAAATCCGGCGAGAGCAAAAAAACGAATCTGCCAGATCGGCAATCTGTGTTCAGATGTAACAGCGGATGCCAGAGCAGACAGCAGGAGGGACTAATGGGAGATATTCTAAGGCTCGTTGGAAAACGGCTTGGACTGGGAGTGGGGATTTTGCTGATTATATCGGCAATTATCTTCTTCATGGTTGAATTACTGCCGGGCGATATCGCTCAGGCGGTTCTTGGCCAGGGGGCAACCCCGGAAAACCTTGCCGCGTTGCGCAAGGAAATGGGCCTCGATCAACCGGCCCTTGTGCGGTATTTTGACTGGCTCACCAGTGCGGTCATGTTCGACTTTGGCAATTCCATCGTCACAGGCGAAAGCGTCGTCGATACGATCAGCACGCGCTTTGCCAACACGCTGTTTCTGGCGGCCTATGCGGCCGTTATCGCGGTGCCGATCTCGATTGTCCTTGGTGTGCTGGTGGCGCTTTTGCGCAACTCGATCTTTGACCGGGTCGTCAACGTTCTAACGCTTACCTCGATTTCAAGCCCCGAATTCTTTCTCGGCTATATCCTCATTCTCTATCTGGCGGTCAAAACCGGCATGTTCCCGGCGATTGCCAGCCTGAGCAACGACATGACCTTTGGCGAGCTTCTGCACCGGACCTTCCTGCCGGCGCTGACGCTGGTGCTTGTGGTGACGGCGCATATGATGCGCATGACGCGCGCGGCGATCATCAACCTTCTCGCCTCGCCCTATATCGAGATGGCGCGCCTCAAGGGCACACCGCCCTGGAAGGTGATCGTGAAACACGCGCTGCCCAATGCCTGGGCGCCGATCATCAACGTTGTTGCCCTGAACCTGGCCTATCTCATCACTGGCGTGGTGCTTGTCGAAGTTGTCTTCGTCTATCCCGGTATCGGGCAGGCGCTTGTCGATTCGGTGTCAAAGCGTGATTTCCCCGTGGTGCAGGCCTGCTGCTTGATCTTTGCGGCGACCTTTATCCTTCTTAACCTTGCGGCGGATGTGGGGGCTATCTTGACCAACCCGCGCCTGCGGCATCCGAAATAAGGGGGCAGAGACATGAATGTTTTCGTCATTATCTACTACACTCTGCTTCTGGGCGGCTCTTGCCTGGCGGCGTTCTACAACAAGCGTTCCGCGTTTTTGCTGCTGTTTTCGCTGACTTTGATCTCGTTCATTCTGGGCATTGTCGGCGGGGTTGGCGCGTTGCGCATTGTTGCCACCTGTGCCGGGCTTCTGGCGCTCTCGGCGATGGTATCCTATGCCTTCCGCGAGTTTCTGGTGGCCATTGCGCCGACCAACCTGGCCAAGGAATTGCGCACTGCACCGCTGACCGCCGGGTTCGGGATGTTCATCATCTTCACCTATGCCATCGCCGGAATCTTCGCGCCCTGGATCGCGCCGTTTGGCGAGGCGCAGATCATTTCCTCGGCCTTTGCGCCGCCGGATGAAACCATGCTCCTGGGCGCGGATCAGCTTGGCCGCGATATGTTCAGCCGGGTCATCTTTGGCGCGCGTAACACCGTTGCCCTTGCCTTGGCGGGCACGGTCATGGCCTTTTTGCTGGGCGCGCTTGCCGGGCTTTTGGCGGCGACAACGGGGGGCTGGTTCGACCAGATCCTTGCGCGCACCTCGGATGTGATCATGTCGATCCCCTCGTTGATCTTTGCGCTCTTGATGCTGTCGATCTTTGGCGGCGAGCTGGCCAATAACACCACAAGTTTCTGGCTTCTGTCCATTTTTGCCGCGGTCACCGGGCTATTGGTTGTCACGGCGGTATCAGAGCGAAGTCTCATGGGCTGGATCATCGGCCTTGCGGTTCTGGCCGGGGTTTCGACCTCCTTTGCGCTTGGCATGCTGGTGATCTTCAACCCGTCCGAGATTATCCTGATCCTTGTGGTTGCGGTGATCTATAGCCCTCGGGTGTTCCGCCTGACGCGCGCGGTTGCGGGCAACGTGGTGGTGATGGACTATATCGAGGCCGCAAAACTTCGCGGGGAACGCACCTGGTATCTGATCCGGCGCGAAATCCTGCCCAACTCGACCGCGCCTCTGGTGGCCGAATTCGGGCTGGAATTCTGTTTCGTGTTCCTTCTCATTGCCGGCCTAAGCTTCCTTGGCCTTGGCATTCAGCCACCGACGGCGGACTGGGGATCAATGGTGCGCGAGAACGCGACGCTGATCTCGTTCGGTGATGTCACACCGCTTATTCCTGCGGGGGCTATCGCCTTGCTGACCGTTGCGATCAACTTTGTCGTGGACTGGATGCTGCATCGTTCCTCTGGCCTGAAAGGGTAATCGGATATGGTAAAGAAAAAAGACGTTCTTCTGAAGATCAGGGACCTGAAAATTCAGGGCTATTCCGATGAAAGCTGGGTCGACATCATCAAGGGTGTCGACCTGACCCTGCACCGCGGCGAGGTCATGGGCCTTATCGGTGAATCCGGTGCCGGCAAATCCACGATCGGGGCGGCCTGTATGGGCTATGCGCGTGATGGCACGCGTATCTCGAACGGTTCGATCGAGTTTGACGGGATGGAGTTGACCACCGCCACAGAAAGCGAGCGGCGCGCGTTGCGCGGGTCGCGGATCGCCTATGTGGCGCAATCGGCGGCGGCCTCGTTCAACCCGGCCCATAAGATCATCGACCAGCACACCGAAGCGCCCTTGCAATATCGCCTTAAAAAGCGGGTAGAGGCGCAAGAGGATGCGATGCAGCTCTATGAAAAGCTGCGCCTGCCGAACCCGACCGAGATCGGCTTTCGCTATCCTCACCAGGTCTCTGGCGGCCAGTTGCAGCGCGCAATGACCGCCATGGCGATGTCGTGTCGCCCTGACCTGATCATCTTTGACGAGCCGACCACTGCGCTTGACGTGACCACCCAGATCGAGGTTTTGGCCGCGATCCGGGATATCGTCGAGGAATACAACACCGCCGCGATCTATATCACCCACGACCTGGCGGTGGTGGCGCAGATGGCCGACACGATCAAGGTTCTGCTCAAAGGCGAAGAGGTTGAAGAGGCCTCGACCAAAGAGATGCTGGACAACCCGCAAGAGGAATACACCAAATCCCTCTGGGCGGTGCGCAGCTTTGAAAGCCCGCAGAAATATCGCCCCAAGGATGCTGTGCCGCTGATTTCGGTCAAGAATGTTGATGCCTCTTACACGGGCGGCGCCAAGGTTCTGGATGACGTCAGCTTTGACATCTACGAGGGCATGACCGTCGCCGTCGTGGGCGAATCCGGGTCGGGTAAATCGACCACTGCGCGCTGTATCACCGGGCTTTTGCCACCTTCCAAGGGCGAAATCCTGTTCAAGGGCGAGCCGTTTCCGCCGGATTATCGCAACCGCACCAAGGATCAGCTGCGCCAGTGCCAGATGATCTACCAGATGGCCGATACTGCGCTGAATCCCAAGGTCAAGATATCCGAGATCATCGGTCGGCCTGCGGCCTTCTATTCGGGGCTGAAGGGTGCGAAGCTCAAGAACCGGGTGGATGAACTGCTTGACCTGATCGAGCTTGAGCCGTCGCAGTATTACAACCGCTATCCGCCAGAGCTTTCGGGTGGTCAGAAACAGCGGATCGGCATCGCCCGCGCGCTTGCGGCCGAGCCAAGCTTTATCGTCTGCGACGAGGTCACCTCGGCGCTCGATCAGCTGGTGGCCGAAGGCATCCTGCGCCTGCTTGACCGGCTTCAGGACGAGCTGAACCTGGCCTATATGTTCATCACCCACGATCTTGCCACGGTGCGGTCCATCGCGGATGAGGTGGTGGTGATGCAGCACGGCAAGGTGGTCGAACAAGGGCCCAAGGACGATATGTTCACGCCGCCCCACCATCCCTATACCGACCTGTTGCTAAGCTCGGTGCCCGAGATGGACCCGAACTGGCTTACCACGCTGCTTGAAGAGCGCGGCATTGACAATGTCGGTGATGCGGCGGCGGCGCGGATTGATCCGAAGGACAAAAAGGTCAGCACCACCTAGGCCAGTGGCCACCTGTGGCAGAAAAAGAGAAACGGCGGATGGGGAAACCCACCGCCATTTTGCATTTCAACAGGTTTTGAAGGGCGCGTGCAGCTCGATCAGAGGATCGCCATGGCCGACAGGGCCATGGTGCCAACGATCATCCCATAGACGATCAGCACGGCAGGCCAGCTTGCACTATGCATACGCAATTCGCGGTTCAGTTCGTCGCGGGTCATGTTGGGCCTCCGTCCTTGGCGTTACGATCAAAGTCTATGTTTCGTCTGTGACAAGCACATATGCGAAATTTCCCATGGCGCAATGGGTAAAATAGATAAAATTCATGCAGCTGCCGCAACGCTGCTAGGCGCATGGCGCATGGCGGCCAGAGTCGTCGTAACGATGTCAAAAAACGACACGACGTTCGCGGGGCAGGCGGTTAACGGCCCGCCCCGGATAATCAGGTGTTGCTGCCCTGCAACGGCATCACCTTCAACTCACCTTCTTCGCGGGCCTTGATGGCCAGAGCGGCGGCATGCGAACCGGCGGCGGTGGTGAAATAGGGAATCTTGTCATAGAGAGCGACCGAGCGGATTTCGCGACTGTCTTCAACCGCTTGCGCGCCTTCGGTGGTGTTCATCACAAGCGCGATCTGCCCGTCTTTCAGCATATCGACGATATTGGGGCGCCCCTCATAGACCTTGTTGACCACCTCGCAGGTGATGTCCTGCTCTTGCAGGAAGGTCGCCGTGCCGCGCGTGGCGACGATGCTGAACCCAAGATCGACAAGCACGCGGGCCGCCTCAACAAGGTCCGGCGTCTTGTCGGCATCCTTGATCGAGACAAACACCTTGCCGCTTGCGGGCAGGTCAACGCCGGCCCCCATCTGCGCCTTGAGGAAAGCACGCGGGAAGGACACATCCCAGCCCATAACCTCGCCGGTCGAGCGCATTTCCGGGCCAAGGATCGTATCCACACCGGGGAAGCGCGCGAAGGGAAGAACCGCCTCCTTGACCGAGAACCACGGCATGTTGGGGTCGGCCAGTGTCATCTGATCGGCCATCGGCAGGGTGCCGGGCTTGGTATCTTTGGGGTAAAAGCCACGGAACGGGAAGGCGGCCATTTTCTCGCCTGCCATAAGGCGGGCGGCAATTGCGGCAATCGCCGAATCTGTGGCCTTGGCGACGAAGGGCACCGTGCGGCTCGCGCGCGGGTTCACCTCGATCAGGTAAATCTCATCGTCCTTGACCGCAAATTGCACGTTCATCAACCCGACCACGTTAAGGGCCAGGGCAAGCGCCTCGGTCTGAACCTTGATGCGCGCAATCATCTCGTCGCTAAGCGAATAGGGCGGCAGCGAGCAGGCACTGTCGCCCGAATGTACGCCAGCCTCTTCGATATGCTGCATGATGCCGGCCACGTGAACGGTTTCACCGTCACAAAGCGCGTCGACATCGCATTCGATCGCGCCCGACAGATAGCTGTCAAGCAACACCGGGCTATCGCCGGAAACCACGACCGCCTCGGCGATGTAACGCTCAAGGTGGGCCATGTCGCGGACGATCTCCATCGCCCGACCGCCCAGAACGTAAGAGGGGCGAATGACCAGCGGAAAGCCGATATCATCGGCAATCGCAAGCGCCTGTTCGTCGGTGCTGGCGATGCCGTTGTGCGGCTGCTTCAGGCCAAGTTTGTTGACAAGCTCCTGAAAACGCTCGCGATCTTCGGCGAGGTCAATCGCATCCGGCGTGGTGCCGAGGATCGGAATACCTTCGGCCTCAAGCGCGCGGGCAAGCTTGAGCGGGGTTTGACCGCCGAACTGAACGATGACGCCATGCAGGGTGCCGTTTTCCTGTTCGGTGGTCAGGATTTCCATCACGTGTTCGAATGTCAGCGGTTCGAAATAGAGCCGGTCCGAGGTGTCATAATCGGTCGAAACCGTCTCTGGGTTACAGTTGATCATGATGGTTTCATAGCCTGCCTTGGTCAGGGCGAAACAGGCATGACAGCAGCAATAATCAAACTCGATCCCCTGGCCGATCCGGTTGGGACCACCGCCAAGAATGACCACTTTCTTGCGATCAGAGGGGCGCGATTCACACTCGACCTCGCCCATCATCGGCGATTCGTAGGTGGAATACATATAGGGAGTCTGGGCCTCGAATTCGGCGGCGCAGGTGTCGATCCGCTTGAACACGGCCCGCACCCCAAGATTGCGGCGCGCGCGCCGGACCTGGCCTTCGTCGCGACCGGTCAGAGTGGCCAGCCGCGCATCTGTAAAGCCAAGCATCTTGAGCGTGCGCAGGCCCTCTTCTGTCAGCGGAAGGCCATCGCGGCGAATGTCTTCTTCGGTTTCGACAATCTCGCGGATACGGGCAAGAAACCACGGATCAAAGGCGGTCGCGGCGTTGATCTCGTCATCGCTAAGACCGTGACGCATCGCCTGGGCGATGGTGCGCATCCGGTCGGGTGTGGCCTGGCTGATCGCCTTGATCACGGCGGCCTTGCCCGAGGTCGCATCGGTCGCGCCCTCGATCACCACCTCGTCAAAGCCGGTAAGCCCGGTTTCCATGCTCGCAAGCGCCTTTTGCAGGCTCTCGTGGATGGTGCGGCCAATCGCCATCGCCTCGCCGACCGATTTCATCGCGGTGGTCAGATGCGGTTTGGCACCGGCGAATTTCTCAAAGGCAAAGCGCGGGATCTTGGTGACGACATAGTCGATGGTCGGCTCAAAGCTTGCGGGGGTCACCTTGGTGATGTCGTTATCAAGCTCATCCAGCGTATAGCCAACCGCCAGTTTCGCGGCGATCTTGGCAATCGGAAAACCCGTCGCCTTGGAGGCCAGAGCAGACGAGCGCGACACCCGCGGGTTCATCTCGATCACGACCATGCGGCCATCGGCGGGGTTCACCGCCCATTGCACGTTCGAGCCGCCGGTCTCGACGCCGATCTCGCGCAGCACGGCAATGCTCTGATTGCGCATGATCTGATATTCTTTGTCGGTCAGCGTCAGGGCCGGGGCCACGGTGATGCTGTCGCCGGTGTGCACGCCCATCGGATCGACGTTTTCGATGGCACAGACGATGATGGCATTGTCGGCCTTGTCGCGAACGACCTCCATCTCGAATTCTTTCCAGCCCAGAAGCGATTCGTCGATCAGGATCTGGCTGACCGGCGATGCATCAAGCCCGGTCTTGCAGAAATGCTCGTAATCGTCGCGGTTATAGGCCACGCCTCCGCCGGTGCCGCCAAGGGTAAAGGCCGGGCGGATGATCGCGGGCAGGCCGACGTAATCAATCGCTGCCATGCATTCTTCCATGGTGTTGGCAATCGTCGCTTTTGGGTTCTCGATGCCAAGCCGGTCCATCGCCTCGCGGAAAAGCTTGCGGTCTTCGGCCATCTCGATCGCTTCGCGGTTGGCGCCGATAAGTTCGACACCGTATTTCTCAAGCACGCCCATGTCGGCGACGGCCAGAGCGGTGTTCAACCCGGTTTGCCCGCCCATCGTGGGCAGCAAGGCATCGGGGCGCTCTTTTTCGATGATCTTGGCGATGATCTCGGGGGTGATCGGCTCGATATAGGTGGCATCGGCCAGCTCGGGGTCGGTCATGATCGTGGCCGGGTTCGAGTTGACCAGGATAACGCGGTATCCTTCCTCGCGCAGGGCCTTGCAGGCCTGAGCGCCGGAATAGTCGAATTCGCAGGCCTGACCGATGATGATAGGCCCCGCTCCGATGATCATGATGGATGAAATATCGGTTCTTTTTGGCATGGGGCCCCCGGGCAGCTAAATGGGCGCAGGCAGAGGCCTGCACACGCAAATTGGAGCGGGTTATATCCATGATCCTGCGGTGTGCAAGGCCTGATCCGCGATCTATCCGCCAAACCCGGCCAAGGCTCAGGTCTTAAAGGCGGACATTGACCCCGCATCGGAGGTGTCTATCGCCTCGGGCGGCTCGTCAAGCACAACCTTGTCAAGCGCGCCCATGCCAAGCCTGTTGCGCTGTGGGTAAAACACAAGCTGATCAAGCACCACCCCGGCAAGTGCATTGGCGAGAAAGGTGACAAAGCCGCCCTCTGCGGCACTTTGCGGCAGGGTGAATCTTTCGGTCCCGATCAGGACATCCCCGAAATACCCCTCGACCACGACGCTTGGCTCGCCTTTCTCGGATTGCCAGTCGAGCGAGATGAATTGAAACGGCGCGCCGGGGCGCTGAATCATCACGCCGCCGCGGGCGTTCATGACGCTTTCGATCTCATTGGTCCCATCGGTGCCATCGCCCGACTTGGCCGCCGAGGAAATCATCATGTTGCGGGTCGTGACCATAAACCCATCTTCAGGCATCTCGGCGGGGGCAGGGCCTTCGCCCGGCCCCTCGAACCCGATCGAGACCCGCTCGGCCAGGGCCGACGTGCTCAGCGCCCAGATTCCGAGAAAACCGGCGATCAATCTGCGGGTCATATGATACACTCCTTAAAACGGCCTTGAGGCCAGCGTTCCCTCCAAAGGTGATCCTGTCAAGCGTGGCGCACATCGCAAAACTCGGGCAAACCGACGCTTTTGAGGGTGTGTTTTGACCTCGGGGGGCCTAAATACCCCAGCACCAGCCAAGGGATGCGCAGAGTGCAGATTCGTTTCGATCATGGGCCCATGGGCACCGCCTGTCAGTTTGCGCAGGCGCAGCGCCGGATCGTGGCCAATGATCCGGCCGAGGTGCCCGCCGCGCTTGCCGCGCTTGACGCCGCGCGCGCGGGTGGCTTCTGGCTTGCGGGCTATGCCAGTTACGAGCTTGGCTTTGCCCTTGAGCCGCGCCTTTTGCCGCTTTTGCCGCGTGACCGCCGTTTGCCCTTGCTCGATTTCGGGGTGTATGACGCGCCGCAGGCAGCGGGGGATTTGCCCGGAGATCCCGCCGGTCTTGGCGATTTGCGCCCTCTTTGGGATCAGTCCCGCTATGGCCGCGCGTTCCGGACGGTCCATGATTATATCTGTGCCGGTGATATCTATCAGGCCAACCTGACCTTTCCCATTCGCATGTCCGCGACCGGCGGGGCGGGCGCGCTTTATGCCGCGCTACAACGGGTGCAGCCGGTGCGCTATGGCGCGCTGATCGAGGATGACAGCGGCCCGGCGATCCTGTGCCGCTCGCCAGAGCTTTTCTTTCGCACTCATGCCGACGGGCGGATCGAGACCCGCCCGATGAAGGGCACACAGCCCCGAAGCAGCGACCCGACAGAAGATGCCCGCCGCCGGTTCTTCCTGCAAAGCGACGCCAAGAACCGCGCCGAAAACCTTATGATCGTTGATCTGCTGCGCAACGATATCTCGCGGGTGAGTGTGCCCGGAAGCGTCTCGGTGCCCGAGCTTTTCTCGGTCGAGACCTATCAGACCGTGCATCAGATGACCTCGCTCATCACCGCGCAGATGATGCCCGAAACCGGCCTGTCGGATATTTTCACGGCGCTGTTTCCCTGCGGCTCGATCACCGGGGCGCCGAAACTGCGTGCGATGCAGATTCTGGCCGATCTGGAACAGGCCCCGCGCGAGATCTATTGCGGTTCGGTCGGTTGGGCCGCGCCGGATGGGCGCGCCGAATTCAACGTCGCCATTCGTACCCTGATGGTCGAGGATGGCGAGGCGGTTTTGAACGTCGGCGGCGGCGTGGTCTATGACAGCACCGCGACCGGCGAATTTGAGGAGGCGCTCTGGAAGGCGCGCTTTGCCCGCGCCCTGACCCCGGCCTTTACCTGAGCGCGGCTATTCCGCGGCCTGTCGGGCCGGACCGTGATCTTTCTGGTAAAGATAATCGCGGGTCAGCGGGACCGTCTCTTTTTTGGGCGATAACTGAAACTGGAACACCACATGCTTGTTGGCGCGAAAGGTCAGCTCGCTGGTGATCAGGTAATAGCGCCACATCCGGCAGAATCGTTCGTCATATAGCGCATGCGCCTTGTCGATATTGGCCTCGAACCGCTCGGTCCAATGGCGCAGCGTCTTGGCATAATGCAGGCGCCAGACCTCGACATCGGTGGTGATCAGGCGACTTTTCTCGATGGCGGTCACCGCCTCTGACATGGCCGGGCAATAGCCGCCGGGAAAGATGTATTTGGTGATCCAGGCGCTTGTAGCGCCCGGCATCCCGGCGCGCCCGATGGTATGCACAAGGGCCACGCCATCCGGCGTGAGCAGACGCTTGAGCGTATCGAAATATTCGCCGTAATGGGGCACGCCGACATGTTCGAACATGCCCACCGAGACGATGCGGTCAAACTGTCCGGTGACGTGGCGATAATCCATCAGCTTGAACTCTGCCTGACCCTCTAGCCCGGCCTCTTTGGCGCGGGCATTGGCGATGCCGTGCTGTTCACGCGATAGGGTCACGCCGGTCACCTGCGCGCCGTAATCGCGCGCCAGCGTCAGGCCCATCCCGCCCCAGCCACAACCGATATCAAGCACCCGCATGCCCGGCTTGATCAGCAGCTTGCGCGCGATATGGTGCTTTTTGGCCTCTTGCGCGGCCTCAAGCGTCATGTCCGGATCACTGAAATAAGCGCAGGAATATTGCTTGTCCTCATCGAGGAACAGATCGTAAAGCTCGCTCGAGAGGTCGTAATGATGCGCGACGTTCTTTTGCGCGCGGCTGACCGGGTTGAACTGTTTGAAGCGCCGCAGCATCCAGCGCCCGATCACGAGAGGGCGGCGAAACCACGGCTGGCCCTGCGCCGCCATATTGCTCATCGCCAGTGACAAGAACCCATAGAGATCATCATCGGCGATGGTCAGGCGTCCATCCATATAGGCCTCGCCCAAGGCCAGATCGGGCGCCATCACCATCTTGCGCGGCAGGCTCGGGTCATGAAACGTCAGCGCCGCCGCTGGTCCGTCATCGCTTCCGTAATGGCGCGTGGTGCCATCGGCGAAGGTCACACTTAACCGACCCTGCTTGATCAGGTGCGTCAGCAATCGGTCGAAAGCTTTGGTCCACATATTCCACCTCATCTATTGTCGCCAGAATGGCACCACTTTCTGGTGTACTTAAACCTGTCGCTTGGCCGGGATTTCCCGGTTCGACTGCGCGTATGAGCGGTATTTTTATCCAGAATCCCCTTAATGTAAACGGATTTGCCGGGCATGAACGGGTTGCGGCCCTTGACTTTGCCGCCCCGCCAAGGTGTATCGGCCCGGACCATGACAGATGCCCCACCGGGGCCGAAAGAGGACGCCATGCACGCATATCGCAGCCATACTTGCGCCGACCTGACCAAATCCAACGTGGGCGACGCTGTTCGCCTCTCTGGCTGGGTGCATCGCATCCGCGATCATGGCGGGGTGCTGTTCATTGATCTGCGCGATCACTATGGCGTGACACAGCTTTTGTGTGACCCCGACAGCCCGGTTTTCGCCGAGGTGGAAAAGCTGCGTAGCGAGTATTGCATTCGAATCGACGGCTCGGTGAAGGCGCGCGACGACAGCCTGATCAACGCCAAGATCCCCACCGGCGAGATCGAGGTCTTCATTCGCGACCTCGAGGTTCTTGGGGCCTCTGCCGAATTGCCGCTGATGGTGTTCGGCGATCAGGAATACCCCGAGGAAACCCGCCTGCGCTATCGCTACCTTGATCTGCGCCGCGAGGCGATGCAGCGCAACATGACGCTGCGCTCTGATGTTGTGGCCTCGATGCGCCGCCGCATGTGGGACAAGGGGTTTCGCGAATACCAGACGCCGATCATCACCGCCTCGTCGCCCGAAGGCGCGCGCGACTTTCTGGTGCCTTCACGCCAGCACCCCGGCAAGTTCTATGCCCTGCCGCAGGCGCCACAGCAGTTCAAACAGCTGATCATGGTCAGCGGCTTTGACAAGTATTTCCAGATCGCGCCGTGTTTCCGTGACGAAGATCCGCGCGCCGACCGTTCGCCGACCGATTTCTATCAGCTTGACCTTGAGATGTCCTTTGTCGAGCAACAGGATGTCTTCGACACCATTCAGCCGGTCGTTCAGGGCATTTTCGAGGAATTCGGCCAAGGTGCGGCGGTCGATGCCCATTGGCCGCATATTTCGTATCGCGACGCCGCGCTCTGGTATGGCACCGACAAGCCCGACCTGCGCAACCCGATCAAGATGCAGGATGTAAGCGAACATTTCCGCGGCTCTGGTTTCGCGATCTTCGCCAAGCTTCTGGAGCAGGAGGGCACCGAAATCCGCGCCATTCCCGCCCCCACCGGCGGCAGCCGCAAATTTTGTGACCGGATGAATGCCTTCGCGCAAAAAGAGGGCCTGCCCGGCATGGGCTATATCTTCTGGCGCGACGGTGAAAACGGTGTCGAGGCCGCAGGCCCGCTCGCCAAGAACATCGGCCCCGAACGCACCGAGGCGATCCGCCTTCAGCTTGGTCTTGGCAAGGGCGACGCGGCGTTTTTCCTTGGCGGCAAGCCATCGGTCTTTGAACGGGTGGCTGGCAAGGCGCGCACCGTCATCGGGGATGAGCTTGGCCTGACCGATCAGAACCGGTTTGCCTTTGCCTGGATCGTCGATTTCCCGATGTACGAGGCCGACGAGGAAAGCGGCAAGATCGACTTTAGCCACAACCCGTTCTCGATGCCGCAAGGCGGGCGCGCGGCGCTTGACGGGGACCCGCTTGAGGTTCTGGGATACCAGTATGACCTGAGCTGTAACGGTTACGAGCTTATTTCCGGGGCGATTCGGAACCACAAGCTTGATACCATGATCAAGGCGTTCGAACTGGCCGGGTATGACGAGGCCGAGGTGCGCAAGCGCTTTGGTGGCATGGTCAACGCCTTTCAATACGGCGCGCCGCCCCACGGCGGTTGTGCGGCGGGGATCGACCGGATCGTGATGTTGCTGGCCGAGACCGCCAATATCCGCGAAGTGATCATGTTCCCGATGAACCAGCGGGCCGAAGACCTGATGATGAACGCGCCCTCTGATCCCACCAGCGATCAGATGATGGAGCTTGGCCTGCGGGTGATACCGCAGGAATAAGCCGCGCAGCGGGCGGCAAACGGGGCCTTTCCTTTGGCGCGGCATGGGTGCATGCTCGCGTCAGAGGATTTATGTAAAAGGCTTTTTATGCTGCAAGATCGACCCCTTGGCCCGAAACTGACCGATTGGAAAGAACCGCCTGCGCCCGAGGGCGCGGCGCTTGTCGGGCGCTATGCGGCGCTTGAGATGCTGGATGCCGATCGCCACGCCTCTGACCTGCACCGCGCCAATAGCGCCAGCGATGCGATCTGGGATTACATGCCCTACGGCCCGTTTTCATCCGCCGCGCAATACCACCGCTGGGCGCGGCAGATCACCGGCGGGCAGGACCCGCTGTTTTACGCGATCACCAATCTCGAGACGGGCCAACTGGGTGGCGTTGCAAGCTATCTTCGGATCGCGCCACAATCGGGCAGCATCGAGGTCGGGCACATCAACCTCTCGCCCGCGCTGCAACGCACCCGCGCCGCGACCGAGGCGATGTATCTTATGATGAAATGGGCGTTCGAGGCGGGCTATCGGCGCTATGAATGGAAATGCGACGCGCTCAACATGCCGTCGCGCCGCGCCGCAGAACGCTTGGGCCTTAGCTATGAGGGTATTTTCCGTCAGGCCACCGTGGTGAAAGGGCGCAATCGCGATACCGCCTGGTTTGCCGCGATTGATGCCGAGTGGCCCGCCCTGCAGGAGGCCTTTCAAATCTGGCTGGCCCCGTCAAACTTTGACGAAGAGGGCCGACAGCGCGAAAGCCTGAGCAGCCTGACCCGCCTTGTGCGCGCCGCCGGTGATCCCGCCCAGGGCTAGACCCGCGCCGCCTTAAATCGCCAGCCGCGTCTGCAGCCGCTTTTCGATCAGCGCGACCATCGGTGCAACAGCGTCGGCACCGGTTTCCCCGGAAATCTTCGTCGCGGCCTGCGCCATTGCCCCGTCAGAGGCCGAGTGGGCCACACCAGTCAGAAATTGCGAGATATAGGCCAGCACCGGCGCGTCATGCCCGCCGTCAAGCAGGTTCAGCACGTGCTCCAGATCATCGCGATAGGCCAGCGGATCAGGGCTTATGACCTCATCGGTGATCGCATAGGGGCCGTTCGGGCGCCGGTCAGCGGGCAGATGGCGCAGAATCTGTTGCTGAAAGGTGCCAAGGCTCTCTATCGGCTTAAGAAGAAACCCATCCGCCCCGACCTTGAGAGCCGCGTCTTCGGCCGTGGCATCGCCGCTTGTCGCGATGATAACGCCGACGCGCGGCGAGACGCGGTCAAGCTCTTCGATAAGCTCGGCACCGGGGCCATCCGGCAGGCCAAGGTCGATAATCGCCGCCGACGGGCGATAGACCTGAAGATGCCGCCGGGCAGAGCGCAGGCAATCCGCCCGCCTGATCCGCGCACCGCTGCGCAAACACATAAGACGCAGCGCCTCGCTGGCATAGCGGCTATCCTCGACGGCGAGGACGGTCATACCCAAAAGCGGGCGGCTGTTTGTGGGCGCGCGCTGGGGTGCAAGGCTGTCGAGATCATTCATCGGGCTGATCCTTTGTTGAACCGGGTCCGCACAGGATTACGCAGGGATGGTGAACGCGCGGTTAATGCGCGGGTTGCGTCCCCCTGTCGCTTGTCACCCGGCGTTTGCGCCCCCATAACACAGTCAAACCAGATGAAAGGAACCAGCCATGATCGGACGCCTCAATCACGTTGCAATCGCCGTGCCGGATCTGACCGCCGCCGCCGAGCAATACCGCACTGCGCTGGGCGCCAAGGTGGGCGCACCGCAGGACGAACCCGACCACGGGGTCACTGTTATCTTTATCGAATTGCCCAATACCAAGATTGAATTGCTGTACCCGTTGGGGGAAAACAGCCCGATCAACGGATTTTTGGAAAAGAACCCGGCGGGGGGGATTCATCACATCTGTTACGAGGTTGACGATATTCTGGCCGCCCGCGACCAGCTTTTGAAATCCGGCGCGCGCGTGCTTGGTACCGGCGAGCCCAGGATTGGCGCCCATGGCAAGCCGGTGCTGTTTTTGCACCCCAAGGATTTTAACGGCTGCCTTGTCGAGTTGGAGCAAGTCTGATGGGAATCACCTCTGGCATCGTGCTTTTCGCCGTGATCTGGTTCATGACCTTTCTCGTCGTGATCCCGATTCGCATTCAGACACAGGGCGATTTGAACGAGGTCGTGCCAGGCACCCATGCCGGATCGCCCGAGCATCATCACCTGCGCAAAAAGGCCTGGATCACCACCGGGCTCAGTGTCGTTCTCTGGGCGATCATCGGCGGCACGATCCTGTCGGGAAAGATTACGGTGCGTGATCTTGATACCTTCATGTTCAACCGGATGGGCCCCGAGCAGAGCGCGCCGCAATAGCGTGATAGATATGGGTAAAGGTGGCCGCGCCCAGGATCGGGATCACCAGATTGATCAGCGGCACCGATAGAGGCATCGCCATAAGCGTGCCCGCCGCCCAGATCGTCAGCCGGTTCTTGCGCCGCAGGTCCTTGGCGCGCGCGCGGCCGATGCGGCGCATGGCGGCCAGTTGGAAATATTCCATCCCCAGCAAATAACCGTTCAACGCCCAGAAAATGAAAAGCGCGAAGGGTGTGAAAATCGCATAGGCAATCAGCGCCACGATATTGGCCCCGATCAGGATGCCCAGGAAATTCACCGTATCGCGCAGGGCCTCGCCAAACGGCACCTTGCTCGCCGTCCCAAGGCCGGGATAATGGCGATCCTCGACCGCCTGCGCCACCTCGTCGAGAAACATCGAGGTGATGGCAGAGGCCACCGGCACCATCAAAAACGCTGACACGATCATCATCAGCAAAAAGCTGCTCCAGCCCAACAGGTCGTTAAGCCAGGTCACCTCGCCGATCAGCGGCAGGGTGCTTGTATCGCCAACCGCCCATTGGATGAGCCCCAGAAAAAGCGCATAGGCGGCAATCAAAAGCGCCAGCGTCAGGCCGACCCCAATCAGCAGAACACGCTGAAAGCGCCGGTCACCAACCTGCGACAGAGCCTTGAAAAAGCTGGTAAATATCATGCCGAAATCCAGGTGGTGATCTGGTCGAGATCGGGGCGTGGCCGTTCCGGCGGCGCGCTGCCTTCGGTGCCGATATGGATGAACCCGGCGATCCGCTCGGGCGATGTAAGGCCAAGCGCGGCTTCGGCAAAATCGCGGTCATGGCTTGCCCATCCGCTCAGCCAATTGGCGCCCCACCCCGCCGCAAGCGCGGCATTCAAAAGCGCAAGGCAGACACCGCCCGCCGCATAGGTCTGTTCAATCGCCGGGATTTTCTCGGAGGGTTTTTGCACCTCGATCACGGCCACCGCCAGATGCGCCGTGTCAAACTGCCCCTTTGCCTTGGCGATATCCTCGGGGGATTTGCCAAGCCGCGCGCCAACCCCCTCGATCAGCCCCGCAATCCGCAACAGCGCGCCGCGTTCCAGCACGATAAAGCGCCAGGGTTCAAGCTTGCCATGATCCGGGCTTCGGGCGGCGGCGGTCAGAAGCGGGCGCAATTCGGCGCGCGCGGGAACCGGCAGAACAAGCGTCTTTGCCGGACGCGAGCGGCGGGTTTGCAGAAATTCAAGGGCGGCGGGGTTCGGAACGGGCATGGCAACCTTTCATCTTTATCACGGCCTACATGTCGGCAAGCCGGGGGGCAGGGTCAAGGGGCCGCGCCGTTTAAAACCACTTGGAGCGCGCCGGGCCAGCGGGTAATCAAACCCATGGATATCCCTGATCTCAGCCACCTCGCGCGCTCCGGCACCCAGATTGCCCTGCGGGTGACACCCAAAGCCTCGCGCAACCGCATTACCTTTGAGGCGGATCAGCTCCGGGTCTATGTCACCACCGTGCCCGAGGACGGCCGCGCCAATGCCGCCGTGCAAAAGCTGTTGGCCAAGGCGCTCGGCCTGCCCAAGACGCGCCTGCGGCTCATTCGCGGGCAGACCTCGCGCGACAAGGTGTTCGAGGTGGAATAGATTTAGGACGCATGTGCGCGCTATTGAACGACGCCTCCGGTGCGACCGGAAAATACCTCACCCTGTCTCATAACGCCGTGCCGCCAAGCTAAGCTGGCCGTGAAGCGGCGGCGGCACGCGCCGCTATTGGCCCGGTTCGATCCAGCCGGTATGGCGATTCACGTTCAGCCGTTGCACGAGCGAGCCGTCTTTGGTGACGATATCGGCTGTGATGGTATCGGAATCCTTTTCGTCGATATTGCCAAGTTTGAGGTTTGGGTTGTTCATCCAGCGAAGTCTATACTCCATCATGTGCCTGACATCGCCGATATCGAGATCCTCCCGCACTGACGGCATCATGCCGGGACCAGCACCGCCCGGCTGGTTGAAGCCCGGACCCATCATGTAGCCCGGACCCATCATATAGCCCTGGCCCATCATGTGGCCCGGATTCATCATATACCCCGGAGCCATCATGTGACCTGGATCCATCATGTAACCTTGACCCATCATCTGGCCTTGGCCCCATCCGTTTTGCCATCCATGGGAACGGTTGAAATCGTGAGCTAGAGCGGGAACGGAAAGCGACAGGGCCGTTAGACCTGTTACCCCAAGAATTTCAATCATCAGCTTTAGTGACATTGCGTTTCCTCCCTCGGCATTGCGCCTCTGACCGGGGGAGGGTATCGAAGAACGCCTGTTCCAAACTGACATAAATCAAAGGTGACGCCAGATTTTGGAGGGGGCATTTGCCTGTGTTTCGCTTGGGCAAAATACATCGGTCCACCCCGCTTTCGCGCGTGCGGGATATAGCTTTAAGTCGGCCATTTACAGGATCAGCGGCGGCCCATGCGCCCGCTTGCGGGGCGCGGCGCTCAGAGGTTTTGTGATGTCAGGTGGCCGCCTCTAGGCAACGCCCGCGCGCAGGGCGTCATGGATATGCACCAATCCCTGTAGCTGCCCGGCGTCATCGACCGCGAAAAGCGCGCTGATCTTATGGGTGTTCATCACCCCAAGCGCCTCGGACAACAACGCATCCGGCGAAATGCTGCGTGGGTTATAGGTGGCGATCTCGCCGGCGGTGCGGCTCATCAACTGATCAAGATTTCGCCGCAAGTCACCATCGGTGATCACCCCCCTGAGCATGCCATTCTCGACCAAAGCCGCCACGCCAAAGCCCTTGGCGGTCATCTCAAGCAGGGTTTCGCCCATATTCGTATTGGCCGCGACCACCGGCAGGGCATCGCCCCGGTGCATCACCGACGACACCTTGAGCAATTGCGCCCCAAGCGTGCCGCCAGGATGAAAGGCCATGAAATTCTCGCGCTCGAACCCGCGCATCCGCATCATCGCCACCGCCAGGGCATCGCCAAGCGCCAGCGTGCAGGTCGTGCTTGTGGTCGGCGCCATGCCGATGGCACAGGCCTCGGGCGCATTGGGCAGCTCAAGCAGGTGATCGGCCTGTTGCGCCAGAGTGCTGTCGGCCTTTTTGGTGATCGCCACCAGAGGGATCGCAAAACGGCGGGTATGGGCGATGATATCGGCCAGTTCGCGGGTCTCGCCGGAATTGGAAATAAGGATCACCGCATCCTGATCGGTGATCATGCCGAGGTCGCCATGGCTGGCCTCGCCGGGGTGGACATATTGCGCCGGGGTGCCGGTGCTGGCCATGGTCGCGGCGATCTTGGCCGCGATATGCCCCGACTTGCCCATGCCCGACACGATCACGCGACCGCGCACCTGCAACAGCTCGATGATCACCTGATCAAAGCGTTCCGGAAGGCCATCGCGCAGCGTGTTCAGCGCCTCGGCCTCGATCCGCAAGACCTCTCGGGCAATTTCGGTCGGCGTTTGGCTGGCTGTCATGGCGTGGCTCCTCTTTGCCCGACTGATAGCGCGCTCCGGCCCCAAGGCCAAGCCCCCGCCGCGAGGCCGCATTTTGCGGCTGGTCAGTGCAGGCGGGCCGCTCTAACGTCGCGTCCATGAGTGCCGATATCCAGATCCTTGATAGCCGCTATGCTTGGACGCGGCTTGCCGTCTCGCTTTTGATCGCGATGGTGGGCAATGTCGGCATGTGGTCGATCATCGTGGTGATGCCCGCGATGCAGGCCGAGTTTGGGGTCGATCGTGCGGCGGCCTCGCTGCCTTATACGATGACCATGGTCGGCTTTGCGCTCGGTAATTTCGGCATTGGCCGGATCGTCGACCGCTTTGGGGTCACGACCGCGCTTTGTGGTGCGGCGGTGCTTATTTCCGTCGCCACCGGCCTGGCGGCGATAAGCCCGTCGGTGGTTGTTCTGTCGGCGCTGCAAATCGCGATCGGCTTTGGCACCGCCGCCAGCTTTGGCCCGCTGATCGCCGATGTCTCGCTCTGGTTCGTGCGCCGCCGGGGTATCGCCGTGGCGATCACCGCGAGTGGCAACTACCTTTCGGGGGCGATCTGGCCGGTGATCCTTGCCGGTATTCTGGCAAATCAGGGCTGGCGCGCGGTCTATATGGTGCTGGCGGTGGTCACGGTGGTGACGGTCATCCCGCTGGCCCTTCTGCTGCGCCGCCGGGTGCCGCTGGCGGCACGCGCGCATGCCGATACGCTCTCGAATGCGCGGGCCAGTGCCGTCGGCATCCCGCCGCGCACCCTGATGCTTATGCTCGGGCTGGCTGGGGTGGGGTGCTGTGTGGCGATGTCGATGCCGCAGGTCCATATTGTCAGCTATTGCGTCGACCTTGGCTATGGCCCCGCAGTCGGCTCGCAGATGCTGTCGCTGATGCTTTTGGGCGGGGTGGTGTCGCGGCTGATCTCGGGGTTGATGGCTGACCGGCTCGGCGGGGTGCGCACGCTTCTGATCGGCTCGACCCTGCAATGCATTGCCCTGTTCTTTTACCTGCCCTCGGGTGGGCTGACCTCGCTTTACGTGGTCAGCCTTGTCTTTGGTCTGGCCCAGGGGGGGATCGTGCCGAGCTATGCGGTGATCGTGCGCGAATACATGCCGAGCCACGAGGCGGGGCGGCGCGTCGGCTTTGTCCTGATGTCGACCATCGCAGGCATGGCGCTTGGCGGTTGGATGTCGGGCTGGATATATGACCTGACCGGCAGCTACCAGATGGCGTTCCTCAACGGGATCGCCTGGAATGCCCTCAATATCGGGATCATCGCCCTGATCCTGACGCGCACCCGCACCCGCCAGCCTCAACTTGCCTGAGAGGGCGCATTTATGAGTATTTTTGCCAAGAAGAAGTTGCACCCGCCCTGCTTCTTCTTGGTCCAAATACTCAAATCCGAAACCGGCAAGATGCGCAAGGTCACAGGGGTTACTCTTCGTGTATCACCTTGATATGGCGCTCGCCGCGCGCCTCGGCCAGTGCCATCTGCTTCTCGCGCTCGCGAAAGCGGTCTTTGTGCTCTTCCGTCGTCTCATCGCAGCATTGATGACAGGCGACGCCCTCTTCATATTCGGGGCGTTTGGTGTCTTCGGGCAGGATCGGGCGGCGGCAGGCATGACAGAGCCGGTGCGGACCCTTAACAAGGCCATGACCTACCGAGACACGCGCATCGAAGACGAAGCACTCGCCCTGCCATGTGCTTTGTGCCTCTGGCACCTCTTCGAGATATTTCAGGATGCCGCCCTTGAGGTGATAGACATCCTCCACGCCCTGACCAAGCAGGTAATTGGTGGATTTTTCGCAGCGGATTCCGCCGGTGCAGAACATCGCGATCCGCTTGTTGTGAAAGCGGTGCTTGTTTTCCTCCCACCAGGCGGGAAAATCGCGAAAGCTGGCGGTTTCGGGGTCGACGGCGCCCTTGAAGGTGCCAATCGCCACTTCGTAATCATTTCGGGTGTCGATCACGGCCACATCAGGGCTTTCAATCAGGGCGTTCCAATCGCCCGGATCGACATAATGCCCAACCTGCGCAAGCGGGTCGACATCGGGCTGGCCCATCGTGACGATCTCTTTCTTCAACCGCACCTTGAGGCGGCGAAAGGGCTGATCGGCACTGCTGCTTTCTTTCCATTCCAGATCGCCACAGCCGGGCAGGGCGCGGATATGTGCGATGACGCGGGCGATCCCCGCATCCGGGCCCGCGATCGTGCCATTGATCCCCTCGCGGGCAAGCAACAAGGACCCGCTGATCTTCTCGGCCTCGCAGAGCGCCAGAAGGGGACCCTGAATCGCAGCGGGGTCGTCAAAGCGGGTGAAATGATAGAGCGCGGCAATCTTGTACATGGCCCGCGATTTACCCATTTGGGCGCGCCTGAACAAGAGGACAAAGTGGCGCCATTGACGCAAGACCCGCACCTGCGTACCCCTAAGGGATAAAAGGAGGCCCTCATGACCCAAGCCCTGATCGTGATCGACGTGCAAAACGATTTCTGCCCCGGTGGCGCCTTGGCGGTGGCGGGCGGCGATGAGATCGTGGCCGGCATCAACGCCCTCATGGCCGATTTCGCGACCGTGATCCTGACGCAGGACTGGCACCCGGCGGGGCACTCATCGTTTGCCTCGTCCCATCCCGGCAAGGCGCCGTTTGAGATGACCGAGATGCCCTATGGGCCACAGGTGCTCTGGCCCGATCATTGCGTTCAGGGCACGCCGGGTGCCGCGTTTCACGACGGGCTTGAGACGACCCGCGCCGATGCGATTATCCGCAAGGGCATGAACCCGGCGATCGACAGCTATTCGGCTTTTTTCGAGAACGACCATGAAACACCCACCGGGCTTGACGGGTATCTGCGCACGCGCGGGATTGACGCGCTGACGATGGTCGGGCTGGCCACCGATTTCTGTGTCAATTTCTCGGCGGTCGATGCTGCGCGATTGGGGTATGATGTGAGCGTGCGGCGCGATCTGTGTCGCGCGATTGATCTTGATGGCTCGCTCGACGCGGCGCTTGCGGGCATGTGCGAGGCGGGGGTCACGCTTGTATGAGCCAGAGATGACCCCGCTTGGCGATCAAATCCGCGCCTGCACCCTTTGCGCCGATCGTTTTGCGGCCACTCAAACGGGCCACAGCCCGCGCCCCGTGGTCTGGTTTCGCCCGTCGGCGCGCATCCTGATCGCAGGGCAGGCGCCGGGCGCGCGTGTGCATCAGTCGGGCAAGCCGTTTGATGACCCTTCGGGCGAGCGGTTGCGCGATTGGCTTGGGCTGAGCGAGGCAGAGTTTTACGATCAGTCCCGAGTTGCCATCGTGCCCATGGGGTTTTGTTTTCCGGGCTATGATGCCAAGGGCTCTGACCTGCCGCCGCCGCGTATTTGCGGCGAGACATGGCACGACAGGGTCATGCAAGAGCTTGAAAAGATTGAGCTCACCATTCTTGTCGGCGGCTATGCCCATAAATATCATCTTGGCGTCAAATCCGGCGTGACCGATACGGTCAAGGGCTGGCGCGACCATGCACCGCGGCTTTTTGCCTTGCCGCACCCGTCCTGGCGCAATACCGCTTGGCTCAGAAAAAAACCGTGGTTCGAGGCAGATGTTCTGCCTGAATTACGTGCAGAGGTTCAAAGGCTTATCCATGACTGAGCTTACCCGCCTTGACGCCGCCCATGCCGCGATGGAGGCCGCCCCCGAGGACGGAGCCGCGCGCATGCGGTTTTATGAGACCCTCGCGGCGAGCGAGCTTTACCTCTTGCTGAAATCCGAGCCGGAGGGCGAGGCGATCGATCCCGAGGTGTTCGACCTCTCGGATCATTCCTTTGTTCTGGTGTTCGATCAAGAGGCCCGCCTAAGCAGCTTTGCCAACCGCCCGGCGCCCTATGCCGCGCTCAGCGGGCGGGGGATTGCCGCGATGCTGGCCGGGCAGGGCATCGGCCTTGGGGTCAATCTTGAGGTGGCGCCCTCGTCGATCCTCATTCCGCCCGAGGCGGTGGATTGGCTGGCCGAAACCCTGGGCACCGGCCCGTCAGAGATCGAGGCGCGGGTCGAGCGGTTTCACGCGCCCAAGGGCCTGCCGGAAAACGTTGTCGTTGCGCTTGATGCCCGGCTTGCGAGTGCCACCGGCCTTGCCTCACTGGCCTATCTGGTGGGGGTGACCTATGACAGCGGCGCGCAGGGGCACATGCTTGGTTTTGTCGACGCCGCGCCGGGCGCAGAGGCGGCCCTGGCACAGGCCGTGTCAGAGGTGCTCATCTTCTCCGGGCTTGAGGCCGCTGCGCTTGATGTGGCGTTTTTCGCCGCAAACGATCCGGCGGCCGCGCGGCTGTCGACCTGTGGATTGCGGTTTGACCTGCCGCAGCATTCGACGCCAGAGCCTCGGCGCGCGCCGGGCTCTGATCCCGCCAAACCCCCGATCCTCAAATAGCGACGCCGCGCAGAGGGGGCGCTTAGTATCCCAGGTTGCGATCAACCAGATGCAGGAACGGCTCGCCCGCCTCGCCGCGTCGGATGTTTTCCGCGATCACCTGCGAGGCTGATTTCGGTCGTGTTTCCGAGGCGATATGCGGCGTCACCGTCACCCGTGGATGCGCCCAATAGGGGTGCTCTGGCGGCAGCGGTTCCTCGCGGAACACGTCCAGCGTGGCATGGCCGACATCGCCGCTGTCCAGCACCGCCAAAAGCGCGTTATCGTCGATCAGAGGCCCGCGACCGGGGTTCACGATCACCGTGCCGCGCGGCAGATACGCTAGCGTTTCCTCGTTCAGAATGTTTTCCGTATCCCCCGTCAGCGGCAACAAGAGAACAAGGATATCGGCCACTTGAAGGGCCGAACGCAGCCCCTGTTCGCCCGAAAGACAGGTCACGCCGTCGATCTCTTTCTGGCTCCGGCTCCAGCCGGTCATCGCGAACCCAAGCCGCCCCAACGCCGATGCGCAGGCCTGGCCAAGCGCGCCAAGGCCCAGCATGGTCACCCGCCGATCCTGTGCCAGCGGCGGGATATCCTTGCGCCAGATCCCGTCCTGCCCAAGAATATGCGCATCCATCCCAAGATGATGGCGCAGCACGTGACCCGTGACCCATTCGACCATACCCTGCGTCAGACCGTGATCGACCATCCGCGCCAGCGGCAGGTGCAGGGTTGGATTGCCCACCACATCCTCGACCCCGGCCCAGAGGTTCAAAACCGCCTTGGCGCGGGTGAAGGGGGCAAAATCCTCGACCCCGCTATTGGGCGCATAAACGATGTAATCAACCTCATGCGCGGGCATCTTTGTGGCAAGGTTGGCCGCGACCCCGGCCTCTGACAAGGCGGTTCTCAATGGCGCTTCATAGGTTTCCCACCGCTCGGGGCGGGCAGCGAACAGGACGTTTACGGGCATGAAATCTACCTTGGTTTGTGAATATGTGCGCTCTGGACAAGGCCGAATCCGACCATCAGGACAAGCATGGCAGAGCCGCCATAGCTCACCAGTGGCAAGGGCACGCCGACCACGGGCATCAGCCCCATCACCATCGCCATATTGACCGAGAAAAACAGGAAAAATGTCATCGCCACACCAAGCGTCAAAAGCGAGGAATAGCGATCACGGTTCGAGAGCGCGGTCGAGATACAGAACAGCAAAATGAGCGAGTAAAGCCCCAGGATCGAAATCGCCCCGACAAAGCCGAATTCCTCGGCCAGCGTCACAAAGATGAAATCGGTGTGCTTTTCCGGCAGGAAGTTAAGCCGCGACTGCGTGCCCTGCATGAACCCTCGCCCGGTCCAGCCGCCCGAGCCAAGCGCGATCTTGGATTGAGTGATGTGATAGCCGGCGCCAAGCGGGTCATTGTCGGGATTGAGAAAGGTGTCGATCCGGCGATACTGGTAATTCTCAAGCATTTGCCAACTGGTGCCCCGGCTTTCAAACACCGCAAAGATCAACCCCACGACGGCGGCGATCACGGTGGCGAAATAGGCCCAATGCACGCCTGCGATGAACATCATCACCCCACCGGCGGCCAGCAACAGGATCGAGGTGCCCAAATCCGGCTGACGCAGAACAAGCGCGACGGGAAACAGGATCATCGCCACCGGCAGGGCCACCCAAACCGGCCGCGATACCCGCGACATCGGCAACCAGTCGTAATAGGCCGCCAAAAGCATCACCAGCGTGATTTTCACAAGCTCCGAGGGCTGCAACCGCATGAAGCCGATGTCGATCCAGCGTTGCGCGCCCTTGCCCTCGACCCCGACAAGCGCCACCGCAATCAACAACGCCAGCGAGATCAGATAGGCCAGCAGGGACATGTTGCGCCAGAACCAGATCGGCACCATCGCCACCATAAGCATGACGGCAAAGCCGAGTGCAAAGCGCTTCATTTGCGGTTCGGCCCATGGCGACAGAGACCCGCCGGCAACCGAATAGAGCATCAGGAACCCAACCCCGGCCACCGCCATCAACAAGACCATAAGCGGCCAGTTGAGGTGAAGCATCTTGCCCGGCCCCGTCGGCGTGGTCTTGACGGTATATTCAAGATAGCTCATGCGCGGTCTTTCCCGTCCGGACCGGTTTGCGGGCGCGCCCTGCGCAGCTTTTCCTGAAGCGCCTTGATCCGGCCCCGGTCGGCGGCGGGATAGGCCTCAAGCGGCGGGTCCTCGCCATAGAGCGCCTGAAGGGTGATGTCGCGGGCAATCGGCGCGGCGGCGGTCGAGCCACCCCCGCCGTGCTCGACGATCACGGCGACGGCTACCTTTGGCGCGTCAAAGGGGGCAAAGTTGACAAACAACGCGTGATCGCGCCGCTCCCAGGGAAGGTCGCGGTTGTTGACCACGCCGCTGGCACGCTCGCCCGAGGTGATGTTGCGCACCTGGCTGGTGCCGGTCTTGCCGGCCATGCGAAAGGCATCTTCGATGATCCGGCTGCGATAACCGGTGCCGCGATTGCTGTTGGAGACCGCGAACATCGCCTTGCGCACCTCGCGCATGAGGTTCTCATTGAGGCCAAGCGTGTCGCCATGGCCAGTGGGCTGTTCAACCCCGTCGATTGACTTGATCAGGCGCGGCGTCACCGCCCGGCTTGTGGCGATCCGCGCCGTCATCACCGCCAGTTGCAGGGGCGAGGCCAGAACAAAGCCCTGACCGATGGCGGTGTTCACACTGTCGCCGATCACCCAGGGCTGGCCCCGGTTGGTCTGTTTCCACTCGCGCGTCGGGGCAAGGCCCTTGGCGACACTGGTCATCGGAAGGTCGAACTGGACCCCGACCCCAAGTCGCTCGGCCATGGCGCTAATCTTTTCGATGCCGGTGCGCAGGGCCAATTCGTAATAATAGATGTCACAGCTTTCGCGCAGCGAGCGATGCAGATCGACATTGCCGTGCCCGCCCCGCTTCCAGCAGTGGAACCGGCGACCGCTGATTTCCATGTAGCCGGGGCAATAGACCGTATCATCAAGGGCGATCTGCCCGTCCTCAAGCGCGGCCAGGGCCGTGACCATCTTGAAGGTCGATCCCGGCGGATAAATCCCCTGCACCGCCTTGTTGGGCAGCGGGCGATAGGGATCTTCAAGCAGGGCCTTGTAGTCGGATACCGAAATGCCGCGCACGAAAAGGTTGGGGTCATAGCTCGGGGCAGAGGCGCAGGCCAGAAGATCGCCGGTGTCACAATCAATCACCACCGCCGCCGCGCTTTCGCCCTCAAGGCGCGCATTGGTATAAGATTGCAGGTTGTTGTCCAGCGTCAGCTGCATATCGGCGCCGGGCTGGCCTTCCTGGCGGTCAAGCTCGCGCATCACCCGGCCGGCGGCGTTTACCTCGACACGGCGGGTGCCGGCGCTGCCGCGCAACTGATTTTCGCGCTTGGCCTCAAGCCCGATCTTGCCAATCTGAAAGCGGGGCAGGCGCAAAAGCTGTTCCGGCGCGTCGATCCGTTCAATATCCTTGTCACTCACCGTGCCGACATAGCCGACCACATGGGCGTAATCATTGGTTGCCGGATAGCGCCGCGACAGGCCCACCTCGGGCAGCACACCGGGCAGGGCGGGGGCATTCACCGCAACCCGGCTTATAGCGCCCCAGCTGACGCGGTCAGCGACGGTGACCGGGGTGTCGCCGCGCAACTCGCGCAGATCGCGGCGCGCGCGCTCAAGCTCGTCAGGGTCAAGCTCGACAAGCTTGGCCAGCCGCGCGATCACGGCATCCACATCCCCCGCCTGTTCGCGGGTCATGGTGATACGGTAACTTGGCACGTTCTCGGCGATCACCGCGCCGTTGCGGTCAAACAGGCGGCCACGGGTGGGCGGGATAAGTTGGATGTTGATGCGGTTCTCATCGGCCAAAAGGCGAAACTGATCGGCCTGTTCGACCTGCATATAGCGCATGCGCAGCGCCAGAATGCCCATCACCCCGGCCTGAAGCCCGCCAACGACAAGCCCGCGCCGGGTGATGCGCCGCTGGCTTTCAGCGGTATCGCGGCCCGGGCGTCTCATGTCCGTTTGCTCATGGCGTCAAGATCACCGGGGGTGAGTTTGCGCACGCCCATGAGCGTATGCGACACAAACGCCACCACCGGATAGACCGCCAGCGTGAACAACAGCTGCATCAGGCTAAGACCAAGCGGTGCCTGATCCACCATCAGCACCGCCAGCACCAGACGATAGGCCAGCGTGATCCCCACCATCGTGCTTGCCACCGAGGCCCATTCGGCGGCAAAGCTGAGATCGCGCAGCATCGGCGCGCGGTTGCGCAGGGTCTCGGCCCCCATCACGACGCAGGCCGCCCAAAGCCCCGGTGGGCGCTGGAACAAAAGATCCATGCCAAGCGCCACCAGGGCGATCAGCAGGACCGGAACATAATCCGGCCGCCGCAACACCCAGGCAAAGGTGATCGCCAGGATAAGATCGGGCCCGGTCCAGTTGGAGGGCTGTGTGTCCAGGGGCAAAAGGTGCATGAATATCAGAAAGATACACAGAAAAAGGTAAAGCGCGCGCATCAGCCAGTAGCGTTGAATGAAACTCTCAGCCATTGCCCGCCTCCGCCGCTTGGGGGGCGTCGGGGGCCTGTTCATCAGGCAGCAGGACCGGGGCAATCAACTGACCGGGATCGGTCAGGTCTTCGTGCCCGTAACTGCGCAGGACGCGCAGAAATTCAAGCCGCTCGTAATCGGCCGCGATGCGCACGCGCATCCGCCCGCCGGGGTCTTCGGCGAGCTGTCCTATCAACAGCCCGGCGGGAAATACCCCGCCATCCCCCGAGGTCAAAATCCGGTCGCCGGGGCGCACCTGATCGGGGTCCTCGATAAAGTCGATGGGCGGGGCCGCGCTATTGTCACCGATCAACAACGCCTGTTGCCCCGAGGGTTGGATCGTCACCGGAACGCGGCTTGAGGTGTCGCTCAGAAGGATCACCCGTGCGGTATTGCGCCCCACACCCGAGATGCGTCCGACAAGGCCAAGCCCGTCCATCGCCGCCCAACCGTCGACGATCCCATCGCGCGCGCCAACATTGATAAGCACCGACTGGCGAAACGGCGAGCCGCTATCGGCCATCACCACGCCGGTGACAAAGGTCAGGCGCGGATCAAGCTGTACGTTGTTGAGATCAAGCAGTCGGGCGTTTTCCTGTTCAAGTTGAAGCGCGGCCTCTTTCCAGGCCTTCATCTGCTGCAATTCTCGGCGCAGTTCCTGATTTTGCTGGTACATCCGCTGATAGCTCTGGAAATCTCGCAGGATGTTCACGGCGCCTGTAACCGGCGCCATCGCCCAGTCAAAGCTTGGCACGACCCGATCCACCACCTGTGCGCGAAACCGCTCGACCCGCGGGCTGTCGATCCGCCAGACAAGGAAAAGCCCGAGAAGACACAGCAAAACGACCCCCAAAAGCAAACGCTTGAGCGGGCCGGTATAGTCGTCGCCTTGTCCTCGGTCTCTTGCCAAAGGGTCCCCCTTTTAGGAAAAGGTGGGCGTCTTAGCTGTCGTAGTCAATCGCATGGCGTAATTGCTTTTCGAATTCCAGCGCCTTGCCGGTGCCAAGGGCCACGCAATTCAGGCTGTCATCAGCGATAGAAACCGCCAACCCGGTCTGCTCGCGCAGCGCCAGATCAAGATCGCCCAAAAGCGCGCCACCCCCGGTCAGCATCACGCCGCGATCAACGATATCGGCGGCAAGATCGGGCGGGGTTGCTTCAAGCGCGGTCATCACCGCCTCGCAGATTTGCTGAACCGGCTCGGCAAGCGCCTCGGCGATCTGCGCCTGACTGATTTCGGTTTCTTTCGGCACGCCGTTCAAAAGGTCGCGTCCGCGGACCTGAATGGATGTGCCTCTGCCATCGTCGGGCATGCGGGCGGTGCCGATGCTGGTCTTGATCCGCTCGGCGGTGGATTCACCAACCAGAAGGTTCTGTTGCCGACGCAGGTAGTTGATGATCGCCTCGTCCATCCGGTCGCCACCCACCCGCACCGAGCGGGCATAGACGATATCGCCAAGCGACAGAACGGCCACCTCGGTGGTGCCGCCGCCGATGTCGACAACCATATTGCCGGTCGGATCGGTGATCGGCATGCCCGCGCCGATCGCCGCCGCAATCGGCTCGGCGATAAGACCGGCGCGACGCGCGCCCGCCGACAGAACCGACTGACGAATGGCGCGCTTTTCGACCGGCGTGGCGCCATGGGGCACACAGACGATGATCTTGGGTTTGGAAAAGGTCGAGCGTTTGTGAACCTTGCGGATGAAATGTTTGATCATCGCCTCGGCCGTGTCAAAATCGGCAATCACGCCTTCGCGCATCGGGCGGATCGCCTCGATGCTGCCGGGGGTGCGGCCAAGCATCAACTTGGCGTCCTCGCCCACGGCCAGCACTTTGCGAACGCCGTCCTTGACGTGATAGGCCACGACCGAAGGTTCCGACAGGATGATGCCACGGCCCTTGACGTAGACCAGCGTATTCGCCGTGCCGAGGTCGATTGCCATATCCGCAGAAAACAGACTGGGAATTTTGTGAAAGATCGACATGTGTGCCTAGCGTCCCGTCGTGAAAATAGAATAATTGCACCGCGACTCGGGGTCGGGTGCCGCTGGCACTTATAGGGTGCGGGCGGTTTGGGCGAAAGGGCCAGTTTGGCCGTGGTAAGCGTCAAACTGCCACCCGTTTGACCCCCTTCGCCCGGTTTTGCCCCCTAGTCGTTCAGATGATCCAGCCGCGCGCGCACCGACAGGCCATGCGCCTCAAGGCTTTCGCTGATCGCCAGCGTTTCGGCCGCCGGGCCAATCGCACGCAGCGCCTCGGGCGTCATCTTGGCAAGCGTGGTGCGCTTGACGAAATCCATCACCGACAGGCCGCTGGAGAACCGCGCCGAACGTGCGGTCGGTAGCACGTGATTGGGCCCGCCGACATAATCGCCGATCGCCTCGGGCGTCCAGGCGCCAAGAAAAATCGCCCCGGCATGGGTGATTTTTTCCGAAAGGGCATCGGGGTCAGCCACGCAAAGCTCCAGATGCTCGGGCGCGATCCGGTTGCTAAGGGCGGCGGCGTGATCAAAGTCGGGCACAAGGATGATCGCGCCGAAATCGCGCCAGCTTGCCCCGGCAATCTCGCGCCGCTCCAGCGTTTCAAGGTGGCGATCCATTGCCGCGCTGACCGCTTGGGCAAGATCGCCGTCATCGGTGATCAGGATGGATTGCGCGCTTTCGTCGTGCTCGGCCTGACTCAGCATATCAAGCGCAATCCAGTCGGGGTTTTGCCCGGCGTCGGCAATCACCAGAATTTCCGACGGCCCGGCGATCATGTCGATCCCGACCTTGCCGAACACCCTGCGCTTGGCGGCGGCGACAAAGGCGTTGCCGGGGCCGGTGATCTTGTCGACCGGGGCAATGGTTTCGGTGCCATAGGCAAGGGCCGCAATCGCCTGTGCGCCGCCGATGCGGTAAATCTCGTCAACCCCGGCGATCTGCGCGGCCAAAAGGACAAGCGGATTGGCCTGACCATCGGGCGTCGGCACCACGATCGCCAGCCGCTCGACCCCGGCCACCTTGGCGGGAATGGCGTTCATCAGCACCGAGGACGGATAAGACGCAAGCCCGCCGGGCACGTAAAGCCCCGCCGCGCTGACCGGGGTCCAGCGCCAGCCAAGCGTCGCGCCGTTCGCCTCAACCCAGCTTTGATCCTCGGGCAATTGGCGGGCGTGATAGGCGCGAATGCGCTCTGCCGCCAGTTCAAGCGCTGCGCGCTCACCTTCGGGCACCTGCGCGATCAGATCGGCCATCTCTTGCCGCGAAAACCGCAGGGTTTCAGGCGTCAGGTCAAGGCGGTCAAATTTCGAGGTCAGCTCGATCACCGCTGCATCGCCGCGCGCGCGTACATCCTTGATGATGCCCGCCACGATGTCATCGACATCGGGGCTGTCTTCGCGCTTGGCGCTGAGCAGGGTCTGAAACTGGGCCTCAAAACCGGGGTCGGTGGCGTTCAAGAATACGGGCATATCGGGTCTCCTGTCAGGCGTGACATAGCCCGAGTGCCCCGCGCGCTCAAGGCGGCATTCGCCGCAGGTGTCGAACGTCGGATTTCTTTGACCTTCACGCCGAAAACTGAACCAAAAATGAGGAAAGCGGCAAAGCTGCCCTTCGGTCGGATCACAGCGTAGGCCTCGAAAGAGCCCAAAGTGCACCATGCTGCGATGCGTTTGAATGTCAGCTATTGGCGAGCTACGATTTCATATTTCGCATATTCACGCTAAAGATAGAAAATGCTTAAGTTTGATGAAGAAACAGCACAGCTGCTCGAAATCGCTTACCAAGGAAGCGATGTAACTCGGCGAAGACGCATGGCCTTCGATGCACTACACCTTTCCGAAGTTGATATTGTCGTTGATATCGGTTGTGGAAATGGGCTGCTGACCGAAGAAATCGCGCGTGCTATCGGTAAGAGGGGGCAAGTCATCGGTGTTGACCCCAGTGAGGATATGCGTGCTCCGGCGTCTGCCCGGTGTGCTGCATTTCAGTCCGCACAAATAAAAGATGGTTTAGCCGATGCGCTACCCTTGCGAGACGGTGAGGCCGACAAGGCTGTCGCAGTGCAGGTACTTGAATATCTCCCGGATATTCCATCCGCCATTCGTGAAGCCCATCGGGTTCTGCGCGTTGGCGGTAGGTTTGTCGCGGTTGATACTGGGTTCAAGACATTGGACTGGTTCTCCGAAGATAACGATCGAATGCAGCGTGTTCAGGCCGCTTGGGATCATCACTACACTGAGGCCTGTGTGGCCGCACTTTGGCCCAGACTGACGCACGATGCCGGTTTTTCAGCGATAGAGATCGAACCGTTTACATTCTGCGATGTGACTTTGCGGCCCGATGGTATCGCTTTCATGTTGATGCACCTGATGTCACGCTATGCTGCTGAACACGACCATATGACTGAGGCTGAGACAACGGCTTGGTTTAAGGAGCAAGTGGAACTTGCAAACCAAGGACGCTTCTTCTTTTCACTTACTTACTATCGGATGAGTGCCATCAAAATGTAGATAGAGGTTGGCACATCTATCAGTCTCGGTCCTGAGTGCTGTGTTCTGCACCAAAGCTGCCGCCGACGCGAGCGCAGCGAAAGCTCAGATTGTCCGCTCACCGGACCTAGGTGCGGCCTGCGCCGAAGGTCAGGTTTGGGTCAGAAATGCTTGATGGTTGGGCCGGTATTACGTGACGCGACCTTTTGATCGGAACCAGAAAACCTGCCTTATCAAGCGAAAAGGCGCGCGACGTTTCAAGGCAGGGCGTAATCGCCGCCCCCCAAATGATGGCGCGGTCGCAGACAGCCCAAACCCATTTAAAGGCATGGTTTCATTGATCCTTGTCAAAGCCCTTAGCGATTGCCGCCCGATAATGGTCTGACGAATCATTTTTGACGTCGCGTGTGAACACTTGGAAGGGAGAAAAAGATGCTGAATTCCAAACTTCGGATTTGTGCTGTTGCTCTGTGCTGCGGTCTGGGCGGAATCGCTCAGGCTGATGATCTTGGCAAGGCCGAGTATATGAGCGCCTGTGCATCCTGTCATGGCGAGAGCGCCGCCGGCGACGGACCACTGGCCGAGTTGATGACCGTGCCGGTGCCCGCGTTGACCGGCTTGTCGGCGGCCAATGACGGCAAGTTTCCGATGCTTGATGTCATCCACTCGATTGATGGGCGTCAGGGCACCCGTGGCCACGGATATCCCATGCCGGTCTGGGGCGACCGCTTTGCCAAGGATATCCCGAATGCGGGGCCCTATGGGGCCGAACCGATCATTCGCGGGCGTGTCCTGTCGATTGCCTATTATCTGGAATCGATTCAGCAGTGACGCGGTGATCCGAAAAAATTGATGAATGGTTTTACACCCCTCCGCGTGATCTGTGGCGGGGTGCAATGCGTTCAGTCGTGCGCCGGGGCCTTGCCCGAGGGCGCGCGGTAGGGGCGGGTGACATCCTTGAGCGTGACCTCAAGCGCCTCGATTTCAAGCCGGATCGCGCCGTCGCCGGCAAGCGTCAAAAGAACATGGCCCGCGCCTTCTTCGCCGGGTTCAAACGTGATCGACAAGAGCGACAGGATCGTATCGCGGTCCGTGCGGTCGATGCCCTGGCTGGCGATGCGCAAGACATTGTCGATCACCAGAAGCGATTGCACCCTCTCGGGGGCGTGGCGAGTGTGGCCGGTATCTTCCCAGCGGAACCGATTGATCAGCAGCGCGAAACGCCGCTCACCGGCGCGCCATGTCATCTCGGTGATCGGAAACACCGCATCCTGCGCCAGCGTCGAGATCACCTTGAGGTCATCAGGATCAAACGCCCCAAGGTTCAGCGGTGCCTCGCGGCCATCCTCGAATTTTGCGTCCCCGGTCATCTGTCCGACACCCGTTCGATCTTGGCGCCGACGCCTTCGAGCTTGCGCACGACATGCTCATAGCCGCGATCAAGGTGGTAAACGCGATTGACGATGGTTTCCCCCTCTGCCGCAAGACCCGCCAGGATAAGCGAGACACTGGCGCGCAGATCGGTCGCCATCACCGGTGCCCCCTTGAGGCGGTCAACGCCGGTCACCGTGGCAACACCGCCATGCACCTCGATATTGGCCCCCATGCGGATCAGTTCCGGCGCATGCATGAATCGGTTCTCAAAGATGCGCTCTTCAAGCACCGATGTGCCCTCGGCGGTACACATGAGCGCCATCATCTGGGCCTGAAGGTCGGTGGGAAAGCCGGGGAAGGGTTCGGTCACCACATCGACCGAACGCACACGGCCGTTTTTGCGGCTGACCTTGAGGCCCTTCGCGGTTTCCTCGACACTGACGCCCGCCGCATCCAGCTTTTCGCAGAACGCGCCGACAAGGTCGATCCGCCCGCCCAAAAGCTCGACCTCGCCACCGCAGATCGCAGGCGCCAGCATATAGGTGCCAAGCTCGATCCGGTCTGTCACCACCGGATGGGTGGCCCCGCCAAGGCGGTCAACGCCCTGAATGGTGATGGTATGCGTGCCTTCGCCCTCGATCTGCGCGCCCATGCGGCGCAGACATTGGGCAAGATCAACGATCTCGGGCTCGCGCGCGGCGTTCTTGAGCACGGTCGTGCCCTTGGCCAGCGTCGCCGCCATGAGGGCGTTCTCAGTCGCCCCGACCGACACGATTGGAAAATCAACCACGCCGCCGCGCAAGCCGCCGGGCGCGCGCGCGTGCACGTAACCGTCTTTCAGTTCAAGCTCTGCGCCCATCGCCTCAAGCGCCTTGAGGTGAAGATCGACCGGGCGCGCGCCAATCGCACAGCCCCCCGGCAGCGACACAACCGCATGCCCGTCGCGCGCAAGCATCGGCCCGAGCACAAGGATCGAGGCGCGCATCTTGCGCACGATGTCATAATCGGCGACGTGATTGTCCAACGCATGGCTCGACATCACCAGAACCTGACCATCCTGCAATTGCGACACCTCGGCACCGAGCGATTGCAGAAGAGTGGTCATCGTCTTGATGTCCGACAGGCGCGGCGCATTGGTCAGGGTCAGAGGCTCTTCGCTCAAGAGCGTGGCCGGCATCAGCGTCAGACAGGCATTCTTGGCGCCCGTGATCGGGATCTGCCCCTTGAGCGGGCCATTGCCCGTAACGATAATCGAATCCATCTGCTCTACCCTTTGTCCTCGTTCCCGGTCACCTGCTCGCCCGGCTTGTCATCGGTGCGGGCGCGCATCTGGGCCTTACGCCGCGCAAGATTGGCCTTCAATGCCGATTTTAACCTGTCTTCGCGGTTCTGGCCTTGTTTGGCGCCGGTTTTTGGGGATTGCTTTTTGCTCATACCGCTTCTTTACAGCAGCAATGAAAAACCGTCCAGTTACCCCTTGCGCCACACGCGATTAGGGGCTAATCAGCCCGCCACAGCGTGCTGCTGTAGCTCAGTGGTAGAGCGCGTCATTGGTAATGACGAGGTCGGGAGTTCAATCCTCCCCAGCAGCACCAGTATAACACCTTGAAACTAAATAAAACCCTTGCATTATAGGCGCTTTTTCCGTCCTGTGGTTACAAATTTGGTTACAAAGGGCGGTCATCATGGCGGGCAAGGTTATGCACTTGGTCAACCGTAAAGGGCGGTATCACGCCCGGCTGGTGGTCCCGAAAGACTTGCGCGGAATAGTAGGTAAGACCGAGTTACGCACCTCTTTGGGTGGTGACTACCGGCAAGCACTAAAGCTTTTACCGGGCGCGGTAGCGCAACTTCAACACCAGATCGGCCTTGCCGAGCAAAAGGCCGGGGCAGGGCGACCACAATCAGCCCCAGCACGCTATCCCCTAGC
>NZ_FRBN01000030.1 GCF_900142625.1 Roseovarius marisflavi
AGGCAGCTCAACGAACGACCCCGAAAAACGCTCAACTACGAAACACCCGCCGAGCGTTTCAATGCATGTGTTGCATCGACCCGTTGAAACCGCCGGGCGAAACGGAACTTCGGCAATTCGTCACCAATGACCGGTTCAGGCTCGAAACAGACCTATGCTAGAATACCGGAGGTTTCATGTAAGGTTACTTCAATTCTTCAAGAAATTGCTCAAGTGCCTCCAGAGCATGGGTCGCATATACAACGCTTGTTCCGCCGCCCATGAGAACGGCAACGCCCAGTGTTTCCGCGATCTCTTCTTTGGTTGCGCCTGCCCTAAGCGCATCCGAAACATGATGTGCAATACAGCCATCGCATCGTGCGGCGACACTGATTGCCAAAGTCATGAGTTCTTTGGTCTTGGTGTCCAGAACACCGTCGCCAACTGCTGTCTTGTGCAGCTTCCAAAACTGACCCATGAGATCCGGTTGAACCGATGCCAGTTTGCCCACATAGGTTTCAAATTTGCCCAGCATATCAGGGTAGGTAGCATTGTGAGATTGTGTGCTGCTCATGGTTTCGTTTCTCCGTGATTGACAGAAGCATTTTGCATACCAGACGTCAGTGCTTTTTCGAGAGTTTGGCGATATGCCACCTCTTGCTCGTTTGACATGCCCTGAACACCGGACTTCACCAACGCTGAAAGGATCGGCGTAGCGATTTGCTCACGCTTTGCGACATCGATCTTCGGCAACATCATTGCGATACAATTTGGCATCATGGTCTCTAACATCATCTCTGGCATCCTGTTTGAGGGGGCACCGCCCACCATATTTCCCATCATGCCGCTGCCTTCGCCGTCTTTGCCTGCCATCATTGTCATCATCATTTTGGGCATCGTGTCCGACATGTTCATGCCTTCCATCATTTTGGGCATCATGTCGGTCATCATCTTCTGTTTTTCCTCGGGGGTAATGTCAGCAAAGAACTTCTCCATCATGCTGTCCATCATGGCTTCCTTGTCTTCTTTGCTCATCCGCCCCATCATGAGGCCCATCATCTGTTCCATGATACTCATGCGTCGTTCCTTTCGTTTGTCGGGTGAATGCTTGCTAGCGGATCGTCTGATCATCCAGGCCTCTATGGTTCCTCACTTGGTTCGTTGAACTTGCCAATCTTCGGCCTGCTCGGCAGGGGGTGCCAGTCAAGCGTAACGGTCGCTGGCGAACGGTATGTCATCGTTGCATTGGTGATCGATTTGACCTGCATTCCTTGAAAAACCTTGCATTGGGTGTCCCTTAATGCATCGGCTGCTGTGTATGTCGCTGAATCACAGCTCAATACCAAAACAGCCTCGAATTCTTGCGCGCGTTTCAAGAGCCGAGCGCGTTGCCGTCCGGTCCAAAGGCACATCATCGGGACGGGAAAACGCATGGTGAAGGCATCGGTGCGAACATTGTATGTCGCAAGCGCGTCTCGGATCGAGGCAATGTAATCCTCGAATGCCTGGGTTTTAACACCATGCTTCAGAGGTTCCAGGAAGGCCTTTTTTTTGCTGGATGGACACGCACATCGGCGGGCAGATCGGGCACGAAACGATCAGGACGGATTGAAAGCCCTTTAGATCGTCAATCGCGTCTCGCGGTTCTAGAAAAATGGGCATGACTTTGGTTCCGTCTCGAAAGCAAGCACCTTATATCAGTTTAACATGCCGACGAGACGGTGCCATTGACGGGGATCAATGGGGATGCAAGTCGCACGTTGACTTATTTTGCCTGGTCGACGTCAAAATCCTTCTGAAAGCTGCCGGTTTCGGAAAACGGCTCGCTTTTGTTCAAGTCTGCAAAAGCCAACCGCGAAACCTAAACCAGACTCGATGAATGACGGGTTAGCGGCGAGTTCAGTTATTTGTCCACTCCGCAGAATAGGCTCTTTTGAGACATTCGCCGCATCTGCAAGATGAACGGCGAGATTCAAGGAGCGGGCGTAAAGGTCAAAGCTTTCTGACCCTCCGCGCATTGACATAGCGCAATGCCCGCGGGGCGGGCGTGGCTAGACTTGACCGTAACGCCCCTGCATCATCGCATGGGGCTTGGAGGTCAGGATGTGCTTTTCCGCAACGGCCAGTTTCACGCTTGCCGCCGTGCTTGTGCCTGCGGGTGTTTACACGATTACAGAGGTGCGGCGCACCAACCCCGCGTGGTGGGCCTTTGCGGTCTTCCCGCTGGTCTTCGGCATTCAGCAGGTTCTGGAAGGCATCCTCTGGCTCGGGCTTGCGGGCGGCAATGAAACCTCTGTTTGTCTCGCCTCTCGCGGCTTCTTGTTCTTTTCACACTTCTTCTGGCTGGCATGGGTGCCGTTTGCCGTCTGGACGATAGAAACCGACCCCGCGCGCAGGCGATTGGTCCTGTTTATGGCGGTGGTCGGCTTTTTCGCGGGGCTGTCGGTATTCCTGCCGGCCGCCCTTATCGAGGGGTGGTTGCGCGTAGAGGTGGTGCAGCGCTCGCTGGAGTACAAGACAACGCTGATCTACGAGGGCATCATAGACCGCAGCCTGTTGCGCACAGTTTACGCGGTGATCGTCATCGGGTCGCTTTTGCTGTCGTCGCATCGCCTGATTCAGGTGTTCGGCGGTCTGGTTGCGGCCTCCTTGGTGCTAACTTACGTGTTTTATGCCTATGCGTTCATTTCGGTCTGGTGTTTCTTCGCGGCGATCCTGTCTGTCTACCTGGCGGTGATCTTGGGCCGCGAAACCAGCGATTTGCACGCCTGCGCGCGGGACTAAGGGATACGCCATGCCGTCGGCCTCAATGTCATCTCCCATCGGCCCGCTTACCGTGGTCAGCGATGGCAGTGCGATCACCGCGCTTCAGTGGGGCGAGGGCGGTACGCAGGATACCACGCCCGAACTGACCGAGGCCCTGGCGCAGCTTGCGGCCTATTTCAGGGGCGGCCTGACGCGGTTTGACCTGCCGCTGAACGTGGGGGGATCAGAGTTTCAGCGCCGGGTTTGCGATGCCATGCGCGAGATCCCCTTTGGCGAGACCGTCACCTATGGCGATCTTGCCACCCGTATGGGCGCCTCGCCGCAGGCGATTGGCAATGCCTGTGGCGGCAATCCGATCCCGGTGATCATTCCCTGTCACCGGGTCTTGGCCGCTTCGGGGCTTGGTGGCTATTCCGGTGAGGGCGGGGTTGAAACCAAGGTCTGGCTTTTGCGCCACGAGGGGGCGGCGGGCTTGCTGATCTAAGGGATCAGACTTCGCCGCGCGGCGTGAATATCTGCTGCACGATTCCGACAAAAATCAAATAGACGCTGGTGACCACCAGCCCCCAATGCGCCCAGCTTTGCGGATCAAAATGCACCCAGGCCGCCCAGCCGGCAAAGAAGGTCCAGGCAAGCGCCATCGGCAAGGATATCCAGCGCCAGCGTTCGGTGCGCACCGGATGGATGAACTTGAGCGGCAGGAACATCGCCACCGACAAGAGCGTGACCAACGTCAGGATGATCCAGAAATTCGGCTCGACCGCGAACATCACCAGCACCAGCATATTCCAGCATCCCGGAAATCCGGAAAAGGAATTATCCATTGTTTTCATGCGCGTATCGGCAAAGTACATCGCACTTGCAAAGGTTATCACGATCATGGCGAGCCATCCTGTCCAGCCCGGTAAAAGGTCGGATTCAAACAGCGCAAAGGCCGGAATGAACACATAAGTCAGGTAATCAATGATCAGATCGAGCAACACGCCATCAAATTCCGGCGCATGGGTTTTGACGTTGAATTTGCGCGCCAAAGGGCCGTCGATGCCATCCACCGCGAAGGCCACGACCAGCCACAGGAACATCAGTTCCCATTCCCGGTCAATTGCGGCCAACATGGCCAGCATTGCAAAAACCGCCCCGGTGGCGGTCAGAAGATGAACAAGCAAGGCGCACAAACGTGGTGTCATGGCGGCTTAATGAACCAGCCGCGCCAAATATGCAAAAAGAAAAGCCCGGCCCCATGGAAGGGGCCGGGCCAGATTGCAAGGCGTGCGGTCTTAGTTGGAAACGCGGACCTCTTCCAGCGGATAGGCCAGCATGTCCTGTGCTTCCCACGACACGTGACAGTCATGACAGAAGCTCTGTTTGAATTTCATCATCTTGCCGTTGGGCTGAACCACGGAATAGACCCAATCGGCGGCTTCGGGCGCGCTGCCGGCTTCGCCTTTGGTCATGATGAAGAGCGGGCCGGTCTTGGCCTTCTTCTTTTTCTTGCTGATCGTGATGCTTTCCTTGGCCAGAACCGAGCCGACCGGCATCACCACGCCTTCGTCGGCGAATTTCAGGTATTGCTCGGCGGCCACGTCATTGGCAAAGGTCTGCAACAGGCGATTGCCATGCGCACCGGCCACGGCGGGGCGGGTCGATGTGACGGTCCAGTCGCGATAAGTGGCGGCCACCTCGTTGTCGCCCTTGGTGTAATTCTCGACCATCTCGGCCTTGATGCAGTCGTAAATTTCGGAAATCGCGGCCGCCTCAAGATCAAACGGATCTTCGACATCGACCTTGCAATCCGAGGCCACTGCCGTCTGGCCCATCATAAGGCTGGCTGCAAGAGTCGCGGCGGCAAAAAGCTGGCGTTTCATATTCATTCTCCAATTCGTTCACAGATACGCGTGTCATCCAAGGGCAACCCTTGCATGTTTGAACTGTAATTGAACTTAACTATTACGTGAGGCGTGAAAGGAATTAACCACGTCCCTGCGGATGCGCGCGGGCGTATACCTCAAGCAGGCGGGCGGTATCGACGCCGGTATAGGCCTGCGTGGTCGAAAGCGAGGCATGGCCCAGCAATTCCTGTATCGCGCGCAGATCGCCGCCCGCGTTCAAAAGATGGGTGGCAAAGCTATGGCGCATGGCATGCGGTGTGGCCGTGGCCGGCAGGCCAAGCTGCATCCGGGTCTGTTCAACCACCTTCTGAATCACCCGCGGGTTAAGCTTGCCGCCGCGCGCACCGCGAAACACCGGGCTTGGCGCGGTGATCTCATAGGGGCACATGGCAACATAACGCTCGACCGCATCGCGGGCCGGGGCAATGACCGGCACCATGCGTTCCTTGTTGCCCTTGCCGATGATACGAAGTGTGCTGCCAATCGGAAGATCCGCCCCGGTCAGGCCCAAAGCCTCGGATATCCGCAACCCACAGCCGTAAAGCAGGGTCACGACCGCCTGATCGCGCGCCGAAATCCACGGCGTCAGCGATTGCATCTCAAGCGTGTCGATCACATCGCTCGCCGCTTCGGGCGACAGGGGTCGGGGCAATTTGCGCTGAAACTTGGGCGAGCGGGTGGCAAGAACGGCGGTCGGCTCAAACCCCTCGCGCTCTGACAGCCAGCGATAAAAGCTTTTGACCGCCGAAAGCTTGCGCGCAAGCGAGCGCGAGCCGACATCATGGCCACGGGTAAAGGCCATCCAGCTTCGCATATCGGCGGTGCTTATTTTTGCCAGCGCGCCCAAGCCCTGGGTCTGGCCGTGATGTTCGGTCATGAAGGCCAGAAACCCCGCGACATCGCGCGAATAGGCATCAAGCGTGTTGTCCGAGGCCCCCTTGAGCGCCTTTTGTGACGCCAGCCAACCCTGCAACGAATCGCGGGCGGCCGGGCTTATCATGACAACCAGCGCCGCATGGATCGCTCGAACACCCCGGCAAAGAACGCCAGAAGGTCAGTGCCCTGTTGCGGGCTGAACTGATGCGGGTCTTCGGCGCCCATGGCGAGCATGCCGGGCAGGCGCTCGGGGCCGAAATCCAGCATAAGACAGGCCTCGGAGCGCACAAAGGTGGCATCGCGACCGTAAATCCGCATATCGCCCTCGTTGATCTGGCGCAGAGTCACCTGCCGCGCGGGCACATCGCGCCCGCCGGTCAGATAGGATGTGATAAAGCCGGGCTCGGCCACCGACAGAACATCACCCAGACGACGCACCGCCGGGTCGCTGTCATTTTGCACCGATTCAAGCACAAGCCGGATCGAATCGACCCGCAGGATATGCGCCACTTCGCCGCCAAGGTCGCGCAGGAAGGCCTCGAACTCGACCGGGTCAAGCATGCGCAAAATCGCACGGTGCACCTGATTTGTGCCCGCCAGATTTTCGTAGGCGGCGGCAATCACGCTGCGGTGGGTGTCTTCAAGCCGGTCAAGCCGCGCCTCAAGACGATCCATCGCAATGCCGCGAAGATCGACGATATTGCCGCCCATCGCCCGCTCGTTTGCGGCGATGAGGGCACGCATAAGGTCTTGATCTTCAAGAATAACGTCGGGTTGCGCGATAATGCGTTCGCGCAAGGCGTCATTCATTTCCGGCTTGCTGCTCATGTCGGCCTCGGTCTTGTTTTTTGGTGTTATAGCACGGGTTACAGGATTTGCTGCCCTGTTTTTGCCCAGTCGGCCATAAAGGTTTCAAGCCCGGCGTCGGTCAGCGGATGCTCTGCCATCTTCTTGATCACGGCGGGGGGCGCGGTCATCACGTCGGCACCGATCATCGCGGCCTGATAGGCGTGATTGACGCTGCGAATCGAGGCGGCAAGGATCTGGGTCTCGAAACCGTAATTGTCATAGATCGTGCGAATATCGGCGATCAGATCCATGCCGTCGAGGTTGATATCGTCAAGCCGCCCGATGAAGGGACTGATGAATGTCGCGCCCGCCTTGGCCGCCAAAAGCGCCTGATTGGCGGAAAAGCACAGGGTGACATTGACCATGTTGCCCTCGCCCGAGAGCACCTTGCAGGCCTTGAGGCCATCCCATGTCAGCGGCACCTTGACGGCGATATTCCCGGCGATCTTGGCAAGCTTGCGGCCCTCGGCGATCATCTCATCGGCCTTGAGCGCGACGACTTCGGCGCTGACGGGTCCTTCGACCATTTCGGCGATCTCCTTGGTCACTTCAAGGATGTCGCGGCCCGATTTCAGGATCAGCGAGGGGTTGGTGGTCACGCCATCGACCATGCCCAGATCATTGAGTTCGGCAATCTGATCGGTTTCAGCGGTATCGACAAAGAATTTCATGGGGGTGTGCCTCTGCGCGGGTTGGGTTTTCTCTCTCAAGCGTTTACCTCATAGATCAGCCCACCGAAACCCCCTCAGAGAGAGGAAGCCGCGTTGCCCCCGTCCAATCCCGACTTCTTTGACGAAGGCGCGCTTGTGGCGGTTCTGACGGCGCAGCCGCTTGATCGACCGCTGGATTATCTTGCCCCCGAGGGCGGGTGTATGCCGGGGGCCTTTGTCGAGGTGCCGCTTGGCCCGCGCAAGGTCTTGGGCGTGGTCTGGGGGCCGGGCAAAGGCGGCTTTGACCTCAAGAAGGCGCGCAGCATCATCCGGGTGCTGGATGTGGCGCCGATGCGCGACGAAATGCAGGATTTCCTGCGCCGCGCCGCCGATTACACCCTGACGCCGATGCCCGCGATGCTGCGGCTTGCGACGCGCGCGCCGGGGCTGAGCAATCCGCCGTCGATGCAAAAGGTCTATCGTCTGGGCGAGGGCGAGCCCAATCGCATGACAGACGCGCGCACCCGCGTGCTTGAGGTGTTGCGCAGCTATGGCGGGCTTGGCTTTACCCTCAAGGAGCTAAGCGATCAGGCGGGGGTGACATCCTCGGTGGTCAAGGGATTGGTGACGCAAGGGGCGGTGCGCGAAGAAGACACGCCGCGCGACATGCCCTTTGCCCGGCTTGATCCCGACCTTCCGTCCAAATCCCTGACCGAGGATCAGGAAACAGCCGCAGAGGCGTTGCGCAAGGGGCTGCGCTCTGAGGCTTATGGCACCACGCTTTTGCGCGGCGTCACCGGATCGGGCAAGACCGAGGTTTACCTCGAGGCCGTCGCCGAGGCCCTGCGCCAGGGGCGTCAGGCGCTTGTGCTCTTGCCGGAAATCGCCCTCACGGCCGAATTTCTCAACCGGGTCGAGGTGCGCTTTGGCGCGCGCCCGGCGGAATGGCACTCGGGCGTGACCATGACCGAACGCCGCCGCACCTGGAAGATGGTCGGACAGGGCGGCGCACAGATGGTGGTCGGCGCGCGCTCGGCTTTGTTCCTGCCGTTCCAGAACCTTGGCCTGATCATCGTCGACGAGGAACACGACACCTCTTACAAACAGGAAGACGGCGTTCTTTATAATGCCCGCGACATGGCGGTACTGCGTGCGGCGATCTGTGGCGCGCGGGTGATTCTGGCCTCGGCCACGCCAAGCCTTGAGAGCTGGGCCAATGCCGAGGCGGGCAAGTACGAGCGGCTCGATCTCGATGCGCGCTATGGCGTGGCGGTGATGCCGGAGCTGGCGGCGATTGACATGCGCGCGCAGAAATTGCCGTCGAACCGCTGGATCTCGCCAAGCCTTCAGGCCGCCGCCAATGCCCGGATCGCCAAGGGCGAGCAGGCGCTTTTGTTCCTCAACCGGCGCGGCTATGCGCCGACCACGATCTGTCGGGCCTGCGGTCATCAGATCGGCTGTGAGCAATGCGATGCGCGCATGGTCGAGCACCGGTTTCAAAAACGCCTGATCTGTCATCAATGCGGGGAAAGCGCGCCTTTGCCGAACGTCTGCCCGTCCTGCGGGGCCGAGGATCGGCTGGCGGCGGTGGGGCCCGGTGTCGAGCGGCTGGCCGAAGAGGCGACAGCGCTGTTTCCCGAGGCGCGGATCGCGGTGCTCTCGTCAGACCTGTTCGGCTCGGCGCGCGCGCTCAAGGAACAGATCGAAGAGATTGCCAAAGGCGGCGCCGATATCATCATCGGCACGCAACTGGTGGCAAAGGGGCACAACTTTCCGCTGCTGACGCTGGTCGGGGTGATTGACGCCGATCTTGGCCTTCAGGGATCAGACCTGCGCGCCGCCGAGCGCACCTTTCAGCTTATGCGCCAGGTGGCGGGGCGCGCGGGGCGGGCCGAACGGCGCGGCACGGCCCTGTTGCAGACCTTTCAGCCCGAGCATCCGGTGATCCGCGCCATTCTTGCGGGCGACGAAGAGGGGTTCTGGCGCGCCGAGGCCGATGCGCGCCGTCAGGCGGGCGTGCCGCCCTATGGCCGGATGGCGGGGATCATCCTGTCCTCGCCCGATATGCAGGTGGTGTTTGACATCGGCGAAGACCTTGCCCGCCGCGATGGCCCCCTGCGGGCGGTGGGCGCACAGGTGTTCGGCCCGGCCCCGGCGCCGGTCGCGCGCATCCGCGGGCGTCACCGCGTGCGGCTTTTGGTGAAGGCGCCGAAAGGTGCGGCATTACAGGGCGCGGTGGCGGCTTGGGTGGCGCAGGTTCGGCTGCCGCCGCAGGCGCGCCTGAGCGTCGATATCGACCCGCAGAGTTTCTATTGAGATCGGTTGTGGCGCGCGCGCTTTCTTGAAAAGAAAGCGGTCCGAAATCTTTTGAAGATTTCGGATGCCGACGGGTGTGTCCTCTCGCCAAAGCCGAAACTTGGGCGTAAAGAAAACCCATGAAACCACAATTCCCCTTGGGCGACGCGCGGCAATTGCCATTCTGGCGCCGTCCCGTGACCTTGCTGTTCCTGATGGCCGCGGCGATGCCGGTGGCTTTTGCCACTTGGTCGGCGCTGCTCAACAACTTTGTGATCGAGGTGGCGGGGTTCAACGGCTCTGACATTGGCTGGCTTCATACGGTACGCGAAATCCCCGGCTTTTTCGCTATTGGCGTGATCGCCCTGATCATGTTCATGCATGAACAGGTGCTTGGCCTCATCGCGCTTTGCCTTTTGGGCGTGGCCACGGCGATGACGGCGCAATTTCCCTCGCTTGGCGGCATCCTGACCATCACCATGCTCAGCTCGATCGGGTTTCACTATTATGAGACGGTCAACCAATCGTTGCAATTGCAATGGATCGACAAGCTGCGCGCGCCGCAGATGCTGGGCTGGTTGATGGCGGCGGGATCGGGCGCCACCCTGATCGCCTATGTCCTGATCGTGATGACATGGGAGGCGCTCAGCCTGACCTATAACACGGTCTACATGATCTCGGGCGGCTTTACCGCCTGCGTCGCCCTGTTCTGCTTTGTGGCCTATCCCCGGTTCGAGGCGCCTAATCCCCAGATCAAGAAGATGGTGCTGCGACGCCGCTACTGGCTTTATTATGCGCTGCAATTCATGGCAGGCGCCCGGCGCCAGATTTTCATCGTCTTCGCCGGCTTCATGATGGTCGAGAAATTCGGTTTTCAGGTGCATGAGGTCACAGCCCTCTTTCTGATCAACCTTCTCGCCAACATGATCTTTGCGCCGCTGATGGGGCGCGCGGTTTTCATGTTTGGCGAGCGCCGCACGCTGATCTTCGAATATGTCGGGCTTGCCTTGCTCTTTACGGCCTATGGCGGCGTCTATTTCTTTGGCTGGGGCGTGGTTCTGGCGGCGACGCTCTATGTGGTCGATCACATCCTGTTCTCGCTCGCGCTTGCGCTCAAGACCTATTTCCAGAAGATCGCCGATCCGGGCGATATCGCCCCGACCGCCGCCGTGGCCTTTACCATCAACCATATTGCGGCGGTGTTCCTGCCGGCCCTTCTGGGCTATTTGTGGCTTGTCTCGCCGGCGGCGGTGTTCTTCATGGCCTCTGCCATGGCCTGTGTGTCCTGCGCGCTTGCGATGATGATCCCGCGCCACCCCGAGCCTGGCAATGAAACAATCTGGTCGCGTTTCGTATCCGCGCCCGCCGAATAATCCCCCCGATCTGAAAGGGTTTGACGATGCCGACCTTTACTGCCCTGACCACGCTCACAGGCAAAGACAGCGCCGAGGCGCTTGCCGAAGCGCTTGAGGCCCTCACGCCCGAACCCACCGGCGTGGGCGCCTTCGAGATGGAAGACGGCTCTGGCCTGTGGGAGGTCGGATCTTACTTTGAAGAGGCCCCCGATCAGGCCGGTCTTGCGCTTTTGGCGGTGATGCATGGCGCGCGCCCCTTCACCATCTCCGAATTGCCCGAGACCGATTGGGTCGCCAAGGTGCGCCGCGAGCTGACCCCGGTCGTGGCGGGGCGCTTCTTTGTCTACGGAAGCCATGACGCCGACAAGGTGCCCGACGATTGCGAGCCTTTGTTGATCGAGGCGGCAATGGCCTTTGGCACCGGGCATCACGGCACCACGCTTGGCTGTCTGCGCGCGCTGGACCGGTTGGCCAATGCGGGCTTTGTCGGCAAGTCGGTGATTGATATCGGGTGCGGCACGGCGGTTCTGGCGATGGGCGCGGCGCGGATCTGGCCCGGCGTGATGCTGGCCAGCGACATCGATGAGGTCGCCGTCGAAGTGGCCGCCGCCAACGTCGCCGCCAATGATCTTGTCGGGCGCGTCGAATGTGTCGAGGCGGCGGGCCTTGATCACCCGCGCCTTGTGGCCGCCGCGCCGTTTGATCTTGTCTTTGCCAATATCCTCAAAGGCCCGCTGATTGATCTCGCGCCTGACGTAACGTCACGCTTGCAGGGGGGTGGCAAGGTGATTCTCTCGGGAATTCTGAACGAACAGGCCGACGAGGTGATCTCGGTTTATTGCGCCCTTGGAAACAGTCTTGCACATCGCGAAGAGATTGGTGACTGGACCACCCTGACATTGGAAAAGTTCTCGTAAAATAAGTCAAAATTCTGGCCGGCTGATCCTCCCGCCTTAGTCTTGCCACATTTCGAGCCTAGTTTTTACTTAACGCGGTGGGGGCCGTGAAAATGGGATTTTTGCAATGGGTGACGCATTCCAAGGATTTGACACTCGACTGAAATCAATTGAACGGAAACGCGCCGGTATGGAGCGTGGATATGTCGGTCGTGTCGGTAAAGACGGGCTTATTGTTTTTCGCCCAAAACGTCGTCAGGGCGGCATTTCTTTGCGCGGGATTGTTTATCTCGTGGCCGGGTTCATCTTCTTCAAGGCCGTGATCATTGCCCATCTTGGGGCGGGCCTATATGAGGAACGCCTTGCGCAACTTGCTCAGGGCAGCGTTGTCGAACAAGCTGGGGCGGCTGTGATGCAACCCGATGCTGTAAGCGCGATGTTTGCAAGCAAACTTCGGCCATTCCTTCGCTAAGGCTTCTACGCGACTAATCCCAGCTATCCTGACCCTTGGGTCAGACATCATAAAGCCCTGTGCGGTGCGAACCGCAACAGGGCGTTATGTTTTGCGAGAAGTGCCGCACTTAGACTTGGCGTGCAATCGCGTTGATATCGCCACGGGTCAGACCGATATCGTCAAGCTCGCGATCCGAAAGCTGCGACAGCGCATTGCGCGTGGCGCGACGTTCGTTCCAGGTTGAGATCATACCGAGGGCGCGAGCGAAAAACCCACCGAAACCGGCGGAGGGATTGAGGGTGCGGCTGCTGTCGATGCTGGCCATGATTTTCATTCCTTGACTATGTGGGGGCAGAGCCTGTCTGCGTCTGAGAGGCAGGTAGTCAGAGAAAACCGTTCCTGCAAGCCGGGTTTATTGCATAGTCCTTATGCGTTTTACGCATGGGTCTGATTTCGATTTAAGTGTATTTATATCAGTACGTTAAATATATCTCATCCTTGTGAATTTCGCGTGATGGCGCCATATTTGCAACGAAGTGCGTTCAAATCGGGCAGTTTGGAAACGCGCATTCTGCTTGGTCTTTGTTCTCGTTTCGTGCTATCGCTTGAAAAACAGATGGGCAGGGCAGGAAAATGCGGGTTTTGGGAATTGATCCCGGGTTGCGAAACCTTGGCTGGGGACTGATTGATGTGAATGGCAGTCGACTTAGCCATGTGGCCAACGGTATTTGTCATTCGAGCGGCACCGATCTGGCGGCGCGGTTGCTGTCTCTTTATGATCAACTTACAGATATTCTGAACCGGTATGGGCCAGAGGCGGCGGCGGTCGAACAGACGTTCGTCAACAAGGATGGTGCGGGCACGCTCAAGCTTGGGCAGGCGCGCGGCATCGCTCTTTTGGTGCCGGCGCAATTCGGCCTTGCGGTGGGGGAATATTCGCCGAACACGGTCAAGAAAACCGTTGTCGGCGTGGGCCATGCGGCCAAGGAACAGGTCGCCCATATGGTCAAGGTGCAATTGCCAGGGGTCGAGCTTGCCGGGCCGGATGCGGCGGATGCCTTGGCGGTGGCGATCTGTCATGCCCACCACGCCCGCAGCACCACGATGCTGGCCGACGCGGTACAGAGGGCAAGCGCATGATTGGGCGGATCGCAGGGCGGATTGACTATCGCGCCACCGACCACGTTTTGATCGACGTGCGCGGCGTTGGATACCTTGTCTATTGCTCGGAACGCACGCTGTCGTCGATGCCGGGCGTGGGCGAGCATGTGGCGCTTTATACCGACCTTCTGGTGCGCGAGGATATTCTGCAACTCTTCGGCTTTACGACGCTTGTCGAAAAGGAATGGCACCGCCTGTTGATGAGTGTGCAGGGCGTTGGCGCCAAGGCGTCGCTGGCCATTCTGGGCGCGCTTGGCCCCGATGGTGTGGGCCGCGCGATTGCGCTTGGCGACTGGAACTCGGTGACGGCGGCCAAGGGGATTGGCGCGAAAACCGGACAGAGGGTGGTCAACGAGCTGAAAGACAAGGCCCCCAGCGTGATGGCAATGGGCGCGGCCCCTGCGCCGGTGCTGGATGACGCTGAGGATGAGGTGATCGAACGCGCGCCGCGCGTCGCCGCTCCGGTCCCGGCGGGCGTGCCCAATCGCGGCGCGCAGGCCGAGGCCTTATCGGCCCTGACCAACCTTGGCTATAGCCCCGGCGAGGCGGCAAGTGCCGTGGCGCGGGCGGCGGGCGAAGCGCAGGATGCGGCCACGCCGGAATTGATCCGCCTTTCGCTCAAGCTCTTGGCGCCAAAGGGGTAATCCATGTCAAAACCCGATCCGACAGTGCGACCAGAGGAGCTTCCGGAGGATTTTGACCGCAGTTTGCGCCCGCAGGCGCTGTCGGAATTTATCGGTCAGGCCGAAGCGCGCGCCAATCTGTCGGTCTTCATCCAATCCGCCCGCCAGCGCGGCGAGGCGATGGATCACACCCTGTTTCATGGCCCCCCCGGCCTCGGCAAGACGACCCTGGCCCAGATCATGGCCAAAGAGCTTGGCGTCGGGTTTCGCATGACCTCGGGGCCGGTTCTCGCCAAGGCGGGCGATCTTGCGGCGATCCTGACCAATCTTGAACGCAATGACGTGTTGTTCATCGACGAAATTCACCGGCTGAACCCGGCGGTGGAAGAGGTGCTTTACCCCGCGCTGGAGGATTTCGAGCTTGATCTGGTGATCGGGGCCGGGCCCGCCGCGCGCACGGTGCGTATCGAATTGCAGCCCTTCACGCTTGTCGGGGCGACCACGCGGCTCGGGCTTTTGACAACGCCGCTGCGCGACCGCTTCGGCATTCCGACGCGGCTTCAGTTTTACAAGATCGAAGAGCTGCACGAGATCGTGACCCGTAATGCGCGGCTTTTGAACGTGCCGACCGACAGTTCCGGCGCGATGGAGATTGCGCGCCGCTCGCGCGGCACGCCACGGATCGCCGGGCGGCTTTTGCGCCGGGTGGTTGATTTCGCAGTGGTCGAGGGCAACGGCGTGATTTCCAAAGAGCTTGCCGATAGCTCGCTGACGCGATTGGGGGTCGATCACCTTGGGCTTGATGGCGCGGACCGGCGCTATCTGCGCCTGATCGCCGAGGCCTATCAGGGCGGGCCGGTGGGCATTGAAACGCTCAGCGCCGCGCTCAGTGAATCGCGCGACGCGCTTGAAGAGGTGATCGAGCCGTTCCTGTTGCAACAAGGCCTTATCCAACGCACCCCGCGCGGGCGGATGTTGACGCAGGGCGGGTGGCATCATCTGGGCCTGCCGGTGCCCGGCGCCAAGGGGCAATCGGATATGTTCGAGGATTAGGCGTCACGCGCGGGCAACGCGCCGGGGCTTTCGCGTGCCGGTCTCGTGAGGGGATGGCGTAAGCGGGGCGGTTTTGCTATCGGGGGGCGCAAAACGAAAGGGTCACCCGATGAGCGAGCCTCTGACGCCACAAGATGTTGAGGCGCTGTTCACGCGCAGCGACGAGAGTTTTCTGTTTGCCCGATGGGGCCGACCGATCGTGCCGATCGTCTTTGGCGTCGATGACAAGACCCTGAGCGTGGTCAAGGGCGCGATCGAGGCGGTGGTGACGCTGGCCAATCACAAGATGGCCGAGACCGACCCCGAGCTTGGCGCGAACCTGATGCTGTTTTTCTTTCGCGACTGGCAGGAATTGCTTGAGGTGCCCGATCTTGACCGCTTGATCCCTGATCTGGCGCCACTCGTGGCGCGCCTTGAGGGGGCGGAGGCCAATCAGTACCGGATTTTCCGCTTTGACGAGGGTGGCGCGATCAAGGCCAGTTTCGTGTTCCTGCGCATGGATGATCAGCTTGGCGCGGTGCCGGCCGAAACTCTGGCCCTGAGCCAGATCGTGCAAACCATTCTGCTCTGGTCGGATCGCGCGTTTCAGGATCGCTCGCCGCTGGCGGCGCTGCCCGATGGCGGGCAAGTGATTCTGCGCCCGGAGATCGCGGCGTTGATCCGGGCGGGCTATGATCAGATATTACCGAAGATGAGCCGTGAGGCGAGCCACGCGTTGCGATTGAGCGCGCGGCTGGTGGCGAACTGACGGCGCTGCGTCAGGCTGTAGGCGTTCCGGCCTTTCTGACCTGATAAAGCTTGACCGAATCTGGCGTTGTGGCGCTATTACCCCCGTTGTCTTGGGGAGGTGATTCTGAGAAACGCAATTTGTGGGGTATTTCTTGCCCTGGTCGGGTTGGGGCTGACCGGTGAGGTCGCGGCGCAAACCTGTGGCGGGCTCTATGCGGTCAAGCGCGGCGACAGCCTGTCGCTGATCGCGGATAGCCAATACAAGGACGCGGGCAAGTGGACAGCGGTCCACTCGATCAATATCGACCAGATTGGCCAGAATCCAAATGACATCCGCGTGGGCATGACGTTGCGTTTTGCGCTGCATCGACGGTTTGCCGACCGGGCTAAAAGGGGGGCAGGCGGTGGCGGCGACCCCCGAGCCTGCGGCGCTTGTCGTGGCACCGGGAAATGCGGCATCCCGGCGCAAGATCAATATTCTCACTGGTAGCGATTTCTGGCCCTTCACCGACAAGGATTTGCCCGAGGGCGGAGTTCTGGCACATGTGGTGCTAGCCTCGATGGAGGCCGCTGACCCTGCGCAGGGGTTTGCCATCCACTGGGTGGATGACTGGGCCTCGCATCACGAGCTGCTTTTGTCCAACGCGCTGCTGGATATCGGGTTTCCGTGGTTTCGCCCCGATTGTGAGGCTGACCCCGTGACCTATCGCTGCGCCAACCTGATTTTTTCAGAGTCGATGTTCGAGGTTCTGATGCTGCTGTTCGTGGACAAGGCCCGCCCGATTGCCTTCAACGGCGCCGACGATCTGCAAGGCCGGGTTCTGTGTCGTCCTGCAGGGTATTCGACCTATATTTTCGACCAAGACGGGCGCAACTGGCTGCGCGGCGGGTTGATCACCCTCAAGACCCCTGCTTCGCCCGGCGACTGTCTGCGTCTGCTGAGCGAGGGCGAGGTCGATGGCGTGGTGCTTAACGAATTCCTGGGTCGTGGAAAGATCAAGGAAATGGGCCTTCAGGACCGCGTCGTGGTGGCGCAGGGGCAGCCGATTTCGGTCGATGGCAATCACATGGTCGTTCACAAATCGCATCCGCAGGGGCGCGAGTTACTGGCCGTCTTCGAAAGGGGGCTTGCGCAAATCAAGGCGAACGGCAGCTATCAGCGCATCATCGACGAACATATGACGCGCGTTTGGGCGGAGTTCTAGGGGGATGCGCAGGATCCTGACGGGATGTGCCGCAGCCCTGATGCTGGCCTTGCCGGGCGCGGCGCGGGCGCTGTGCGATGTGATCTATAAGGTACAGTCTGACGACACGCTCTTGTCCATTGCAGCGGCGCACTATGAGGTGTCCGATCAATGGACGCTGATTTATTACGCCAATCAATCCGCGCTTGCCGGGCAGGTCCAGAGCCTTGTATCGGGCACCGATCTCTACATCCCCTGTCCGGCGCAAAACCCGGTGCCGGACGGGACGCTGCTGGTGAAAAAGGCGGCGGAGATGACCCTTTTGACAGGCGCTGGCAAGCTGCCCTTCGCAGACCCGACTCTGCCCGGCGGAGGCATGGCAACCGAGTTGGTGTATGCGGCACTTGAGCTGAGCCCGTCGCCGGTGCCCTATGAGGTGGTGTGGGAAGATGACTGGTCACGTCATCTCTTTCCCCTGCTGGCCGAGAAGCGGTATGATATGGGATTCCCCTGGCCCAAACCCGATTGCGCGGCTTTGACTGACGACAGAATCTGTCAGAATTTTCATTTTTCCGAGCCGCTGCTTGATCTTCCGATCATGTTGTTCAAACGCGCGGATAGCAGTTTTACCTACTAAAGCGATGCCGATATCGTCGGGCACAGCCTGTGTCGCCCGGCGGGGGACATTACCGATGATCTTGACCGGGCGGGCCGACGCTGGATCAGTGAGGGCAAGATCACGCTGATCCAACCGCCAAGCCCCGAGGCCTGTTTTGAGGCGCTCATGGCGGGCGATGTGGATGCGGTGACGGTCAATGTGTTTAAGGGCGCCTCCAAGATTGTGGCAATGGGCCTGCGCGGGCGCATTGTGCCGCTTGATCAGCCACTCTCGCGCGAGGCGCTTCATGTTGTGATCTCGAAAAACCATTGGCGTGGAACGACGCATTTGTACCGGATGAATGCGGGCCTCAAGGCGTTGCGCGAGAGCGGGCGCTACGTCGAGATCATGCAGCGCCATCTTGGAATTTTCCTGCAGCAGCTGAACTAGGGGTGAGTGGATTCCCTGCACGTTGCTTTGGCGCGCAGTTCGGGGCACACTTGGTGCATGAGGAAAATTCTTCCTATTGTTTTTATTGCAATTTTTCCGCTCTCCAGTCTGGCTGAAGAGGGCGCAAGCGGCGTTTACCCCCTCTCACCGCTGGCGCGCGATGGCAATATTCCGCGCACAAGATGGGAACATCGTACCGATGCGCCACTTTTGACGCGCACGGCATTGTCGGCGCTCAAGGCGCATGGCGCGGCGCTGACAGAGATCGTGCCGCGCGACATTGCAACCTGGTGTCCGGCCTATCCAGAGGCCAGCGATGCAGGCCGCCGGGCCTTCTGGGTGGGGTTTTTGTCGGCCCTGGCCAAACATGAAAGCACCTATAATCCGCGCGCTGTGGGCGGCGGCGGGCGGTGGTATGGCTTGTTGCAAATCCTCCCGGCTACGGCGCGCGGATACAAATGCCGCGCGGGATCAGGCGAGGCCCTGCGCGATGGGCCCGATAATCTTTCCTGTGCGGTGCGGATCATGGCGCATACGGTGGCGCGCGACGGGGTGGTGTCGCAGGGCATGCGCGGCGTGGCCGCCGATTGGGGGCCGCTGCACAGCGCCAGAAAGCGTCAGGACATGCAGCGCTGGACCCGCGCCCAAAGCTATTGCAAGCCGCCTTCCTCGGTGCGCCCCCGCACGCGCCCTGCACGGCTTGCGCAGGTCGCGGACTGATCCCCAGAAAATTCGACGAATTTTCTATCTCATTTTCTTTGCCGAAGAAAATGGCCGCTCAGACGCCGCGGATGCGGGTCACCATTTCTGTTGTATCCCGGCTTAGCCCCGGCGTGTCGAGGATGCGATCAAGCTCTGCCTTGATCAGGGTTTGGCGTGCGGCGTCATAACGCCGCCATGTCTCGAACGCCGAGCACATGCGCGCTGTGGTTTGCGGATTGAGCGGATCAAGCCTGATCAACCATTCCGCCAACAGGCGGTATCCCTTGCCCGAAGCATGGTGAAACCCTGCCGGGGACATGACCATCGCGCCAAATGTCGCGCGAAAGCGGTTGGGGTTGCGGATGTTGAAATCCGCATGATTTGCCAGACGGCTTGCCGCCTCGGCGGTGTCCTCGGGGCTGGCATGCACGATCTGCAGGCTGAACCATTTGTCGATCACAAGCCGGTCCCCTTGCCACTGATCGTAGAACGCCTGTGTCGCCGCCTCTCCTGCGCCCGCCTGCAAAAGGCAGGACCAGGCCGCAAGTTGCTGGGTCATATTGTCGGCACTCTCGAATTGCCGCGCGGCCAAGGCGCCGCCATCAATGCGCGAGATTATCGCCAGTGCGGCATTTGAGAGCGCGCGCGCGCCGGACTGTTCGGCGTCGGGGCGATAGGGCGCGGTGACCTGATGCGCCTTGTAAAGCTCGCGCGCCACCCCTTCGATGTGTTTGGCACGGGCGTTGCGCAGTTGCTCGAGCGCCTCCCAGATGGCCTGCGGGTCAGGCGTGCTGCCCATGTCAAAGAGGGCTTGTGCCAGATCATCCTCGCTTGGCAGGCCAAGTGCCAAGGCGCGAAACGCCGGATCAAGGGTTTCGTCGCGCGCCATCGTCTGGACCGCATCGAGATAGGCCGGGTCGGGCGCGGCGCCCTCGCGGATCATCGCGATCAAACCATCACGGGCCAGGGCACGCCCGGCCTCCCATTTGTTGAAGGGGTCGGTATCATGCGCCAGAAGAAAGGCGCGCTCGGCATTTGTGGTGTCACGTTCCAGAACAACCGGAGCGGAAAAATCACGTAAAATAGATGGGATAGGGCGCGAAGCTAATCCATGAAACGAAAAGCTTTGCGCGGCTTGCGTCATCTCGAGAACACGGGTTTCCTGAACCTCATCGCCATTGGCGCCAAGCAGGCCCACGGCAATCGGAATAACCCGCGGGTGTTTTGTGTCCTGCCCCGGTGTCGCCGGAGTTTGTTGTTCAAAGTGAAGGGTATAGGTGCCATCCTTGAACTCGTCTCTCACCTTGAGGCGCGGCGTTCCGGCCTCTTCATACCAGAGCTTGAACTGAGCCAGATCGCGACCGGTGACCTCTTGGAACACCGCCAGCCAATCTTCGATGGTACAGGCCTGACCGTCGTGGCGTTCAAAATAGAGATTGAGCGCCTTTTTATACGCCTCATCGCCCACAAGCCGCTTGAGCATCCCGATAAGCTCTGCGCCTTTTTCATAGACCGTGGCGGTATAGAAATTGTTGATCTCGACAAAACTTGCAGGGCGCACCGGATGGGCCAGCGGACCGTTATCTTCGCGAAACTGTCGCGCGCGCAGGTCGATCACATCCGAGATCCGCTTGACCGGGGCCGAGCGCATGTCAGAGGTGAATTCGGAATCGCGATAGACCGTCAGCCCCTCTTTCAGGCAGAGCTGAAACCAGTCGCGACAGGTGATCCGGTTGCCGGTCCAGTTGTGAAAATACTCATGCGCGATAATCGCCTCGATACGTTCGAAATTGGCATCTGTCGAGGTTTCCGGCGTGGACAGGACGCAGGACGAGTTGAAGATGTTCAGGCCCTTGTTTTCCATCGCCCCCATGTTGAAGTCATCCACCGCAACGATGTTGAAGATATCAAGGTCATATTCGCGGCCGTAAACCTCTTCATCCCATGTCATGGATTTCTTGAGCGCTTCCATACCAAAGGCGCATTTGCCCTCATCACCGGGGCGCACCCAGATGTTGAGTTCGACATCGCGGCCAGAGCGGGTGGTGAAGCGATCCGGGTGATTGATCAGATCGCCCGCGACAAGCGCGAAAAGATAGGCCGGTTTTGGCCAGGGATCATGCCATTCGGCAAAGCCCGCGCCCTGCGCGACCGCATCGCCATTGGACAACAGCACCGGCGCGTCGCCCTCGATGCGGACGCTGAACACGCTCATCACATCGGGGCGGTCGGGGTAGTAGGTGATCTTGCGAAAACCTTCGGCCTCGCATTGGGTGCAATACATGCCGTTCGACATGTAAAGCCCCTCAAGGGCGGTGTTGGCGGCGGGGTTGATCTCGACCTCGGCCTCGAAGGTAAAGGGGGCATCCGGCACCGTCGCGCGCAGTCCCTCGGGTGTGATATCAGGCTTTATCTCGGCCCCGTCGATCGCGGCGCGGATAAGACGCAGGTTCTCGCCATGCAGGAAAAAGTCGCTGTTTTGCGCCTCCGGGTTGGGACGAAAGGCGATCTTGCTGATCACGCGGGTCGCTTCGGGGGCAAGGCGAAAGGTGAGATGTACCTGATTCACCAGATAGGCGGGGGGCGTGTAATCCGAGAGGTAAACGGCTTGCGGGGCGGCATCTTTCATCGCGGGCATCTCCTTGAGGGGCGGGGCGTTTGCCGCGACCCTAGGGTGTGGCGCGCGGGCCTGCAATGGGGGCTTTCCCTTGGCGGTGATCCCGCTACCTTTGGGGTATGGAAAGGCCGGTCATCTGTTGGTTCAAGCGCGATTTGCGGGTCTGTGATCACCCGGCGCTTGCGCGTGCCGCGGCCCTTGGGCCCGTGATCGCGCTTTACATCATTGAGCCAGAGGCCTGGGCGCAACCGGATGCCTCGGGGCGTCATTATGCGTTTTTGCAAGAGTGCCTGGAGGGCTTGCGCGATGATCTTGCAAAAATTGGCCTGCCTCTGACGCTGAGGGTAGGGGATTCGGTCGGCACGCTTGAGGACCTGCGTCGCACCCATGGCATTCGCCAGCTGATCAGCCACGAGGAAACCGGCAATGGCTGGAGCTTTGAGCGCGACAGGCGCGTCTGCGATTGGGCGCGGGCGCAGGGGGTGGATTGGGAAGAGCTGCCGCAATCGGGTGTGGTGCGCCGCCTGAAAGGTCGCGATCACTGGCAGGCGACCCGCAATGCCTTTTTGGCCGCGCCGCTGGTTGCGCCCGCGCAGGCGTGCTGCGCGATGGAGGGCGTGGCCAGTGATGCGCCCCCCAAGGCCGCCGAATTGGGGTTGAACGATGCCTGCCCGATGCGTCAGAACGGGGGGCGGGCGCGGGCCTTGCGCGTATTTGACAGTTTCCTGACCACCCGCGGGCGCAGCTATCGGCGCGCCATGTCCTCGCCGCTTGACGGGGCGCGCGCCTGTTCCCGGCTTAGCCCGCATCTGGCGCTTGGCGCAATGTCGATCCGTGAGGTGGTTGCGGCGACCAAGGCCAGCCCGGCGGGCGATGCACAGTGGGCGGGGGCGATCCGCTCGTTTCAGGCGCGGCTGGCCTGGCGCGATCATTTCATCCAGAAGCTGGAGGATGAACCAATGATCGAACATCGCTGTCTGCATCCGGGATATGAGGGGTTGCGCCCGCTGATCCCCGACGCCGCGCGGCTTGCGGCCTGGGACAGGGGCGAAACCGGCCTGCCGTTTGTCGATGCCTGCATGCGCGCGCTGGACGCGACCGGATGGCTCAACTTTCGCATGCGCTCGATGCTGATGGCGGTGGCCTCTTATCACCTCTGGCTGGACTGGCGCAGCACCGGGCCGATCCTTGCGCGCCGGTTCACCGATTACGAGCCGGGCATTCACTGGCCTCAGGTCCAGATGCAATCAGGCACCACCGGGATCAATACGATCCGGATTTACAACCCGGTGAAACAGGGTCTGGATCAGGATCCGGGCGGCGCCTTTACCCGCCGCTGGCTACCCGAACTGGCCGAGGTGCCGGATGCCCATTTGCAAACACCTTGGACATGGGAGGGCGCGGCGCACCTTTTGGGGCACAGCTATCCCGCGCCTGTGGTCGATCCGGTGGCGGCCGCGCGCCATGCGCGCGAGGTCGTCTGGGGCCTGCGCCGGAGCCATAAATCAGACGCTGCGACCGCGCGTATCGTTACCCGCCATGCCAGCCGCAAACGCCCGCGCAGGGCAAAACCCGCCGATCCACAGCTTCGGTTCGATTTCTGATGGCCCGGCAGCGCCGCAAATCCGACCTTCCGGTCAAAACCTGCGTCACCTGCGGGCGACCGATGCAATGGCGGCGCAAATGGGTCCGCGTCTGGGACGAGGTGCGCTATTGCAGTGAGCGCTGCCGTCGCCAGCGGTCTGGTGTGGGCGGCGCGCCCCCGGCCGACCGGGATGCATTTGGCCGGTAACGGGGCCGGGCATGATCATTGATCACTCCCGCAGTGCACCGCCCACATCCCCACTTCTGGCAGGGCAAGATGAACAAGCGGTGCATAAACTCTGTGCAGTTCTGTGGCCGAGCACGGATTCATGTGCGCGCTTTGATGTTTTATTATTCAATTTTACGCTATATTTAGACGTAATACGAGTGAATGAACCAGCAGGCACAGGACAGCTATGAAACGCCCGATCGTCGGCATTATTGGCAATGAATATGTGATTGAAAATCGCTATCCGATGCATGCGGGTGGCACGATGAACTCTTCTGCGATTGCCGATGTGGCAGGATGTATGCCGCTTATCGTGCCCTCCGATCCGCGCTTTGTGAGTGTGCCGGAACTGCTTGAGGCCTGCGACGGGTTCTTGCTGACCGGCGGGCGGCCCAATGTTCATCCGCAGGAGTATGGCGAAGAGGCGACCGAGGCGCATGGCGCGTTCGACCGCGCGCGCGATGCGATTACCCTGCCGCTGGTGCGCGCCTGTCTTGAACGGGGGCAGCCGTTCTTTGGCATTTGCCGGGGATTTCAAGAGGTGAACGTCGCCCTTGGCGGAAGCCTGCACCCGGAAATCCGTGATCTTCCGGGGCGTGACAATCATCGCATGCCCCCCGATGGCACCATGGCGGAACAGTTTGCCCTGCGCCATTGCGTGCGGTTCACGCCGGGCGGCGTGTTTCACCGCCTGATGGGGGCCCAAGAGGTGATGACCAATACGTTGCACGGGCAGGGCGTTGTGCGCCCCGGCCAGGACATCGTGATCGACGGGCATGCGCCCGACGGCACGCCAGAGGCGCTTTACGTCGAGGGTGCTCCGGGCTTTACGCTGTCGGTGCAATGGCATCCCGAATGGAATGCCGCCAACGATCCGGTCAGCCGCCCCCTGTTTTCCGCCTTTGGCGATGCCGTGCGGGCCTGGGCGGCAGGGCGCGTGACGCCGGTTCTCAAATCCGCCTGAGCGGATGATTGGATGGCGTGGTCAGGCGATCCATTCATCGACGCCTCTTTGCGCAACAATTGGGCCTCATGCCGTTTAAGACAGGTGCGCGCCGTGTCGCGGTGGCGTCCCGGTGCGCTGCGCAATTCGGGGAAAATCGCGAACAGCTCTTCCCGCGCGGCGGCGGTCACGGCGGACAGCGCCGTATCGCCCGCGTGAAAGCTTTCGGTGGCGATCCCTTCGGCATAGATCACCTCGTGGCGATCAAACATGATGTGGATATAGGTCACCTCGTCGCGCGGGCAGACGCGCACATCACGGTCATTGACCAAATGCTTGGCTGCCACCAGAACCTCGCTTTCGCCAAACAAAAGCTCGGCACGATAGCCGGTGAACAGAATTCGGTGTTGCGGCGAGACAAGCAGCCCTTCGCGCGCCCCCTCCATTACGCTTGAGGCGACCGAGACTGGGGCAAAATCGCCAATGCCGGGCACCGTCCGCTGGCCGATCCAGCGGATCGCCTGAAGCCCGTGATCGCGCGTCACCACCAAGTCGCCGAGCTGCAGGTTTTCGATCGCCCGTTCGCCAAACTGTGTCAGGATCCGCGCGCCGGGGGTGAAACAGATGATGTTCTCGATCTCGCTAAAGGTCACGACCGAGCCATTGATGGTGAAAGTCCCGCCGAGCCCACCGGCCGTATCGCCGGTATTGGTAAATTTGATGTCGGCGCGGCTGATGTCAGAGGTCAGGCGAAGCGTATCGCCCTTGGTTTCATCGCCTTCGCCACCGACGATGGTGATCGCGCCGCTACCAGCTTCGCCAAGTTCGCTAAGGATGAAGAGGTCGTCGCCATCGCCACCCTCTGCGGTGTCGCCCTGTGCGGCCTGAATCGTGTCGTCTCCGGCACCGCCGACAATGCTGTCGGCACCGATTCCGCCTATGAGAAGGTCGTTGCCATCGTCACCGAAAAGCTCGTCCGTTCCCGCGCCGCCAGTCAGGGTGTCCGCCTCGCCGCCGCCGCTCAGACTATCGTTGCCCGCGCCTCCAAGGATAGAATCCTCGCCAGTGACGCCCTGCAGCTTGTCGTCGCCAAGCCCGGCGATCACCGTGTCATTGCCGGTCCCGGCCAGAACCAGATCGTCATTGCCACCATCAGCGGCGTCAGTGTTGTCGATCCGGTCGCCCTCGGGGTCGCCAAGATAGGCCGCGTCAATCAGATCACCGCCGCTTGTGCCCTCGACGATGAAGTCGCCGACAGAGGGCGGAATGCCCATCGCCACCAGTTGATCGACGCTGTTGACCTCGGCCAGAGTAACGCCGACGAGGGTCACGCTTTCGCCGCCCGGGAAGGACAGAACCGCATTGCCGGATGTGTCTTCGCTGACGGTGACATCCTCGGTCGTGACCGGGTTGCCGCTGGCGTCATTCAATCCGCTGACGTCAAACTGATCGCGGCCGTCAAAGGTGCCATTGCCATTGTCGATCGGCGCCTCAAAGCTTGAAACGACATCCGCGCCAGAGCCGTCCTGAAGCACCAGAACGTCGACCTCGCCGTCGCCGGGGCCAAGGTCAATCTGGTCATCGCCGGTGCCGCCGTCAATCGTGTCGGCGCCGGACGAGGCCACAAGTGAATCGTCGCCCGCGCCACCCTCGACATAGTCGTCGTCAAAGCCGGAAAACACCGTGTCATTGCCGCCGCCCGCGATGATGCTGTCGTTGCCATAGTTGCCGATGATCTCTTCCACACCGTCCGAGCCGATGACCGTGTCACTGCCGGTGCCCATCTGGAAGCGTTCGATCTCGAAGAATTCGGTGACCGAGGTGCCATCGGTGATCGTGCCCGCCTCGGGGGCGGTGAAATTGATCGTCAGCGGGGTGGAGATGGCCGAAAAGTTGATCCGGTCGCCTTCGCCCGCGATCTCGCCGGCTTCGCCCCCATAGATCGTGTCGTTCTGAAGCACGGCATCGAGAAAGATTTCATCGTCGCCAGAGCCGGCAAAGATCAGGTCATTGCCAAGGCCGCTGTCGATGCTGTCATTGCCGTCGCCCGCAAGGACGGTGTCGTCGTTGCTAAGGTCGGCGGCATCATTGGCGTCGATACGGTCGCCCTCTGGGTCGCCAAGATAGTCGGTGTTGATGACATCGGCCCCCGACGTGCCGTCGACGGGGCCGGGTTCGGGGATGCCCATCGCGGCAAGGGCCGCAGGATCCGAGACCGCCGCAGGCGCGACCCCGATCAGGGTCAGGCTCTCGCCGCCCGGAAAGGTGAGAACCGCGTTGCCGTCGCCGTCACTGGTCACGACCGCATCGACGGTGTTGACCGGATTGCCGCTCAGGTCCTGAAGGCCGCTTACGTCAAGCTGATCGCCGCCCGTGAACGTGCCGTCGCCATTGTCGATAGGCGCGGCAAAGCCGGTGACCGCGTCATTGCCGGACCCGTCGGCCAGCACGATGGTGTCAATACCGCTGCCGAGGATGATATTCTCGATCTCGCCAAAGGTGGCGGTAAAGGCGCCATCGCTGACGCTGCCGGCTTCGGGGTCGGCACTTGTGAGGTCAACCGTGGTCGGCCCGGTCACCGCCGAGAGATCAAGCGTATCGCCGAGGGTTTCACCGGTTTCGCCGCCGGCGATCACATCGTTGCCCGCATCGCCACCGCTCAGGGTGCTCGTGGTAAGATCAACCGAAACGCCGCTGCCGGAGGCCGAATAGTCGATGATATCAAGCCCGGTATCACCAGAGAAGGTATCGGCGCCGTCACCCGCCACGAAGGTGTCATCGCCAGCCCCGCCGGCAAGGCTGTTGTTGCCGATGCCGCCGCTCAAAAGGTCATCGCCGCCGCCGCCCAGAATGGTGTCGTCACCCGCCTCGCCAAAGATCGTGTCAGCGCCCTCGCCACCATCAAGCAGGTCATTCATCATGACCGGGGTCGCGGCGGTGATGACGGGCGTATTGGTGAATTCGAAAGACCCAAACCCATAGGCGGTAAAACCGGCCCGCGACGTCATGGTGAAATCCATCGACGACTGCCCTTCAAAGAGGAACTGCGCCCAGTGATTTTCGTCGGTAAAGCCCGAGCTGGTCCCGTCGGACGAGGCGGTCAGCGTGTCGGCGGTTGCGGTCGCGGTCAGGTTGGTGGCCGGATTGCCGGACAGGGCAAGCCCGGTCACATCGCTTGACGACGCGCTTACGCTTTCGGCGACAGTGTCGATGTCGCGGAAGGTCAGGGCGCCGTCGACCTGGATCGGTTCGCCCGTGGCCTGATCGAAAAAATCGAAGCGAAAGGTCACGCCGATGCCCGCATCCACACCGCTATCGGAGTTGAGCCCGATGGTATCGCCAAGGTCGACGATCATGTTCGGGTCTTCGACGTCAACCACGGTCACGCGCATCTGAACGACGGTGCCGGTATCGGTGGTGGCAACGCTGTCATAGGTTGCGAACTGGCCCACGGGGCCGCCGGTGCCCGCGCCCGACTCCGAGATATTGGCCGCGTTCAGGGTAAAGTTGCCAATCGTGCCGGCAAATGTGCCGCTATCGCTACCGTCGCCAAAGATCAGGTCATCGCCGGTGCCGCCGCGAACCGTGTCGTCGCCATCCCCGGCAATCACCGTATCCTGACCGTCCCCCGCCTCGATCGAATCGTTCTTGCTGGCGGGGGCATCAAGGTCCACGGCATCGCCCTGTGCGTCCGTGAATTCGGTGTCGATCAGATCGTCGCCGGCCGTGCCGTCAACAACGCCATCGGTGGTATCGGTATAGCTTGGCGCCGAAACGACGCTTGCCGTGCCGCTATCGGTGAACCAGGTGTCAGGCGTGAAATAGACGCTGCCATCGCTACCCAGAAAATAAGTGCCGGTATCGGTGACGTTCGGATAAAAGTTCCCGTCATCTGACCAGATTCCGCTCCACGTCCACTCATCGGTGCCGAGCGTGCTGTCGATGGTAAAGGTCGATTGGGTTGCTGAAATCGTGTCGCCCGACTCAAGGGTGTTGTTCTCAAGGCTGACAAGATACCCGATTGCCATAAATCATTACTCCAGACGTTACTTTCAGGCATTTGACCTGACAGAATGCATTTCCTTTCAGGGCTATGTCGTGGGATTCACGCCACCCTAGCCCCGTTTCGTTAGATTTTTATTAATCGCCAAGGAGGGTATGATTCGGGGCGCAATGCGGCATGACTGCACCGCCGCGCCACAATTTCCCGCGCGGATCAGGCCGCCATGATGAGGGGGACCGGTGCAGGGATCAAAAGCCGTGCTTCATGGCGCTTGAGACAGGGGCGCGCGGTCAGGCCGTATGCATTAGGATTGGCGCGCAACTCCGGGAAAACGCTGAACATTTCCTCGCGGGAGCGATCCGAGATCGCCGAAACCCCGATGTCGCCCACGTGAAAGCTTTCTGTGGCGGCACCATCTGCATAAACCACCTCATGCTCATCGAGCATCATGTGAATATAGGTCACCTCTGCCTGCTCGGTCGCAACCACGTCGCGCCCATCCAAAAGGTGCTTGGCGGCGACCAGAACCTCGTCACACCCAAACAAAAGCTCGGCCTTGTAGCCGGTGAACAAAAGCCGGTGCTGTGGTGAGACCAAGAGCGGGCGCGTCGCCCCGTCAAGCACATGCGCCGCAATGGAAATCGGGGCGAACTTGTCAACACCGGCCACTGTGCGGCTGCCGATCCAGCGGATCGGACGGGGCCCGTGATCGCGGGTGATCACCATGTCGCCGGGGCGCAGCGTTTCAATCGCGCGCTCGCCATGCGGGGTAAGAATGCGCGCGCCGGGGGTGAAACAGATGATGTTCTCGATCTCCGAGAAGGTGACAACCGTGCCATCCGCCATCGTGAAATTGCCCGAAAGACCGCCCGCGGCGTCATCGGTGTTGGTGAATGTTATGTCGGCCAGTGACACATCGGCGTTGAGTTGCAGCGTGTCGCCGCCGGTCTCATTGCCTTCGCCGCCCACGATATTGATCGTTCCGGCACCAGCCTCGCCAAGGTCCTCGATGATAAAAAGGTCATCGCCATCGCTGCCAAAGGCTTCGTCGCCCTGCGACACGAACAGGATGTCATTGCCGGTGCCGCCATAAAGCATGTCCGCCCCGGTGCCGCCCAAGAGCGTGTCATCTCCCGCGTCGCCGTAGATCGTGTCATCGCCTAGCCCGGAAGCGACATAGTCAGCGCCCCCGCCCGCTACGACCGAGTCGTTGTTGCCGCCGACGGATCCCGGCTGTAGCGGGTTGCCGTCGCCATTGTCGATCAGGTCGCCTTCGAGATCACCCTGATAATTCACATCGATTATATCGTTGCCGCTTGTGCCTTCGACGATGTAATCTGGAGCAGGCTCGGTCCCGAGGTTCTGAAGGTCGATCGCTCCGTTTCCGAACGCATCCATTTCAGCCTGCGTTGTGGTATCGTTTGGCAAAAAGGTCAGGCGGGTCGTGTCGCCTGCGGACGGGTAGTCCTGCACCGTAATAATATAAACCGTCGAGCCTTCGAACTGGTCAGGGACCTGACCTGCACCGTCCCGTTTCAAGGTCGGAAGCGTTGCCGAAAGCTCGAAGGTAAAATCATACAGAACGCCGCCGATTTCGACCTGGGTGTCAGGGTCGGGTGCGCCGCCGTTGGTGTCCAGAGTCAGATCGCCATTCGTGCCCGAAGCGACAAACGTAATTTGCTGTGCCGGATCGCCCGTGAGGTTTAGCGCAGGGTTATTTGCGTTGTTGCTGTCTGTCCTGGCCCAAAAAGTATAAGACATTAGTTTACCCACTCGCCTTGGCTTGCCCGGATCGGGGGGGGGAATATACTGAAAATTCAGAAGTATAGACGGAGTTTACCCGTCTCACTTCTTTGTGGTGCCCAGCCAGAAGCCGCCGCGCTTTTTCACTGTGTTGCGGTTTTTTGCCGGTTTGCGTGTCTTGCTTTGCCTTTTGATTTTCCATTGCCACGTCGGTCGGATCAGATGCCCCCGTCACGCGAATTGGGCCAATCGTGCCAGCCGGTGCGCCGCCCAGAACCGAGTCATTGCCAAGCCCGGCAGAGGCGCTGTCATTCCCTGCCCCGGCGTTGATCGTATCGTCATTGCCGCCTGCGCCACCGCCGTTTCCGCTATCGACGGAATCGCCCTGCGCGTCGGTATAACTTGCGTCAATGATGTCGTCGCCGATGGTTCCGTCGACAGGCCCGTTTGTAACCGAGAACGTCGGCGCGCTCTGCACTGTCGCGCTGCTGATCGTGGTGACTGGCCCAAAATCCGGCACGAAATAGACGCTGCCGTCTGTCGCGAGGAAATATACGCCCGGCTCGCAGGTGTTGGTAAAGGTCTGGCCGTTCCAGGTGCCCGACCATATCCACTGCCCTGCACCAAGCTGCGTATCGGTGGTGAAGGTGATCAGCGGGCCGCCGATGCCATCGTTCGGGTCTAGCGATCCATCGCCCAATTGTACCAGATAACCGTCGGGCATAACCCATCACTCCTGCCACGCGGGGATGCACAATCCGCTGCTGCCTCTGCCGCGCGGGAGATCGTGATGTCACCCTGCGCTTTGGGATGCTTTGACTGCTCTCACATCCCGTTGTTTCCAATATGGATACACACTGTCTGGGGCGGCATTTCGCGCAATTTCAGGTAAATTTTAGATAGATTGGGGCAGGATCAGGGCGGCGCATTCTTAGGGTTGTGCAACCCTTCGCGCCCTCAGGTCACTGCAGCGCGGGCCTGATAGACCGAATCATCCCAGAGCCGGTTTTGCATGACATGGGCCAGACGGCGCGCCGCCTCCTTCACATCGTCCGCGCCGATATAAAGCGGCGCAAAGCCAAAGCGCATAAGGTCAGGCGCACGGAAATCACCGATCACCCCCTGCGCGATCAGGGCCTGCATGGCGGCGTAGCCATGCTCGAACTGGAACGACGCCTGCGAGCCGCGTGCGCTTGGGTCACGCGGGCTTGCCAGTGTCAGCATCGGACAAAGCGCCTCGACCTCGGCAATGAACATCTCGCTGAGCGCGATGGAGTGTCTGCGGATATCGCCAAGGTCAATATCGTCCCAGATATCCAACGCCGCCTAAAGCGCGGCCATTGCCAGAACCGGTGGCGTGCCGACGCGCATCCGCTCGATGCCCTTGCCGGGGCGATACCCGGCCTCAAACGCAAAAGGTGCCGCATGGCCGAGCCAGCCTGACAGGGCAGGAGAGGCGCGCGTCGCATGGCGCGGCGCCACATAGATAAAGGCCGGCGCGCCGGGGCCGCCATTGAGATATTTATAGGTACACCCCACGGCAAAATCCGCGCCACATCCCGCAAGATCAACCGGCAAAGCCCCCGCGCTATGCGCCAGATCCCAGATCGTCACCGCCCCCGCATCCTGCGCGCGCCGCGTTATCTCGCCCATGTCATGCAGCCGCCCGTTGCGATAATCCACCTCGGTGAGCAGGGTCACCGCAACCTCGTCCGTGATCGCGTCCGTCACTTCGTCTGGGGCGACAACACGCAATTCGTCTCCCCGGCCAAGCGCCTTGATCAACCCTTCGGCCATGTAAAGGTCACTGGGGAAATTGCCGCTGTCGGACAGGATCACCCGCCGCTCGGGGCGCATCTCAAGGGCGGCGGCAAGCGCCTGATAGACTTTGATCGACAGGGTATCCCCCAAGAACCACATGCCCCGGTTCCGCCCCGATCAGCCGCCCGATCCGGTCACCCAATAGGCCCGGTTGCGCCATCCATCCGGCCTTGTTCCAGCCGGTGACAAGCATCTCGCCCCATTCGTCCTGAACCCTTTGCTGAACCCTGGCCGCGGCCGCGCGGGGCAGGGGGCCAAGCGAGTTGCCATCAAGGTAAATCACCCCCTCGGGCAGATGAAACAGCGCTTTGGTGGCGGCAAAATCGGTCATTGCGGGGCTGGCACCCCAAGCTCGGCGCGCTTTTTCTTCGAGAGGTTCGCGGCGGCCATGTGATAAGACATCACCAGATGGTCGCACAGCGCCGCATCCCCAAGGCCGATCGGGTCGGTCACCTGCAACCACTTGAGCCCGCGTGACGCGAGATAAGGCGCGGGCCTGATCCCCGGCTGATCCTTCAACACCTCAAAGGCGATATCCGAGGCCTTGAAGGTAAAGGCATCGCGGCCGTGGTTCCAACCACAGATCGCAAACACCTTGCCGCCCACCTTCCAGACATCGGCATTGCCCCATTGCACCACATGGGTGGTGGCAATCAGAGACCGGCAAAACGCGTTGAACTCATCTCGGGTCATGTGGGGCCTCTGGGCTTCGGGCGGGGCCTCGGGCAGTCTAGCGCAACCGCACCGGCATCACCATCGTTGTTGAAAGTGACCCTGCCGGTCAAGCGATCGCTTTCCTTCCGGCCAGATGTCGCTAAGGTCAGGGGCATCCTCCCTCCGCTGGCACGGCAGGGCGCAACAGGAAGGCCGGAGCGATGAAGCAAGTCACCAAGGAAACCACAGACGAGGCGCTGATCAGGGAGTTCCTTGAACAAGGCGGCAGCGTCAGTGTCGGCAAGACAAAACCCATGCCAAGCGACCTTGGCATCAGCAAGAACACCTGGAACGTCAAGCTCACCAAAGAGGAAAAGGCCGCAAAGCGCAGCAAATAGGCCGTCTTTCGGCGCCTGGCCCTCTCAAGGATTCCCCCAGATGATCATCTATGGAATTAGCACATGCCCGGCCAGCCGCAGGGCCCGGAAAACCCTTGAGGCCGCCGGACACGCGGTCGAATTTCGCGACGTGCGCGCCGAGCCGATGAGCGAGGCGGAATGGGCCGAACTGATCGCCGAGTTCGGCGAGCGGCTGGTGGATCGCAAATCCACCGAATGGCACGGGCTGAGCGATTGGCTGAAACACGCAGAGGCCGACGCGCAACTGACCGCCAAACCCAAACTCATGGTCAGCCCGGTGATCCGCAACGGCGAGAGCTATTACCTTGGATGGGACGACACCATCGAGGCGGCGTTGCTGGCGGGGTGAGGGGAGGCGGGGGCTGTTGGGCTGAACCATCGTCTTATCAGGTGGTGACTGAATGCACCCTCGGCCCTGTAATGCCATGAGTGCCGCGCGCTGATACATCGCCTTCGACCAACCTGACCACCGACCTCCGCGCCCCGTTCCACATAGACGTCCTGCAACCCTCTAACCGCGCATTGGCGGCGGTCTCGGAGGAAGAGCATAGGTATCCGATTGAGAAACCCCAATCGTCAGGCAGGTCGATCACATCGCAAAATCCGCAGCGTGAGTGATAGGGGCCGTACGTCAGCCACACGCGCCAAAGCCGCGAGAGCGGCTTAGTCCAAGAGCCCTTATTGCTGAACGCTGCGGGCAGCTTCAATGACCTGTGTGGATGGCTCCTGCATAGCAAGACATTTTTGATCAGATTTGTGCATTTGTCAGAAGCAGTCATGTGTCCGGCCTGTTTGCGCGGTTTTGAC
>NZ_FRBN01000012.1 GCF_900142625.1 Roseovarius marisflavi
TGTCCGTGAAGAATATGCGGCGACGATACTTCATGATGATCACTCCATCTCTCTCAAAAGATTAAAGTGTTGCATCGACCCGTTGAAACCGCCGCCCATTCTTGACCTTCGGATCGTCCTGACACAGCATGTCGAACACATGCAGTGTGGGCGGGTTCCGGACCTTCGCTGCGCTCAGCATCAAGGTCTGCTCAGCGGGACTTTTCAGACCTTCGCTGCGTGGCGAGCGAACGGCGGCTTTCCGGCATTTAGCTACTTCGTGCTCAGACACTCTGCCAACAGGTCAAACACCAGTCGAATTCTGAGGTTTGTCTTCAATTCCCGGTGCGCGACGAGCCAAGATTCTATCTCTATAGGTTCAAAATCCGGATAGGGGTTTTCGAGCTCGGAATAGGCCGTACCAATGTCGACCGGAAGAATGCCAATGCCCAGCCCTTTACGCATCAGTTCCAATGACATGGTCACGCTTGCCGTGGAAAAGTTGAAATTAGCCACCGTCAAATTGAGACCGCGCGAGGCCATGAGCCCAAGCATACGTTCAGGATATTCAAAGCCGACAAAATGCATCTTGGAAAAATCCGAGGGATGCGAAGGGCGACCGACCGCATCAAGGTAATCTGATGATGCAAAAAGATGGCCGGTCGTGTCCCGCACGCGTCTAGCGAAAAGGTTTTCGTCCTGAGGGCGGGCGTGCCGGATCGCAATATCCGCTTCACGCCGTCGCAGGTCGCTCATTTCATTGGACGCTATGATTTCAATCTGAAGGTCTGGCGCTACCGCCTGAAGCTTTTTGAGAATGTCCGGAAGAAAAAAGGTTGCCATTCCATTCGTACAGGCAATTGCCACATGCCCAGTCACCGCTTCGGATTGCCCTGTGGCCGCGATAGAAATGCGATTTGCGGCCTCGCCCATAGTTCGGAAATGCTCCAGCAACTGTGTCCCGGCCTGGGTCAGCAACAGCGCACGTGAGGTTCTTTCGAACAATGTCACACCAAGCGTTTCTTCGAGACTTGCAACTTGTCGACTAAGTGTGGGCTGAGTGAGCCCAAGCGCGCGAGCGGCTGCTGAAAGCGATCCCTCTTCGGCGGTGGCAAGAAATGCCCGCGCCTGATTCCAGTCAAAAGCTGATCTTTTCCACTCCATGATTTGCGCATACCAGAACTTACAAAATATGCAATTTTATACTTAATCGGGGTGGGCTAGGAGGAGGCGAATACGAAACCTCCATCAAGGACTCTGGCCAAATGCACAACTATTCGCAATCGATCGCCGCTTCGATCGATCCATCAAGCCAGCAAACAATTCCTATGACCACCTACCAATTTGGCTCTTGGCGGATCGCGATCAGTCGGCAACTGAGGACCAAAGAGGACTTAACCAGCCAATACGATGCTGCTTCTCGCAGTTGGGGACGGACAGCACGGCGGTATGGGCTTGATGCAGCATACCGGCGTCTATTGGTTGCGTCCGGCGCGCAGGCCGCACTTGGATCGATCGGGTCAAAAGCAAGGGTGCTGGATTGTGGGATCGGAAGCGGAAGTCTGTCCATTGCACTGAACAGCATTCTGCCGGAGCGCCTCAATTATTGCGGCATTGATCTCTCTGGAGAGATGTTGACGATGGCTGACGCAGAGATGCGGCAGGCCGTTTTGGTGCCGGAACTGAGGCAGGCAGATATACTTTCGATACCCTATGCTGACGCGTCATTTGATTTCGTCATGGCCGCCCACGTCCTTGAACACTTGCCGGAGCCGCAGCACGCATTGAGAGAGATGGTGCGCGTTCTCAAGCCGGGCGGAATGCTCTTCGTGTGTCTAACGCGGCGATCCCATTTTGGTGCATTCATCCAAATGCGCTGGCGGACATGGGCAATCACGGAACGGCAAGGCGTCTCATGGCTGGAAGCGTGTCAGCTGAATGACATTAGCTTCCAGCCCATCCATCTGAGGTCCTGCGCGGGACAAGCCAGCACGGCATTCTGGGCGCGTCGACCCGGCGGACTGGAGCACGAGACTGAAACCACTGCTGCAACAACACATCAGGAGGTTGGCTCATGAAGGTTCTGAGCAAATCAGAATGGGCGATCCTGACCTTTATCCTTGTGTACTCGTTCATCCCGACCTTTGGAGGCTTGTTCCGCGTGCTCGAATTCGCAGGCGGACCCGCGATCGCACCCGATAACCCGCGGGCGTCAGCAACACCCTTCCCCATCGTCCTGCACATTCTGAGCAGTTTCTTGTTTTGTCTTCTCGGCGCTATTCAGTTCCTGCCAAGCATCAGGCGGCAGCATCCTGCAGCACACCGCGCGTTTGGTCGGATTGTTGCAGTGGCAGGGTGTCTTTCCGCGGGAAGTGGATTGTGGATGACTCATTTCTATAGCTTTCCGATCAGCCTCCAGGGGAACTTGCTGTATTGGGCGCGGATTATCCTTGGCTTCGCGATGATCGGCTGCATCGTTAGTTCAATTGCTGCGATCAGGTCACGAAACATCTTTCAACACAGCGCCAATATATTGCGTGCCTATGCGATCGGTCAGGGCGCGTCGACACAGACGTTCATCGGCATTGGGTGGATGATCCTTTCTGGAACAGAAGCGACGGGACCGCTACGCGACGCTATGATGGTGTCTGCTTGGGCACTCAACCTTTTGATCGCCGAGGTTTTGGTGAGGGTGCTCTTGGCACCGAAACGGACTTCGTCGCTGAAGAGTCTGAGCAATAAACCTTCAAGAGTAGGACAATGAGATGATTGGTTATGTAACGATTGGGACGAAGGATTTCGATAATACGGTGAAATTCTATGACGCCCTGTTGGTAACGATGGGGATTCACAGGCTCTGGCAGCCCGGACACATGGCGGCGTTGCCATCATCGCATTAGGTTTCGCGGTAACTGACGGTCGGTTTTTTCCCACCTATTTCGTCGCAAATCACAGAAGGTAGAATATTGGCAGCACAGGCGAGCAGTTCCGCTTAGCGGCCCTTCACCACCTGGCAGCGCGATTGCAGTTTGGGCTCTTACGTGCCGTTAGCTGCGCTCTGCACCAAGGTCCGGTAAGGGCCGGAAGCCGTAAAGGCGTTGCGAATCTCATGGAGCATAATTGCCACAGTCCATTTTCGCTTTTGTTTGCTTCCACATTGCTTCCACGGCCATCATGCAAACGCAAAAGGCCGCCTTGCGGCGGCCTTCAAGCGACTGTTTTTGTTTTGTAATATTGGTTGCGGGAGGGGGAAATGGACAAGCGCGTACCAAAAATATGATAGCAGTATCAGTCTGAACTCTGGCGATCGGACGGCCAAATCATTGTTAACAATGAGGCCCCATCATTACGAATTTTGCCGTCCATGTGTTGGACGTGACCGGTCCAAGCTGCCTAAAGCCGTACAACACATTATGATTGCTAGACTAATTCTTGTCTCGATCTTGGACGGTGTCGGACGACGCAGGAGAACGTTTGACGTACATCCCCTACTAATCCCCTACTAGTAGGGACCGCCGCGTCTAAGCATTGCCGCCTCTTCCGGGTGTTGAAAACCGGAGTCGGCTGGTCGGCACAATAGATTAGCTGTGGCTTGCCACGTTGGTTGGGGCCAGGGCCAGCAAACCCTGCAAACCGGTCAAACCCGGGCACACCCCACCCCAAGCACGGGCCGTGCTGTTGGGAGGCGTTAGGCCGCTCCCGGTCCACCCTCTCCCCCGAGCTGTCTTGCCCCCATGGGAGACGAAATCGGGGATTTGCCGCAAGGGCAGGCCGAAAAAGATTCATTGCCCAAGGCTAGAAAGACCATCCATAGTCTAAGCAACTCGCTCTACATGGTATTAGCTATTGTTTTCGCTTCCGAATTGGCTCCGTCCAAAGCCACAGAACATTGACCAGCCTAAGGCCACTCAATTGGCCGAGACCGACCTCGCGGCCGCGCCCAAGGTCGGGACCAATATCGACCGACCTGTCATTGACCTCTACCGGCCGCACATCACGTCTGGCGACTGCCTGCTCGTGACTGGCTATCAAGACTTCCTTTCTTCGCTCGCCGTCCTGATGAAAGAGGTCAAGGAGCTAAAAGACCCTGACAAAGACCCAGACATCCGCATTCGGATATCATTCGGTATCGATATGGGGAACTCTCGACGGTTGGCAAAGCCAAGACCTGTGACTGAACAAATGAAGCTCTATTGGCTGGAAAATTCCGGCCTGCAGGTCGAGGATGACGATGACCTGCTCGCTGTGCTTGCAAAGCGCGCGATCCAAACTCGCAAGATTGAGCTTCGCGTCTTTGACCCTGTGCTGGCCCAGTCCCGCCTGGGGATTAACGGGGATCGTCGGATGCATTCCAAGATTGTGAGTTCACCAATAGGCGCGGTGGCGGGCTCGGCGAACTTCTCTCGCTCAGGGCTCTACAGCAATATTGAGTATGCAGATGGGCTCGACGCTGGATCGCATGAGCTTCAGCTTGAGCGCACCAGGGCGGCTGAGCAGATTTGGGACGTTTCGACCGACTGGACTGCTGAAGCGCTCGAGATCCTCGACAAGCTGATAAAGCCCGCCACCGCTGAAGACGCCATGGCGCGCATGATCGCGGAGTAGAAGGGCTTTGAGCCCTGGCTGACCGGCGGTCGCCAAGAGATCACCGGTCACACTCTCTATGAATACCAACAGGAGCTGACTTACGAGGCCTGCTCTATCACGTACGATAACGGTATCGCCTTCGTAGAAGCGCCTACAGGCTCGGGTAAAACCGAAATCGGGTGCCATCTCGCCGAGGCCTTATCGGAAACCTTTTCTCGGGTCATTCCGCGCTCTCCTGTGCACGGAGTCGCCAGGAAGAACGCGGCTGTCATCGCGCCGCCAAAGGTCATCCCGAGCTGGGAAAAGCACTCCACGAACTCTTTGGAGGCCATACCAAACACCAGTCTTTCAAAGAAGCGCCTGCGAGGAGCTGGCGACGACAACGAGACCGGTCTGAGACTCGATCAGTTCGGCATACTCATCATCGACGAAAGCCATACGGTTACGCCCGGCTTTGAACAGGCATCCCAGATGGCTGCAGCGGTCGAGCTCGCACCACCAAGCTGGAATGTCTGCTTGTCTGCCACGCTGCTGGGCAATCGTGACGTCGACTGGCTTACCCATATGCAGGAAAAGCGCGCCTCTATCTTCATGACCCCAGACTACATCCAGGCCATGGGTGAGTTGTTCGACCGCGAAATGCAAAGTTCGCCTGATATTTTCGATCAGAAGGCACCACTTGCTGTCCTATCCGAACCGGAAACCGCTCTTTCACGACAGGCTCGCACGGAACTCTCTGAACTGATTTCGCCTTTTTTGGCGCGCCGCCAGCGCCGATGCATTGGTGAGGACGAGGATCGCTCCAAGCATGGCTACCCCAAGCTTGCCAATCACGGGCGACCAAAAACGCTGAAGCTCACGAAACCTCAGAGGGCACGCCTCGACGAAATCGTGTCACTCTGCAATGACCTCGCGCCCGGCGGGCGGGTTATGTCCCGCATAGCTGACCTAGTGAACATCGCAGCGACTGTCGGCTCCTTGCGGCCTTGAGTGAGGTCTGGACAGACGTGCGTGGTGGGTGCGGGCCGTCAGCAGGCTTCATCCTGTTAGTCTAATTTGCAATCGGTCACGGGAAATTTGTAACCAATGGCGGGAAATACCTCAGCCATTGCGTAACCATCCTCGTGTTCCTTGAAGATGGCAGAGAGCTGCCTTGTAGTGATCGTCGTCGGAGCGCCATCGCGTTGCCAGATGATGGAATAAAGTTTTGCAAAAACAGATGCGCTGCCCTCCCCGGTCACAGACAGGTCAGCTGACATGCATTCGCTTATGAGGCCGCTCCTGGTGCATTTCAGGATTTCCGGTTCGCGATGCGGCCAGTCGGACACAAAGACCAGACGTTCGGCTTGTATGGTGATACTGCCCCCACCGTTGACCTCATCGTAGGGAACCAGACACTTCCAAGTTTCAGAAAACGCAGGGCTAGCGAGCAGGGCGAGAAATGCCAGGGGCGTTATCCATTTCACGATTGGTCTCCTTGTTCGGGCGAGAGCAGATACGTGGCCCACCCCTGATGATACGGCAAAAACCTTCATATCGAAGCAGGTTTATCTCACTTGGGATAATACGTGCTGAAATGGCAGCTTCACAACTCCAGGGACACGCTCGCGGTGCAGAGCCAACCACGCTTGGCCAGACACAAGTCGCAAAATGGGGTCCAGGGCGCGCGCTAGCGTTGTGAGCTGTCCTCGTGTGGAATGCTCTACATGTTGCAGGGCGTCGCGGAAACCCGCCTGAAGGCGCTTACGTCGAAACAGAAGTGTTCGAGAAAACCGCTGACATGATCGAGAAGAAGCTCGGGCTGGAAAACCAACCGCGCGCTATCGTCTTTCACGAAAAAGATGGCAGACGCCATGCGCATGTCGTCTGGTCACGCATCGATACTGAAAAGATGCGCGCAATCAATTTGCCTCACTACAAGACGAAGTTGCGCGATGTGTCGCGAGAACTTTATTTGGAACATGATTGGGATATGCCGCGCGGGTTGCAAGATCGGCGCTTGCGCGATCCACTGAACTTCAGCCGCGAAGAATGGCAGCAAGCAAAACGTGCTGGCATCGACCCTCGCGAGATCAAGGCAGCGTTTCAGGACGCATGGAAGCACTCTGACAATCGCACCTCGTTTAAGCACGCCCTCAAAGAACGGGGCTTCTGGCTGGCCAAGGGTGATCGGCGCGATTTCGTCGCTATCGATTATCGCGGGGAGGTCTATTCACTGTCGCGCTACGCGGGGGTGAAGACGAAAGAGCTGGCAGCGCGTCTCGGAGATCACGAAAAGCTTCTGTCCGTGGTTCAGGTCAAAGAAGCAATAGCGCAAAGCATGACGCGCAAGGTCGAAGAGTTCATCAAAGAGACTGAAGCCAGCACGAAGCAACGGCTCGCCGGATCTTCCCTGAAGGGGCCGACGACAAGGGCGAGCCTTACGACAACCTCCGCTGGTCCCGCTTCAAGAACTTTGAGGCGCGCGAGATGATGCGGATCGTAGACGAGCATGTCTTCCCCTTTCTGCGCCAGATGGGTGAGGAAGGCTCTTCTTACGGCACGCACATGAAGGACGCGCGGCTCGGCTTGAGGCTCATAGAGAACAGATAGTTCTTGCAGCGTGTGCCTCTGGCGATGGCATCGGCTTCATGGAAAGCGTCCAGCAGATCGTCGCTGACAAAGCCCGAAACTTCGTGGAGCTCGACATGTTCATTGTCACGCGTTGCCAACAAGTATCGCGCAAGCTGTCCGCCATCTCCCCGTTCTTTGGCTTTCAAGATCATGGCGATGCTCCTGGCGATTTACCAAGCGCGCGCAGCAAGTCAGCCCGCAGCGCTTTGACCTCTTCACATGCCGCAACGATATCAGCCTCAGTTTCTGGCGTGACAGGCAATGAGCCCTTATTCACGGCTTTCGCCAGTTGGTTGAGGTTGTTTGACAAGCGTGAGCCGCCGAGAGCACCAAGTAATCGTCCTAACGCTTCCCCATCTTTTACGGGACTCTTGCCAGATTTCCTTCGCGGTGCCACATCATGACCAAACAGACAATCACGAATATGAGCCGATAGAGCGCTTCTCCCGCGCTCTGCATCAAGCCGTGCACGTTCCTCGAAGGTAAAGCGAATAGAGAACGGCGGCGGATACTTAGGCTTTTCAGCCTTTTGAGCCGCTATATCATTGAAATTATGATCTAAAGTGCTCATCGTCACACCTCAGACTCTTCGAGTCTAACTGTGCGAGCTGGCGTTCCCATTCCTCAAGGGAATTGAACAGTTTTATCAATTCCTCGGCCTTTAGGGAATGGAACTGGGAGTTCGAACTTTTGCCCTCCGGGCGCACCATTTTCCCCCGCTTCAAACCGTATGGATGATCTCGAATTTTTCGCGGGGCTCTGGTTCCCATTTGACACGCAGGTGCCCTCAGGCACCTTTGAAGTTGACCCGTCCTTCAAGTTCAAGAGCGTCGTCCACGTCCATCTCTTCGGCCTGCGCGGCGCGGCGTTCGGCCTTTTGGCGGCGCAGGCGGCCGAATTGCCCGATCGCGATGCCAAGCAGGATGATCGCGCCACCGGGAATAAGGCCGGGGCCGGGGTCTTCGCCCAAAAGCAGCATGGCGATCACGAGGGCGGCAACCGGGGAAAACGACGTCGCCAGCGAGATATCCCCCGAGCGCGCGTATTTCAGGCCAAGCGTCCAGGAAAACTGACCGATGATGATCACGATCACTGCGTAAACCCAGACCCATTTCCAGACGATCGAGGCGAAAATATCCTGAAAATGCAGGGCGCCGTAAAGGTACATCGCCAGAAAATAGTAGATGATTGTGCCTACCACTGTTCGGTAGATCGAGAATATACCAAGCGGAATACCGGTCAGGCCAACCCGGCTTACGATGGTTGAGGCAATAAAAGACAGGGTGGCAAAGACGGTCGCGATCTCGCCGCGGCCAAACTCGAACGACATGCCCTCACTGTTCAGCACCAGCATGACCAGCGCGCCACAGAGCGCGATCAGACCTGCACCAAAGGCCCATGGGTCAAGCTTTTCTCCAAGGATGAAAAACGCTGTGAGCAAAAACAGCGGCGGCTCTATCCGCCCGATCAGCACCACGTTGGTCACGGTCGTATAATCCAGCGCGACAAAGAAAAGCGCCGGTGTTACCGCCGAGGATAACAACGCCGACAGGGACAACACGCCCCAATCCTTGCGCGTCAGCTTGCGCAGGTTTTCCAGCGTCCAATCCTTGTAGAACATGAAACCCATCGGAATCAGCGACAGCAGCGAGCCGAGAAACAGCAGGTTGCAGAGCGTGATGGCATTGCGCCCCATGATCGGGTGCTCGCGTCCGATATCGGCCAGAAGCGAGACGATGGAATTCGCCGAGGCATAGACGATCACCGCCAGCCAGACGAGCGCCGCCCCCATGACGGCCTTTGACATGTCTCTGGTCGGCTCGGTGCTGGCTTGGCTCATGATCTCTGTCCTGATCGGGAAAAGGGTTTAGGGGTAAATTGACTTTGGGCGCGTCACAGACAAGCCAGGGGGGTCACACAATGGGTCACGATCACGTCGGCGATCTGAAACCTTTTGTCCATTGCTATGGCATAAACGGAAATTCTCCAAACGGATCATGGGGCATGATAGTTGGGAGAAGTGCTTGGCCCCGACCGGCCGCCCTTGTAGCCTTGTGCCTGGCAACAGGAGGATGCCGATGCTCAACGTCAACCCAGATAGATTTCTGGCCGACCTGCACCGCTTGCGCGAATTTGGCGCGGCGGGGGTGGGCAAGGGCGTGGTGCGCCCGGCGTTTAGCGCGCCCGATATTGCCGCGCGCGAATGGCTGGCCGAACGGATGCAGGACGCCGGGTTGGTGCCGCGGTTTGATCCGGTGGGCAACCTCTTCGGGCTTGCGGCGGGGCCATCCTTGTTGATCGGCTCGCATAGCGACAGCCAGCCCGAGGGCGGTTGGCTTGACGGCGCACTAGGCGTGATTGCCGGGCTTGAAATTGCCCGCGCCGCGCAAGAGGCGGGCGGGCCTGCGATCTCGGTGGTGTCCTTTCAGGATGAAGAGGGCCGCTTTGGCGTCACCACCGGAAGCGCGATCTGGGGCGGCGCCCTTGCGCTTGAGGTGGCGGATCAACAGACCGACGGGCAGGGCATTACCTTTGCCGAAGCTCGCGCCGCCATGGCCCATCTGGCGGGTGATTTTGTTGATCCGGGTCAATTCACCGGCTTTCTTGAGATGCATATCGAGCAGGGGCCCTGGTTGTTCGAGGCGCAAGAGGCGGTTGGCGTGGTCAGTGATATCGTCGGCATCCGCGATATGCGGATCACCTTTGAGGGCGAGCAGAACCATGCCGGCACCACGCCGATGCACCGCCGTCGCGATGCGTTTCAGGCGCTTGGCCGCTTTAACGCGCTGATCAACGACCGGTTTCGCAATGTTGTCACGCCCCAGACGGTCTGGACCATCGGGCATGTGCGCCTGCACCCGGATGCGCATTCGATTGTGCCGGGACGGGCGGTGTTCTCGATGCAATGGCGCGATGGCGACAGGGATCGTTTGCGCCGGATGGAAGAGATCATCCACAGCACCGCCGCGCAGGTGGCCAAGGAAATGGAGATGACGGTTACGTTCGGCCCGATGCTTGGGCTTGAACCGGTGGCGATGGATGCGCGGCTTCAGGCGGCGCTGCGCGAAAGCGCCGAGGCCAAGGTGCCCGGTCGCTGGCGGGCGATGCCATCGGGGGCGCTGCATGATGCGACCAATGTGGCGCGGCTCATGCCTGCGGCGATGCTGTTCGTGCCCTCGATCAACGGCATCAGCCATGCCTTTGGCGAGGATACCGATGAGGCCGGCCTTGTGGCCGGCCTCAGGGTTCTGGCGGGGGCGGCGATGCGGGCGGCCTAGACGCGCCGCTTGCCAGCCGTGACCGGCTGCCGCGCAGAAAGAGGGCTTGGCCTAGCCCAAAAGGATCGCGTCAGAGCCCCCCGCGCCCCGGCGCAGCGCGTGCACATCCGCCAGCTCTGGATCGTTGATCCAGCCAAGCGCGGACTCGCGATCCGGAAAGGACAGGATCGCCGCCATGTCCGGCAGGCTTGGCGCGCCGTCAAGGGCGCTCAGGTCCTTGCTGGCCGAAACGACGCTGCCGCCATAAAGGGCAAGCGCCGCGCCGGCCTTTTCGCGGTAGGCGGCAAGTGACTCGGGGTTGGTGATGGTCAAAGCAGCATAGGCATAAATCATTTTCGGGTCTCCGTGAGTGGTGTGAGCGCTAGATAAACGCGAATGCAGCATGCGAAAACGCGTGTATTTGCATACCACACATGCGATAATGCATGGCATGGAGCTTGACTGGGACGACATCAAAACCATCCTCGCCGTGGTCCGGGACGGCACGCTTCGCCGCGCCGCGCAAACGCTTGGCGTGAATTATACCACCGTCGCGCGCCGGATCACGCGGGCCGAAACCGCGCTTGGCCAAAAGCTGTTCGAGCGTCTGACCGAAGGCTACCGCCCGACCGAGCTTGGGCTTTTGGCGGCGCGCCACGGCGAACAGATGGAACAGCATCAGAACGCCCTGCTGCGCCAGCTACAGGGCCGGGATGAGACCCTGCGCGGCCCGCTGGTGATCACCGCGCCGCAGATTTTGCTGAACCTGCATCTGGTGCATGTCATCGACCAATTCTGCAGCCTGCACCCCGAGGTCGAGCTGTCGGTAAATGCCGCCAACGACCTTGTTGACCTTGGCCGTGGCCGCGCCGATCTTGCGGTGCGGGTCAGTGACAGCCCCGGCGATGCCCTGACCGGCCTGCGCCTGAGCGATCAGCACACGGCTGCCTTTGCCAGCCCCGAGGTCGCCCGCCGCATTGCAGAGGCCCCGGATGATCCCACCGGCTGGATCGTGTATAGCCAGACCAAGGGCGTGCCCGCCGCCGCCCTTGCCCGCAACCCGCGAGCCTTTGTGCGGGCGCGCTTTGACGACATGATCGCGATGATCGGCGCGGCGCAGGCCGGGCTTGGCGTGGTGCGCATGCCGATGTTCATCGGGCGCGGCACGCCCGACCTGGTGCAGGTGCCGGTGATGGAGCCAAGCCCCTATGCCCCGATCTGGGCGGTGGCGCATGCCGATGTCTGGCCCGGCGCCAAGGTCAGCGCGTTCCGCGCCCTTCTCAAGGCATATTTCCGCGAGCATGGCAGCGCATTTCGCGCCTGAAACATAGGCCGTGAAAGTAGGCAGTCTTTCACCTCGAGCTGCAATTTTGCGCTGCAGCGGCCTGTCTGAGGTGGCTGGGTTTCGTCAGGCAGGGGGCGGGGCGGCTTGTCTGACCTTGCGGTCAGCCGCGCGAGGCCCGCGCGTAAGGGCGGCAAGAGCCTTTTGCTGATCGGCAAGCGATTTTTCGACATGGTTCAGATGTGCACGCACCATCCCGCTGCTGTCTTGGCGCGACAGCCGCAACCCCGTCCCAAAAGGATCGAACGGACAACCTTTTGCCGGCGCAGGCCTAAGGTGGGGTTATTGCGCCGCCACCGCCTTGGGGTCGGCGAGCGTCACGATATCCATCATGATGGTGTTGAGCTCGAAATCCTTGGGGGTATAGACCCGCGCCACGCCCATTTCGCGCAGGCGCTTGGCGTCATCGTCCGGGATAATGCCGCCGACGATCACCGGCACGTGGCCAAGCCCCGCCTCGCGCATCCGCGCCATGAGGTCTTCGACAAGCGGCATGTGGCTGCCTGACAGGATCGAGAGGCCGACAACATGGGCCTCGTCCTCAAGTGCTGTGCGCACGATTTCCTCTGGCGTCAGGCGGATACCGGCATAGCCGATGTCCATACCGCAATCGCGGGCGCGAAAGGCGATCTGTTCGGCGCCGTTGGAATGGCCATCAAGCCCCGGCTTGCCGACCAGAAACTTGAGCCGCCGCCCAAGGCGGTCGCTCACCGTGTCGACGGCGGCGCGGATATCATCAAGGCCCTCGGTCATGTTCGAGGGGTTGGCCGAGACGCCGGTCGGGCCGCGATATTCGCCAAAGACGGCGCGCATCTGTGCGGCCCATTCGCCGGTGGTCACGCCGACACGGGCGCAGGCAATCGAAGGCTCCATCACGTTGCGACCCTCGGCGGCGGCGGCGCGCAGATTGGCGAGCGCCTCTTTCACGGCTGCCGCATCGCGGTTGTTACGCCAGTCGTTCAGGCGGTTGATCTGTTCGGCCTCGACCGCCGGATCGACCACCATGATGCCGCCATCCTCGGTCTGAAGCGGCGAAGGCTCTCCCTCTTGCCAGCGGTTGACGCCGACGACGATGGTTTCATTGCGCTCGATCCGGCCAAGGCGTTCGGCGTTGCTATCGACAAGGCGGGCCTTCATGTACTCGATCGCATCGACCGCGCCGCCCATGCTGTCGATATTGGCCAGCTCGTGACGCGCGCCGTCCTTGAGCGTCTCGACCTTGGCATCGACCGCCGGGTTGCCCTCAAAGAGGTCGTCGAACTCAAGAAGGTCGGTTTCATAGGCCAGGATTTGTTGCATGCGCATCGACCATTGCTGATCCCAGGGGCGCGGCAGCCCGAGCGCTTCGTTCCAAGCGGGCAATTGCACGGCGCGGGCGCGGGCCTTTTTGCTCAGGGTCACGGCCAGCATTTCAATCAGGATGCGATAGACGTTGTTTTCGGGCTGTTGCTCGGTCAGGCCGAGGCTGTTGACCTGCACGCCATAGCGAAACAGGCGAAACTTTGGATCGCTGACGCCATAGCGGGTTTCAAGGATTTCATCCCAGAGATCGACAAAGGCGCGCATCTTGCACATCTCGGTCACAAAGCGAATGCCGGCGTTCACAAAGAACGAGATCCGCCCCGCAAGCGCCGGGAAATCCTCGGGTGCGACGCGCGGTTTGAGTTCGTCAAGCACGGCGGTGGCGGTGGCCAGGGCAAAGGCCAGTTCCTGTTGCGGTGTCGCACCGGCCTCTTGCAGGTGATAGGAACAGACGTTCATCGGGTTCCATTTCGGCACGTGCTTATAGCAATATTCGGCCACATCCCCGATCATTTTGAGGCTGGGTTTCGGCGGACAGATATAGGTGCCCCGGCTCAGGTATTCCTTGATCAGGTCGTTTTGCACGGTGCCCTGAAGCGCGGTCACATCCGCGCCCTGTTCCTCGGCCACGGCGATATAAAGCGACAACAGCCAGGGCGCGGTGGCGTTGATCGTCATCGAAGTGTTCATCTGATCGAGCGGGATATCGGCAAACAGCGCGCGCATATCGCCAAGGTGGCTGACCGGCACGCCGACCTTGCCAACTTCGCCGCGCGCCAGAATGTGATCGCTGTCATAGCCGGTCTGCGTCGGCAGATCGAAAGCCACCGAAAGCCCGGTTTGCCCCTTGGCAAGGTTGGCGCGGTAAAGCGCGTTCGAGGCCGAAGCGGTGGAATGGCCCGCATAGGTCCGGATAAGCCAGGGACGATCCTTGGTCTGGTCTTTCTGCGTCTGCGACATGATGGGGCCTCTGAATCGGTTTGGGTAATTTTGTTACGTTCGGCTTCGGTTATATGCAATAAAATGCCGCTGTCAATTCGCTGCATCGCGGCATGGCTTCATTTACACAGGCATTTACGCGGGGTGCAAACCCTGCTTTGCTGCGCGGATGGGGAAAGTGGTGGAAATGCCCATTTGGGCGCTGATCTTGCTTGTTGCTTTTGCAGCAGTGACATTCGCGTCGCATTTCCTGTTTCCCTCGGTGCGCTGGTTTTTCCGTCGGCGGATGGAGCGGGTGGTGGCCAAGCTCAACACCCGGCTTGAGCGACCGATTGAGCCGTTCAAGCTTGCGCGGCGCTATGACATGATTCAGCGGCTGATCTATGATCCCGAGGTGAGCCGCGCAATTGTCGCCCATGCCAAGGCACAAGGCATCCCCGAGAACGTCGCCTTTGAACAGGCCCAGAGCTATGCCCGCGAAATCGTGCCAAGCTTTAGCGCCAGTGCCTATTTCGGCTTTGCGATCCGCGCCGCCAAATGGCTGAGCTGGTCGTTATATCGCGTCCGGTTGGGCAATTTCGATGCCGCCGCCCTGAGCGCGGTGGATAAAGAGGCGACGGTGGTCTTTGTGATGAACCACCGCAGCAACATGGATTACGTTCTGGTGACATGGCTGGCGGCGGAACGCTCGGCGCTTAGCTATGCGGTGGGCGAATGGGCGCGGGTCTGGCCGCTGAGCCGGTTGATCCGGGCGATGGGCGCCTATTTCATCCGCCGCAAATCGCGCGGTGACCTCTATCGCAGGGTTCTGGCGCGCTATGTCGGCATGGCCACCGATGGCGGCGTGACCCAGGCGATGTTCCCCGAAGGCGGGCTGAGCCTTGATGGCGCCCTCGCGCCGCCGAAACTCGGCTTGCTGAAATACCTTGTCGAAGAGCGCACGCCCGGTGTGCGGGATGTGGTGTTCGTGCCGGTCGCCCTCAATTACGACCGGGTGTTCGAGGATCGTCTTCTGGTGGCGGCAGGACAGGCCGGCGGGCGCAAGTTTCCGGCGCGCATCAGTGTGATCGGGCGGTTTATCCTCAAGCAGATCTGGCTGCGCCTGCGCGGGCGCTATCACCGGCATGGCTATGCGGCGGTCAGTTTCGGGGCGCCGCTCTCGCTCGCGGCGTTCGAACGCGATCATCCGGGGGCGGGGATCGAAGGGCTTGCAGAGCTCTTGATGGAGAGGATCGGCCAGGAGGTGCCTGTGCTGCCCGTTCCGCTTGTGGCGCGGGCGATGTTGCGGGCCAAAGCGCCTCTGAGCCTGGCCGAGCTAGAGGAAAGCGTCACCCGCATGGCGGCGGATTTGCGAAGCGCCTATCTGCACCTGCCGCGTGACGATATCGGTTATGGCGCGCGGTTTGGTCTTCAGGCGTTGACCAAGCGCGAGATGGTGCAAGAGGGCGATGGTAAGTATTCGGTGGTCGAGCATGAGCGGCCCATCGTTGAATTCTACGCGGCCTCGATCGCCCATCTTTTTCGCGACCGCAGCACGAAATAGCAGCAATTTCTGCGTTCGCTCGGTCATAAAATTACAAAAATGCGCCCTTTGGCATTGCATTGTTGCGTTCCGGCGGATATTTCAAGGGCAGAGAGGCGCGATTCTGCGTCGCGGCAATTTTGTGACAGGAGGCTATCATGGCTTTGGATACAGAACCGGGTATTGCGCCCTACGAGGCACCCGAAAAAGACCTGTACGAGGTCGGTGAAATGCCCCCCCTGGGCTATGTCCCCAAGCAGATGTACGCTTGGGCGATTCGGCGCGAGCGGCACGGCGAGCCCGACAAAAGCTTTCAGATCGAGGTGGTCGATACCCCCATTCTGGACAGCCACGAAGTGCTTGTTCTGGTGATGGCGGCAGGCGTTAACTATAACGGTGTTTGGGCCGGCCTCGGTGTTCCGATCAGCCCGTTTGACAGCCATGGTGCCGACTATCACATCGCCGGGTCCGATGCCTCGGGCATTGTCTGGGCTGTGGGGGATCGGGTCAAGAACTGGAAGGTGGGCGACGAGGTTGTCATCCACTGTAACCAGGATGATGGCGACGACGAAGAATGCAACGGCGGCGATCCGATGTTCTCGCCGAGCCAGCGGATTTGGGGCTACGAAACCCCGGATGGGTCGTTTGCCCAATTCACCAACGTTCAGGCGCAGCAATTGCTGCCGCGCCCCAGGCATCTGACATGGGAAGAAAGCGCCTGCTACACCCTGACGCTGGCCACCGCCTATCGGATGCTGTTCGGGCATCACCCGCACGAGCTTAAGCCCGGTCAAAACGTTCTGGTCTGGGGCGCCTCGGGTGGCCTTGGGTCGTTTGCCATTCAGTTGATCAATGCCGCAGGCGGCAATGCCATCGGTGTGATCTCGGACGAGGACAAGCGCGAGTTCGTGATGGATCTTGGCGCCAAGGGCGTGATCAACCGCAAGGACTTTAGCTGTTGGGGGCAATTGCCCACCGTGAACACGCCCGAATATGCCGCGTGGTTCAAGGAAGCGCGCAAGTTCGGCAAGGCGATCTGGGACATCACTGGCAAGGGCAACAACGTCGATATCGTGTTTGAACACCCCGGCGAAGCGACTTTCCCGGTGTCCAGCCTTGTGTGTAAAAAGGGCGGCATGGTGGTGATCTGCGCCGGGACCAGCGGCTTTAACTGTACGTTTGACGTGCGCTATATGTGGATGCACCAAAAGCGCCTGCAGGGCTCGCACTTTGCCCACCTCAAGCAGGCGGCATCGGCCAACAAGCTGATGATCGAGCGCCGGATTGATCCCTGCATGTCGGAAGTGTTCCCCTGGGATGAAATTCCTGCCGCGCACCTCAAGATGCTGCGCAATGAGCATAAGCCGGGCAATATGGCGGTTCTGGTTCAGGCCCCGCGCACCGGGTTGCGCACGGTCGAGGACGTGATCGAGGCCGGCCGTTCATAATCAGCCTTGGGTTTAGTGACCCGAAACCGCCCGCGAATCGCTCGATCGGTTCGCGGGCGGTCTGCGTTTGGGTGCGCTTCAATGATGTCAGATGCTTAGCAAAAGACTGCCCCGCTATTTCTGGGGAGTTGTTATTCGCGAATAACAACGATTCTTAACACGTGCTATAGTTGTGTTAACTCTTTATTAACCAGTGCTACGCGAGGCTGATAGATGCGAAACGAATGGATACTCGACGTTCTTGCCGATCTACAGACATTTGCCCATGAGAATGGGATGAGTGTTTTGGCCGAACAGCTGGATGATACACGGCTGGTGGCCGCGAGCGAGCTTGCGTTGACTGGGGAAGGACATTCCGCGAATGAACGCAACCCCGCCCGCGCGGCTGGAAACGTTATTGGAGGCTTTGGAACATGCCTCTGATCTGACGGATTTACAGAATCTGATCGAGCAATTTCGCGATCTTCTGAGCGTTGATCATATGGTGTATCACTGGGTCAGCAGTGCCGGTGAACAATATGGCTGTGGCACCTATTCCCCGATCTGGGTGCAGCGATATCTCGACCAGGACTATGTGCGCATCGATCCGGTCATTCAGGGGGGTTACAAACGGTTTCATCCGGTGGATTGGAAGCGGCTTGACTGGTCTGGCAAGGCGGCCCGCACCTTTCAGGTTGAAGCAATCGAATACGGCATCGGCAATCAGGGCTATTCAGTGCCGGTACGTGGGCCAAATGGCCAGTTTGCGCTTTTTACTGTCAGCCATAATTGCGATGATCTGACCTGGGCCACCTTCACCGAAGAGCACCGGCGCGACCTGATCCTGATCGCGCATTATTTCAACCAGAAAGCGCTTGATTTCGAGCCGGACCGAAACCCCGGCCAGGTTCAGCCCCTTTCGCCGCGCGAGGTCGACGGGCTTACCCTGTTGGCCATGGGCTATAGCCGGGCACAGGTGGCGCAGACGCTGAGCATTTCGGAGCATACCCTGCGGGTTTACGTTGAATCGGCGCGCTTCAAGCTTGGGGCGGTCAACACCATTCATGCGGTGGCCCGTGCCACCAGCCGAGGCCTGATCGTGGTCTGAGCCCACGAAAAAGGGGCGCACGCGGCGCCCCTTTTCCAAACTCTTTTATCGCCCTCAGACCTTGAGGTTGGGGATGATCTGTTTCTTGCGGCTCATGATGCCGGGCAGAACAACAGCATCGCCCGACACGGTCGCGCCAAAGGATTTCTCGGCGAGGGTTTTCACCAGATCGTTGGGCACCAAAAGCGTGGCTTCCTCGTTGAGGATGTCGACGACGAACAACAGAACCTGATCCACGCCATCTTCGGCGGCCACGGTTGTCATGGTGTTCAGCAGGCTGGCCTTGCGGTCAAGCACGGTCGCGGGGGCGGTGGTTTCAAGAACGCTGACGCGAAACTTGGTGTCACCAACAGCGTATTCTTTCGAATCCATCCGCAGCAGTTCGGCGTCGGAAAAGGCCGAGACATCGGATTTCGCGGCGAACATTTCGGCGGCATAATCGGCGATCACGATGCCAAGGTCTTTGGCAAGCGCATGCGCGATGGCCTTGTCTTCCTGCGTCGTGGTCGGCGAGCGGAATTCAAGCGTGTCACTCAGGATACAGGTCAGCATCGCGCCTTTGATAGCGGTTGGCATTTGCGCCATGTCCTTGCCGATCATCTTGTACATGATCGTCGCGGTGCAGGCCAAAGGTTCGATCCGGATGTCGATGGGGCCTTTGGTTTCGAGGCCGCCGACAAGCTTGTGATGGTCGATGATGCCACGGATATCGGCGGCGTTGATATCGGCCGGAAGCTCGGCCGGGTTGTTGGTATCCACGATCACCACCGGCGCATCGGCGGCGACGCCCTCAATGATCTGCGGCTTGTCCAGATTCCAGCGCTCCAGCATGAACAGCGCCTCTGTATTGGGTTCCCCCAAGAGGGCGGGGGCGGCGGGGATGCCCTGCACGTCGTTCAGGTACCAGGCCCAGATGATGGGCGAGCCGGTGGAATCGGTGTCGGGCGATTTATGGCCAAAAACAAGTGTTGTCATGTGGGGTCAATCCTGTGGGGCTGTCTGATTTGCGCGCCTTATAGGCGGGTGCGCCCGGTTTGTCACCTGTCAATGCTGCGCTGCGGCGTAATTTCCCTTTGGTGGGACAGGCGAAACCGCTGATTTTATGGATCAATGGTGTTGACTCCGTTTCGCGTGATCCCTAGCTATGCGTCGTTAGCACTCGGCGAGACTGAGTGCTAACGACCCCCTCGGAGGGGTCATAGGAAGAAACTTTGAGCCAAGGAGCCTCAGAGATGGCATTTAAACCGCTGCACGACCGTGTGCTTGTTCGCCGCGTTGAAAGCGAAGAAAAAACTGCTGGCGGACTGATCATCCCCGACAGCGCAAAAGAAAAGCCCAGCGAGGGTGAAGTTGTTTCCTGCGGCGAAGGCGCGCGCAAGGACAACGGCGAGCTGATCGAGATGGCTGTAAAAGCCGGCGACCGCATCCTGTTCGGCAAATGGTCGGGCACCGAAGTGACGGTTGATGGCGAAGAGCTGTTGATCATGAAAGAAAGCGACATTCTGGGTCTGATGGCATAAGGCCCGGTTTTCAAACCGCCTTATTGTCCCATCAACACTAGATTTTCAAAAAACGGGAGCACCTGAAAATGGCTGCAAAAGACGTACGTTTTTCTACAGACGCCCGCAATCGCATGCTCAAAGGCGTCAACACCCTGGCCGATGCGGTTAAGGTGACACTTGGCCCCAAAGGCCGCAATGTGGTTCTGGAAAAATCCTTTGGCGCACCGCGCATCACCAAAGACGGTGTATCGGTTGCCAAGGAAATCGAACTTGAAGACAAGTTCGAGAACATGGGCGCGCAGATGGTCAAAGAAGTGGCCAGCCGCACCAATGACGAAGCAGGCGACGGTACCACTACCGCCACTGTTCTGGCCCAGGCCATCGTCAAAGAAGGCATGAAATCGGTTGCCGCCGGCATGAACCCGATGGACCTCAAGCGCGGTATCGACATGGCGACCAACACAGTGGTTGCCGCGATCAAAGCCGCCTCGCGCCCTGTCAATGACAGCGCCGAAGTTGCCCAGGTCGGCACCATCTCGGCCAACGGCGAAGCGGAAATCGGTCGTCAGATCGCAGACGCGATGCAGAAAGTCGGCAACGAGGGTGTGATCACCGTCGAAGAGAACAAAGGCCTGGAAACAGAGACCGATGTTGTTGAAGGCATGCAGTTCGACCGCGGCTACCTGAGCCCCTATTTCGTCACCAACTCGGACAAGATGATTGCCGAGATGGAAGACTGCATGATCCTGCTGCACGAAAAGAAACTTTCGTCGCTGCAGGCCATGGTTCCGCTGCTCGAGCAGGTGATCCAGAGCCAGAAGCCGCTCTTGATCATTGCCGAGGACGTTGAAGGCGAAGCGCTTGCAACCCTCGTGGTCAACAAGCTGCGTGGCGGTCTGAAAATCGCTGCGGTCAAGGCCCCCGGCTTTGGCGATCGTCGCAAGGCAATGCTTCAGGATATCGCAATTCTGACCGGTGGTCAGGTGATCTCCGAGGATCTTGGCATGAAGCTTGAATCCGTCACCATGGACATGCTGGGTTCGGCCAAGAACATCACCATCACCAAAGACGAAACCACCATCGTCGACGGCCACGGTGAAAAAGCCGAGATCGAAGCACGGGTCACACAGATCCGTCAGCAGATCGAAGACACCACAAGCGACTACGATCGTGAAAAGCTGCAAGAGCGCGTGGCCAAACTGGCCGGTGGTGTTGCTGTTATCCGCGTTGGCGGCATGACCGAAATCGAAGTGAAAGAGCGTAAGGACCGCGTCGACGACGCCCTGAACGCCACGCGTGCGGCCGTGCAAGAAGGTATCGTTGTGGGCGGCGGTGTTGCCCTCGTTCAGGCGGCCAAGACCCTTCTGGGTCTGGAAGGCGCCAACAGCGACCAGAACGCCGGTATCATGATCGTTCGCAAAGCGCTTGAAGCGCCGCTGCGTCAGATCGCAGAGAACGCTGGTGTTGACGGTTCGGTTGTTGCGGGCAAAATCCGCGAGAGCGAAGACCTCAAGTTTGGCTATAACGCGCAGACCGACGAATATGGCGACATGTTCAAGTTCGGCGTGATCGATCCGGCCAAGGTTGTGCGCACCGCTCTGGAAGACGCAGCCTCGATCGCAGGCCTGCTGATCACCACCGAAGCGATGGTTGCCGACAAGCCCGCCAAAGAAGGCGCTGGCGCCGGTGGCGGCATGCCCGACATGGGCGGCATGGGCGGCATGATGTAATCTGCTGCACATCTGTGCTAACGCATTGGGGTCGCCTTCGGGCGGCCCCTTTTTATTGGCAGGTGGACAAGTGAAACACACACAATTCAGCCGCGAGATGCGGCGCGGGGAAGAACCGGCCGTGGCCGCCCTGTTAGAGCGCGCCTTTGGCGGGCAGGCCGAGGCGCGGCTTGTTGAAAAGCTACGCCGCGCGGGTGATATCGCGGGCGAAACCGTGCTGCCGTCTGACGATGGCATTGTTGGATATTACGCCCTTTCGGTGATGCGCAGCCCAAAGACCTGGCTTTGCCTTGCTCCGGTGGCGATTGATCCCGACTGGCAGGGCCAGGGGCATGGCCGTCGGATGATCGGCCTTTTGTCGGAATGGGCGCGCCTGAGCGGGTGTTATGTTGTCGTGCTGGGCGAACCCGGTTTTTACGAACGCGCGGGGTTTAGTGTCGCGCGCGCCGCCAAACTGACCTCGCCCTATCCGATCACGAACACGTTGCTGGCGGGGCCGGGGACGGATGTGCCAGAACAGAGCCTGATCTATCCCAAGGCGTTTGAGACCCTGTAATGCCCCTGTTTTTCCTCACGACATGGACCATGATCGCCTTTGCCGCCAATTCGGTGCTGAACCGTCTGGCCCTTGCCGGGGGCTGCATTGATGCCGCCAGTTTTGGCGCGATCCGGCTTGTGGCGGGGGCGGTGATGCTGGCGGGTTTATGTCTCGCGCTGCGCGGGCGGATTGACTTGCGCGGGCCGGGGCGTGTCGCCGGGGTGCTGGCGCTCTTGGTCTATATCTACGGGTTTTCCGGGGCGTATAACGCGCTTGATGCGGGGATCGGCGCGCTGATCCTGTTCGGCGTGGTTCAGATCACAATGTTCGCCGGCGGGCTTTGGGCGCGTGAGGCGATGCCGCCGCGCCGCTGGATCGGGGCGCTTGTGGCCTTTGGCGGGCTGGCCTGGCTGCTCTGGCCCGGTGCCGGCCCGGTGATCAGCCCGCTGCACGGGCTGTTGATGGCGCTGGCCGGGGTCGGCTGGGGAATTTATTCGCTGGCTGGTCGGCTCAACCGCGACGCCCTTCAGGCGACGGCGACGAATTTCATTCTGGCGGCGCCGGTCGGTGTGGTGCTTACCCTGCTTTGGCCGAGTGCGCCGGGCGGGGCCGAGATCGGGCGCGACGGCATCCTGCTGGCGATTGCCTCTGGCGCGCTGACCTCGGGGGTTGGCTATGCGATGTGGTATTCGATCCTGCCGCGGATCGGCGCAAGCGTGGCGGCGGTGGCGCAATTGACCGTGCCGGTGATCGCAATGGCCGGCGGCATGATCTTTCTCGCCGAGGCGCTGGACCTGCAATTCGTGATGGCGACGGCTCTGGTGCTGGGCGGTGTTGCGATCTCTGTTCTGCCGCTTGGGCGCGTCAGGCGCGATAGGTAACGCGGCGCACCTCAAGCTCGACCACGCCGGTGGGCTTGGGCCATTCCACGATATCGCCAACGCGGGCCTCGATCAGGGCACGCGCCAGCGGTGAAAAAGCCGAGATCAGCCGCTTTTCGGGGTCCGATTCATCCTCGCCGACAATGGTATAACTCGCCTGGCGCCCCTCTTCATCGGCGACGGTGACGGTGGCACCAAAGAGCACCTGATCGCAGGGCCCCTCTGGCGGGGGCACAAGGATCGCGGTGTTCAGCCGCGCCTCGACATAGCGCAGATCGCGCTCGGCCACGGCCAGCGGATGCAGGTCATCGAGAAATTCGCGCCCTTCGCGCAAACGGTTCACCTCGGCCTCAAGGCTGGCGTGGCGTGCCTTGAGCGCGGCCAGACCCTGCGGTGTGACATGGTTGGGATGCCCGCTTATCGGCAGGTCGGGCAGGCGCTCGGGCGTGCTGCCGTCATCCTCTTTGGTAAAGGCCTTGTTCATCGCGTCACCTTATTAGAACCTCAAGCGGATCATAGCCCATGCCCCGCGCAAAGGCGACATGCGCAAGGCTGTCGGGTTTGACGCGCAGGCCGGTTTCCTCAAAAACCTCGCGTTGCAGGTTGTCGGGAAGCGATGCGCCGACCTCTGCGCCGCCGCCGGGGGCGCACCACAGGTCGCTCTGTTGGCCCGGAAAGGCGTTGACCAGCAAAAGCCGCTGATCCTTGACGATCACGGCGCGGGTGGCAATGCGGATGCTCAAAGTGGTGTCTCCGGGTGGGAAAAGGGGCTGTTCAGCGGGGGTAAATATACCTATCTGAACCACATGAAACAGATGCTTTTCGTTCTTGGCCTTTGCGCCGGCCTGTTGGCCACGCCCGCACGCGCGGATTGCGTGGTGCTCTTGCATGGTCTGGCGCGGTCCGATACCTCGCTATTGGTGATGCAAGAGTCGCTGGAGGCGGCGGGCTATGACGTGTTCAGCCCCGATTATCCCTCGACCGAAGAGCGCATCGCGCAGCTTGCCGAAGAGACCCTGCCATTCGGGGTGCGGGTTTGTGGCGAGACCAAGGTACATTTCGTGACCCATTCGATGGGCGGCATCCTGTTGCGGTTCTGGCTAAAGGACAACCGCCCCGCAGATATGGGCCGCGTCGTCATGCTTGCGCCGCCCAATCACGGCAGCGAGCTTGTTGACGAATTGGGCGGGCTTGAGCTTTTTCAATGGATCAACGGCCCGGCCGGTGGGCAGCTTGAGACCGGGCCGGAGGGCCTTCCGGAACAGCTTCCGCCAGTTGATTTCGAGCTTGGGGTGATTGCCGGCACGCGCTCTCTCAACCCCTATTATTCAAGCGTGATCGAGGGGCCGGATGACGGCAAGGTGTCGGTCGCCTCGACGAAGGTCGAGGGCATGGCCGATCACCTGACCCTGCCGGTGACGCATACCTTCATGATGAACAACCCGCTTGTCATCGCGCAGGTTGAGAATTTCCTGCGCGACGGGGCGTTTGATCACGATCTGACGCTTGGCGATGTCCTTTGGGGCTGGGTCGAGGAATGAGCGCGCTTTCCCTGACATTGACCGGCGCAGAGGTGTTGCGCCCCCAAGGCCTATCCGATGAGCCGCTTGCGATACGCGATGGCGTGATCGCCGATGCGCCGGTGGGACGCGAGGTTGATCTGAGCGGTTTTCTGGTTCTGCCGGGGATTGTCGATGTGCATGGTGACGGGTTCGAGCGCCACCTTGCCCCGCGGCGCGGCGCGATGAAGGACCTTGGCGAGGGATTGACTGCCGCCGAGGCCGAGTTGGGCGCAAACGGCATTACCACCGCCACGCTGGCGCAGTTTTATAGCTGGGAAGGCGGCATGCGCGGCCCGGAGTTTGCCGAGCGTGTCTTTACCGGCATGGCGAGCCTGCGCGCACGCGTGGCAACCGACCTTCGTGCGCAGCTTCGCTTTGAGGTGGCCATGCTGGACGATTACGCGGCGGTGGCCGAAATGATCGCGCGCCATGATATCGGCTATGTGGTGTTCAACGATCACCTGCCGCATGAGGCGCTCGACAAGGGCAAGCGCCCGCCGCGTCTGCACGGTCAGGCGCTTCGGATCGGGCGCAACCCCGAGAAGCATCTTGAATTCATTCAAGGCCTGCATGCCGCCATGGGGGCGGTGCCCGCCGCGCTTGACCGGCTGAGCGCTGAGCTTGTGGCGCGCGGTGTGCGCCTTGGAAGCCATGACGACCGCCGTGCCGATCAGCGTCGTGCGGCGCGCGCGCGTGGTGTCAGGATCGCCGAGTTTCCCGAAACCCTTGAGGCCGCCGAAGAGGCACGGAACGGGGGTGATGCGGTGATCATGGGCGCGCCCAACGTCGTGCGGGGGAACTCGCATAATGGCAATGCCAGCGCGATCGAACTTGTGGCGATGGGGCTCGTGGATGCGCTTGCCTCGGATTACCACTATCCCTCGCTCAAACGGGCGGCGTTTTTGCTGGCCGATGGCGGGCTGCTTGATCTGGCCGGGGCCTGGGGGCTTGTTTCGGCGGGACCTGCGCGGATCTTGGGGCTGTCTGACCGGGGCGCGCTGCGTACAGGGCTGCGGGCCGATCTCGTGGTGCTTGAGGCGCACAGCCGCAAGGTCGCCGCGACCATGGCCGCCGGGCGCATCAGCTATATGTCGGGTGAGGCGGCGGCGCGCTTTATCGGATAGCCGCGCCGCAAGGGGCCTGCGGCGCGATGTGAGTATTTTTGGAAAGATGAAAGGCCTGTTGTCGTGTCATGTGACGATGCGGTTCACATGCCCCATCTTGCGGCCCGGTTTGACCTCGGCCTTGCCGTAAAGGTGGATCGCGGCATTGGCGGTTTTCGCCAGGTCAGGGACCCGGTCCATATCATCGCCGATCAGGTTTTCCATCACCACGTCGGCGTAGCGGGTACCGTCGCCGAGCGGCCAGCCCGCAACGGCACGGATATGTTGTTCGAACTGATCAATCGCGCAGCCCTGTTGTGTCCAATGGCCGGAATTATGCACCCGTGGGGCGATTTCATTGACGATAAGGCCTTTGTCGGTGACGAAGAGTTCGACCCCCATGACGCCGACATAGCGCAGCTTGTTGAGGATCTTGGCGGCCAGCAGCACCGCATCGGTGCGCTGCGCGCCGTTCAGTCGGGCGGGCACGGTGGTGGTGCGCAGGATGCCGCCTTCGTGGACGTTTTCGCCGGGATCAAAGCAGGCCACGTCGCCGGCCTCATTGCGGGCGGCGATCACCGAGACCTCGTGTGAAAAATCGACAAAGCCTTCGAGGATGGCGGGTTGGCCCGCCATATCGGCCAGGGCCGCTTCGGCGTCATCCGGCGTCATGATCCGAGCCTGACCCTTGCCATCATAGCCAAGGCGGCGGGTCTTGAGGATCGCAGGCAGGCCGATTTCGGCAATCGCCTCGGCCAGATCCTGGGCGTCGTCGACGGCGGCGAAGGGCGCGGTTTGCAAGCCGAGTTCGCTCAGGAAAGCCTTTTCGACAAGGCGGTCCTGGCTTACCCGCAGGGCTTTGCGCCCGGGGCGGACGGGTTTGATCTTTTCCAGAATATCGAGCGCCGAGGTCGGGATGTTCTCGAACTCATAGGTGATGACATCGACGCTTTGGGCAAAGGCGCGCAGGGCGGCCTCATCCTCGTAGGCGGCGGTGGTGACGGCATGGGCCACGTCCGCCGCAGGCGGGTTGGCGCCGGGTTCAAAGACATGACAGCGCAGACCGAGGCGCGCGGCGGCCACCGAAAGCATCCGGCCCAATTGGCCGCCGCCGAGAATGCCGATGGTCGCGCCGGTAGGAAGGGGATCAGTCATCGGTTGGTTCATCCGGAATTGAGGCCGAGAGGGCAATGCGCCAGTCATCAAGCCGGGTGGCAAGGTCGGCGTCGCCATTGGCAAGGATCGCGGCGGCCATCAGGCCGGCATTGGCCGCCCCTGCGCCGCCGATGGCCATGGTGGCCACGGGAAAGCCGCGCGGCATCTGCACGATGGAATAGAGGCTATCCACACCCGAGAGGGCCTTGGTCTGAACCGGGACACCGATCACCGGAACGCGGGTCTTGCTGGCCATCATGCCGGGCAGATGCGCGGCCCCGCCGGCGCCTGCGATGATGACCTGAAGCCCGCGCGCAGCGGCGGTTTTACCATACTCCCAGAGCCGGTCCGGCGTGCGATGCGCCGAGACGATCTTGGTCTCATAGGCAACACCCAGTTCATCGAGAATTTGAGCGGCTTCGCGCATGGTGGACCAGTCTGACTGACTTCCCATGATGATGCCGACTTTGACCTCTGTCATATCACGCCCCTTGCAATGAAGCGCGCACTATACTGATCGGCGGGCGTTACGCAATGATGTCCGGATAAAGCCGGTCTTCGATGCGGGCAATGATATCGCGCAGGTAAAGTTTCTTCTTTTTCAGGCGTTGCAGGGTCAGCGGATCGGCAATGCCATTGAGGTGCAGGGCGCGAATTGCCTCGTCCAGGTCGCGGTGTTCGCGGCGAAATTCCTCAAGCTCGACCCGCAGGACGTCTTCGGATTTCATCGACAGATCGCTGTAGGCATTCATGACTGGCGATTCCCTTGCACCGTTGAAGCCATAACATACTGAATTTGCGCCGTTTCGCAAAGCCCTTGCACGCGCGCATCACAATCCCCATATTTCGGGGGCAGGTCGCCACAACGGGGCCTGCGCAACGGACGGTCGCTTAGAGTCAAGGACGTGTCAATGACAAAGCTTACACTGGGGTCGCACCCCTACATGCTTGGGTTTGAACAGCTTGAGCGGATGTTGGAACGCAGTGCGAAATCCGGCAATGAAGGCTACCCGCCTTTCAATATCGAGCAGACCTCGAACAATTCCTATCGGATCACGCTTGCCGTGGCCGGATTTGCCGAGGATGACCTGTCGATCACGGTCGAGGATCGCCAATTGGTGATCCGGGGCCGTCAGAATGACGAGGCCGAGGCCCGGCTTTACCTGCATCGCGGCATTGCCGCGCGGCAGTTCCAGCGCTCTTTCGTGCTGGCTGATGGGGTCGAGGTGGGCGAGGCGATCATGGAAAACGGTCTGTTGCATGTCGACCTGACCCGTGCCCAACCGGAACCGGTTGTGCAGCGGATCAAGATAAACAAGGGGTAAGCCAAGATGGATACCAAATACGAATTCGACGCCAATGAGGCGCCTGCGATCGTCTATGTGCGGCCGGTCGAGGTTAAGGACCTGCCTGCGGAAATGCGCGAACAGGCGGGCGGGCTGACCACGATCTATGCGGTTCATACCGTGGATGGCGAGCGTCTGGCGCTTGTGGGCGACCGCAAGCTGGCGTTTATGCTGGCGCGTCAGAACAACATGGACCCGGTCGCGGTTCACTGACTCCCACGATAGGCAGGGCCCGCGATGACCAGCTATGAGTTTGATTGGGTCGATGCCTTTACCGATCAGCCGTTCGGCGGCAACGGCTGTGCGGTGGTGCATGATGCGGGGGCCCTGAGTGGCGAGACCTGTCAGGCCTTCGTGCGTGAAACGTCCCTTGTGGAATGCACCTTTCTGGAACCCTCCGATGTGGCCGATATCAAGGTGCGCTATTTTCTGGCGAGCCGGGAAATTCCCTTTGCCGGGCATCCGACGATTGCGACGGTCGCCTCTTTGGTGCGGCGCGGTCTGACGCGCGGCGGAGAGCTTGTGCTGGAAACCGGCGCGGGGCTTGTGCCAGTGACGATTGACGCAAGCGAGGACACTCCACGCATCACCATGACGCAAGTGGCGCCCCAATTTGGGCCTGACCTGCCGCGCGACCTTGTGGCGGCCGTGGGTGGCATTGAGCCGGACGATATCATTGCCGCGCCACAGCTTGTGTCGACCGGCCTGCCGTTTTGCATCACGGTTTTGCGCGATCACGAGGTGCTGCGCCGGGTGGCGCTTGATCACGGCGCCCTGGCGCGGTTGGCGGCGCATCTGGGGTATGATGGCATTGATATGCTAGAGCCGTTCTGGGTTACCCTGAAGGGCGCAACCGCGGCGGGAGATACGTTCTCTCGCCTTCTTATTGCGCCGCCGAGCCCGCCCGAGGATGCCTTTACCGGCTCTGCCACTGGTGCGATGGCGGCTTTCCTGTGGCGACATGGGTTGATTGACAGCTGTCGCTTCGTGGCGGAGCAGGGGCATTGGATGGACCGACCCGGACAGGCCGGTGTCGAAGTGCTTGGCCCGCCAGAGGCCATTACCGGCGTGCGGGTTTCCGGCCAGGGGCGCGTTCTGATGTCGGGGCAGGTGCATTTGTGAGCCAGTCAAAAGGGCCGCCCGAATGGGGCGGCCCTTTGGCGATCGCTGTGAGGTGGGGCAATCAGCCCGCGATAAGCCCCATCTGTTCCAGCTTGAGAATCACCTGATGGGCGCAGTTGTCGACATCCGCGCCTTCGGTTTCCACGCGCAGCTCGGGCGCCTCGGGAACATCATAGGGGTCTGAAATCCCAGTGAATTCCTTGATCTTGCCTTCGCGCGCCAGCTTGTAAAGACCCTTGCGGTCGCGGCGCTCGCACTCCTCGATGGTGGTGGCGACATGCACTTCGATGAAGGCGCCGAATTGCTCGACGTCTTCGCGCACGGCCCGGCGGGTGGCCGCATAGGGCGCGATTGGCGCACAGATCGCGATACCGCCATTCTTGGTGATTTCAGAAGCAACATAGCCGATGCGCCGAATGTTGAGATCGCGGTGTTCCTTGGAAAATCCTAGCTCGGAGCTGAGGTTTTTACGCACGATATCACCATCAAGCAATGTGACCGGGCGACCGCCCATTTCCATCAACTTGACCATAAGAGCATTGGCGATGGTCGATTTGCCCGAGCCGGAAAAGCCGGTGAAGAACACGGTGAAGCCCTGTTGCGAGCGCGGCGGGCGAGTGCGGCGCAGCTCGGTCACCACTTCGGGGAAAGAGAACCATTCGGGAATCTCAAGCCCCTCTTGCAAACGGCGGCGCAATTCAGTGCCCGAGATGTTCAGGATGGTAACGTCATCCTTGTCCGTGATCTCGTCCATCGGCTCGTATTGGGCGCGTTCCTGCACATAGACCATATATTTGAAATCGACCATCTCGACGCCGATTTCATCCTGATATTCGCGGAACAGATCCTGGGCATCGTAGGGGCCATAGAAATCCTCACCTGCCGAATTCTTGCCGGGACCGGCGTGATCGCGACCGACGATGAAATGGGTACAGCCGTGATTGGCGCGGATCAGCCCGTGCCAGACCGCCTCGCGGGGGCCGGCCATACGCATGGCAAGGTTCAAAAGGCTCATCGTCGTGGTCGAGCCCGGATATTTGTCAATCACCGCCTCGTAACAGCGCACGCGGGTAAAGTGATCGACATCGCCGGGTTTGGTCATGCCCACGACCGGGTGGATCAACAGGTTGGCCTGCGCCTCTTTTGCGGCACGAAAGGTCAGCTCCTGATGCGCGCGGTGCAGCGGGTTGCGGGTCTGAAACGCCACGACGCGACGCCAGCCCAATTTGCGGAACAGCGCGCGCAATTCGTTCGGGGTGTCGCGGCTGCCGCGGAAATCGTAGTGCACCGGTTGCTGGATGCCGGTGATCGGCCCGCCAAGATAAACCGAACCGGCCGTGTGATGCAGATAGTTCACCGCCGGGTGCGCAAGATCGTCGGCCCCAAATACCTTTTCGGCCTCGCGCGCCTTGTTCGGGGTCCAGCGGTCGGTGACCGTCATCGTGGCGAGGATCACGCCCTCCTGGTCGCGCAGGGCGATATCCTGTCCAAGCTCCAGCCCTTCGGCGAATTTCTCGCTGACATCGAGGTTGATCGGAATCGGCCAGAGCGCGCCATTCTCAAGGCGCATGTTTTCAACAACGCCGTCATAATCTGCCTCGGTCAGAAAGCCCTTGAGCGGGCTGAACCCACCGTTCATCAAGAGCTCCAGATCGCAAATCTGGCGGGCGTTCAAATCCCAGCTGATGAGGTCTGCGGCCTCGAGTTTCAGCTTTTGGGCGCTTTCGTGTGAAACATAAAGCTCTGGAATCGGGGCAAGGTTTTGGTGCTGCATGGGAACCCTCGGGCAAAATACAAAGTGAACCTGGGTTGCAGTATGCAACCGTGATTGCGCGCGGCATAGACCCGCAAATGGGCAAGTTTCAAGCTAAACCAAGGTATATTGGCGAAAAGAGGCCAAAGTGACGCCTTATTGCCGCGTTGCGGGATAAAGTTTCAGGGCCTGCCCGAGCCGCAACACAGATGTTTGGCCGCCGGTATGACCGGCGGCCAGAACCGTGCCTGTGCTCAGTCGTCCTGCTCGGCTAGAAAGCGTTCGGCGTCAAGCGCGGCCATACAGCCCATGCCGGCGCTTGTGACGGCCTGACGGTAAATATGGTCGGTCAGATCGCCAGCGGCGAAAACGCCGGGCACGCTGGTGCGGGTGCTGCCCGGTTCGACCTTGACGTAGCCGCCGTTGTGAAGCTCAAGCGTATCGGTCACAAGTTCGCTTGCGGGCGCGTGGCCGATGGCGATGAACACGCCCTTGCAGGGGATTTCGGTGATCTCGCCGGTGTCGACATGGCGCACGCGCACCCCTTCGACGCCCTTGGGGTTGTCGGTGCCGGTGACCTCGTCCAGCGTGTGATGCCAGAGGGTTTCGATCTTGGGGTTCTTGAAAAGCCGGTCCTGAAGGATTTTTTCAGCGCGCAATTCGTCGCGGCGGTGGATCAGGGTCACCTTGGAGGCGAAATTGGTCAGGAAAAGCGCTTCTTCCACGGCGGTGTTGCCGCCGCCGATCACGACAATCTCCTGGCCGCGATAAAAGAACCCGTCGCAGGTGGCACAGGCCGAAACGCCAAAGCCCTTGAACGCCTCTTCACTGGGCAGACCAAGCCACTTGGCGCGCGCGCCGGTCGACAGGATCACCGCATCGGCGGTATAGACCGTGCCGCTGTCGCCGCGCGCGGTAAAGGGGCGGGACTTGATATCAAGCTCTGTGATGATATCGCCGATGATTTCGCATCCCATGGCCTTGGCGTGGGCCTCCATCCGAAGCATCAGGTCGGGGCCCTGCACCTCGGTGTCGCCGGGCCAGTTTTCAACCTCGGTCGTGGTGGTCAGCTGGCCGCCCGGCTCGATGCCCTGGACAAGGATCGGTTCCAACATCGCGCGGCTGGCATAAACGCCGGCGGTATAGCCAGCGGGGCCAGATCCGATGATAAGGCATTTGGTGTGACGGGTTTCGGACATGGGATATCTCTTTGATGTGCGGTTGCAATTCGGTTGGCCAAAGATATAGCGGCGCCTTGCCCGGCATGTAACCCCTTGCAACCCGGCTTTGCCGTTCCATGTCCATCCGGGCGTGCTGGGGAAATGATCTTGCGCAAGTGCGAAACATTATTGCGCGTGCCCGTCGGCGTGGTATAACAATCGCGAAGTCTGAGGGGGATGTAACATGGCGGTTTCCCGTCTTGATCCGATTGATCGCAAAATACTGGCAGAGTTGCAGGCGGACGGTCGCATGACCAATGTCGAGCTGGCCAAACGCGTCGGTATTTCCGCGCCACCCTGCCTGCGCCGGGTGCGCACGCTGGAAGAATCGGGATACATTCGCGGCTATCACGCCGAGGTGGACGCCCGTGAACTTGGCTTCGAGGTTCAGGTGTTTGCCATGGTCGGTCTGCAAAGTCAGGCCGAGGCCGATCTGAGCGCGTTTGAAACCCGCTGTCGCAACTGGCCGCTTGTGCGCGAATGTCACATGCTCAACGGCGAGGTGGATTTCATCCTCAAATGCGTCGCCCCCGATCTAAGCACCTTTCAGCGCTTTTTGACCGAGGAACTGACTGCCGCCGACAACGTGGCAAGCGTCAAGACATCGCTTGTCATTCGTGTCGCCAAGGATGATCCGGGCGTGCCGTTCGATATCCTCGAGGCGCGGCTGACACAGTCGGCCTAGGCGATTTCCAATCCTTCGGGCGATGACAGCGGCAGGCGCAGATGCGCCATGGTGCCAAATTGGTGCGGCTCGCGGATGTGCGGGAACAATCCCATAAACAGCCGGAGCATATTCGGCCCAAGCGTGCGCTCGAACCCCGGCGCGGGATGAAAACTTTCGGCTTCAAGCCCGTTTGCGATGATCGTGGCATGACGGCGCAGGCAGAGGTGATAGAAACTCACCGGGCGCTGTGGGCGGATCTCGATCGCTTGAACGCCATCGGCAAGGTTGCGCGCGGGCGTCAGCACATGATCACCGCCGATATTGGCCCGCATATTGCGCGGACGGGTCAGGATACGCGCGCCGGGCCCGGCCAGAAAATCCGCCATCGGGCGACCAATTCCAAAAGCATCAGCCATGATCCGTGTCAGGATTGTCGGCTCAAACCCCTGAGCGTCATGGGCCGGGGCAAGGGTCATGGAACCGATCCACATCACCGGCATCGGCCCGTGTTCTGCGGTCACAAGCCTGGTGCCGGGGGTCAGATCCTCAATCGCTACGGGGCCGCGCGTTGTGGTGATCAACGTGCCGCGCGCAAAGGCGGAAAATGCGGATTCAAACAGAGGCAGGGCGGGGCCGACCTGTTCGTCCTGCATGATCTGACCATCATCGTCCTGCCAGGATCTGCGGTACTTGCGCATCATCATGGCCTCGCGCCCGGGGGCGGCAGCACTACGATTTGGTATGCGGGAAATGGCAGGGTTTTGCGCGGGTTGCGCGGTCCAGCGGGGAATAGTCATGTTGTGTCACCATACTTGGGTCGTCACAACCGCGTCGGCCCCCACCGACAACGACAGAAGGACAAGTTCTGTTTGCGTTATGGTAAGAATATGCCGCGCGCCGCCAATTTGGGTCAAGTTTTTGGGGATATTGTTCCGGTTCTGCGGGCAATCACAGGACTGCGCGGGTTTTGTTGCGCGTTCGGTTTCAGGTTTGCCACATTCCGGGCGAATGGCCCCCGAATCGTAGGGCGCATCACAAAAGGCCACCCACTGGAAACGGGCGGCCTTTGAGTTGTAATCAGTTACTGAGCTACTGAACTGAAGTGACGCAGACCATGACGGCCTATGCGGATTTCACGGCCGCAGGCAAAGACACAAGGCGAGCGCGCTTGGTGGTCTGCCGGATGCTGCGGTGAAAGGGCAGGGTCGGGGCCTGTTGTCTGCTGTTGTCCACGACCGATTTCAACCATCGTTTTTTCATTGATCTCTCCTCGGGTAGTCTTTTGGCGCTTGGGCGCATTGTTTCGTTATCAGCAACTATGCCCCCGGTTTGGGGCCAAGTTTTGGCAGGGATAAAGAAAACCGAAAAAACCTGAGACTTTTTCAACGGACCCTCTGGGGATGGTTTGAATTTTAATTAAGATGTTGAAGAATTGTGGAAAAAATAGATTTTATGTGGTCAATACCGAGGTGTTCTTCGGATTGTTTCCGTTAAATGCGGCGAAAATCTGCGCGCCCGCGCCTAGGTGCTGCCCCAATCAGAGCCGGATCACCGAAATCAGCCGCCCATAATCGGCCTCGCCTGCATGGGTGGTGCGGCGATAGGAATAAAACCGGTCAGGATCGCCATAGGTGCAATGACGGGTCCATTCGGCCTGTCCCACCCCGGCGCTGCGCAGCCGGTGCAAGCCATAGGCGGGCAGGTCGAATTGATAATGACCATTCAGCCCATTGGCGAAAAACCGGCTGTTCTGCGGGTCTTCGATCATGAAGGTCTCAAGAAACTCCGGGCCGACCTCATAGGCGGCCTGGCTGATCGAGGGGCCGATGACGGCGCAGATATCCTCGCGGTTGGCGCCGAGCGCCTCCATCGCGTCAATCGTGGCCTCAAGCACACCATCAAGCGCCCCGCGCCATCCGGCATGGGCGGCCCCGATGACGCCCGCGTTGGCATCGCCAAACAAAACCGGCTGGCAATCGGCGGTCAGCACCGAGAGCGCAAGCCCCGGTGTCGCCGTGACCAGGGCATCGGCGCGCGGGCTCTCGGCCATTGGGCCGGTCACGGGGAACACATCGGCGGAATGGACCTGATGCACGCCAAGCATCTTGTCGGGTGCGACCTGCATCGCCTCGGCCACGCGGGCGCGGTTGATGCTGACGATCTCGGATTGGTCCGACGATCCGGCACCACAGTTCAGCCCGGCAAAAACACCCGAAGACGCGCCGCCGCGCCGGGTAAAGAACCCGTGGCGAAAATCAGACAGGCTATCGGCGGTCAGGATTTCGAGCGTCATGTTTCAAGTCCCGGTGGCGGGCTGGCGGATTTTGGGAAAAGCCCCAGCACTTTAAAGAGCGTCCCCATTTCCGTTGCATGGGTCAAGCGCCGATGTGCCGCGATGTGATTTTCCAGCGCCTCACCCTGAAGATTGCGGGCAAGCGCCTGCGCCCGCTGGGTAATGCCGAGACGTTCCAAAAACACGCCCTGAGGCGTCAGGCGGGTATGTGCGGCGGGGACGGCGGATTTGGCCAAAGCCTCGAAATCCACATGCGCGGTCAGGTCGGCATTGCCCGGATTGGCCAGCGGATCCGTGGCGGCATGGCCCTCAAGCGCCTGAAACGTATCGCCAAGCGAACGCCAGTCGCCATAATCAATGACCAGGGCTGCGCCTCCGTGGGCGTCGATGCGCGCGCCGATCACGGCGATGCTGGCCTCTGCGGGGGCGCAGGTCTCAACCACATCGCCGGGTTTCGTATCGGCCAGCCGATGCGCAAGCTGTGGCAAAGCGGCCGGCCCGCCAAGACCGACGGCAAGCTGGCCTTCTTTCAGCCCGATCAAACGCTCGCGCCAGCCGTCGCCATCGCGCTCGAACTGGCAGATCGGCAGGGCGTCGAAGAATTCGTTCGCGACAAGGTAAAGCGGCAGAGACGGCAGGGTGTCAGCGCGCTCGTGAAAGGTAATGTCGGGCCGGGCAATCGTCTTGCTCTGGATATCGCGCAGGGTCGGCGAGGTCTCGATAAGGTGAAGCTGTGCGGCGTCGTGAAACCCCGGCACGCCCTTGGTGGCGCGCAGGATATCGGCCATCAAGGTGCCGCGCCCCGGCCCGGCCTCGGCCAGGGCAATGCGCGCGGGCGCGCCCTGATCCAGCCAGCATTGCGCAAGGCAAAGGCCGATCAGCTCGCCAAACATCTGGCTGATCTCCGGTGCGGTAATGAAATCGCCGCCCGCGCCAAACGGATCGCGGGTGGCATAATAGCCATGCTCGGGATGCATCAGGCAGGTGGCCATGTAATCGGCCAGCGTGATCGGCCCGCCCTCGCTTATCCGGGCAATCAGGTGGTCACGCAGCCTGCTCATGCAGGGCGAGACCGTTTCGCCCAGGCGACCATGGCCAAGCCAAAGGCGATCATCGGCAGCGACAGCAATTGCCCCATGCTGAGACCAAAGGCGCCCATTTGCAGCGCATAGCCCATGGGGTTGTCGGGGGTGATGAACTGCGCATCGGCCTGACGGAAGAACTCAACGATAAAGCGCGACACGCCGTAGCCGGCGAAAAACAGGCCGGTGATCCGGCCGCGTTCTTTCAGGGCACCCCGGCGATAGGCCAGAAAGACAAGCACCGCGCCAAGGATAAGCCCCTCAAGCGCCGCCTCGTAGAGTTGCGAGGGATGGCGCGCGCAAATCCCGATCACATCCGGGCAATCCTGTGCCGCTGCGCCGGGAAAGGCCACGCCCCAGGGCAGGCTGGTCGGGCGACCCCACAGCTCTGCGTTGATGAAATTGGCGATCCGGCCGAGCAAAAGGCCAATCGGCGCCACCATGCAAAGCGCATCGCCCACCGAAAGCCGGGCAAGGCCCTGGCGTTGGCAATAAAGAAGACAGGCCGTCACAACCCCCAAAAGCCCGCCGTGAAACGACATGCCCCCTTGCCAGACCTGAAGAATCTGAAGCGGGTTTTGCAGGTAATAGGCAGGTTGATAGAACAGCACGAAGCCAAGCCGCCCGCCAAGGATCACGCCAAGGATCACCCAGGTCAAAAGGTCCTCGACCTGACGCGGGGTCATCGGGGCGCTGTTCTTGGGCCAAAGATGCGGGCGCTTGACGCTGGCCACCACAAGCCGCCAGCCCAGAAGGATACCGACGATATAAGACAGCGCATACCAGCGCAGCGCGAATTCCATCCCGAAGAGGGAGAGGGTGAAAATCTCGGGCGAGATATCGGGGAAGGGGATCATGGCCTGCATATGCGTCTCTGTGCCTCTGGTCGCTGGGGGAAGTCAACCTTGTGATGCGCGCGTTTTGGCCCATATAAGGGGGGAAGTGTAACGCCGGAGAGACCCATGCAAACCCGTAACAAAGTGCTCGATGATATTTCACAACTGATGACCAACGCCATGGGCGTGGCGCAGGGTGCCAGGACCGAGGCCGAAACCGCGATGAAATCCATGATCGACCGCTGGCTTGCGGATCGCGATTTTGTCACCCGCGAAGAATTCGACGCCGTCCGCGCCATGGCGCAAAAGGCCCGTGAAGAGAACGAAGTGCTCAAGGCGCGGCTTGATGCGATGGAGGCGGCGGGCAAGTAATCGCCCTGCTCTTGGATTGCTGATCGAGACGGGAAAAGGTTGCCAACCCCGGTGAGTGTGAGACTAACTCAGACGTCCATAAAAGGTCATCCGCGCGTTTTCGGATAGCTCTACGCCGACCTCGGAATTATAGGCCAAAACCGCGAGCATCCGGGTCTTGTCGCTCTCATTGGGCGTGACACGGTGCATTGAGTTGCGTCCGCGGAACAGCACCAGAGTGCCCGGCTCCATCGTCAGAACCCTAGGTTGCAGAGTGCCTTGCAGCACAGCGTCGACACCGTCGTAATTCATCTCATTCGCATCTGCATCCCGCAGGCCTTTGACATATTCGAAACGGCTTCCTGCATCGGGCTTTTGGATCAGAAGGGTGATGGCGAAGGACGAGTTGTCAAAATGCCAGCCAAGTTCCTGACCCCGGTTGGCATAGTGAATGTTGATGGAAGACAGCGGATCAGCGTAGGGGTGCAGTTCGGTCTGGCCGGTCACGCGGGCCACGAAATCTCTGAATGTCCGGTCGTCATAAAGCGTGCGAAGCGGCGATGTCGCCGCAACCACATCGTCGCAGATGCAGCCTTTGGACGAGACAACCTTGCGGTTTGCGGGGTGATCTTCGGGATAGGCCGGATCATCCGGGGTGAGATAAACCGAGTGGCTCTGGGCGCAAAAATAGGCCTCTTCCTGCTTGGCTTTGCTTTCCGCCAAAATGGCGGCGAGGGCGGCGGGGCGAATGAAATTCTCAAGGACCAGAACGCCCTCGTCATCAAGAATGGCGTCGCATCTGGTGCCAAACCCGGCTTGGGCAAGCGGATGAGTGTCGAGGTCGATAATGTCTTCGATGCGCATCATGTTTGATCCGTGTGAAATGGGCGTTGGTGTATCATGGTCGATTTTTCCGCCAGTTTGGAGAATAAAAGCCAATGTTTGTTTGGCAGGGCGATTGTGTGCAACAGGGGGGGGCGATCCTGCTCTCCGTTGTGGCCAATTCGATTTCATCCACAACTTATTGTGGTTATCCCCAACAAATGGCTTTACAGCTTGCCCGAAAGGTCGCACCATATCTTGTATTGGCGGCGGGAATAGCCCCCGTCGATAGAGCAGGCACCTAGCGCTTGGGGTGCATCGCGATCCCCGCGCTATAGCAAATGAGGTGGCGCAATGGCCCTTTCCGAGCAGTTCTTGCAGGACGACATTCACCCGATTGATATCGTCGAACATATCGCCGAGCATCACGACTGGGATTTCGACCGGATCGGTGACGATCAGATCGCAATGGCCGTCGAGGGCCAGTGGCGCACCTATTCGATCACGCTGGCCTGGTCGGGCTATGACGAGACCCTGCGCCTTGTCTGTACCTTCGAGATGGAGCCGCCAGAGCATAAACTGCCGGTGCTCTACGAGATGCTGAACGACGTCAACGATGAGTGCTGGGCCGGGGCGTTCACCTGGTGGGGCGAGCATAAGCTGATGGTCTATCGCTATGGTCTGGTGCTGGCGGGTGGGCAGGATGCCTGCCCCGAGCAGATCGACACGATGATCAACGCCGCCGTAATGAGCGCCGAGCGCTATTACCCGGCATTCCAGCTTGCGATCTGGGGCGATAAATCCCCCAAAGATGCCATGCAGGTCGCCATTGCAGAGGCCTATGGTCGCGCGTAACACTTACCCCGCAATGTGATGAACGGAGCGGGGAAGACGCGATGAATATGGATTATGTGGCCGAAAAAGGTCTGGTTTTGCTGGGTTGTGGCAAGATGGGTGGTGCCATGCTGCAAGGCTGGCTGGCGCAGGGATTGCCGCCTGCTTCGGTGTCGGTGATTGATCCCAACCCGTCGGACTGGCTGCGCGGCACCGGGGTTGGCATCAACGGTGATCTGCCCGAAAATCCCGCCATCGTTCTGATCGCTGTCAAACCGCAAATGATGGGCGAGGCTCTTCCGGCATTGGCGGCGATGGGCAATGGCACGACGCTGTTTGTGTCGGTCGCGGCCGGTACGCCGATTGCCGCCTTCGAGGCGGCGCTGGGTGCAGAGAGCCCGATTGTGCGCGCCATGCCCAACACCCCCGCCGCCGTGGGCCGGGGCATCACTGCAATTATCGGCAACGCCCATGCAAGTGCGGCGCAGGTCGATCTGGCTGAGATGCTGTTGCGCGCCGTCGGTCAGGTCGTGCGGCTAGACACCGAAGATCAGATGGATGCGGTCACCGGCGTCTCGGGCTCTGGTCCGGCCTATGTGTTTCACATGATCGAATGCCTGGCAGCGGCCGGCGAGGCGCAGGGGCTTGCCCCGGCGCTTGCCATGCAGCTTGCACAGGCGACGGTGGCCGGGGCCGGTGCCTTGGCCGAGGCCGCCGATGAAACCCCGGCGCAATTGCGGGTCAATGTCACAAGCCCCAATGGCACCACGCAGGCCGGTCTTGCGGTGCTGATGGACGAGGAAACCGGCCTGCCGCCGCTGATGCGCAAGACGGTTGCGGCGGCGGCGGATCGCTCGCGGGAGCTTGGGCAATGACCGAGATCACGTTTGACGATTTCCTCAAGGTCGATATCCGCGTTGGCCGCGTCACCCATGCCGAGGCTTTTCCCGAGGCGCGCAGGCCCGCAATCAAGCTCTGGGTCGATTTCGGGCCCGAGATTGGTGAAAAGAAAAGCAGCGCGCAGATCACCGCGCATTATGATCCGGAAACACTTGTCGGGCGTCAGGTGATGGCGGTGGTCAACTTTCCGCCGCGCCAGATCGGCAAGTTCATGTCGGAAATCCTTGTTCTCGGCCTGTCCGATAGCATTGGCGAAATCGTTCTGATAAGCCCCGATAAAGATGTGAAAATCGGAGAGAGACTGCATTGAAACGTGTCCTTTTGACCCGGCCATTGCCGGATAGCGTGGTTGAGGCCGCGCGCACCCATTTCGAAGTCGAGTTGCGCGACGATCCCGCCCCGCTCAAGCTTGGCCAGATGCGCGGCGCATTGGCGCTTTATGACGGGGTGTTGCCGACGCTTGGCGATATGTTCTCGGCGGATGTGTTCGCCGATGCAGAGAATTCGCGCTGTAAAATTCTAGCGAATTTCGGGGTTGGGTATAACCATATCGATGCGGCTGCGGCGCGGGCGGCAGGGATCAGTGTGACCAATACGCCGGGTGCCGTGACCGATGCCACCGCCGATATCGCGATGACCCTGATCCTGATGAGCGCGCGGCGCGCGGGCGAAGGCGAGCGGATGGTGCGGGCGGGCAAATGGCCCGGCTGGAACCCGACGCAGATGCTTGGGATGCATGTCTCTGGCAAGACCGTGGGCATTATCGGTATGGGCCGGATCGGTCAGGCGATTGCGCAGCGCTGTCACTTTGGCTTTGGCATGGATGTGATCTATTACAACCGCTCGCCGAAACCGATGGAGTTTCCTTCGCGTCAGGTCGAGAGCCTTGAGGCATTGGCGGCCGAGGCCGATATCGTGGTGGTGGCCGTGCCGGGCGGCGCCGAGACTCATCATATCGTCGGCAGCTCGGTGTTCGAGGCGATGAAGCCGGGCGGGCATTTCATCAATATCGCGCGTGGCGATGTGGTGGATGAGGCCGCGCTTATCGCGGCGCTGCAGGCGGGCGGCATCGCGGGTGCGGGGCTTGACGTCTATGAAAAAGAGCCGATTGTGCCCGAGGCTCTCAAGGCGATGGAGAATGTCACGCTCTTGCCGCATCTCGGCACCGCCGCGCTTGAGGTGCGAGAGGCGATGGGCCTTATGGCGGTGGAAAACCTGCGCGCGTTCTTTGCCGGTGAAACGCCGCCCAATCTTGTAAATTAGGGCAGAGCCCCGGCCATAGACCGGCACGCCCGGTGGCTGGCCGGGGATTTGAGTATTTATGCCAAGAAGAAGGGGAGTTTCGTGCCTCTTCATCGGTGTGCCGTGGTGTCATCCTTGACGTCGGGGGATGCATGGGCTGATCTGGCGGGAACGCGGAGGAGAAAATCATGTATCAACCGGCCATAACGGGATCGGGTGTCTTTACCCCGTCCGAGGTGATCACCAATGACGAATTGGTCGTGGCCTTCAATGCCTATGCCGAGGCGTTCAATGCGCAAAATGCCGAGGCCATCGCGGCCGGCGAGGTTGAGGCAAAGGCACCATCATCGAGTGAATTCATCCTTGGGGCCTCTGGGATCGAGCAGCGCTATGTGATGGATAAATCCGGCGTGCTGGACCCGGCGGTCATGCACCCCAATTTGCGCCAACGCAGCGATGACGAGCCGGGGATCATGGCGGAAATGGCGGTTGATGCCTGTGCCAAGGCCCTTGCACAGGCCGGGCGGCGTGCGGATGAGGTTGATCTGGTGATCTGTGCCGCGAGCAACCACGAGCGGGCCTATCCTGCGATTGCGATTGAAATTCAACAGCTTCTGGGCGCGGGTGGCTTTGCCTTTGACATGAATGTCGCCTGTTCCTCGGCAACCTTCGGCATTCAGGCGGCGGCGGATATGATCCGGGCGGGATCGGTGCGCCGTGCGCTTGTGGTGAACCCTGAGATCTGTTCGGGGCATCTTGAGTGGCGCGACCGGGATTGCCATTTCATTTTCGGCGATGTGTGCACGGCCGTGTTGATCGAGCGCGCAGAAGATGCGATGGGCGCGCATTTCGTGATCCGGTCAACCCGCTGCGTCACGCAGTTTTCCAACAATATCCGCAACAATAACGGGTTTTTGCGCCGCAACCGGCCGGATGGCATGGCGGATCGGCGCGACATGCAGTTCATGCAGGAGGGCCGCAAGGTCTTCAAGGAGGTGCTGCCGATGGTCTCGGCGCATATCCTCGATCATCTTGCGAGCGACGGGGTGACGGCGGATGATCTGCGGCGGCTCTGGTTGCATCAGGCCAACAAGACGATGAATGATTTTATCGGCAAAAAGGTGCTTGGCCGGGTGGCGGAGCCGGGTGAACAGCCCAATATCCTTCAGGATTACGCCAATACCTCGTCGGCGGGATCAATCATCGCGTTCTCCAAATGTTCCGACGATCTGGCGCCGGGGGACCGGGGGCTTATCTGTTCGTTCGGGGCGGGCTATTCGGTCGGGTCGGTTTTGGTCGAGCGGGCCTGAGCCAGAGGGTTTGCCAAGGCGCAGTCGGTTTTAATTTGCAAATGACTTTCCGGGACAAAGCGATTAAGGGGAAGCATCTGTTGGGTTCCCCTGATTTTCCGGGGGTCGGAGCTGAGGAAGAAGCGTATGTCGAAGATGGGAAGTTATCTCAAGAAGCACACCGAGGCCCTGGTCAAGGATGTTGGGATTGAGGCGGCGTGCAAGCTTACCGGCAAGTCGAAGGCGACGCTGGGGCGGTATTATTCCGATCACGATGAACATGCAGACCGCTTCATGCCCGTCGATGCCGTGATGGCGCTTGAAGAGGCGGCCAGCTATCCCCATGTGACCGGCGCCCTGGCCGAGTTGCAGGGGATCGGCCTTACCTTTGACGGCAAGCGCCGCAACACCAAGGAACGCGCGAATGTGAACAGCGATGTGATCGTTCTGTCGCAGCGCTTTGCGCTTTTGATGGCTGAATATCAGCAATCCATCGAGGATGGCGTGATCACGATCAACGAGGCCAAGCGGCTTTTGCGCGAAACATCGCAGCTCCAGCAGGTGTTGATCGACATGAAGCTACACCTCGAAGAAGAGGCGATCTGAGCCTAGCCCAGGATCAGATCCGCGGCCTGCTGCGCAAGCAGCATCACCGAGGCGCGGAACTCGGGTAGAACCAGAGCGGCCAGAAACCCGACGTGCAGCACGGCAATCGCATTCAGCGAGGTGCGAAACGGCTCTTTGCGGGTTTTGTGGCGAAAGATTCCCTGTCCGGTCTTGGCCCCCAGTGATCCGCCAATCAGGCAGAGCGTCAGAAGCGTGCTTTCGGGCAGCCGCCAGCGACGCTCGATCGCACACCGCTTATCCCACCAGAACAGGCCAAGCGTCAGCACATTGAGGATCACAAGATAGGTGAGAACAAGCACGAGAGGGGTCATAAGGTAATACAGGTGTCCGTCGCTGGCCGTTGGCCGGTATGTCAGGGACTATCAGAGGCTTTTGCGCGCTGAAAGGGCCGCAGATATGGTGCCATCGTCGAGATAGTCGAGTTCGCCGCCAATGGGAACGCCCTGCGCCAAAGAGGTCAGCGCAACACGCCCATCAAGCTGGTCTGCGATATAATGCGCTGTGGTCTGGCCGTCCACCGTTGCATTGAGGGCAAGGATGACTTCTGAGATGTTTTCCGCCAATACGCGATCCACAAGCTTGGGGATGCGCAGGGTTTCGGGGCCGACCTGATCCAGCGCCGAGAGGGTGCCGCCAAGCACGTGATAGCGCCCTTTAAAGGCCTGTCCGCGCTCCATCGCCCAGAGATCGGCGACATCCTCGACCACGCAGATCTGGCCGTTGGCGCGTTTTTCCGAGGCGCATATGTCGCAGGTTTCGGCGGTGCCGATATTGCCGCAGGTGATGCATTCGCGCGCGGTGGTGGCGACAGTCTGCATCAGGTCGGCAAGTGGCGCGAGCAACAGCGCGCGCTTGCGGATCATGTGCAGCACCGCGCGCCGGGCCGAGCGGGGACCAAGCCCCGGCAGCCGGGCCATCATGTCGATCAGGGAGTCGATGTCGCGGGTGCTGCTCACGTTATGCACGGCCTTTATGGTTGGGTGCGCTGGACATAGCTCAGAGCATTTTATTCAAGATATAGTCTATTATGCTGGGGAGAAAGGACAAGAAGGTCACAATCCCCGCCGCCGAGACCGACACCTGACCGCCGGGCGGCAGGGTGCGCACGGCGCTGATCATATCGCGGGCCTCGATCAGTTTGTCCAGATCGGGCAGGGGTTTGTCCGGGTGCGGGTGATCGGCGCGGCGCGGCTGGTTTGAGCGGTCGCGGATATGTGCCTCGATCAGCGGTTCAATCTGGTTCAGCGCCTCGACCTTGACGGACATGAGCCGGTTGGACAGCGGAATGACAGGCACCGCATAGGTGGCCGCCACCAGAAACAATGAAAACAGGGAAAAGAGGATGACAACCGGATCCCTGTCATAGCCCGCCAGCACCACCGACAGGATCGCAAGCGAGGCGACCACTGCTGTCACCATCACGATCTGGCTGTTGATCCGTAAAATTGCGGGCAGCGGGGAGCGCGAAAGGTTCAGGATGCGAAGATCCATCTGTGGCAAGGCCTGCAACAGGGCGTGCCAGAATCTGAGTACGGCAAAAATACCCATGCCGGTGATCACGCTGCCGCAAAAAACAAACCCGGCCAGCCAGAGCCGCAGGTCGGGGGTGTGCCAGGGGTCAAGCATCCAGGCGCCGCCGCCGATTACGGCCCCATAACACAGCCCGAAAGGCAGCATCCATTGGTTGCCGAGGATATCGTCCACCGCGCCCTGCGGATCAGTGGCGGTCGCGGGTAAATCCCGAAACATGTCGCCAAGGCCGGGCGCAATCCGGTGGCCGAACTGATACACAACGCCCGCGTTGATCGTCACCAGAATGATCAGGACAAAATCCGCAATGTCACTGCGTATCGTCCATTCGGTATAGCCATATAGCAGGGCCGGAAAGGCCGTGGCCGCGACCGCCGCCCGCCCATAGCTGCGCCACAGGCGTGGGGGGCGAGTGATATGTGCGGCCCTGTTCATTGCACCTTAGAAAGGTAACTTCATATCTTTGGGCAGGCCCATGCCTTCGGTGAGCTTGCTCATTTCTTCCTGGGCGCGCTCGGTGGCTTTGCTCTGGGCGTCCTTGATCGCGGCAAGAATCAGGTCTTCGACCACTTCCTTATCGTCCGAATTAAAGATCGACGGGTCGATATCGAGGCCCTTGAGCTCGCCCTTGGCGGTGCAGGTTGCCTTAACAAGGCCCGCACCGGATTCGCCAGTGACCATGAGATTGTGCATCTCTTCCTGAAGCGCAGCCATCTTTTGCTGCATTTCCTGAGCGGCCTTCATCATCTTGGCCATATCGCCCATCTGGCCCAGTCCCTTGAACATAGTGTGATCTCCTATCGAGGGCCCCGTTTGTACAGCAGGGGCCGAATGTCTGGTTTCCTGATTTTAAGCATATGTGGCCGGAAATGGCGACAGGCAAGCGTTCGATGGCCTTGCGGTAAACCGCTCAATCCTCTTCAAACGGGTCCCATTCGTCTTCGACCTCGGGCAGGGCCTCGGCCTCGGCGTGGCTGGCGATATCGGCGGCCGAGCGGATGGCGGTGATTTTCGATTTGGGAAAGGCGGCAAGCACGGCCTGCATCAACGGATGATCGGTTGCTTCGGCCTTGAGCGCATCCTGCGCGGCGTTGCGTGCCTCGATGATCGTGGGCGCGGTGCCGGAATTGACCAGGATGACGGCCCAGCGGTTGCCGGTCCAGCGTTGCAGGGCGTTGCCGAGATTTTGCGCCAGGTCGCCGGGGGCGTTCGGGGTGGGGGTGAACTCGATGCGCCCAGGCTGATAGGCGGCAAGGCGCAGGTTGCTTTCGACCTCGACCAGAAGTTTGACGTCGCGATTGGCACGAATGAGATCGACGACATGCTCAAACGTCGGGAAATGCGCAAGGGCGCTTTCGACCTGCGGGGCAAGCGCCGTGGTCTGGCCCGCGCTGCCCATGGGGCCAGAGCTTTGCTGTGTCGGCGCGTGATAGGCCTGCGGCGTGGCGCCGCCACCGGTGCCTGGGGCAGTGCCACCACCACCACCGCCATTCGGGCCGGGGGCCGGGGGCGGCGGGCTGTCTTGCAGGCGGCGAATAAGGTCTTCGGGCGTTGGAAGATCGGCCACATGAGTCAGGCGGATCACCGCCATCTCGGCGGCCATCATCGAATTGGGTGCTTCGGCCACCTCATCCAGCGCCTTGAGCAGCATTTGCCACATCCGCGTCAGCACCCGCATCGGCAGGGCCTCGGCCATGGTCTGACCGCGGGCGCGCTCATCGGGGCCGATGGTGGGGTCCTGGGCGGCCTCGGGGGTGATCTTGACCACCGAAATCCAATGGGTGATCTCGGCCAGATCACGCAGAACCGCCAGCGGATCGGCGCCCTCGGCATATTGCGCCGAGAGCTCGGAGAGCGCGCTTGCGGCGTCGCCCTTCATGATCATGTCAAACAGGTCAAGCACCCGGCCACGATCGGCAAGCCCGAGCATGGCTCGCACCTGATCTGCGGTGGTTTCCCCGGCGCCGTGCGAAATCGCCTGATCCAGCAGGGATGTCGCATCGCGCGCCGAGCCTTCGGCGGCGCGGGTGATCAGCGCAAGCGCGTCGTCGGTGATCTCGGAGGCCTCGGAGGTGGCGATCCGGCGCAGAAGGGCGATCATCACCTCGGGCTCGATCCGGCGCAGATCGAACCGCTGACAGCGCGACAGAACCGTCACCGGCACCTTACGGATCTCGGTGGTGGCGAAGATGAATTTCACATGCGCGGGCGGCTCTTCGAGGGTTTTCAGCAAGGCGTTGAACGCATTGACCGACAGCATGTGAACTTCGTCGATGATGTAGATCTTGTAGCGCGCCGAGGCCGCGCGATAGTTCACCGAATCGATGATCTCACGGATATCGCCGACGCCAGTGCGGCTGGCGGCATCCATTTCCATCACGTCGACATGGCGGCCTTCCATGATGGCGGCGCAGTGTTCGCAGGTGCCGCAAGGCTCGGTCGTGGGGCCACTTTCACCATCGGCGCCGATACAGTTCATGCCCTTGGCGATGATCCGCGCGGTGGTAGTTTTGCCGGTGCCGCGAATGCCGGTCATGATAAAGGCCTGCGCGATGCGGTCGGCCATAAACGCATTTTTCAGGGTGCGCACCATCGCATCCTGACCCACGAGATCGGCAAAGGTCTCGGGCCGGTATTTACGGGCGAGAACCTGATAGCCTTTTTCGGGGGTGTCGGTCATGCGTGTGCCCTTTGGATTCGTATCAAGCGCCAACCTAAAGCGGGGCGCGGGGGGCGTCTACCTTGCATTTCCCGTGACATCGGGCAAAGCTTTGTGCGGTGTGTAACGGAGGGTGTCATGCGGTTAAAGGGTATCGGGCGAAGCCGGAATGTCGAGGACAGGCGGCGCGTGGGCGGGCGCGGCGGCAAGGCTGGACTTGGCGGTGTTGGCCTGTTGGTGGTGCTGGCAATCGGATATTTCGCGGGCATAGATGTGACGCCGTTGTTGCAGGGCACGCAGGGAGGCGCCACGCAATCAAGCGCGCCGCGTCAGCTGAGCGCCGGAGAAGAGCGCGCAGCAGAGTTTTCATCGCGGGTTCTTGCCACCACCGAGGCCGTCTGGGGCAAGGTGTTCCCCGAGCAGTTGGGCCGCGAGTATCGCCCGCCGGTGATGGTGCTTTATTCCGGTGTGACCCAAAGCCCCTGTGGCGGGGCATCCGGCGCGACGGGCCCGTTTTATTGCCCGGCGGATCGCAAGGCCTATCTCGATACTGAGTTTTTCGACACGCTGGCGCGTCAGCTTGGCGCCAAGGGCGATTTCGCGGCGGCCTATGTGATCGCTCACGAAGTGGCGCATCACGTCCAGAACGAGCTTGGCATCCTGCCCGAGGTCAACCGCCGCCGTCAGGCCGTGGGCCAGGCGGAGGCCAATGCGCTGACCGTGCGGCTTGAGCTTCAGGCGGATTGCCTTGCGGGGGTCTGGGCGCGGGCGGTGGACGGGCTGCTGGAGCCCGGCGACCTCAAGGAGGCGCTGAATGCGGCGCGGATGATCGGCGATGATCACCTGCAAAAGCGCGCCGGTCAGGTGCCCCAGCCGCATACCTTTACCCATGGCACCTCGGCGCAGCGAGCAAAGTGGTTTCAGCGCGGCTATGACAGCGGCGATCTTGCGCGCTGTGACACGTTTGGCGCGGCGCGATTGTGAGCGGTTTCGTGATCCACGCTTTGCCAGTGGCGGGCGGGATTCTCGCGCTGGCGCCATTGCCCGGTGGGGCGGGCAGTTATGACGCGGACCTTGCGCATCTGCATGACTGGCGCCCGGCGCTGGTGATTTCGATGACGACGCTGGCGGAAATGACCGCGAGCGGGGCGGCGGACCTGGGCGCAGATTTGCAAGAGAACGGCACCCGCTGGGCGCATGTTCCGGTCGAGGATTATGGCGTGCCAAACCCCGAGGTTACGGACATATGGGAGGCGGCGGCGCAGGCGGCGCTTTTGGCGCTGCAGGGCGGTGGCCGGGTCCTGATCCATTGTCGCGGTGGCTGCGGGCGCTCGGGCATGGCGGCGCTTCGGTTGATGATCGAGGCCGGCGAAGACCCCGATGCAGCCCTCAAGCGCCTGCGCGCGGTGCATCCCTGCGCGGTCGAGACGGACGAGCAGATGCTCTGGGCGCGGCAGGAATAGGCGAGGGCGAGCGTGGGTTTCACCCACCCTACACGTTGAGGCGAGCCCCGTGTTTCAAGGTGCCGCCACACGCAGAGCACCAAAGCCACGCATCTTGTCGAGCGGCCTTTGGGGTCGCAGAGGTTCAGATGACTGAGCGTGGTGTAATGCCCGGCTCCCTCAAGCAGGCGCATGCGCACCTTGCCGGGCAGGCGGGCCGCGAGGGCCTGTGCCATGGCAAGCGGCACCCACCGATCAGCTGTGCCCTGCCAGATAGCGTTGCGCTGGACTCAAAGGGAGCCTGGGCGGCCACTGGAGCCGCGCAACGGGCCCGCTGCCGCATAGGCGCGTCAAGGAGCGCAAGCGCTCTCCAGGAGTCTCTCAACGGCTCTGGCGGGCATGGGGGCACATCGGCCTGTTCGCGAGGCAAGTCGGCGAAGCTCGGAAGGTGATGCCCCCGTAAGAGAAGTGAATGATCATGTTTCGAAACGCACGCCCAGCCGATGCAGAACGCTGCTTTGAAATTGAAATATCAGCTTACGAAGGCGATGAAGCGGCGACGAAGGCCAAGATATTGAAACGGATCGAGACCTACCCCGAGGAGTTCCTTATCCTTGAAGTGGACAGCGAGATTGTCGGCTTTATCAATTGCGGATGCGCCCATGAGGTCGAGATGTCGGACGAAGACTTCAAGGAACTGATCGGCCAAGACCCTAATGCGCCGAATGTTGTTATCATGTCCGTCGTCGTGGATCCCGTGCAGCAGGGCAAAAGGCATTCAAGGGCGCTGATGGACGAGTTCGTGGGGCGAATGCGACAGATGGGCAAGGCGACGATCCATCTGATGTGCAAAGAGCATCATGTGCCGCTCTATGAGAAGTTCGGGTATCAATACTTGAGACCGTCAGCCTCCGACCATGGCGGAATGACCTGGCACGAAATGAGTATGCAACTTTGAAGCACGATGTGTCGTGCTTGGTAAAGCGGACACTCTGTCAACGGCGGAGTAAAAACCGGCCACGTGGCGGCGCAAAACCAGGCCAGTGGCGGGGTGCCAAGCGCCATGGCGCGTGCGCTCCCCAGATAGCTGGCGCGTGCCATGGCGCATTGGCCCGGAGGGCCAATTCTGTAGCGTGTGATCAGGTGGCGGCTTGGGCCTTTCGGGCGCGGCTTTGGCCGAGGCGATAGCTGTCGCCGTTCATCTCGAGAATGTTAACGTGGTGTGTCAGCCTGTCGAGGAGAGCGCCGGTCAGGCGTTCGGTGCCGAAGGTTTCGGTCCATTCGTCGAAGGGCAGATTGCTGGTGATCATTGTGGACCACCTTGCGCACCGTGTTCCGTGAAACCCGCAGTTCACGGCAGATCTGCTTGATCGACTTGCCTTGGATAAAATACGCCCGTCTGATCTTCGCAATCGTCTCCACGACCAACACCCCCAACTCGCTCCCTCAATCCTTTGAGAAAGCTTTTGAACAGAATTATCAGGGGGGTCACTCTTGGACGCCGATTACCCCAATACAGGGGTCAATTTTGCATGCTGTTCCACACACATTGTGGTCGGTATTGCCAACAAAGGCGAAACTGGCCTCGGCTCCCATTGGGCTAACCCCGCGAGAAAAGGTCTTGTTCGCCATATAGTTTTTCATAATGTCGACGAGGGCCTTATTCGCGGTCTTTTCCCGCCCGGCAAATTCATCGAAGGCCACGACATCCCAATGGATAGGCGGTTACGAGATGGATTACTGAAGGCCGCGGATTTCATCATTGGCATGTTTAAGCCGGGACGCGATATTCCCGACCATGTTGCACAGCAGTTTGATCAGAATGTTCGGATGCGTCTCGGCGGCCTTAAGCATGCCCTCTACTGGGAAAACATAGCACATTGTCGATTGCGCCGCTATAACGTCGGCCGTTCTGCGGCCACCTTCAACCAATGCAAGTTCGCCAAAAGATGCCCCCGGCCCCAGTGACGCAAGCCGCTTGTTCCTACCCTCACCCATATTGATCACGACATCTGCAAGGCCATTCGCGATAATGTAGAAGGAGGCGGCATCGTCGCCTTCCGATACAATCTTTTCACCTTCGCCGTAGCTGTAAATTCTTACCAGATTTTCCAGAACCCCGTATTCCAAATCGCTAAGGCCGCGCAGCAAGTCTAGTTTCGACATTTCATATTTTGCCGTGTCGAACTCTTCGAAATGGCCTTCTAGAACCTTATTTTCGGCAGCCTCAAGTGCGTCGTCAAGGTCGGGGAACAAAAGCAAGTTGGCAAGGTCGCGTTGCTTTTCTTTTATGCATGCACTGAACGGCAGCTCTGGCCGCATCCCCGATAGGCGTATTCTGCGCCCCTGCTTTAGAAAATCATCAAAAGCGGCCATCAAAAGGTGGGCTGCCGCATCGTCTATGTTGTGAACACGCGAGAAATCCACAATGATATCGCTAAGTTCCGAAGCCCCTTCGGTCAGCCTGCGGATGACCATCTCTGCCGACGCAAAATACAACGTACCCTGCAGTTCGTTCGCCATCACCTTAGAACCATGCGCTGTTAGGAAGGCTCTCTCGCTCAGCGACCGGATACGTTTGGAACAGATTTCACCCAATGGGTAGGACCGTCGGATCACAGTGCTAGAGTGCGCTTTTTCGCCGAAAACATGCAGGCCGAACCGGCGCGAAAGTTCCTGACAAACGGCGACGCCGCGCACGCTGTTCCCATGCTCGTCAAGCCGCGGTGACCAGACTGAGATACCCGCCTGCCCCGGGATCACGGCGATAATGCCGCCCGCTACCCCGCTTTTTGCGGGAATGCCCACTTCAAAAGCCCACTGGCCGGCGTAATCATACATGCCGCAGGTGTTCATCAGGGTCAGAATGCTTTGCACGTAATTGGGCTCAATCACCTGGACCCCAGTCTTTGGATTGACACCTAAATTGGCTAGGGTTGCCCCCATCATCGCCATATCCTGGCAGGTCACATCAATTGAGCATTGTTGGAAGTAAAGCTTCAACACCTCTTCGGGATCGTTGTCGATCATACCAGTATTGAGCATCATGTAGGCGATTGCACGGTTGCGATGCCCTGTGGCGATTTTAGAACGGTACACGCTTTCGTTCAATGTCAGCGACCGCCCGGCCAGATTGCTGAACAATGAAAGCATGTCATCCTGACTGGCTGGACCGAGAAGCAAATTCGCAACCGAGATCGCGCCCGCATTGACCATTGGATTAAAAGGTCGGTTCTTTTCCTCGTCGAGAATGATCGCGTTAAACGCTTCGCCTGTCGGCTCAACACCGACACGTTTCAGAACAGCCTCTGGCCCGCGCAGCTTCAGCGCCTGCCCATAGGTGAACGGCTTGGACATCGACTGAATTGTGAATTCGGTATCACATTCACCGGATGTGTAGATTGTCCCGTCCGCCATCGTAATACAGATACCCAGCGCTTCGGGGTCGGCCTTGCCGAGCTCTGGAATATATGTGGCGACCTCACCTTGGGCGTTTTGCAACATGCGGTGTAGCAAGTCGTCGAGGTAGCTTTGAATGGGGGAAGGAACGTGGCCATCTAGAAAGTTATGGCGCCAGTTGCTGCGCGAGTCTTCATGCATCTTATCTATTCCATACCTTCCGACAAAAAGATACTGACCGATTTGCTTTGTCCACAGCTTGCCCCTGCCACAGGTCAACGTCGCTGCCATAAATGGCGATGCATGATGCACTCGCATAAGTTTTAATCGCAAGGACGGCAAATTGGGCGCCAAATGCAGGGTGTCAGAATTGTCTTGAACCACCTTCTTGAGCGACAGCGCTTTCGATCCGAAAGCAACGGACATGCCCATCAGCCACAACCGTGGCCCCTTTTGGTTTACTGGTGAAACAGGTGATTTCACCGATGACGCCTTCGTGCGCGATCACCCCGACGGTGTGACCATTTACAAGTGTTCCTAGAAGCCATTTGCCTCTAACGACGGCAATGTCGGCTTCGATGCGTGTGTTCTCTCTGGAGTTTTAGAAACCAAACCGTACGATCTTAATGTGAAGACGTCATCCAAACTGACTTTTTTGCTTCTGTCTTGTGTAGATGCTCCAGATAGAGTTCCAGCGCGGCGTGCATGTGCTTGGTGCCTGACATTGAACGAGATTGATACTCGTCGAGGCATCCAGGCAGGTCGGCGTCGATGTTTATGCAGACAGGCCGATAAGTTCTATCATAGGTCACAGGCATGGTGAGGTGTTTCCTTTCAGGTTGGCATTTTGATGCAATAAGCATCTGATATAGACATACTTATATCGAAATCTCTCGCGTGCCTCCGCCTCTCGTAGAGTAAGTGCTGAGAGTAGAAAATTTCACCGGTGACATTTTTTGGCCTGCAGCGACCGGGTGTCGTTTTGGTTTCCAAATGCTGGCGATGCGGGTTGGTCCATGTAATAAAGCCTCATGATCAAATTTCGCGACTTGCCTGACGACCATCCTGATCTTGCATATTCGCCGTTACTTCGCGCAGCGGTGCTGACGCTGCGATATGCTGAGGACAATGGCGGTATAGGTCTAACGCAAGCCAAAGCGTTCAAGCGAACGTTCGTGAAATGGGCTGCTGAACACTTCGACTGGCCGGGCATGAGCAGCGAAGAGTTGTTCCGATATAACAAGGTCCTAAACGAGTACGACTTCCCGCCCTTAGAGTTGCTACATTTCTTACTGCTCGAACTAAAACTGGGCAGGCATTACAAGGGAGAGTTTCGTGCGACCAAACTTGGAAAGACTTTGGCGCAGCAGGAAGGGCGACTGTTCGACACGGTAATCCCATTCTATGTGCTCAATATCGACCACAGCAGCTATGGCCGGTTTGACGAGAAACCCATGGGTAACTGGGATGTTTGGTTGAACGTCCTGAACGTCGAGATGGATTCAGGCGCTACAGACCATGACTTGTATCAAGTGTTTTATGGCAATGATGCAAGTTGGCGAGAAAGGGCGGCATTTGCATCATGTGTTCTGCTGCCATTGGAATGGTCAGGATTGGTATTCAGGAAAGACACCAATCGCGATGGACAGAATGAACGGCATTACTTCAAGTCACCGCTTTGGAGATCGGTGCTGAAATTGGACACGAATGAAGCCTTGAAAGGCGCAAGGCCACATTGATCACAAAGGTCGCCAGATCCTCAGCCATACATTGTGAATATCCCTGATCTAACGTCCTCTCAAAAGCACTTGGCGTAACCTGATCGATAGAATTTGGACGAGCAATCAATTGTCCGCGTCAGACCATCATTCTTCCATGCCACTTCTGGGCAAAGATACGTCTTGATCGCCTTGGTCTTTGGTAATTATTCCTGAATCCTAAATTCATCATCCACCAAGTTTTGGAACCTTGATAGGGTCTTTTGGGGGAACAATGACCAAAGAATGTGTATGGGGCATCTTCAGGAAACTGCCTCGGTTGAACTTGGTGCCGGATAGATCGATGAAGGACATGGCGACGGGATATTCCTTCCTTCGCTTTGGAAAGTGATTGTATGGAACGGTCTGGTTTAAAATGTGATGGTAGAAATTGGACTGTTATCCACGGACAGTCTCTAGAACCTAGCTTGGGTCATAGTGTTGGTATTGGTTGGTGCCATTTCGGGACTACCAGCCGGGCGTGATAGCGCCCGTTGCGATTCACCATGTTTCTAACCCTGCCCGCCATAACGCCACCGATTGTAACCAAAGTTGTAACCTTCAAACGGGCAAACGCCCTGTATTGCAAGGGTTTTATTTGGTTTCAGAGGCTTAGAGGTAAGTGGGTGAGAGGCTGGACAACGACCCAAGCGGGGCTCGTTACGGCTGCTTCCTTCCGGACCTGACCGGGTTGGCGAGGTGCCTGCCCGCGCCAACCTCTCACCCGGTTACATAAGGATCAGATCGGGGATTCGCAAGAGACTGCGTGATCCCTCTGCTGGCTTTGTTGCGGACCAAGCCATAGACCAAGCCGTGCAAAGCCATGCTTGGTATCGCCAAGATCCTCGGCGCGCAGCGTGGCAAGCTCGCCGGGATGGGCGCGCAGGCCCGGCCCGGTGTCAAACAGGACCCGCGTGTCGGGCATGTCGGCAAACCGCCAGACGGGACGTGCCTCTGGCATGATCCTGGTCTTTGTGGCGATGAAATCGGCCAGAACGTCGCGCACCGGGCGCAAAAAGGTATGGATTAGCCCGGTTTCGGCCAGGTTGCGAAACGGACCTCCGCCATAGGCGCGATAGCTGTTGGTGGCGACGACAAATTGCGCGCTGCCAGAGACCGGCTTGCCCTCATGGCAGAGGTCGCGAATGCGGTGGGCCTTTGGGGCGACAAGCGTGCCGGCAAGGTCATAGCGCGCGGGCTGCGACAGGTCGATGGCATAGCTCAACCCGTCAATCACGTCAAAGTCGTGGCCCGGTACGGTCGTGTCCAAAAGCATCTGATCGGTTGTGCCCGGTGTGATCTGGCGAAAGCAGATCGCGGCGCGTTCAAGCCAGTCGCGCAAGTCAGCACCGCTCACAAGCACCCCGCAAAGGGTGTTCGGAAAGGGATAAAGGTCGGTAATATTGCGCAGACGAAGCGCGCCGGCCGGCATGTCGGTGTAATAGGCCGGGCCGCCGCGCCCGCCGGTCTTGAACGGGGCCGTGGCCGACAGAACCGGCAGGCCCTCATAGTCGGTTCCCAGAAGGGCTTTGGTCAGGCCGGTGCGCTGCGCTGCGTTGACAAGTTGGGTGGCGGGATCGCTGCGCACAAGCGCAAGATAGCTGTGAAGTGGGGCGGATGTCCGGCCAATCTCGCGCTCTGTCAGGGTAAGCGTATGGGCATGCGCCGATTCAAGTACGCGGCAGAACGCCGGCTCTGGCGGGATACCGGCGGCGGCGCGCACTTCGCCTTGATGGCTTGTGACCGTCCACTTGCCGTCGGCGCCCTGCGCCAGGGTCAGGTCAAGCACTCCAAGATGCGAGCCGCGAAAGCCCGGTTTGATGAAGGGCATGCCGTTCAGACGGTCATGGTGGCCCGGTTCATCGGGGGCTTTGGAGGGGTCAGGATAGATCCGGTGGCTATGCCCGCCGATCAGCGCGTCGATCCCCGGAACGCGGGCAAGGGCTTGGGCCGCATTCTCCATCATCGGGCGGTCAGGACCCTCGCCAATCCCGGTATGGGCCAGGGCAATCACCAGGTCTGCCCCGGCGGCGCGGATCACCGGCACCCAGGCGCGGGCGGCCTCAACCATGTCGCGACAGGTCAGGCGACCGGCGAGATGCGCGTGATCCCATGTCATGATCTGCGGCGGCACAAGCCCCAGAACGCCAATCCGCACTGTCCTGATCTCGCCGTCCGTGTCGCGCAAGTCGCGGCTCAGCATATGCCAGGGGCGGTACAGGGTTTCATCGGCGTCAGGGCGCGGCCCCCGGTGCAGAACGGCATTGGCACAGACCACGGGAAAGCCCGCTTCTGGCAAAGTCTTTTGCAGCCAGTCCAGCCCGAAGTTGAACTCGTGATTGCCAAGCGATGCAGCGTCATACCCAAGCTGGTTCATCGCCAAAAGTACCGGGTGCGGGCCCTGCCAGCCCTGACCGGGCTGCGGGGTGAGGTCGCTGATCGGGGTGCCCTGGAGGAAATCACCATTGTCAAACAGAACACAGGCCCCGTCATCCACCTCTGCGCGCGCCCGCGCGATCAGCGTGGCCAGCCGCGCAAGGCCATAGGGACGGTCGGGGGTGTTGGTAAAATAATCAAACGGAAGGATATGCCCGTGCACATCCGTCGTTGCCAAAACCCTAAGCGCGACGGCGGACGTAGCGTTCGGGCTTGCCTGTTGGTCTTGTTTATCCGATGTCGTCTGGGTCAAATGTACAATGCCCTCGGTCGGGGTGTGGACCACCATGCATGACAGGCAGCTTTTCCATTGCGTTCGGCAAGGTCTCGGGAAAAGCTGCCTGTCCAGTCAAGGTTGTCATAGCTGCAGGTTGGGCGCAATACACTATAGGTTGCATAATGTTTCGCTGTGGCAGTTTTCTTTCCCCAGCCCTTGTGCCGGGCCCGCAAGCGTTGTGTAGATGGCGGAACAGATTTTGAGGCGTGGCGATGCAACAGGCGGAAACGGTGACATTCGGGGGATCTGGGCTTGACCGGGCTGACGATCTGCGGGGCGACGAGGCGGCGATTGCAATCGCGCGGGCCGAGGGGCGCGCAAGTGCCGTGGTGCTGTGGCGGGGCAAGCCGCTGGTGGCGGCCGAGGCGCTGGACCGGCTGATCCGGGTGCCGGTCGACCATCCGGTTCTGGCGCGCTACAAGGTGCCGCCGATCCTGCTTGGACGCGAGGAAAACGGCGATCTGGTCTTTGCCCATGACATATCCGCCTGGGTGCCGCCGGGGCTTGAACCGGATCAGCTTGACAGTTTTCTCGATGCCTCCGAGCAGTGCCACCCGGATTTACCCGAGGGCGCGGTCTTTGCCGAATTGCGCCGGGTGATGACCCACCTTGACGCGCGCGACGCCGAATTGGCAGCGACCGCCAAGGCGGTGTTCGCCTGGCATATGAGCCATCGGTTCTGCGCGCGCTGCGGCAGTGAGAGCCGGATGATCCAGGCCGGTTGGCAACGCGCCTGCGATAGCTGCGGGGGCCAGCATTTTCCGCGCACCGATCCGGTCGTGATCATGCTGATCACGCGCGGCAACAAGGTGCTGATGGGGCGTTCGCATCCCTGGCCCGAGGGGATGTATTCGCTGCTTGCGGGCTTTATCGAGCCGGGCGAAACCATCGAGGCCGCTGTGCGCCGCGAGGTCTGGGAAGAGGCGGGCGTCAAGGTTGGGCAGGTCAGCTATCTTGCCAGTCAGCCCTGGCCGTTTCCGGCCTCGTTGATGTTTGGCTGTCGCGGTGAGGCGCTTGGCGAAGAGATCACCATCGACCCCAAGGAAATCGAGGATGCCATCTGGTGTAGCCGCGAAGAGATCATGCAGGCTTTTGCCGGTGAGCATCCCTTCATGTTGCCGGCCCGAAAAGGCGCAATTGCGCATTTTCTTTTGCAAAACTGGCTTGCCGATAGCCTGGATTGACGAAACAATACGGCGCGCAACCAGCAGAATATAAAGGGCAGAACCGATGCAGTTCAGCACCAAGGAAGACATTGAGGCGCCGATCGAGACGGTTTTTGCGGAAATCACCGATTTTCAAGCCTTCGAACGCTCTGCCCTGCGCCGCGGGGCAGAGGTGCGTCGGATTGATGACAAGGCCACGCCCGGAGTGGGCACGGCTTGGCATGTCGGGTTCATGATGCGTGGCAAACGCCGTGAAATCCAGATGCAGGTTAGCCAGTATGACCACCCCAACGGGATAACCCTGTCGTCGATGTCGCCTGCAATGGGGGGCGCCATGGTGATTGATCTTGTGGCGCTGTCGCGTGGCCGCACACGGATGTCCGTGGACCTAACGCTTGAGCCCAAGAACCTTGCCTCGCGGCTTTTGGTGCAATCGCTCAAGCTGGCGCGCGGCAATCTGACCAAGCGTTTCAAGCTGCGCGCGGCGGAGTACGCCATAGATGTGGAAGACCGCTATAAGCGAAGCGTCTGAGAGGCGCGCACACCCGGGTGCCGTCACGCCGAACAAGTATGGCGATCTCTTGACCGCATTCAGGTTCAGCTTTGGCGCAGGTTTCCCGCAGGCCGTGCGCATCACTTGAGTGACGCGCATCCTTGCCTGACGTCGCGGGCCTGCTCTGCCGCGACAAACCCGCTGGCCAACCGCTTTAGAAATCAGGGACCTTTAGGACTCTGTCTTCCAGGGACCGACCATGTCCGGCGATAAATGAGTCAGCGTTGCGGCCGCCTTTGTACTTGGGGCCTTTGCCTTTGCCGCCGCTGGCGTGATCATCTCCATCACCATGATCATCCCCGTGGTCATCAGCATCGCCGTGGTCATCACCACCAGCGTGGTCATCACCATGATCATCTTCTCCGCTATGCGGGTCTTCGGGCTTGCCACGCTGACCGCCACTGCCGCCGGCGCCACGGCCCTTTCCAGACCCATGGGTGGTGTCCGCCCCATCGGTATGCTGGCCAAGCGCGGGCATGGCCAGCGCTATTGCACAGAAGCTGGTCAGCAAAAGACGCCGGTTCATCCACTTTGCAGACATTTCTGATCTCCTTTTTAACAAAAGCATCAGGGGCGGTGATTGCACCGCCCCTGAGCAAGCCCCGCATTAGAGCGTTTCAGGCACTGCATATTCGTGGATGAACTCAATCACGGCACGAGAGTCGTCTGCCGCCTGCGTATAGGCATCCAGAGATCCGGCTGCCGAGACATCAACCGATCCAAAAACAGCATCGTAGATATCGACGTCCACCTGATCAAAAGAGCCATCAGCCTGTTCCACAAGCACGGTGGCCGTCACACCCGAATAGGTATCGGACCGGTCGTATGAGAACGATGAGTAATCAATGTCCGAATAGGTAACATCATTACCTATGGTCGTTGTATTGATTCCAAGGAAGGCATCAATATAGGCAATCTCATCAGAGGTGAATACCCCGGTCTTGTCGGTCGCAGCGGCCAGGAATGCAGCCGATGCATCAAGATCAGCCTGAGTATACTTGCCATCGACGAGGAAGTCATAATCGGTGCCGGCCAGATCATCTGGGGTGAGATCAGGAATGCTGCCTGTTGTCAGCAAAGATACGTAGATTGCCAGGTTTTCCAGCGGCGAGTCGATGGTCTTGTCTTCGCCATCCACTGTCAGCACAAGACGGCCCGAAGCGTCGGTTGATATAGCCGTGGCGCTGGACAGTATCGTGATAACTTCATCTGCCCGGTTATCAAGCACCGACGTCGGTGCGCGCCCAACGTTCAGGCGACCGAGTTCAACCTCGACTGTAAGAGTTTCATCAACCGGATGACCTTCTTCGTCGAGCTCAATCGGGTTGCCATCCGCATCCAGCGGCTGCACGTATCCGTCAGCGGTCAGGATGGGGACGCCGTTGGAATCACGGTCGATGATCCACAGATCGCCGAACAGATCCCCCTTCTTCGAGCCCGAGGTTGCCGGCTGGCCACCGCCAGCGCCATCCTTGCCTCCGGGCTCGCCGGCCCATTCCGGACGATCCGAATCGTCGTCGCCTTCATCGGCGGCATCTGCCGAGTGTCCTGAGTCCGCAGAGCCACCACGACCGGTTACCGGGTCATCCATACCGGTGATATCCTTGAATATCCCGCCAAGACCCTTGCCCTGACCGCCTTGCCCCATCTGGCCACCCTGACCATGACCGCCACCGGCACCTTTACCGCCCTGACCGCCTTGCATCTGCTTGCCTTGACCCGAACCCTGTTCGGCAAAGGCCATACCAGAGCCCATGGGCGTGGCCGCCAAGGCGACGATGGCGCACCCGGCAGCCAGCGTATATTTCAGCGAGCGCTTGAAGTGAAAAAATTGTGTCATGGATCTCTCCCGTTTGCGGTTTCCTCAAAAGACAGGAGACGAGAACTGCTCAAATCTCTGCCTTTGGGTGATCAGATCACAAAAAACATATTCACAAATTGATATGGATTAATTTGAGCAAAAAAAACTTCCGGCAAAACCTGCCGGAAGTCATGTTTTGGGGCCAGCGGGTCAGAACTTGCGTGTCAAGCCAACCCGGAACAGTTGTTCAGAGGTATCGAACTGATCAACACCGGCAACATAGTTGACGGAATGCGATTCGTAGTCGGTATGCGTGTAGTCGAATCGGACGTTGGTTTTCTTTCCGATTTCGAATTCAACGCCACCGCCAAGCCGGATGCCATTGAGATTGTCATTTTGATCAACCGAGACGCCGCCGAACTGGTACTCTGTATTAAACTTGGAGCGGACAACTCCGGCGCGGCCATAAAGCAGAACCGAGTCGTTGACCACATAACCCAGACGGAGTCCTGCGCCGATCGTGCCGAGCTTTTTCGCCGAATAGATACGCCCTTGCGGGCTGCGTTCAATATTCCAGTCTGCTGTGGACAGTTCAAATTCGGCTTCGCCACCGACATAGAAATTGTTGATCTGATGCCCGTATCCGGCCACCAGACCACCGGTAAAGCCCTGCCCTGCGCGGGTGGCGTCAAGAGTGAAGGCCACTCCGGATCCTGACACACGCGGCCCGACATTGTCGCTTTGCAACGATCCGTGCCCAAGCTGCACGCCGGCGTAAAGGCCAGAGAAATCGGTCGGCTCAATCTCTGGTGTCGCGCGGTTCGTGCCGCCGAGTGCATAGACAAGCCCGAGCCGGGCCACGCTTTCGACGTTCGCGAAATTGTCGTCGTCTCCGCCGCCAAGGGGCGATCCGATATCGTAGTCTTCATAGGCGCGAACCTGATATTCCATACGTGCCGAAACCCTGCGACCAAGCGGAACTTCGGTGCCAACGCCGAGCAGAAATCCGAGCTTTCGGTCACTTGTCGAAACAAGCGGATTTGTACCCTGTTGATAGGTGCTGTCAAATTCGGTCGAGACAAGCCCGAAGCGTCCGTAAATCAGGCTGTCATTTTTTGTGCGCACGCCGGTCAGAGCGCTCACACCAAAGGAATTGCCGCGTTTGGCCGAGAAATCCCGGTTGGCCAGATGAGTCCAGCCAGATTCGCCAAAGTCCACTTCGGCCTCGGCCCCAAGAACCAGGTTGCCGAAATCGGTCCGGTAACCGGCAAACACGCCGCCAGTCAGATCATGATCGCCAAAATCAGCGGTCAGATTGCCGCCACCGCCACGCGGACCGTCCACCTTGGTATGCAGGGCGCTATCGCTCACCTGCGCCCCGACATAGAACCCAGAGCCACTTGCCTTGGCCAGATCGACGCTTCCTGCGTCATAGCGCGGGTCAAGACTCATGCCAAAACTGAGGGTCAGGCGGTGTTCATCATATTCGACACCGGCGACATCCGATTGCCGTTGCAGAAAATCGTAATCCGTATCCAGATAAACGCGGGAATTCAGGTAACGGCGCAGCGAAATACCCGTCTCGGTCAGGATATCGGTGCGCGCCGCCCCCTGGTAATCGTTTTGCGTCAAGAAGAAATAGCCCGCAACCGACATGTTGGGGGCCACGCTGTGGCGCAGCCGTAGCCCTGCCGACGTCGAAACATAGCCCGACGCGCCGGCCAAAGTCGTTTCCTCGATGCTCCGCTCTACAATCCCGGTCAATTGGGTCTTCGCGCTAAGCGGCCAGGTCAGGTCGGCACCAAGATCAACCGTGGTCGTCGTGCCAAACCGCGGGTCATCATAATTCTGCGACATAACGCCGACAAGGACCTCGCCGCGCATCTCGCCCACAGTGCCCGTATACCCGACAGCCGCCTGAAAGCCATCCGAACTGCGTTGAAAGCCAAGGCCACCATTGTCGATTTTCTCGTCGTACTCGCGTTTGTCATAGATACCCTGAACGAAGACCTCGCCATTTGTGGTTTTGGCGACGCCCAACCGGCCGCCGATTTCGGTCTGAAGCCGATCTCGGTCGTCGTTGTCGACATTTACAAAAGTCACGCCGTCAAATGCCCGAACATCATCGTAATCGAGATCTCGCACGTTCACGCCCAGCCGGAAACTTTTGTCGTTGATCTTGCCGCCGATTCCGAAAAACCCACTGGCATCGTGCAACTCAGTCGGCTTTACGCCATCGACATCATCAGGCGAATTCCGGTTCTCGTGCTCCCAGGCAAAATCCAACCCACCAAAGGCAAAAACGCTGTCATTTATGCGATAGCGCGCCTGCGCACCTAAAAAATAGTCATTGAAATCTTCGCTGGAATAATCGGCGAACCGGCCGAATTCGGCGCTCGCGTCCAGATTCAACCTGAAATCCTGGCGTCTCAGCGCAAGGCTGATCCAGGGTTCGATGACGGTTATGAAATCTGAACGCCGATCATTGGCGGTCAGGAATACATTATCCGTGAACTGTTCGCTGACCGATACTCCGGCATCGAATTCCAGCGAATTGGCCCCCTGTGTTGAAAGAACCACCGAATCACCACCGTCGGCAACGGCTGCCTGAGAAAAGAGAAAAGTGGCTGCCCCGCAAAGAAATGAGCCGTATATCTTTGATTTCATTTTCAGTTTTTAACCTCGTTCGCTTTTTTTCTTGGTCCAAGCCAGCGTTTAACATCTCAATGAACATGTCAAATTGATCTGGGTTAAGTTGGTCACCATTCGCCAGCAGTGTGACAAATAGCTGACGTACCGGCAGGGCTATTTGCCACTGCCGTGCACTGCCGGACTCGCGCTTTCAGCACGACCGGTTGCGCGCGCGCAACGAACCGCCACGCAGCGATAGCACCGGATGAACCGGCGCCGGATGCACGCCGGGCCGACTGGCCGGCTCGCAAACCATCGGAACGTTCAATGCGACCCTGGCCTTGACCTCTGGCTAATGCCGCTTCCGCTCTCGCATCTCTGATCCCGGTCGCGCTGACTGTCAGCGCATTACAGAAGGTGAAGGTGAAGTGGTGGCCATGAAATTGGAACGCCTGCACTTCGCTAAGCCTGAATCTTGCTACAAGATCATCACCAGTCTTGCATCAATTGAGACCACAGCGGCCCTTCAGCCAGTTCTCAGTCTATTAAAGGTACTGGATCAAGAAAACCGACGCGTCGGGCATCAGTAGGGGGCAGCTGCGCAAACGATGGCTTCGTTCTCATACTCAGGCTAAGAATTGCGATCACATTTGTTCGATTCGAGATCCCGGCATTCTTACGCCGTGGTTTCCGGTACATAAGGGGCGCTTCAAAACACAGGCCAGGTCATGCGCCACTCAAACGCTTTGCTGGGCCTTCCTTCGTCAGTGCGCAACCCTATCCGCGGCGTAGCGCCTGGAATGCGGCCGAGGCCATCCAGCCGGCGGCGATGGCGATGGCGAGCGACAAGAAGCCGTACATCATCGGCTGTTCGCGCGACAGGGTAAAAAGCCAGCGTTCAAGGCCCACCTTGCGCACATCAATCGTGGTGTTCAACTCTGACACCACCCGACCTTCGCGAGTCAGGAAAATACGCGTCTTATAGGCGCCTTCGGTCAGGTTTGCCGGCAGGCTGATTGAGGTGCGGAACAGGGTTTGCTCATCAAGCGCCACAGCGCCTTCGCGCGTCTGATAGGCGTCCTTGTCGCGCCGGATACGGATCAGGGCATCGGTAAAGCGCTCGGCATCCTCGGCCATGGTGGCGGCCCCGACCGAACGGATCGCGCGCCCGATCGACACCCGGTGGCGCAGGTCTTCGGTGTTGCTTAGAACCATGTCCAGCGGGCCGGTGGTGGCCACCGCATAAAAGCTGGGTGCGGCGTCAAGCTCGACCTTCTCGGTGTTGACCCAGATGCCAAACCGTCGGTCCTTGCGCCGCACGGTCACCGGCACAGAGGGCCCGGCGACGGTGATGATCACGTCAAGCGGCGCCTCGGGAATAGCCGTTTCGCGTTTGACGGCGCCAAAGATCAGGATATCCGAGCCTTCAAACGTGGCCGTTATCGCAACCTTGTCGCTTGAAAGCCCAAGCACCACATCTTCTGCCTGCGCAGGCAGGGCCAAAAGGCAAAGGGCAAGGATATGGCGGAAGATGAGTTTCATCCATCCATGCCGAGCGAATAAAGTTCTGATGGCATCAAAAGCAGATCAAGCGCCAGTTTGAAGCAGACCGCGAGGACCATGATCGCCAGCAGGATGCGAAGCTGTTCAGCCTTCAGCTTGAGCCCGATGATCGTGCCGAACTGTGCGCCGATGACACCGCCAATCAACAGCAAGAGCGCCAGCGGGATATCCACGGTATAGTTCGTCGTTGCGTGCAGCATGGTCGAAAACGCCGTCACGAAGATGATCTGGAACAGCGATGTGCCAATCACCACCTTGGTCGGCATGCCAAGGATATAGATCATCGCGGGCACCATGATGAACCCGCCGCCGACACCCATGATAGCGGCCAGAATGCCGACGGCCAACCCGACGGCAAGCGGCGGAAGCACGCTGAGATACAGGCCCGACGTCCTAAACCGCATCTTGAAGGGCAGCGCATGCACCCAGTTGTGTTTCTTGCGTTTGGGGGCCTTGCCCTTGCGGGTATTGCGGATCGCGTTCACGCTTTCGACAAACATCATCGCGCCGATGACGCCCAGAAACAGGACATAGCAAAGCTTGACCAGAAGATCGACCTGACCGAGCGACTTGAGATAGTTGAAGATGAACACGCCCAGTCCAGCGCCAATCAGGCCGCCGATCAACAGGACCGTTCCCATCCTGAGATCGACGGTCCTACGCTTTAGATGCGCCAGCACAGCGGAAAAAGAAGAGGCGACAATCTGGTTCGTGCCGGTCGCGACAGCCACGGCCGGGGGGATGCCGATAAAGAACAAAAGCGGCGTGATCAGAAACCCTCCGCCAACCCCGAACATGCCCGACAGGATGCCCACAATGCCGCCCAGGCCCAAAAGCAGGAAAGCATTCACCGAAACCTCGGCTATGGGGAGGTAGATTTGCATGGCAATTCCTAGCCCCATGTCGCTTTGCATTGCAAGGGCGGCGGTATGTGCGGGGCACGCAGGTCTGATGTTTTTCTTAAACTGGACTTATTTATTGGGCATTTTAGGGCCAGACGGGTCAGGGAATGGATTTTTGCAGGATAAGCGCGTCAACCGGCCCGCTATCCCTGCGCGCGTAATACCCTTTGCGACGCGCGGTCTGACCATACCCAGCTTTGTCATAAAGCGCGCGCGCCTCGGCATTGTCCGCAGCGACCTCCAGAAAGGCGGTGCGCGCGCCACGTGCCTGCGCGCTCGCTTCAAAGGCGGCAAGACAGGCGCGGGCAAGACCCTTGCGGCGATGATCGGGATCGGTGGCCAGCGTCAAAAGCTCGGCCTCGTCCGCAATGGCGCGGCCAAGGGCAAAAGCACGCGCATCGCCCAGGGCGAAAACCAGCGGGCTCTGCAGCAGGTCGGCGATCTCTTGCGCGGACCAGCCGCGCGACGTGTCGGCAAAGGCGCGCGCGTGGGTCCGGGCCATGTCCTCAGGCGTCATCGGCAAGGATAACCGGCGGCAGATCGCGCGCGGGCGCGGCATCGGCGGGGCGGATATAGAGCGGCGCAGGCGCGGGGCCATCGGCGGATGAGGCCGCCGCCAGCCGCGCGATGGTCTGCGCCAAAAGCGCAGGCTTGGGCGGCAGGGCGGGGATAAGCCCGCTGTCTTCTGTCTCGGCGAGGGGCAAAAGGCGGGGGGCGCCGCCGGGCGCGCGAACATAGGCCTGATCGCGCGGCGCGGGCACCACCGCAAGGCAGGTCGGGCCGTTCAGGCGGTCAATCACGTCAAAGGAGCTGATGCCAATTGCCGGGATATCAAGAGCAAGCGCCAGACCGCGCGCGGCGGCGACGGAAATGCGGATGCCGGTGAAATTGCCGGGGCCAATGCCGACGCCAAGGCGGGCAAGATCGCCCCAGGCCACGCCAGCTTCGCCTAGTACCTCTTGCAAAAGCGGTATCAGGCGTTCGGCCTGACCGCGGCCCATCTCCTCGGAGCGACTGGCAAGAATGGTGTCGCCGGACAGCAAAGCGGCCGCGCAATGCGCGGCCGATGTGTCAAATCCCAGAACCAGCGTGTCAGACACCAACGGGGCGAACCTCGGTCACTTCGGGGATGTAGTGGCGCAACAGGTTCTCGATGCCCATTTTCAGGGTGATCGTCGAGGAGGGGCACCCGGCGCAAGCGCCCTGCATGTGCAGATAGACAACGCCGCGATCAAAGCCGTGGAACGTGATATCGCCGCCATCCTGCGCCACGGCGGGGCGCACGCGGGTATCCAGAAGCTCTTTGATCTGACCGACGATTTCGGAATCCTCGCCGCTATGCTCGGCATGGCCCGAAGCGGTTGTCGCATCGCCCGCCATCACCGACTGACCCGATTGGTAGTGCTCCATGATCGCGCCAAGGATGGCGGGTTTGATATGGTCCCACTCGGTGGCCTCGGTCTTGGTCACGGTTACGAAATCGTTGCCGAAGAACACGCCCGATACGCCCGCGACCTTGAAGATACGCTCGGCCAGCGGCGATTTCTCGGCCCCCTCAGGCGTCGGAAAATCGGCGGTTCCGGTTTCAAGCACCGTCTGACCGGGCAAAAACTTGAGCGTGGCGGGGTTGGGCGTAGATTCGGTCTGGATGAACATGGCGGCACCTTTCGTGTGTGACCTTGATATGAGTGTCGGGGCGCAATCTGTCAAGGTTTGGAACGGTTCTAAACTGTTGCCTCAGGTGATCGCTTCAAGCCGTTCCTTCGACAGATCGCCCGGCACGATGGTGATCGGAATGGGCAAAGACCCTGCGGTTTTGGTGAGCTGCGTCACCAGCGGGCCAGGGCCTTTTTTGCCGGTCGCCGCGCCAAGCACCAGAACGCCAACGTCCGGGTCGGCCTGAACCTGCGCGATGATTTCATCGGCCGGCTCGCCCTCGCGGATCACAAGTTCTGGGTCGACACCCTGCTTGTCGCGCATCCATTTGGCAAAGACCTGGAAATGCGCCTCGATGCGCTCGCGCTGTTCTTCGCGCATGATGTCACCGACGCCGATCCAATGGTTGAACTCCTCGGGCGGAATCACCGCCAGAATTTCAACGCCGGCCTGGGTATGGGCCGCGCGCATGGCGGCAAACCGCATGGCGTTCAGACATTCGCGGCTGTCATCCAGCACCACGAGAAACTTGCGCATCTTCAAATTCTCCCAATTGCGCATCATCATGACGCTAATTCTGCAACGGAGCAAGAAGCGTTTCACGCGCTCTATTTTGTGAGGTCGGCGGTCATTGTCTGACGGGGGGCGGCTGGGGAAAAGAGGCCCGCCGCGGACAGCGGGCGTGACCTCTTGCGGAGCTAGTCGAAGGTGCCCGCGACCCGGCCCAGCAGCATAAAGGCCCGTGCGGTGCGGGTCTCTGACAGCTCTGAAATCTCGCTGTCGCTGGCCGTATCGGCGAATTGAGAGAACATCCGGTCAAACAGCCGCAAAAAGTGATGCGCCGCATCGCGAAAGATCGTATCCTGCTTCATCCGCGCCGCCGTCAGGGCCAGCGACGAGCGATCCCGCACACCGCCAAGCGCGGCCACCGTGCGCCCGCGCTCACCCGCCGCAAAGCGCCGCCAGATTTCGGGGCGCGCCATGTCGGGGCGAAGATCATCCATGTAAATCCCGTCGTGCGACATCAGCGTCAGGATATCCTGCGCCGCGCGAATTAGCTGGGCGGTGGGGCGATCCTTGAGCGCGCGGCGCAATGCGGCAAAGCCTGCCTTGTCCTCTGGGTTTTCGGGGAAATTCAGGGCGCGGATGAAATCCGGTCGCTCAAGCGGCGGTTGCATATCCTCGGCCGGGGTGCCAAGCGGAAGCGCAACCTGATCATCGCCGCTGGCCTCGGTGCTTGGCGGTGCGATCATGCGGCGCGGCTCTGGCTGTCCGACGCGGGTGCTTGAAAAGGTCGTCAGCGCGGTTTCGGTCTTGCGCTGTGCGGCGGCGATTTCATCGAGCTTCTGGTTGACCGAGGTGTCCATGACAAAACCGCCGGCCTGATTCTGGCTGACATAGGCCTGTCGGATGGCATCAATCGCGGCCTGCAACCGCTGGCTTTCGTCGCGCATCACCCGGCTGGCGCGGGCCGCCGTGGCCCCGACCCAGATCATTGCCACGGGCATAAAGACCGCGATCAGGATAATCACGAATTGCAGCGCACTTCCGCCCGCCTCTTCGCGCGGCGTCAGGACCAGGAAAAACAGCGCCGTGCCCAACAACCACAGCAGCGACAGGACCACGGCCACCATTTCGATGGTCGTGATCTGGTCGGATTTGCCTTGGGTAAAGCCGCCCTTGGTGCCGGACGGCGGAATATTGCGAGGAGGCATGTGATTTGGTCCGTCAGATAAAGGCGACCTTTAACACTTCGTAAGCGCGATCACCACCGGGCGTGCGCACTTCGACACTATCGCCCTCTTCTTTGCCGATCAGGGCGCGGGCAATCGGCGATTTTATGTTCAAAAGCCCTTTTTCGATACTGGCCTCATGCTCGCCAACGATCTGATAGGTCTTTTCCTCTTCGGTATCCTCATCGACCAGGGTGACGGTCGCACCAAACTTGATGGTGCCTGACAACTTGGCCGGGTCGATCACCTCGGCAAGGCTAAGGATGCCCTCAAGCTCCTTGATGCGCCCCTCGATGAAGGACTGCTTTTCCTTGGCCGAGTGATATTCGGCGTTTTCCGACAGGTCGCCATGTTCACGCGCCTCTGCGATGGCGCGGATGATCGCGGGCCGCTCAACGGACTTGAGCTGTTTCAGCTCGACCTCAAGCGCGGCATGGCCGCCGGCCGTCATCGGGATCTTTTCCATTACACTCGTCCATTGTTAAAGCGGGGCCGCGCAAAGCAGGCCCCGTCAGGTAAGTCGTCGTACTTGACGCCAGATTGCCCGAAGCCTCGGCCCGATTGCAATAGGTTATAGGAATTCACGGCGTTTTCGCGCCGTAAAACGTGACAAATTGCCGTTTTCCTGTCGGTTTAACGTCGTGTTTCAATTGACGGTGAAGGCGCGGGCACGATAGTCACGCAGCAACTTTATTGCGCGCAAGGCCGAGGCCCGTCGCGCACCGCAAAGAGGATAAGGTCAATGACGGATGTGACGCGCGAAGCGATGGAATATGATGTTGTGATCGTGGGGGCCGGGCCTGCGGGGCTTTCGGCTGCGATCCGGCTCAAGCAGCTTGATCCCGATTGCGCGGTTGTTGTGCTTGAAAAGGGCTCTGAGGTCGGGGCGCATATCCTGTCGGGGGCGGTGCTTGATCCGGTGGGTCTTGACGCGCTTATCCCCGATTGGAAGGCCAGGGGCGCGCCGCTCAACACGCCGGTGAAAGAGGACAACTTTTACATGCTCGGGGAGGCCGGCAAGATCCGGGTGCCGAATTTCCCGATGCCGCCGCTGATGAACAACCACGGCAATTACATCGTCTCGATGGCCAATGTCTGTCGCTGGATGGCCGAGCAGGCCGAAGAGCTTGGCGTTGAAATCTTTCCGGGCATGTCCTGCTCGGAACTGGTCTATGACGAGGCTGGCGGCGTCAAGGGCGTGGTGGCCGGTGAGTTCGGCAAGAACCCCGATGGCACCGAAGGCCCGAATTACGAGCCGGGCATGGAATTGCACGGCAAATACGTCTTCCTCTCTGAGGGCGTGCGCGGCAGCCTCGCCAAGGAAGTGATTGCCAAATACGACCTGTCACAGGGCAAAGAGCCGCAGAAATTCGGCCTTGGCATGAAGGAAATCTGGGAAATCGACCCAGACAAGCACCGCGAGGGGACAGTCACCCACACCATGGGCTGGCCGCTTGGCAAGAACGCCGGTGGCGGGTCGTTCATCTATCACCTTGAGAACAATCAGGTTTATGTCGGCTTCGTGGTGCATCTGAACTACAGGAACCCGCATCTTTTCCCTTACATGGAATTCCAGCGATTCAAGCATCACCCGATGGTCGCCGACCTTTTGAAGGGCGGCAAACGCGTGGCTTACGGTGCGCGCGCGATTTCCGAGGGCGGGTTCCAGTCGATGCCGAAAATGGTCGCGCCGGGCGTGGCGCTTCTGGGCTGTTCGGTGGGCATGGTCAACGTGCCGCGCATCAAGGGCAACCACAACGCGATGCTTTCGGGCAAGGCCGCGGCCGAGGCCGCCCATGCCGCGCTTGCTGCCGGTCGCGCCAGTGACGAGTTATCCGATTACGAGGCCGAGGTGCGCGGTGGCGCCATCGGCAAGGACCTCAAAAGGGTGCGCAACGTCAAGCCGCTCTGGTCGAAATACGGCCTGCTGACCTCGCTTGGTCTCGGCGGGTTCGACATGTGGACCAACACCTTTGGTTTTTCGGTTCTGGGCACGCTCGGGCATGGCAAGACCGACGCCGCCGCGACCGAAGCAGCCGCCAAGCACAAGCCGATTGAGTACCCCAAACCCGACGGCAAGCTGAGCTTTGACCGCCTCACCAACGTGGCGTTTTCCTTTACCAACCACGAAGAAAGCCAGCCTGCGCATCTCCAGCTCAAGGACGCCTCTGTGCCGATCGGCGTGAACCTGCCGACCTATGACGAACCGGCACAGCGCTATTGCCCGGCGGGCGTCTACGAAGTGGTGCGCGAAGAGGGCAAAGACCCGCGCTTTGTCATCAACTTCCAGAATTGCGTGCACTGTAAAACCTGCGATATCAAGGACCCGAGCCAGAATATCAACTGGGCCACCCCGCAGGGCGGTGACGGGCCGAACTATCCCAATATGTAACCATCGCGTGAATATCAGGCGGCGGCGCGGCAAATGGCCCGCGCCGCATTGCCTTGGGGGGGCGGGCATATTACCTTTGATCTGAATTCAGATGATAAAGGGCGGCTTCGCGTGAAAATCAAATCTCTCTCGGTCCTCGCAATCGTTGCTGCTTTGCAGGTCACCACGCCTTCGATTTTGGCCTCCGAGCCAAGCGGTGCCTATCTGGCCGCGCGCCAGGCCCGTTATCAGGGCGATTTTGCCGCCGCCGCGCAATATTACGCTCAGGTTCTGACCAAGGACCCGTCAAACCCGGCCATTCTGGAAAATGCAACCCTCGCCTATCTGGCGCTTGGTCAGCTGGATCGCGCCGTGGCGATTGCCCGCAAGATCGAAGGCGACGGGCTTCGCAGTCAGATCGCGCAGATGGCGCTTGTGGCCGATGAAACCCGCAAGGGTGAATACGACGCGATTTTGACCCGCGTTCAGAGTGATCGCGGCGTCGGCGCGCTTGCCGATGGGTTGATTGCGGCCTGGGCCGATCTTGGCAAGGGCGATATGACCGCCGCGCTCGAACGCTTTGACGCGGTGGCCGAAGAACGCGGGCTGCGCAGCTTTGCGATCTATCACAAGGCGCTTGCGCTGGCCTCGGTTGGTGATTTTGAAGGCGCCGACAAGGTTTTCTCCGGCGAGGCCGACGGCCCGATGCAACGCACCCGCCGTGGTGTCATCGCCTGGGCGCAGGTGCTAAGCCAGCTTGACGCCCAGGATCGCGCCGTCGCCGTGATCGACGACACCTTTGGCACCGACCTTGACCCCGAAATCGACCAGCTTCGCGCCAATCTGGAGGCCGGTAATCGTGTGCCGTTCGGTCTGATCACCAATGCTGGCGATGGCATTGCCGAGGTGTTCTATTCGCTTGGCCGCGCCTTGATGCAGGAAGCCAATGACGAATATATCCTGCTCTATTCCCGGATTGCCGAGGCGATCAAGCCCGATCACATCGACGCGGTGATCATGAGCGCCGAACTTCTGGAACAGATGGACCGGCATGATCTTGCGATCGAGGCCTTCAAGAAGGTGCCGCGCGACCACCCGTCGTTTCATGCCGCCGAATTGGGACGCAGCGATGTGTTGCGCCGCGCAGGCCGGACAGATGCCGCCATTGAGGTGCTGGAGCAGCTTGCGCAGACCTATCCCGACCTTCCCACCGTACATGTGGCGACCGGTGATCTTTACCGTGAGCTCGAGAATTTCTCGGCCGCTGTGGCCGCCTATGACAAGGCGCTGGCACTTTATGCCGAGCGCGACACCGATCAGTGGTTCGTGCATTATGCCCGCGCCATAAGCCACGAGCGGCTCGACAATTGGGACAAGGCCGAGGCCGATTTTCGCCGCGCGCTTGAGCTCAATCCCGGTCATCCGCAGGTGCTGAACTATCTCGGCTATTCGATGGTGGAAAAGCATATCAACCTCGACGAGGCACTTGATATGATCGAACGCGCGGTCGCCGCCCAACCTGACAGTGGCTATATCGTCGATTCGCTTGGCTGGGTTCTCTATCGCATGGGCCGCTATGACGAGGCGATCGTGCATATGGAACGCGCCGCCGAGTTGATGGCGGTGGATCCGGTGGTCAATGACCATTTGGGCGATGTACTCTGGGCTGTGGATCGTAAGGTCGAGGCGCGGTTTCAATGGCGCCGCGCCCTGTCTCTCCATGACAGCGCGCCCTCCGATGATGTGAACGCAGAGCGCATTCGCGCCAAGCTTGAGGTCGGGCTGGACAAGGTTCTCGCCGATGAAGGCGCGCCGCCCCTCAAACTCGTGAATGACGGTGGTTGAGGGGTTCGCGCCGGCCAAGATCAATCTGACACTTCACGTGACAGGGCGCCGGGGCGATGGCTATCACCTGTTGGATTCGCTTGTTGTTTTTGCCGATTTTGGTGACAGGATCACCGTTCGCCCGGCCACGGCGACCCGTCTGACGGTGACCGGGCCAATGGCGCCGGGGGTGCCAGTGGATGCCGGAAATCTTGTTGTGAAAGCCGCCGCTTTGATCGGTGTCACGGCCGACATCACCCTTGAAAAGCACCTGCCTGCGGCCGCCGGCATTGGCGGTGGGTCAAGCGACGGGGCCGCGACCCTGCGTGCCTTGGCCGAAATGGCGGGCGTGACGGTGCCGCGCGATGTGCTGTCGCTTGGGGCGGATGTGCCGGTTTGTCTTGCAGGCGGCGCGGCGCGGATGCGCGGTATTGGCGAGGATGTGACCCCGGTTGCCGGGGTGCCACCGCTTTACGCGGTTCTGGTCAATCCGGGCGTGGCTTTGGCGACGCCTGCGGTCTTTGCCGGGCTGACAACGCGCGACAATCCGGCGATGCCCAACCCTTTGCCGACCTGGCCAGACGCCGCGGCCTTCGTGTCGTGGCTGGGCCCGCAGCGCAACGATTTGCAGGCCCCCGCTATTGCCGCAGAGCCGGTCATCGCAGAGGTGCTTGAGACCTTGCTTGATACGCCTGGATGCCAGTTGGCGCGCATGTCGGGGTCGGGGGCCACCTGCTTTGGCCTCTATGACAGCGCCGAATGCGCCTCTGCCGCCGCTGGACGGCTGGCGCAGGATCGCCCCGGCTGGTGGGTGATGGCAACCCGGCTAAACGCCGCTTAGTTGACCCGAGCCACCACGTAATCTGCCAGATCAAGCAGCATCTGGCGCACCGGATGCTCGGGCAGGGCAGCGAGTGCGGTTTTGGAGCGTGCCGCCCATTCCAGCGCCTCTTGCCGTGTCTGATCAAGCGCGCCATGCGTGTTCAGCAACCCTATCGCATGCTCAAGATCACCGTCGCGCTGATCGCCCTTTTCGATCACTCGCTTCCAGAATGCGCGCTCTTCGGTGTCGGCGGCGGCAATAGCCTTGATCACCGGCAGGGTCAGCTTGCGTTCGCGAAAATCATCGCCAACGTTCTTGCCCGTGGCCTTGGCGTCGCCCTGATAATCCAACAGATCATCAACGATCTGAAACGCAATCCCAAGGGCATCGCCATACTCAAACAGCGCCTTGATCTGATTCTCGGGGGCATCGGCAATCACCCCGCCCACTTCGGTGGCCGCAGAAAACAGAGCGGCGGTCTTGCCGCGCACCACTTGCAGGTAAATATCCTCGGTCGTGGCAAGGTCGCGCGCCGCCGTCAGTTGCAGCACCTCGCCCTCGGCAATCGTCGCCGAGGCATTGGCAAGGATATCCAGCACCCGAAGCGAGCCGGGTTCGACCATCAATTGAAACGCGCGCGCGAACAGATAATCGCCGACAAGGACGCTTGATTTGTTATCCCAAAGCAGGTTGGCGGTGGGCCGCCCGCGCCGCTGTGCGCTTTCATCCACCACATCGTCATGCAAAAGCGTGGCGGTGTGAATGAACTCGACCGTGGCGGCCAGGTGAACGTCATACTCGCCGTCATAGCCACACAGATCCGCCGCCGCGAGCGTCAGCATCGGGCGCAGACGCTTGCCGCCCGCCTCGACCAGATGCGCGGTAACCTGCGGAATGCGCGGCGCATGCCGCGAGGCCATGCGCGCCCGAATCAGAGTATTGACCGCCTCCATCTTGCTCGCAAGATGTGCGGCCAGTTGTTCGTGCGGCTTGGTGGCGGCGTGATCCAATCCCATAACACTCCTGTCAACACCACTCGACAAATCGCCTTTGGTGTCCTTATGTCGGTCCCATGAAACAGCTTTTACGCACCAATGATCTGACGTCCATCGCTTTTGCACAGGCCTTGCTTCAGGGGGAGGGTATAGACTGCTTTGAAATAGACGTAAATATGAGCAGCCTTGAGGGATCAATCGGGATTTTTCCGCGTCGCCTTATGGTGGCGGATGGCGATTACAAAGCGGCGCGCGTGGCGCTTCTTGATAATGGGTTCGACCTTGAGGCGTGACGGCTTTGACGCGACCGAGCTAAGCCATGACGCCTTTCTTGGGGGGCGTCTTGTGATTGCCCAACCCAAAGTCGGCTATCGCGCCGGGGTCGATCCGGTTCTTCTTGCCGCCAGCGTGCCTGCGCGCGCGGGCGAGCGGGTGCTTGATCTGGGGTGTGGCGGGGGTGTTGCGGGGCTGTGCCTTGCGGCGCGGGTGCCGGGCCTTCGTCTGGCCGGGCTAGAGGTGCAACCGGTCTATGCCAACCTTGCGCGGCGCAATGCAAAGGCAAATGATATCGCGCTTGATGTGGTCACGGGCGATTTGTCAAACATGCCCGACGCCCTGCGCCAGCAGCAATTTGACCATGTCATCGCCAACCCGCCCTATTTTGACCGCCGCCAGAGCACCGCCGCGCGCGACGCGGGCCGCGAACGGGCCATGGGCGAGGACCTTTCGCTTGGCGATTGGGTAAGCGCGGCGGCGCGGCGGGTGGCGCAAAAGGGCTGCGTCACCTTTATCCAGCGCGCCGAACGGTTGCCTGATCTTATGGCCGCCGCCGCGATGCATTTGGGAAGTCTTGAGGTCTTGCCGCTGATTCCCCGGCGCGGTCGTGCGGCGCGGCTCGTTCTGTTGCGTGGGCGAAAAGGCGGGCGGGCCGGTTTTCGCCTGCACGATGGCTGGCTCTTGCATGAGGGCCCCGAGCACGTGCAGGGCGGCGAAAAATATACCGATCTCACCGATCAGGTGCTGCGAAATGCGGCGGCCTTGTCTTTCCCGGCCTGATTTATCGACAATTCTATCGGAAAATATCCGCTTATGCTGCGCCCGCAGCGTGACAGATTTGTAAAACTGTGGTGGACTGGTGGTGTTGACTTTAAACCGAAGAGGAGACGGCCCATGAGCTTGAGTTCACACATCGAGGAACTGAAGAAAAAACATATCATGCTCTCGGAACAGGTGGAGGTGGCACAACGCGCCCCGGGCACCAGCACTTTGGAAATTGCTGAACTCAAGAAACAAAAACTGCGCTTGAAGGAAGAGATCGAAAGGCTCTCGGTTTCGGCCTGATCCCCTTGCAGTAGCATCGCCTATCACGCCCTGCGGGCCTTGACGGCTGGCAGGGACGGTCACAATCAAGGCGATGACGGCACGAAGATTCACTCTTACGGAAAAGGGCCGGTCACATGGACCGGCCCTTTGTTATTTTTAGCTGTGCAAATTGCACTGCGCATTATGAGAAGAACTGTGCGCCGTTGGCCGAAATGGTTGAGCCATTGATAAAGCTGGCATCCTCGGACGCAAGGAAGGTCACGCAGCGGGCGATTTCCTCGGGTTCGCCAAGGCGACCGGCCGGGATCTGTGCGATGATCGATTCGCGCACTTTCTCGGGTACGGCCATGACCATTTCGGTCGCGATATAGCCGGGGCAAACGGCGTTGGCGGTGATGCCGGCGCGCGCGCCTTCTTGTGCGAGGCTGCGCACGATGCCGATGTCGCCGGCCTTGGTTGCGGCATAGTTCACTTGCGCGAACTGACCCTTTTGGCCATTGACCGAGCTGATGACGATGACGCGACCGAATTTACGCTCGCGCATGCCGCTCCAGACCGGGTGAACCGTGTTGAAAACACCGGTCAGGTTGGTGTCGATTACCTGATGCCACTGATCGGGCGTCATCTTGTGGAACGGGGCATCGCGGGTGATGCCGGCATTGGCGACAACGATGTCGATGGGGCCGATTTCGGCCTCGACACGTGCGATGCCGGCGGCGCTTTCGTCATAGTCGGCGACGTTCCATTTGTAGGTTTTGATGCCGGTTTCGGCGGTGAAGGCGGCGGCGGCCTCATCATTGCCGGCATAGGTTGCGGCGACGTTGTGTCCTTCGGCTTTCAGGGCTTTCGAGATGGCCGCGCCGATTCCGCGTGTTCCCCCGGTGACGAGTGCAGTTCTTGCCATGGTGTCCTCCAATCTGGCTTAGGTGTTGGTAACTTGGTTACTATTGTGTGTCTGGATGCGCAACATTATTGCGCGGTAAAAGTCCCGGCAGGCGATCAACTCTGTAAAGAAAAATGCCTTTGGCCTTTGAAAAAGGGGCGCCGTTTCGGGCGCCCCGTTCACTGCGAATCGCAGAGTGGCCCGACTAGGTTCAGGGGCGCTCGACGCAGAGCGCGACACCCATGCCACCACCGATGCAAAGCGTGGCAAGGCCGCGCTTGGCGCCGCGACGCTTCATTTCGAACAGCAGAGTGTTCAGAACCCGGCAGCCCGAGGCACCAATCGGATGGCCGATCGCAATCGCGCCACCATTCACGTTAACGATCTCCGGATCCCAGCCCATCTCTTTGTTGACGGCACAGGCCTGTGCGGCAAAGGCTTCGTTGGCTTCGACAAGGTCGAGATCCTTAACCGACCAGCCGGCTTTTTCGAGCGCTTTATGGCTGGCGTGGATCGGGCCCGCACCCATGATCGAGGGGTCAAGACCGGCGGTGGCATAGGATGCGATGCGCGCCAGCGGATCAATCCCGCGGCGCTCGGCTTCATCGGCACTCATCAACAGGGTGGCGGCGGCCCCGTCATTCAGGCCGCTGGCATTGGCGGCTGTCACGCTGCCGTCCTTGGTGAAGGCCGGGCGCAGTTTTTGCATGGCTTCCATGGTCGCGCCGTGGCGGATGTATTCGTCTTTATCGACGATGATGTCGCCCTTGCGGGTCTTGACGGTAAAGGCCATGACCTCGTCGTCAAACCTGCCGGCTTTCTGCGCGGCTTCGGCCTTGTTCTGGCTGGCGACGGCGAACTCATCCTGCATGTCGCGGGTGATCTGCCATTTGTCAGCAACGTTTTCGGCGGTCTGACCCATGTGATAGTTGTTGAACGCATCCCAGAGACCATCGCGGATCATCGTGTCGATATATTTCATATCACCCATTTTGTGCCCTGCGCGCAGGTTGGCGGCATGGGGGCTGAGGGTCATGTTTTCCTGGCCGCCGGCACAGACGATGGCGGCATCGCCAAGCTGAATATGCTGGGCCCCGAGGGCCACGGCGCGAAGACCCGAGCCACAGACCTGGTTGATGCTCCAGGCAGAGCTTTCAATCGGCAGGCCGGCATTGATATGCGCCTGGCGGGCGGGGTTTTGCCCCTGCGCCGCAGTCAGAACCTGGCCGAGAATGGTTTCGGAAACTTCGGATTTGTCGATCCCGGCGCGGGCGACAACCTCTTCTAGAACGGCGGCACCCAGATCATGTGCGGGTGTGTTGGCGAATGCGCCGCCGAATGATCCGACAGCTGTACGGGCTGCGGATGCGATTACTACGTTGGTCATGTGTGTCCTCCACCAGGAAATGCCAGCGCAGAGGGGCGCGCGGGATGCCTACACTAGGTGTGGAGCCCGAAGCCGTCTCTGCCTTTACGTGGCGTCATATAGTATATGCCGCATTGCGGCAACGGACGGAGTGTCACATTCAAGCGCTGGCCTGGTCAAGAGCACTATCAAGCCAGGGCGGCCTTATCGTCGGGGCACCAAAGTAATATCCCTGAAGACAGTCGATCCCAAGCTCTGTCAGATAGGCGGCGTCGGCGGGCTTTTCGACGCTCTCGGCGACGGTGACCATATCGAATTGCTGACCAACACTGGTCAGGGCGGCGGTCAGCACCTGATTATCGGTGTCATTGGCGATATCGCGAATGAACTGTCCGTCGATCTTGAGGATGTCAAAGTAGAAATCCTTGAGATAGCGAAACGAGGTATATCCCGCGCCGAAATCATCAAGCGCAAAGCTGATTCCCTTGCGCTGCAATTCATTCATGAAGCCAATCACCAGTTCAGGCACAAGCATCGCCGAACTTTCGGTAATCTCAAGAATAAGCCGCTCGGCAATTGTCGGGTCTTCGCCAAGACCACGTTTGAGAGTGCGCATCCAGCGGGTATAGCCGATCGAGCGGGCAGACATATTGATCGCCAGCCGCAAATCAGGATATTCTGTTAGCGTCTTCAGACCCTTTTCCAGCGCCAGACAGTCAACGATTCGGCCGGTTTCGGTTGTTTCTATCTCGTTTATGAATTCCCGCGCAGGAATGACCCGACCGGTGTCATCCAGAACCCGAATCAACCCCTCGTAAAAGGCCGGTTTGTCTTGCCTGCCCGCAGGCACGACCGCCTGATAGGCCAACATGACCTGTTTATGCTGCACTGCCTGATTGACCATATCTATGACCGACCGATCCCGCGCCGTGATGGCATAGGCGAGCGGGTTGTCATGCCCGGCCGGAACGTCTGCCCATTTATTTTTCTGCCCCATGCGTATCTCCGAAATGGCGTGCTTCACAAGTTGCGCCATTTCCGTTAAGCAAGGCTTAAAGTTTTGATTTTAAACATATTTGCTTGAGTTCGGGAAAAAGGGGGCATGGGCGCAATGGAAAGATGCGGTTGGGTTGGAATGGATGCGCTTTATGAGGCCTATCACGATACCGATTGGGGTGTGCCCGAATATGACAGTCGCGCGCTCTGGGAAAAGCTTATCCTCGACGGGTTTCAGGCGGGGCTGAGCTGGATCACCATCCTGCGCAAGCGAGAGAATTTTCGCGCGGCCTTTCAAGGGTTTGACCCGAATATCATTGCCACATGGGGCGAGGAGGACGTGCTGCGCCTGTTGGCTGATCCGGGCATCATCCGTCACCGGGGCAAGATCGAGGCGGCGATTGGAAATGCCCGCGTCTGGCAACAGATCGAGGCCGAGGGCGGGTTCGACAGTTACCTCTGGGATTATGTCGGTGGCGCCCCCATTCAGAACCAGTGGCAGAGCCTGTCAGAGGTCCCGACGCAGACCGATCTTTCCGTAAAAATTTCCAAAGATTTGAAGAAACGGGGGTTCAAATTCTGCGGACCAACCATCGTCTATGCCTTCATGCAGGCGGTTGGCATGGTCAATGATCACCTTGTCACCTGCCCCTGTCATGTGCCGGTTGCAAGGCTTGGACAATCAAAGCGCCCCTGATCTGCGCGCGAGACACGGCGGGTATGCGCCCGATGCCCCGGAAAGGTGTGTAATTCCCGCGCGAATCCTATATGTGGATGCATCCATACCCTAACCGCGCGAATGACCATGACCCAGACTGCCCCAATCACGCAGGACGTGCTGACAATCCCCCGCAAAATGCCCGAGGGGCCGATGAACCTTGTCGGCCTGACCCGAGAGCAGATGCGCGAGGTGCTGATCGCGCATGGAACGCCGGAAAAACAGGCCAAGATGCGGGTCGGCCAGATCTGGCAGTGGATTTACGGCTGGGGCGTGCGTGATTTCGCCGAAATGACCAACCTGTCCAAGGCCTTTCGCGCCGAGCTTGCCGAGAGTTTCGTGATCGCCATCCCCGAGGTCGTCAGCAAACAGGTCAGCGAAGACGGCACCCGCAAATACCTTGTGCGCATCAATGGCGGTCACGAGGTCGAAGTCGTCTATATCCCCGAAGAATCGCGCGGCACCCTGTGCATTTCCTCCCAGGTTGGCTGTACCCTGACCTGTTCGTTCTGCCACACCGGCACGCAAAAGCTGGTGCGCAACCTGACGGCCGGGGAAATCATCGGCCAGGTGATGATGGCGCGCGACGATCTGAATGAATGGCCCGAACCGGGCGCGCCCAAGGATGAAACCCGGCTTTTGTCCAACATCGTTCTGATGGGTATGGGCGAGCCGCTTTATAATTTTGAAAACGTCCGCGACGCGATGAAGATCGCGATGGACCCGGAAGGGATTCAGCTCTCGCGGCGTCGCATTACCCTGTCGACCTCAGGCGTTGTGCCGGAAATTGCGCGCACGGCGCAGGAAATCGGCTGTCAGCTGGCGATTTCCTTTCACGCCACCACCGACGAGGTGCGCGACCGTCTTGTGCCGATCAACAAGAAATGGAACCTTGAGGCGTTGCTTGAGGCCCTGCGCAGCTATCCCAAGGTCAGCAACTCCGAGCGCATTACCTTTGAATATGTGATGCTGAAGGGCGTCAATGACAGCGACGCGGATGCGCACCGCCTTATCCGCCTGATCGAGGGCATTCCGGCCAAGATCAACCTTATTCCGTTCAACGAATGGCCCGGCGCCCCCTATGAGCGCTCAAGCAACAACCGGATTCGCGCCTTTGCCGACATCATCTACAACGCCGGCTACGCAAGCCCGATCCGCACCCCCCGCGGCGAGGATATCATGGCCGCCTGCGGCCAGCTCAAATCAGCCACCGAACGTGCCCGAAAATCCCGGCGCGAGATCGAGGCCGATGCCGGGCTTGGCGGCTAGGCCGACGCAAGGTCAGGGTCGATACCCGGTGGTTGCCCTGTTAGGCTGCTCTCTCGATTTGTGAAAGGCAACCATACCATGCCCGAGTTTACCCCTCTGCCGCAGCCCCTTAACGCCAAGGGCAATCCCCGCCTTGTCGGTGTCGAGATCGAGCTTGGCGGCTTGGATGAAGCCCGCGTCGCACGCATTTGCGCCGATACGCTTGGCGGGACGGCCAAACAGGGCGACGGCCCGTTCTGGACAATCACAGACAGCGAAATCGGCGATGTCGAAATTTACCTCGACGTCTTCCTGCGCAATGCCCAGCAAAGCAAGCTGCGCGATCTGGCACTTGATATCGGCCGCGAGGTGATCCCGGTTGAAATCGTGACCGAGCCTTTGGATCACGCAGGCCTGTGTCGGCTTGATGACCTGCGCGCCGCCCTGCGCGCGGCGGGCGGATTGGGAAGCGGTGCCGGCTGGTTCTTTGGCTTCGGCCTGCACCTCAACATCGAAATCGCAAGTGCTGCTGACGCCGATATCGTGCATCCGCTTCTGGCCTATGCCCTGATCGAGGATTGGATTCGCACCGCCAACCCGATTGACGATGCGCGCCGTGTTCTGCCCTTTACCGATCCTTACCCGACCGACTTTGTGCGCGCGCTTATCGCCGCCGGGCCGGGCGCCAGCCGCGATCAGGTGACTGGCATTTACCTTGAACACACCCCAAGCCGAAATCGCGGCCTCGATATGCTGCCAATCTTTGCGCACTTCGATCCCGGCCGGATCGCGGCGGCGATTTCCGACAAGACATCGGCGCGCCCGACCTTTCACTTTCGCCTGCCCGATTGCCGCATAGACGAGGCCGACTGGTCCATTGCCGATGAATGGAACCGCTGGCTTTTGGTCGAGCGCGTGGCGCAGGACGCCGACTTGCTGGCAGAGCTGTCCAGGGCCTGGGACGATGATCACGGGGTTCTGACCCTGAGCCGCAAAAGCTGGGCGGCGCGCTGTGGCTCGATTCTCAAGGCGGCGGGGCTTGACGGTATTTCTGCATGAGCAAACGCAAACCCCTGATCGGCGTGACCACCTCGCGGCGCTCCGGCTGGCGGATCTATCCGCTGATCGCGCTCAATGTCTGGCTGGCGGGCGGGCGCTCAATCCGTTGGGTGGCCGGGCGCGACGCCGATATCGACGCGGTGGACGGGATCATCATCGGTGGTGGCGATGACATCTCGCCCGACCTTTACGGCGGGCGGATTGTCACCACGGCGCGGCTTGACCCGGACCGCGATGCGCTGGAGCGCGGCATGGTTCTGGCGGCGTTCGAGCGCAACAAGCCGGTGCTTGGCATTTGTCGCGGCAGTCAGATGCTCAACATCGCGCTTGGCGGTTCTTTGCATCAGGATGCCTATGCCACCTATACCGCCAGCGATCAGATCCGCACCATCCTGCCGCGAAAAACAGTGTGCATAGAGCCGGGCACGCGGCTTGCCGGGCTGGCGGGCACGGCCCCGATGAAGGTGAATGCGCTGCACACTCAGGCGGTGGATCGTCTGGGGCAGGGGCTGAAGGTCGCCGCGCATGACACCGGGGGCATGATCCAGGCGATCGAGCGCGTGTCAGAACCTTTCGCCATCGGCGTTCAGTGGCATCCCGAACACCTTTTCTATGCGCACCGCCAGATGGGGATTTTCCGCGCCCTCGTGGCCGCCGCCGCTGCGCGCCGTGACGTCACCCCGCAATTGCCCGAGGTTGATGCGAACATGTAAGTGGTCCAAACAATACCCCGAACCTGCCACATTTCAGAACAATTCACGCCACAAGCGTAAACTATCCCTGCCTAAATGGTTAATTGTAATGAGGCAGGAAACGATGGAACGTCAAGCAACAGAAACCCCCGCAAAAATCCGCGACATGGTCATGCGTGAGCGTCATCTGGCAGTATCAGAGCGGGAATGGAAACACCGGCTTCGCGGCTATGGCTATGCAATCCGCGACACTGCCGAGGGGCGCTTTGTCACCTCTTTGCTGCGCGGCGCGCCGATCTGCCAGCTGACCTGAGGTCTGCCAAATCCGGCTGGTTTCTTCTTGCTCTAAATATCCCGGGGGAGTCGCGCCGTGCGCGACGGGGGCCGCGCCCCCAATGACGGTGGCCCAAAAACGACAAACCCCCGAAGCATAGGCTCGGGGGTCGTCAAAAGCTTCACGCATCTGGTCCGAAAACCGGTCTTCTTTTTTCGGGATGCGAAAACCCCGTGTCGGCAAAAACTGCCTGAGCGGTCCTTAGACCATCCCTTCGCGCTGTGCTTTCTTACGCGCCAGCTTGCGGGAACGACGAATCGCTTCAGCTTTCTCGCGCGCTTTTTTCTCGGACGGTTTTTCGAAATGTTGCTTGAGCTTCATTTCGCGAAAAACGCCTTCGCGCTGCAGCTTTTTCTTCAGGGCACGAAGCGCCTGATCGACATTGTTGTCGCGAACACTAACCTGCATGTGGTGTCACCACCTTCCTAAGTTAAAGTTGCAATAGATTGCAGGAAGGCGCCGTATAGCAAAGCACCCCAAATTTGTCTAGTGTGCGCAGAGCGAAGAGGAAAAGCCGATGCATGACCCCGATTTGATCACCCGATTGCTCGATGCCGCCAAGATGCACGTGCCGTTTGACGGCTGGAGCGAGGCGACCCTGAAGGCCGCTGCAAGTGACGCGGATATTGATCCCGGACTGGTCGCGGCGATCTGTCCGCGCGGCGCGGTTGATCTTGCCTTGGCCTATCACGAGGCGGGCGATCAGGCCATGCTTGCGCGTCTTGAGGTGGCTGATCTGGGCGACATGCGGTTTCGTGACCGCATCGCCTTTGCGGTCCGCGCCCGGCTAGAGGCGGTCGAGGACAAAGAGCTTGTCCGCCGGGGCGTGACCCTGTTTTCCCTGCCGGTTTATGCCGCCGACGGTGCCCGCGCCATCTGGCAGACCTGTGACCGGATCTGGCTGGCGCTTGGCGATACCTCGGATGACGTGAACTGGTACACCAAGCGCGCGACGCTCTCGGGGGTTTACGGCGCGACGGTGCTTTATTGGCTGGGCGACGACAGCGAAGATCATGCCCGTACATGGGAATTTCTGGATCGCCGGATCGAGGATGTCATGCAGATCGAGAAATTCAAGGCACAGGCGCGCGACAATCGTCTGATGTCAGGGCTGATGGCGGGGCCGGTTGGCTTTTTGACCCGGATTCGCGCGCCGCAGGGTGGCGCGAGCCCCGGCATGCCGGGGCGCTGGAACGGCCCGACCTGAGAACATAAGGAATCAAGGACATGAGCACGACGATGCAGGCCGTTGAAATCACCCGCGCAGGCGGCCCCGAGGTTTTGGTGCCAGCCACCCGCCCGCGCCCCGACCCGCGCGCCGGTGAGGTGGTGATCAAGCTGGCCTATGCCGGGGTGAACCGGCCCGATGCCCTGCAACGTGCCGGGCTTTATGCGCCGCCCGCCACCGCAAGCGATCTGCCCGGTCTTGAGGGCGCAGGCGAGGTTGTCGCGCTCGGCGCAGGGGTGAGCGGGATTGCCCTTGGCGATCAGGTTTGCGCGCTGTTGCCCGGCGGCGGCTACGCCGAATATGTCGCCACGCCTGCCGCGCATTGCCTGCCGGTGCCGTCCGGCATGGGCCTGAAAGAGGCGGCGTGCCTTCCCGAGACCTATTTCACCGTCTGGTCGAACGTGTTTGAGCGCGGCGCCCTCCAGGCGGGCGAGCGGTTCCTGGTGCATGGCGGGTCAAGCGGCATCGGCACCACCGCGATCCAGCTTGCGCGTGAATTCGGCGCGCGGGTGTTTGCCACCGCAGGGTCGGACGAAAAATGCCGGGTCTGCGAAGATCTGGGTGCAGAGCGGGCGATCAACTATCGCCGCGATGATTTCGTTGATGTGATCCGCGCCGAGGGCGGGGCCGATCTTATCCTCGACATGGTCGGCGGCGATTACCTGCCGCGCAACGTCAAGGCCCTAGCCGATGACGGACGTCTTGTGCAGATCGCGTTCTTGCAGGGGCCGAAGGTCGAGCTGAACTTTGCCCCGCTGATGATGCGCCGCCTGACAATCACCGGAAGCACCCTGCGCCCGCAGAGCGATCTGGCCAAGGCACGGATCGCCGAGGCCCTTTTGGCGAACGTCTGGCCGCTGCTTGAGGCAGGCAAGATCGCGCCGGTGATGGATTCCGAATTTGCGCTTGCCGATGCCTCCAAGGCGCATGCCCGGATGGAAACCAGCGGCCATATCGGCAAGATCGTCCTGAAGGTCGGCTAGGGTGACGCCGCTGGTCTTGTCGATCCTTGCACTGGCGGGCCTGAGCCTCTGCCTGAGCCTCTGGGCGATCCGGCGCGATGTGCCGCTCAACTGGCGGTTTGCCCTGCCAGAGGCCTTGCCCAAGGGGGGCGCGCCACGCTTTGAAACGCTGTTGGATTACACCGCGCCAGAGGGGCAGGCCCACGCGCCCGCGATTGTGCAGGAGAGCGGCGGCTTTTCGGTGATCTGGTTCCAGGGCTCTGCCGAAGCACAGCCGGATGTCGATATCTTCGCCAGCCATATAACGCGTGATGGCGACGCATGGCAGGCCTCAGCCCCCGAACGCCACCTGACCCGAGGCGCGCTTGCGGACGCGTTCGAGCCGCGCCAATTGGTGGTGACCCTTGGCAATACCATTCAAAATGACGCCGCCCCCGGTCATCTCTACACAACCGCCGTATCGGTCGGGGGCTGGGCCATGGCCGCAATCGCAGAGGTCGCGATGGGCGCGCGCGGGCCTGTCAGGGCCAGCAAGCTTAACCTTTCGCCAATCCTCAACCGCTCGTTTCTGGTGAAATCGCCAATGCTGGCCTACGGCGATGGCAGTCACGCCTTGCCGGCCTATTTCGAAATGGGCCCGACCTATGGCGCGCTTGTGCGCTTTGATCCGCGAGGACGGGTTCGCGATCAGCGCCGCATGTCCGGCACCGGGGTGAAACCGATTCAGCCGATGATCGTGCCGCTTGACGCGACCCGAGCGCTTGCCTTTCTGCGTGATTTTGACCGCAGCGGAACGCTCTGGCTAAGCCGAACGAGCGATGGCGGCCAAAGCTGGTCGCGCGCCGAGGCGCTTGACATGGCCAACCCAAGCGCGCCGGTCGCGGCCCTTGCCCTTGGCGACGGGCGCATATTGATGGCGATGAATGACGATGCGGATCACCCAGATGATCTTCGGCTCGCGCTGAGCAGGGATGAGGGCGCAACCTGGCAGGAGGTGTACCGCTTCACCGGCGAGGGCGCATTGCGCTATCCGATGCTGCGCCGGGTGGGCGATGACATCGCGCTGGCCTATTCCACCGGAGGCAAGCGCGGCATCCGCGTCCATCTGTTCAACGGCCTCTGGCTGGCGGCGCAATGAGAGCGGCGGCAGACTGGATTGCGCTTGCCCTTGTGATGGCTTGGGTTGGCTTTGCAGTGGCGGGTCCGGTTGGCGCGGGGGCAATTGCCCTTGCGGTGCTCTTGCTGCGCGGTTGGGTGCCGGTGTCGACGCTGATGGCGCTTTTGGCGCCCTTGGGGGTGATGTTGCCCGCGCTGGCCCTGCGCCAGATGGCGGCGGGCATGGGCGTTGCGGTGATCCCCTTTGGCAGCTTAGAGCTGGTGGTGTTTTTGCTGGCCTACCTTGTCTTTCTGGCTTCGGCCATGGGGGTGGTGCCGGTCGGTCTTTACCGGTTTGGCTATGCGCCCGTGCCGGTGGCGGTGATGGTGCTGGCGGCCTGTGGATACGGCGCGCTGAGTGGACAGGTGTTCTTGCCGATCGTTGCGGTGATGGGGCAGGCGCTTTGGGTCATGGGCTGGGGCAGCAGCAACTGGTTTGATCACGTGCTGCATGCTGTTCTGGTGCCGGTGACGATCGTGGTTTTGATCCTGCGGATGGTCTGAGCGAGGTTAGGCCCGGAATTTGAGTATTTTTGGAACGATGAAAGCCAGGGTGGGATGGTGCCGAGCCGTTACCGGATAGGATCAAACAGCGCGTCTTTCATACGGCAGTCGCGGACCACATCGCGCCCGCAGGGCACCGGGGTGAGATCTTTTGAGAGGCAGAGCCGCGCCTCTTGAATGCGGCCCTCGCGGCAGGTGATGGTCAGCATATCGGGCTCCAGCCCCGGATTGGCCTTGAGGAAGGCCTCTTCGATCACCGAGGCGGGCAGTTTTACTGGTTTCGAGAGTTTGCGAAAGACCGGCGGGCGGATGACGCTTTCATAGGCCTGGCGCGCCAGGGCATAGTAATCCGGCCCCGAAAGCCCGGTGCAGGCGCCGTGTTTTTTCCACTGATACCAGGCCAAACCGGGGGTGCCCATGATATCGGCCATGGCGTCTGTCATCTGGCGCGACGGCGGGCGCGCGGCGGTTTGGCAATGGGCGGGAAAGCCGCGATGATGCTGCGGCCAGAGCCCGTGAAGCACCCAGCCATGATCGGTGGTCTCCTCGCATTGCGGTGAGCGGCGCGCGTCGCCCTTGAGCTCGCACCATGTCGGCGACCAGCTCAGCGAGAGAACGTAATAGTCGAACTCTCCGGCGCGGTTCGATTGCGCCAGGGCGGGCGCGCTGAGCAGGCTCAAGACGACAAGCAGAAACACCGGCATTCTTTGGACTTTCATTTTGCTTCAGACACTACTATATACTCGGCAAGTTCCCCGACAATGGAAACCCGTTCCGGCCAGACCGGAACCGCCCCTCCAGGCGACGGGAAAGATATGCGTTAAGGAGACCCGAGATGTCTAAACCAATCATGGCCAAGGCCACCGCCGTCTGGCTGGTGGATAACACGACGCTGAATTTCAAGCAGATCGCGGATTTCTGCGGGCTGCACGAGCTTGAAGTGCAGGGCATTGCCGATGGCGATGTGGCCGCGGGCGTCAAGGGGTTTGACCCGGTCGCCAACAATCAGCTGACCGAGGAAGAGATTGAAGCCGGGCAGAAAAACCCGCTGCACAAGCTCAAGCTCAAGTTCAACGCCGCCGCACAGGGCGAGGAAAAGCGCCGTGGCCCGCGCTATACTCCGCTGTCCAAGCGCCAGGACCGTCCGGCGTCGATTCTCTGGCTGGTCAAGTTCCACCCCGAGCTGGCCGACAGCCAGATTTCGCGCCTTGTCGGCACCACCAAGCCGACCATTCAGGCGATTCGCGAGCGGACCCACTGGAATATCGCCAATATTCAGCCGATCGACCCGGTGGCGCTTGGGCTTTGCAAGCAATCCGAGCTTGATGCCGCCGTGCAAAAGGCGAGCGCCAAGAAGGCCCGCGAAGGTGCCGCGATGAGCGATGATGAGCGTCGCAAGTTGCTCAGCACCGAGCAGAGCCTTGGCATGGAGTCAGAGCCCAAGATCCCGACCGCGATCGAGGGTCTGGAATCGTTCACGCTTGGCCAGGACTACCAGCCGGAAGAGCGCGAAAAGAAATACGATGCCGAAAGCCTATTCAACCTGCCCGATGCGTCAGATGATGACGACGAGGACGAGGACGAAAGCCGCTAAGCCGACAGGCATCGGTGACGATACCAGGAAACCCGGGCCGGAAGGCTCGGGTTTTTTTATCGATTTTACCGCTGCACCGAAAAAAAATCGCGCGTGTCCGAAAAAATGTTGTATTGACTCAATCACGGCCCTAAGTGCGATTTGCAGACGCCAACGCACGCGCCTCTGGCCGGTGGCCCCGCCATCCGTGTTTACGTAGCGACGGTAACGTCTCCCGTTATGAACTGGTCGGGTGAAAGCCCGGGTCTGATAGGAGATGACCATGAACGCTTACGTGAACCCCCTTGCGGGCGGCGACGCCGTATTTGCAGCCTTCGATACCTCTTCCGTGATCGTCGATTACATCCGACGCACCACTTTTGATCACCCGACGCTGGTGGTTCACCGTGACACTGTCGCGCGTCAGTATCGTGCGCTCAAGGCCGGTCTTGGCTGCGCCGACATTCACTATGCGGTCAAGGCAAACCCGACCCGCGAGATCATCGAACTTCTGATCGCCGAAGGCAGCCACTTTGATGCGGCCTCGCGCGGCGAGATCGAGCTTTGCCTGAGCCTTGGCGCGCATCCCGAGCACATCTCGTTCGGCAATACCGTGAAACGCGCAAGCGACATTGCCTTTGCCCACGGCGCAGGGATCACCCTGTTTGCGGCCGATAGCGACATGGAGCTTGAAAAGATCGCAACCCACGCGCCCGGCGCGGAGGTTTACATTCGTCTTCTGGTGGGTGCGACCGGCGCCGACTGGCCGCTGAGCCGCAAGTTTGGCTGTGCGCCGGAAATGGCGGGCGACCTGATGGGCCGTGCCCGCGAGCTTGGGCTGAGGCCGGTTGGCCTGTCGTTTCATGTCGGAAGCCAGACCCGGCGCGCCGAAATGTGGCGCGAGACGCTGGATCAGGTCGCAGGCGTTTGGGCCGAGGCCCGCGCAACCGGCTTTGACCTTGACATGATCAATATCGGCGGCGGGTTCCCGGCGTTTTACGGCGAAGAGATCGAAGCCCCGCAGGCCTATGCCGCGCAGGTCATGGCGATGGTAGAGCCGCGCTTTCCCGGTGCCACCCGCGTGATGGCAGAACCGGGTCGCGGCATGGTCGCCGAGGCCGGCATGATCGCCGCCGAGGTGCTTTTGGTGAGCCGCAAATCCGAGGATGATATCTGTCGCTGGGTGTATCTCGATATCGGTAAATTCTCGGGCCTGGCCGAAACCATGGACGAGGCGATCCGCTATCAGTTTCTGACAGAGCGCGAGCATGAGGCGACCGGCCCCTGCATTCTGGCGGGTCCGTCCTGTGACAGTGCCGATGTGCTCTACGAAAAGCGCCCGGTGGCGATGCCGCTTGGGCTTCAGTCCGGCGACAGGATCATCATCCGCAATTGCGGCGCCTATACGTCGAGCTATTCCTCGGTTGGCTTCAACGGTTTTCCGCCGCTTGAGGTCGTGGTGATCTAGAGCATGTTGCTCAAAAGTGGGAACCGGTTTTGAGCGTCGACAACATGCGAAATCAATAGGTGGAGCATGTCGCGTGAATTTTGAGTGAACGCGACATGCTCCAAGGCGACCCTCGCCGCGCTCTTGCGTGTGCGTCTCGGTTTTGGCGGCCCGGGTGGCAACATCCGGGCTTTGCTTTGCGCAGGAAACGGGTCGCGTGGCGGGTCAATTACGGCAACTCTTGTCGGCAAAGGAGTGCTGTCATGGGGTCTGCGATGTCTGCCTTGCTGATCTTTTTGTTGCCGCTGGCCTATAGTCCGGGGCCGGGAAACATGATCTTTGCCGCCATGGGCGCGCGCTTTGGTCTGGCGGCGACATGGCCTGCGAGTTTTGGCTATCACCTTGCGACATGGGCGGTGACTCTGGCGATCGGTCTTGGCTTTGGGGCCGCAACCCAAGCCGCGCCCGGCGTGGCAAAGGGGCTTCTGGTCATCGGCGCAGGCTATGTCATGTGGCTTGCGCTCGGGCTCTGGCGCGCCGGAGCGATGCGGGATGGCGATGTAAGGGCCGCGCGGCCGATAGGGTTTGGTGGCGGCATGGTGCTTTTGCTGTTCAACCCCAAGGCCTATGTGATCATCGCGCTGATGTTCACCCAGTTCAGCGCGGTCCCCGGCCTTGGCGTGCTGGGGATTGCGACGGTGTTTACCCTCAACAACATGCTCGCCTTTGCCCTCTGGGCCGCGCTTGGCAGGCGGCTTGCGCGGCTCTGGTCGCGCCCCGATCAGGCGGCTTTGCTGAACCGGGGGCTGGCGGCGATGCTTGGCGGGGTGGCGATCTGGATGGCGGTCGCCTGATGGCGTCCGCGGGACATGAAAAAACCCCGGCACATGTTGCAGTGCCGGGGGTGATCCGTAAATGAAAGTGCGTCTTGCCTAGCCGAACACGCGGGTCAGCGCCGCGTCGGTCGCCGAGACGATGTGATTGATATCGTCCTTGGTCGCGATCAGCGCGGGCGAATAGCACAGCGTGTTGTTGAAGCCGGGAACAGAGCGGTTGGTCGCCCCGATGATCACGCCCTGCGCCATGCAGTCGGCCACCACCGCCTGAACCTGTTTCTCGGGGGTCGGCTCTTTGCTGGTGCGGTCACTGACTAGTTCGGCACCAAGGAACAGCCCCTTGCCACGCACCTGGCCGATCACCGCATGCTTGTCTTGAAGCGCGCGCAGCTGGTCGAGCATATACTCGCCCATCGCCACGGTGTTGCCCAACAGGTCCTCTTCCTCAATGATCGACAGGTTTTCGAGCGCCGCCGCCGGGCCGGCCGTACAGCCGCCAAAGGTCGAGATATCGCGGAAATAGCTCATCGGATCGCCGGATTCGTCGCGGAACATCTCGAACACCCGCTCGGAGGTCACGCAGCACGCGATGGCGGCATAGCCAGAGGCAACGCCCTTGGCCATGGTCACGAAATCGGGCTCGATGCCGTAATGCTGATAGCCGAACCACGTGCCGGTGCGCCCGACGCCACAGACGACCTCGTCGATGTGCAGCAGGATATCGTATTTGCGACAGATTTCCTGAACGCGGGGCCAGTAGCCCTTGGGCGGAACGATCACGCCGCCACCGGCGGTTACCGGCTCGAGGCAAAGCGCGCCTACGGTATCGGGGCCCTCGGCAAGGATGACCTCTTCGATCGCATTGGCGGCGGCGATGCCGTATTCCTCGCCCTCCAGATCCCATTGCGCGCGGTACTCAAGGCAATGCGGGACGCGCACGAAACCGGGGGTATAGGGGCCGTATTCGGCGTTGCGCTCGTCCTGGCCGCCGGCCGAAAGACAGGCGATGGTGGTGCCGTGATAATCACGCTCGCGATAGAGGATCTTGTGCTTTTTGCCGCCATGGCGCTTGTGCGCGATCTGGCGCACCATCTTGAACGCCTTCTCGTTCGCCTCGGAGCCCGAGTTGGTGTAATACACCCGCGTCAGACCCGGCATTTTCGCAATCAGCCGCTCGGAAAACTGTGCGCCGGGGATTGAGCCGGCAGAGCCCGCGAAATAGGGCAGCTTGATCAGCTGATCGCGTACCGCATTGGCGATCCGCTCGCGGCCATAGCCGACATTGACCGTCCAGACCCCGCCCGAAACGGCATCAAGGTGCTCTTTGCCCTTTTGATCCCAGACCCGCATGCCGCGGCCCTCGACGATGATGCGCGGATCGCCCTTGGGGGCCTCGCCGGTCCAGGCGGCGTGTTGGATGAGGTGGTGCCAGACATGGGCGCGGTCGGCCTCGACCACGCGAGAGATATCATTATCAAGAATTTTGCCGTCCATCGTGATGCTCCATCGGGTTGAGGCCCGGCGCAACGCGCGGGCCTGTGATCGTTGTCCATTTTATTCTGGGAATATATCAGCCGTGAAATGCGCCATGCGAATAGGGCCAGATGAGGGCAATATTTAAGGCCAAATATCCGATGTGAACGCGGAATAAACGAGTAATGTATTGATAAGTAATGATTTTGATCCGAAGGTGGGGGGAAGGTGCCAGCTTTGATGCTATTCGAAAACCTCTTTTCTGAAATGCTGAAATGATCTTAGTTCTGCTATTATTGCGTTGATTGGTTCTGTTGGATCGGGTTCACTCTTTGGCGGTGCCAGAGGCAAAGTGTACCGATCTGATCAAGGGACCGACGCATCCAAACCCGCCGAAAAGTGCGGTATCAGGTATAAAAAAAGTAACGTAACCAACGGGAGATGAACGATATGAAATTGAAATCAAAGCTGATGACGGCCGTGGCCGGTGCTGCGTTTGCGGTAACTGCCGGTGCTGCGACAGCACAGGAAATCACCGTGGCGTATTTCCTCGAATGGCCGATGCCGTTCCAATACGCCAAGGAAAAGGGCACCTATGACGAAGAGATGGGCGTAAAGGTCAACTGGCGTGCCTTTGACACCGGCACCGCGATGAGCGCAGCCATGGCCAGCGGCGATGTGCACCTTTCGGTCAGCCAGGGCGTGCCGCCCTTCGTTGTGGCCGCAAGTGCCGGTCAGGACCTTCAGGTTCTCGACGTGGCCGTGTCTTATGCCGACAACGACAACTGTGTCGTCGCCGAGGCGCTTGAGATCGACAAGACCAACGCAGGCGAGCTTGCCGGCAAGAAAGTGGCCGTGCCGCTTGGCACCGCCGCGCATTACGGTTTCCTCAAGCAGATGAGCCACTTCGGCGTTGATATCGCAAGCATGGACGTGGTCAACATGGCCCCGCCCGAGGGTGCCGCTGCCATCGCGCAGGGCGCGGTTGACATGTTCTGTGGCTGGGGCGGAAGCCTGCGTCGTGCCAAAGAGCACGGCAATGTCCTTTTGACTGGTGCCGAAAAAGAAGCGCTTGGCATTCTGGTCTTTGACGTGACCAGTGCCCCGGCTGGCTTTGTTGCTGAAAACCCCGATCTGGTGGCCAAGTTCCTCAAGGTGACGGCAGATGCAAACGCGATGTGGGCCGATGCGGCCAACCGCGACGAGATGCTGCCGGTGATTGCCAAGGACAGCGGCATGGATGTCGAGGCCACAGCCTCGACCATCGACACCTTCGTGTTCCCCACCGTGGAAGAGCAGCTTACGGCCAAATGGCTGGGCGGCGGCGCACAGGAGTTCATGAAAGGCGTGGCCGATGTCTTTGTCGAAGCCAATAGCATCGACGCCGCTCTTGAGACCTATGACAGCAACGTCAACACCGGTCCGCTGGCTGCTGCCAACGGCATGTAAGCCACGAGCGACGTGACAGACAGGGGCCCGTCCGTGCCGCGGGCGGGCCTCTGCGCAATCAATTCCAACGAAAACAGGGGGTGGGGATGTCTACACTTTCCATCGAAAATATCTCGATGCGGTTCGACCTGCCGAACGGTACGCACGTGCAGGCCCTGCAGGATGTCTCGCTTGAACTCAAGACAGGCGAATTGATGAGTGTGCTTGGCCCGTCGGGCTGTGGCAAAACCACGCTTTTGAATATTCTGGCCGGGTTTCTGGCCCCGACCGAGGGTCAGATCACGCTGAACGATCACCGCGTCACCGGCCCGGACGCAGAGCGCGGCATGGTGTTTCAGCAAGGCGCGCTGTTTGAATGGATGAGCGTGCGCGAAAACGTAAGCTTTGGCCCCCGCATGAAGGGACAGCGCGAGGCGGAATTCGGCGGCAATGTCGATCACCTGCTCGAGGTAGTCGGCCTCAAGGATTTCAAGGAAAAGGCGGTTTACGAACTGTCCGGCGGCATGCAACAGCGCGTGGCGCTTGCGCGCTGTCTCGCCAATGACCCGGATGTGATCCTGATGGACGAACCGCTTGGCGCGCTTGACGCGCTGACCCGCGAAAAGATGCAGGGGCTGGTTCTGAAGCTCTGGAAAGAGACCGGCAAGACGATCGTGCTTATCACCCACTCGGTGGAGGAGGCCCTTTTGTTGGGCGAACGTTTGCTGGTGATGGCGCCGCGACCGGGCCGCATTCACAAGGAATACCGCCTTCCCTTTGCTGAAATGGGGGTCGGGCAAGACCTGCGCGAAGTGAAGAAACACCCCGACTTTGGCGCAAAGCGCGAAGAAATCCTGTCGATGATCTGGGATATGGAAGAAGAGATCATGGGCCGCACCGAGGAGGCAGAGGCATGACCATTCTGATCATCTATGTTGCTATTTTCGTGGGTGCCTTTTTCGCCGTGCGCAAGGGCGTCAGCAAGTTCCGTCAGATGAACGATTACACCTCGCTCAAGACGGTGACCTTTGGCGATGAAAGCGCCGTGCGTCCGGATCGTTGGGCCAGCGTGATCTCGGTTGTGACGATCTTTCTGCTCTGGGGCGCCTTCACCGGAAGCAAATGGGTGCCAATCCACGCGCCGGGGCCGTTCATCGGTGACACCGAATTTGTCTATACGATTGAGGGCCCCGACGGCACCCGCGATGACGCCACGGTTTACGCCCGCGTCTTCAAGGTTGGCGAAGAGGTGACCGATCGCGAGATCGAGCCGGGCGATGGCATTGCCAAGAATGACGTCATCACCGTCGGCGCCTGGCGCTCGTCGCTTTTGCTGATGGACAAGAACGATGAGGTGACCCGCAAGGAGGGCGCCAAAGTCGTGGCGATTGACGGCCAGCCTGTTGGTCCCGGTGACACCGCCAAGGTCGCCAACGGCACGGTTGTGATCACCGCCAAGGGCTCGCTGAACTTCGCGCCCTCAAAAGGCATGCAGATGGAGCCGATCTGGCTTCCGCCGCCGGAATCGGTGGTCTCACGGGTCGCCGAGATTTCTGAGCAGGGCTATCAGAACTTTACCCTTTTCGAGCATCTCTACTGGTCGCTGTTCCGGGTGATCGTCGGCTTTGCGCTTGGCGCATTGGTGGGGATTCCGCTTGGCTATGCCATGGGGCTGAGTGACTGGTTCCGCGGCTGGTTCGATCCGATTGTCGAATTCATGCGCCCGGTGCCGCCGCTTGCCCTGATCCCGCTGGTGATCATCTGGGCGGGAATCGGCGAAAGCGGTAAGATCATCCTGCTGTTCCTGGCGGCGCTCTGGATCATGACCATTTCGGCGCGCGCGGGCGTGTCCGGCGTGGCGATTTCCAAGGTGCATGCGGCCTATTCCCTCGGGGCGAGCAAGTGGCAGCTGATGCGCTATGTGATCGTGCCCAACAGCCTGCCCGAGATATTCACCGGCGCGCGCGTCGCGATGGGGGTCTGTTGGGGTACGGTTGTGGCCGCCGAACTTGTTGCGGCCGAAAAAGGCGCGGGCATGATGATCATGGTCGCCAGCCGCTTTCAGCTTACCGATATCGTGATCATGGGGATCATCCTGATCGGGATCATCGGCTATGGCATCGACATTCTGATGCGCAAGGCTGAAAACTGGCTTGTGCCGTGGAAAGGCCGGGTCTGATCCGGCAGGGGTCAAAGGGTGCGCTGCCCCCGTCGCCGCAAGCGGCGACTCCCCCGGAGTAGTTTTGCCAAGAAGAATGGGATGAAGCAGGGAAAACCTTGCTTCATCCTTTTGCGTTTTGGCGCCTAGTTGAGCAGACCGGCGTGATGCAAACCGGCATCGACAAGCGCTTTTGTCGGCTCGGTCAGCGGGGTCAGCGGCAGGCGGACCTCATCACTGCACAGGCCAAGGCGGGACATGGCGTATTTGACGCCGACAAGCCCCGGTTCGGTAAAGATCGCGCGGTGCAGCGGCATCAGGCGGTCTTGCAGGTCAAGCGCGGTGGCATAGTCGCCGGCAAGCGTTGCCGCTTGGACCTGGGCCACGAGTTTGGGGGCGACATTGGCGGTGACCGAGATCACGCCTTGCCCGCCCTGGGCGTTAAAGCCATGCGCGGTGCCGTCTTCGCCGGAAATCTGGGCGAAATCCTTGCCGCAGGTGATCCGTTGCGCGCAGACGCGGGCCAGATCGCCGGTTGCATCCTTGACGCCGACAATGCGCGGCAGTTTCGCCAGCTGGCCCATGGTATCGGGCGTCATGTCAACGGCCGAGCGGCCGGGAATATTGTAGATCACGATCGGCAGGTCGCAGCAGTCATGCAGCGCGGTGAAATGGGCGATAAGCCCGGCCTGCGTGGGTTTGTTATAATAGGGCGTCACCACCAGCGCCGCATCGGCGCCGACCGACAGGGCGTGCTGCATCAGGCGCATCGATTCGCGTGTGTTGTTGGACCCGGCCCCGGCGATCACCGGAATGCGGCCAGCGGCGGCCTTGACCACCTCGGCGATGACGGTTTCATGCTCGGCATGGCTCAGGGTCGGGCTTTCGCCGGTGGTGCCAACCGGCACCAGGCCGTTGCTGCCTTCAGCGACATGCCAGTCGACGAGTTTCTTGAGCGTATCCAGATCCAGCTCGCCGTTCTTGAACGGCGTGACCAAGGCAGGAAAAGATCCTTTGAACATGACACGCTCCTTTCGTCTTTACGTGATGGCGGGCGGCGCCCGGTGTGATCAGGGTCGCCTGAGCGGTTCGGCGCGCATGGTCCGGTGGTTGTGAATGGACGCGGGCGCGCGTGACGCATAGGCTGGCGCTGTCTATCCTTCGCAATGGCGGGAAATGCAAGAGATGTTGCGCGTTTGCACCCTCGTTCTGGGGTTTCTTGGGTCGGTTTTGACGGCGCATGCCGCCGATTTGCCACGCATTGCCCCGCGCCCTCTGGCCAGTGCGCTTGAGGCGATGCAGGGCGGTCGCTGGGAGGCGGCGGCGCAATTGGCGCTGCGCGACGGGACTGCGGCGGGCGATCTTGTTGAATGGTATCGCCTGCGCGCAGGGCTTGGGGATCCGACCGGGGTCTTGGCGTTTCTGCGGCGAAACGGCCATTGGCCGGGGGTGGATTATCTGCGCCGTCAGAGCGAAGAGACCATGGCCGATGCGGCGTTTGGCGATGTGCTGGCGTTTTATGACGGTTACACACCGCAGACCGGCACCGGCGTTCTGAGCTTGGCCCGGGCGCTTTTTGCGCGCGACCGGCCGGGCGAGGCCGAGGCCGGTGTCGTTCTCGGCTGGTGCACGCTTGACCTGTCATCCGAGGAGCATAACGATTTTCTGGCCGAGTATGGCGCACTTTTGACACCGCACCATGCAGCGCGTCTTGAGATGGCGCTTTGGCGCGGGTTGCGCGATGTGGCGGATATGCTCCCCCTGGTCAGCGAGGCCGAACGCCGCCTGGCCGAGTTGCGCGCGAAGGTTGAGAAAGAGGGCGGCGAGGGGCTGAGCGAGGCGCAGGAGCGCCACCCCGGCATCGCCTATGAGCTTTTCAACAGACATCTGAAAAACGATCCCGATAAGGCCATCGAGGTGATTCTGCGCCAGAGCCGGATCAAGGGCGGTTTAGGCGAGCCAGAGCGGTGGGCCAGTTGGCGGCGCGCGCTGGCCCGCCAAAAGATGCGCGATGGCGAGGCAAAGCTGGCCTATGATCTGGCGTCGGTGCATCAACTGGTCGAGGGGGCAAATTACGCCGATCTCGAATGGTTGTCGGGCTATCTTGCCCTGCGCTATTTAAAGGCGCCGGGCCTTGCGCTTGATCACTTTCAGCGGTTCCGCGCGGCGGTTGCTACGCCGATTTCCCTTGGCCGAGCGGGCTATTGGATCGGGCGCGCGCAAGAGGCGCTTGGCGATCCGCAGGCGGCGCAGGTGGCTTATGGCGAAGGGGCCGACTATCAGACCAGTTTTTACGGGTTGCTGGCGGCCGAAAAGGCGAGCCTGCCGGTTGATCCGATGTTGGCAGGACAGGAAATGTTCCCGCCCTGGCGCGCGGCGGATTTTGCAAAAACCGACCTTCAGGAGATTGGCACGCTGGCGCTTGCGATGGGGGATCTCGGGCTTGCCCGTCGGTTTTTCATGCACCTCTCAGAGGCGCAGGATCGCACCGGGCTTGGCCAGATGGGCCAGATGCTGGCCGATCTGAAGCAGCCGCATTTGCAGGTGATGCTTGGCAAGGCGGCCGCAGAGCGCGGGATCGTGATCGAGGGCCCCTATTATGCGCTGCATCCGGTCGCCGGGATGCCGCTTGCGGTTCCGACCGAAATGGCGCTTGCGATTGCCCGGCGCGAAAGCGAGTTCAACCATCTGGTGGTCAGCGGCGCCGGGGCGCAGGGGCTGATGCAGGTGATGCCGGGCACCGCGCGCGATGTGGCGCGTGATCTCGGGATTGAACATGAGCGTGACAAGGTGCTGGCCGATTGGGCCTATAATGCCCGGCTCGGTGCGACCTATCTGGCGCAGTTGGGCGCGCGGTTTGACGGCAATGTGGTGTTGGTCGCAGCGGGGTATAACGCCGGGCCGGCGCGGGCGGCGCAATGGGTCGAAGAGTTCGGCGATCCGCGCGACGCCAAGGGCGATGTGATCATCGACTGGATCGAACACATCCCGTTTCGCGAAACCCGAAATTACGTGATGCGCGTGTCGGAAAGCCTTCCGGCCTATCGCGCGCGCCTTGGCAAAGAGCCGTTGCCGCTGCCGTTTACGCAGGAGTTGCGCGGTAAAAGTGTCGCCCCCCTTGGCGATTAGGCCAAAGGGGGCATGATCTTAGAACGGTTTTCGCCAGGCAACTGCCAGTGACCAATCGGCCTTGGACTGAACCCCGTTGAGGTTCTGATAGACCGGCAGGCCAAGCTCGACCCCCAGCAATTGCCCCTTGAGAAGCCCGCGTCGCGGCGTGAGATCGGCACCGGCGTAAAGCGTGATATAGTCGCCGCCATAATTGCGCGGATCGGCCCCAAGCGACGGTCCGGCAATGTTGATGTCACGGCCCTTGATCCGCCCGGCATGGCGATACTCGGCGCGTCCCGAATAGCTTATCCAAGGGGCGGCGCGATAGCTAAGCCAGCCGGTCAGGGCGGCCTCGTGCCCAAAACGATAGCCCTCGTCATTCTCGCCCAAACGCACGATGCCGCGCACCTGCCCGCCCCAGTTCAGCGCACGCTTGCCGGTCTCATAGGTCAGGCTTGGGTGAAGGTCATAGGTGCCCGATCCAAGCTGCATCGAATAGGCAAGCCGCCGGGTGGGGCGGGTGTTCATCGGCGAGAGCATCTGGCCGGTTTTCGTGATCGACCCGGTCGGCAGGCTAAGCCCAAGCCCAACGCGCGCGCTGCCTTTGGGGGTCTTTTTAAACGCCAGCAAGGCACCGAGCCGGATATCGCCAAGCCCGTTGGATGTGCTGGTATTGTCGCCCAGAACCGTGGTGCCCGCAGGCCCTGCATAGGTGCGCATGGTCATGGATTTTTCCACATAGGGCAGCATCCCCATCAGTGTCAGGCGATGGCTTGGCGCATACATCGCGCCGAGCATATGCATGTCCATGCTCATGCTGACCGGGGCCACGCGGATGGTGGGCGGCTGGCCGGGCAGGGCGGCAAAGACGTTGGGCACGGTGGTGACGAGCGTGTTGGCATCCATGTCGTTGGTGCCTTCGCGAATGCCCGACATCTCCATCGTGCCATAGCGATAGGTCAGCACCAGCTTGCCCTTGGGCAGCTGGTGACGCCCCGGCACGCCGATCGGGCCATGGCGGTGCATCTTCTGGTGTTTCTTGGTGTGAGACATGCCGCCCGTTGTCGGCTGCTCCATCGTCATTCCGTCGCTCTCAGGTATCATGGTCTGGGCATTGGCCGTCGGCGCCAAAAGCCCGGCGCATACAAGTGCCGCGCCAACTGTTCGGTTGATCATCATTGTATCTTTCAGATCGGACACGCCCTTGGGCGGCCCGTTATTTCGGTCTTGGAACGTGAAAATGTCAGGTCTTCAGGACCGAAGGCGCGGCGGTGCGCGCGAGCGATAGGGGCCTTGGCCATCCGCATTGGCCCAAAGCGAGGCCATTGGTGCGATGCGGGTGGTGGTGGCCACACGGGTAGGCGGGGTGATCGGCTGATCTGGGGTCAGCAGGGCGGCGGTGATGCCAAAGGTCGGGCATGGATCGTGCTGGGCTTCGCCATCATCCGCTGTGCCCTCCAGGGGCAGGCTCTGGCTTCCGATAGGGATATAGATGATCTCGGCGCCGGTACAGATCGCCATCATGCCGGAAGCGGGGGCGCCGCCCGCCATCACCATCGGCAAGGCCGCCACGCGCAGCGCCAGAAGGCAGGCGATCAGGATCGCGGCAAGGCCACGGAAAGCTGATCTGATCTGTGAAAGGGTGCGCCGCATGTCTGCCCTGAAGGTGTTTTGCAGCGGTTATATTCGAGATTACGAATTTGTGAAGCGCGCCCGGGCCGATTGGCCCGTTTTGACGCAGGGCCGGGCGCGCAGGCTGGACTGCGCGCAGGGAAACCTGAGTCATATGAGATAACTCGTATTTAATATCTAGGCGTGGCTCATCAAAAGCCGGACTGAATCGCAGGTGAAGAAGTCTGGCCGCATTGGGGCTGGCATGGCCGACATGGCCCTGTTCACCGGTTCCGAAGCACCCACCGGCCCCGACAAAGGGGGCGGAAAAGCGATTTGGCTGAACAGGTAGCTATGCGGCAGGCGCTCATGCGCCGGATGCCCCGCTGGAGAGGCACCGATGTCGTAAATTCGACAGAGCGCACGGGCAGGACCAATCGGCAAATGCCAGCTATCCCAGGGCCAACCCAGGGGGCGCGCGCGGGCTGTACGCGGCAGGCAACGCGCCTGCCGCGACCCGAAAATCGTCACTTTTTACGTGTGTCCGTGAGTAGACAAGGTCAGTGGCATCCGGTTCGGCTCCACAATCGGGCAACACCCCGGCAGCCGTGAAAAACGGGCAGGGCGTGTAAAGCTGGTGTTTGTCGTGTTTGGCCGATGGGGTCGGCCCATCGCCCATGTGCAGCGCATGCGCTGTGATCTTGGCTTGTGCGGCCCGGGCTGCCAGCTCGTGCTGGCACTCAAGCCTAGGGGCGGCTGCGACGCGCAGGGCAAGCAACACGACAAGAAGCGCCGGGACCATGCCCAGGGCCTCTATTGCCTTGATGATTCTGCCGATTTTCATCGCCACCAATTCCCCGACCCAAATAAAACAGGCCGATTGTTCCAAAATCCGTCGCGGACCCGAGTAATGAAAGAGGGCTGCTTGTGGTCGAGGGTAACCCGGCAGGGGCCATGCAGGCCTGTGGCGGATCGTCGCGGCCTCTTGTCGTGACGCAAAGAGCTATGCGGCGCGACGCTGGCGCCAGAGCGTGAACAACCCCGCCCCCACGATCAGGGCGCCACCAAGCGCCACGTTCAGGCGGATCGTTTCGGAAAAGATCAGAATGCCGATGGTGCTTGCGAACAAGAGCTGCAGATAGGCAAAAGGCTGGACCGCGCTCGCCTCGGCGACCTCGTAGCATTTGATCAGCGTCCAGTGCCCCGCAGCCCCGGTGATGCAAAGCGCCCCCATCCAGACCCAGTCAGAGCCAATCATCGGCTCCCAGAACGACATGCCGACGGCGGTCATCGCCGCGGAGCCGACCGTGCCGGTCCAGAAAAAGCTTGTCGCGGCGGTATCGCGGCGCGCCACGTAGCGCGTCAAAAGACCGTAAAGCGCAAACATCAACGCGGCGATCAGCGGCACGATGGCTTGCGGTTTGAACACGCCAAAGCCGGGCTCCAAGATGATGATCACCCCGACAAAGCCAACCGCGATCGCGACCCACCGTCGCCAGCCCACCTTTTCACCCAGAACCGGCCCCGAGAGCGCGGCAATCAACAGCGGATAACAGGCAAAGACCGCGTGGCTTTCGACAAGGCCCAAGAGGGTGAAGCCAAGGATCATCACGCAGATTTCCGTCACCAGAAGCAGCGAGCGAAACGCCTGCATCACCGGCTGGCTCGTGGCGGCGGCGGCGCGCAGACCACCGGCCTTGCGGCTGGCGATGGTCATCACGAAGGCGGCAAAAAACCAATAGCGGATCATCACCACCATCAGCACGTTGTATTCGCTGGCAAGATGGCGCGAAATGCCGTCCTGCACCGCGAAGATGAACGTCGTGGTGATCATCAGCCAGATACCCAGCCGGGTGTTTTGCGCGTTCATGTCGTGCCCTTCATGGCGGTGGTCATATGGCGCTTGCGGCCAAAGCCTGGCTGACGGGTAACGATAAATCCGGCCGCTGCAAGCCCCCGGCGCACAAAACCTGCGGCGGTATAGGTGGCGGCTGTTCCCCCGGCCTTTGTGTGGCGCGCGACCTCGGCCAAAAGGTCATCTTGCCACAACTCCGGGTTTTTGGCCGGGGAAAACCCGTCGAGGAACCAGGCATCGGCGCGCGCCGACCATGCGCCAAGGGTCTGGCGCGCATCGCCCTCGATCAGGGTAAATGTCAGGTCTGGCAAGGTGATCACCTGTGCCCCGCCCTGCCAATGGGGGGAAAGCTCTGCGGCGATATCCGACAGTTCGGGAAAGGCCGATTGCGCGCGCCGCATCTGTTCGGGGCTCATCGGATAGGCCTCGAATGTGGTGAAATGCAGCCGCCCGTTGACCTTGGCCGCGCGCCAGGCCGCGAGGCTTGCCAAAAGGTTCAGCCCGGTGCCAAAGCCAAGCTCGGCAATGTGGAACCCGTCACAAAACCGCGCCGGAAGGTCGTTGCCCGCCAAAAACACATGCCGCGTTTCAGCCAGCCCGTTTTCAAGGCTGAAGTAAGGGTCGTCGAACCGGGCAGAGACGGGAATATCGCCGTCACGCCAGAGGACATCGGCCTGCTGGCCCTGCATGCTGTGATCCTTTAAGGCGGGGTTAGGGTGACGTGACCATGCAGGGGGACAGGCGTTTTGGCAATGGCCGATGTAACGGTGATGGGGGCGGGGATTTTCGGCCTTTCGGTGGCCTGGACCTGCGCGCAGCGCGGCGCGCATGTGCGGGTGATTGACCCGAACGGCCCCGGCGCCGGGGCCTCGGGGGGCATCATCGGGGCGCTCGCGCCACATGTGCCGGAGAAGTGGAATGAGAAGAAAGCGTTTCAATTCGAAAGCCTGATCATGGCCGAGCGATTTTGGGCCAGCGTCGCCGAGGCCTCTGGCCTATCGCCGGGATATGCCCGCCTCGGCCGGTTGCAACCGGTTGCGGATGAGGCCGCTTTGACGCTGGCGCGTGCGCGGGCGGAAAATGCGCGCACGCTCTGGCAGGGCAAGGCGATATGGCGCGTGGTTGCCGCCGACATAGGCTGGGCACCGCTGAGCCCCAGCGGATATCTGATTGAGGATACGCTAAGTGCCCGCCTGCATCCGCGCCGCGCCTGCATCGCGCTTGCGGCGGCGATCCATGCGAAGGGGGGCGAGATGGTGACCTCGGGCACAGCCGAGGGCCGGGTGATCTGGGCCACTGGCGTTGCGGGGTTGCACGAGTTGAGCCGCGCCCACACCCGCAGCGTCGGCAGTGGCGTCAAGGGACAGGGCGCGCTTTTGGCCTATGACGCCGCCCACCTGCCGCAGCTTTTCGCCGACATGCTTCATATCATTCCGCATGAGGACGGCACCACCGCGATCGGATCAACCACCGAGAACACCTATGACGACCCCAACAGCACCGATGCGCAGCTTGACGCGGTGATCGCGCGGGCGCGCGCGGCGGTGCCGACCCTGGCCGATGCGCCGGTTCTGGCGCGATGGGCCGGCATTCGCCCCCGAAGCCGCAGCCGCGGCCCGATCCTTGGGGCGCACCCTCTGCGCGCCGGTGAATTCATTGCCAACGGCGGATTCAAGATCGGCTTTGGCATGGCCCCCAAGGTTGCAGAGGTGATGGCCGACCTGATCCTTGACGGGGTGGATGCTATCCCCGAGGGGTTCCGCCCCGACGCCTCGTATTGAAAGGATATGCCATGCACCCCACGCTGACGGCGCTGGATCATCTGGTTTTGACCGTGGCCGATTTTGATGCGAGCATTGCCTTTTATCGCGATGCTCTGGGCATGAAGGCAGAGGCCTTTACACCCGCTGACGGCACGGCCCGATGGGCGCTCAAGTTCGGTGCGCAAAAGATAAATTTGCATCTGGCAGGGGCCGAGTTTGAGCCCAAGGCGCGCTGCGCCACGCCCGGATCGGCGGATTTGTGTTTCCTGAGCGATGTGGCGATTGCCGATTGGCAGGCCCATTTCGCGCAGTGTGGCATCGCGGTCGAGGAAGGCCCGGTGCGGCGCACAGGCGCGACCGGCCCGATCCTGTCGCTTTACCTGCGCGACCCTGATGGCAACCTGATCGAGGTGTCGAACCGGATGCCGGGTTAACCCGGCGTCTTGTCCATCACCCGCCATGTCATCTCGGCCTCGTCCTGAGCGGAGAAATCGGCGGCCAGATCGCGGGTCTTGGCGTGATCGGGGGATTTGACACAGACCGGATCGGTTGCCGTGGGATCACCGGCAATCGCCATCGCCTGACAGCGGCAACCGCCGAAATCAATCGTCTTGCGCTCGCAGGAGCGGCAGGGTTCCTGCATCCAGTCGGTGCCGCGATAGGCGTTGAACGCGCTGCCGTTCTGCCAGATATCGGCAAGCGGGCGGTCGCGCACATTGTCAAACTCAAGGGTCTTGATCGTCTGCGCCGCATGGCACGGCAGCACAAGCCCGTCAGGCGCGACATTGATGCCGGTGCTGGCCCATCCGCCCATGCAGGGCTTGGGGTAATCGGCGTGATAATCGGCGGGCACATAGTCGATCACCAGTGTGCCCTTAAGCCGCGCGCGGGCCTCGGCGACGGTGCGATTGGCCTCTGTCGCCTGCTCGCGGGTGGGCATAAGGGCGCCACGGTTCTGCATTGCCCAGCCGTGGAACTGCACGGTTGCCACCTCGATCCGGCGTGCGCCCATCTCTTGTGCCATTTCAATCGCGCGGCCAAGCTGATGCATATTGCCCCGGTGCATCACGAAATTCAGCGTCAGCGGAAAGCCGATCTCGCCGATCCATTTGGCCACGGTCATCTTGCGGTCATAGCCGCCCCTATAGCCGCCGATCCGGTCGGCCATCGCCGCATCGGTGCCCTGAAGCGAAAGCTGCACGTGATCAAGGCCCGCCTCGTCCAATTCGGCCAGGCGCTTTTCGGTCAGGCCGATGCCAGAGGTGATCAGGTTGGTGTAAAGCCCCGCCTCGCGCGCCGCGCGCACAAGATCGGTGAGGTCACGGCGCGAGGCCGGCTCGCCCCCCGAGAGGTGCAATTGCAACACGCCCATGGCGGCGGCCTGTTCAAACACCGAGCGCCAGTCGTCTGTCGAAAGCTCGCTCTCGCGCGCCGTCAACTCGACCGGGTTGGAGCAATAGGGACAGGACAAAGGACAGCGATGGGTCAGTTCCGCCAGCATCGCAATGGGGGGCTGAACCTGCATCATGTCACCTCTAGAAAGCGGCGATTGGCCAGCTCTTGCAAAAATTCCGTGCTGTCGCGGGTCACGTCTTCGAGCGGCGCCTCAAATGTCGCCGAAAGGTCGGCGGCGATGGCCGCAAGCGTGGTTTTCCCGTCAACCCGGCTCAGGATGGCGTGGCCGATGGGATCAAGCCGGATCGCGCGCTCGGGGGCCAAAAGAACCCAGTTGTCGCGCACGGCATCAAAGTGAAGCCGCACGCCACGCGGCAAAAAGGGTGTGCCCTCGGGGGTCATGCCGCACCCTTTGCCAACAGGCCCTCGCCGGTTTGCCATGCACCGGGGGGGATGCGCGCGGGATCGACATAGGCCGAATAAAGCGCATCAAGCTGTGACCAGAGCACATCGGTTTTGAACACCAGGGCGGCGGCGGCAGCATCCTGTTTTTCGCCCGTATCGGCGTGATCGAGCACCCATTTCAGCCCAAAAGCCACATCCTTGGGGGCCTCTTTCAGGCGGTTGCGGAAATAGGCGAGGCTGCTGTCATCGGCAAAGGCGTAGTTAGCCAGCAGCCCCTCGATCCGCTCGGCGTGGATTTTCGGCGCGAAAAGCTCGGTCAGCGAGGCCGCGACCGCCTCGAGCAGGGGTTTGTCGCGCACGAAATGCACATAGGCATCGACCGCGAATTTGGTGGCAGGCAACACCCCATCGGTGCTTGCGACATAGTCGGGGTCAAGCCCGACCGCCTGCGCAAGGCGAAGCCAGCGGCGAATCCCGCCTTCATTCTCGGCGGTGCCATCATGGTCCTCGATCCGCGAGCGCCAGATTCGGCGCAGGGCGGGGTCCTCGACCCGGCTCAGAAAGGCGGCATCCTTCATCGGGATGCGCGCTTGGTAATAATAGCGGTTGATCACCCAGGCGCGCACCTGATCGGGGGTACAGCCACCGGAATGCAAAAGGTGATGAAACGGGTGCCGGTCGTGATAGCGCTCGGCGCCGATCTGGCGCAGGCGGGCCTCGAATTCGGCCGGGGTGGCGGTTTTGGTGGCGGTCATAACGTCAGCTCCATTCCGTCCTGCCCAATGGTCCAGCCGGCGGCCTCGGCCTCGGCCCGTTCGGCCGCATCGGGGCGGAACACCGGGTTGGAATTGTTCATATGCACAAAGACCTTGCGCCCGATCCCAAGGTCGCGCAGCGCGGCGATAGAGCCCTCTGGCCCACTCATCGAGATATGGCCCATGCGCTTGCCGGTCTTCTGGCTCAGCCCCATCTCAAGCATCTCTTCGTCGCGCCAGAGCGTGCCGTCGAAAAACACCATATCGGCGCCCTTCAAACGATCCGCCAACCGCTTGGTCACGGCGGCGCAGCCGGGGATATAGTAGATATCGCGGCCCTCGGCATGGATGTGGACACCGGTGGTCTGTTCTCCCTCAAGATCGGTTTTGACCTCGGCCCCTTCCATGTAAAGCGGCACCTTGCCGGGCACCGAAAACAGGGTCGCGGTGAGGCCGGGCAAAAGCGTGGTTTCCTTGTCCAGCGCGATTGTGACGCGCGGCACGCGGGCCGGATCGACCGCGTTGAGCAACGGATTGGCGGCCAGAACATCGTGGATTTCGCCGGTGGCATGCAGGGCAAAGGGCTGTTGTTCGCGCAGCGACAAAAGCCCCGCAACGTGGTCGATATCACCATTGGTCAAAAGCACGGCTGCGATCGGGGATTTGCGAAGGCCCGTCGGATGCAGCGCCGGATTATCGGCGATTTGGCTGCGGATATCCGGCGAGGCGTTCAAAACGACCCAACGCTCGCCATCAATGCTGATAGCGAGCGAGGATTGTGTAGATGACGGGATTTTACCCGCGCGGGCCAGATTGCAATTGTCGCAACCGCAATTCCATTGCGGAAGCCCGCCCCCGGCCGCAGCACCAAGTATCAAAGCTTTGAACACCTGCTACCTCGCTGCGCCCGAGATTGAATTATTTAGAATAGGACGCCGCCGCCGTCGCGTTCTTCGGCCGGGCCGTACATGTTGATTTCCATGCCGCAGTTCAACTCACGCAGAACAGGTTTACTCCATGCCATGATCAATCCTCCCTTGGGTTCGTGGCTAGACCCTTGAATTAGATATTTGCAACCTCGACTTGTCAACGCTTCTGACGGGATCACTCCTACGACTTTAGTGCAGGGCGCGGGCGAGGGGCTTGTGTCGTGTCCATGTCATGGGCGAAGCTGTGCCAGGAGTAGGGGTGATCGCCCGCATCACGGATGGTTTGCGAGGGACTGGCATGATCGAGCTTTTGTTTATCGTCTGCCTTCGGGCGCAACCCGAAATCTGCGAAGATCGGGCGTTTCAATATACCGACCGGTCCACGCGCGGCTGTATGGCCGAGGCGATTCCACAGCTAAGCCTTTGGGCCAAAGATCACCCGCGCTGGCGGATTTCGCGTTGGTCCTGCCAGCCGCTTGGTGGCGCAAGATCACGGGCCTGAAGGGCCGGAAAAGGATGAAAATGAAGCATAAAAAGGCGAGACGCATGAAACGACTGGGGCTGGTACTGGCCACGATCTCTGCAATGGCACTCGGGTTTTCGGGGGGTGTTCACGCCGCGAGCGAGACGGAAGGCTATGACCTTATCTTTCGCACAAGCACACTGGACGCGTTCGCGCCCGGCGATCATCTGCGCTATGAGGCCGAGATGACAAACGAGGCCGCCGCGCCGCAAGAACCGCAGCTTCTCGACCTTGTGATCGAAGACGGCGACAAGGCCCGCCTGAGCCGCGATATCGACGGCAAGCACCAGTCGCTGGCGGTTTTTGATGCCAGTGTCGGCAACCCTATGGCGATGTTCTTTCTCGAACGCCTGGTCCGCGATCTGGCGGCGGCGACCGGCGGGAGCAAGTTTTACATTCGCAACCGGATCAAGGAATCACTGCTTGCGCCCGAAGCAATCACCTCCGATCAAATCACCTATGACGCGGCAGAGCAGCCCGCGAAACGCGTCACCCTGGCGCCCTTTGTGGCCGATCAGAACCGTGCGCGGCTTGGCCCCTTTGCCGACCTGAGGATCGACTTTCTCATGTCCGATGCGGTGCCCGGCTGGTATCATGTGACCGAGGCCGCCACGCCCAAGCGCGAGGCGGGCGGGCGCTTCTTTCATTCCACCCTGCATCTGTCAGAGGAGGCACACTAACCATGCGGTCACTGGCGATACTGGCACTGATCACCCTGCCCATCGGGGCTGCGGCGCAAGACATGGCCGAGCGTCTTAACGATTACCCGACCGAGGCGCGGGCGGATTACGTCTTTGGATGTATGGCAAGCAACGGCAACACCCAGGACATGCTGCGGCGCTGTTCGTGTTCGATCGATGTGATCGCCTCGATCCTTCCCTATGAGAAATACGTTCAGGCGGAAACCGTGCTGTCGCTGCGCCAGGGCAGCGGCGAGCGCATTTCGCTGTTTCGCAGCGCCGCAAGCAGCAACGCCATGGTGGCCGACCTGCGCCGCGCGCAGGCCGAGGCCGAAATCGTCTGCTTCAACTGATCAGGATTCGCCGCCCTTTGAGAGGACCTGTTCAAACACATGGCCATCGGTATCTTCGGCCCGCACGCGGATGTTGGGCGCGCCGTTATCGGTATAGGCAAAGCGAAACACCGGGTCCTCGGAAATTGAAATGCCGCCCGTCAGGGTAAAGAGCATCTCATCGCCCTGCCAGACCTGAAGATCCTGGATGAACATCGCCGGTACGAAAAGCTGGGTGATCTGATCGCGCTGGAGCCCGGAATAATTCGGGTGACGAATCATCAGCTGCGCATCGCGGCGCGTGCCAACCTGAACCGGGCCGGTATCGAAATGGCGCAGGCGCATTTTGCCAATATTCGCCATCGCCACCTCTGGATCGCGGGTCGCGGCTGCGGCACAGCCTCCGGCGGCCTTGACGAAACGGCCGTCGATAAAGGTGGCGGTCTCGGTCTCGGCGACCACGCGCAGGTTGGAATAGGCATTCACCCGCACCCGCGTTTCAAAGCTGAGCGGGGCCATTGCCGGGCCGAATTGAATCTCGGCGGCAAGCGGCGCAGGGTTTTCATCAATCACCAGTTTAAGCGTCTGAATCGGGCCGACACTTTGATCCGTCTGCGTCACGACGACGGGCACGGTTGCCGCATCATGGGCGCGGTAGGGCGCCTCAACGCTAAAGATCGCGCCGGGCGTGACCGATTTGGCCTCGTTGAGGATGTCACCCCGCAGATAATCCCAGGTTTCCCCGTTCACCAGCGGATTTCGCGGCTCTTCCGCCCAAACGGCAGTACTGAGCGCGACTGACAAAATCGCGGTCGGGATCGTCAAACGTTTCATCTTTGTCCTCCGAAAGACACAACGGTACTTTAGGACAATAGCATGAAACCCGTCATAATCGTATCACCCATTAGTAGCAGACGCGCGAGGGCAGGTGATGTTCGAAATTCTGACCAGCCTCTGTCTGGTGGGGCAGCCCGATGCTTGCCAGACGCGGCTTGTTCCCGTCGATGGGCCCGATTGCGACATCGCTCTTGCCCGTGCCGCCGAGCTCGCTCCGGAGTGGGGCGCAGATTTTGTCGCCGGGCCACCGGAATGCACGGCGCGTCGCGCCAGTCGTCTGGAGTTTTCGGAAATCGCGCCGGGGGTTTACGTGCATCGCGGCGAGGTCGCCGATGTGGCCCCCGAGAATCTTGGCGATGTGGTCAATATCGGCTTTGTCATCGGGCGCGATAGCGTCGCGGTAATCGATTCCGGTGGTAGCCGCGCGATTGGCGAAGAGGTTTACCTTGCGGTGCGCGCGATCACGCCCAAGCCGATTTCGCATATCATCCTGACCCACATGCACCCCGATCACGTGTTCGGCGCCACCGTCCTTGCCGAGGCCGGGGCCGAGATCATCGGCCATCGCAAGTTGGGGCAGGCGCTGAATGCGCGGGCCGAAACCTATGAGACCAACTTTGCCCGCCTGATCGGCCCCGGTTTTAGCGCAAGTCGCACGCCGCTTGCGATCACCCCGGTCAGCGACAGTACGGTGATCGACCTCGGCACGCGTGCGCTTACCCTGGTGCCTTGGGAAACCGCGCATAGCGAAAGCGATCTGACGGTGTTTGATACCGCGACGGCGACGCTCTTTGCCGGGGACTTGCTGTTTGATGAGCATAGTCCGGCGCTTGACGGCTCACTGCTTGGCTGGCTTCGGGTGCTTGACGCCATGGGCACGCCGCCTCCCGCTCGCGTGGTGCCGGGGCATGGCGGGCCGGTGTTGGACTGGCCCGAGGGCGGCGTGGCCGTGCGGCGCTATCTTGAAACCCTGCGCGACGAGACCCGGATTGCCGTGGCCGACGGGCTGCGCCTCTCGGAAGCGGTGGCAACGGTGGGAAAGGGTGAGGCCGATAATTGGCATCTGTTCGATTTGTTTCACCGGCGCAACGTGACGGCGGCCTTTACCGAGTTGGAGTGGGAATAGCGGCGCTAATCGCCAATTCGCGCCGCCAGCATCTGGGCAATGGCATAAAGCCGCTTTTCCAGAAGCACCGGCGTTTCACAGGCATAGGTCAGTGAAAGCGCGCGGTCGCGAAATACCCGTTCACGCCAATCAAGGTCGGCCTCGATCTGATCGATTCGGTCAAAATCGGGCGTCTCGGCGGCGTTCAGGCTGGCAATCTCATTGCGCATGGCGTCGATTTCATCGGCCATCCGCGCCTGATTGCGGGCATAGCGGGTGATTCCGCTCATCAACAGGCTGCGGCGTTGGTTGAGGCGCTCGAACACATCCGCAAAAATCGCGTTATAGTCGTCGCGCCCCAGAGGAGGCGTGCCATTGGCGGCCTCGTCAATCGCTTTTTCGGCCTCATCAAGACTGATTCGACGTAGTGCCAGAAGTTGAGCGAGCTCGGCAGTGATCGGCGCCGGTTCTTCCGTGGCCCCCTGATTTTCACCTTGATAGGGCCACATCACGGCGGTCGAGGGCGTATCAACCCTGCGCTGAACACAGGGCCAGTCAGGATCATGCGATCCCGCCGCGTAGAGCGGAGAAACCCCAATGAAAACAACGCATAATGGAAACTGCAAGAACTTCATTTCAACCTATACGACTAAAGTCTTACTGAGCGATAGAGCAATCTTGGCACATATTGTCACAGTAAGAAACAGGGTGATTTGAAAACCGTTCTTTGGGGCGAATCGCCAAAGGGTTGTATCGGAAAGATGCGAGGGAGGATGGACTTTATGAGGACACGCGCCGCTGTTGCCGTATCTGCCGGTCAGCCGATGGAGATCATGGAGGTGAACCTTGAGGGCCCGAAGGCGGGTGAGGTTCTGGTTGAGATCAAGGCCACCGG
>NZ_FRBN01000042.1 GCF_900142625.1 Roseovarius marisflavi
GCGTGGGCGGCCAACGTCATCTGGTCGCTGCGTGCCGGCCCGCGCCGCTTTAACGAGTTGCGCACCGACATTCCGCCAATTTCGGCCAAGGTGCTTTCTACTCGGCTGACCGAGCTAGAGCAGCGCGGTGTGCTATCCCGCAACGTGCAGCCAACCTCGCCCCCATCGGTTGAATATGCCCTGACCGAGCTGGGCGGCGAACTTGTGCCAGCACTTGAGGCCATTGTTGAGGTTGGCCATCGGTTGAAGATGCGCGACGAAGCGTAAGGTCTTAACTTGGGATCTAAGACCTATGGTGCTTGGATCAGTTCGATCTTGTAGCCGTCTGGATCTTCGATAAACGCAATGATCTCACGCTTTCCGGTTTCATCCGGTGCCACCTTCGTTGGGCCGAGGGGGGGGAGACCGTATCTGCCTCCGGTAGGAAACTTTAGGGGCAGATGTAAGGTGCGGTTGCTCGTGAGACATCCACTCTGTTGATTATAGCTTTTCTCTAAGTGCTTCGTAAACTGGCACGACCAATCCCGAAATAACGGCAGGTCTTGGCAACATGGCCGATCTCTTCGGCGTATCGCAGTATCCGTAAATTACGCCCAATCTCGCGTTGATCCTTGTTCATGAACATCTCCTTCTTCCCAAATCTGGGACGTTAAAGGAAATGCCTCGCGAGTAACCGCATATGGACGTTGATCTTCTCTTCAGCTGAATACTGTTTGCGCGTCTTGCGCTTGATGCCCCTGACCAACTTGTCAGCAGCGTCTTTCGATGTTCCGGATATCTTATTCACCTTCGCTCCATAATGGCTTCGATGAACCAGAAATCCTCCGTTGCTCAGACCCCTAAATTGTTCCGATGGGTGCTGACGTCAGACATTCTATGCATTTACGCCGTATTTTGCCCCCTCGCGCCCGATGTCACTTTCCAGGTCGCTCAGTAAGCTGCTGTCAAGTATTGGCATTGCGCTGGTTTGAAGGCTTTGCCTCTCCAACTCCCGAATTTCGATGCCGTATCTAAGGCTAAGGGTCTCAACGCTGGCACCCACCGCATATTGCATCAATGCGAGATGCACGATGCTATCTCGCTCAGCTCGTGTGCATGCGCTTTGCAAATCTGGTTTTAACATCAACAACGTACCCTCCATATTTCTCAGCACGCAAATCCGGCCGCCAAATCACGGACGATATCGGACGCAGGGCGGATGCTATCAATTTGACCAACGCCCTGACCGGCATAAAGGCTAAGTTTCTCAGCCATGGCCCCATCGTCAAACGTCCGGATTCCTCCTCCCATGAAACGCAGTAAATTCCAACCGCCCCGCCCGACAATAGCCCGATGTGGTGTGCCGTACCGCCAACCATAGGAATACCCTGTCAGGAACTTGGGCATGTCAGTGTCGGCATTCACCAGCTTTTCTTTGTAAGCATTATGCGCATCGCATTCCTGGGATGCCAGAAACGCGGTCCCGCACCAAACACCCAAAGCACCCAGACACCGCACGGCTCGAACAGCCCGAATATCGTTAACCGCACCAGCGGCAATGACCGGGCGACTTCCGGCTATATCCACAACAGCAGGCAATAGAGCCATTAGACCCACTCGACCTTGGGTAAGGTGTCCGCCACCTTCAATACCCTGCGCGATGATGATGTCTGCACCATCGGCAACGGCCTTCTTTGCATCTGCAACCGTCCCGACCTGCACCATAGTGATAATGCCAGCGTCTTTCGCGCGCGGAATTACATTTTTGAAATCGCCATAATAAAGTGAAACGACCTTCGGTTTTTCTTCGAGCACGACCCGTAAACCCGCCTCGAAAAACTCTGGCCCTCCGAATTGAGGCACGAGATTCACCCCAAAGGGCTTGTCCGTCTTTTCGCGTGTTTGCCTAATCCAATCCCTCAATGTTTGCGGCAACACACGAAGTGCCCCTAAATGGCCAAGCCCACCAGCTTCACTGACGGCAGCAACAAGGGTTGGCCCACTAAGCCCAGCCATCCCCGCCTGAAAGACAGGCACAGCTATACCACAGATTTCCGTCACTGAATCTACAGGAGATTCAGGAAGGCACTCTTGGCCGAGGCCCGGCAAGTCTTTCACATTATTTTGTGTCAATTTATCTCTACCCGAAATTGATGTAAGTTCCCAGTGTAGACAGGCGAATATCATTCGTGTAAAGTGAATTTTAGAGAATGTTTACTTCTGCATTAGAGAACGATTATGGAACTTAAAAACCTGCACACTTTCACCACGGTTGCGGAGACCGGATCCGTGGCAAACGCCTCGCGAAAACTACATTGCGTCCAATCCAACGTCACCACGAGGATCAAGTCTCTCGAGGCGGAATTAGGGGTTGAACTGTTTAACCGGAGCCGATCCGGGATGGCACTGACTGCCGCAGGCACGGCATTCTTGCCACTAGCCCTCGATGTGGAGCGCGCGGTGAAACGCGCCCACGCTTCGGTGGAAGCCTTTGACAGCTCAGTCAAACTGCTCCGGATTGGCAGCATGGAAAGCACGCTTGCCATTCGGTTACCAAAGATCATAGCGTCGTTCCGCAAAAAATATCCAGATATGCGTCTACAGATTCACTCCGGCCCAACAGACGACCTTCTCCACAAGTTGGTAAAGGATCAGGTAGATATAGCTATAATAGGGGGGAAATTTGCTCGACTGGATATGAAAGCGCAGCCTTTGTTCACCGAAGAAATGGTGATGATATCATCATCCGAAATCACGGAGGTGGGGCAATTACGATCGCTACCGGTTATCGTTTTCAAGCAAGGGTGCTCCTACCGCGATTACGCCAGAAGATGGATGCGACTATCCGGTCTGGCCCCAAACGACATTTTCGAGCTCGGAACTTTGGACGGAATATTGGGATGCGTTGCTTCGGGCGTCGGCATCAGTTGTCTCCCGCGATCAGTCATCGAAGGGAGCCGACACAAAGAACTGCTAACCATCCACGCCCTGGACGATCCGGAACGCTTCATTGATACTTACGCCATGCAGAATACTGGGGTGACACGAAATGGAGCTGCCGAGGCATTTCTCAAATTTGTGGTGGCATAAGTCCACCCTATCATTTCTGCCGCAAGATATTATGCCTCATTTCGTTCTCAATTAGAGAACGCATCCTACGAAAATTTCTGTCTATCGAAAGTAATCAGAGCCAGCTAATTTACCCGAATGTATGGGGAGTTATAGATAATGAAATTCAGGGATAGCGGGTTGAATTTCGGACTTGTTTCCGTGGTTGGACACTGGACGGGCGCGGTCCTATTGGTGGCATTTCTTGCCAGTGCTATTTTATCGGTATTTTCCGAGGCAGCCCTTGATTCCAGCCAAAATGCAACGCTTTTGATTGCACTTATCACAGCACCGGTCTTTGCGTTCCGGCTCTATTGGCGCATCACAAACTTCCATCCGGCCCCTCTGGGGGGTGCCAGCCCCGCGCAGGTCCTCGCGGGGCGTGGAATTGCTTTGGGTATGTTGCTGGCTGGCGTTGTCCTGCCGTTGATGTATTTGGCGAAGGAAATTTTTGCGGCAGGGTACAATTGGTGGCTTACACCATTGTTCTGGCTTGGTGTGTTCTGTTTTTCCGGCGGCCTGGTTCTTCACCTTTATGGTGCCTATACGCATACCTTCATTCTAAAGGACAATAGTTTGAAAAGACTGGCGGGACGCAAGATCGATCTCTAAGCTCCTACGCCCAGTTGGACCCGGGAATCCTCTTTCAGATTGGCCGGTGTCGATTGAATATCGCTTACAGTGACGTTCTGTGCGGCCTTTTTCACTCGCATCTCGCCTTTGACTGCGCCACCGAAGGCGATGAGCTAGATCTTGACCTTGAAACCTATTTGGCGCGCGTAGACCAGCGTGAACCTACATGGGCGGAAACCGCGCCCCTCGGTCTTCGGTTTCGGTGATACCGAGACCGCCGCTGCGGCCAGCGCCGCTAATTACAAGGAGTGATCCCATGACTACCCCCATTCGCGTTGATATCGTCTCGGACGTGGTGTGTCCCTGGTGCGCCATCGGATACTTTCAGCTTGCCCGCGCCGTCCGCGATACCGACATCAAGATCGAGGTGCATTGGAACCCGTTTGAGCTGAACCCTGCTATGGCGCAGGAAGGTGAGAATCTGCGCGCGCATCTCGCGGTCAAATACGGCACCACGCCCGAAGGGTCCGCAACGGCGCGCACACGGCTGACCGAGATGGGGGCCGCGCTCGGGTTTATCTTCAACTATGCCGACGACATGCGAATGTATAATACGTTTCGCGCGCATCAGTTGATCGACTGGGCCGAGGAGCAGGCCCGCGCTCATGAAGCCAAAATGGCGCTTCTTGCTGCATTTTTCACGGATCGCCGGGATGTCTCGGACGTCCGCGTGCTGGCCGAACTGGCCGACGATATCGGCCTCGACCCGCGCGCCGCGCGCGCCATGCTGGACAGTGGCGAGCGTGCCGATGCTGTGCGGGAAAAACAACGCTTTTGGACTGCTCGGGGCGTTCAAGGCGTGCCCGCTATGATCTTCGAGCGTCAGCATCTTGTAACCGGGGCGCAGGGCGAAGCAACCTATGCCAGCATTCTGAAACAGTTGAAGGCAGCGCAAGCTGCCTGAAGCTGCAAGCAATCCAAGAGGGAGGAATACGATGTCCAAAGCGCAAGTGATTCATAAAATGGGCCCACCTAGCATCATGCAATGGCAGGATTGGGCGAGCCTTGCCAAAGATCTCCGGCCGCGGAGCGTGGAGGCCATGCTGGATCTTGGTCGCGACGGGCCGCGAAAGGGAATGGAAGAGTTTACCGAAAGTACATATATCTGCAGAGATTGGGCATGAAATGGTCAATATTTCAAAAGAAACACCAAAAGAAACACACCAAAGGTTAACGGAAGTCATCACGCGCTGTGACTTGAAGATCTACGATAAAACCTACGCTTTTCTTGAATTCCCCCTTCACGAATTTCCTGAAGCGGTTGATCCAGATGCACTTGCTTTGGTGCGAGACGATAACGTGTGGAGTCAACTTGTTCCTTGTAGTGACCCTGAAGAGGAGTTGTTCACTATTTGGCGTTTTCACTTTGATCCGAGCGATGATAATTCTGGGTTCATAGGCTGGATTGCCAATCATCTGAAAGAAAAATTTGGTACAGGTATCTTTGTCACCTGTGGCCAAAATCGAAGTCGGAGTGGCATCTTTGATTATACCGGTTGTCCAGCGGCATTGGGGGCCGAGGTCATTGCTGAGCTGAACCAACTGGCAGCCGAATAATGAAAGAAATGATACGGAGTACGGTTTAGTTGCATATGTGCATTCAAATTACCCGCTCCGCACTTACCGGGTCAGTCGCGCGTTGCAAATTGGCTTGATCGCAGTGAACCGCACGAAGAACACTGACGAATACAAAATAGGAGTTTGCATGACCAATGACGTGATGGAACTTTGTTAGCCCAAAAACCAAGAAGCCCCGCACTTTGTCCTGAACGCTTGCTGTTCAATGTGCGGAATGGGTGTCAACGGCGGAGTAAAAACCGGCCAGATGGCGGCGCAAAAGTAGGCCACTTTGGGTTGTCGGGCATGACGGGTGCGAAGAGCGTCGGCGGCCAGTCAGCCGCGCTCCCCAAATAGCTGGCGGTTGACTGGCCGCTTTGGCCCGCGAGGGCCAAGACATGGATTTTCGATCAGGAGGTTTTGGTGGCCTTTCGCGCTTGGCTTTGGGCCAGGCGATAGCTTTCGCCGTTCATCTCGAGGATGTTGACGTGGTGGGTCAGTCGGTCGAGGAGCGCGCCGGTCAGGCGCTCGGTGCCGAAGGTTTCCGTCCATTCATCGAATGGCAAGTTACTCGTGATCAGCGTATCTGCCCCCCAGCATGATCAGTGCCGCAATGTGTGGATTGATGCTGGAACGCGGGCTCGTAACGCCGGAACGCCTCCGAATGCGGGGGGTGCTATGACCTTGCAAAAACCTATCCTCAATCGGGGTGGACGCACAAAACGCACACTGGGCGTGCAGGCGGCGCTGGAATGGGCATTCCGGATCGAGAAGGCTCAGCTGGAGCTGCCCGCGCCAAAGGATGTGGCCGAGGAAGGCTTCGGCTTCGGCCTGGAATATGTTCTCCTTCAACGCGCGGCGCTGGGCTGCAAGGTTGACGGCGGCCAGCACAAGATGGGCAGTTATACCCATCCCGATGCCGAGGTCATTGCCGCCACCGTCCGTGAGCGGGCCGGTCTTCACGATGTGCGCATTCACGATCTGCGCCACACCTATGCATCGAATGCGGTTTCATCGGGCATGCCTATTCAGATGGTCGGGCGCTTGTTGGGTCGTAAGCGGTGCGCCGTTCACACCGGATTGACGTAGTTCCAGGGCAGCAGCAGGTTGATATCGGTTTGTTTGTGCCCGCCTGCTATGGCTTTCAGGACACCGGACAGATAGCCAAGCTTGCCCGCGAAAAGCAGCAAGCACGCATTCAAGAGCTTGGTCACGATGTCGCCCGCGCGATGGCCTTGGGGCGCGTGCCAGAGAAACAATCCAGCAAACAAAGGAGCCAGACCCGCAGGCGCGATCAAACGCCCGGGCATGATCGAGACAATGATTTTTCACCAAAGTAAAAAAGGAGAACCACCATGAGACATACACTCATGCTTAATTTAGATGATCGGCACGCCCAGCAGCTTGACGATCTCAGCCGCCATTTTCGCCTGGCTGCGGACGATACGGTGCGCTTTGCGATCCGGCTGGCGCATGCGCGCTACAAACAAAAGCCCGATGTGCTGGTACCGGAATTCAAACCGCGCGCGGCCAAGCGAGATGATCCCAACAAGGATGATTTTTCGCCATGCTGAATGGGCAGGAATATCTGACCACCACTGGCGAGCGCGTGCTCATATCCGGCGATGTGGCGCATGTCGGCGCTGGCGATGCCATACAGGACTATACCGGCAAGCTGCTCAGCGTGCATGTGATAAAGCCTGTCGGCGAGCTCGTGCGGCGGGGTGACACTGTGATCGTCGCCGAAGGTGAAGACGGGGCTGTCGAGCTTTATGCGCCCTGTGACGGCACTGTTGTCTGGATCAGCGCCGCGCCAGAGCGCGCGCCGCGCTGGCTGGTCAAGCTCCGGATCGCACCCGCATAAGCGGGCGCGATCAAGGGCGCTTAGAATAGCGACATCTGCCGAGCGGCATCCTTGCGGCGCAGCCACTCCGGGCTCTTGGCCTCATGGTCGAGCCAGGCTCGGACGAAGTTTTCCGGCCCGCCATAGCCCTCGACGATCCCTTCTGGCAAGAAGTGCGAGCGGTAGCCGGTCTCGGTGACAGGCAGGACGTGCCTGTCTTCGGCGAGAAGCTCGATATGATCGAAATCCGATTCCCAGCGGCGCTTGCGGTACGTAATTTCGAGCGCAATGCCATCCCAGACGATCCGGGTGGTGATGGGGGCGCTCATGTGCGCCCCGCTTCGTTTGTTGTGTCGGGTGCATCTTCCAGCGGAAGGCGCAGGGCGATCCGACCATTGATCGGGCAGGTTTCAAGCTGAAGCGTGTAGCCGCGTCCGTCCTTGTGTTTCCATGCTGCTCCGACCTTGGTCCAGAAAGATTTCTCAGCCCTTTGGGTGACGTGCCATGCCAGATAGTCCGGCGCATTGATCTGCTGGGTTTGGTTCGTGTTTTCGCGTGCCATGTTGTTTCTCCTTTGCGTGGGGCTTGCTTGCTAACGCCCTCCCGATAAGCCGGAGGCAAAGGATCAGTGTGCATGTTCAACACGGCTGGCGAAGCCAGGTGGTGCGGGCAGAACATTGAAGACTGAGCCGCATCCGGCTAGGGATTTTAGGGCTCTCGTTGCAAGCAAGCCCCAAGCAAGGCTGCGAACTCTGGCCTTGAGAAATCGCGGCCTGTGCGTTGATCAGCGCCGCAGATCAATTTTGGCGTTGCGCCGTCATCCTCTGAGAAAATTTTGATGCAGAAAGGGCAATAGCATCGCGGAATCTACCGGCGCGGCTGGCAAATGCATACAGAACAGCTCCGTCTGTCGTCCGGTCAATCCTGTGACGCCTGCTGAATAAGCCTGAACAAATCGAGCTGGGCGGCTTTCAAGCGCACCGCTCCCCTATTCCAAGATCGTTGCCGATCCATCAGCGCCTTCACTGGCCGATGATTTTCGTGTGTCCGGGCCGAAAGGCCCTGAATGGTTCGGGGCCTCCTTGAAACAAGAGGAGGAGTGCCATGAAGCTCGTCTCAAGATTTGAAGCGGCATCCCGCAGTACGGCAGAATTGCACGGTCTACTGACCAAGGCGTTCAACGCCTTTGCAGCCGCTCCGCGCGGTAGCGATCAGCGCCGCGATGCGCTGGCATCGATGCGCAACATCGAGGATGAACTGGCAACACGTTCGCCAAGCATCTGATCTCTTGCGGCTGGCTGTCAGGCCAGTCGCATTTCTTTGCCAGCTGATTGTGCGTCCGTCAGGCATTCATGATCTTCAGATCATATTTAACATTTATGCGCCATAGATCATAAGTACAATTTATGCCCTACAGATCATATTGACATTTTATGACTTAAAGATCATACTAGCCTAAAGGAGTCAGAGATGAAGAACTTGGCACGCACACCAAATGATATCGGGCACGCCATTCGCCAAGCCCGCAAGGCAAAGAAGCTGACGCAGAAAGAGCTCGCTGAGCGAAGTGGCGTCTGGCAAGAGACGATTTCCAAGGTTGAGAACGGCCTGTCCGGCACCAAGCTGGAAACCGTTTTCGATATCTTTGCCGCGCTCGATCTGGAAATTCAGGTGCAGGGCCGCAGCAAGGGCTCCCCCAAGAGCTTCGAGGACATCTTTTAGATGGGACGCAAACGAAGCTATCCGCCGCTCAATGTTTTTCTGAATGCGCGCCATGTCGGCCAGCTTCTGCGGGAAAGCACGGGCGCGATCAGCTTTGTCTATGCTCAAGACTGGCTGGCATGGGAACACCGCCTGCCTGTATCCCTGTCGCTTCCTCTGCGCGAAGATCGGTATGTCGGCGCGCCCGTCATCGCCGTCTTTGAAAACCTGCTGCCGGATAATGACGGTATCAGGAGGCGCGTTGCCGAGCGCGTTGGCGCAGCGGGCACGGACGCCTATAGTCTGCTGAGTGAAATTGGTCGCGACTGTGTCGGCGCGCTGCAATTCTTGCCGGACGGTGAAGAACCGCAAGCCGCCGACGATCTCACCGGTCATCCGGTCAGTGAGACGGACATCGAAGCGCTGCTGGGTGAGCTCGACGTCGCACCGCTCGGCATCAGGAGAGAAAAAGACTTCCGAATATCGGTGGCAGGCGCCCAGGAAAAAACCGCGCTCCTTTGGCATGAGGGCAAGTGGTTAGAGCCTTCCGGCACAACACCGACAACGCACATAATCAAACCGCAAATCGGGCGGCTACCGAACGGCATGGATTTGTCGAACAGCGTCGAGAATGAATATCTGTGCCTGAAACTGATGGAAGGCTTTGGCCTGCGCGCCGCGAATGTCGAAATGGCCAGTTTCGGCGCGCGCGAGGCGCTTGTCGTGGAGCGTTTCGACCGCCTTTGGGCAAAGGACGGACGTTTGATCCGCCTGCCACAAGAAGATTGCGCGCAAGCGCTATCGGTGCCGCCAACCCGAAAATATCAGAATGAAGGCGGGCCAGGCATTGCTGAGATCATGGGGCTCTTGCGCGGGAGCGATGAGGCAACACAAGATCGGCTGGATTTCTTCAAAGCCAATATCCTATTTTGGCTGAGCGGCGCGACCGATGGCCATGCCAAGAATTTCAGCCTCGCCTTGATGCCAGGCGGGCGTTTTCGGCTGACGCCGTTCTATGACGTGCTAACCGTTCAACCGACGCTGGATGCACACCAGTTGAACAGAAAAGACTTCAAGCTGGCGATGCGCTTTGGCAAGTCAAATCACTACAAGGTCGGAGATATCATCGGGCGCCACATCATGGAGACGGGCGTCAAGTCTGGCCTATCCCGCAAAGCCATCGCTGATCTTTTTGCAGACATCCATGCATCGGCAGACTCCGCTATGAACAACACCTTCGCTGCGCTTCCCGCAGGATTTCCAGAAGTGCTTGTCACTTCGATCCGCAGCGCGGTCTTGGATCGGCTGCGCCACCTCAAACCTTGAGCACGCGATCTAGGTTTTCCTGAAAAGGCGGTTTTTGCTCAAACTGATTGAGCAAATCCGCATAAATCCAAACTATGGATTTTCCGCCCGCCAAATGGCGGGCGAAATTTTATGGCAGTGGAGCCGCCTTACGCGGCGGCTCCTTGCTGCTTCTCTTCCTCAATAATAGGCTGACAAATACCGCGAAGAAAAGCGGGAACGGTTTCTGAGCCAATATGAGCTGCAGAGACTTGGGCAAACGCTGGCCGAGGCAGAGTGCGACGGATCGGAAACGCCTTACGTCATCGCCGCCTTTCGGTTGTTGATCCTGACCGGCTGCCGGTTGGGCGAGATACAAACCCTGCAATGGAGCTTTATCACCGATCAGGGAATGGAGCTGCCAGACACCAAGACCGGCGCACGGCGCATTCCTCTGCCCCAAGCCGCCAGAGCGGTCCTGAGCGCCTTGCCACGGCTTCCTGACAACCCCTACGTCATCGCGGGCAAGGTGCCGGGCCGCTACGCCACCGACCTGCAACACCCGTGGCGGCGCATCCGTGACCGGGCGGGCTTGCACGATGTGCGCATACACGACCTGCGCCACACCTACGCATCGAATGCAGTTTCATCGGGCATGCCTATTCAGATGGTCGGGCGCTTGCTGGGTCACACCCAGATACAGACCACTATGAGATATGCACACCTCGCGGATGATCCCGTAAGGCGTGCAGCAGAAGAAAATTCAGATCGATTAAGCGCTTTCATCGGGGTAGGTCAAGTATGGGAGCCCAGCCTTCGGGTTGTGAAGTAACCGCCGTATCTACATAGTCATCTGTGCCATCACGCTGACCTGTTGTACCAGAAATCTTCCAGGTTTCTTCCGTAGCGTTGGCTTTCTCTTTCCGCGCTTTCGTGTGCCTGTGCGAGGGCATCAATCGCCCTGTCGCCGGATTTCCAAACCAAGCGAATTACATCGCCCGCCGACACGCTCACATTCATTGGCCTGCCGTCGTTAAAACTCAAACCCATTTGACTAAGTAATAGGTTTACCTTGTCGGTCAGTTCGACCGAATCTGGCACCCAACCCTCTTCCAGAATGCATACAAAGGTGCCGCTGCCGGCATAGGCGGTCAGGAACTGATGGCCCTCCAAACATGCAGCGATAGCTTCAGATACGTCAGTCACAAGACACTCGAATTCAAACCATGAGGTTATCTCGAACAGGTCCCGTATGCCACGAATGCTGAATGCCAGAATGCATGATTTGAAGCGCCCTTGCTTGGAGATTAAAGAAACATAGTTTTCAAGTGCGTGATGCCCGATCACACCATCCACATTCTTGATGCGAAAGGGTTCATGCAAAGGCGGCCTTGCATCGACGACCCCGCTGAGTGCTTCAGTGTCTGGTTTCACTGGCGCCGTGGTGGAGCCTACAGTCAGTTTTTTGCTGCTAACGACCAGATTTTCCACTGATGCAAGGCGACCGCGCAGTTCGCCGATTTCGAATGGCTTGGTAATGTAATCATTTGCCCCGGCCGCGAAAGCACGGTCGATATAGGATTTATCTGACATTGCGGTGAGCATCAGGATCGGGGTTTCTTGATACTCGGGGCGGTCGCGCAGGATCTGGCAGAGCTCGATTCCATCTGTACCCGGCATTTGAATATCTAACAGAAAACAGTCAAATGGCTTTGCAACTGATCGTGCAACCAGATCGAGCGCGTCCGTAGCGCATAACGCTGTTTCTATTGTGTTCTCACCGGTGGCATTCACAAATGCCTCAAGCAACTCAACAATACTTGGTTCGTCATCGACTGCGAGAATATGCATCTAACTGCCTTTCTAAGATTTTTACCCACCCATCCATAAAACCCAACAACTCTAGGGCTGCATTTATGCTCCATGCAGCAATTTAAACATGATCGCCCTACGGTAGAAATATAATGGGATTATGTCTGCTTTAAGGAATTTTGAGAGATGAACGCCTTTTAGAGACACAAAGGCGCTAAAAATATATCATGCGCAGTATCGCAAAGCCGCCCGCGCAGCTTTGAGCACTCTGCCACAGTTGCCTGACAATCCTTACGTGATCGAGGGCAAGCCTTCGCGATGTGCGCCACACCTACGCATCGAATGCGGTATCGTCAGGAATACCTATTCAGATGGTCGGGCACTTGCTGGGTCACACCCAGATGCAGACCACAATGCGGTACGCACATCTGGCCGATGATTCCGTAAGGCGGGCGCTAGAGGAAAACGCGGGTCGTCTGAGCGATTTCATGGGGTCATGCTCTGTCAGGGAACCGGACCTTCGGGTTCTGAAATAGCCGCCCTATATAGGGGGGGTCGCCTATATAGGTCAGCAGGAAAAACCACCGTTCCCTATTTAATAAATAGACGGGGCAATCGGCATTCCCATTCCTCACTGCGGTTGTGAAATGGCCGCCACTGTAGATACCATTATGTAAGGAACGGAATCAGCCGAGAAACTGGCGCTTTCGTATGTGACTGAAACGTTACAGGCAAAGAGGTGATTGAACTGGATGGCTCCAGAAAAGTATTATGCCGAAACTTATGACATTCAAACGGTCTCAAAGTTTTGCCAGATCGCGGGAATTGATCCCTCGAATGCACCGCACGCTCGACAGGAACTGGAACACTTCGCCGCGATCTATCGCTGGGAGCATGCCAGAACCGCAAACAAGGCTCCGGGCAAAGCAACGAAGCGAGAATTGGAATCTCTTGCCAATCAAACCGCGCGCCTTTTGGAAATACTTGCCAAGCTATCACCAGACGCGGCGGCAGCGATTGAGCGGCAAGTTGCTGCAGATGCGCGGTTAGGCATCGCGCGCGATTCCGGTGCGCCGAACGGGCCATCCCTGTTTATTCGGCTAGACGATTTTTCAGACGACCTCATGGGTCTCAGTGTCAATCTGGAAATGCTTCAAGCTGTTTTAGGCGGTCTGCATGACGCGGCAAGCACTGGAGCTGACACCACACACAAGAGCCGCTCAGGTAAAACGCAAGACTTTGGGCTTTTACTATGGCTTTCGAATATCAAGACGTTTTGGCACGCACATACCGATCTACCGTTCTCACGTGATGTGACCCAAACCGGCGAGCCGATCACGAACGCAGGCTCATTCTGCCTTGCTGCCTTTCTCAAGATAGAACCTGATTGCCCGACTTCCCGCGTTATGAACGGCATGAAATATGTTATAAAAAAAGGCAATAAGTCTACTGGCAAAATTCGGGCATAAACCCGCCCCGAATGTTGCCAGCGGTTTCGCTCGAAAAGCGCAAGAGGCCGCAGTTAAGATCACCTCATAGCAGTCAGCGAATGAGGGACAGACAATGCCAAATACAAACCTTGCGAACGCCACCGCTGAACCCGCCGCTGATTATCTCGACGGGTTCATCGACGAAACCCAAGCCGCAGACTTTCTCTGCCAAAGCGTGCGCACGCTGCAGAAATGGCGTGTGTCCGGCTTTGGGCCGCATTTCTACAAGCCGGGACGGTCGGTGCGCTACCGTGGCGATAGATCTGCATGAGAACATTGCAGGCGTTCGCCCACGCGATGTGAAGGACGCCAACCGCTCCGAGCACATGCGCATGCTGGACCGGCAATTATTGGGCCTCTTCATATCCCGCGCCGCTGCGTCTGGTGTAACGGTGGATGAATTCTCAGACTTCATGGAAAATCACGTCAATGCGCTGCAGCGAGCGTCAGAAGAGCATCCCGTACCGCTCAATGAGCGAATTGACAAAGCGGCGGCGCGGTATCGGTGGGCTTGAAGGGCGGGAACCTTTACTTAAACTGCGAGCGTTTCGAAAGTCGCTGCGCAGGATCAACTTACCAGCAAACATCGGAAACGCGGCTTTCTCACAAGTCCTTTTTGGCCACAAAAAGCACGTTAACGAAAGAGAACACAACGTCTCCGATTTGCATATGCCTAAAACTGTCATAAAAAGTGCCGCAATAGTTGTTTTGCATCGTATGGACAACCCAATATAGTTTTCGCAACCTCTTGCTTGAATACCCACCCATGATTGGCTCATCAAAAGCGTAGCTCATTAGAAAATAATTTTTCATACGACAGTATTATCGGGTATGCGGTCGATCCGGGGCAAAATGAGAGCGAGTGCAGGCGTACTGTCGCAACCGGCTGGCTTGCCGGATGTACCATCCAATCCGGCTAAAACCATTAAGCGCTCCACGTCTAACATCGGACGAAAAAAGCACACTCCAGAAAAGTGCCGCACGCTGATCTCGAGAACGGCTTGTTTTCACCTCTTTCCTTTTCTTTAGTGTGATTCGAAATCCATCAAACAAAAAGTCAGGATGAAACCTTGCGGAAAACTATAAGAGCAGCCTTGGTCAGTTCAGCCGTTATCGGCTTCTCGGCTCCAGCATTTTCCCAATCAACATCACAATCAGTTGGTTGCGCCGATATCAACGGCTTTTCGTCGCCTCTTGTGCAGGTGCGCGTTTCTCAACAGTTGACAGGAAATCCGCTCGCTGCAGGTGAAGTGATAACGCTGTCAGCAAGTTCCGTGACCTCTTCGCAACCCGTCGGAACGCCGGTTTGGGCATTTTCTGACACGAGCCTAGGTTCTACTTTTGGGGGTGGTGCATTTTCACCGACGTTCCTGTCTTCCAACACGCCGATCAGCGAGACGGTATCCGTGCCCACGGGCGGCATTGGTGCGTTCGGCCTGACCGAGTTCGGGCCATGGTTCACTGATCTGAATAATGTAACTATCACCTGCGTCCTTCCGGCACCTCTGATCAGTGCCGCCGCTTTCGACTTGGCGGAAATCAGTACGGCACATCAAAATCAATCACTTCGCTTCGCGCTTGATAGAAACATTCGAAGCCGTATTAGCGGTGGATCGTCCAGCGAACCTATGGTGACGCGATCAAACCTCTTCATGTCGACGGATGGTACGAAAAATGGCACCTCAAGCATGAATGCATGGGTTACCGTCAGCGGCCGTGCGTTTTTTGACGGGTACGACGGATACTCGACCGATGTCATTGCTGGTGCAGACTGGCTATTGGGTAGTTCCGGCGTCTTCGGTGTTATGGCAGGAGTTGGCATGACCGATATTGACGATTCAACAGTCTCCAAGGCAGAAACATCATCGTATCTCGTGGGTATCTACGGCGGATACGGATTTTCTGCAAACGTTCAGATCGACGGGTACTTGGCATATTCCGGCGTAGATTACGATGTGAACACTACCAGTTTTGATACCGATCGATGGCTTGCGGGATTTGCGATAAGCGATCAAGTGGCCATCGCCTCGGGCACCTTAGAACATCGCGTGCGCTTCTTTGGCTCTTGGGAGGATTTCCCTGCGGGTGTTGCTGGCATACCTGGTGGAACTACGGAGCAGTACCGAGTTTCTGTCGGCATGCGGCATGAATGGAACGCTATGTTGCCGGAAACCTACATGCGGCCATGGGCGTCTTTGGATCTGGAATATGGCCGCCACGAGGACACGAACAATCTGCAATCTGATTTTGTGGCACCCCGCCTTGGCATCGGGCTCTCGGGAAGCGCAGGCCCCGGCAACCTTTCGGCGAGCCTTGATGTTGGTCGCACTGCGTCGAACGTAGTCGATAGCGGGCTGGAAATCTCTTACAATATGGCATTCTAAACGGGGCCGCGGTTCGTGGCAAGAAATGGAAAACGCAGAGCAGGAACGGCGATAGCCAAAGAGGCTATCGCCGTTTGTTTTATCAATTACTCATGCAGCTTGTAACGGCCATGCGGACATCGCATTCCTTCGTGATATTTGCACTATGGAGTAGCTTGGCACCGGAGCCTGCGGCCCTACTGTGTAACCGCACTGGGCGGCAGTATGGCAGGGAACGCAGCGACGCGCCGGAGATGCGGGCATTGGTGTCAGTTCAGCGCCTCACCTGCAGTCTCACAGGCGAGCGAAGCTATGACCGATGGATTGGTAGTTGCCGGATGCCGGGACATTGCGAGTGTGTTGATTCGTGAAGGGGTTTGCCACCGCTGGCGTTAGCGTTGCCTTGCTGCCACACCCTTTTTACGTTCCGTTTGCTTCCACAGTGCTTCCACGGTGGTATCTGGAAAGCGAAAGGCCACCCGAGGGTGGCCGTTAACGTATTAGTATTATTCGGTAATTTTGGTTGCGGGAGTAGGATTTGAACCTACGACCTTCAGGTTATGAGCCTGACGAGCTACCGGACTGCTCCATCCCGCGA
>NZ_FRBN01000006.1 GCF_900142625.1 Roseovarius marisflavi
ACAACGAGTTAGCAAGACCCGCGAGATGATGGTGCATAAGTCTGCCGTCAAAACCAAGACACCCCGCCGAATGTCCCGGGCGCAATTGCCCGCTAAGCTGTAAGGGACTTGGTTTGCAGAACCCATCAGGGCCAGCGGTCAAAACCGCGCAAACAGGCCGGACACATGACTGCTTCTGACAAATGCACAAATCTGATCAAAAATGTCTTGCTATGCAGGAGCCATCCACACAGGACATTCGCTGTGAACGCAAAAAAGGACCTACTGCAAATGGAAAGCAGACTTTCGTTGCGATCCACACATCGGGCGCTAGGATCGAGCAGCATGCCAGATGACTGAACCATCTAGAGAATCGCCAATGAGAGCTAGGCCGAATGCAGGAAACAGCAAAAATTGACTGCACGGCTGCCTGACCCAGTCGCTTAATGGCCACATGCATTAAATTCATAAACTTGACGCCATTAGACTTCTTCGAGTTACTTTTTTGGTAGGGGTTCTCTCAAAGCTTCGAATACAGCCTCGCGATCAGACAGCACAAGCAAAAGAACCAAGTCATCGGGTTGGATTTGTTCAAGTACAAATTTTGCACCGGCAGAAGGTGAACTGGCGGAGAAAACTTGTTTATCAGAGAAACCAGCGGCGACTGCCGAAGTCTTGATGAGGTTTGGTATTTCACCAAGCATCCGGCCGCGCAGAAAGTCAGAAATCTCTGCAGCGACGATGAGGTCAGGTCGAAATTGAAGTGCAGTCGCAGTGACCTCATGGATGACTTGATCAGAGTGGTCACCAGGTTGGCTTAGCATCAGAAAACGCCGTTTCGCAGGCATCGTTTCCATCGTATCGCAAACCGACGCGATCGAGTGGGCATTGTGGGCAAAATCAACGATCACGCGCGCCCCGTTGAAGGTAAATTCGTTAAATCTTCCAGGGTTGTTTTGGGGGTCGGACACAAAAGTGGACAGCCCTGTTTTGATATCCTCGCCCGAAATGCCTAAAGCCGCGCAAGCACACATCGCCGCGAGCGCATTGCGCGTGTTATGCTTTGCGGCACCCGATAGAGTTATCGGTACATCCTTTAATGCGATCTGCCACGTCTCGTTGGTATCTGTCTCATAAACCAGTGTGCCTTCTTGGTTATATGCACAAGGTAGGGAAAGGGCCTGCGCATGGGTAATCTGGGGCGAGGCCGCATAAAGAGAAAACCAGCAGATGGTCGCCGAGATGTTTTTGGAAGCATCTACAATATTTGGGTCATCTGCATTCAAGACCAGAACGTCATCCGCAGACAAGGCGCGCGCGACCGCAAATTTGGTCTGCGCCAAATCCTCCAATGTCGTAATCCCGTACTCGCCCAAGTGATCATTGGCTATATTTGTGACAACAGCCACACGGGCACGTCTTGACGCCAAACCGCGGCGCAAGATGCCGCCGCGCGCTATTTCCAGACAGGCGATCTCAACACGGTTGTCGCGCAACGCCATGCGTGCGCCTGCAGGCCCCGAGTAATCTCCGCGATCAAGGATATCGTCGCCGACCTGCACCACATCAGTTGATGTCTGTCCAACGACATGTCCTGCCAAGCGCGCAATTGCTGCGCAAAGACGGGTCGTGGTCGTTTTCCCGTTGGTACCTGTGATGAATGCCAGCGGAACGTCATGGAGATCCGACCACGCTACCTCTTGTGGTTTGGGAACGTTACCGATGCTCCAAGTCCGAGATCCGGTCCCATGGCCAATCGAAATTTCGTCGTCATCAATGAGGATATCGATATCATGGGCCATCGCGGCATCGACCAAGTCCATCAGGGCTGGGTTTTCTTCCTTTGCCCCGACCGCCTTTAGATCATTGATCATAAGGTCAAAAGCCTGCGGCGCGACACTCAAAAGGTCGGCCGCGCAGCAATGCCATGCTGTTTGGACGGCGAAGACGGCGGTGTATAGTTGATCTTGCGGTGCCGATATCGCCAGTGTGGCTCCACCACGGAACAGACGGAAACCTACCCTTTCCGCTTGCCAATCCAGCGCATCCAACACGCGGCGTGCATGGTTTTGCCAAAGCGACACGAGATGCTGTCCATCGATGCCTTCGAAATGGACATCCACGACAGCACCAGTCCGGTCCCACAGCATGCCCGGTCCGGTCAGCCGTCTTACAGGATCGAGGCGTATATGATCAGCTTGCGCCCAATGGATATCAAGTGCGTCCTCTAGGTTTTCAAGATGGTTCATTCTGCGACCTTCCAATCAATCGCCGTCTTCTACGTCGTCGCGTGCCAGTCTTACACCTCGTTCATCGCGGACCATGCTAAAGTCACTGTCGCCGAGGTCCTCAAGAGGTGACGCTACAACGATACTTGCTGATTTGGCTGCCAACTGGGCGCCTTGATCCGGGACGTTGAAGTATATGATCTGCTTCCAGCAACGCGGACTGTTGTCGCCGAAAATGATAACAAGATCATCCGTTTGCGCCATCTCGAGACTGGCGGCAACGGCATCTTCTTCATTTGGAACGACGGAAATCTGATCTTCGGCCACGCCGTGCGATATCAATGCTGCTTTGAACAAAAGGGGTATCTCACCATGGCCACGCTTTCGTCTGTTGTCGTCAGCCTTGCAGATGAAATAATCAAAATGGCCAGCAAGTGTACCCGCCGCATCAACCACATCACTATCCCGACGGTCGCCCGGTATTGAAACCACAACAATCCGCTTGCCTTTGACGTCCAGTCGGTCGGCAAGACCTGCCATCGCACTCATGGCGGCAGGGTTATGACCGTAGTCGAGGATTACCTTGAAGGGGTGTTCATCAAACACGTTCATACGACCAGGTGCTTGGAAATAGCTGGTGTCAAAGGTGCGCAGGCCATGGCGGATATTGTCCAGATCGACATCAAAGCTATAAGCCATAGCCGCGGCAAACATCGCGTTTTGCACGTTATGGATTGCCTTACCTTCAAGGGTTGCCGGGATCAAATGCGACCAAAGGACAGGCATGTGCAGGCCGTTGTCGTAGAGCGTCAGCATATCGCCACTCATGCCCGGCTCCAACACAATCGCCTTGCCCCCGGCCTTGATATGTTCTTTCACAAGCTCATGGCTCGGGTTCACGGTGACATAGCAGATAGACTCCACATCAGCATAATCGGCCATCTTCAGGCAGTTGATGTCATCTGCGTTCAGCACAACGGTTTTTGTCGCGCTTTCAACAACCACGCGCTTGACGACCGCCAATTGCTCTACGGTCTCAATACCGCCAACGCCAATGTGGTCTGCGGTGACGTTCAAACATGCTGCAACGTCAGAATGTTGGTAGCCAAGTCCACTGCGCACAAGTCCGCCGCGGGCGGTTTCCATGACGGCAAAGTCAACGGTCGGATCTCGCAATACCATTTGCGCAGAGTGCGGCCCCGTCATGTCGCCTTTGACGCTTAACTTGCCATCAACATAGACACCATCGGTCGATGTCATACCCACAACCTTGCCACTGGTTTTCATAATATGGGCCAACATACGCGACGTTGTCGTCTTGCCGTTCGTACCCGTTATCGCCGCGATCGGAATACGGCATTTCTGCCCCTGCGGGAAAAGCATATTGATCACATCGCCGGCAACATCTCGCGACTTACCTTCAGATGGTGACACATGCATTCGAAAGCCGGGGGCTGCGTTTATTTCGACAATAGCGCCACCGATCTCCTTATATGACTGGGCAATATTATCGATCAGAAAATCAACGCCGCCGACGTCTAGACCCACCGCCATGATCGCGCGCTCCGCCATATCGCGGTTATCTGGGTGGACGACGTCGGTCAGGTCAATCGCCGTTCCGCCTGTGGACAGATTGGCCGTTGAACGCAGGTAAAACACTTCCCCATCTGGCAAAACGGTTTCGACAGTGTGCCCCGCATCCGCGATCAAGCGTTTGGCTTGATTGTCGATTTCCAGCATGGTCAGCACTTTTTGATGCCCAATACCACGACGAGGGTCCAAGTTTACGACATCAATCAATTCAGCAATTGAATGCTTTCCGTCACCGATTACATGACCCGGCACACGCTTAGCTACGGCGACCAATTTGTTGTTCACAACCAGCATCCGGTGATCAAAGCCGGTTACAAAACTTTCGACCAGTATCGCGGCGCTTTTGGAATGAAGCTCTGCCTCGGCAAAACCCGCTTCGACGTCTGCGTCTTTGGTCAGGTTGATCGAAACACCACGCCCATGATTGGCATCCAGAGGTTTGACCACAACAGGAAAGCCAATCTTTTGCGCCGCCTGAACCGCCTCACTTGCGCTATAAACAATGCGCTGTTGTGGCACTGGCAGGCCAAGATCGTTCAACAAATTATGCGTGTCTTCTTTGTCGCAGGAAATTTCCACTGCGATGTGTTTAGTCTGCGACGTGATAGTCGCCTGAATACGTTGTTGATACTTTCCGTGGCCAAATTGAACGAGCGAATTTTCATTCAACCTGATCCAAGGGATGTCGCGATCCTGAGCCGCATTTACCAAGGCCCCTGTCGAAGGACCAAACTCTTTGCGTTGGGCATGCAACACAAAGCGGCGTAGTTCTGCATCCCAGTCAAACGCGGCGTCGCAGGCGTAGTCGATTTGGTCTTGCAGCGAATTTGGAAGAAGATGCATCAAAAGCCGCAGGGCAAGCTCGCCTGCTGCTAATCCGACATCACGTTGCCGGTAGGCATAGACCATGTTGTAGTGTCCAAGTTTACCGGTGCTACGCGTCCGCCCGAAAGTGACGTCTGTGCCTGCAACATTCTGTACTTCAATGGCACAGTGCTCCAGAATATGGCCCATCCACGTGCCTTCATCTTCGCGCAAACGACGCAAAAAACCCCCAGCCTCGCCATACGAACACCCATGATCCAAAAGACCCGGCAAAGCAGCAACGAGCCCCTCGACAAATTCGGACCCGATTTTCGCAGAAGGCCATTCCTCCAATACTCCCAGATCTATGACGTGACGAATTACAGGAAAACTTGCCCAGACATTTGGACCGACAAAGACATTGGTTGAGACTATTTTCAAATGGTGACCTCATTGAGTGATTGTGTTTTGCGCATGCGGGTCATTTTACGTGTCGGTGTCACTGCCAGACGACAGGCCCAAAAACTGCGGTGGTGGATACCCGACGCGCGCCTTGAGATCATAGCGGCAGCCTTCTCCCAAGACGTCGAGACGAAGTCCGATCAGGCTCAGCGCCTCTCCGGGTTTTGCATCCCACATTGACGAATGCGTTAATTTACTGGCGTCAACGACAGTGACGGTCCCACTTCCAACAACCTCCAAGACGTTGTCGGGTCCGATAAAGGCGGCGGTGTCTTCGTCGATACCAAGACCGATCAGAAAAGGGTTGAACGATGACGCAGTTAGCAGCCGACCAAGCCGATTTCGCTGGGTGAAATGTTGATCGATGATGACTGCATTTGTGAGGCCAATGCCCGGGGCCAATGTAACAGTCCCCTCGGCAGGGGACTCGTTGCCCTGACCTCCCGCCACCATATGCTCTGACATAATTGATGCGCCAGCAGACGTGCCGGCGACAGGAACACCCGCTGCATTCTGTCGCCTGATCTTGGTCACCAAAAGCGTCCCACCCAGAATGGCTGACAGCCGCAATTGGTTTCCACCGGTAATGAAGATGCCCGTGGCTCTATCCAACATCTCAAAAAACGTGGGGTTATCACAATCCAGACGGCGCGTAATTGGCAGGTATTCAACTTTTCCAGCCCCAAGGCTAGAGAAGATGCGATTGTAGTCTTCACCAGTCTCGCTAAGCATGGATGCCGTTGGGATCACGACAATGTACGCGTCGGCCCCTCCCGACAGCTCTACGAATTTGCTGTGAATCTGCATTTCCTTAACGCGGTCTTCACCGCCACCGATCGGGATAATGAATCCGCGGCCATTTTCATCGGTCAACGTCGTTGCGCACATATAACGGAATCATCCCTGAGTATGAATATTTGGGCCCAGTTTCGCGCCCGTATTGGCACACCATAGGGCATAGCTCTGACAATGGTAACTGAACAAAGTCGTCTGGCGTCGACCATTCTTGAACTTAGGGTATAAAAGCGCCATTGGCCGCACCCGGTTGGCAAAAAAGATGTCGCAATAGCAGCTGCTTGAGCCCAGAATGAACAGCAAGGTCGGGTTTCGAACTGGGCTTGCCGATTAGGGTAAGCAAAAATATCGTCCGCATCCCACAAGTAGTCTGCCGTCTTCGATCGATATTATGGACTGATCAGTATTGGCGTAGCTTTAGTCATGACACCAAGGCCCTGGTCGCCGCAGTGTCAGCGACATGCGAACAGCAGTCATGATGAGTGATTGTCCGGTCTGGGAAAGCAAATTAGCAATGAGGATTGATGTATTGAACGACCGGTTTGGGCCGTGAGTGACATAGGCGCCACCCGCGGCACAAGGGGCGGATTCGCAACGAAATTCTTGAGCGTGGGAACGTAGATAAAACTCCCGTGCGATCACCGGGCCGTCCGGGCGTTAGGCAAGCTATCGAAGACTCGTTCCATGCTCTCAATGACGCAGGCAGGATCGATCCAAAGGCAAGCCAAATGTCGCATTACCCAAAGGTCCGGGACTGGCTCGAAAGAAACCGGCCCGATCTAGAAGTGTCGCCAGCACAAATGTCTGGCAAAACAGTAAACAAACATTTTTCACGCCTTTTCAATGAATTGAAGAAAACCCACGATCTATAAATTATTTCGTCTTTTAGAGATATTTTTGGAGATTAGAAATTGAGCCAAGTCTGGAGCATCAGCTATCCACAAGGGAGTAAACAGATGCTGACGCCAGAACGCGCAAACGACAACAACAAGCCCACCGTCGATTATCTCGACGGGTTTATCGACGAGACACAAGCCGCAGACTTCCTCTGCCAGAGCGTGCGCACGCTGCAGAAATGGCTCGTGTCGGGTTTCGGACCGCATTTCTACAAGCCGGGCCGGTCGGTGCGCTATCGCCGCCGCGATCTCCTGGTTTGGGTCGAGAGCTGTCAGGGCACGCAGAGGTGAACTGAAAGGTTTTCGAATTGAACATGTCCAAAGACTAAGCCTCGTTATTTGTATTGTGGCAAAGCTTTAGGAGGCTAAGATACGTTGCCTAAGGTGGCGAGAGCCGAACGCAGAGTTTTAAGTATTTTGATGATGGCGGGCTTTTGGGCTGGTTGAATTGTCGGCCTCCAAAAATGTTATTTAAAAACAGTTTATTGTAACATTTTTTGGAGCGGGTAACGGGAATCGAACCCGTAACTGAAGCTTGGGAAGCTTTCGTGATACCTTTTCACCATACCCGCATCTGAGCCGGTGAAATATGGGTTTGCAGGGGCGCGGTCAAGGGCCGATGCATGAGGGCGGCGATTCCGTATTGCAGTACGCGCGTGGGTTTCACCCACCCTCCGGGTTCGGTTGAGGGGTGTGCCAGATCATGGTGCCGCCTACCCGGCCCGGCACACGCGTGTCGCATCATTGTGTAAGGGGCGGTGCGTATGGGAGAAGTCGCTGCCCGGCGGCGCGGTGCGCCATGATTCCGGGCGTAGGGTGGGTGAAACCCACGCTGGCACAGCGCGACAAAGGAAAACGCCGCCGACCCAAGGACCAGCGGCGTTTCATGTCGTCCCTCGCAGGCGACTGGCTTATTTTGCCAGTGCGGTCTGCGCCTGTGCCACGATCGCGCCGAAAGCGGCGGGCTCGTGAACGGCCAGATCGGCCAGAACCTTACGGTCCACTTCGACACCAGCCAGCGACAGGCCGTTGATGAAGCGCGAATATGTCAGCGCCTCGTCGTGGCTGCGCACAGCGGCGTTGATCCGCTGGATCCACAGCGCGCGGAAATTGCGCTTGCGGTTCTTGCGGTCGCGTGTGGCGTATTGGTTGGCCTTGTCGACGGCCTGCGCGGCCACCTTGAAGGTATTCTTGCGGCGGCCATAGTACCCTTTGGCTGCCTTGATGACTTTCTTGTGACGGGCGTGGGTAACTACCCCACTTTTAACGCGTGACATTGATCATATCCTCCTTAGCGCGCGTAGGGCATCATTGGCTTGATGATACCTTCATCAGCCTTTGACAGCGTTGTCGTACCGCGAGCGTTACGAAGGAATTTGTTGCTGCGTTTGATCATGCCGTGGCGCTTGCCTGCCTGACCGGCAACAACGCGACCACTGGCCGTCACTTTGAACCGCTTTTTGCAGCTCGATTTGGTCTTCATCTTGGGCATTTCCGGCTCCTCTTAGATCGGACGGTATAGGCGCGACTCGGCATGCCACTTTCGGCCGGTCGCGCATTGAGAGGCGCCGTATACGCGCCTCATAGTGAAATCGCAAGGGGTCTTGGCGCGGTTTGATCCGCTTCAGGTCAGATAGCGCGCGATCACCCGGACAAGAACGTTGGGAAGGTCGCTAAAGTCATAACCGCCGGGCTTGTTGGACAGGGCCCACACAATAAGAACGCCAGAGGCGATCATGGCAAAGGCGGCCACGCGTGGCGCGCGCCCGTCCGAGATGGCCGACATGATCGACGGGACGGTAAACACGCCAAGCACAACGCCAATCGCCATAGCTAGATCAGGATCCATTCGTCAACTCCGGAACACACATAAAGGTAAAACTATGCGAGTTTAGCCCGGATCTGTCGCGTAAATCAAACTTTCCTGACAGGGCGCAACCCTTAGGATGTTGGTTGATCCCGGCACGTTGAACGGCACGCCTGCAATCACCACGATCTGATCGGTTTCTTCTGTGTAGCCTTGCGCGCATGCGGCGCGCGCCGCGTTGATCACCGCAAGCTTGAACCGCGTCAGCTCGCCGGTCATGACGCAGTTTACCCCCCAGGTCAGGGCAAGTCGGCGCGCGGTGTCGCGCAGGCTCGTCAAGGCAATGATCGGCACGCGCGGGCGTTCGCGCGCTGTTAAAAGTGCGGTGGTGCCCGATTGGGTGTAACAGCAGATCGCCTCGATATCGGTGGTTTCGGCAATTTCGCGGGCGGCGGCGACGATCGCGTCGGCGACGGTCTGTCGGTCGGCGCGCCGACTTGCCTCAATCACCTCGCGATAGGTCGGATCGCTTTCCACCTCGATGGCGACGTTGTTCATGGTGCTGACCGCCTCGACTGGGTAATCGCCCGCCGCCGATTCCGCTGAAAGCATGATCGCATCCGCGCCCTCGTAGATCGCGGTTGCCACGTCCGAGACCTCGGCGCGGGTTGGCATTGGCGATTCGATCATCGATTCGAGCATCTGCGTCGCCACGATCACCGGCTTGGCCACCGCGCGACAGCGCCGCACAAGGCGTTTCTGGATCGGCGGTACGTTCTGCACCGGAAGCTCGACCCCAAGATCGCCGCGGGCCACCATGATCCCGTCGCTGACCGCGAGGATATCGTCAAAGCATTTCACGGCGGCAGGTTTCTCGATCTTCGACATGATCGCCGTCCGGCCCTTTGTCAGGGTGCGCGCCTCGTTCACATCCTCTGGGCGCTGAACAAAGCTTAGCGCAAGCCAGTCAACGCCAAGCTCGCAGGCAAATTCAAGATCGGCGCGGTCCTTTTCCGACAGGGCCGCCAGCGGCAACACCACATCGGGTACATTGACGCCCTTGCGATTCGCGATCGTACCGCCGGCCACCACGATGCAATTGGCAAAATCCTTGCCGCAATCGGTCACTTTCAGGCGGATTTTGCCATCGTTGACCAAAAGGTTCGCGCCCGGCTCGAGCGCCGCGAAAATCTCGGGATGCGGCAGGCAGACGCGGGTCGCGCTGCCCTCGGTCTTGTCGAGGTCAAGCCGGAACGCTGCGCCCTCTTCAAGCTCTTCCTCGCCATTGGCAAAGACACCGACCCGCAATTTCGGCCCCTGAAGGTCAGCCAGAATGGCAATCGGGCTATCGAGTTCTTCTTCGATCTGGCGAATGATGCGATGGCGTTCGGCGATCTCTTCATGGGCACCATGGCTCATGTTGAGGCGAAACACATCTGCGCCGGCCTCATGCAGGGCGCGGATCGTCTTGTAATCCGACGATGCTGGGCCGAGGGTGGCTACGATCTTTACGTTGCGGTGGCGTCTCATGTGTCTATCCTCATCTCTTCGCGGCGCGCGGAGAATGTTATCGCTAACAAAATTCTTGCTCGCCTTATTGCGCAATTCACATCCTGTCGCAACTGTCCTAGAGGAAGTTCAGAGGAAAAACCAACCCGATGATGTATCAGCCATATGACATAGAAGGGGCCACACGCCCGGGCCGCTGGCTTGTGACCTGCGATCACGCCACCAATATCGTGCCGCCGTTTGTGAATGGTGGCTCGCTAGGGCTTATGGATGAGGATATGAACCGCCATATCGCCTATGACGTGGGGGCGGCGGGTGTATCGCGTGCGCTTGCGGCGGCGCTTGACGGGCCTGTGATCCTGTCCAACTTTTCGCGCCTCGTGATTGATCCCAACCGGGGCGAGGATGACCCGACCCTGTTGATGAAGCTTTATGACGGCACGATTATTCCCGGCAACCGCCACGCCGGGCCGGAGGCGCTGCAAGAGCGGCTGAACAAGTGCCACCGTCCCTACCATACCGCCCTTTCCGAATTGGCGGCGCGGCGTCAGGACACGGTGATCGCGTCGATCCACAGCTTTACCCCGCAGCTGAAATCAGGCCCGCCCAGGCCCTGGCATCTCGGCGTGCTTTATGCGGCGGATACGCGGCTGGCGCGGCCGATGCTGGCGCGGCTGCACGCCGAAACCGATCTTTGCGTCGGTGAGAACGAACCCTACGGCGGCCATTTGCCCGGCGATGCGATCGCGCGCCATGCAATTGCCCATGAGCGGCCCAATATCCTGATCGAGCTGCGCAACGATCTGATCGAAACACCGGCACAACAGGCGGCCTGGGCGGCCCGGCTTGCGCCGATCCTGCAAGAGGTTCTGGCCGAGACCGGCCTGTGACGCCCGCCCCTTGCGCCGCGCCCCCTGCCATCACATCTTGACCCCAGACCAAGGAGACACGCCATGGATGACCAAACCCGGATCGAGCTTGAAGCCGCTGCCTTTCGCGCCCTGCGCCATCACCTTATGGAAAAGCGCACCGATGTGCAGAATATCGACATGATGAATCTGACCGGCTTTTGCCGCAACTGCCTGTCACGCTGGTATCAGGAGGCCGCCAATGAGCGCGGCATCGAGATGACCAAGGACGAAGCGCGCGAGATTTATTACGGCATGCCCTATGACGACTGGAAAGTCCGGTGCCAGACCGAGGCCAGCCCCGACAAACAGGCCGCCTTCAAGACCGCCTTTGCCGAAAACGTTGGCGACAAGAGCTAGACACAGCTGATCTTTCATCTTTCTTCAAATACTCATCCGCGCCGTTGCCCCCGGATGCGCGCCAGAGGCTTGCCATGACAGAGACCTATCGCCTGCACTACGCGCCCGACAATGCCTCGCTGATCATTCGTCTCGCGCTTGAAGAGCTGGGCCTGCCCTATTCCTGCGTTCTGGTTGATCGCGCTGCGGCGGCGCATAAAACGCCCGCCTATCTGGCTCTGAACCCGAACGGGTTGATTCCGGTCCTGGAAACGTCCGAGGGGGTGATGTTTGAAACCGGCGCGATCCTGCTCTGGCTGGCGGATCGGCATGGGCGCCTTGCCCCGCCGATACAAAGCCCGGAGCGGGGTGATTTCCTGAAATGGCTGTTCTTTCTGGCCAATACCCTGCACCCGGCGCTTCGGATGACGTTTTACCCGTCCCAATATGTCGGCGAAGACCAAAGTGCGCAGGAAAAGCTGCGCCGCCATATGCAGGGTGAGATTGCCCGCCACCTTGACACGCTTGAGGGACTGGCCGCCTCCGACCCTGCGTTGTTGTGCGCGCCTGAAATGTCGGCGCTTGATCTTTATCTGGGGCCGCTTTTGCGCTGGATGGTGTTTTATCCGGCACCGCAGGGGGGCACTGACTGGTTTTCGATCAAGAAATGGTCGCGCCTGCATGATATGGTGACGCGACTTGAGAGTCGCGGTTGTGTTATTGCTGCAATAAGGGCCGAAGGTCTGGGCAAGACGCCCTTTAGCGCCCCCATATATGCCACGCCACCAGAAGGTAGTGCCACCTGATGTTTCTTTCGGTTTTCGACATGTTCAAAGTGGGCATCGGCCCGTCCTCGTCGCATACGATGGGGCCAATGGTGGCCGCGGCGCGGTTTCTGGACAAGATGCGCGCGGCGCCGTTTCACTATGGCGGATTGCGCGGTTCGCTGCACGGCTCGCTTGCGTTTACCGGCGTGGGCCATGCTTCTGACCGGGCCACCATTCTGGGGCTGGCCGGGTTTTTGCCCGACACCTATGACCACGAAAAGGCCGAGGCCGCGCTCGAGCAGATTCGCGAGACCGAGACCGTGACGCCACCGGGCCTGCCCGAGCTCAAATTTCATCCCAAGGAAGACCTGATTTTTGATTTCGGTCCCAATCTGCCGGGTCATGCCAATGGTATGATCCTGATGGCGACCGATGCGCAGGGCGACGTAATCCTGCAGGAAACCTATTATTCCATCGGCGGCGGTTTCGTGATGACCGAGGCCGAGCTTGCCGCCGGCAAGAACACCGACGAGGGCGATCCTGTGCCCTATCCGTTCAAATCCGCCGCCGAGATGCTTGAGATGGCCGAGACCAGCGGCAAGACCATCGCGCAGATGAAAAAGGCCAACGAGATCGCGCGCGGCGGGCCGGAAAACCTGCGCTCGGGCGTGGCGCGGATCTGGCAGGTGATGGATGATTGCATCGAACGCGGCCTTAGCACCGATGGCATCCTGCCCGGTGGCCTGAACGTCAAACGCCGTGCCAAGGGCATTCGCGATGCGCTGATCGACGAGCGCGGCACCAACCTGAATGCGCCGCATAAGATCAACGACTGGATGAGCGCCTATGCTATGGCGGTGAACGAGGAAAACGCCGCCGGCGGACAGGTCGTGACCGCCCCCACCAACGGCGCGGCCGGCGTTGTGCCCTCGGTGATCAAATACTGGCTCGAGCATGTGCCGGGCGCCAGCGAGGACCGGATCGAGGATTTCCTTCTGACCGCCGCCGCGATTGGCGGGCTGGTCAAGTTCAACGCCTCGATTTCGGGTGCCGAAGCGGGATGTCAGGCCGAGGTCGGCTCGGCCGCGGCGATGGGCGCGGCGGGGCTATGTGCCGTGCTGGGCGGCACGCCCGAACAGATCGAAAACGCGGCGGAAATCGCGCTTGAGCATCACCTCGGCATGACCTGCGATCCGGTAAAGGGCCTTGTTCAGGTGCCCTGCATCGAGCGTAACGGTCTGGGCGCGATCAAGGCGGTCTCCGCGGCCTCGCTGGCGCTGCGCGGGGATGGCACGCATCTTGTGCCGCTGGATGCCTGCATCGAGACCATGCGCCAGACCGGCGCCGACATGAGTGAGAAATACAAGGAAACCTCGCTTGGCGGTCTCGCTGTCAATGTGCCGAACTGCTGATCGCGCTTGATGGATAATCCGGGCCGGACCTCTTTGGGCATCCTGCTGATGGTGGGCTTTGCCATCATCGCGCCGATGATGGATGCCTGCGCCAAGCTGATCGGCGATGCCTTGGCGGTGGGGCAGGTGGCGGCGACCCGTTTTGCCGTGCAGGTGGCGCTTTTGATGCCCCTGGCGGCGTTGGCGGGGTGGCTGCATCGGCCGCGCTTGGGCGAACTCGGGCTTCATCTGGTGCGCTCTGGCTTGATGCTTGTCGCGACGGGATGCTTTTTCACGGCGCTCAGGGCGATGCCGATTGCCGATGCCATCGCGATCTTTTTCGTCGAACCGTTCATCCTGACCATCCTTGGCGGGCTCTTGCTGGGCGAGCCGATTGGCCCGCGCCGCTATATCGCCTGCGCCATTGGCTTTGTCGGGGCGATGATGATTATCCGCCCCAGTTTTCAGGATGTCGGAGCGGTGGCCCTCTTGCCCTTGGTGACCGCCGGGTGTTTTGCGGTCTACATGATTCTGACGCGCAAGATGGCGACGCGGATGCATCCGATCACCCTACAGGCCTATACCGGGATTGCGGCGCTGGGTCTGGCCTTGCCGGTGCTCTGGATATTCAACGGCTCGGGCGTCGACCCGCTTGATCCTTCCTGGCCGGAGGCGCGAGAGTTGCGCCTTTTGATGATCCTCGGGCTGTTTGCCACCCTTAGCCATGTCTGCATCAGCTATGCGCTGTCGTTTGCGTCGGCCTCTTTGCTCGCCCCGCTGCAATACCTCGAGATCGTGGCGGCGACCGTGCTTGGGTTCTACATCTTTGACGACCTGCCCGACGGTACAAGCTTTGCCGGGATCGCGCTGATCGTCGCCTCGGGGCTTTTCGTGTTCCTGCGCGAACGCCATCTGGGGCGGCGTCCGCGCCGCCCGGTGCCGCCGGTCTAGATCAGGTCGAGCACCTGTTCAGGCGGGCGGCCAATGACGGCTCGTGTCGCGGTGATCGCAATGGGCCGCTCGATCAGGATGGGATTGTCGGCCATGGCCGACAAAAGCGTCTCGGCGTCGCTGTCGCGGGTAAGGCCAAGCTCTTTGAAACGCGCCTCACCGGGGCGCATCATGTCGATCACATCCCCGCCCAAGAGAGCCTGCACACGCCGGAGTTCGGCGAGGTCCGGGGCATCCTCAAGATAACGACGCAGGCTAAGGCGCGCGCCCGCCTCTTGCAAAAGGGCAAGCGCGGCGCGCGATTTTGAACAGCGTGGATTGTGCCAGAGCGTGATCACAGCCAGTCACCCCGCTTGCTGCCAACCGCCTCTGCGACAGTGGCAAACCCATCCTTGGCAAGCAGGGCATCAAGCCCCTGTGCTATCTCGCCCGCCAGCGACAGGCCCTGATAGACCAGTGCCGAATATAGCTGAACCGCGCTCGCCCCGGCGCAAATCTTGGCATAAGCTTGGTCCGCGCTGGCGATGCCGCCGACCCCGATCAGGGGCATTTCGCCGCCTGTCAGCTGTGACAGACGCGCCAGAACGCGGGTGGATTTCTCAAACAGCGGCTGGCCAGAAAGCCCGCCCGCCTGATCCTTCTCCGGGCTTTTCAGCCCGTCTCGCGACAGCGTCGTGTTGGTGGCGATGATCCCGTTCAGCCCGGAGGCGCGCGCCACATCGGCAATCTCGGAAAGCTCGCTGTCGTTAAGGTCCGGCGCGATCTTGAGAAAGATCGGGATCGGATTGGGCAGCCAGTCGCGGGTTTCCATCACCCCCTTGAGAAGCGCCGAGAGCGCTTCGGCCCCTTGCAGATCGCGCAGCTTTTCGGTGTTCGGGCTTGAGACATTGACCGTGGCAAAATCCAGATGCGTGCCGCAATGGCCGAGCACGCGGGCGAAATCTTCGGCGCGGTCATCACTGTCCTTGTTGGCGCCAAGGTTAAGGCCGATCACCGCATCCTTGGGGCGCGTCGCCAGACGTGCGGCGGCGGCCTCCATCCCGAGGTTGTTAAAGCCGAAACGGTTGATCACCGCGCGGTCTTCGCTCAGGCGGAACAGGCGCGGGCGTGGGTTGCCCGGCTGCGGGCGGGGGGTGACGGCACCGACCTCGATAAATCCGAAACCCGCACGCGAGAGCGGGCTGAGGGCCTCGGCGTTCTTGTCAAACCCTGCGGCCAGTCCCACCGGGTTGGGCAGGGTAAGCCCCGCAACATCGGTCCTGAGCCGCGCCGAGGTGACCGGGCCGGGCTGGGGCGCAAGCCCCAGGCGCAGCGCCTTGAGCGCAAGGCCATGCGCGGTTTCCGGATCACACCGGTGCAGGGCCGCAAGGCCGATCCGCTCCAGCGGTGTCATGCGAGGCCTGCGGGAAACTGATGCGCGCCGCCCACCAGCGGCAGCGGCTGCGCCCAGGCCACATCGCTGAGCCGTAAATTACGGTAAAGATGCGGAAACAGAGCCCCGCCGCGCGATTCTTCCCACCTTAGGTCATCGCCAAGCCGGTCCACCTCGATCGCCACAAGCATCAAGCCGTCTTCGTCGGCGAAATGTTTCGCGGCGGTTTCAGGCGCCTGTTCAATCGTCGAGAAATGCACAAAGCCATCGGCCACATCCACCGGCGCGCCGGGCGTTTCGCCCCTGGCGCGCAGGTCGGCCCACTCGGGGGCACGGAAAATCTTGTAAATCTGCATGGCCGTGGTGATGCCTTGCCAATCCATCCGGGTCAAGCGTCAAGCGATGCTTGAGCCTTTGGCGGCAATCGGCTAGCTAGGTGGCCCGGGAAAAAGAGGATGGCACCGATGGCCTTTACCATTGCGATAGACGGGCCTGCCGCGGCGGGCAAAGGCACGATTGGCCGGGCCGTGGCGGCGCATTTCGGCTTTGCCCATCTTGATACCGGGCTTTTGTACCGCGCGACGGGGCGGCGGATGGTGCAGGGGCTTGATGCGGTCGAGGCCGCGCAAAGCCTTCAGGCGAGCGACCTTGAGGCCGATGATCTGCGCACCCCCGAGGTGGGACAGGCCGCCAGCCGCGTCGCCGCCATCCCCGAGGTGCGCGCCGCGCTGGTGGATTTTCAGCGCGCCTTTGCGCGGCGTTCCGGCGGGGCCGTGCTTGACGGGCGCGACATCGGCACGGTGATCTGCCCGGATGCCGAGGTCAAGCTCTACGTAACCGCAGGCGATGACGAGCGCGCGCGCCGCCGCCACAAGGAGCTGTGCGAAAAGGGGCACGAGGTGACCGTTGAAGAGGTGCTTGACGACCTGCGCACCCGCGACGCGCGCGACAGCGCCCGCGCCACCGCGCCCCTGAAGCCCGCCGATGACGCGATCCTGCTCGATACCTCGGCGATGTCGATCGAGGCCGCCGTTCAGGCCGCGATTGATCTAGTCACCAAAGGTCTGGCCACGGCTGGGCAAACCGATCACCCGCAATAATACGGACAGGCATGGGGAATAGATGCCCCTGGTGTTTCTGCTCAGCATTCTCTCTTGCGTTTTGGGGTGCCGGTGCAACGGTATTTAACGACAGGAATGGCTTGATTATCGCTCTGCCAGGCGCTATAGACGCCTCGTCGAGAAGGTGGAAACCACCGCACTACATTGAGATTGAGCAGGGTCGGGACAACCGGCCCTCTTTGTTTTGCGTTTCGCCTTTGACCAATGAAGCACCAAGACCTGCGGAGACAACCGCGCGGCCAGAAAAATTTTGTAAAGGAAACCAGAGACCACATGGCTCAGAACACAACGATGGAGGAATTCGAAGCCCTCCTGAACGAAAGCTTCGAAATGGACACGCCCGACGAAGGGTCCGTTGTCAAAGGTAAGGTCATCGCAATCGAAGCGGGCCAGGCCATCATCGACGTAGGCTACAAGATGGAAGGTCGCGTCGATCTTAAAGAATTCGCAAATCCCGGTGAAGCCCCCGAAATCGCCGTTGGCGACGAGGTAGAAGTCTTCCTGCGCTCGGCCGAAAACTCGCGTGGCGAAGCCGTCATTTCGCGTGAAATGGCCCGCCGTGAAGAAGCCTGGGATCGTCTTGAAAAAGCCTATGCCGACGAAGAGCGCGTTGAAGGCGCGATCTTTGGCCGTGTCAAAGGTGGCTTTACTGTTGATCTGGGCGGCGCTGTTGCGTTCCTTCCCGGCTCTCAGGTTGATGTGCGTCCCGTGCGCGATGCCGGCCCGCTGATGGGTCTGAAACAGCCCTTCCAGATCCTGAAAATGGATCGTCGCCGTGGCAACATCGTTGTATCGCGTCGCGCCATTCTGGAAGAAAGCCGCGCCGAACAGCGCGCCGAAGTCATTGGCAACCTGACCGAAGGTCAGAATGTCGAGGGCGTGGTCAAGAACATCACCGAATACGGTGCGTTCGTTGATCTGGGCGGTGTTGACGGCCTGCTGCACGTGACCGACATGGCATGGCGCCGTGTGAACCACCCCAGCGAGATCCTTGCCATTGGCGAGACCGTCAAGGTTCAGGTCATTAAGATCAACAAGGAAACTCACCGCATCAGCCTTGGTATGAAGCAGTTGCAGGAAGATCCGTGGGATCTGGTTGCTGCCAAGTATCCGCTGGAATCGGTGCACACCGGCCGCGTGACCAACATCACCGATTACGGTGCATTTGTTGAGCTCGAGCCCGGCGTTGAGGGTCTTGTTCACGTCTCGGAAATGTCCTGGACCAAGAAGAACGTACATCCCGGCAAGATCGTTTCGACGAGCCAGGAAGTCGAAGTCATGGTTCTGGAAATCGACAGCGCCAAGCGCCGCGTCAGCCTTGGTCTCAAGCAGACCATGCGCAACCCGTGGGAAGTGTTTGCAGAAACACACCCCGAGGGCACCGAGGTCGAAGGCGAAGTCAAGAACATCACCGAATTCGGTCTGTTCATTGGCCTCGAAGGCGAGATCGACGGCATGGTTCACCTTTCGGACCTGAGCTGGGACGAGCGTGGCGAGGAAGCCATCCAGAACTATCGCAAAGGCGACATGGTTCAGGCGGTTGTGTCGGAAGTCGATATCGAGAAAGAGCGTATTTCGCTGTCGATCAAAGCGCTTGGCGGTGACAAGTTCGCCGAAGCCGTTGGCGGCGTGAAGCGTGGCTCGATCATCACCGTGACCGTCACCGCGATCGAAGATGGCGGGATCGAAGTGGAATATGAGGGCATGAAGTCCTTTATCCGCCGCTCTGACCTGTCGCGTGACCGTGCCGAACAGCGCCCCGAGCGTTTCTCGGTCGGTGACAAGATCGACGCCCGCGTGACCAACGTTGACAGCAAGACCCGTCGTCTTGGCCTGTCGATCAAGGCACGCGAGATTGCCGAAGAAAAAGAAGCAGTCGAACAGTATGGCTCGTCCGATTCGGGCGCCTCGCTGGGCGATATTCTTGGCGCGGCTCTCAAGGCCGACAAAGACTAAGGCCCAGCGGCTTTGGTCAGAGATTGAACGGCCCCGCCTTCACTGGCGGGGCCGTTTTTCTTTGCGGACCCGGCGCATCGGGCCAAGCGCGTTGACTTTTCTCCATCGCTCGCCAAGCTGGGGCAAAAGCGGGGCAAAGGCGGGCAGATGGACAAGCGGCAAACAGGGCAGGTGGCCGGGATCGACGTCGGCGGCACCTTCACGGACCTCGTGCAGCTTGATGCAAAAACCGGCAGCGTGCGCTTGGCCAAGGTGCCAAGCACCACCGACAATCAGGCCCATGGCGTGATCGAGGCGCTCGCCGCCGCAGACTGTGATCTGGCCAGTCTTGACCTGATCGTGCATGGCACGACGACCACCACCAACGCCGTGCTTGAACGCAAGCTGAGCCGCACCGGATTGATCACCACCGCGGGCTTTCGCGATGTGCTTGAACTGGGCCGTCGCACCCGGCCACAGCCCTATGGCATGACCGGGCATTTCACCCCCATCATCCCACGCGATCTGCGCCTTGAGGTGGCTGAGCGTGTTGATGCCAGCGGCGCGGTCGTGACCCCGCTCGACGAGGCGGCGGTTCTGGCCACCGGGCAACAGTTGCTCGATCAGGGCTGTATCTCTGTGGTGGTGCATTTCCTACACGCCTATGCCAATCCCGATCATGAGCGTCGCGCTGCCGAAATTCTGGCCACGATCTGGCCCAATGACCACATCACCATGGGCCATGCGATCCTGTCGGAAAGCCGAGAGTTCGAGCGCGGCGTGACGGCGGCGGTCAATGCCAGCGTCCAGCCCATCCTTGCGCGTTACCTGACCCGGCTCACGAATGAGTTGGCGGCAGGGGGCTATGCCCGCGACGTGCTGGTGATGAACGGCAATGGCGGCATGGTGTCGGCGCGCACCGTTGCGCGCGAGGCGGCCAAGACGGTGATGTCGGGCCCGGCCTCTGGCGTGATGGCGGCGGCCTATACCGGGCGGCTGGCGGGGATGGAGAACCTGATCACCTATGACATGGGCGGCACCTCGACCGATGTGGCGCTGATCCGGGGGGCGGAACCCGCCGTGTCGAACGAGATCGAGATCGAATATGCCATGCCGATTCATGTGCCGATGGTTGATGTGCGCACCGTGGGCGCGGGCGGCGGATCAATCGCGCGCGTGAATGCCGCCGGTCTGCTTGAGGTCGGTCCCGAGAGTGCCGGCGCACAGCCCGGCCCGATCTGTTACGGGCGCGGCGGCAGCGAGCCGACGATTTCGGATGCCAGCCTGATCCTCGGGCGGCTTAATCCGGCGCAGCTTGCCAAGACCGGGGCGATTGCCCCCGATGCGGTGGCGCGGGTCTTCGCGGCCCGCCTTGGCGATCCCCTGGGCCTTGACGTAACCGCCGCCGCCGAGGCGGTGATCCGCATTGCCAATACAAAGATGGCCGGGGCCATTCGCATGGTGTCACTGTCGCTTGGGGCCGATCCGCGCGATTTCGCGCTGTTTGCCTTTGGCGGGGCGGGGCCCTTGCATGCCGCCGCCCTGGCGCGCGAGTTGGGCCTGCCGCGCGTACTTGTGCCCGCGCGCCCCGGTATCACCAATGCCATCGGCTGTGTCGTGGCCGATCTGCGACATGATTTCGTGCGCACCCTGAACACGCCGCTTGATGCCCTCCCAAAGGGCGCCTTGGCCGAGGTTTTTGCCACGCAGGCCGCCGAGGGGGACCGGTTGATCGACCGCGAAACCATTGCGCTCAGCGGGCGGCGCTATCTCTATTCGGTCGATATGCAGTTTATCGGCCAGACGCATTTGCTCCGGGTCGATCTGCCGGGGCCTTCGGTGGACAATGCGACGCTTCATGCGCTGTTCGAGGCGGCCTATTTCAACCGCTTCCGGGTCAGGCTTGCCGACATCCGCGCCAACCTTGTCAACGCCAATTGCTCGGTCATCGGCGCGCGCGCGCCGCTTGATCTGTCGACGCTGATCGACCCGTCGGGCCGCCGCGCCACCTTGGACGAGGCCGAAATTGGGCGGCGACCTGTCTATTTTAACGGCGACTGGCAGAATGTGGCGATCTATTGGCGCGATCACCTGCCGCTGGCGTTTCAGATGCCCGGCCCTGCGGTGATCGAGCAGATGGACACCACCACCCTGATCGAGCCGGGCGATGTGGCCACCGGCGACGCGCATGGCAATATCATCATTCATATCGGGGGGCTCTGTCATGACGCTTGATCCGATCACCCTGTCGGTCATTCAGGCCGGATTGCAGCAGGTCTGCGACGAGATGGATCTCGCGTTTTCGCGCGCCGCCTTTTCGCCGGTGATCGCCGAGGCGAATGACCGCTCTGACGGGATTTATGACGCCGCTGACGGCGCGTTGATCGCCCAGGGGGTGGGCGGGTTGCCGGTCTTTGTCGGCACCATGCAATATTCCACCCGTACCCTGATCGCGATGATCAAGGAGGGCCGCGCCGGTGCGCCGGAACCGGGCGATATCTATATCGTCAACGACCCTTACCTTGGCGGCACGCATCTCATGGATGTGCGGTTTGCGCGGCCCTATTACCGCGATGGCGCGCTGTTTTGCTGGCTCAGCAATACCGGGCACTGGCCCGATACGGGCGGTGCTGTGCCGGGCGGGTTCTCGGCCTCGGCCACATCGGTCGAACAAGAGGGGCTGCGCCTGCCGCCGGTCAAGCTGTTCAAGCGCGGGGTGATGGACGCCGAGATTTACGCCATCATCTGCTCCAACATCCGTGTTGCCGATCAGAGGATTGGTGATGTCACGGCGCAGGCGGCGGCGCTTGATCTCGGCGCGGCGCGGCTTGATGCGCTTTTGGATCGCTATGGCGATGATGTGGTCGCGGCGGCGATTGCCGAATTGCGCAGCCGCGCAGCGGCGCAGATGCGCAGCTTTATTGACGATATCGGCCCCGGCCCGCACCGTGCAACCGCCTATGTCGACAGCGACGGCGTGGTGAACGAACCGCTTGAAATCTGCCTGAGCGTGACCCGCGAGGGCGAGAATCTGCTGTTTGATTTCACCGGCTCAAGCGCGCCCTGCCGGGGGCCGATGAATTCGGTGCGCGCCACGACGCTTAGCTCGGTTTACCTGGCGATGCGCCATATCTTCCCCGAGGTCCCGATAAGTGCCGGCGCGTTCGAGCCACTGCGCGTGACGGGGATCGAGGGCACCTTTCTGGACGCGCGTTATCCGCGTCCGGTGTCGGGCTGTGCCGCCGAAGTCAGCCAGCGGATCGCCGAGGCGGTCTTTGCCGCGCTTGTGACCGCCTTGCCGGGGCGGGTGACCGCCGCCCCCGCCGGCACAAGCGGCAATTTCGCGCTTGGCGGGCATGACCCCGATAAGTGCCGCGATTTCGTGATGTATCAGCTGTCTGGTGGCGGCTATGGCGGCTCTGTCATGGGCGACGGGCTTAGCAATGGCTGCTCGACGATCGGTATCTCCAAGGCGCCGCCGGTCGAGGTGATGGAACAGGCCTTTCCGGTGCTCTATCACCGCTATGCGCTGCGCGAAGGATCGGGCGGGGCGGGAAAGCATCGCGGCGGTTTCGGCCTTGAATACGAGGTGGAATTGCGCCGGGGTGCCGCACAGGCCAGTTTCGTGATGGATCACGGGCGCTTCGGGCCGCAGGGCGCGCTTGGCGGGGCCGATGGTGCGGTGAACGAGGTCACCGTCTGGCAGGCGGGGGTGCCTCATGTGCCGGTGCATCTGTCCAAGGAACAGGATATTCCGCTGGCGCCGGGCGACAGGGTTTGCGTGCGCACCCCCGGTGGTGCCGGGTACGGCGATCCCTTTGCCCGCGATGCATGGGCGGTGGCCGAAGATGTCAGGCTTGGGCGGTATACCCGAGCCGAGGGCGAGGCCTTGTTTGGCGTTGTCTTGACTGGTGCGCCGCATTGGAAAGTGGATGAGAGTGCAACCACCCTGCGGCGGCTGGCGCGGACCGAAACCTAGGCGGCCACTACCCAAAAGGCGGGCCGGGGGCTTCGGTCATGAACCAAGCCCCCGATCCCATTGCAAGATCCGCCCTGTCAGATCGCGGTTTTGACGGCGCTCACGACATCGTTGATCACCCTGTCGAGCACGGCAGGGTCAATCGCCTCGGCCATAACGCGAATAAGCGGCTCGGTTCCGGATTTGCGGATAAGAAGGCGGCCGTCGCGACCGAGATCCTTTTCGGCCTTTGCAATCGCAGTTTGCACAACATCGGTTTCCAGCGGCGCGGTATTGGCGGAATAGCGCAGATTGATCAGCTTTTGGGGAACCGGCTGGAACACGCGGGCAAGCGCGCTTGCCTTTTCGCCGGTTTCCACCATGCAGGCCAGAAATTGCAGGGCACCGATCAGGCCGTCGCCGGTGGTGGCATAATCGGTCATCACGATGTGGCCCGACTGTTCACCACCCAGATTGTGCCCGTCGGCGCGCATCGTCTCAACAACATAACGGTCGCCGACAGCTGTGCGCTTGAGGCCGACGCCTTGCCCCTCAAGATAGCGCTCCAGCCCAAGGTTCGACATGACCGTGGCGACCAGAGTATTGCCCGCAAGCCGCCCGTCTTTCGCCCAACGCCCGGCAATCAGGCCCATGATCTGATCGCCGTCGGCGATGCGGCCGGTCTCGTCGATCAGCACCACTCGATCAGCGTCGCCATCCAGGCAGATGCCGATGTCTGCGCGGGTTTCCACAACCTTGCGCGCCGCCGTTTCCGGGTGGGTCGAGCCGCAATCGAGATTGATGTTGCGCCCGTTGGGATCAACCCCGATGGCAATGACCTCGGCGCCCAATTCCCAGAGGACCTCGGGGGCGGTGCGGTAGGCCGCGCCATTGGCGCAATCCAGAACGATGCGCAGCCCATCCAGACGCTTGCGCTGTGGGAAGGTGGTCTTGGCATATTCAACGTAGCGCCCGCGCGCGTCCTCGATGCGCTTGGCGCGGCCAATGTTTTCGGGGGCGGCCGGGGTAACGCCGGTGTTCAGAAGCTCTTCAATGCCGGCCTCCGCCTCATCGCTGAGCTTGAAGCCGTCGGGGCCAAACAGCTTGATGCCGTTGTCGCTTGCGGGGTTGTGGCTCGCAGAGATCATCACGCCGACATCGGCGCGCATGCTATGGGTGAGATACCCGATCGCGGGGGTGGGCACGGGGCCAAGCAACAGAACGTTCACGCCGGTCGAGGTAAACCCTGCGGTCAGGGCGTATTCGATCATATAGCCCGAAAGCCGCGTATCCTTGCCGATCACGACGCGGTGCTCGTGCTGGTCGCGGCGAAAATAACGCCCCGCCGCGGCGCCAAGCCGAAGCGCCATGTCGGCGGTCATCGGCCACGTGTTGGCGCGTCCGCGCACGCCATCGGTTCCAAAGAGTTTCTGACCCATGAATTCGCTCCTGAGTAATGTGTTGTCGCGTTTGGTGGCCCGGTGCTATTTGTGTCCTCTTACAGCGCCGGGCCGGTGCTGTCCAATGGCTGTGTCGTTGGGCATTCGCCGCATTTGGGATCGTTGACACTCTTGCCGGTGCGCCGCATTACAGGCCAAGATCAGCGATTACAGTCAGGGGTATTGAAGATGAAAATTGCGATGATCGGGACCGGTTATGTCGGGCTTGTGTCCGGGGTTTGTTTTTCGGATTTCGGGCATGATGTGGTCTGCGTTGACAAAGACCCTGACAAGATCGCCATGCTGGAGCGCGGTGAAGTGCCGATTTTCGAGCCGGGCCTTGATACGCTCATGGCCAAGAACGTCGAAGCAGGGCGGCTGACCTTTACCACCGATCTTGCCGCAGCTGTTGACGGCGCCGAGGCGGTTTTCATCGCCGTGGGCACGCCGACGCGGCGCGGTGACGGGCACGCCGATCTGACTTATGTGATGGCCGCCGCCGAAGAAATTGCACATGCGGCAAAGGATTACGTGGTGATCGTCACCAAATCCACCGTGCCCGTCGGCACCAACCGTCAGGTCAAGCAGGTGGTCAAAAAGGCTCGCCCGGACCTTGACTTTGATGTGGCCAGCAACCCCGAGTTCCTGCGCGAAGGGGCGGCGATTGACGATTTCATGAAGCCTGACCGCGTGGTTGTCGGGGTGCAGACAGAGCGCGCCGCCGAGGTGATGGCCGATATCTATCGCCCGCTTTATCTGCGTGAATTCCCGATCCTCACCACCGATCTGGAAAGTGCCGAGATGGTCAAATATGCTGCCAACGCGTTTCTGGCGGTCAAGATCACCTTTATCAACGAGATCGCGGCGCTGTGCGAACGCACCGGCGCGGATGTGAAACAGGTCAGCAAGGGCATCGGTCTTGACGGGCGCATCGGCAATAAATTCCTGCATGCCGGCCCGGGTTATGGCGGCTCCTGCTTTCCCAAGGACACCAAGGCCCTCGCCCGGATCGGGCAGGAACACGGCTTGCCGATGCAGATCACCGAGACGGTGATCAAGGTCAACGAAGAGGTCAAGCGCCGGATGATTGACAAGCTTCTCGATCTCTGCGGCGGAAGCTTTAACGGCAAGGTCATCGCCGTGCTTGGCGTGACCTTCAAGCCCAACACCGACGACATGCGCGACGCGCCCAGCCTGACGATCGTTCCCGCCTTGGTGGGCGCCGGCGCCAAGGTGCGGGTGGCCGATCCTCAGGGTCAGCGCGAAGGTAAGGCGCTTTTGCCCGGTGTGGTCTGGCAGGAAGATCCCTATAAATGCGCGCATAACGCCGATCTTCTGGTGATCCTGACCGAGTGGAACGAGTTTCGCGCGCTCGACCTCAAGCGCATCGCGCGCAAGATGAACGCCCCCCGCATGGCCGATCTGCGCAATATCTATTCTGTTCAGGATGCCAACCGCGCCGGCTTTGACGTCTACGAAAGCATCGGGCGCGCCGGGTTTGAACGCAAGGGGAAGAGTCGTTCTTCAGACCTTTGAGATTGCTGAATCTACCAGCGGCCGCGGGATACTGATGGGGTGAACGTCGATCTCCGACACGAGGCGCTGTTCCCGATGCTGACGTCGATGCCCCCGAAATGCAGTTCTTGATTGTGGGATTCGGTGGGGCCTTGCGGGGCGAACAGCTTCAGGCGCCTCCACCCAAATTTCGGGTTGCATTCGCCAATAGCACCGCGCAAGTTAGCCAAAATCCAGCTCCGAGTAGTACAACTATGTTCAAACGCGCCAAAGGCATGAACTACCGAGGTTTTTTCCGTCGTATCCATGAAGCTCACGCTTTTGAATGGTATCTCGAAATTGGCTGCCGCAACGGGCGTATACTAGATTTGGTGCAGGGAAAAACAATCGGGGTCGATCCGGTTTTCCGCCTTGAAAAACCGCTTCTTGGCCGAAAACCCCAACTCCATTTGTTTCAGGAAACTTCAGACTCCTTCTTCGCGGCAAATCGCCTGGAAGCCTTAGGCGCCCGGCCAACAATCGCCTTCATTGATGGAATGCACCTGTTTGAATACGCTCTACGAGACATTCTTAACACGGAAGCCCATGCCGATCCGGACGGGGTTATCTTCGTTCACGATTGCTGCCCGTTCAGCATAGAGATGACGACGCGCGATCTTCATAATCTGCCAGATATCTGGACTGGGGATGTTTGGAAGCTGATCCCGATCCTTAGCGAGTACCGGCCCGACCTAAAGGTGTCGGTTCTCGATGCTCGTCCCACGGGGCTTCTCGCGATCACAGGCCTCAAGCCGGGGACTGTTCAGCCAGAGATCGACCTTTTCGAGATTATCGAGCGCTACGAAGCCATTGATCTTGATAGCTTCGGGCTCGATAACTTCGCCGACCACTTTGAATTCACTGACGCTCAATCGGTCCTGGAAGAAGACCAGTTAGGCCTTTCGTCTCTTGCCGGAGTGGGATTGACCGCTCCCGAACAAGACCTGGTCACGCCCTGATTGGGTGAGGCCTCAAGCATTTGACTTTCGACGCCGGGCACGCAACCAATCTGATCGCTGTTGATCGGGAATAAGGCGTGTACCAGGCGCGAGCCCAGCGTGAAGTGATGCGCTGACCTCAGGGGCATATGGCTCCCGCCAACGAGCCTGCGGAGACAGGAAACGCCCCGCCACAAGCCTGTCCCGCAGGATATCGAAATCAAGCGTGGCAATGGACGTATTATCCTGTCGTTGAGGAGGCCAATAAATCTTGGAAATAGCGTCTATAGAGTAATGATCCGCTGGCCCATCCCGCAGCTGGCCGACCATCAGTTGCGGCAAGGGGTTTCGGCGCTGGATCAGGCCGACTCGTTGGCCCGCACGCTGAACAAGGCCATAAAGGTGAAGAGCAGAGCTTTCCGCAAAGACCAAAGTCTCAGCATCCTGCATAAGCGCGACTTGCTTGGGCAGGCTCATTCGTTCTGGTGCAACAACTTCGTATCCATCGGCGCGAAGTAAATGCTCAATGAGCTCTTCGTTGCAATATCGTCCCACCTTCGGGCCAAGTTGAGACCGCGTTAGGTATACCCGACGGCCTTTTGTGATTGGCCCGGTCGGCGGAAGCCGCTGCCAGAGCCAATCCCGCATTTGTGCTTTCATTGCACCGGTATGCCGTTCCCCAAAAAAGTCTTCGGAAGTGTAAAGAGAACGATACCTCATCGCCTCATTGTGGAGAAGTACCCGGCTTTTAATACTCAGCAATTCAAGAATAGGTTTCAGGAAGGGATAGTGCGCAAAATTCGCTTGATTTCGAGGTAAGTAAAGCAACGCTGTATCTGGCGGTAGATACTGAAGTGCCCAGAGCCGGCCCAGAGAGTTGAGTATCACATGACCGAACTGCTGCGGAGCCAGCCCGGCAAACAGAACAGGTTTTACAAACTCGCCGACAGGTGCATCGCTTAGATATTGGGCTCGCGGTGCAGAGGTAAAAAGGTTACCGGCAGTATCGCACGCTGGGATGGGAAGACCTTCTCTGGTGTAAAGTCCGAACTCCGAGTGTCGCCCCAATCGATCACCGCGAATACCTAAAGCATCAAACGGGCCGTGAACGCCTTCAACTTTTATCCCGTTCCGTTTAACTGACCGCTTCGTTGGCATATCGCATCGTATCCATTTGTCGCCACGAAAGCATCAGTAACCGCGTTTTTGGCGAGCGAAAAGACTGAAAGCTGCCGATCTTACTGTCGAACTTCCGCGTAGATCCCCTCAAGATTGGAGGCTCCACCGAGATTTCCTAATGCTTGCCCAACGGTTTGCCACCAAAGCATTTTCGCTTTCTGCTATTGTACCTGAAGTTAGAATCGTGGTTTTCTCTCGTCTTTGGAGCACCGTTGAGAGCCAATATTACTTCCGCTTATACCTTGGTGGCGAAGGGTCGCTGAATCAGACAAGTAGGGTCGGTACGGTTGATTGGAGCCACAGCCTTTTAAACATTCCGACCGCATCCAACGCCCCACCCACGGGGGTACAAAGCCGCTTTGACGTATATGGCAGACCGTTCAGAGATTTGTGGTGGAAAACGTTGCAGGACCCATAAGTGTGGCGCGGGGTGTTCACCTAGGCCGTCCGTCTCGACGTACTTCGTTCGGTTCGCAGGGAGTTCCTGCAACACCTCCTTGAACATTCGGGCGTCCGCTTTCCGGTAGCTTGAGATCGACCGATCCCCAGCCAGTTCCAAAAAAAAGCCCCAACCAGACCGAATAGTCCGCGCCTAGCTTGGCGGACCACTCCTCGCTCCGGTTTGCTTCGGCCTGACGGGCGGCAAACATATCAGATAGCATCGGGCTAGTTGTTTGCTGAAGTAGTCAATGACTGCTGCCCGGAGTGTTGCGTGGTCCATGCGTACATCTTTTAGTTGTTGCTTCAACGTGAACCCGCAACTTGCGAGATGTCGTGCGAACATTCCAGCCTCTTCTGGACACCTCGTCTTTAATGACAGTCGAAGGGTCTTTCGGGTGGCCCGGTGGTCATGTGTTGGCAGTGGCCAGCGGAAGTAAAATATGCCGTGTCGTGATTGGCTCAGATACGCATGTAGCTTCATCTTCTGTCACACCTGTGTGTCACACCACTCTAGTATTCAGCTAACATATTGATCTGTAGGGTATTGGTGGAGCCTAGGGGGAGCACCGCCAGATCATTAAGGTTTTGTTATTGAACACTAATTAGGTGTTATGTTTTCTCTTGTGTCACACCTTAGTGCCTGACTTTATCGTTATGCAACCTGTTCTCTGTCATAGCCGCAAATCCGGAACTTGACGCGTTCGTCTTCCATGAGAGTTGCGACAGCACTGACCTTGCCAAATAGCCTGCCCGGCAATCATTAAAGTTTGAGATTTTAGCTAAGTGCCAGATGCGAACTACCGCGGCTAGCGACCTGTCTTTTGTAGTCTAGACCTCGCCGTACGTCGCTTTTAACCTCAGGCGTGGCATGCGCGATAGGCACGCCCCTGTGCCACGGTGTATTTCAAACTAGGATAGGCGCACCGTCGTTGCGCGAGATTGGGAAACAGATCAACAATGGCTTCGCGCGCTCTGACATCCAGCAGGCTGATAGCCTTGGGTGAAGGCCGGAAACTTTCGATCGGCAGCCCTTCGGCGCAAAAAACTTCGTGGCGGTCAAAAACTAGATTGTAGAATATCACCTCATCCGCCGCACGATCCATATATGCCGCATCGCTGACCAAAGCGACCGCATCAATGCGCATAATATATGATTTGTCATCGGGCACACCCGCAATCAGATATCCTGGGATCAGCCCGCGATGACCACTTGCAATGCGCAAATCCCGGGTTGGCATCATAGGTCCGATGGCGCGTGGCTTCAGGCGGATGGGGGCGAGATCGGGTTGGGCGCGCATGTCAGCGGCGCTGACGGTTCTGGTCCAGATCATACGAACCGGTTGAAGACCATGGTCGCGGGTTACAACCATGTCACCCGGGTTCAACATCTCGACGCGTCTGGGGCCAAGCGGCGTACGAATATTCGCATCTCCACAGATGCCAGTCAGATACCGGCGATCCACCTTTTCAACCATAGCAGTCTTCTTTGCGAACCCCACGAGCCGTCCCTCCGAAATTGTGCTTTCCGGATTAACAATTGTGAAACATTGTGCCGAAACTGGGGTGGATTAATGAAATAAACATGAACGATCCCGAAAATCACCAAGCAAACCAAACAAAGCGTCTACAAATCTAGGAGGCACGTCAAAAAGTGTCATGTGTGGGAGTTTTCTCAGCTTGTGACCACACATAAAAGGCCGGTAACTATGGGCGGAACGTGGGTCGTTGGTATAACGATAAGTTCTTACCCGAGTTGGGTTTGAAGGAAGCCGGTCTGGTATTCCACAGCTTCCGGCACACCATGGTCACAAAATTGAGCCGGAGTGATGTCGCTGAGGGTACCGCTCCACTGCTTCTCGCGTCTGCACCAACGTGTCGCCTTCTTTCATGTACACCTGATGCGTAACGCCCTGCCGTTCATGTCCGACAATGAACTGGATACGCTCGGTCGGCACATCGGCCTGACCCAATCGCGTTGCGAAAGTATGGCGTAATCCATGGAATACATGCGCATCGGACTTGATGCCCAACTGCGTTGTGAAAGTCCGGTTGAACCACTTGCTCAGCTTGTCGCCATATCCATGCTTGGGGCTATAGGGGTAGTCTGGAAAAAGCCGCTCTTCGCCCCGCTGTTCCAGTTTGGAGCGAAAGTCCAACAACCCCAACTTGATAAGTTGAGAATGGACGGGAACACGGCGACGTGCAGCGGAAGACTTGAGGCGTTTCAATGCGTCCCCGTCTTCGGTTAGATTGAAAACCCAAGTGTCCTCAACTTGGGCTATGTCCTGCACCTGTAATTGACAGACCTCGTTGAGCCTTGCCCCCGAGAACATCGCAATCAAGGTCGCCCAGCGGTGGCTAGTCTTGCAGTAGAACTTGCTGTCCGGATCGGTCAGTGCAGTGTAGGTCGCCTCTAGTGCGTCTTGTGAGAAGGGTTTGCGGTTCCTTACAGTACCAGCCTTCTGTCCAACCTTCAAGAACCCGCATGGCGTGAGGCCAATATTCGTCACGCGGTAGCCCGGCGGTTTCAAAGAACCGGGCCAACTCTTGCTCAGCTTGATCGCGCCCCACGAGTTGCCAGAACTCGATATTGCCCTCTTCGAGCATACCAACCGTGGTCAAGACCTGTTCGCGCTCCTTTGGTGTGTAAGGCCCAAGAGATACACGGCGCGCTTTCGCGTCGGCTAGTTGTTTGTGGAAGTAGTCAATGACTGCGGCCCGGAGTGTTGCGTGGTCCATGCGTACTTCTTGTAGCTGTTGTTTCAACGCGAGCCCGCAACTTGCGAGATGCCGTCCCAACATACCAGCCTCTTGTGGGCATCTCGTCTTTAATGAAAGCCGAAGGGTCTTTCGGGTGGCCCGGTGGTTATGTGTTGGCAGTGGCCAGCGGAAGTAAAATATACCGTGTCGTGATTGGCTCAGATACGCATGTAGCTTCATCTTGTGTCACACCTGTGTGTCACACCACTCTAATGTTCAGCTAACATGTTGATCTGTAAGGTATTGGTGGGCCTAACGGGAGAAAGCTCGAACCAGCTTTTTCAGGTCCTCGAAGAATGGGAACGCCATCTCGCATCGTTAGACTCTAAGAGTCTGAGGTGCGAACATGACCCATTCGCGCCATAAATTCAATGAGATAGCCAAGCCAGAGGCGGGGAAATCAAAGTATCCGCCACCGTTCTCGCTGCGGCTGACTTATGAAGAACGGGCACGGCTCGACGCTGAGCGGGGCGACAAAACCCTCGCCGCATACATCCGTGAACGGCTGTTCGGTGATGATGCTGCACCGCGCAAACGGCGTGGGAATAGCCCTGTTGGCGATAAAGAAGCCCTTGGCCGCTTGGTGGGCGCGCTCGGGCAGTCGCGCTTGTCTTCCAACCTTAATCAACTCGCCAAGGCCGTGAATACGGGTTCCTTGCCTGTCACACCGGAAACCGAAGCTGAACTGATCGAAGCTTGTCGCGATATCTCGGAAATGCGCGATGCGCTCCTGGCAGCGCTCGGAAAAGTGCCGGAGAGCAAGCCATGATCCTGAAAGCCAAAGAACGCGGCAATGCCCCGCAGCTTGGTCGCTACTTGCTGGCGATGCGAGACAACGAGCATGTCGAACTGCATGAGGTGCGCGGCTTCATCAGTGATGATCTTGTCGGGGCCTTCGGCGAAGCCGATGCCATCGCAAAAGGTACGCGCTGCGAGAAGTATCTGTTCTCAATGAGCTTCAATCCGCCCGAAGATGTGAATGCCAGCATTGAGGATTTCGAAGACGCTATCCGCAAGGTTGAAGAAAAGATGGGGCTGGAGAATCAGCCCCGCGCCATCGTCTTCCATGAAAAAGACGGGCGGCGGCACGCGCATGCTGTCTGGTCACGGATCGACAGTGAACGGATGCGGGCACTGAATGCTCGCGGCAGTAGGGAAGCCTTGGGAGGCTGACTCTGTCTTCTTTGCGTTGGGGTCTGCGACCCCCTTCGCCGTCAAGACCAAGCCCTCCGCATACGCTGCGGGCGCAATCAGCGGTCTCCCCATCCTTCCGCACTTCGCTTGTGCAGGACGGGTGATCCCCCACCGCTGTCTACGGTCTTGACGGTCTAACGCGCGGCGAGCAAGGAATGAACAGGAACTAGCTATACTTTGAGCCTCGAAAAACAGGAGAAGCCATTCCATGAAGGGAGCAAAAAAGGCTCAAACTGCGCATTTTATCTAGTCTATCTGCGGGCAGCCAATTCATCTTCAGTAGCTTGCTCGACCCTAAGCAATGCTTCTTCCCAGGTTTCCCCAGGAGTACGCCGTGCGAGAAAATTCTTAACGTGCGTGTATTGGCGGTGTAGCTGACGTCGAGAAAATCGAGCTTTGCGCATAAGCTGATGGAGTGCCGCCTTTTCATGGAAATTGAAGCCGTATCGGACGCAGCGCCCTAATTGGGATTGCGCGGCCCCCATCGGTTCTGGGTTCTCCAATCCAACCTGAGCGCGCTCATGCAAAAGAGCTGGCAGGCCGAAAAGGAACGCGAATTCGGGCACTACGCGCAGAACGAAGCGCCGCGCGCCATCGCAGGTCTTCAGCTTGGTCGGATCGGTGCCCAAGGCCAGCTCCAATTCCCTAAGCGGCTCCCCCCGCATCCAAAGCCAAACCAACTTCGCCAAAACGGGGAGCACAAGAGAAGATTTCTCCTCAACGGTCTCAAGAGAAGCGTATCTCTTCCGGCCAAAGAGTTCAGCCAAAGTCTCAGGCCGGAATATCTGCTCCAAAAGATCTGGGTGCTCAGAAAGCCAGCGAAAAAACCACTTTCGCCACATCGGTACAGTAGCCTCCCTTCCCGGACTACTCAACTTAAGTGCACTGGACAACCGCCTGACTACTTCAAGGGGTAGCCCAAGACTGGCTGCAACCTGGCTCTGTACAAGTTCAGCCTCAGTTTCGGGAGCATCGCCACCGAAGGATTGCTTGGCGGCGTCAATGCGCTTTTCGAGCCAATCGCTATCTTCCCGCTTCCGAGCAAGAAAGCCAGCGAAAGAGCGGTTGATCGCTGTTTCAAGGTTCGACGCCTGCTCCGACCTGTCTGCACCCGAAGCAAGGCGGGAAAGCGCGTAACTATCAATTTCGTGAGTGTCTGAAATACCTGCATGAACGCGGTCGAGCACTGCCGTGAGGGGATCATCTATCGAGAGACACTGATCGGACTGCCCGAATACCTCTCTAAGCTCTGTCCAATGGGCTCCAATTGTAGATGCCTCCAGATCGATACCAACGACCTTGCCAGGGATAACCAGGACTATTCCGCTGCCCCCCTCACCGGCTCTTCCCGCACGGCCCGCCGCATTTAAGAGTTCTTGAGCCTTGAGAATCTCTTTCTTGTCGGTTGCCTCATCAAACCGGCTGTCTTCTCCAATCAATACCAGTTCACTGGGAAGGTTCATCCCTTGAGCGAGCGTCGAGGTTGCCGCGAGTACCTTGATGCCGTTACGCCTTTTGTAAAGGCTCTCACAGAGCAGACGCTCTTCCGGCAAGAGGAGACCATGGTGCACGGCAGCTGCGGCGGTCACCCTGCCATTATCAATCTTGTTATAGAGGTGACTTTCGTCCCCGAGCTCTAGCACAGCGACATCCGCCCAGCCTGCTTCCTCATCAGTGAGCTTGACTGAAACGGCTTCAAGCTGATCGGAAATCTGATTGGCCGCGCTCGCTGCGTTCTTGATCGTCTGAAAGAATACTAGCACCTTAACATTGCTCTGCACCGCTGCCGCTGCAATCGCCGATGAGACGGCTACTGCATTGGGCGTTAGTCGCCAGTAGTTGCTCGCACTAAGTAGCACTTTATCATTCAGGAGGCGCACCAACGTGTAGTCGGCTCGCTTACTCGTAGCCCAGGTTTGCTTCAGGCTGAACAGGGCAAGTGGATATGCACCTAGTTCCCGCTTGACGGCTACAGGAGGATTCTTGGTAGTCCGGCCTTTTTTCGAACGGCGCAGCAGGCTGGCAAGATCATCGACTTCACTTTGTTGATAGATGACGCTTCCCCGCAACTGCCTCGTTGGCTTCCAAGCCAAGGAAAGTGGAAGGCAAGGCCTACCGGTCAATTCAATTATCCATTCCGCAATATCATCCGTATTCTTCATCATTGCCGACAAAAGCAAGAAATCTATCTGCGGCGCAATCCGAGGAATAATTAGAAGACAAAGCATCGCATCGATTGCACGTCGATCATTTGGCTTGTCGTTCGGGTGCAGCAAATGACATTCATCAAAGACAAGAAGGCCGACATCCTCAAAAATGCTTGAGTCTATGCTTAATTGAGCCAAGCATGCTTCCGGCGTCATCACAAATATCTCTGGAAGCTCATCGTCTCCAGTGGCGAACCCGAATTCGTCTAGACGCTCGCCCTGAACGGAAGCGGTCGGAAATGTTTTTCCGAGATTGCGTGCTGTTTGGTCCACAAGAGCATGAGTCGGGCACAAAAAAATGACACTCTTGCTTCCTAGAAGAGCGGCATTGATTTTCAATTCGGACAGCGTAGACTTGCCTGCTCCCGTAGGAAACCCAACTGCTGAAGATGTGCCGGGTTCCAGGTATCCTTGCTTGATTGCTTCCCTGTGATTACGCCATAGGTATGGTCGTGCTTTCGCAACACGCTGCATGCTCTCACCCCATTTCTGAGGATCAATGCCGGAAGGCGGCGGGATGTTGGCAACTGCACTATCGGTCAAATCGCTCGCCACAGCTATGAGAAGCGACGCGAGGTGATGAGGCCCTGAAAAAGTACTTGTGGAGCGCTCGGCTTCACCGTCGAAGACAGCTACGTCGCCCCCAATGCAAAGTGTTCTCACCCGACGAAAGATTGAGATAGCACTTTCAGACTCTGCAGTTTCTCCGCCAGACAATAGCTGTCTAGCAAGCGCATGAACTCCACGGAGCAGCTCGAAATAGAGAGCCAGAGAACCTGCCTCGGCTAAATCTCCGGTCGCAATTGCGTCTATGGAAGGCATTGAGCGTTCAAGCAGAGCCGATAGTCGGCCCTCGGCCATGTCAAGCAGACCATGAATTAGAGCATCTATGATCGGATCGCTTGCATCTGGTAGAATTGCTCTAGCAACTTCAGCCGCATCGGACGTTGCCTCAGCTACCAAAAACAATAGCAGTGCTGCGACATCGCTCGAAATTGATCGGGGTCGCAGGTAGCTCCCCTGCGGTTCATCGCCTCGAAGAGAATAGGCGTTCAGACTTAGTTGATGGGCCGTCGCCGCAACAAAGGCGGCTGCGCTTCGATCTTCTCGTTCCGGAAGCAAAGATACAAGCGCTTCATTTGTTGAGGCCAAGCGCCTTGTTGTCTGCAGAATCTCTTCCAGGTCGTCTGGGAGAGGTTCGTCTCCTGCGCGCAACCGAACTCGCGCAGCCGCAATCTGCGCAAAGGCATTTGTGAGTAGATCGGGAAGTGATTGGCGGTCGAGTCCTTCAAGCTCAGGTGTCGAGCGAATTAGCGCAGCAGTGTCTTGGTCAAACATTTCCTGCCTCCCATTCATCAATTAATTGCATGGCGTTTTCCGCAATATTCGCCATCCAATCCCGCATCGGCACCTTGTAAAAAGTATCTGCTCTCCTGAACTTGACATGAGAGCGATCGACAATCTTCTTGTATCCCTTAAACAGTTTTTTGCGCCCCTCGTCAGAATTCTCGTCATCGCCCACGGTGACCGACACGCTGTACGCCCTGGCATTCGCCCAAAGAATTTTTTCAATCATTTCGTCAGCGTCAGGATGCCGACTTTTTTCTAGAAGGGTCGTAACTTCAGCAATCAATTCGTTGTCGCGTGCACCCTTTTCGAGTTCCCGAAACTCTGGCCAAACTTCGCTAGTGATTTTGCCTCGTGGACCGGTTGATGCCTTTTGCTCGCAAATAACAACCATCTCCGCACCGCCCGCATGGTCAAGTCGCACTTGAATGCCATCGAATCCTTTGTGCGCATGGATCATATGTGGCGGTGCCTTCAGTGCTTCTACATCTTGTAGGTGCGCAGCGATCCACGCGATCACCTGGAACAACCAGCCGTCTCGGTGCCACGGTTTTGAAGGGTCTGCCGCGGTTAGCAATTTTTTAGCGCCCACGACGGCACTTGGAATCAGACCTGGAGTAATCACTTTCGTTTCGATGAGTATTTTCTCCACATGACGAGCCTGCCCTAGCGCAACTCTCGCAACGAGAGCGGCCAGTGAATCCTCGTCAGTGATGGTCCAATTTGTACCAGCCCAAAACTTGCCATTTGAAATTTTCTCAAATTCGATCATTTTCAAGACATCCGTTTTAATCTGAGTACAATGTCTTCTGCATGTTCTGAAACGCTTCTTTAATTGCCGCGAGGCCGCCAAGCTTCGCCTTGCCCTCGCTCACGCTGCCGTAGCGTGCTGTGAGGAAGGTTCCCAGCTTTTTGGTAGCTAGTTCACTCTCCCCCCGTGCCTCATAAGCCGCGAGAATAGCTAGCAAGAGTTGCTTGAGCCCTTCGTCTGCATCGCCTATGCCGTCTGCACGCACGGAGTCAGCGCGTTCGTGCCGTGTCTTAGGCTCATTTGTGAAAAGCACATAGCTGAGGACATCGAACAGATCGCTGTCAGGCGCATCGACAAGTCTGCGGATATCGTCAAGGCGGTCTTGCTCATACCCACGGTCGGCAAGCTGTTGAAGAAAGTGCTCGCGCGTGTCGGGATCGCACCAAACCGCGCGAAGCTGATCCTCGTCCGCGACGATACCTGACAAATCACCGAAGAGCCGTACAAGGAACTCTGCTGCCGAAATCGGTTTTCCTTCTGGGCTCCAGTAGGTCGTTGACGCAATGTACTTAATCTTGCGAAAACTACCGTCCGAGAGCTTCACGACGATTTTCTCGCGCGGTGGCTCGTCGGTACAGTCATCACCTGGTTCAGGCGGGTCGCCTTCCGGTCGAGGCTCCGGTCCGTCTATCGGCGGGCGTGGTCCCTTTGGAGGTTCTGGCTCAAGCGGCTCACCATCCCATTCGGGATCATTGAAGTTCTCGTGGGCCCTCACGAAATCCCAGATGGTGAAAAAGTCCTTGCCTTCATACGTGCGCGTTCCGCGTCCGATAATCTGCTTGAATTCGATCATGGATCGGATCGGGCGCATAAGGACTATATGCCTGACGTTTCTTGCATCAACGCCGGTTGAGAGCTTCTGTGAAGTCGTAAGGATTGTCGGGATCGTTTTGTCGTTATCTTGAAAGTCACGGAGGTGTTTTTCGCCAATAGCTCCATCATCTGCAGTGACGCGGTGGCAGTAATTCGGGTTCTTTCCGTCCTTCACCTGGTTGATCAAGTCTCGCACCAAAGCCGCATGATCTTGCGTAGCGCAGAACACCAACGTTTTTTGACGCTGATCGATCTGGCTCATGAATTCTTTCACGCGGCTGAGTTCACGATCTTCGATGATGATGCGCGTGTTGAAATCGCCCTCGCTAAATGCTTCGCCGTCTTCAATCTCACCTGCAATAAGCTCGTCGGAGCCGTCAAAGACGTATTCATCGATGGTGCTCGCCATCTGGCGCACCTTGAACGGCGTCAGGAAGCCGTCCTCGATCCCATCACGCAGAGCGTAGGTGTAAACAGGCTCACCGAAATAGGAGTAGGTGTCGGCGTTGTGTTTGCGTTTGGGCGTGGCGGTCAGGCCAAGCTGGGCGGCGGGTTCAAAATACTCCAGCAAACGCCGCCATTCGCTTTCGTCCTTGGCCCCGCCCCGGTGGCATTCGTCGATCACGATGAAGTCGAAGAAGTCTGGTGGATACTGCGTGTAAACTGGGTCGCCTTCGCCAGTCATGAAAGTCTGGAAGATCGTAAAGAACAGGCTGGCGTTCTTGGGCGGCTTGCCCCCGTTCTTGCGGATTGTATCGGGGTCGATCCGGGTGACGGCATCATTCGGAAAAGCGCTGAATGCGTTGTAGGCCTGATCGGCGAGGATGTTACGGTCGGCAAGAAACAGGATGCGCGGGCGGCGCACTGGTTCGCCCGATAGATTCCATTTGGCCTGAAACAGCTTCCACGCGATCTGGAACGCGATGGAAGTTTTGCCCGTTCCGGTGGCCAGTGTTAGCAGGATACGCCGGTCGCCTTTGGCTAGCGCCTCAAGTGCGGCGTTGACGGCTTTGTGCTGGTAGTAGCGCAGTTCCCACTTGCCGCCGTCTGTTTCGAAATCGACGGCCCCGAAGCGCTCGCGCCAGTCGTTGTGGATGGCGAAGGTGCGCTCCCATAGTTCATCGGGCGTGGGAAACGGCAAGGCCATGTCGGCCTCGGCCCCCGTGGTCATGTCGATCTGATACCAGCTCAGCCCGTTGGAGGCGTAGGCATAGCGAGACCCAAGACGGGTGGCGTAGTCTTTGGCCTGACCGACGCCGTTGCGGTGGCTGACGCCTGCGCGCTTTGCCTCCAGTACGGCGAGCTTTTGGCCCTTGTGGATCAGGACATAATCGGCAGACAGCCCCTTGCCGCGTGTGCCGCCTGACTGGATGCGCCCTGGGCAGATGACCTCACGCCGAACCTTCGAGCCATTCGCTCCCCAGCCCGCCGCCGCAAGGACGGGGTCTATGCGTTCGGCGCGGGTATCGGCTTCGGTTTCGTCGTGAATGCTCATCAGGTCTACTCGTTACATCATGTTAATTCGCCCGCGAAGGCTTTTTGCAAAAGGGATTGGCGGAGATCGTCGATGTCTTGAAGCTTGTCTCTAAATGCTTCTTCAAGTCGCTCCATATCATCATAGGCGCTCTGGCAATTCGCTGCGATTGCACGCTGGCGATCAAGGTTCTTCGGAAACCTCAAAGGCACAGTCTTTAGCAGCTTCGCCTTGATACCAACTACAGTTGCGCCTGTGCCGCGTCTGTGAATTTCGGATTGCATGGGGGGTGCCATCAGTGAAAATTTCAAGAACTCCGCCAAAATAACGTCTTCATCTGCCTGCATAGTGATCAATCGCTGACCGATAACGACAGTTTCTTCAGTGTCTAATTGTGCAACGTTTGCAAGCGGTGCCTCGGTCGAGAACAAGACATCGCCTAGTTTTGGAAAACCGCGTGTCATCCATCCTTCGTAAGCACTTTCCAAAATGAACTCTTCGGGTTCGCGTTGGATGTAGCCCATCTTCACATTCTTGGCTGTAATCAGCCTTATACCGACTTCTGTTTTCGGAGGAGTCTTCCCGCGATAGTCAATGAAACGCACATGATCGTTGAGCTCACATTCATCCCAGCCTGCTTCATCTCCGGAAAAGGCCGTCGCAAGGTAGCTCTCAAACAACTCCCGCGCATTCTGGAGGTTGGCTTCTGCGTTGGCGCGGGCGCGAGCTAGACCTTCGAACGCCTCGTCAAGAACCGCAACAATCAGCTTTTGTTCTTCGGGTGGCGGGAGGGGAATTTCTAAAGACTCGACAAGCTCTTTGGGCACCCGCTTGTGCCCGACCGCCCCAGTCATTTGCCCCTTGGCCCAATCTCGAAAACTTTGTCTGTTCAGGAAGTGGTAGAGGTAACCTGCCAGAAGCTTGTCATTCGGTCGAAGAACAAAGAACTCACTTGACCCAAATCCAACACCGTTCGTTAAACCATTCGCGATACCGAGCTTTCCATTTTCGAAACAGGGCGTGATTTTAGCCAACAGGACATCGCCATCGCAGAAGTATGTGTACCCGCTGTAGACCTTACCGAGAGGTCTTGCTTCCTGTTCTGAAAGTGTAACTTGATCGACCTTCAGGCAGTCCATCGGGACGAAAGACACATCGTCCTCATCCGCCAAGACTGATTTGACCTCTTTCTTATTGGGCCGAAGTAGCGCAACGTCACCAAGCTTTGGCGCTTCCCAACCCGTCTTCACAGCATCCCCCGGATGTTCTCCAGAATGCCCGCCGTTTCGGCATCCCGCGCCAACATATCGGCGATGATCGTTTCGGGGCTGCGCAAGGCCTCGGCCTCGGGCGCGTTAGGGTTCTTGACCGATAGATCAAAAGTCTCGTCGTCCAGATCGGCGCGGTTGACGATCCAGCTTTTCGGTCCGTTTGGGCGGGTGCGCTGTAAATCTACAAATTCCGCCAGATCGGCGTCGTTCAGTGGGTTGGTCTTACCCATGTTTCGGCCCGGATCGAGCTGGTAAAACCAGATGTCCCGCGTCGGCGCACCCTTTTCAAAAAACAGCACCACGGTCTTAACCCCCGCCCCCTGAAACGTGCCTTGCGGGCAATCGAGGATGGTGTGCAGCTCCGCCGCCTCCAGCAGTTCCTTGCGCAGGGCGACGCTGGCGTTGTCGGTGTTGCTGAGGAAGGTGTTCTTGATGACGACCGCCGCGCGGCCCCCGGCCCGCAGCTTGCGGATGAAGTGTTGTAGGAACAGATAGGCGGTCTCGCCCGTGCGGATCGGGAAGTTTTGTTGCACCTCGCGCCGCTCGCCCCCGCCGAAGGGCGGATTGGCGAGGATGATGTCGTGGCGGTCCTTTTCCTGAATATCCATCACGTTTTCATTGAGCGTGTTGGAGTGGACAAGGTTCGGGGCCTCGATTCCGTGCAGGACCATGTTCATGATCCCGATGATATAGGCGAGGCCCTTCTTTTCTTGCCCGTAGAAGGTTTTGGTTTGCAGGGTCTCGAATTCGGACGCTGAGAGCTTGTCGGTGCGCATGTAGTCGTAGGCTTCGCAGAGGAAGCCCGCAGAGCCAACCGCACCGTCATAGATCGTCTCGCCGATCTTAGGGTCAGTTACCTTGATCATGGCGCGGATCAGCGGGCGCGGTGTGTAGTATTCGCCCCCGTTGCGGCCCGCGTTGCCCATGCGTTTTATGCGCGTTTCGTAAAGAGAGGAAAGTTCGTGCCGCTCTTCCTGTGTGCCGAAGGATAGGCTGTCGATTTGTTCCAGCACATCGCGCAGGATGTAGCCCGAGCGGAATTTGTTACGCAGTTCGTTGAAGACTTCGCCGATCTTGTAATTGATCGTATCCGGGCTGGTCGCGGACTGGCGGAAGGACGCTAGGTAGGGGAATAATTCCTGGTCAACAAAATTGATCAGGTCGTCGCCGATGCGGGCGCTGTTGTGGTCGAAGTCGCCGTCCTTTCTTGGGGCGGCCCATTTATCCCAACGGAATTCGCCATCAATAATCGGGGTGTAATCCTCGCCATCGAGTTCGGCACGATCACTGCGCTCGGTTTCGAGGTCGTGAAGGTATTTCAAAAACAGAACCCATGAGGTCTGCTCGACGTAGTCTAATTCGTTGGCGATGCCTTCTTCGGCGCGAAGGTCTCGTTCTATTTTGTTGAATGCGTTCTCGTACAATGTGTCCTCGACTCTCAAGCTTTTCGACGAGATTAGCAGCTTGGCTAGTGTTATGCACCATGCGTTGCACAAGATGTGGAGTTTTCCACAGAGGGCAGCCTGGCGTGCCAGTTTCGCATGGTTCGGTGCCGGTGGAGAGGCATTTCTCCTGGTCCGGCGAGCTGGGCTCAGGGGCGGTGCTAGGCCCCCAAAAGTGATCCATCTTTGGCAAGATGGCGGCATCCAATCCGCGCAGGGTTGGTCGATGGGAGGTCCAGGCAGGGAGAGCGAAGTCTCCCTCTTGGTCAGGGTTGCAAGGGGCGCGAAGACTCCTGCTCGATGGGATGGTTCCAAGGTAAGGGCAGCTATGAAATGCTCCCTTCCATGGTCTCGATGAAGTCGCCTCCATGGCATGGTCAGGATTTCACAAGGGCAGGAACGCCCTTTGATCGATGGGTGCAGGGAGAGCGAAGTCTCCCGCGAGTGTTTGACCGGCGATACGGTCTGCTGGCTCTGGCATGGGTTCAATGCCCTGACTGAGCCACGGCCTGGGGGATGCAACGGGGGCGCGCAGCGAGCCCCCTTGCCAAGAGGGTTTTGTACTACAAAACACATCTTGCGGTTTCGCCTTACGGCAGCCTTTAAGGCATTGTACTACAATGGTTTGTTGCGGCGCACCAATATGTGCCTAGTTTGCTTTTCGGTAACCTCGACTGAGTTTCATCAGCTTTCAGAATCCAACATTACCTGCAAGTCAGGAATGTCCATGGCTGGCAGGCCGGAAAACGGACCCAACTCTGCAAACCGCCCCAAGTTGGCAATATAGGTAGTGGCCGTTTCCGACTGGCAACTGCCACCGAGCATCCTTTCCGCGTCCACGGAGCCCGCAAAGGACGTCATGATTGCATCACGGGCCGCAGCCTGATCTTCAGCGCTGACGCAGCGTCCCACACGCCCATAGATGTTCACGCGGCAACCAGGACGGTTGAAAAGCATGTTCGCGAACATAAGCACAGCACGCTGTGCTTCTGCTTGGTTCTTGACGTCTCCTTGCATGATACGCTGGATTGCAGAGGTACTTGCTCTCATCGCAAAATTCCCGAGAGCGCTCTCACTTGCTCCGCGAAGGTTGGATTGCACTAGCCCAGGACACTTTTCTTCCATCGTACGTAGTGTCGTCGTGATGTATGCAATCTCCTCAAGGCCCTCATAAGAAACTTCGGCCCAATGCCCCTTGATTACAGCACCGGCAATGTCGGGACGCGTATATCTTTCAGGGTTGTACTCGGCTTTCTTGCGATTGATCGCGTCGTTCAGCTCCGTATAGTTCGAAGGAAAAATTGCGGACCCAAAAAGGTTGTTGGCCCAGGTTTCAATCAACCGCTCAGCCGTTGCGGATGGTGGAAGCGCTTCAACCCACCTTAGAAGTGTTGGCATTGAACGCGTGGTCATGCCGTCAAGAGTTTCGCGGTACTTCGTTCTATACGAAGAGTGAGCCTCATTGAGTGTCGAATCGGAAGACGGATTCAAGAATTGCGACAGGAAGGCGGCATCAACTCGCAGATCGCGAAGACTACTCCATCCAGCCAAACCACGACCAGCTTGGCCCTCAAAGATCAGTTCCGACCGAGAAAGCAAACTATCCCATTCTAACGCCGCTCGATCGCGTGTGTTTGTAACGAACCCTTTGACGAAGGCTTTGTGCGCAACGTTATATCCCAGCTCTCTCATTTTCGCTGTTTGCTCATCCGCAAACTGTTCAACCTCGGCGAGACCGGAAATCGATTGCTCAAACTCAGGCAGCTTTGCCAAAAGCACGCTTGCGAGCCCGCGTTGCTTCGTTGTTGCAATGGCGCGAAGTTCGCTCATTGCTTGTGCTTTTTCACTTTCAAGAACGAAAGCCATGCGTCCTTCATTCCCCATAATCGAACGCCCAATGGCTTCGATCTCTGCAAGGCCTTGCCAATTCCCGGCTTCCAGATTGGCCTTTTGCAGGCCTTCGGCGATTTGCTCTGCAGCTTCGCGGCGCACAAATGGCATCTGTTCAAGAATGACCCAGTCCAATTGACGCCCGTAGCGATCCGATATCAAAGCTCCCGGCGTCCACGTTGTAATGCCCGCTACGAGACTACGATCTTCGGCTTGTAGACTAGAGGTCAACAAAGATTGGCAATGTCTTGAGATGGTGCGCAAACCATTCGTTGCTAACCTATCCCAGCTTTGAGGGTCCTTTCCAAGTACGCGTCTGATCTCATCATGATCTAGAAGTTGCGACATGATGCGATTTCTTCCAAGGCGAAGTTCCTGCCCGGAAGCCAGCCAACTCGCATAGGCGACACAGTCGCCCTTTGTCAGATCGTTCCGCCCTGGACGCGCGCCCTCGTATCCATCGACTTTGAACAAGAGTCCGGCAGGATTAGATGGAACCGGACTTTGTGCCACAGCATACCCACGTAGGTCATCGCAGGACTTGGCTGAGACAACTTTGCCGGAGATGCGCTGTCCATCAGCCGAAATTTTTGCGTCTAAGCCAAGCGGCTCGGGGTTACCCAAAACTGACCCATAGTCTCTCACCCAGGCCTTTGGCTCTAAGCGTAAATTACCGTCTTCATCTAGTGTACCGGAAACCAGAAGGGCAGCCCGCTGCTGGGTCAACTCAACCCCAGGTCCGATTTCTAAGAAACCTTCAGCCAAGCCGCCGGTTTCAGAGTAAACAACACGGAAGTAATGTTCCTTTCCATCGCATGCATAGAAGCCTTTCCACTCGTGTCTCGGCTGACCGACTTCTACGCTGGCCAACACTGTGTTCACAGTTTCTGAAACCGAGGTATCTACCGGTATTGATGTGCTGTCGGCAGTTGATGGCGTTCTGTCAGAAGAAGGCGCCGTATCGACCGAAGCGGAAGAAGCGTTCGAACCGGCTTCGCGTACTTTCGTCTCCAGTGCATCGAACCGATCTTGATGAATGAATCCGAGAGCTAAGCTCCAAACTGCGCCATCCATACTTGCATCGCGACTGTGAGGAAGAACCGCCAACCCTGTTGCCGCGAATTTTCGGGTAAGCTCTTTGAAACTGGCCTTTCGCCTCGGGTCGTTTGTTTTGCGCAAAAGGCCCGTGCAGTGGCGAGCTAGTCTCAGTAGCTTCTGCGTGTCTTCTTGGGTCCAATTGTAAAGTGACCGACCTAAGACGTTTACAAGACCTTCTTCATCTCTCAAAGCAGTATTGTAAATTTGACCAATTCGAACTTTCTCACCCTGTAAGGCCCACTCCGCGAGGCCGAAACACTCGTCTTCGGTAATTTCAGACAGCGAGCCGTTTGCCGCATCGGGGACTTTGAAAATCAAACCATCGGGATTGTCGGGAAGAGCACCTACATCGAACCGTTCTAATTGAACGGCGCACGAGACGCCTCCATTTGCACGTCCGCGCAGAATGTCGGTGCCCGGAACCAGACCAAGCTCCATCGACACAGGTTCCCAATTTCGCCTCGGTCGGTCAGCTATCCAGAATTCTGGTTCTAGCCTAAGTGTGCCGTCATCGACGGTGCCGGTCATCGAAAGGGTTGGTGTCAGCCAGTTTAGTTCAGCAGTTAGTTCATTGTCTGCACTTCGGACTCTGAGCATCACACCTTGGCGCTGCCGGTCACAGTCAGAATAGCCAAGCCAATCGCCTTCGAAGTTAGCGCCTTGCGCAACTGCTTCTGAACCTACGAAATTTCCAAGGCCAACAGATAGCAGCAAGAAAAGAGAACAAAACTTCCGCATCCCAAGCCCCTAAGATCAATGAATTAGAGCCAGAAGACTGCATCGGGCCGTGCACAGTCAACAAAGTTTTGAACTGAGAAGGCCTTCCAAACGCGGCTCAACCTTCGCCCGAAGTAGTTCGATCAGCTCAGGATCAGTGCGGGCATGCCTCGCGGGGCTTCGGCTCCTGCCGCTATGTGAGCTGGTGCGCCTATTACGGCGTCCAGGGTCGCAGGGTTGAAAAGCCAGCTCATGGCGAGCGCTGCCAAGTGGTGACGGTGTTGCCGCTCGATTGGAACAAGATGTTTGGAGGGTTTTAAGATGGAAGAGTATTTTTACACGCTGGATATGGGTTCAATCTACGGGCCAAAACTCGAAGCTCTGGCTGAAAAGGCGAGCTTTGATGATGTCGAAGCCTTTGCAGCCATGATCCTTGCCCACGCCCTCGATGACATGGTGCAGCGTGATCTCGAAGAGGATCAGGCTGAGCGGCCAGATGCTGAATTTGGCGGTGATGGTTGGCGTAGCGGCGGTCAAGAAATGGATGACGACATCCCGTTCTAACCCTCTGAATTTGCGGGATTTCAGACAATTATGGTAAAATAAAAGTGGGTATTAAGACATACCCCTCCGAAGTGGGAGAAGACGATGAAACATGATTTTAACACTACAGGTCGGGCGGTCCTTGGGGATAGTGCTTTAGTGCCGCCAAACCGCTCGCTGACCGTAGATGTCGAGAAATATCAGGCTTTCCTTGATGGTTCCGGCATGACTGACGCGCAGAAAGAAGAGTTCTTGCAAGGGATGTGGAGCATCATCGTCAGCTTTGTTGAACTCGGTTTTGGGGTGCATCCGCTGCAAGAAGTCTGTGGAAAAACCGCTGAGATCGATCAACGGGATGCCAAAGATGCCTTCGATGAGGTATCTTCAGAGGAACCCGATGACAACGATAACACTAATGGATTCAGCGCCTAAAGGCAGGCTGGAGGTAAGATGAACAATAATAATCATAAAGATCAGGAGGCTACCAAGGCAGTCATTTACTGTCGTGTGTCGAGCACGAGACAAAAGCTGGAAGGCAGCGGGCTTGAAAGTCAGGAGCACCGCTGCCGCCAGTATGCTGAACTCAAAGGATATGAGGTTGAGGTAGTCTTCCCAGATGATGCGTCTGGCGGCGGCGATTTCATGAACCGTCCAGGCATGGTTGCGCTTCTCAGCTATCTCGATGCGCAGCCCAATAGAAATTACGTCATCATCTTCGATGATTTGAAGCGTTTTGCCCGCGATACCGAGTTTCACATGAAGCTTCGCAGGGAATTCCAAAAGCGCGGCGCGCGCATTGAGTGCCTGAACTTCAAGCTTGATGACTCCCCCGAAGGCAAATTCGTGGAAACGATCTTTGCGGCGCAAGGCGAGCTTGAGCGCGAACAAAACCGCCGCCAGGTGATCCAGAAGATGAAGGCACGGGTGGAGAAAGGCTATTCTGTCTTCAACGCGCCTATCGGTTACAAATACGCCGCTGATCGCGCGCACGGAAAGATTCTAGTGCGGGACGAACCTGTGGCCTCAATCATTGCAGAAGCTCTCGAAGGCTTCGCTTCGGGGTATTTGCAGACGCAGGCCGAGGTGAAGCGTTTCCTGGAGTCAAAGCCTGCCTTTCCAAAAGATACACCGGATGGCGAGGTTCGCTGGCAGCGTGTTCAGCGGCTGCTGTCGCACCTGACCTATGCGGGTTACGTGGAAGCGCCAAAGTGGGACGTGTCGCCGCGCAAAGGTCAGCATGAGCCTATCATCAGTCTTGAGACCTTCGAGCGTATTCAGGAACGCGTGAAGGGCAAGGCACGGGCTCCTGCGCGAAAAGATATCAGTGAAGACTTCCCGCTTCGCGGGTTCGTGCTGTGCGATGATTGCGGAGAGCCGATGACTTCGTGCTGGTCCAAGGGACGCTCGAAGCTCTATCCCTATTATCTTTGTGATACGCGCGGCTGCGAAAGCAACCGCAAGTCAATCCCCCGCGATAAGATCGAGGGCGGGTTTGCAGAGATACTTAAGGGCCTTCAGCCGACCAAACAGCTCTTTGCGTTGGCCAAGGCGATGTTTTCAGACGCGTGGGACATGCGGCTGGCACAAGCGCATCAGGAGAAGGATGAGATCGCCAAGCAACTTCGCGATACCGAGAAGCAAATCGAAACACTGCTGGAGCGCATCGTCGAGTCCGACAACCCAATTGTTGTGAGAGCTTACGAAGGCAAGATTGCGAAACTGGAGCGGAACAAGGCTGTTTTGGGCGAAAAAGCCACTCGAATCGTGCCTCCGAAGGGCAGGCTAGAGGAGTTTATCGAACCGGCGCTTCAGTTTTTAGCAAGTCCTTGGAATATATACGAAAATGGTAGCTTAGCATTCAGGAGGACAGTGCTTAGATTGGCCTTTGCAGAGCCATTGAGGTATTCACTGAATTCGGGTTATCGAACCGCTGAAATTGCCTTACCTTTCAAGGTGTTAGCGGAAATTTCAACGTCTAAATGCGATATGGTGGAGCCTAGGGGGATCGAACCCCTGACCTCTTGCATGCCATGCAAGCGCTCTCCCAGCTGAGCTAAGGCCCCATCAGTGTGGTCCCGAAGGACCTGTGCGCCGCTATCTAGGGAAAGCGGCGGGCGGGATCAAGAGGAAAATCCCGCCCATGCGTTTTTCACGACTCGGTGTCGTCTGATGCGACGTCGGCGATCTCGTCAAGCGAGACATCGTCGTCGTCGTCGTCATCCTCAAGGAGGTCGTCATCAAGATCGACATCCACGTCATCATCATCCAGCAGATCGGTGCTTTCATCCGCATCAGATGTTTTCAGCTTCTTGGTCTCGGCATCTTCGGCGTCGGGCGTCATCGACCGGGTTTTGCCGGTGGCAAGTTCAACCACTTCGCCCGTGTAGGGGCTGATGATCGGATTCTTGTTCAGGTCATAAAAGCGCTTCCCGGTTGTCGGGCAAAGACGCTTTACGCCCCATTCTTCTTTGGGCATTGGTGATCCCCTTTAAATCTCTGGTCTTGTCGACGGTCCGCGCCACCTGCCATAACAATGGTCAGCTGTCAAAGGCTTTAGTCGCCACGCAACCCGCCAATCAGGAGGCCATATGGGCCATCACGTGCTTCCGGGCAACCCCCCAGTTGAACTTAGCCTGCGCCGATCCCCGCGTGCGCGGCGGATTTCGCTGCGTGTTTCCGGGCTGGATGGGCGGGTTACGCTTACTTTGCCGCGCGGCGTGCCCGAGGCCGAGGCGCTTGATTTTGCCCGCACCAAGGTTGATTGGCTGCGCGCTCAATTGGCGCAGCGTCCGGTCACGGTTGCCGTGACCCATGGGCTTGAACTTCCCCTTGAGGGCCAGGTGATGCGAATCGTCCAGGGAACGGGGCGGCGCGTGGTGTCCGATGGCACCACTTTGCATGTGCCGGGTGACCCGGATACGGCGGGCGCGCGGCTCGAAGGCTGGCTCAAGGCGCGGGCGCGTGACCGGCTGGCGGCGGCCTCGGATCACTACGCGGGGCTGCTGGGGCAAGGCTATAGCCGGATTACCCTGCGTGACACCCGTTCGCGGTGGGGGTCGTGTTCGTCTTCCGGCGCGCTTAGCTATTCCTGGCGGTTGATCATGGCCCCGCCCGAGGTGCTTGACTATGTCGCGGCGCATGAAGTGGCGCATCTGGCGGAAATGAACCATTCGCCCGCCTTCTGGGCGGTCGTGTCGCGCCTGATGCCCGGCTATGGCACACAGCGCGCATGGCTGCGCCGTGAGGGTGGCGCGTTGCACCGCTATCGTTTCAATGATTGACCCCGCCGTTATTTGTGATCACATAACGCCATGCTTTTGACTCCGCGCCCCGATCCAACCCCATCGGCGCATGACCGCGTCTATCGCGGCCTGCGCACCCGGATCATGCATGGCGAAATTGCGCCGGGGCAGGCGATGACCTTGCGCGGCATCGGGGCCGAGTTCGGCGTTTCAATGACCCCTGCGCGCGAAGCGGTGCGCCGCCTGTCGGCCGAGGGCGCTCTGACGATCTCAAGCTCGGGACGGGTGAGTACGCCAGAGCTTAACAACGAGCGGATCGAAGAGCTGGCCGCGCTGCGCTCTTTGATCGAGGTTGAACTGGCAAGCCGCGCTCTGCCGCGCGCGCATATTGCGCTTATCGACCGGCTTCAGAGCATCAACGCGCGCGTCGCCGAAGATATCGCGCGCCAGGATGCGGTCTCTTATATTCGCCGCAATCTTGAATTTCACCGCACGCTCTATCTGCGCGCTCAGGCGCCCGCGATGCTGGCCATGGCCGAAACCGTCTGGCTTCAGCTTGGGCCGACCATGCGTGCCCTCTACGGGCGTCTGCGGCGCAAGGACCCGCCCCATCACCACCGCCTTATCATTGCGGCGCTCAAGGCGGGCGACGAACCAAGCCTGCGCCTCGCCGTGCGCTCGGATGTGACGCAGGGCCTCAAGATGCTGCTCGGATAGCGCGGCATGGATCACGCTACCCTGATGATCACGCTTGGCGCGCTGTTCCTTCTGGGGCTGGCCGCCGATACGGTGGGGCGCCGCACCAGCCTGCCACGGGTCACGCTTTTGCTGATCTGCGGGATTGTTGCGGGCGGCTCCGGCTTTGATCTTATCCCGCCCGAGGTGCGTGCGCTCTACGATTTCCTGTCGGTCATGGCGCTGACCATGGTGGCGTTCCTGCTGGGAAGTTCGCTGACCGGCAAGGCGCTCAAACGCCATGGAGAAGCGATTTTCGTGGTCTCGCTGGCGATCGTGCTGGCGACGGTTCTCGGGGTCACACTCGGGCTGTGGCTGATTGGCGTGCCCTTGCCCGTCGCTTTGCTCTTGGGGGCGATCGCCTCGGCCACGGATCCGGCGGCGACACAGGATGCGATCCGTCAATCCGGCTCCAAGGGGCCGTTCGTGGACAAGATTCGCGGCATTGTCGCCATCGACGATGCCTGGGGCCTTCTGGCATTTTCGCTGGCTGTGGTTTTTGCCCAGATGCTTGGCGGCGACGGCCATACCACCGCCCTGTCAGAGGCGCTCTGGGAAATCGGCGGCGCGGTTGGCCTTGGCGCGCTGATCGGGTTGCCTGCGGCCTATCTGACCGGGCGGCTCAGCAAAGGCGAGCCGCTTCAGACCGAGGCGATAGGCATCGTGTTTCTCACCGCCGGGCTGGCGATTTGGGCCGGGGTGTCTTTTCTGATCGCCGGCATGGTCGCCGGCGCGATCATCGCCAATCTGGCGCGCCACCATGGTCGCGCCTTTCACGAGATCGAGCATGTGCAATGGCCCTTCATGGTGCTGTTCTTCCTGCTCGCGGGCGCGCGGCTTGAACTCGGCCTTCTGGCTGAAATCGGCCTGCTTGGCCTTGCCTTCATTGCCCTGCGCACCGGCGCTCGGGCGGCTGGGGGTTGGATCGGCGGCGCGATGTCGGGCGTGCCTCCGGCCGAGCGCAACTGGTTCGGCGCGGCGCTCTTGCCACAGGCGGGGGTTGCTGTCGGCATGGCGCTTGTGGCGGCGCGCGAATTCCCGGAATACGGCGAGATGATCCTCACCCTGACCATCGGCACCACGGTCCTGTTTGAACTCATCGGCCCGCTGATGACCACCCTTGCGATCCGCCGGGTGCAAAAAAGCCCCGATTGAAACCGGGGCCTTGCGTTTCTTCTTGCCTTAAATATCCCCGCCGGAGGCACCCGCACTCTTCGCGCGCGCGCCGCTTGCGATGGCGCGCCCCCGCTTACGCGGCAAGCCCCTTCGAGCCGATCTTGAGAAACTTCTCGCGCCGGTCCTTGATCAGGGCCGCGCGGTCCTTTTTCGCCAATTCATCCAGCATAGCGCTGATCGCCTTGCCCACTGCCGCAATCGTGGTGTCGCGGTCGCGATGCGCGCCGCCAAGTGGTTCGTCAATGATGCGATCCGCGACGCCAAGCTTGATCAGGTCCTGCGCCGTCAGGCGCAGCGCCTCGGCCGCTTCGCGCATCTTCTCGGAATCCTTCCACAGGATACTCGCACAGCCTTCGGGCGAAATCACCGAATAGACCGAATGATCCAGCATCGCCACGCGGTTGGCCGAGGCAAAGGCCACCGCCCCGCCAGAGCCGCCTTCGCCGATGATCACGCTGATCAAAGGCACGCCGATCTTGAGACAGGTTTCGGTCGCGCGGGCAATCGCCTCGGCCTGGCCGCGCTCTTCGGCGCCCTTGCCGGGATAGGCGCCGGGCGTGTCCACAAGCGTAACGACCGGCAGGCCGAACCGGTCCGCCATCTCCATAAGGCGCACCGCCTTGCGATAGCCTTCGGGCCGGGCCATGCCGAAATTGCGGGCAATCCGGCTTTTGGTGTCATTGCCCTTTTCATGGCCGATCACCATCACCGGGCGATCGCCAAGCCGCGCCAGGCCGCCCATCACCGCGTCATCCTCGCCAAAGGCGCGATCGCCCGCCAGAGGGGTGTATTCAGTAAACAACGTCTCGATATAGTCGCGGCAATGCGGGCGGTCGGGGTGACGCGCCACCTGGCATTTGCGCCAGGGCGTGAGGTTCTTGTAAAGATCGCGCAGCAAATCCGCAGCCTTGCGGTCAAGCGCGCCGGCCTCGGCCTCGACATTCATTTCGGAATTGGCCCGCGCCATCGCGCGCAGCTCTTCAGCCTTGCCTTCAATCTCGGCGAGGGGCTTTTCGAAGTCGAGGTAATTGGTCATCGCTTACTCCACGGTTGCCGTTGCGATATATGGCGGTGCGGCGGGTGATTTGCAATCATAACCGCGCCAATCCGACCCGAAGCGCCAGTTCCGGCGAGGATAAAACCGCAACACCCAGATCCTCCAACATCGGCGCCGCCCCCGCCATCGAGGCCTGCGCCAGAACGATTGCGCCAAGATCGGGCATCTGCACCGCCTGTTTGAGAATCGCGAGCGCAAGCGCCTTTGCAAAATCCGCCAGCTTGGCCTCGGCAAAAAGCGGCCAAAGCGCGGGCAGGGGCAGCGGGACAAGCGGGCCGGGATGATTGGCCGCCGTCATCGCATCCTGCAACAGGGCAAGGCTTGGCGCGCGGGTGCTCTCCAGGCAATAGACCATCAGAATTGCGCCTTTTGTCTCGGCGGCGGCCTGCATCATCGGCCAGTCAACGCGGATCGCGCCCGCCCGCGCCGCAGCCGGGCCGATGGTTGTGCAGGTGCAGATCACCGGCCCCGGCGCGGCCTTGATCATCGTGGTAATCTCGGCGTCTAGGGCGGCGTCAATGCCATCCTGTGCCCGCTCAAGAAAATCGGGGCGCACGACGTGCTCAAGACGCATGCCCGGCGCGATCTTGTCGCGCAAGCGGTCAAAACTGGCACGATGCGCCTCGGCCGTATGCAAAAGGGTCAGGGTCATGTCGGGGCTTTCGCGGCGGGTCACTGTGCCGGAAATAGCACGGGGATCAGGGTGGTGACCAGCAATCCGGCCATGATCCAGTTGAACATCCGCAGGCGCGCCGGGCTTTTGAGAAACCGGCGCATCTGTTGGCCGAGCACGGTCCAGCTTGTGGTGCTGATCCCCGACACAAGCACATAAATGCCCGCCACCCAGAGCACCGCCACAAGATCGCGGCCCCCGGCATATAGCGTGACCGCAGACAGGGCCATGCTCCAGGCCTTGGGGTTGACCCACTGAAACGCCGCAGATTGCAGGAACGTCAGCGGGCGACCCTCGCTTGTGGCTTCCTTGGGCGGGGCGGCGTTGGCGATTTTCCACGCCAGATAAAGCAGATAGGCGACCGACACGAGCTTGAGGATGACATAGCTCGTCGGCCAGAGGTCAAAAACCTGCATCACCCCGATGCCGACCAGAAACACCATCGTCGGAAACCCGAGCCCGATGCCAAGCATATGCGGCACGCTCCGGCGAAACCCGAAATTCGCGCCCGAACTCATCAGCATAAGGTTGTTCGGCCCCGGCGTGATCACCGTGACAAAGGCAAAGCCGACGAGGGCGGTCAAGAGATCAAGGGTCATCACGGCAATCCTGTGCGAAGGCCTGCCCATCTGGAGGGCGTTTGAGGGCGAGGGTAAAACCGCTCTGCACCCAAATGCGCCGATGAACAAGAGTGACGCCCCGAGATTTCAGGCAAAGCGGACCACGGCACAGCGGATCGAGGCCATTTCAAAATGAAAGGGGGCCGTTGGTTCGGCCCCTCAGTCATTCCTGCCACGTATTCGGGTAACCCTTGTTGCCTAAAGGTTCGGGAGGGTGAGAACCTGCCCGACGGTCAATCTGTCCGCATCCGCCAGCGTCTCGCGATTGGCGCTCAGGACGTTGGCCTGAGCATCGGTGCGCCCGTAAAACCGATAGGCGATCGAGGCGAGGCTGTCGCCGGAGCTGACGATATAGGTCTGGATTTCGGGGGCGGTATGGGCGGACTCTGAGAGGGTGGCGAGCAACAACGCGGTGTCGACCTGCCCTTCGGCGGTCACCAGCGATTTTGGCGCCTCGACACGGCCCTTTTTGGCGGCGTCATTGACCAGCGCGTGAATATAGCTTTCCGACTGGCCCTGACGCAGGGCCCGGATGATCAGCGCCTCAAGATCGCTCGGTGCGCCGGGGAGTGTGGGGGACATGGCGGGTGCTGCCGCAGTTTGCGGCACTTCAATGCGTGCCGTGGCCTCTTTCGACCGCACGATACGCGGCGCTTCAGGCGCAGGTGCGACGGCTTCGGGCTCTGTTGGTACAGGTGCGAGCGCCGCAAGGCTCGACAGGTCGGTGTCGGCACGGGTCACATCGGCGACATTCGGCGCCGCAAGATCGGCAGAGCGACGCGGTTTGCTTGGTTGAACAAGGATCAGCGCGATAGTGACAGCAAAGAAAGCGGAAACGATCAGGAAAACACGTATCATTTTAAATACCCTTCAATACCATACGTCGAAGGGGCCTGCCCGGTTGGGCACGGGCCTGCGAAGGTCGAAATATGGCCCTTAGCATGCGCAAACACCGCGCGTCCCCCAAGTGTTTAACCGCCGACCTTTTGGGGCCGTGCCGATCAAGTGGCCCAGATATAGTCGAAAGAGGACGAATCGGTCAACATAAAGTGATTCGGTCCGTGGTAACTTTTGGATTTTGCAATCTTTAATTGCGAGGTGGGATTGGGGTTCCCGTATTTGGGCATTTTAGTCCCGTGAAACCTGCCAGTCCGCTAGCCATTTTCACGCAGAATTCCACCGGCAAGATAGAGCGATCCACAGATCAGGATGCGCGCTTTTGGTGTGTGGGCGACAATCGCACGCACAGCATCAAGCGCGCTCTCTGCGGTGCTGGCGGCAAGGCCGACGCCTGCGGCTGCGCGGGCGGTCTCTTCGGCGGGCAGGGTATTGGCCTCGCCGGGGATCGACAGCGCTGTCAGGCTTGTGGCCTCGGCCGCGAGTGGCGCGAGGTAGCCGGAAATGTCCTTGGTGTTGAGCATGCCACAGATCAGATGCGTCGGCCGTTTCGCCAGACCGGCAAGATGCGCGCCAAGCGCAAGACCCGCTGCCGGGTTATGCCCGCCGTCAAGCCACAACTCGGCCTCGGGGGCGGCCTCGACCAGCGGGCCGGTCGTAAGGCGCTGCATCCGTGCAGGCCAGAACGCCGAGGTGACGGCGGCCTCAAGCGCCGCGTCGCCCATCTCAAGGTGGCGCAGCGCGGCAAGGGCGGCGCCGGCATTGTCGATCTGATGCGCGCCGGGCAGGTTGGGAAGCGACAGGTCGCGCAAGCCGGTTTCGTCCTGAAAGACAAGGCGGCCACGCTCAACGCTGACGTGCCAATGCTGGCCCTGCGCGATAAGGGGCGCGCCAAGACGGCGGGCGGTGGCCTCGATCACCTGCATCGCCTCATCCTCTTGCGGGCCGACAACGCAGGGCACGCCACGCTTGAGAATGCCGGCCTTTTCGCCCGCGATCTTGGCCAGCGTGTTGCCGAGGTACTGCTCGTGATCGATCGAGATCGGCGTGATGATCGTCAGCGCGGGCTTTGCCACCACATTGGTGCAATCAAGCCGCCCGCCAAGTCCGGTTTCAAGCAGGGTAAAATCAGCAGGCGTGCGCGCCATGGCAAGGATCGCGGCGCAGGTGGTGATCTCGAAATAGGTGATCTGCTCGCCGTTGTTGGCGGCGTAGCACTCATCCAGAACCTCGGTCAGGTGGTCCTCGGAAATCAACGTGCCCGCAAGCCGAATACGTTCGTGAAACCGCGCCAGATGCGGCGAGGTATAGGCATGCACGCGCTTGCCTGCGGCCTCAAGCCCGGCGCGGATCATCGCCTGGGTGCTGCCCTTGCCATTGGTGCCAGCCAGATGGATCACCGGAGGCAGATCGTTTTGCGGATTGCCAAGCGCGTCCAAAAGACGCCAGACCCGATCAAGCGTGAGGTCGATGATCTTGGGATGCAGGGCCATCATCCGTTCAAGAATGGCGTCGGATGTGGGGGCGGTCATTTTTTGGCGGGTTTCTCGTTGGGCAGCGTCTCAGCCTTGACCGGCTGCGGTGCGGGGGGGCTTGCCTCGGGTGCGGGCAGATCGCCACGCACGGCGGGCGGCATTCCCATCAGCATGCGGATGATGGTGATCAGCTCGTCGCGCATCTCGGTGCGCGGGGTCACACGATCAAGCATGCCATGTTCAAGCAGGTATTCGGCGCGCTGAAACCCGTCGGGCAGCTTTTCGCGGATCGTCTGTTCGATCACCCGCGGCCCGGCAAAGCAGATAAGCGCGCCCGGCTCGGCAATATGCACATCGCCGAGCATCGCATAGGAGGCGGTCACGCCGCCGGTGGTCGGATGGGTCAGCACGACGATATAGGGCAGACCCGCCTCGCGCAGCATTTGCACCGCAACGGTGGTGCGCGGCATCTGCATGAGGCTGAGGATGCCTTCTTGCATGCGCGCGCCACCCGCCGCCGAGAACAGGATCAGCGGGCGCTTGAGTTTGACCGCCGTTTCAGCGGCGGCAATGATCGCATTGCCCACATACATGCCCATCGAGCCGGCCATAAAGCTGAAATCCTGAGCGGCGGCGACAATCGGCGTGCGGCCAATCTCGCCGGTGGCGACAAGCATCGCCTCTTTCTCGCCGGTGGTCTTTTGCGCGGTGCGCAGGCGGTCGGGGTATTTCTTCTGGTCGCGAAACTGAAGCGGGTCGGGGTTTGGCAGGGGCACGTCCACTTCCGAAAACACGCCGCCGTCAAACAGCCCGGCAAAGCGCTCGCGTGGGGTGATCGGCATGTGATTGCCGCAACTGGTGCAAACGTTCAGGTTGCCGCTCAGCTCGCGGTGAAACAGCATGGTGCCGCAGTCGTCGCATTTGGACCACAGGTTTTCGGGCACTTCGCGGCGCGAGAAGATCGAATTGATCCTTGGGCGCACGTAATTGGTGATCCAGTTCATCGGGCCGGTCCCTCAGTTGCGTTTCGCCCCTGAGATAAGCGGGGCAGAGAGGAAATGCAATCAGCCACGCAACGCAAGCCGGATTGCCAGCCAGCCACAGGCAAGGATCATCATGTCAATCGGCATGAAGGCCCAGAAGGCATCGCCATCCTCGACCGAGAACGGATAGGAATAAAGCGCCAGGCCGTCAAACTGTCCCTGCGGGGCAGTGACCAGGATGGCGCCGAAATTGTTGATGAAATGCAGCGCGGTTGCCGGGCCAAGCGTGCCAAAGCGCGCGGTAAGATCGCCCGCCGCAATGCCGAACGCCCCCGCCCAAAGCACCACGGCCCAGGCATTGGTGCCAAAGCTGGCCGGGTCAAAATGCAACAGGGCAAAGCCAATCGACGGCAGGCCGATCCAGATCAGAGGCGAGGCAAACCGCGCCGCAAGCTGGCTTTGAAGGTAGCCGCGAAACACCACCTCTTCGGCAAAAACCTGAATGAACAGACCGACAAGGGCGAGCGGCAGGAACTTCAGCCATGTGCCGAAGGCCAGATTCGGCTCGGGCTCCATGCTCTCGGGCAGGGGCAGCATCATGATCACCACGTAAAGCACCAGCATCGCGACAAGCGCGCGGCGAAACTGTCGGGTGGCCGGGCCAAGCGCGCCGACAAGGCTCAGGAACCTGCGCTTGTGCACCACCCGGAGTGTCACGGCGAGCGCGATGATCAGCATGGCAAAGATAAACAGGTTTATCAGCACGCCAACCGGGCTTGTGGCGTTTTCTATGCTGGGCGAAATACGCGCCCAGACATCGCTGGGGAAAACCTGCTGCAAGATCTGGGCATAGCTGTAACTCAGACCCAGAAACAGAAGCGTGGCAAGCGCCGTCCCCCCGATGAGGTAGGGCAGGCGGGCGGTCGCGCGCGCGGGCGCAACAAGGCTGTCATGGGCATCATATCGCATGACGGGCACGCTATCCGGGCTTACCGGGTGTTGCAATCGGCTTGCCTGTCTCGCGGCTCTGGCCTAGACCGTTGCCCAGCGTTTACCGGGAGGCCCCTCATGACCAAATTCGACAAAGCCAAATTGCCCAGCCGTTATGTGACAGAGGGCCCCGCGCGGGCCCCGCATCGGTCGTATTACTATGCCATGGGCATGAGCGAGGCGGAAATTCACCAGCCGCTCGTCGGCGTTGCCACCTGCTGGAACGAGGCGGCGCCCTGCAACATCTCGCTTAACCGTCAGGCACAGGCCGCCAAGATGGGCGTCAAAGAGGCCCACGGCACGCCGCGCGAATTCACCACCATCACCGTCACCGACGGCATCGCGATGGGCCATGAGGGCATGCGATCCTCGCTGGCCAGCCGCGAGGCGATTGCCGATACGGTCGAATTGACGATGCGCGGGCATTGCTATGACGCGCTTGTCGGTCTGGCGGGCTGTGACAAGTCGCTGCCGGGGATGATGATGGCGATGGTACGTCTCAACGTACCGTCGGTGTTTCTTTATGGCGGTTCGATCCTTCCGGGGCGCCTTGATGGCAAGGACGTCACCGTTCAGGATGTGTTCGAGGCCGTCGGCCAGCATCAGGCCGGCAACCTGACCACCTGCGAGCTTGAAAAGCTCGAGGCGGTTGCTTGCCCTTCGGCGGGTGCCTGCGGTGGCCAGTTTACGGCCAATACCATGGCCTGTGTCTCCGAGGCGATCGGCCTTGCCCTGATGAACAGCTCTGGCGCGCCCGCGCCCTATGAGAGCCGCGACCAGTACGCCGAGGCCTCTGGCCGGGCGGTGATGAACCTTTTGGAAAAGAACATTCGCGCGCGCGACGTGGTCACGCTCAAATCTCTGCAAAATGCCGCGCGTGTTGTCGCCTGTACCGGCGGCTCGACCAATGCCGGTCTGCACCTGCCGGCCATCGCCCACGAGGCCGGGATTGATTTCTTCCTTGATGATGTCTGCGAGATTTTCCGCGATACGCCCTATTTCGTCGATCTCAAGCCCGGCGGCGCCTATGTCGCCAAGGACCTTTACGAGGTTGGCGGCGTGCCGGTGGTGATGAAAGAGCTGCGCAAGGCGGGTCTTTTACACGAGGAGTGCATGACCGCCGACGGCACCACCATTGGCGAGGCGCTCGACAAGATCACCCGCGAGGCCGATGGCAAGGTGATCTATCCGATCTCGGCGCCGATCAGCAAAACTGGCGGTGTTGTCGGCCTCAAGGGCAATCTCGCCCCTGCTGGCGCGATTGTGAAAGTCGCCGGCATGACCGAAGAACAACAGGTCTTTACCGGCCCGGCGCGGGTGTTTGAATGCGAAGAAGACGCCTTTGAGGCGGTCAAGGCGCGGTCCTATAAAGAGGGCGACGTGCTTGTGATCCGCAATGAAGGCCCCGCAGGCGGCCCCGGCATGCGCGAAATGCTGGCCACCACGGCCGCGCTTTCGGGGCAGGGCATGGGCAAGAAGGTGGCGCTTATCACCGATGGGCGTTTTTCCGGCGCGACGCGCGGCTTTTGTGTGGGTCACGTCGGCCCCGAGGCCGCCCATGGCGGGCCGATTGCCCTGTTGAAAGACGGCGACATGATTACGCTGAATGCCCTGACCGGCGAATTGTCGGTCGCGCTCAGCGATGAAGATCTGGCCGCGCGCAAGGCCGATTGGAAAGGTCCGCGCGAGACGATCTATGCAAGTGGCGCGCTCTGGAAGTACGCCCAGCTTGTTGGCGAGACATATAAAGGCGCGGTGACCCATCCCGGGGCCAAGGCCGAGCGCCATGTCTACATGGATCTCTGATCAGACCACGGCCCGGCGGATCATGCGCCGGGCCTTTTTCACGATGCTTATCCTGCCGCTGGCCGCCTGTCTTGAGGGCGTGCCGGGGGGCGGCGCGCCTGCGCTCAGCAGGGCGATGTTTTACGACGGCGACGTGACCGTGGCCGGGCCGCGCGGCTATTGCATTGATCCCCAGAGCGTCAAGCGCGGTGCAAGCGGCAGCTTTGCGTTGCTGGCCAGCTGCGAGAGCCTGACCGGTACGGCCGGAGTGGTGGTTGATCCTGCGGTCCTGACGGTGTTGGTTCTGCCGCGGCGGGTGGGGGTGAGCCAGCCAAATTCAGCGGAAATGACCCGCGCCCAGGCCCCGGACAAGGTTTTGCTGGGTTTTGACGGAGACGGCATATCGCTTGTGCATGTTGCAACTGGCGGGCGCGCCGTGCTCCCTGCGGGCGATCCGTCTTATTGGCGGGCCGGCATGGTGATCAACGATCACCTGATCGGCCTTGCGGTCTATGGGCCGGAAGGCGGCAGTGTCGCCAGTGATGCGGGGCGCGATCTGTTGATGGATCTGGCCGAAGAGTTGCGCGAGCAAAGCCCCGAACGCAACTTTTCCCCCGGCACGGCGGCAGCGGGTGAAACACCGTCAGATGACGTAACGCAACCCGCCACCATGGCCAAGAAAGGCCGTGTTATGCTTTTGGGTGGATTGTTTCCAATCAAAGGTTAATGCTATGTAAGTAGTTATTGGGCACACTGTTAGCACACCACGTCCAGACGAGACTTACATGGTATTACCGGAATGAAATTTCTAGATTTGGTTGTGCAACGCCAAGGCCTTCGCAAGTGGAGCCAGGCGGCGCGCAATGCCCCTATGATGAGCCTCGCCAATCTGCGCAGGGAGCGTGCCCGCGCCCGCAAACTTATGTATTCATTGAACGAAGTGATCTCGACGGCGGATAACCGTCTGGCCTTGCCGATGATCGGCTCGAACGCGTTTCCCAAGCCGCATGGCACCGATTGGTCCTGGCGGCCCGAGCTTTGGCGCGAACCTTTGCCCGCTCCGGGCATGGCCTCGGTCAAGTCAAAGTCGATGTTGGGGCGCGAAGTGACATTGTTTCACGATTGCGCACATTCCGAGTTGTCTTTGCGGCAATTGCGCAATAGCCGCGAGGCCGATCTTGCGCCTTACGGGCTTCGGATGGATGTGTTCGCCTTTGACGGATCGTTCCTGTCGGTGGTGCTGGATTTCCCGCAAGAGGCGGTCAATGGGCTGACACGCAAGCACCTGTTGCGGATGGATACGATTGTCGAGATGGAAAAGCCGCTTGAGATTTTTGCGCGCCTCAACATCAAGCATGGCCCCAATACCGAACAGATCGTGCGTGAATTGCCGCTGCATGAGGATGAGATCATGGTCGAGTTTGATCTCGCCTATTCCAACCTCAACGAAAAGCGGGTGGAGCGGGCGTGGATCGACCTGATCTTCGAGAACCCGCAGATGAGCCAGGTGGTCTTGCACGACCTCACCTTTAGCCGCCGCCCGCGCGCAGAATTATAAGAAAGGACCCCCGGATGAGTGAGCTGACGCTGACCAAAACGCGCCTGTTTGAAGGGGTCTGGGAAGGGGTTCTGACCTATGAGGGCGTGGGCAATTACCAGCCCCAGATCGAGGTGATGCACCTTCAAAGGCCGGTGCCGGATGTCGAGGTTGTCGAAAAGCCGGATGATGGTCTCTGGGTCGTGCGGGTGCCGGTGCCTGCGGCGGCAATTGCCGACGGGGTTCAGACCTTTGTGATCCGCGACGCGCGCAGCGGCGAGGTGCTCGACAGTTTCGCGCTCTTGTCCGGTGATGTGCTCAGCTATGACATCCGCTCGGAAATCTCGCTTTTGCGCGAAGAACTTGACCTGTTGAAACGCGCATTCCGGCGGCATTGTCTGGAAACGATGTAGAGCGCATCTGTGACAGCCTGCCGCATCCCCTTGAGGACGCGCAGGGCTACCTCCTGTTTATCGGCACACCCAATCAATGGAGAACGTCACATGTTTAAAGGTCTTGGACTTTCAATCGCGATCATCACCGCAGGCATGCTTGGCCTGCCCGTGGCCATTCTGGCCGCCCTGTAACGGTTAACCTCGTTTTCCAAGGGGCCGGGGGCGTAATGAGTGCGCACCCGGCCTTTTTCGTGTCCTGTGCCTAGCGGTCTTTCGGCAGGGCAACGATGGCGGTCTCTGACTCGGGGGCGAGTTCCTCAAAGTCGAAGTTGTCGAGACGGCGGGCGCGGCGCCCGGCCTTATCGGCGGAAATCTTGATATCCGAGATATCCTTGGCCGCCTGATTGAAATGCCGGTCAAGGTTTTCCACCCGCGTGCCCAATCGCTCTACATCGCCGAACAACAAACCCAATTCGCGCCGGATCGCGCCGGCCTGTTCGCGCATGCGCGCATCCTTGAGAATGGCGCGCATGGTGTTCAGTGTCGCCATGCAGGTGGTCGGCGACACGATCCAGACCCGCGCGGAAAACCCGTCGCGCACCAGTTCGGGGAAATTCGCGTGAAGCTCGGCATAGACCGCCTCGGAGGGCAGAAACATCAGCGCCCCATCGGCGGTTTCGCCGTCCAGAATGTATTTCTCCGAGATGTCGCGGATATGCTTCTTGACCGAGATGCGCAGAAACTTGGCGGCCTCGTTCAACTCCCAATCGGTCTTGGCGCGGCGCAGGGCCTCATAGGCTTCTAGAGGGAATTTGCTGTCGATACAGATCGGCCCCGGCGGGTTGGGCAGGTGGATAAGGCAATCGGCGCGCCGCCCGTTCGACAGCGTGTGTTGCAGGCTATAGCTATCCGAGGGCAGGGCCTTGGTCACGATATCGGTCAGCTGGATTTCACCGAACGCCCCGCGGGTCTGTTTGTTGCTCAGGATGTCCTGAAGCGACAGAACATCGCCCGAGAGCTTGGTGATATTATCCTGCGCCTTGTCGATTGCCTGAAGCCGCTGTTGCAGATCGCCAAGCGATTGCGCGGTGCGCCGGGCCGAGCCTTGCAGGTTTTCCGACATCTGTTCCGACACCTGCGACAGGCGCTTTTCCATCAGTTGAAGCAGATGCGATTGCGCCGCTGCCTGTGCCTCGGAAACATGGTTAAGCCCGCCGGCAAGCTGGTGTTGCCCGTCGCTGAGCCCCTGCACGCGAAGCCCCAATTGTCCGACCTGCTGCGCCAGCGGTTCGGCGAGGCTGGCCGAACGCGCCGAGGCCCGCACCGCCATGATCAGCAGGATCAGGATCAGCAGCACAAGTGCGGCCCCCACGAGGGCGGCCAGTACAAGCGGCTCGCTAAGCGAAAACTGAGTATCGCCGATCTGAATCATGTGCGACCAAACAGGCGTTCGATGTCAGACAGACGCAGCTCCACATAGGTGGGGCGGCCGTGGTTGCACTGGCCTGATAGCGGCGTGCGTTCCATTTCGCGCAAAAGGGCGTTCATTTCCTCACCGCTCATGCGCCGACCCGAGCGGATCGAGCCGTGACAGGCAACCCGCGACAGGATCGCGTCGATGCGCGATTTGAGGGTCTGGCTGTCGCCCTGATCGGCGAGTTCATCGAGGATATCGCGCAACAGGGCAGGGGCGTTGACCTGACCCAGAATGGCGGGTGTTTCGCGCACCGCGATGCTGCCCGGCCCGAAGGGTTCGAGGGTAAGGCCAAGCCGTGCAAGATCATCTGCCGCATCAAGCAGGATGGCGCAATCGGCCTCGCAGAGATCAACGATATCGGGGATCAAAAGCGCCTGCGAGGCGACGCCGGTGTCGGCCATCTGTGCCTTGAGGCGTTCGTAGACAAGCCGTTCATGCGCGGCGTGCTGATCCACGATGACCATGCCGGTTTCGGTCTGGGCGATGATATAGTTTTCATGGACCTGCGCGCGCGCCGCCCCAAGCGGCAGGGCGGTTGCGGGGGGCTCGTCCGGCTCTTGCGTGCCGGCCTCGTTCGGGTCCGGCTCGACCCGCGCGCTATAGGCCTGTTGCATCTCGGCAAAACCGGGCGCTTGCGATTGATAGGCAAGGGCGCGGGCACCGGGCGAGGGGCGATCCATCTTGTAGACGCGCGCGCCCGCGGGTCCGGCGGGTTCGGGGCGAAACGCCCCGAGCGTGGCCCCCGCAACCGTGCTTGAGGCGCGATGCCCGGCCTCGGCCAGAGCATGGCGCAGCCCCGACACGATAAGCCCGCGCGCCAGCCCCGGATCGCGAAAGCGGACCTCGGATTTGGCCGGGTGCACGTTGACATCTACCAGCGTCGGGCCGCAGTCGAGAAACAGCGCCGCCGCCGGGTGGCGGTCGCGGCTGAGGACGTCGCTATAGGCGGCGCGCAGCGCGCCATAGAGCATCTTGTCGCGCACGGGCCTGCCATTCACGAAGAGGTATTGCGTCACCGAAGAGCCGCGCGAATAGGTCGGCAGGGCGGCATAGCCCGTCATGCTGAGCGCGTCACGCGTGGCCTGAATGCGCAGGGCGTTCTCGGCGAAATCGGCCCCGATCACCCGCGCCAGCCGCCCGTGCAGGGCATCGAACAGATCACCGGTTTCCGGGTCGGCGCGAAAGGTGATCCGCCCTTCGCCGCCCCCCGACACATCGCGCAGGGTAAAGCCGACAAAGGGCTCGGCCATGGCAAGGCGCTTGATGGTATCGCTGATCGCCTGGGTCTCGGCGCGGTCGCTGCGCATGAATTTAAGCCGCGCAGGCGTGGCATAAAACAGATCGCGCAGGGTGACCGTGGTGCCAGAATTCAGAGCGGCGGGTTTGACCGCGCTCATCTGGCCGCCAGAGACCGAGATTTCAGCCGCCTCGAACCCGCGCGCCCGCGAGGTGATGGTCAGCCGACCCACCGCGCCAAGCGAGGGCAGGGCCTCGCCGCGAAACCCGAAGGAATGGATATTGAGGAGGTCGGTGCCGTCAATCTTTGACGTGGCATGACGCGCCAGGGCCAGCGGAAGTTGCTCGGGCGCAATGCCACAGCCGTCGTCGCGCACCCGAATGAGGGTCTTGCCGCCATCGGCAATCGCCACGTCGATCCGCGTCGCGCCCGCATCAAGGGCGTTTTCCACCAGTTCCTTGACCGCAGAGGCGGGGCGTTCGACCACCTCACCGGCGGCAATACGGTTGATCGCGCCCTCGTCAAGCTGGCGAATAAGCGGCTGTGCCGGGTCTATATTGGGGTTGGCGATGCTCATACCGCAAGACTTAGCACGGACCCGGGCGATTCTGCTAGATGCGGTGAGAGGGAATGACGCACCGATCAGGCATAAAAAAACCCGGGCGCGAACGCCCGGGAAGATCTCTTACGGCTGATCGGGAGGAGGATGGATCAGCCTTTGGAGAATTCTGGATAGGCCTCCATGCCCAGCTCTGCCATGTCGAGGCCGTTGATCTCATCCTCTTCGCTGACGCGCAGGCCAAAGATGCCCTTGAGCAGCAGCCAGACGATGGCCGAGGCGACGACAACAAAGGCGCCGACGATCAGGATCGAGATAATCTGGGTGCCAAAGCTTGCATCCGAGTTGGTCAGTGGCACAGCCAGAGTGCCCCAGATGCCCGCGAAGAGGTGAACCGGAATGGCCCCCACGACGTCGTCGATCCTGAACTTGTCGAGCATCGGTACGGCGAAGACCACGATCATGCCACCAACACCACCAATAAGCATGGCCTGGAAAAGCGAGGGCGTCAGCGGTTCGGCGGTGATCGACACCAGACCGGCCAATGCACCGTTCAGGATCATCGTAAGGTCAGGCTTTTTATAGAGCATCTGCGTCAGGATCAGAGCAACCACTGCCCCGGCGGCCGCCGCGGTGTTGGTGTTCGAGAAGATCCGGCTGATGTCAGCCACGTTCCCGGCGGTGTCCATGTAAAGCTGTGAGCCGCCGTTAAAGCCGAACCAACCAAGCCACAGGATGAACGTGCCCAGAGTGGCAAGTGCAAGGTTCGAGCCGGGGATCGGAATGACACGGCCGTCTTTGGCGTATTTGCCGATACGCGGCCCTAGGATGATGGCGCCCGTCAGAGCGGCCCAGCCACCCACCGAGTGGACAACGGTCGAGCCGGCAAAATCAAGGAAACCCATTTCGTCAAGAAAACCGCCGCCCCATTTCCAGCTCGCCTGAACCGGATAGATCACGGCCGTCAGAACGATGGTGAACATCAGGAAGGGCCAGAGCTTGATCCGCTCGGCCACGGCACCCGACACGATTGACGCGGTCGCGGCACAGAACATCAGCTGAAAGAAGAAATCAGAGCCAACCGAGGCATAGGTCAGGTCAGGTTCCGCGCCTGCAAGGCCAACCGGCTCAAGCGAGGTGATCGAAAACGCGCCAAGGATGCCCTGCATGCTCCAGCCATCGCCGGGGTACATCAGGTTGTAGCCGAGGATATAGTAAAAGATCGAGGCGAGAGAGAAGAGCGCCATGTTCTTGGTCAGCTGCATCGCGACGTTCTTGCCGCGCACAAGGCCCGCTTCGAGCATGGCAAAGCCCGCGGCCATGAAGAACACCAGAAAGCCCGACACGAGGAACATGAAGGTGGTGAAGATGAACCCGATATCGGCGTTGGTCGGCGTCGTGTCGGCCTCTTGTGCAAGGCCAAGCTGCGGCAGCGCGATCAGCGTTGCGGCAAGGCCAAGTTTGGTCATGGAATTCATTGTACTGTCCTTTCCCCTGCGCGTGGTTAAAGCGCGTCGTCGTTGGTTTCGCCGGTGCGCACGCGCACGGCCTGAGCGATGTCGAGAACAAAGATCTTGCCGTCACCGATTTTGCCGGTTCGGGCGGTCTTGGTGATGGTCTCGACCACCTGATCGGCCATGCCGGCGCTTACGCCGATTTCCAGTTTGATCTTGGGCACGAAATTCACGGCGTATTCGGCGCCGCGATAGATTTCCGTGTGTCCTGACTGCGAGCCGAAGCCCTTGATTTCGGTAACCATCATGCCGCGCACCCCGATCTCGGTCAGCGCTTCGCGGACCTCTTCAAGTTTGAACGGCTTTATCGTTGCAATGATGAGTTTCACGTCTACCCCTTTCGGTTTCCTGTGGCTCAGCGCGTTATTTGCACCTGCAGAAAAGGCGCCGGGCGCGGATTCTTGAAGTCGGAAGGCGGGTTTCGGGGGCGATTGTCGCAGTGCCGTGATTGAAAAATAGGCGAAAAGGTTTATTTGCCTAAAAAATAGGCAAATGGAAAAGCCGCAAGCGGTGTTCCGGGGTCTCTACTTTTGTGAAAAGGCAATATAGAGTGCCCCAAAGAAACAGGTCCGGGCAGGGCGAGCATGAGCAATTCAGGACGTAAAAAGCCGCCCTTGGTGGCGCCCAAGCGCACGCGCAAGGCCCCGGCCAAATCTGCGCGTCGCAAACCTGCGGCCAAACGGGCGCGGCGCAAACCGTCGCGCAGCCGCAATCCGATCATCGCTTTCTTTGCGCGCATCATCGGCTGGGTTCTGCGGGTGATCTGGGGGATCAGCTGGCGGATTGGCGCGGTTCTTACGCTGATCGTCGGTCTTTTGGTGGGCTATACCTATACCACGCTGCCGGAATATGCCTCGCTTCTGGATGGGCGTGCCAAGGGGTCTGTCACGCTTTTGGATCGCAAGGGTGACGTCTTTGCCTGGCGCGGCGATCAGTTTGGCGGGGTGATTGATGCCGATACGGTCAGCAAACACCTCAAGAACGCGGTGATCGCCACCGAAGACCGGCGGTTTTACATGCATCCCGGCGTTGATCCGATCGGTATTGCAAGCGCGATCCGCATCAACCTGAGCGAAGGCCGCGGTCCGCTGTCGGGCAATGGCGGCTCTACCATCACCCAACAAACCGCCAAATTGCTGTGCTTCGGTGTCAAATATGACGAGACCCAATGGAAGAGCGAGGCCGAGTATGTCTCTGATTGCCGCCGCTCGTCGCTGTGGCGCAAGGCGAAAGAGGCGATCTATGCCCTGGCGATGGAGGCGAAATACACCAAGGATCAGGTGTTGTCGGTTTACCTTAACCGGGCCTATCTTGGTGGCGGTGCTTATGGCGCCGAGGCCGCAGCACAGCGCTATTTCGGCAAATCGGCGGCCAATCTCAACCCCTCCGAGGGGGCGATGCTGGCCGGGCTTTTGACGGCCCCCACGACATTGGCCCCGACACGCAACCTTGAGCGCTCGCAGAACCGGGCCTCGGTGGTGATCGGCCTGATGCGCCGTCAGGGCTATTTGTCGGACCAGGAGGTTGCCATCGCTCTGGCCAACCCCGCAGAGCTTTCGGCGGCGGCAGAGGCGCAGGCCGGCGGATATTTCGCCGATTGGGTGATGGCCTCGGGGCCAGAATTTTTCACCCGCGACACCACCGAGGACGTGATCATCAAGACCACCCTTGATCAGCGCATTCAACGCGCCGCCGAGGATGCGCTGAAGTATATTTTCGAGGAGAAGGTGCGCGACGGGTCAAAGGCGCAAGCCGCAATTGTGGTGATGTCGGCCGATGGCGCGGTGCGTGGCATGGTGGGCGGGCGCAAGACCAAGGTCGTGGGCGCCTTCAACCGCGCAACACAGGCCAACCGCCAGACCGGATCGGCGTTCAAGCCCTTCGTCTATGCCACCGCGCTTGAGTTGGGATACCACTATGATTCCGTCGTGGTGGATGAGCCCTATTGTATAAACATTGCGGGATCGGGCCGCTGGTGCCCGGAAAACTATACCCGCAAGCATTATGGCCGCGTGACCCTGGCCGAGGCGCTGCGCCAGTCGCTGAACGTGCCGGCGGTCAAGATTTCGGAAGACGTCGGCCGCGATCTTGTGCGCAAGGTGGCCAGCGATTTTGGCATCGAAAGCGATCTGGCGGCGGGGCCGGCCCTGGCGCTTGGGGCTTCGGAAAGCACGCTGATCGAGATGACCGGGGCCTATGCGGGCATTCTCAACGGCGGGTCGTCGGTGACACCCTATGGTCTGGTCGAGCTTAGCCTTCTGGGGGAAAAAACCCCCCTGATGGGCAGCGGCGGCGGTATTGGCGAGCGGGTGATCCGCGAAGAGGCTGCCCGCGAGTTGATCTATATGATGAGCCGGGTGGTCGATGGCGGCACCGGGGCCCGGGCCAAATTGCCCGACCGCGAGGCGGCCGGCAAGACCGGCACCACACAGGCGGCGCGCGATGCCTGGTTTCTGGGCTTTAGCGCCGATTACGTGGCCGGGGTCTGGATGGGCTATGACGACAACACGCCGCTCACCGGGGTGACGGGCGGCGGTCTTCCGGCGGAAATCTGGCGCGAAACCATGGTGCGCGTGCATGAGGGCGTGCCGGTCAAGCCGCTGCCTATGCTGCGCCCGGCGCCCAGGGCCGCCCCGGCCGCCCCCCGGCAACGCAGGCAAAGGCCGCTCAGCAACAATCCGATTGAAAATATCCTGCGCGGAATCTTTGGGGGGAACTGAAAACGGCGCCCAAAGGGGCGCCGTTTGATAATAACAAGCTCTGTCTGGTCGGGTCAGCCGGCCTTCTTGAGGTCCGCAATCATCGCGTTGAAATCGCCATTACGCCGATCCAGCATCGCGCCCACTTCGGTGCGTTCACTCAGGCGCAGACTGATGCCTTCGATGATCATATCAAAGAACAGGTCCTTGCCCGAGCGGTCAGAAACCAGAAAGCTGACCTCGAAGGGCGACTCGCCGCGTAGATAGGCGGTCGATTTCACTTCATGCCAGGATTTCACCGCTTTGACCGAATTCACTTCAATACGGCCACCGACAAACTCGTTGAAGCGCTTGCCATATTTGCGCGCGATATAGCCCCGGAACGCCTTGGTAAAGGCGGCCATCTGGCTGCTTGAAATGCGGTTGGCGTCGGCACCAAGGGTCGAGCGGGCAATGATGTTAACATCGGCGTAGCGCGTAAAGATGCGCTCGAAGTCCGAAATCATGCCGGACACGGGTTTTCCCGAGGCGATCACCCGGTTGATATCCGACACAACCGCATCAACAAGCGTGCGCGCCCGCGCATCGGTAAGCGCCAGAACGCCGGACGGAATCGCGGCAAGTCCGGAAAAAGCAAGGCCGGTGGTGATGAAATGGCGACGCGATAGGTTACTGGTCATAAGGGTCCTCCAACGAGCCGGAAGTGGCAGGGGCATCATATGGGTCTACATAAGTATTGCCTGCCGTTCCGCCCAGTTCAAACCGGCGATTTTGAAGATAAAGTGATCGTGACTGCGCGTAACTGTCGGCGCTTTCATAGAGAATTGAATCAATCGTATCGCCAAATTTCTCGCGTTTGCTCAGACCGGCGGATACGCCTGCGGCCGTACCGGCAAAGCTTTCGGGCGGATCAAGGATATATGTGAGCGGGTTGGTGAAGAGATCCACCGCCATGCCCCAGGTGTCACGCTCTGTCGACGGGCCGAGAATCGGCAATTCGACATAGGCACCTTCGCGCCCGCCCCAGACATGCAAGGTTTCGCCGAAATCGGTGTTTGTGCCCGCAGCCATGCCCATTTCGCTGGCCGGATCAAAGAAACCGCCAAGGCCAACAGTGGTGTTCACCACAAAGCGCGCGGCGTCCTCGATAGCGCCGCGCATGTTCAGCTGAAGCACGTTGTTGACGACATCGCTGGGCAGCGAAAGGTTGACTGCAAACCGCACAACTGCGTTTTCGATGTCGTCGGGTACGACGCTTGTGTAGCCCTTTGCCAGCGGACGAACCAGCGCGCGGTCAAGACGGCGGTTGAACTGGTGAACCTCACGGTTCTGGCCTTCATAAGGGTCAAACGCCTCTTGCGTCGTCTGTGCAGGATCAGGCTTGGCGCAGGCCGCAAGCAGAATCAGGCCGACGAGGGCAGCAACGCGGCTTACGGGTTTAGAAAGCAATTTCAAGTTCGAAGGCAGCAATTGAAATATCCGTAAAGTCAGGGAATCACAGGATGATATATACGATCAGGCTGGCAAACCCATCCGGGTTCGCGGCTTGTTCACGATGCTGTGGCAGATTGGTGACATCGATTTTGCCCATTTAAACCGTTTCCTTGCAACATGTAACCTTTATCATTCGAAATGTGGATGCGATTGGATAGGTGAAAAAATGATCCCGGGCGTGAAGAATTGCATATCTTGCGCCGTAAAAGCGGTGATCGCTGCTGGTGGGTCGGTTTTTTGAGCTGCCTTATGGGAATGCCCTGATGCTGACAGGTCCTATTTATCTGCTTCAGGTCTGTGTCCGGGGGCGAATCATGGGCCGGGTCGGCGCCCGCTTTCAGACGCGCCCTGACCGCCGCGTATTTGGCCGCATTGCAGCGGGCCTATCGAGGTGGATCAGACCCGGCAGGCGGGTCAGTCCCCCGCCAGCCTGAGCCGATCGAACAGGAATTGCTTGACCAGCAATCGCTATCTGAGCAAAGCGCTTTCGCGCTTAGGCCGATTTGATCGCGCGCAGAGCCGTTTTTTGATTTCATTCCCGAAAAACAGCGACTAGCGTCGGCGCAACGCAGTACCAAGGGAGATGTGAACATGGGCCAATTTGAATCAAAACTTGCCGAGATGGGGATTACCCTTCCAGATGCCCCGGCCCCTGCGGCCAATTATGTGCCCTATGTGCAGGCGGGCGACATGCTTTATGTCTCGGGCCAGATTGCCAAGGATGACAACGGCTTGATCATCGGCACACTTGGCGATGACATGGATGCGGCGGCAGGTGCCGCAGCGGCCAAGGTCTGCGCGATTGCGCTTTTGGCGCAGGTCAAGGCGGCCTGTGGCGGCGATCTTGACCGGCTGGTGCGGGTGGTCAAGCTGACCGGTTTTGTCAATTCCACCGCCGATTTCACCGATCAGCCGCAGGTGATCAACGGCGCCTCTGACTTTATCGGCGAGGCGCTTGGCGACGCGGGCAAACATGCGCGCGCCGCCGTTTCGGCGCCGTCCTTGCCGTTTGGCGTGGCGGTTGAAATAGACGGGGTGTTCCAGATCAGATGACGGCGCTGGCAGAGGTGCTTTTGCGCCTGCCGCTTGCGCATCGCGGGCTGCATGACGTGGCGGATGGGCGCCCCGAGAATTCGCGCGCGGCGATCCGTGCGGCGATCAAAGCGGGCTATGGCATCGAGATCGACCTGCAACTGTCGCGCGACGGGCGCGCGATGGTGTTTCATGACTACGACCTTGACCGATTGACCGGCGTCAAGGGCCCGGTGCGCCAACGCGATTCTGTCGAGCTCGGGCAAATCCCGCTTTTGGGCGGCGATGAGGGCATTCCCGATCTTGCCGAGGTGTTAGCGCTTGTCGCCGGGCGCGCCCCGCTTTTGGTCGAACTCAAGGATCAGCATGGCCAGATGGGCGAAACCGACGGTACGCTTGAACGGGCCACGGCCGATTGTCTTGCGGGCTATACCGGCCCGGTCGCGGTGATGTCGTTCAATCCGCATATGGTTGCCCGCTTGGCCAGCCTTGCGCCCGACATGCCGCGCGGGATCGTCACCTGTGGCTATACCGCCGCGGATTGGCCGCTGTTGCGCGCCGAAACCCGCGCGCGGCTTCGTGATATTCCCGATTACGGCCCGACCGGATCGGTCTTTGTCAGCCACGATATCGACGATCTGGACAACCCGCGCCTTGCCGACCTCAAGGCTGATGGGGCCGGGATACTCTGCTGGACCGTGCGGTCGCCGCAAGCCGAGGCCGAGGCGCGCAAAACCGCAGATAATATCACATTCGAGGGCTATCTTCCCACGCCCGCCGCTTGATCCGCGCGCAAGGCGGGCCAGATAGAACCTGTGGCAAGAGAACGGCGGGGCCAATGACGCAAAGCGAGGTAGTGATAAGCCTGCACGACGCCCTGGCGCAGATCGGGCCCGAGGCCTGGGATGCCTGCGCCTGCCCCGAGGCTGCGGGCGGGGGGCGTCCGAACGACCCCTTCACCACCTACCGGTTTCTCAAGGCGCTGGAAGACAGCCGCTCTGTCGGCGTCGGAAGCGGCTGGCAACCCCATTACATGACGGCCGAGGCCGAGGGGCAGGTCATCGCCTGTGCGCCGCTCTATCTCAAGTCCCACAGTCAGGGCGAATATATCTTCGATCACAATTGGGCCGATGCCTATGAGCGGGCGGGTGGGCGCTATTACCCCAAGCTTCAGGTTGCGGTGCCGTTTACGCCGGTGACCGGGCGACGGTTTTTGGTACGCCCCGGTTTTGAAGAGATCGGGCGCGCCGCCCTTGTTCAGGGCGCGGTCGAAACCGCCGGTCGCAATGCGCTCTCATCCTTGCATCTTACCTTTTGCACCGAGGATGAGGCCCGCGCCGGGGCCGCCATGGGCCTTATGGCGCGCAAGACCCAGCAATATCACTGGGTCAATCGCGGCTATGCCGATTTTGACGCCTTCCTCGCCGATCTGTCGTCGCGCAAGCGCAAGACCATCCGCAAGGAGCGCGCCCGTGCGCAGGGCTTTGGCGGCGAGATTGAACAGCTGACCGGCGATCAGATCAAGCCGCACCACTGGGATGCGATCTGGGCGTTTTATCAGGATACCGGCGCGCGCAAATGGGGCACGCCTTACCTGACGCGGGCGTTCTTTGATCTCGCCCATGACCGGCTGCGCGATGACATCCTTTTGGTGCTGGCACATCGCGAGGGTCGGGTAGTGGCAGGGGCGATGAACCTGATTGGCGCCTCGGCACTTTATGGCCGATACTGGGGCTGCACCGAGGATCACCCCTGCCTGCATTTCGAGCTGTGCTATTACCAGGCGATGGATTTCGCCATTGCGCAGGGGCTTGACCGGGTAGAGGCTGGTGCGCAGGGTGAGCACAAGCTGGCGCGCGGCTATTTGCCGGTGGGCACACATTCATTGCACTGGCTGCGCGATGAGGGTTTCGCCGAAGCCGTCGCGCATTACCTTGAGGCAGAGCGCGCGGCGGTGGATGAGGATATCGAGGTTCTCACCGGCTATGGCCCGTTCCGCAAAACCGACATGGAGGATCACGAATGAGCGAACACCTGAGCGAGACCGCCCGCAAGACTACTCTGACGCCCTTGCTTGAAAACGGCTGGACGCTCGATGAAGAGCGGGATGCGATCTTCAAAGAGTTCAAGTTCGCCAATTTCGTCGAGGCCTTCGGCTTTATGACCCGCGCCGCGATCTGGGCCGAGAAATGGAATCACCATCCAGAATGGTTCAATGTTTACAACAAGGTGAACGTGGTCCTGACCACCCATGACGTCGATGGGCTTAGCGCGCTTGACCTCAAGCTTGCCCGCAAGATGGACGGTCTGGCCGAGGGATGACGGCGCCGCTGCGTATGACCGGCATGCCATGACGCGGGCGCGGACCCTGCCTTGCGAACAGGCCGCGCGCAACATCGCGATCTACCCATGGTTTCTCTATTTCCAGGCGCAACTTTCCGCCACCGAGGCGATCCTGCTTTATGCCATCTATGATGTCGGCACCACTGCGCTCGAGGTGCCCTCTGGCTAGATGTCCGACCGGTTTGGGCGTCGCTTTACCCTTTTGGCCTCGGCTGTGGCGGGGCTTGCGGGGGCGATCTTGCTGGCGCTTGGCAATGATTTCGCCACCTTTGCCCTTGCCCAGATCCTGATGGGGGCAAGCATGGCCTTCGCCTCGGGCACCGATAGCGCCATGCTCTATGAATCACTCGTGGCCGCCGGTCGCAAGGCCGAGGTCGAGCAACAGGAACTCCGGGCCTGGCGGTTTTCCTTCACCGCGCTTGCGCTGTCCGCCATCACCGGCGGCGCCATGGCAACGCTCGCGTCGACTGCGCCGTTCTACGCAGGTGCATTTGCCTTTGGCGGGGTGCTTTTGCTCGCCCTGCGCTTTCACGAGCCGCCCAAATCCGGCGCCCCCTTGCCCGAAGGGGCCGAAGTGCTGCGGCTGCACGCGCTGAAATCCGCGCTGACCCAGCCGGTTCTGATCTGGCTCTTTGCGCTCAGCGTGCTGATGTACGGCTTTAGCCATTTGCCCTTCGTCTTTGGCCAGCCCTTTATCCTCGCGGCCCTGAACGACGGTGGTCACGGCGCCAACGCGCCCATGGTCAGCGGCGCGGTCTCGGCGGCGATGATGGTGATTTCGGTGCTCACGTCTTGCTGGGCTCTGCGGCTTCGCAACTGGCTTGGTCTACCTGCGATCCTGATGGCGGCTTTCACGATGCAGATCGCCCTGATCGGTATTCTGGCGCTCAGCAACACCATCATCGTCATCGCGATCATGTTCCTGCGAATGGTGCCGGATTCGCTCTCGAAGCCCTTCATCGCCGCGCGGGTTCAGCCGGAATTGCAGGACACCAGCCGCGCCACCTACCTGTCATTACAGAGCTTTTGCGCGCGGCTCGTCTTTGCTGCAACGCTTTACCTCGCCTCCTTCGGTACCGCCCGCGAGGGCCTGATGCCCTATGCCGATATCCAGCGCATTTTGGGATACTACGTTCTCGGCGGGCTGGCTGTCCTGATCGCCCTGATCATCGCCGCCCGGCGTCTGCCGATTGATGCCCGACGGCCTGCTTCTTCTTGCTGAAAATATCCCGGGGAGTGTGAGGGGCAGCGCCCCTCACCCCAACAAAAAAGAGCGACCTGCGCCGCTCTTTTCCTAAGTCCCTCAAGGTGGGGTTGGCTTACATCGCCGCCAAAAGCGATTCCCCGGCGGTCACTTCGCAGGTGCCGGGGCTTTCCTCGGCATGCAGCAAGGTCACCGTGCCATCTTCGACCAGCATGGCGTAGCGCTTGGAGCGACCATAAAGCCCGGCGGGCGGCGCATCGAACTCCATGCCAATCGCCTTGGTAAACGCGCTTTGCGGATCCGACATCATGCTTAGGCCCGCCTCCGTCGCGCCGGTCGCCTCGCCCCAGGATTTCATTACGAAGGGGTCATTGACGCTGATACAGATGATCTCATCCACGCCTTTTTCGTCAAACTGCGCCTTGGTGCGCACAAAGCTTGGTACATGCGCCGAATGGCAGGTCGGCGTATAGGCGCCCGGCACGGCAAAGATCACCACTTTGCGCCCAGCGGTATGTGCGTTAAGCGATACCTCTTGCGGGCCGTCTGCGCCCAGTTGCAAAAGCGTCGCATCGGGAAGTTTGTCGCCTTTCGAAATGGTCATGGTCGTTCCTCGCCTATTAAATGGGTTTCATTTGGATGTAGATATAGGCGGGTGATAGGCAAGTGACCACGATAAATTAAGGAGAGGGCGAATGCCGGGGGTAGTAGTGATCGGGGCCGGACAGGCCGGCGCGTCGGTGGTGGCCAAGCTGCGCACGGATGGTTTTGAGGGGGCGATCACCCTGATCGGTGATGAGCCTGTCCCCCCCTATCAGCGCCCTCCCTTGTCCAAGAAATACCTGCTGGGCGACATGGCGCTCGAGCGGCTTTACCTGCGCCCCGAGCGGTTTTATCCCGAGGCCGATATTGATTTGCGCCTTGGCTCTGCGGTCACGGGGATCGACCGGGCGAGCAAAGAGGTGGTCATGGGGCAAGAGCGTCTTGGATATGACGATCTTGTGCTCGCGACCGGCTCGCTTCCGCGACGTTTGCCTGCTTCCATTGGTGGCGATCTTGGCGGGGTGCATGTGGTGCGCACGCTTGGCGATGTCGATGCCATGGCACCGGGTTTCGTGACCGGCGCAAAGGTTTTGATCGTCGGCGGCGGCTATATCGGGCTTGAGGCGGCGGCGGTCGCCGCCAGTCGCGGCATGCAGGTGGTTCTTGTCGAAATGGGCGAGCGGATTTTGCAGCGCGTGGCGGCCAAAGAGACCTCTGATTACTTCCGCGCCCTGCATACGCGCCACGGTGTCGATATCCGCGAAGGTATCGGGCTTGAGCGGCTGATGGGCGAGGGCCAGGTGAGCGGCGCGCGCCTTAGCGATGGTAGCGCGCTTTCGGTGGATATGGTCATCGTCGGTGTCGGCATTACCCCCGACACCGCCCTTGCCGAGGCGGCGGGCCTTGTGATCGACAACGGGATCGCGGTCGATGCCATGGGACATACCAGCGATCCGTCGATCTGGGCGATCGGCGATTGCGCCTCTTTCCCCTATGACGGCGGCAGGCTGCGGCTGGAAAGCGTGCCCAATGCGATCGACATGGGCGATTGCGTGGCGGGCAACATCATGGGCAAGGACGTGGCCTATGTGCCGCGCCCGTGGTTCTGGTCGGATCAATATGATGTCAAGCTCCAGATCGCCGGGCTGAATACCGGCTATGACAGGATTGTCACCCGCGCCGCCGACGGCGAGGATGCGGTGTCGTTCTGGTACTTCAAGGGCACAGAGCTTTTGGCGGTCGACGCGATGAATGACCCGCGCGCCTATATGGTCGGCAAGCGTCTGATTGATGCAGGCAAAACCGCCGATCCGGATTTGGTGGGCGATGCCAGCGTTGACCTCAAGGCGTTGTTGAAAGCGTGAGGATCATTGCCGGAAAACATCGTGGCCGCGCCCTTGCCAGCGTTGGCAAAGGGGATGCCGCCGCGCATTTGCGCCCGACTAGCGACAGGGTACGCGAAAGCCTGTTCAACGTTTTGGCAGGTGGGTATGGCGATCCGGTAAGCGGGGCGCGGGTTCTGGACATCTTTGCCGGCACCGGCGCGCTTGGCCTTGAGGCGCTGTCGCGCGGCGCGACGATGGTCAGTTTCATCGAAGATGGCCGCAAGGCTCTTAGCATTCTGCGCGAGAATATCGCGCTCTGCCGTGCCGAGAGCGAAACCCGGATTTTCAAAACCGACGCGCGCCGTCCGGGTGAAAACCCCGGTGCGCCGCATGACCTTGTGTTTCTTGACCCGCCCTATGGCAAAGGTCTTGGCGAAGCGGCGCTCGGCGCGGCCCTTGCCGGGGGCTGGATCGCCGAAGGGGCGCTGATCGTCTGGGAAGAAAGCGCAGGCATTATCCCGCCCGAAGGCGTTCAGCTTATCGAGGAACGCAAATATGGCGATACCGTCATCCGCTTTCTGGAGCGACCTTCTTAGCCGCGCATCAAGTCGGGCAGATCACCCGACAGCCCCGCCGCCTCGCGGATAAATCCACGGCGCAGGCCGGGCATGGCGCCAATCGCGCCCATGCCAAGATCGCGCGCCACGCGCAGCAGCGGGTTGTCGTTGGAAAACAGCCGGTTGGTAAGGTCCGTCGCCATCGCAAGCGTTGCGGTATCAAACCGGCGCCATTGCTGATATCGGGCCAGAACATCGGCGGCGGCAAAGTCTTCGCCGCGATGGCTGGCCTCGTCCAGCACCTGCGCCAGAGCGGCGACATCGCGCAGCCCGGCGTTTAGGCCCTGCCCCGCAATCGGATGCATCCCGTGCGCCGCATCGCCGATCAGGGCAAGCCGCTCTGCGACAAACTCGTTGGCGACGCTCAGGCTGAGCGGATAGGCGAACCGTTTGCCCGCCAGCGTGATATCCCCGAGGAAATTGCCAAAGCGCGGGCGCAGAACCTCCATGAAATCCGCATCCGACAGGGCGGCAAAGCGGGCGGCGGTCTCATCTGTCTCGCTCCAGACAATCGAGCTTTGATTGCGGGGCAGAGGCAGGATCGCAAGCGGCCCGTGCGGCATGAAAAACTGATGCGCGATGCCATTATGAGGCAGCTCATGCGCGATTGCCGCCACAAGAGCGGTCTGCCCATAGCCCCAGCCTGTGCGCTTGATCCCGGCGCGCATTGCGGTGCCCGATCCGCGCCCGTCAGAGCCGACAATCAGCCGCGCGCTCATCACCTTGCCCGACCTAAGCGTGACGCTTGCGCCTTTCGGGCCGACCTCTTGCGCGATCACGCGATCCCCGGACACCTGGGTGATCAACGGCGTCTCGGCCATCGCCGCAAGCAGGGCGCGGCGCAAAAACCTATCCTCAAGCATGTGACCCATCGGGCCTTCTTCGATCTCGGCATGGTCGAAATGCAGAAAGAACGGCGCAGGCCCCTGGCCCGCGTGCCCGTCCGAGACCTTGATTTCAAGCATCGGTTGGGCGTGATCGGCGACCCGCGCCCAAATCCCGAGATTGTCCAGAAGCCGCACCGAGGCCAGGGCCAGAGCATAGGCGCGCCCGTCAAAGGCGGCGTTTTTGCGCACTGGCTCGTCGAGCGCGTCGATCACCGTGCTGCGCAACCCGGCGCGCGCAAGGGCCAAGGCAAGCGCCGGGCCATTGAGCCCGCCACCAACAATCACGATATCGCTGTCATATTCCATACCCCTCAATATGTTTGACGGGGCGGGATTGTCCATGCGCCGCTCTGCCGCTACCAATGATTTTTGAATGCAACGTTAGGCGGGGGACAGGCAATGCAAGACTGGCTGAAGATGACAGCAGGCGATCTGGGGCGCGGCATCGGGCGCGGCGAGATCGACCCGCAGGCCCTGACCGAGACCTATCTTGCGGCGATCAACGCCCACCCGGCGCGCGACCGTATCTATAGCGCGGTGACCGAGGCGCGCGCCCGCGCCGAGGCCGAGGCCGCCGCCGAGCGCGCCGCCGCCGGGCAACGCCTTGGTGTGCTGGACGGCGTGCCGATCAGCTGGAAAGACCTGTTTGACAGCGCGGGCGTTGCCACCGAGGCGGGCAGCGCCCTGTTGGCCGGTCGCGTGCCCGAGCGTGACGCCGAGGTCTTGCGCAATGGCACGGCGGCGGGGCTTGTCTGTCTTGGCAAGACCCATATGAGCGAGCTGGCCTTTTCCGGGCTTGGCCTTAACCCGGTGACGGCGACGCCGCCCTGTGTGAATGACGCGGGCGCGGTGCCGGGGGGGTCATCCTCGGGGGCGGCGGCCAGTGTGGCCTATGATCTGGCGGCCTGTGGCATCGGATCGGACACCGGCGGCTCGGTGCGCATTCCCTCGGCCTGGAACGATCTGGTGGGGTTGAAAACCACCGCCGGGCGGGTGTCGCTAGCGGGGGTTGTGCCGCTTTGTGCCAAGTTTGATACGGTCGGCCCGCTGGCGCGTTCGGTCGAGGATGCGGCGCTGATGCTGGCGGCCCTTGAGGGCGGCAAACCCGCCGATCTGCGTGGTGCCCGCCTTGACGGGCTGCGCTTTGCCGCGCTTCAGACGGTGGTTTTGGATGATATCCGCCCCGAACCGGGCGCCGCCTATGAGGCCGCCATTGCGCGTCTGCGCGAGGCGGGGGCGGTGGTCGAGGAAATCGACGCGCCCGAGGTGGCGCAAGCGATGCCGCTTTCGGCGGCGCTTTTCACCGGCGAGGCCTATGGCATCTGGCGCGACGTGATCGAGGCCGCGCCCGAAAGGATGTTCGCGCCCATTCTCGAACGCTTTCGCGGTGGCAAAGAGGTCAGCAGCGCCGATTACGTGGCCGGATGGCGCATGCTTGACGGGTTGCGCCGCGATTGGGCCGCGCGGGTTGCGGGCTATGATGCGGTGATCATGCCCTCGGCCCCGAACCTGCCGCCCAATGCCGAGCGGTTGATGAGCGATGAGGCCTATTATGTCACCGAGAACCTGTTGACCCTGCGCAACACGCGGGTTGGCAACCTGATGGGGCTTTGCGCCGTGACATTGCCCACGGGCCAGCCAAGTTGCGGGATCATGTTCTGTGGCAAACCGTTTCAGGAAGAGCGGCTTTTGCGCGTGGTCAAGGCCGCCGAAGACGCCTTGGCCTAGGGCGCGCGGGGCAAGGCAGGGACGCCTCCGGCGGGAGTATTTTTGGAAAGATGAAAGTGCGGGTGTGGGCATTCCTGCCAAAATGCCACAATTTGTCTGTCAAGGTATTGGTTTTGCTGGACCTGAAGCCGGGGCTTGGGTAGATTCGGTTTCAAATGGGGCGATAACGATCCCAATCTTTGAGGCAGTATCAGATGTTTCCCGAGCGGTTTTCGAACCTTCCGGCCTATGCGTTTCCGCGCCTGCGGAGCTTGTTGGACGCTCATGCGCCCGGCGGCGAGGCCTTGCATATGACGATTGGCGAGCCCAAGCACGATTTCCCGCGCTGGATTGTCGATATCATTGCAGAGCACGCGGATGGCTTTGGCAACTACCCCGTCAACGAGGGCATGCCGTCGCTTCTGGAGGCGATGAGCGGTTGGGTGGGGCGGCGCTATGGCGTTGATCTTGCCGCGGATACCCGGATCATGGCGCTGAATGGCACGCGCGAGGGCCTCTATAATGCGATGATGGCGCTTTGCCCGGAAACCAAGGCGGGCAAACGGCCCGTGGTGCTGGTGCCGAACCCGTTTTACCAGGTTTACATGGTCGCAGCACTTAGCGTGGGCGCAGAGCCGGTATTTTTGAATGCCACCCGCGAGACTGGCTATCTGCCTGATTTCACGAGTCTTTCGGAAGATGTTCTGAACCGGGTGACGGTGGCCTATCTGTGTTCGCCGAGCAACCCGCAGGGCGCGGTGGCGAGCCGCGAGTATTGGGCCGATCTTATCGCTCTGGCGGAAAAGCACGATTTCCGCATCTTCGCAGATGAATGCTACGCCGAGATTTACCGCGATGGCCCGCCCGTGGGCCTGTTGCAGGTGGCCCATGAGATGGGCGCCGATCCCGAGCGGATCGTGGCGTTTCACAGCCTGTCCAAGCGCTCGAACCTGCCGGGGCTGCGCAGCGGTTTTGTGGCAGCCGGGCCCGAGAGCATCAAGGCGATGAAACAACTGCGCAATTATGCCGGCAGCCCCTTGCCGATGCCATTGCAGCATGCCGCCACGGCGGTTTGGCAGGACGAGGCGCATGTGGTCGAGAACCGCCGTCTTTATGGTGAAAAATACCGTGTGGCGGACGAGATCCTTGGCAATTTGCCCGGCTATCACAGCCCCGAGGCGGGATTTTTCCTGTGGTTGCCGGTGCCTGATGGCGAAGAGGCGACGATCAAGCTCTGGAAAGAGACCGGCGTTCGGGTGTTGCCCGGCGCGTATCTTAGCCAGGAGGCCGGCGGCGTGAACCCCGGCAAGGGATACATACGGGTCGCGATGGTGGCCGAAGAACAAGAGATGGCGCGCGGGCTGAACCGCTTGCGTGACTGTCTGTATGGATGATTGAGGGCGAAAAGAAGATGGCATATCAAACGCGCGGGCGTGACCCCCTGTTGGACAGCACGATGACACAGGCGATTGAAAAGCGCGGCAAGGAATTGCTGGGCCTGACGCTCTTGATGTTGGCGGCCATGGCGGCGGCGATGGTGGCCTCCTATAGCCCGGACGATCCCAGCTGGATGTCGGCCACCGATGCGCCGGTGCACAACTGGATGGGGCAGGTCGGGGCGTCGATTGCCGCGCCGTTGTTCATGATCGTCGGTTGGGGTGCCTGGGGTCTTGCCATCGTTCTGGCGGTCTGGGGCGCGCGCTTTGCGCTTCATCGCGGGCAAGAGCGCGCCATCGGGCGGCTTATCTTTGCGCCGATCTGGCTTGCGGTTCTGGCGCTCTATGCCTCGTCGCTGACGCCGGGGGCGGAGTGGGCCGCGACCCATAGCTTTGGGCTTGGCGGGCTTTTTGGCGACACGGTTCTGGGCACGCTTCTGGGTATTTTGCCAATCGGGGCGAGCCTTGGACTCAAGCTTTTGTCGGTGCTTTTGGGCGCGGGCATGCTTGTGCTTGGGGCGTTTGTGCTTGGGTTTACTAAGTTGGAGCTGTCGCAGATCACCCGCTTCCTTCTGGTTGGTGTGATCATGACCTATGCCGGTATCATGACCCTTTTGGGCAAGGGCGCCGGGGGCGCGGCGCAGGCCGGGCAGGCCATGCAGGCGCGACTTGCCGATCGGCGTGCGCGCCGGGCAGAGGCCGCAGAGACCGCTGCCGCCGCCTATTATGAGCCAGAGGTACAGCCTTCGGTCGTGCGGCGCGCCTATGCCGAGCCCGCTTTCGAGGACGCACAAGATTACGCCCCGGTTGCGGAAAAGCCCGGTGGCCTGCTTGCGCGGATGCCGATGCTGATGCGCAAACCCGATGTGATGCCAGAGCCGGAATTGGTGGAAACCGCCGCCTTTGAGGGCGAGGCGGAAATGCCCGGCGACGATCGGATCAGCGCCAAGATCTCGGATGTGATCCGGGCGCGGGTGCGTCAAAACCCGGCCGTGCGCGCCGAATCCGTGGCGCCGCTGACCAAGGGGCGCGGGCGCGGGCCTGATCCTCTGATCCTGAGCACAGGGCCGAAGGTTGCCCTGCCGCCAGAGCCGCCGCTGACCGCGCGCCGGGTGACGGATGTGCCGCCGGTGCCGCAATCCTATGGCTTTGACGACGAGGCGCCGTTTGACGATGACGAAGTGCTTGTCGATGATTTTGCCGCCTACGAGCCCGAACCGGAGCCACAGCCGGTGGCGCAGGCGCCGCGCATCCCCACGCCCGAGCCGCGCAAGGTGGTACAGCATGCCCCGCGCCGCGCGCCGCAGCCCTCGACGCAGGCCATTGCCGAGGCGCAGCCTGTGCTGCAATTCGATGAAGGCGCGGGCGTCGAGTACGAATTGCCGCCGCTCAGCCTTTTGTCGAGCACCGAAAATATTCAGCGCCATCACCTGAGCGACGAAGCGCTAGAGGAAAACGCGCGCATGCTTGAAAGCGTGCTCGACGATTACGGCGTCAAGGGCGAGATCGTCAGCGTGCGCCCCGGTCCGGTCGTGACCATGTACGAGCTTGAACCGGCGCCGGGCCTCAAGGCGAGCCGGGTGATCGGGCTTGCCGATGATATCGCGCGCTCGATGTCGGCGCTTTCGGCGCGGGTTTCAACCGTGCCGGGCCGCTCGGTGATCGGCATCGAATTGCCCAATGACAACCGCGAGATGGTTGGGTTCCGAGAAATCCTGTCAAGCCGCGCCTATGGCGACGGCAATCAGCGCCTGCCGCTGGCGCTTGGCAAGGATATCGGTGGTGATCCGATGGTCGCGAACCTTGCCAAGATGCCCCACCTTTTGATTGCGGGCACCACCGGTTCGGGTAAGTCGGTGGCGATCAACACGATGATCCTGAGCCTTTTGTACAAGCTGACGCCGGAAGAATGCCGGATGATCATGATTGACCCCAAGATGCTTGAACTGTCGGTTTATGACGGCATTCCGCATCTGTTGTCGCCGGTTGTGACCGATCCCAAAAAGGCGGTCGTGGCCCTGAAATGGGTCGTGGCGGAAATGGAAGACCGCTATCGCAAGATGTCGAAAATGGGCGTGCGTAACATCGACGGCTATAATGGTCGCGTCGACGAGGCCCTCAAAAAGGGCGAATTGTTCAGCCGCACGGTGCAGACCGGCTTTGACGACGACACCGGCGAGCCGGTGTTCGAGACCGACGAATTCGCCCCCGAGCGGATGCCCTATATCGTTGTGATCGTCGACGAGATGGCCGACCTGATGATGGTGGCCGGCAAAGAGATCGAGGCCTGCATTCAGCGCCTCGCGCAGATGGCGCGCGCCAGCGGCATTCACCTTATCATGGCCACACAGCGCCCTTCGGTGGATGTGATCACCGGCACGATCAAGGCCAACTTTCCGACCCGGATTTCGTTTCAGGTCACGAGCAAGATCGACAGCCGCACCATTCTTGGCGAGATGGGCGCAGAACAGCTTTTGGGCATGGGGGACATGCTCTACATGGCGGGCGGCGGCAAGATCACCCGCTGTCACGGGCCATTTGTAAGCGACGAAGAGGTCGAAGAGGTGGTCAACCACCTCAAGGCTTACGGCCCGCCGACCTATGTCGGCAGCGTCCTTCAGGGCCCCGACGAGGATAAGGCCGACAGCATCGACGCGGTTCTCGGGCTTAGCTCGGGCGGCAATACCGATATGGAAGACGCGCTTTACGATACGGCGGTTGCCATCGTGATCAAGGATCGCAAATGCTCGACCTCCTATATCCAGCGCAAGCTTGCGATCGGCTATAACAAGGCCGCACGCCTTGTCGAACAGATGGAAGATCAGGGCATCGTCAGCTCTGCCAACCATGTCGGTAAACGCGAAATTCTGGTGCCGGAGCAGTAAACCCTTTCCCGCGTTCCACCGGGTTTCGGATTGGGCGCGGGCAGAGGTCACAGCCACCTCCAAAGGCGGAGACAGAGATATGCCCGACGATTCCATCCCCTCAGTGGACACCCAGACGGGTGTCACACAGCGCCTGATGGATGTCCCGAACTGGCTCTATCTCTTGCGGGAATTCGATTCGCTCTATCGCTATGGATCTGCGGGCGGCAGCCCGGCGATCCGTGGTCATCGCAAGCGGGTGCGCGACAGGCTCTCGGCGGTTATGGCCCGCAACCCGGAAATGAGTGTGCGCGCGAGCGAGACCAAGCCGGTCACGGCGCATCTTCCCCGCGCGCTTGACCTTGGTGAGCGGGCCGCGATGCAGGGCATGGCGCGCGCGCTGCGCGAGGTCAAAGACGCGCTGACCTGGGAATACGGCTATGAGAAGATTTCCAGGGCGTTGAGCCAGAAATATGCCTATTGCGAAATCCTCGGCCCGCAAGGCCCGGTGCAATGCGACAACCTGATCCTTGGGTTCGTGCTGTTTGCCCCGAATACGACCTATCCACAGCATAGCCACAATGAGATTGAGGAAAGCTATATCTCGATCTCCGGCGCCTGGTCGGAAAACAACTCGGCGGTTTTTGCCCCCGGATCTCTGATCCTCAATCGGTCGGGAGATGAGCATCGCATCACCACAGGGGATCGCGACCCCTGTTTGCTTGCCTATGCCTGGACCGGCCCCGAGGCGCGGCTTGCCAAGCCGGACATGAAGCTGTCATCGACCCGCAAAACCAAATCGGCGCCATAAACGCGCGCTTTGCTATCGGATAACACCCGGCGTGTTATTGCGTCTCTTGGCGCGCGCCCCCATGTTTTTGGCCAAGACAGGATGCAAAGGCTTGTGGAAAGGCTTAGATCAGACGTTATGAATTATATGCGTATCTTGACGGTCCCGGCATTTATGCTGGCGATGACCCTCCCGGCGGCGGCGCAACAGCTGTCGCTTGGGCAAATCTCTGGCTATCTGAACGGTCTCAAGACCGCGCAGGGCGCATTTACCCAGATCAACGATGATGGCACGATCAGCACGGGGCGCATATTGATCAAGCGTCCGGGGCGGGTGCGGTTCGAATATGATCCGCCCGAGAAAACGCTGGTGGTTGCCGATGGCGATACGGTGGGGATCGTCGATCCCAAGTCAAACACCGGAACCGAGGCCTATCCGCTGCACCGCACGCCGCTCAAGATCATCCTTGCGCGCAATGTCGACCTGACCCGCGAGCGGATGGTCACCGGCCATAGCAGCGACGGCAAATCCACCACGGTGCGTGCGCAGGACCCCGATAACCCCGAATACGGAAGTATCGAGCTTGTCTTTACCGGTGATCCGGTCGAGTTGCGCCAATGGGTGATCAACGACAGCGGCGGCAGCCGCACGACGGTGGTTCTGGGCGATCTCAAAACCGGCATGCGCCTTGAGGATGAAAGCTTCGTCATTCCCGGCAAGGACCGGGTCCTGATCGACCGTTAGGCGGCCCTCTTCGCGCCCCTGCAGGCGGCCTCGCGGGGGTCCCCTCCCGAGGCGCGCCTGCAAGAGCGGATGAGCCGACCCTTAGATCACACGCGCCGCCCGCGACATTGTGCAAGCTGGCTCTGATAGGTTGTTGAGCGCGCCCCAACCTCGCCCGCTACCCGCAACAGCCAGGGCTTGCCATTGTAGCTGCCGCGCGAAAAGCCGGTGCGCCCTTCGTGATAGGCAAGGTACTGACTGCTTGCATCGCCCAGGGAAATCCCAAGGCCTTCATTGGATTTGGCCATATACCAGCCAATAAAATCGGCGGCGTCATGGATGTCGCTGCGGCGCGCGGCAAAGCGGTTATTGTCGCGCTTGTACTCATCCCAGGTGCCGTCCAGCGCCTGGCTGTAGCCATAGGCCGAACTTTGCCGACCCATCGGGATCACCCCGAGTGAATAGCGAAACGGCGTGCGCGCATCGCTGATGAATTTGCTTTCCTGGTAAATCGTCGCCATCTGCACATGCACCGGCACACCCCATCGGCGCTCGGCCGCACGGAAGGCGCGGGCATATTCCGGGCGCTCACCCAGGATGGCGCAGGCGTTGTCTAGGTTGCGCGGTGCTGTGCCATAGCCGCTGCCGCCGCCACAGGAGGCCAGCAACAATAACACCATAAATGCGCGAAGAGTTCTGCTCATCTGCCTCTCGCTTTCTTCTTTTTTCGGTAGTTTAGCCGAATCTGCGAGCGGTGGAAATCACGAATTACCCGATTTTGTGGCGCCGCCCTGCGCGGCCTGACTGTAGGGATGAGGTTCACAGACTGTTTCCGCCGAAAATCGGGTGGATGGTTGGACAAACCACCCTTGAAACGTTTACTATGTCTCTGTAGGGGCTGTTTATTATGATTAGATCACGCGCGAAATATCACCTGGGCCAGGTTGTCCGCCACAAGAAACACCCCTTTCGCGGGGTGATCTTTGACGTGGATCCACAATTTTCAAACACGGACGAATGGTATGCCTCGATCCCCGAGGATAGCCGCCCGTCGAAAGAACAGCCGTTCTATCACCTTCTGGCCGAGAATGAGCAGAGCTATTACGTGGCCTATGTCAGCGAACAGAACCTTGTTGCGGATTATTCCGGCGAGCCGGTAGATCATCCCGATATCCCCGATCTGTTCGGTCCGTTCGAGGACGGGCATTACCCGCTGCATTTCCAGCTCAACTGAGCGTCGATTGCGGGCAAGGGCGGGCTATCGCCCACCCTTTCACCTTAATATCCCAGGGCACAGCCATCTTTGCGCGGATCGCTGCCGCCTTCAAGAACGCCGCTTTCATGGATCTGGATCGCCTGCGCGCCGCCGATCGCATCCGGATCGGCGATTACGTCATGCCCCTTGTCCGCAAGCGCCTGCGCCACATCCGCGCCATAGCCGCGCTCAAGCTTGAGGCCCGTCGGATCGGCAAAGGCGCGCGGTGCATCAATCGCGGCCTGCGGGCCGAGACCGAAATCGCGCAGGTTTGACACAAATCGTGCATGGCCCGTCGATTGATACGACCCGCCCATCACCCCGAATGGCATGGTCACGCGACCGCCTTCGGTCAGCATGCCGGGAATGATCGTGTGCATCGGTCGCTTGCCGCCGCCAAGCTCGTTGGGATGCCCCTCTTCGAGGGTAAAGCCCGCGCCCCGGTTTTGCAGCAGGATGCCAAACTTTTCTGATGCGATGCCCGACCCAAACCCGTGAAAGATCGAATAAATCAACGAGACAGCCATGCGATCACGATCAACGACCGTGATATAGACCGTATCGCGGTGCACCGCTTCGGTCAGCGGTTTAGCGACCGCCATCGCCTTTTGGGGGTCAATCAGCGCGGCCAGATTGGCCGCCGTATCGGGTGCCAGCATGTAATCAAGCCGCGTCGTGCTGGCCGGATCGGCGATAAAACGGTTGCGCGCGTCATAGGCAAGCTTGGTCGCCTCTGCCTCGATATGAACGCGCTCTGCGCCAAAAGGGTCCATGCCGGCGATGTCGAAATGCTTGAGAATGTTCAAAAGCAGGATCGCAGTCGCGCCCTGACCGTTGGGCGGATGCTCGACCAGATTGGCGCCTTTGTATTCACCGCTCACGGGCGTCGTATAATCACAGCGCTGAGCGGCGAAATCCGCCGCGCTATGCGCGCCGCCCATGGCGTTGAGCACGGCCAGCATGTCCTCGGCAATCTCGCCTTCGTAAAACGCGGCGCGCCCGTCCTTGGCAATCCGGCGCAGAACCCCGGCCTGACCGGGGGCGTGAAACATCTCGCCGGGCTTGGGCGGTGTGCCCCCTGGCATGAAATGCCGCAGCCCATGGCCCTGCAGGGCCTTGCCCGCCGTGGGCCAGTCATGCGCCACGCGCGGTGCCACGGGAACGCCGTGTTCGGCATAATGGATCGCGGGTGCCAGAAGCGTATCAAGGCCAAGCCGACCGTGATCGGCGCTCAGTTGGCAAAACGCATCAATCGCGCCGGGTATGGTCACCGCATGCGCGCTGTTGAGGGGAACTGTGGTGTGGCCCTGCGCGCGCAGCGCGTCGGCGTCTGCGGCGGCGGGTGCCCGGCCAGACCCGTTGAGGGCATGAATCTGGTCCTCGCCCGGCTTGGTGAAAAGCACAAAGCAATCGCCCCCGATGCCGGTCATCTGCGGCTCGCAAATGCCCAGAAGCACCGCACCGGCAATCGCCGCATCCATGGCGTTGCCACCTTGCTGAAGGATATCAATCGCAGCCTTGGCCGCCAGCGGGTGCGAGGTGGCACACATTCCGTTTGTCGCATAGGTGGCCGAGCGGCCGGGCAGGTGAAAATCGCGCATGTCAGCTCCGTTATCCTGATGTTGGTCGGACAGTAGGGCCGGCGCAGTGATTTGCCAATTGCAGCGGTATGATTCCGGGGAATTTAAAACCTCGGCGCCGCACACTGGGTGGGGGCTATTACGCACGACGCCGAGGGAAGCCATATGCAGCTACACCTCAATGTATGGCGGGACTCTGGGGCGCTACTTTGGAGAAAATGGGGTTAGATTGGGGCGCCAGCACGGATAGGTTGTATCAGGGTGCTTCGCGCAGGAATTCCAGCGTCAAATGGTTCATTCCATCGCGTCTTTCATAGGCAACACGTTCGGTCAGGTCGCGAATCAAGAACCAGCCGAATCCCCCCTCGGGCAGGTCATCGCGTGGCCCCGTGTGATCAGGCAAATTGCCTTGCGGCAGGCATAATCCTGGCAAGGGAGCACCGCCATCGCAGAGATGTAAGCAGAGCCGGTCCGGTTTGATCGACACCTTCAGCAGAAAGTCGCGCTCCTGATCCGTGGCATAGGCATGCTCAACGATGTTGTTCAGCGCCTCGGCCATGACAAGTTCGACCGATCCGCAGGTATCTTCGCACACGCCGCGCTCGGAGAGCCGCGATCGCACCGCCAGCAATGTGTCGCGTACCGCCAGCTCCGAGGCCGTCGCCGTAAGCGTGAAATCCGTCAGTGTGCCCTCTAAAGTCACCGCGATGTCCCTTTTGAAGTGGCGGACCGCCGGGGAGCCCGGCCTTTGATCAACCTGTTGCACGCGCTTTGAGGGCAATGATATCGTCGTGAATTACAAATACGGTATCCATCCGTGTCAGGCGAAAGACCTTGGCCACATCGGGCGTCAACCCGGCCAGATCAAGCCGTCGCTCGCCACTTAGCTGTTTCATGGCGGCGACGATCGCGCCAAGGCCGCTTGAATCCACGAAGGTGACATTGCTGAGGTCGAGCACGATATGCGCCGGGCCTTGCGATGTGACATCGCGCATCCTGTCCTTGAACCGGATGGCGGCCGCGGCATCGATCCGTGCCTCGCCCACGGTTATGATATTCATGTCATTGTGATATGTTGATTGCAGGTCCATGGTGCCTCCGGCCCGATACGTAGTAATACAGCCAAGGCTAGACCCAATTGGTTACCATTCGGTATGCAGGATCAGAATTTTTCAGGAGGCAGGTCAATGAATGAGGTTGTGATCGCAGGGGCGGCGCGCACCCCGATGGGTGGGTTCCAGGGAGATTTCGACGGGGTCGAGGCCGCCGTATTGGGCGGCGCTGCGATTCGCGCGGCCCTTGCCGATGCCCGTGCTGAAACGGTTGACGAGGTTCTTATGGGCTGTGTTCTGCCCGCAGGTCAGGGGCAGGCGCCCGCGCGTCAGGCCGGGTTTGCCGGCGGCCTCGGTGAAGAGGTGCCCGCCACCACGCTCAACAAGATGTGCGGGTCGGGGATGAAGGCGGCGATGATCGGCTTTGACCAGATCGCCCTTGGCCACACCGATCTGATGATCGCGGGTGGGATGGAATCGATGTCAAATGCGCCCTATCTTTTGCCAAAAATGCGCGGCGGCGCGCGTCTTGGCCACGCAGCGGTGGTGGATCACATGTTCCTTGACGGGCTGGAAGATGCCTATGACAAGGGGCGCCTCATGGGCACATTCGCCGAAGATTGCGCCGAGAAGTTCCAGTTCACCCGTCAGGCTCAGGACGAGTACGCGCTTGCCTCGCTGCAAGGCGCTCTGGATGCTCAATCCTCGGGTGCGTTTGACGGCGAAATCACCCCTGTGACCCTCCAGACCCGCAAGGGCGAGGTGACCATTTCCCATGATGAGCAACCCGCCAAGGCCCGGCCTGAAAAGATACCGGAGCTCAAGCCTGCCTTTCGCAAGGGCGGCACCGTCACGGCGGCCAATTCCAGCTCGATCAGCGATGGAGCCGCGGCGCTTGTCCTTGCGTCCCGCACGGCGACCGAGGCGCGCGGGTTGAACATTCGCGCCCGCATTCTGGGCCATGCCAGCCATGCCCAGGCCCCCGGTCTTTTCACGACCGCCCCGGTGCCTGCCGCGCAAAAGCTGCTGAAAACCATCGGCTGGTCGGTAGAGGATGTCGATCTCTGGGAGGTGAACGAGGCCTTCGCCGTGGTTCCGATGGCCTTCATGCACGAAATGGGCCTGTCCCGCGATAAGGTCAACGTCAATGGCGGCGCCTGCGCGCTTGGCCACCCGATTGGCGCAAGCGGTGCCCGGATCATGGTCACGCTGCTCAACGCGCTTGAAAAACGCGGTCTCAAACGCGGCGTCGCTGCGATCTGCATTGGGGGCGGTGAAGGCACGGCAATCGCGATTGAGCGGGTGTGACCCTGTTTCTTCTTGCCATAAATATCCCGGGGGTGTGGGGGCTGGCCCCCACGGCTTTCAGGTGCAAAAGGGGCTGAGCATTCGAATTGACTACGACGAGATCACCAAGACCATCGCCGCGCTCCGGTCCGGCGAGACCGATGTGGTGTCCCTGATGGCCACGATTGTGTGCGAGTTGCATCACGCTGATGACCGGTTCGACTGGACCGGGTTTTATCGTGTGGCGGGGCCGGAGATGCTAAAGATCGGCCCCTGTCAGGGGGGACATGGCTGCTTGCAGATTCCGTTTTCGCGCGGAATCTGCGGCGCTGCGGCGCGCAGTGGCGAGGTGCAGCTTGTCGATGACGTGGATGCGTTCGCCGACCACATCGCCTGCGCCAGTTCGACCCGCTCCGAGAGTGTCCTGCCGGTGCATAACGGGCGGGGCGCTCTGCTGGGTGTGCTGGATATCGACAGTGATCAGCCCGCCGCGTTTACGCAGGCAGATGCAGATCGTCTGGGTGAGATCGTGACGATGGTGTTCGGGCGGGTTTGATCCGGTGTGTATTGCAACAGGCGGTTGAACTGTTGGCGCGTGCGGGAGCCTCCGGCGGGGATATTTTCAGCCATAAGAAGCCCGGTAGTGGTCTAACCGGAAAGCGTGGTGTATGCGCCAGTCATGTCAGAATATTCCCCCCCAACCGATCCGCTTGACGTGTTGCATGATGACCACGAAATCCTTGTGGTCAATAAGCAAGCTGGCCTATTGTCCGTACCCGGCAAGGGCGAGCATCTGGCCGATTGCCTTTTGGCGCGGGTGCAGGATGCTTATCCGCAGGCGCTTTTGGTGCATCGGCTGGATCGCGACACATCTGGTGTGATGATCTTTGCACTCACCCCGCATGCACAGCGTCATCTGGGCCTGCAATTTGAAAAACGACAGACGAAAAAGACCTATGTCGCGCGGATCTGTGGCAAGCTTGAGCCAAAGACCGGCGAGGTTGACCTGCCGCTTATCGTGGACTGGCCGAACCGGCCCTTGCAAAAGGTCTGTCATGAGACGGGGCGCGCCGCCTTCACCGAATGGCGGGTGATGCGCTATGGCACCGATGAAACCCGCGTGCGGCTTACCCCCAAGACCGGGCGCAGCCATCAGTTGCGGGTGCATATGCTGGCGCTTGGCCATCCGATTCTTGGTGATCCGCTCTATGCCACGGGCGCGGCGCGCGATTTTCCCCGCCTTATGCTGCATTCCGAAGAGCTTCGCATTCGTCACCCGGACGGCGGGGCGGGGGTGAAATTCCGTGCCAAGGTGCCGTTTTAGGCAGGTACAGCGCGATTCGTCAGGTTGAGTATTTATGCCAAGAAGAAGCCCCTGTCTGAGTGGTTGACAGCAGGGTTTGGCCCTGTATAAGCGCGACTTCATTGGTGTTGGTGGCCCCTGCAAGGGGATGCCTGTCGGGACCCTGTCGAAAGATAAGGCCAAAGGACAACGCCCTTCATCGCTATCCACGCCCCGAAAAGTGGGAACCGGTTTTCGGATCAGGTGTGGAAGCTCTTAAATCGAAGGAGATCAGCCGTGACAAAACGCACGTCTGCCAAGTACAAAATTGACCGCCGCATGGGCGAAAACATTTGGGGCCGCCCCAAATCACCCGTCAATCGCCGTGAATATGGCCCCGGCCAGCACGGTCAGCGCCGCAAGGGCAAAGTCTCTGACTTTGGTCTTCAGCTGCGCGCCAAGCAGAAGCTTAAAGGCTATTACGGCGATCTGACCGAAAAACAGTTCCGTCGCATCTTTGCCGAGGCCGAGCGTCTTAAGGGCGATACCGGCGAGAACCTGATTGGTCTGCTCGAGCGCCGTCTTGACGCGCTTGTGTACCGTGCCAAATTCGTTTCCACCATGTTTGCCGCACGCCAGTTCGTGAACCACGGCCATGTGAAGGTGAACGGTCAGCGCGTGAACATCCCGTCGTACCGTGTAAAAGAGGGTGACGTGATCGAAGTACGTGACCGTTCCAAGCAGATGACCGTTCTGCTGGAAGCGGTTCAGCTCGCCGAGCGCGACGTTCCCGATTACATCGATGCGGATCACTCGAAGATGGTTGCCACCTTCGTGCGTCAGCCGGGCCTGTCGGATGTGCCCTATCCGGTGCTGATGGAACCGAACCTCGTTATCGAATTCTACGCGCAGAACTAAGTTTTCTGCATATGTGTCAGAGGCCGCGACGGGAAACCGCCGCGGCCTTTTTCGTTTCGTACTGGTCAAGTGTGAGTGCCAAAGCTAGAACGTCGCTTGGGAGATTTTTGATATGACCAAGATTATACCGCAGCCGGGCATTATGGAGATCGCGCCTTATCAGGGGGGCGCATCGCATGTTGAGGGCATGACCAATGTGGTCAAGCTCAGCTCGAACGAAAACCCGTTTGGCCCCTCTGAGGCGGCCAAGGAGGCGTTTCGCAAGGCGGCCTATGAGTTGCACCGCTATCCCTCGACCGATCACGCCGGCCTGCGCGCCGCGATTGGCGAGGTGCATGGTCTTGACCCCGAGCGCATCGTTTGTGGTGTCGGCAGCGATGAAATCATTTCGTTCCTCTGCCAATCCTACGCCGGGCCGGGCGATGAGGTGATCCACACCGAGCACGGCTTTGCCATGTACCGGATCAGCACGCTGGCCAATGGCGCAACCCCCGTAGAGGTGCGCGAGCGCGAGCGGGTGACCGATGTGGATGCCATTCTGGCGGCCTGTAACGAGAACACCCGGCTGGTGTTCATCGCCAACCCCAACAACCCGACCGGCACGATGGTGGGCGAGGCAGATCTTGCGCGGCTGGCGGGGAACCTGCCGGAGCGGGCATTGCTGGTGATTGATGGCGCTTACGGCGAATATGTCGAGGGCTATGACAGTGGCGCATCGCTTGTCGAGGCGCGCGAGAACGTGGTGATGACGCGGACCTTTTCCAAGCTTTACGGGCTTGGCGGGTTGCGCGTCGGTTGGGGCTATGGGCCGCAGCATGTGGTGGATGTTCTCAACCGGGTGCGCGGGCCGTTCAACCTTAGCCATGCGGCGCTTGTCACCGCCGAGGCGGCGGTGCGCGATACCGACTGGGCCGCGAAATGCCGCGATGACAACACCCGCATGCGCGCCTGGCTTGCCGAGGCCCTGGCGGGCTATGGCGTGGCGTCGGATACCTCTACAGGGAATTTCATCCTGGCGCGGTTTGCCGATCGCGCCGAGGCCGAGGCCTGTGATGCGCATCTGCAATCCGAGGGTCTTATCGTGCGCCGGGTGGCGGGGTACAACCTGCCGCATTGTCTGCGGATCACGGTTGGTGACGAGCCAAGCTGTCGCCGGGTGGCGCATGCGATTGGCCAGTTCATGGGACGGGCGCGATGAGCATCATCTACGAGCGTGTCGCGCTGATCGGGCTTGGGCTGATTGCCTCTTCCATGGCACATGCGATGCGGCGCGCGGGCGTTGTGGGAGAGATCAGCGGTTATGCGCGCTCCGCCGAGACGCGCGACGTGGCGCGCGAAATAGGGCTTTGCGACCGGGTCTGTGACAGCGCCGCCGAGGCGGTCGCGGGCGCCGACCTTGTGGTGCTTTGTGTGCCTGTTGGCGCGATGGGCGCGGTGGCCGCCGAGATCGCCCCGGCGCTCAAACCCGGCGCGACGGTGAGCGATGTCGGATCGGTCAAACGCGCGGTGATCGATGCGGTCGCCCCGCATCTGCCCGAAGGCGTGCATTTCGTGCCGGCCCATCCGCTTGCGGGCACCGAGCATTCGGGGCCGCGCTCGGGCTTTGCCGAACTCTTTGACAACCGCTGGTGCCTGATCGTGCCGCAGGAGGGCAGCGATCGCGCGGCGGTCACCCGGCTTGAGAGTTACTGGCAGGCGCTTGGCGCGCTGACCGATGAAATGGAAGCGGACCACCACGATCTGGTGCTGGCCGTCACAAGCCACGCGCCACATCTGATTGCCTATACGATGGTCGGCGTCGCCGATGATCTGCGCCGGGTGACCGACAGTGAAGTGATCAAGTATTCCGCCGCCGGGTTTCGCGATTTCACCCGGATCGCGGCCAGTGACCCGACCATGTGGCGCGATGTGTTCCTGAACAACAAGGATGCAACGCTTGAAATACTGGGGCGCTTCACCGAGGAATTATTCGCGTTGCAAAGGGCGATCCGCATTGGTGACGGTGATCACCTGCATGCCTATTTCACCCGCACGCGGGCGATCCGGCGCGGCATCATCGAGGCCGGGCAGGACACCGATGCGCCAGATTTCGGCCGGGCGCGGAAAGCATGAGGCGGCTGGCCCTGAGCCTTGCGTTCGGGCTAAGCGCCCTGGCGACGGGATGCGGGCGCGGCGACGATCAGACGGTGAGCAGCAACAGCGGCGGCCTGTGTGGCCGCCCCGCCCTTGCAGGAGAGGTGATTGGCCCGCTGAGCAATCCGATGGATGGCTGCGGGTCTTCTCATGCGATCCGGCTTGAGGCGGTGGGCCCAATCCGCCTGAGCCGAGCGGCGACGATGGATTGCCCGACGGCGCGCGCACTTGAAACATGGGTCAAGAAAAGTGCCGTTCCAGAGGTCGGGCGCATGGGCGGTGGTCTAAGCGGTTTGCGCGTCGTGGCGCATTATACGTGCCGGACCCGCAACAGCCAGCCCGGAGCCCGAATTTCAGAGCATGGCCGGGGCAAGGCGATTGATATCGCCGCGCTGCAACTGCGCGACGGGTCCGAAATTTCGGTGCTCAGCGATTGGGGGCAGGGGCCACGTGGCCGGGTTCTGCGCCAGACGCACAGGGGCGCATGCGGGCCGTTTGGTACGGTGCTTGGCCCCAAATCGGACCGCCATCACCAGGATCATTTCCATTTTGACACCGCATCGCATCGCGGCGGACCCTATTGCCGCTAGGCGATGAATTGGTCGAGATGTCGGTCTGAGGGTGAAGGCGGCGGGGGCTCTGCCCCCCGCCCCCCCCCGCCGGGATATTTAAGGCCAGAAGAAGCCGTGCTCTCAGCGCAGGCGCAGCACCGGTGCGGGGCCAAGCGGGATCGGGCCGAGCATCACCCGACCGTTGCGCAGGCTGAGCGGGATGTCGAGCGTTTGCGGGTTGCCCGCCATTTGCGCCATCATCGACAGGCCGGATTCGAGGGTCTTGAGCATCGATTCTGGCAGGGCGCCCGAGGCGACCGCAAGATCAAGGATATCGCGCCAGTTGCGGGCCTTTATGGTGATTTCGCCGGTGGGCTGCCCCGTGGCGTCAACCGAGATTTCGCCCGCCGCCTGAAGCTGAAGCTGGCCCCATGTGGCATCGGCGAGGTCGAGTTTGATATGGGTCGGCTGGGGGCGCGCGTCCTCGATTGCGCTGCGATCCCAGGGTTTGTCGAAGCTCACGGTCAGATCGGCGCGCACCCCGGCAAGCTGTGTCGGAAGGGTGTTTTTCGGATCAAGCCGGGCGCGCCACGGGGTTGAGGGGCTCAGGCCCTCGGTCGCAAGGCCAAGCCGATAGGTGGCCGCGCCGTTGCGTTCGGCGGCGAGGGTCAGCGCGGTCAGCGCGGTTGTCTCATCGGGGCGCGCCTCTGGGGCCACGCGCAGGAATTCGGTGGTCAGGGTTGCGCGCTCGGGGGCAAGAGCGGTGTTTGGGGCCAGCACCAGACTTGCGCGCATATCGGTGCTTTGAACGCGGAATTTATCCTGCGGCGTCGCGATCAGCTGATCGTCGGGCCAGACGGCGATGACGTGATTGGGGCGATAGCTCAGCGTCAGGATCTGGAAAAACGGCGCTTCCCAGGCAAGGCCGGTATCGGGATCGGCAAGGGCGAGATTGCTAAAGCTGGTGTCAAAGCGGTTGGGAAAACCCTGAACCGTCAGATCAGAGGTTTCGGCCACCCAGCCCTCGGCGCGGCGGGCGTCAAACCATTGGCCGAACGCCTGCTGCAAGCCCTTTTGGCCGACAAACCAGTACCCCGACCAACCCAGTGTGGCGATCACGATCAACGTCAGCAATGCTCTCATGCGCAAGCGCCCCTTTCATGCCCTGTTGGGATGGTGTTTATAGGGGCAAAAGCACGAGGAACAGCAAAATGACAATGTGGGTGTTTGGCTATGGATCGCTGGTCTGGAACCCCGGTTTCGAGGCGCAGGACCGGGTGATCGCAAGCTTGCCCGGCTATCACCGGAGCTTTTGCATGCGCAGTATCCACCACCGGGGCACCGATGAAAACCCCGGCCTCGTTCTTGCGCTGGACGAGGCGCCGGGCGCGGTCTGTCATGGGGTTGCCCTCTCGGTGCCGCCCGAAAAAGCGCCCGAGGTGCTTGAGTATCTGCGCGAGCGCGAGCTCATCTCTTCGGCCTATCTCGAAAAGGTGCTTGAGATCGACCTTGCCGATGGTCGGCGCGTCGAGGCGGTGACCTATGTGATCGACGCCGATCACGTGCAATATTGCGGTGGTCTGGACCTTGAGGAACAGGCCGGCATCATCGCCCGCGCGGTTGGTGGGCGCGGGCCAAACACCGAATATTTGTTCAATACGGCCGACCACCTGGATCAGCTTGGGATAATGGATCGCGACCTTGACTGGCTGGTGCGCCGGGTGCGCCACCTCGCGGGATAAATCCTTGGCTTGTCAGGTCTTAACGCGTAGGGTTGTGCCAATAATTCAAGTGTCGGGAGCGTCCAGATGGACCAGCCGGACCGCGAGGTCGAGCCACAGTTTTCACATCCCGTACGCCAGATCGTGCTTATGCTGCTCGTTCTGGCGCTGACGGGGCTTGGCGCCTTTGTCGCCTTGCCGCGGGTCTTGCCGGTGTTTCAGGCCAATCCCTGGCTGAACGGGTTTATCCTTTTGGTGTTTTTCATCGGGGTTGTGGCCTGTTTCTGGCAGGTGTTTCAGCTGATCGGCTCGGCGCGGTGGATCGAGGGCTTTGTTGCCCGGACGCCGGGGCATGAGCTAACCAAGCCGCCGCAATTGCTGGCGCCGCTGGCAACGATGTTGCGCGCGCGCGGCAAGCGGATGCAGATCGCCTCGACCTCGGCGCGCTCGATCCTTGATTCCGTGGCACAGCGGATCGACGAGGTGCGTGATATCACGCGCTATATCGTCAACATGCTGATTTTCCTGGGCCTTTTGGGCACCTTCTATGGTCTGGCAACGACCGTTCCGGCGGTGGTCGATACCATCCGAAGCCTCGCGCCGCAAAATGGCGAAGGCGGGGTCGAGGTGTTCAACCGCCTGATGACCGGGCTTGAGGCCCAGTTGGGCGGCATGGGTGTGGCGTTTTCCTCGTCGCTTCTGGGCCTTGCGGGATCGCTTGTCGTGGGGTTGTTGGAGCTGTTCGCAGGCCACGGTCAGAACCGGTTTTACCGCGAGCTTGAGGAATGGATGTCGACGATCACCCGCGTTGGCTTTGCCAGTGGCGAGGGCGAGGGCGGCGGCGAAACCGATGCGATGACCCATGTGCTTGACCATATGGCCGATCAGATGGACAGCTTGCAGGCCGTCATCACCCAATCGGATGTCAGCCGCGCCATGGTCGATCAAAAGCTTGGCGTGCTGGCGGATTCAATTGAGCGGCTGACCCATCGGATGAGCGACAGCAACCCGGTGCAAAGCGCGCTCATGCGGATGGCCGAGGGGCAAGAGCGCCTGATCCAGACCCTGGAAAACCGCGAGACCGGGGCCAACGAGGGGCTTGATGCCGAAAGCCGGATGCGGCTTCGCTCGATCGACGTACAGATGTTGCGCATCCTGGAAGAGATAAGCGCCGGACGCCAGGAGACCATGACCGAGCTGCGCACCGATCTCGCCGCCCTGGCGCGGGTGCTCAATCAGGGGCGCCCCGCTCCCGAGCGGCGCTCGCGGCCCTTCGTGACGCCGCTCAATCCGCTCAATCCGGACAAGACCGGGGAGAGCTGAGCATGGGCCTGTCACGGCGTAGCGGAGCACGGTTTCAAGGCTCGATCTGGCCAGGATTTGTCGATGCGATGACCGGTCTTTTGCTGGTTCTGATGTTCGTGCTTACCATCTTCATGGTGGTGCAATTTGTCTTGCGTGAAGAGATCAGCGGTCAGGCCACCAAGCTTGACGCGCTTGGCGCCGAGGTGGCGGCGCTGTCGCGCGCGCTTGGGCTTGAGCGGGATCGCAGCACCGATTTGCAGGATCGTGTTGGCACTTTGACGGCGACCTTGGGCGAGGCGCGCGCAGAGCAACAGGAACAGGCGGCCCTGATCGATACCCTGCGTGCGCAAACGGCGGCCCAGACCGCAGCACTTGGCAAGGCGCAGACCCGGATCGCCAGCTTTGAAGAACAGGTCGCGGGCCTGTTGTCAGAGCGCGAGCGCGCAGAGGGACAGATTGCCGATCTTGAGGGCGAACGCGACACGCTTTTGTCCGAACAGGAGACATTGCAACTGGCGCTGGCGGGCTTGCGCAACGAGGTTGATTCACAGGCCGAGGCCGCGCGCCTTGCCGCCGCGCGCCGCGAGGCGCTTGAGGCCCTTGCAGAGGATTTGCGCCGCCAGAATGCCGAAACCGAGGCGGCGCTTGGCCAAGAGGTGGCCGCGCTGGAGGCAGAGCTGAGCGAGCAGGAACAGACCCGTCTGGCCGAGGCCGCCGCCGCAGAGGCCCTGCGCGCGCGGCTGACGGGGGCGCAGGCCGAGCTGACCTCGATGACGCTGGCGCTTGAAGCACAGCGCAAGCGGGCCGAGGAAACGCTGACCCTGTTGGCCGCTGCCGAGGATGCGCGCGCGGATATGGACACCCAACTGGTCGCCGCCCTTTTGGCGCAAGACGAGGTGGCCACGCGCCTTGAGGGCCGCGAGACCACGCTTGCCGCGAAAGATGCAGAGATCGCCGGTTTGAAGACTGAACTGGCCGAGGCTCGAAGCGGGCAGGCCGAGGTTAGCGATACCCTCGGAGCAACGCAGGACGACCTTGCGCGCGCAGAGGCAAGGGTGAGCGAGCTTGAACAGGCCTTGGCCCGCGCCCTGGCCGAGGTTGAGGCGGCCAAAGGCGAGGCGATGGATGCCGATGAGGTGCGCCGACAATTGACGGCGGCGCTTGCCGCCAAGCTTGCGGCGCAAAATCAGGCCGAGGCGCAGATGAGCACCGCCGAAGAGCGCGCCACTCTGTTGGCCGAGGCGCGCCGCCGTCTGGCGGATCAGCAAGAGCTGGCCACTGAGGCGCAAAAGCAACAGGCCCTTCTCAACCAACAGGTTGCCGCTCTGCGCCAGCAGCTTTCGGGGATTCAGGCGCTTTTGGATGATGCCAAGGTGCGCGAGGCCGCAAGCGAGGTTCAGCTTCAATCGCTTGGCAACGAGTTGAATACCGCATTGGCCCGCGTCGCCGCAGAAGAACGCCGCCGTCGCCTGCTTGAAGAAGAAAAGCTTCGCCTTGCCGAGGCCGAAAAAGAGAATCTTGAAAAATACCGCTCCGAGTTTTTCGGGCGCCTGCGCGATTTGCTGGGCCAGCAAGAGGGCGTGCGCATCGTCGGGGATCGGTTCGTGTTCTCGTCAGAGGTTTTGTTTGCGCCCGGCGAAGCGCGGTTGTCGCCTGCCGGGGCGGGAGAGATTGCCAAGGTGGCGGGCATCCTGCGCAATGTGACCAATGACATCCCCGAGGGCATCGACTGGGTGCTTCAGGTCGATGGGCATACCGATAACGTGCCGCTGATCGGTGGCGCGCAATTTGCCGACAACTGGGAGTTAAGCCAGGCGCGCGCGCTTTCGGTGGTGCGCTATCTGGTGGGCGCGCTCGGCTTTCCGCCGGATCGCTTGTCGGCCAACGGCTTTGGGGAATATCAGCCGATCAATCCCGCCGATACCCCAGAGGCCCGCGCCCAGAACCGGCGGATCGAACTCAAGCTGACCGGGAAATAGGTCGGCGGGGTTTCAGGGCGCGACGGTGATATCCGCATGGCGCAGCGCCAGCACCTCTTGGTCGCGTTGCAGGCGGACATAGCCGCGATAGGCCCCGGCGGGCCAGCCCGCAGCGGGGGCCTTGCGGCCAAAGGCGCGGAAAAGCTGGGCCTGTGGATCGTCAAGCGTGATGTCCTGACGAAAGATTTGACCCTCCGGGCCCTGGGCCGTAAAGATAAGCTGATCGCCGGGTTCTGCGTAAAACGCATGACCATAAAGCACCAGCGGTTGATCGGGCCTGGCCGTCGCCGCGCGCGCGGCGCCGGATTTCACGGCGTCAAAGCCGGGCACCGTGGTTGAAAACCCGGCCGTAAACAGCCCCGCGCGATGATAGGCAAGCACGCTGTCCCAAAGGCCGGTGCCGCTCGCCGTGCCACAGGTATTGCGATCCTCGGGGTTGAACGGGTCGATAACCTTGCCATCCTTGAGCATGCCGATATGGACATGGGGCACATTGGTCAGACCGCTTAACCCGACCTCACCAAGAACCGCGCCGCGCTCAAGCTGATCGCCTTTGCGCACCTGAACAGAGCCGCTCTTCATGTGACAGTAAAGGGTTTGCCAGCCGTCCCCGTGATCAATGCGCACGGCATTGCCGCATTCGCGGCCCTTGATGCTGTCTCGGGTGGCGGGGGTAACGGGTTGGTCGGGAACACCGTCACGGGTTGCGGCCACCACGCCGGGGGCGGCGGCAAGAACGTCAACACCAGCGGTCATCGCGTCAAAGGATAACAGCACGATATCGGTGCCGCGGTGGGCATCGCGGCTTTTGAGGCCGCACATGAAATCGCGCTTTCCGGGGCCGGGATCGGCGTCGACATAATCTTCGACATAACAGGTTTTGCCGGGCTCACAGTCAATCGGAAGGCTAAGCCGTGGCGCGTCTGCGGCGGCCACTGGGGCCGCCGCAAGTATCAGTGTGGCAAGGGCAAAGGCCGTTCGCGTCATCACTCAGCGGTGAGCAGCGGCGGCTTTTTCTTGCCCGAAAGGCGGCGCGCCACTGGGCCTTCGACCTCGAGGTCGATCTTGCCATCCTTGACGCCAACCTTGACCACGCCACCCTTGGCGAGCTTGCCGAACAAAAGCTCCTCGGCCAGCGGCTTTTTGATGTGTTCCTGAATGACACGGCCAAGCGGGCGGGCGCCCATCTTGTCGTCATAGCCACGATCCGCAAGCCAGGCGGCCGCAGGTTCGGTCAACTCGATGGTCACGTCACGATCCATAAGTTGTGCCTCAAGCTGAAGCACGAACTTCTCGACCACTTTCAGGATCACCTCTTTGGGCAGGGCGCCAAAGGAAATCACCGCATCAAGCCGGTTGCGGAATTCCGGCGTGAAGGTGCGCTCGATCGCGGCGGTGTCTTCACCTTCGCGGCGGTCGCGGCCAAAGCCAACAGCCGATTTCGCCTGTTCAGAGGCCCCGGCGTTCGAGGTCATGATCAGGACCACGTTGCGGAAATCAACGGTGCGGCCGTTGTGATCGGTCAGCGTGCCGTGATCCATGACCTGAAGCAGGATGTTGAACACATCGGGGTGCGCTTTTTCGATCTCATCCAGCAGCAGCACACAATGCGGGTGCTGATCGACGCCATCGGTCAAAAGCCCGCCCTGATCAAAGCCGACATAGCCCGGAGGCGCACCGATCAGGCGAGAGACCGCGTGCTTTTCCATGTACTCGGACATGTCAAAGCGGAGCAATTCCACACCAAGCGAATCTGCAAGCTGTTTGGCGACCTCGGTCTTGCCCACGCCGGTGGGACCAGCAAAGAGATAGTTGCCAATCGGTTTTTCCGGCTCGCGCAGACCTGCACGCGACAGCTTGATCGCCGACGCGAGCGCCTCAATCGCAGTATCCTGACCAAACACGACGCGCTTGAGACCGGCTTCGAGATCCTTGAGAACCTCGGCGTCGTTCTTGCTGACGTTCTTGGGCGGGATGCGGGCGATTTTCGCGACCACGTCCTCGATCTCTTTCACGCCGATGCTCTTGCGGCGTTTTGAGGCGGCCAGAAGATGTTGCGCGGCACCGGCTTCGTCGATGACGTCAATCGCCTTATCGGGCAACTTGCGGTCATTGATATAGCGCGCCGACAAATCCACCGCAGAGCGGATGGCGTCATTGGTGTATTTGACGCTGTGATGATCCTCGAAATAAGGCTTCAACCCTTTGAGGATTTTCACCGCATCCTCAACGGTCGGCTCGGCCACGTCGATTTTCTGGAAGCGACGCGCGAGGGCGCGGTCCTTTTCGAAATGCTGGCGGAATTCCTTGAAGGTGGTCGAGCCCATGCAGCGAAGCTTGCCGCCCTGCAAGGCCGGCTTGAGCAGGTTCGAGGCATCCATCGCGCCGCCAGATGTGGCGCCGGCACCGATCACGGTGTGGATTTCGTCGATGAACAAAACCGCGTCGGGGTGTTTTTCCAACTCGGTCACCACCGCCTTGAGCCGCTCTTCAAAGTCGCCGCGATAGCGGGTTCCGGCCAGAAGCGCGCCCATATCGAGCGAAAAGATGGTCGTTTTCGAGAGAACTTCGGGGGTTTCGCCCATGATGATCTTGTGCGCGAGGCCCTCGGCGATGGCGGTTTTGCCAACACCGGGATCGCCCACCAGAAGCGGGTTGTTCTTGCGGCGGCGACACAACACCTGAATGCAGCGCTCAACCTCTGAATCGCGGCCGATCAGCGGGTCGATATCGCCCGAACGCGCCTTTTCATTAAGGTCGACACAGTATTTCGCAAGTGCGGATTCACCGGCCTCGACCGCGTCGGATTCGCCATGGGTCTTGGCGCCCTCGTCATCAAGGTTGCTGGCCCCGCTCAGCGGGCGCGATTCGCCGTATGCCGGATCCTTGGCAACGCCGTGGGCGATGAAATTCACCGCATCATAGCGCGTCATATCCTGTTCCTGCAGGAAATAGGCGGCGTTGGATTCACGTTCGGCAAAGATCGCGACCAGAACATTGGCCCCGGTCACCTCGGTCCGCCCCGAGGATTGTACATGGATCGCGGCGCGTTGGATGACGCGCTGGAAGGCGGCGGTCGGCACCGCCTCTGATCCGTCGATATCGGTCACCAGATTGGCAAGGTCGTCGTCGATGAATTCCACCAGGGTGGTGCGCAATTCTTCGGTGTCGACACTACAGGCCTTCATCACGCGCGACGCGTCGGGCTCGTCCACAAGGGCGAGCAGCAGGTGTTCCAATGTGGCAAACTCATGCTGGCGCGCGTTGGCCAGGGCCAAAGCGGCATGGATTGCTTGTTCCAGCGTGGTCGAGAATGAAGGCACGATGAGTGCTCCTTCTGATCTGGGGTGGGGCGGTATCACCCCATCCTTGGCCTCATAGTCTTAAAGTTTGGTCGATAGCGGCCATCCTTCAAGGCTTTTTTTATAAAACCGGCTCACTTTTCGTTATACCGGCTGGTTTTTTGATCACGATACCGTTCAAAAGCGGTCTTTTCGGGTCCGGATCTCGGCGAAGACAAGGGCAGGGTCCTGCCCGGTCATTCCAAGATTGGCCTGAACGCCCGGATCGGCGGCGCGTAAAAAGGGGTTGGTGGCCAGTTCTTCGGCCAGGGTTGAGGGAACGGTTGCCTGGCCTGCGGCGCGCGCGGCGTCGATGGCCTTGGCCCTTGATATAAGTGCCGGATTGCCCGGATCAACGCTTAGGGCGAATTTTGCGTTGGCCTGGGTGTACTCATGTCCCGAGCAGACGGTGGTCTCGGGCGGGAGCGCGGCCAGCTTGCACAGGCTTGCATACATTTGCGCCATCGTGCCCTCGAACACCCGGCCACAGCCAAGCGCCATGAGGCTATCGGCGGTGAACACCACGGCACTTTCGGGGAAATGCACCGCGATATGGCCGACGGTATGGCCCGAGACATCAATAACACGGCCGGTTTCGCCGCCAAGCGTGATCGTATCGCCTTCGCTCACGGCCAGATCAAGCGGCGGCAGGCGATGCGCGTCGGCGGCGGCACCGATCACCTGTGCCGGCGCGGCGGACAGCAAGTCGCCAAGACCCTGAGTGTGATCGGCGTGGTGATGGGTCAAAAGAACATGGCTTAGCACCCAGCCCTTATCGGCGAGCGCCGCGATGATCGGCGCCGCCTCTGGAACATCGACGGCCATGGTGTCACCCGTGCCCGGATCATGCGCCAGAAAGGCGTAATTGTCGGACAGGCAGGGAATGGTCAGGATGTGCAAAGCCATGGTCTTTTCCCGAATGCAGGTTACTGTTAGGTTCGAGAGTGACTGATCTTTGCCGGGGCTGCAATGCATCTGGACGTGCAGGACCTACGAAATTTTTACTACCGAAGCACCCTCGGGCGCGCGGTTCAAAAGGCTGTGCGCGCCGAAGTCGCCGAATTCTGGCCCGAGGCCAAGGGCCAGACGGTTGTGGGCTATGGCTTTGCGGTGCCGTTCCTGCGCCCCTACCTTGCCGATGCGCGCCGGGTGGTCGGGTTGATGCCCGCCCCGCAGGGGGTGATCGGCTGGCCGCAGGGGATGCCGAATATCTCGGTTTTGTGCGAAGAAACCCTCTGGCCGATTGAAACCGGTCGTGTGGATAAGCTCTTGGTGGCACACGGATTGGAGACCTCTGATCAGCCGGGCGCCGTGCTGGAAGAATGCTGGCGGGTGCTTGGGCCGGGTGGGTCGGCCTTGTTTATCGTGCCCAACCGCGCCGGGCTCTGGTCGCGCAGTGATCGCACGCCGTTTGGGTTTGGGCGGCCCTATACCCAGACCCAGCTCGAGACGCAGCTTAAGTCGCATAATTTCCTGCCCGAGCGGCACGTAACCGCGCTTTATCAGCCGCCCTCGGATAAACCGTTCTGGCGCAAGACGGCCGGCATGTGGGAAAGGATGGGCGCAAAGCTTTCGGTGGTGGCGGCGGGGGGCGTTTTGATGGTCGAGGCCACGAAACGTGTGCAGGCGCCAAGCGGGCCGGGCCTGCGCGACAAGGTGCGCAAACCCCTCGGCGTTCTGGCGCCGCAACCCAAGGCCAAACCGGTTTAGACCGGGCAGGCACGTGGGTTTCACCCACCCTACGCAGGTGGACAGGTCGGATGGTCTTTGGCCGGGGATGCGCGAATTGGCGGCGGTTTCGACTGATAGCGGTAACGAATGGCGCGCGATTCAGCGGGGGCGTGGAGTGGGGAATCGCTAAATGTTGCGAAAAAGTGATCTTTTTACGTTGATAAAATGCGCGCAATAGGTCGCACCCTTTATAAGTGTTTGAAACTATGCGGTATTCATTCGTATACAACGATTTCCGCGCGGCTTGCTAGGTTGGCAAGGCACTGCTATACCGCAGCCGAATTTCGGTGTTTCGTAAATATCATCGCACGCAAACGTCCCCGGAAGCGGCCAAGTGAGGCTTGCCAACCGGGGCCAGACAATCGGAAGGGTGGACGTGTCCGAACCAGCTTCGATCTCCTCCGGCATCGCCGAGCGCTATGCCACCGCGATTTTCGCGATTTCAAAAGAGAGCAAATCTCTGGCGAAACTTGAAACCAATCTTAACGATCTGGCGCAGGCGCTGGATGACAGTGCCGATTTGCGCGCGTTGATCAGCTCTCCGGTTGTGACACGTGACGAGCAGGGCGCCGTGATGGCCGCCATCGGCAAGAAAATGAAACTTGTTCCCGAGATGCAGAACGGTCTTGGGCTGATGGCTGAAAAGCGTCGCCTGTTCGTTCTTCCCCAGCTGGTTGCCCGGCTGCGCGCGATGATCGCCGAGGACAAGGGTGAGGTGAGTGCCGAAGTGACCAGCGCTAAGGCGCTGACCAAGGCACAAGCAGACAAACTGGCCAAGACGCTGAAAGAGCGTGTGGGCAAGGACGTCAAGATCAATGCGACCGTCGATGAAAGCCTCATTGGCGGTCTTGTCGTTAAAGTGGGCTCGAAGATGATCGACACGTCGATCCGCTCCAAGCTTAATTCCCTCCAGAATTCAATGAAAGAGGTCGGATAAATGGGTATCCAAGCTGCAGAGATTTCTGCGATCCTTAAGGACCAGATCAAGAATTTCGGTCAAGAGGCCGAAGTGGCCGAGATTGGTCGGGTTCTGTCGGTCGGTGACGGTATTGCGCGCGTTCACGGTCTGGACAATGTGCAGGCCGGCGAGCTGGTCGAATTCCCCGGTGGCATCATGGGGATGGCGCTTAACCTTGAGGCCGATAACGTCGGCGTCGTGATCTTCGGTTCAGACCGTGAGATCAAGGAAGGCGACACCGTCAAGCGCACCAAGTCGATCGTGGACGTTCCGATCGGTGACGGTCTTCTGGGTCGCGTTGTCGACGGCCTTGGCAACCCGCTTGACGGCAAGGGCCCGATCAAGAGTGATACGCGCGGCCTGGCCGACGTGAAAGCGCCGGGCATCATCCCGCGTAAATCGGTTCACGAGCCGATGGCGACCGGTCTCAAGTCGGTTGACGCGATGATCCCGATTGGCCGTGGCCAGCGTGAGCTTATCATTGGTGACCGTCAGACCGGCAAAACCGCTGTGGCGCTCGACACCATCCTGAACCAGAAGGTCTATAACGAGGCCGCTGGCGACGACGAAAGCAAAAAGCTGTACTGCATCTACGTTGCGGTTGGCCAGAAGCGTTCGACCGTGGCGCAGCTGGTGAAGAAGCTGGAAGAAAGCGGCGCGATCAAATATTCGATCGTCGTTGCGGCAACCGCATCCGACCCCGCGCCGATGCAGTTCCTTGCGCCCTATTCGGCCACCGCGATGGCCGAGCATTTCCGCGACAACGGCCGTCACGCGCTTATCGTTTATGATGACCTTTCCAAACAGGCCGTTGCCTATCGCCAGATGTCGCTTCTTCTGCGTCGTCCGCCCGGCCGCGAAGCCTATCCCGGTGACGTTTTCTATCTTCACTCCCGCCTGCTCGAGCGTTCGGCCAAGCTGAACGAAGAAAACGGTTCGGGCTCGCTGACGGCTCTGCCGATCATCGAGACCCAGGGCGGTGACGTGTCTGCGTTTATTCCGACCAACGTGATCTCGATCACCGACGGTCAGATCTTTCTTGAAACCGAACTGTTCTATCAGGGCGTTCGCCCGGCTGTGAATACCGGTCTGTCGGTCTCGCGGGTTGGCTCTTCGGCGCAAACCAACGCGATGAAATCCGTCGCCGGGCCGGTGAAACTCGAGCTGGCGCAGTATCGCGAGATGGCCGCCTTTGCTCAGTTCGGCTCTGACCTTGATGCCTCGACGCAGCAGTTGCTGAACCGTGGCGCGCGCCTGACCGAGCTGATGAAGCAGGCCCAGTATTCGCCGCTGACCAACGCCGAGATCGTCTGCGTGATCTATGCCGGTACCAAAGGGTATCTGGACAAGATCGGTGTCGATCAGGTGGGTCGTTTCGAGGCTGGTTTGCTTGGCCACCTGCGCGGCAAACATGCCGACCTGCTGGCGTATATCACCAAGGAAGATCCCAAGATCAAGGGTGAGGCCGAGGATAAGATCAAGGCCGCGCTGGACGAATTCGCCGCTGACTTCGCTTAAGGGGAGATAAGGCAATGCCGAACCTCAAGGACCTTAAAAACAGGATCGCGTCGGTCAAATCGACCCGCAAGATCACAAAGGCCATGCAAATGGTTGCCGCGGCGAAACTTCGCCGCGCGCAGGAGGCTGCCGAACAAGCACGTCCTTATACAGAGCGGTTCAATGCCGTGATGGGTAAGCTGGCGGCATCAGTGGGCGACGCGGAAAACGCGCCGGTCCTGTTGCGCGGCACGGGCGAAGACAAGGTGCATCTGCTGGTTGTCATGACCGCCGAACGCGGGCTTTGCGGTGGCTTCAATGCCAATATCGCAAAGCTGGCCAAGGCACATGCCACGGATCTGCTGGCCGAAGGCAAAACCGTCAAGATCGTGACCGTGGGCAAAAAAGGCCGCGACGCGATGAAACGGGAATATGGCCAGTATTTCGTGGATCATGTCGATCAGTCGGCCATGAAGCGTGTTGCCTATGCAGACGCGCAGGGTGTGGCGGCAAGTGTGCTGAAGAGTTTTGATGCCGGCGAATTCGACGTCGCGAAAATCTTCTTCTCGCGCTTCGAGAATGTGGTCAGCCAAATCCCGACCATGCAGCAGATCATTCCTGCTGACGTGAGCGATGCGGCAGAGGCGGCCGATACCGGCACGTTCTATGATTACGAGCCCGACGAGCAGGCGATCCTTGCGGACCTTCTGCCGCGCGGTGTTGCGACAGCCATCTTCAGCGCGATGCTGGAAAACGGCGCGTCGGAGCAGGGCGCGCGGATGTCCGCCATGGATAACGCGACACGCAACGCGGGTGAGATGATCGACAAGCTGACAATCGAGTATAACCGCTCGCGTCAGGCCGTGATCACGAACGAGCTTATTGAAATCATTTCGGGCGCGGAAGCGCTTTAAGAAAACCGGAGACGTAAACATGGCAAAAGCAAATGGCAAAGTGACCCAGGTCATCGGCGCCGTGGTGGACGTTCACTTTGACGGCCACCTGCCAGCGATCTTGAACGCGCTGGAAACCGATAACAATGGCAAGAAGCTGGTCCTCGAAGTGGCCCAGCACCTTGGTGAGAGCACTGTTCGCACCATCGCGATGGACGCCACCGAAGGTCTGGTGCGCGGTCAGGCCGTGACAGACACCGGCGAGCCGATCTCGGTTCCCGTTGGTAACGCCACACTGGGCCGCATCCTGAACGTCATCGGCGAGCCGGTTGACGAACAGGGCCCCGTGAACGCAGATGAGCGCCGCGCGATCCACCAGCCCGCCCCGGAATTCGCCGAGCAGTCGACAGAATCCGTGGTTCTGGAAACCGGCATCAAGGTCGTCGACCTTCTGGCGCCTTACGCCAAGGGTGGTAAGATCGGTCTCTTCGGCGGTGCCGGCGTGGGCAAGACCGTTCTGATCATGGAACTGATCAACAACATCGCAAAAGTGCACTCGGGTTTCTCGGTGTTCGCGGGTGTTGGTGAGCGGACTCGTGAAGGCAACGACCTTTACCACGAAATGATTGAATCGGGCGTTATCGTTCCCGACAATCTGACCGAATCCAAAGTGGCGCTGGTCTATGGCCAGATGAACGAGCCCCCGGGTGCGCGTATGCGGGTTGCCCTGTCGGGTCTGACCCTTGCTGAACAGTTCCGTGACCAGTCGGGCACAGACGTTCTGTTTTTCGTCGACAACATCTTCCGCTTTACGCAAGCGGGCTCCGAGGTGTCGGCGCTTCTGGGTCGTATTCCTTCGGCTGTGGGTTATCAGCCGACGCTGGCCACCGACATGGGTGCCCTGCAAGAGCGGATCACCTCGACAAAGGCCGGGTCCATTACCTCGGTTCAGGCGATTTACGTGCCTGCGGACGACCTTACCGACCCTGCGCCGGCCACATCCTTTGCCCACCTTGACGCCACGACCGTTCTGTCGCGCGCGATCTCCGAGCTGGGCATCTACCCGGCCGTTGACCCGCTAGATTCGACATCGCGTCTGATGGACCCTGCGGTTGTTGGTGAAGAGCACTATCAGGTTGCACGTGACGTTCAGGGCATCCTGCAACGCTACAAGTCGCTGCAGGACATCATCGCCATTCTCGGCATGGACGAACTGTCGGAAGAAGATAAGCTGACCGTTTCGCGCGCTCGCAAAATTCAGCGATTCCTGTCGCAGCCGTTCGACGTGGCGAAGGTCTTTACCGGCTCCGACGGCATTCAGGTGCCGCTGGAAGAAACCATTTCGTCGTTCAAGGCGGTTGTCGCGGGTGAATACGATCACCTTCCCGAAGGTGCCTTCTACATGGTTGGCGGCATCAGCGACGTGATCGCCAAAGCCGAACGCATGGCTGCCGACGCGGCCTAAGAAACGCGTGTAGCCCCCCGAGCGGACCACATCACGTGGGCCGCTCGGGCGCTGCATCATCAAGGAGGCCCAAATGGCTGATACAGTGCAATTCGATTTGGTGAGCCCTGAGCGGCTTCTGGCATCGGTCGCCGCCAATGAGGTGCAGATCCCCGGTGCCGAGGGTGATCTTACGGCCATGGCCAACCATGCGCCGCTGATCACCACGCTGCGCCCCGGTGTCCTGAAGGTTTCAGGCCCCGATGGCGCCCGCGAATACGTCGTCACCGGCGGTTTCGCCGAAATCAGCGGTGACAGCGTTTCGGTTCTGGCCGAGCGCGCCGTGCCGCGCGAAGACATGACTGCGGAACAGTTCAAGGCCATGGTATCCGAGGCGACAGACAAGCTTGCGCATGCGCAGGAAACCTTTGTCAACGAGCCTGGCCCGGTTGACGATGCCGCCAAACTTTTGGCGGATATGGTCGCGATTGGCGATCACATCGGTCTTTCGGCCAATTAAGGCCGCGAGAGATTAACATCTAAAGGGGCCGTCTTGCGGCCCTTTTTTCTTTTTCAGTTCTCAATTCTGCGAGAAACCCTTATTACCAAAAGGCTGGACCCAAGAGGCTACGCCATGAAAGTTTTCATCAATCAGGCCATTGGCATTGATCAGGGTGATGATGTGCTGTTTTCGGATTACGAAGATGGCGGCACCATGTGGACCGGCCACGGCGAACGTGACCGGCGCACCAAAGTCGTGTTCAAGACGCCCTTCAAATCAGAGCCGGTCGTGCATCTTGCCATGTCGCTCTGGGATATGGACAGCGCCACCAATGCGCGCGCCGATGTGACGGCGGAAAAGATCACCCGGACGGGTTTTGACGTGGTGTTTCGTACCTGGGCCGACACCCGCGTGGCGCGGGTGCGCGTGCGCTGGATGGCGATTGGCGAGCTGTTTCACGAAGACGACTGGCAGGACGTCTATTAGGCCACCCGCGCGGGCGTGGGTTTCACCCACCCTACGCGTGGCCGTGCCCTTATCCTGCGATCAGATTCCGAACTGGCCTTCATAGACCGGCTCAAGCGACGGCGTCTCGAACAGCGACGACACGCTTGTGCCGTTCCAGATGTTCAGGATGGCTTGGGCAAAGACCGGTGCGGTGGGCAGAATGCGGATATTGTGGGCCGCGCGCACCGCAGTGGTGGGCGCGATCGTGTCGGTCAGGACCAGCGATTTCATCACCGATTTCTCGATCCGTTCGACCGCCGGGCCGGACATGACGCCGTGGCTGATATAGGCGTGGACCTCTGAGGCGCCGTTTTCCATCAAAAGCTCGGCCGCCTTGCAGAGCGTGCCGGCGGTGTCGCACATGTCATCTACGATCAGGCATTTCTTGCCGGTCACATCGCCGATCACGGTCATTTCCGCCACTTCGCCGGCTTTCTCGCGGCGTTTGTCGACGATCGACAGGGGCGCCTCGATCCGCTTGGCCAATTCGCGCGCGCGCGCCACGCCGCCGACATCGGGCGAGACGACCATAAGGTCCTCCATCCCGCCTTTGAACTGCATCATGATATCCAGTGCAAAGACCGGCGAGGCATAAAGGTTGTCGACAGGAATGTCGAAAAAGCCCTGGATCTGTGCGGCATGCAAATCCATCGTGAGAACCCGTTCAATGCCGGCCTCGACGATCATGTTCGCCACAAGCTTGGCCGAGATCGGCGTGCGCGCCTTGGAGCGGCGATCCTGGCGGGCATAGCCGAAATAGGGGATCACGGCGGTGATGCGCGCCGCCGAGGACCGGCGCAGAGCGTCCGCCATGATCAGCAGTTCCATCAGGTTGTCATTGGCCGGGTTCGAGGTTGGCTGAATGATGAACATATCCTCGCCACGCACGTTCTCATAGACCTCGACGAAAATCTCGCCATCGTTGAAACGTTCGACCCGTGCGTCGACAAGACCCACATTGACGCCGCGATGCATCGACATCCGCCGCGCAATGGCGGTGGCAAGTGGCATGTTGGCGTTGCCCGAAATGAGCTTGGGTTGCGATGTGGTTGGCATGGTGAGGTCCCCGGCTGTGCAATGTGACAGATTCGTGATGTTGACACCGCTTAGCATGTGCCTAGGGTCAGGCAAAGCTATGCAACGGGGGAGCACGCCAAAATGGCCCATATCGACTATTATTTCTCAACTTTGTCACCCTATGCCTATCTGGCGGGTACCGGGTTGGAGGAAATTGCCGCCAGGCACGGCGCGACGGTGACCTACAAGCCGCTCGATATCATGGCGCTGTTCGCGCGCACGGGCGGCACCCCGCCCGCCGAGCGCCACCCCTCGCGCAATGCCTACCGCGCGCAGGAACTGCCGCGACAGGCGAAAAAGCGCGGTATGGCGCTTAACCTCAAGCCTGCGCATTGGCCGACCAACCCGGCGCCGTCGTCCTATGCGATCATTGCCGCGCAAAATGCCGGGGGCGGTGATATCGGCGCTTTGGCGCATGGCATCATGCGGGCCTGTTGGGTCGAGGACCGCGATATCGCGGGCGATGACGTGGTGCGCGAGTGCCTGCAAAAGGCCGGCTTTGATCCCAAACTTGCCGATAGCGGTTTGCTGAGCGGGGCAGAGACCTATGCCCGAAATCTTGAAGAAGCGGTGAATGCCGGGGTTTTCGGCGCGCCGTTTTACGTGGTGGACAGCGGGCAAAGTTTTTGGGGCCAGGACCGTCTAGACGAGCTTGACCTTCATCTGGCGGGCAAGCTCTAACGCCATGCCGCGCGCCGAAAAGGCCGGGTTTGACACCTGTTGGACGACCTTCGGGCAGGGGCCGCGCGCGGCGCTGATGCTGCATTGCTCGCTGGCCCATAGCGCAAGCTGGGGCGGCATGGCGCGGGTCTTGTCCGGCGCTCTTGGCATGGTGGCTTTTGACGCGCCCGGCCATGGGCGCAGTGGCGCCTGGGATGAGCGCGGCGAAATTCAGGACGTGACGACCCGGATCGCGGCCAGCTTTCTTGAGGGGCCGACGGATATCATCGGGCATTCGTTTGGCGCGACGGTCGCCTTGCGGCTCGCGGTAGAACGCCCCGAACTGGTGCGCTCCCTGATCCTTTACGAGCCGGTGTTTTTTGGGGTGGCGCTTGCCGATCATCCCGAGATGCGAGGGCCCCATGAGGCGGAGCTGGCGATGTATGTGCAGGGCATGACCAGCGGTGATTATCACCTTGCGGCAGAGGGGTTCATCCGGGTCTGGGGCGACGGGCGGGCCTGGTCGGATATACCTGCCGAGGCGCGCGCGGCCATGGCGGTGCAGATGCCGCTTATCGAGGCCGCAGCGCCTGCGCTTTATGATGACGCGGGCGGGATGCTTGCCAGCGGCGCGCTGGAGCGGATCAGCGCCCCGGCGCTCTTGCTGGAAGGCAGCCAGTCACCGGCGATCATCGCGGCGATCAACGAGGGGCTCGCGGCGCGCCTTGGGCGCGTCGAGAGGTCGGTGGTCATCGGCGCCGGGCATATGGGGCCGATGACCCATCCCAAGCAGGTGAGTTCTGAGGTGTTGCGCTTTCTGGCCTGGACCTGAGCGGCGCCTTAGCCGCGCGCGAGGTCGAGGAAGGTCGCGATATGGTCTTCGGTGATCGACCAGTCGCAGACCAGCCGCATCATCAGAGGTTCGTCATCGGGGCCATTGTCAAGCGGACCATCATAGAGACCATAGGCCGCCCCAGCCGCCTTGAGCCGCTGATGGGTGGCGCGGGGCAGGGTGGCGAAGATCATGTTGACCTCTGGTTCGACCACGATCCCGGCCTCTGGCAGATCGCGCAGCCCCGCCACCAGCGTCGCGGCGCGGGCATTGGCGGTGCGCGCCAGATCAAGCCATAGATCGTCCTTGAGGTACTCAAGCATCTGCGCCGACAAGAAGCGGTGCTTGGAGAACAGATGCGCCGAGCGTTTGCGCCGCAGCTCGAACTCCCAGGCGTTTTCGGGGTTGAAAAAGATCACCGCCTCGACCCCGAGACAGCCGTTCTTGGTGCCGCCCATGCTGACCGCGTCAATTCCGGCTTTCCAGGTCATGTCGGCAGGTGTGCACCCAAGCGCGGCCACAGCATTGGCAAAGCGCGCACCGTCAAGGTAGGTCGGCAAGCCGTGATCGCGCGCCACGCGGGTCAGCGCCGCCAGCTCCTCACAGCTATAGATCCGGCCGCGTTCGGTGGCCTGCGTCAGCGCGAGAGGCCCGTGCTGCGCCACATGCACGTCGCCCTTGGGCCACTCGGCAATCGCGGCCCTCAGATCGGCGGGCGTCATCTTGTCGGCCGCGCCTGTCAGGCTAAGCTTGGCGCCGCCTGTAAAGAACTCGGGCGCGTTGCATTCATCGGTGTGGATATGCGCCAGCGGGGTGCAAAACACAGTCTGCCAGGGCTGTGACAGCGTGGCCAGAGCAAGCGCATTGGCCGCCGTGCCGGTCGCCACGAGGTAAACGCTGGCCTGGGGCGCCTCGAACAGGGTGCGGATCTGGTCGCGCACTCGCTCCATCAAGGCATCATCGCCGTAAGAGGGCTGAAACCCGGTGTTGGCCTCGGCCATGGCGGCCATCACCGAAGGGTGTGCAGGGCCGGTATTGTCAGAGCCAAAAAACATCAGCGCGGTTCCTCGATGATATGATCTTCCCAGTCGTCCTCGGAAATCTCGAATTCGGGCAGGGTGCGCGATTGCATCGACACGCGCGCGTCATGCACGCTTTGCGGATCGCCCGAGATCAGCGGGTGCCAGCCGTAAAGCGGCTTACCCTGACGCAACAGCTTGTAGGCGCAGGTTTCGGGCATCCAGTAGAGGTGACTGTCAAGGTTCCTGGGGCTGAGCGAGATGCATTCGGGTACGAATTGATGGCGGATAGGGTATTGCCCGCATTTACAGGTGGTGTCGTCAAACAGCCGACAGGCGATCCGGGTCATGACCACTTCGCCGCTGTCTTCATCCTCAAGCTTGTTCATGCAGCATTTGCCACAACCGTCGCAAAGCGCCTCCCATTCGGGTTGGGTCATCCGCTCAAGCGGGGTGGTTTTCCAGAACTCGGGGCGCAGGCCGCTGCGCTCAATCGGGTCGCTCATAGGGCGGCCAGAATCTGGCGGGCACGCAGGCAATCGGTATCCATCTGGGCGATGAACGCCTCAAGGCCGTCAAAGGTCTCTTCGGGGCGCAGATATTCGACAAGCCCGACCGAGAGATCGGTGCCGTAAAGATCGCCGGAGAAATCGAAGAGGAAGGTTTCCAGATTGGCAATCTCGCCGTTGAACATCGGGCGCACCCCAAGCGAGGCGGCGCCGTGATAGGTGCCCTTGTGCGGCCCATCAAGCACATCAACCAGAACCGCATACACCCCGAATTTCGGCGGGTGTAGCCCGGCAATCGACATATTCGCGGTCGGGTATCCAAGCTCGCGACCGCGTTGCTCGCCGCCTATGACGGGGCCTTCGATACGGTGCCAGTGACCCAGCATATTGGCGGCGCTCTTTGGTTTGCCCTCGGTCAGGGCGCGGCGGATCGCGGTCGATGACACCTGTCCGGCATCGCCTTCCAGAAGCCGGGCGATGGTCACGCCAAAACCCATCTCGGCGCCAAAGGCCTCAAGATCGGCGGCGGTGCCCGCGCGCCCCTTGCCAAAGCAGAAATCGGCACCAACGACCACATGGCGCAGGCCAAGCCCGCCGCTCAGGACCGTGCGGGCAAACCCCTCTGGCGTCAGCGCGCTGAGGGCGGCGTTGAAGTTAAGCTCGTAAAGCCGCTCGACCCCGAGCTTCTCAAGCCGGTGCGCGCGCGCCTCTGGCCCCATCAGGCGAAAGGGCGGCGCGTCGGGCGCAAAATATTCGCGCGGATGCGGCTCGAATGTCAGAATGCCAAGCGGGGCGTTGATTGCTTTCCCCGCCTTGCGGGCGATGTCGATCACCGAACGGTGGCCAAGATGAACGCCATCGAAATTACCGATGGCGGCGCTGGCACCGCGATCGGCCTCGGTGACATATTGGAAATCCCGGATGATACGCATGGCGCTAGGCCTAGCGCCGCCGGGCCGCGCGTGCAAGTCAGAACACGCGTTCAATGCGCCGTGGCGCGCCCGAGGCGATGCGCGATGGCCATGGCGATATAGATCACCATCAAAAGCGCAAATGTTCCGGCCAGAAACAACAGCAGCGCGGCCATCATTGGCGACAGGGTGGCGAGCATCGGCAGGGGCTGCGCGATCGCGCCGGGCAATGCGCCGGTTGCCAGCGTCACGCCCATGGTCGCGCCCAGCCAGGCCAGCATCGCCCCAAGCCCGAGCCAAAGTGTTACCCCAAGTGGCCCGCGCCGCACCTTGAGGCCCCGGCGCAGCGCCGCGATCTGGCGCGCAAGGTCATGTTGCATAGCGATCAGAGCGGGCACCACAAGCAGCACCAGAAGCATGCCAAAGCCAAGCCCATAGACCAGCGTGATCACTGTGGGTTTCAAAAACTGCGCCTGCGTCGAGCGCTCAAACAGCAGCGGCGTAAGGCCCAGAACAGTGGTCAGCGTGGTCAAAAGCACCGGGCGAAGCCGGTCGGCAACCCCGTCGATGATCGCCGGAATAATGCCGCGCTCGCTGGCGTATTCGTCAATCGCCGTCACCAGGACGATGGAATCGTTGATGATGATCCCGGTCATCCCCAACAGGCCGACCACCGTGAACATGCTCAGCGGCACATCCCATTGTGCATGGCCATAGATCGTGCCGACAAGGCCGAAAGGGATGATCGCCATGACCACCAAGGGCCGGGTCCAGCTTGCAAAGACAAGCGACAGTACAAGGTAAATCCCCAGCAATGTCAGGATCAGACCAAGCCGGGCATCGGCCATGAATTCATCCTCTTGTTCCGAGAGGCCGGCCAGGCGCCATTCGACCTGGTATTCGCTGGCCACGGCAGGCAGGATTTCGGTCTTGAGAAGCGCGCCGATCTCGCTGGCGCGGGCCGGGTCATCCTCGGAGATATCGCCGGTGACACTGATCAGGCGCAGACCGTTTTCGCGCCGCACGGTGGAAAAGCCGGTGCGCTGCGTGACACTGACGATATCGGCCAGCAGAACATATTCACCGCCCGGCGTGCGAAGCTGCATCCGCTCGATGAAATCCGCCGTAAGCTCGCCCTCGGGCAGCTCGACGCGCACCTCGGCAGAGCGCGACCCGTCGGGATAGGTCGCCGCCTCAATGCCGCCGACCCGGTGGCGCAGCACGCGGCCAAGATCGTCGATCGCAAAGCCAAGCGCCTGCCCCTGCGGGGTCAGCTCAAGGATCAGCTCTTCCTTGTCATAGGCAAGGTTGTCCTCGACCGCCGACACCTCTGGGAACCGCGTCAGGGCGGTCTTGAGCGCCTCGGCGGCGGATTTGAGGATATCGGCGCTGGCGCCATAAAACTGCACATCAAGCGCGTCACCGCCGGGGCCGGATCGCCCGCCGCGAAAGCTCAGGGTTTCGACCAGCGGGTGACGCTCGACACGGTCCTGAAGGTCGGCGACAAAGGCAAAGCTCGAATAGGGGCGCAGGTCGGCGTCGATCAGCTCGATCGTGATGCCACCCAGCAAATCGGCGTCCTTGCTGTCGGCCCCGGCAAGGCCCCGCCCCGCCGTGCCGCCGATCTGGGCGATCACGTAATCAAGCGGATTGGTGCCGTGCTCGGCCTCGTATTCTGCGCCAAGGGCTTCGGTGGCGCGCTGCATTTCGCGCATCATGGCAAGGGTATTGTCGCGGGTGGCGCCGGGGCTCATGGCGAAATTGCCGCTGACGCTGCCGCGTTCGGGGGCGTTGAAAAAGCGCCATGTGACATCGCCGCGAATGAAGGCCGCCGCCTGAACCGCGAGCAGCAGGATTGTGGCGGCAAGCACCACGTAACGGCCCCGGATCACAAGCGCGATCAGCGGGCGAAAGGCGCGGTCGCGAAACCAGCCAAAGCCGCGATTGACCACCCGGCTTGGCCAGTCATACCAATGCAACTGCCCCGAATGGGCCAGGGCATGCGCCATGTGGTTGGGCAGGATCAGGAAACACTCGATCAGGCTTGCGATCAGCACGGCGATCACCGTGAAGGGGATGTCATAGATCAGATCGCCAAACCGCCCGCCGATCACCGCCAGCCCAAAGAACGCGATCAGCGTGGTCAGCGTGGCGGAAAACACCGGAAGCGCCATGCGTGCCGCGGCGCGCTCGGCCGCGACCATCGGCGGCTCGCCGAGCTTGCGCAGGCGCGCATCGGCATGTTCGCCCACCACGATGGCGTCATCGACCACAATGCCAAGCGTGATGATCAGTGCGAAAAGCGAGATCATGTTGATCGTAAGACCAGCGGCAAACATAAGCGCCATCGCCGCCAAAAGGGCCACGGGAATGCCCGCCGCCACCCAGAATGCGGTGCGCGCGTTGAGGAACAGGAACAACAGCCCGACCACCATCGCCAGCCCGGTCAGGGCGTTGTCGAGCAGCATAGAGATGCGCCCCGAGATCGCCTCGGCGCGGGTGCGGATCAGGCCGATGCTGACACCCTCGGGCAGGGTCTCTGTCATCTGGTCGGCGAGGGTTTGAACCTTGGCCTGAATATCAAGCGCGTCGCCGCGCGCAGAGCGGTCGACGCGCACGGTAATGGCGGGCTTGTCACCGACGAAATAGGCGACATCGCGGGTCACGCCCTTAACGCGCACGCGCGCCACATCGCCCACGGTCAGCGACGAGCCGTCGGGGTTGGAGCGCAGTACCACATCGGCAAGTTGATCGGGGCTTCGCTTTTCGACGCCGGTGCGAATGCGGGTGTTGGCGCCGCTCATGTCGCCCGCCGGATCGGCGGTGATTTCGGCGGCAAGGGCGGCGGCGATCTCGGCCATGGTGATGTCATTGGCGATCAGGCTGGTTGAAGGCACTTCAATGATGGTTTCGGGCGCGGCGACGCCCTGGATCGTGGTGCGGGTAACGCCCTCGTCAAACAGGCGGATCACGAATTCATCCGCCAGAAGCGCAAGTTGCTGCGTGCCGACCGGGCCGGTGATCACCACATCGGTCACCTGATCGCGCCAGACCCCACGCCGCACGACCGGCTCGTCGGCCTCTTCGGGCAGGGTGGTGATGATATCAAGCGCTGCCTGCACCTCGTCCGCGGCGCGCCCCATATCCCAGCCGGGTTCGAATTCGAGGCTGAGTGTGGCACTGTTTTCGCGGCTGCTCGCGCTTGAGCTTTCGACGCCTTCGACCGCCAGAAGGGCGGGTTCGAGAAGCTGGACAATGGCGTTGTCGACATCCTCGGCGCTGGCGCCCTCCCAGGTGACCGAGACGCTTACGTTGTCGATCACCACATCGGGAAAGAACTGCGCGCGCATGCGCGGCAGGGCCATCAGGCCAAGCGCGATCATCACCACAAGCAAGAGGTTCGCCGCCGTGCGATGGCGGGTGAAATAGGACAGGATGCCCTGCAATGGCCCGGCGGGCGCGCCCTGCATGGCTTAGCCTCCGATCCGGCGTTCGAGGCGTTCGACCATGGCGGTGGGCACGCGGGGCTTGTCGAGCTGACCCAGGAGACGCTCTTTCACGGCGGCGGGCATGTCATTGTTTGACTGCACGAAGGACACCAGTCGCGCGCGCCGGTCCGGGGTCAATTCAACCAGATCGGCGGGTTTGGCGGCGGCCTCGTCGCCCCCTTGCGGGACCGCCTCGGGGGAGAGCGTGCGCACCTTGATGCCGGGGCCAAGCACCGGGGTGCGCTGATCAACCACCGCGCGCCCGGCAAGCCCCGGCGCGCGCACCAGGATTTCGTTGCCCTGACGACGCAGGAGCGTCACGGGCAGCGCCTCAAGCCGGTCGTCCTCTGCCAGCACCAGCACCGCGCCATCCGGCCCAAGCGCCGAGGCGGGCAGGGCGATCACGCGTTCAAGCGGCGGCTCGTCGATCTGCACGGTGACGAAATCGCCGGGCTTCATCGCCGGGGCCATATCAAGCGTCGCAAAGATAAGCCGCCCGGTGCGCCCTTCGCCGACGGCGGCGCTATCGCGAGAGATTTCCCCCGTCGCGGAGAGTTCGAGACCGAAGACATCAAGGCTTACCCGTACCGGGGCGCCGATCAGGGCGCCCTGATCGTCCAGAAGCCGGGCATATTGCGGGGTCGAAACGCGAAACGCCACCTCAAGCGAGCTGGCATCGACCAGCTGCGCAAGTTGTTCATTGGCCGAGACAAGCCGCCCTGCCACGACGCTCACATCGCTGAGCGTGCCGCTGAAATCGGCGGTGATGCGGGTCTCGTCAAGGCGGCGCTCGGCCTCGGAGAGCAGCAGTTCGGCGCGCGCCAGATCGGTCGCAGCGCGGTCAATCCGGGCCTCGGCCAGGGCAAGCGCCTGGCGGCTGCCAAGCACCGCTTGGCGGGCCTGTGCGGCGGCAAGCTCGGCGGTCTCGACGATAGCGGTGGTGCCGACGCCGCGCGATTGCAGGTCACGCTGGCGGGTCAGGGCACGCTCTTGCAGTGCGTATTGATCGCGCGCCGCCTCAAGCTCGTCGCGGGCCAGATCAAGGGCACGAGCGGCTTCGCGGGTTTCGGCCTCGGCGTCCATCCGGTCGGCGCGGGCGCGATCACGTGCGGTTTGCGCATCGGCCGGGTCGATGCGCGCCAGAAACTGCCCGGCGCGCACCTGTCCGCCCTCGACGAAATCGGGCGACAGCTCGGTGATGACTCCGCTGGCCTGGGTGCGCAGCTCAAGCGTGCGGCGGCTCTGGACCTGACCAAAGGCGGTCAGGACGGGGGTTATGTCGGCCTCTTGCGCAAGGGTTGTGCGCACCGCAAAGACGCGCTCGCGGCGATCCGGCTGGCGGGGTTCTTTTGCCATGCGCTCTGACACCGCGCTGACCACGGTTTGCCCGGCATAGGCCAAGAGCCCCAAGGTGAGCGATAAAAGGAACAGCCCCGTCAGGCACTGGCGCAAAAACCGCATGAAACGCAACCCTTTGATATGGCCCGAAGCGCGTGTGGACCCCTTGCGAATGTAACCCGGACAGGAAAAATGCCAAGGGTATTGCGCGTTATACGCGGCCCGGCGCTATTTCCGTCGCTGGTGCTCGTCTAGACGCGGCATGATCTCGACGAAGTTGCAGGGGCGGTGGCGGTAATCAAGCTGAAGCTTGAGGATTTCATCCCAGGCATCGCGACAGGCACCGGGGCTTCCGGGCAGGGCAAAGAGGTAGGTGCCGCCCGCAACGCCCCCGGTGGCGCGGCTTTGCACGGCGCTGGTGCCGATCTTGGCCATGCTGACCATGGTAAAGACCGTGCCGAAGGCGTCGATTTCCTTTTCATAGACATCGCGATGCGCCTCGACGGTGACATCGCGCCCGGTCAGGCCGGTGCCGCCGGTCGAGATCACCACGTCAACGTCATCCTGCGCGATCCAGTCACGCAGATGAGCGGCGATCTGATCGCGTTCATCGCGCACGACCATGCGGTCAGCAAGGATGTGACCGGCGGCCTCGATCCGCTCGACAAGGAGTGCGCCGGATTTATCCTCGGTGATATCGCGGGTGTCGCTCACGGTAAGAACGGCAATGCGCACGGGGATGAAGTCTTTGGTGTCGTCAATTCGAGACATAGGGTGTTAACTCCGTTCAAGAAGGGCAAGGCGGGCGGCAAGGGCGGTAAAGATAGCCGCCGATATCGCGCCAAGCCCGCGCGAAAAGCGCGCAGAGGTGGCCATGCGGCGGCCAAGCGAGCCGGCAAAGACGCCCACCGCGCCGTTGATAAAGAACCCGCCAATCGCAAGCACAAGCCCGAAGATCAGGAATTGTGGCAGGATCGCGCCGCGCGCGGGATCAACGAATTGCGGCACAAAGGCCAGCACGAAAAGGATCACCTTGGGGTTGGTGAGGTTGACCAGCATGCCCGCCCGAAAGGCACGCGCGGCGCCAAGCGCGGGGGCATCGGGGCGCAGCGCGCGCGTGCGCAAGGCGCCGACCGCCAGCCACAAAAGATAGGCCACGCCGATCCAGCGGATCACGTCAAACAGCCCCGGCATCGCGGCCACCATGGCACCAAGCCCAAGCCCTGCCAGCGTGACGTGCACGAAGCCACCTGCCGAGATGCCAGCACTTGCCGCCATCGCCGCCCGCGATCCCGAGCGCAGGCCTAGCCCGAGGCAAAACATCATATCCGCCCCCGGTGCCAGGTTGAGGGCAAGCCCCGCCGGGATGAAGGCCAGAAGAACAAGCGGGTCGATGATCATGGGGTGATCTCGAACCAGTTGATGGTCGGGCCAAGGTTGACGACGCGGGTGGCGCCGATCAGGCCGCCTTTGCCCCAGCTGTCATGGATATGGCCGCAAAAGGCATAGGTCGGCTGAAGCCGTTCGATCGCGTCGCGGATCGCGGTCGAGCCGACCGATTGCCCGACCGAGGTGACATCGGCCACGCCCTTGGGGGGCGAATGCAGGATCAGGATATCGGCGGCTGCGCAGGCGGCAAGCATATCGTGCGCGCGCTCTTCGGAAAGGTCACAGGACCAGGCGCCAAAGGGCGTTTCCGGAACGCCATAGCCGAGCCCGAAGAGGCGTGTATTGCCGATCTGCGTGCTGTTGCCGTGCAGGACCGTCATGTTGGGAAGGGCGGCGGCGCGCAGCTCTGGTGCGCTTTCGGCATTGCCGGGCACCACAACCATCGGCGCCGTGATCGCGCGCAAAAGGTCTATCGCCTCGGCGAGCCCCTGGCGCCTGTTACAAAAATCACCGGCGCCGATCACAAGATCAGCCTCTGCGCTGGCCGTGACAAGATCGGCGGCGCGGGCGCGCGCGAGATGCAGGTCGGAAAAGGCGAGGATCTTCATGCCCCGCCCCGAAGCCGCGCCTGAAGCGACAAAAGATCTGCCCAGGCCTCGCGCTTGGCCGAGGGGGTGCGCAAGAGATAGGCCGGATGCACCATCGGCAGCGCCGGTTTGCCATAGGCGGTCGTCCAAGCGCCACGCAGCCGGGTGATGCTGCGTTTTTCAAGGCCCGCATCACAGCTTATGTTGCCCATCAGCACCACGAAATCGGGATTGGCAAGCTCTACATGGCGCGCCACAAAGGGGCGCATCATCGCGATCTCATCCGCTGTGGGGTCACGGTTTTGCGGCGGCCGCCAGGGCAGGACATTGGTGATGTAAATCCCGTCCTCGGGGCGATCCGGGGTGCGGCCAAGGCCGATGGCGGCGAACATCCGGTCCAAAAGCTGACCGGCGCGGCCCACGAAGGGGCGGCCTTCGCGATCCTCGTCACGCCCCGGCGCCTCGCCGATGATCATGACGCGCGCACCCGGCGTGCCGTCGCTGAACACCAGGTTGCGCGCCCCGCGTTGCAGATCGCAATGCGGAAAGGCGGCAAGCGCATCGCGCAGGCTCTCAAGCGAGCCCGCGTTGGCGGCGGCGGATTTGGCGACCGCGACAGGATCTACCGTCGGTTCTGGGCTTGGCGTGACCGAGGGCGCGGCGCGTGCGGGCGTTGTTTCGGCGGCGGGCTTGGCGGATTTATCCGGCAGTTCATAGCGGTTGACCGGCGCATCGCCAATCGCCTCGGTCGCGCCGAGTTCGATTTGCCAGGCCAGAAGCGCCTTTGCGTCATGATATCCGAGGACCGATTCCATGCCTGCAAGCTACCTCGGGCGGGCGCCGCGCGAAAGCCGCGAAAGCTGTTGTTTGAAACCGGCGGGATTTGCGGGTGCGAAAGATGCCCTGCGAGACCGCCACGCAAGGGGCGAATGAGCCGCCCTCAGAGGCGGGTCCAGCTATCCGGGATCAGATCGGGGTTCGAAAGCTTGCCTGTCCCGAACCAGTTTTGCGGCGCGATCACGCGCTTCTCGGCGGAAGGGTTTAGCCAGGCCCCCCACCAGGAAAACGTTGAATTGGCAATCACGTGATGGGCACAGCGCGACATCAGGGCAAGATCGAAATGCCCCCCCTCTTCGTCATTGATATCCACGACGGTCTGATCCTGCCCAAGGTCAAGATTGGCGCGCGCCCAAGCGGGGTCGTTCGAAAAGATAAAGCACGCGGGGGGGTGCCCAAGATCGCGTTCCAGCCGCTCGATCGCCTGGCGATAATAGGCCGAGGTGCAGGCGGCATAGCGTCCGGTGGCAAGGTAATCGCCGCGCCGCACATGCACCGATACCGGCAGTTTTGCCGCCTTGATCCGGGCGGCCATGTCGGCATTGGCGCCCGTCAGCGGGCTGGTCATCACCAGATCATCGCGCAACTGCGTGGCAATCGGGGCGAAATAGCGCTCTGACTGCCAATAGCCATGCAGATAGGTGCCGGGGGCAAGGTTGAAAAACCCCGGTTCAAGCCCAAGGCCCGCTTCGCGGTGAAAGCGCGGGTTTCGCCCGAACGCCCGCCACAGACCATAGCGCAACGCCCCGTCCGACTTGGCCGGTGGCAAGGCAACGTCTCGGGCAAAGCGCGCCGCGCTAAAATGCTCGAAACAATCGTTCCGGGTTTTGCCGCTGTCGACATAGCGGCTGTCAAGCGCCAGATCACAGCCCAGATGATCTGCAAGCGCGCGACCGGCCGCATATTGGAAAAGCTGATTGCCAGCCCCGCCAAACAACCGGCTGATGATCATTCGGCATCCCCCGGTGCAAAACCGCCCTCGGCGGGCGCCCTGCTGTGACGCGAGGCCTTGGCCACGCCCCGGCGATAGCGACAGCGCGCCCATTCGCGACCCAGCTTGGCCAGCGGCGGCCTGGCTGCGCCGCCCTGAATGGTCGAGCCGTCAAGCTGATCCGCGATATCGCTGACCCCCGAGGGCAGGATCGTGGCAGGGCGAAGCCCGGTATGCCAATGGCTTTGCACGAAGGTATCGACAGGCCGGTCAAACCGATCGCTCAGCGCCAAAAGCTGGCGCGCCGCCGCATTGCCTACCATTTGCGCAGTGGTGCGCAGCCCGCCACGTTCGGGCACGCTAAGTGCGCAGGTGCCTGCCATGTCGATCAGCGTCGAAGGGCCTTGCCGGGCGCGCGTCTGAAACTGGATATATCCGAGGGTCTCGATATGCGCGCGCGCAAGGCCAAGGGCGGCGCGATAGACCTCGGGGGTGATGGCGGCGTCATCCTCGATGATCATGGCCGCGGGCAGGTCGCGGCGCACGATCTCGGCCCAGATCTGGCGATGGCTGAGAAAACAGCCGATTTCGCCGCTCTTGAGAGCAAACGGATAGGCAGGGGCGAAAAGCCCCGCGCCGATGGTTGCGGAAAGCTCGGTCGACGACAGTGTCGTGCCGTCGACCGCCTCCCAGATTTCGCCCGGAAGCGCGCAGTTGTCCAGCAGATCGCGCGAGTTGTCCCGACGTGCCGTGGCACGCAAAAGATGCAGGACAAACGCGCGGATCTGCATGGCCTCAGGCGCCCGGCGTCCAGCCCGAGACAGATTTGACCTCGAGGAAATCCTCGATGCCCCATTTGCCGCCTTCGCGTCCGTGGCCCGATTGTTTCATGCCACCAAACGGCGATCCGGCGCCGCGTGACTGGCCGTTCATTTCCACCATGCCAGAGCGCAGCGCGCGCGCGCAGCGGTTGGCGCGGGCCGGATCGCCCGTCTGGACATAATTGGTCAGGCCATAGGGCGTGTCATTGGCAATCGCGATGCCGTCTTCCTCGCTGTCAAACGGGATGATCGCCAGAACCGGCCCGAAGATTTCTTCACGCGCGATGGTCATGTCGTTGTTCACATCGGCAAAGACCGTGGGCTTTACGAAGAACCCGCGGTTAAGCCCGTCGGGGCGTCCGGTGCCCCCGGCGACAAGGCGCGCGCCCTCGTCGATGCCTTTCTGGATCAGGCCCTGGATCTTGTTGAACTGCACCTCGTTGACCACCGGGCCGATATGACGGCCCTCGACGCTTGCCGGGCCGACGGCGATGCTGTTGGCGGCGGCGGCGGCGGTTTCAACGGCGGCGTCATAGATCCCGCGTTGCACAAGCATCCGGGTGGGGGCGTTGCACGATTGACCGGTGTTGTTCATGCAGCGCAGAACACCGCGTTTCACGGCCTTTTCATCGGCATCGGCAAAGATCAGGTTGGCGCCCTTGCCGCCAAGTTCAAGGCTGACGCGCTTGAGGGTGTTGGCGGCGGATTTCGAGATGAGTTTGCCCGCGCGCGACGAGCCGGTAAAGCTGATCATGTCGACATCGGGGTGCGCGGTAAGCTGGCTTCCGACACCCGCGCCATCGCCGTTCACAAGGTTGAAAACCCCCTTGGGAAGACCCGCCGCATCGACGATCTCGGCAAAGATAACGGCGTTCAGCGGCGATTCTTCCGAGGGCTTGAGGATCATGGTGCAGCCCGCGATCAGCCCGGCAATCACCTTGAGCGTGACCTGATTCATCGGCCAGTTCCACGGCGTGATCATGCCGACGACGCCGACGGCCTCGTGGATGATGCGGTCGTTGGGCGCATGATCGCCAAGCGGTTCGTCAAACTGGAAATCGCGCGCGACCTTGAGGAAAGACGAGATATGCCAGCTTCCGGCGCCGACCTGTTGTTCGCGGGCCATGTCGATGGGGGCGCCCATCTCAAGGCTGATTGCCTGCGCCATATCTTCGGCGCGGGCCTTGTAAGCCTCTAGAATCTTTTCACAATAGGCGATCCGTTCGGCGGGCGGGGTTGCCATCCATGCCGGAAAGGCGGCCTTGGCGGCGGCGACGGCCGCATCGGTATCGCCCTGTCCACCAAGCGAGATCACCGCGCAGGGTTCCTCGTTCGAGGGGTTGATTACGGCGTGATCATTGGACACATTGGGGTTGACCCAGGCACCGTTAATATAGAACTGACGTTTCTCGATCATGGTTGACCTCCATAAATTTGGCGGCACTGTGTCAGGGGTAATGCCGACCTGCAAGGTTGGATTCTCAACGGCTCTGGAATTTGATCAAATTTCCGGGCTGGCGGACGACTGAAACACTGGAAAGGATGCACCCTATGGGCCTTCGTATCAATGACACCATCCCCGATCTGAGCGTCGAGACAGATCTTGGCACGTTTTCACTGCATGAATGGATTGGCGACAGCTGGGCAATCCTGTTCTCGCACCCCAAGGATTTTACTCCCGTCTGCACCACCGAATTCGGCGCCGTGGCGCGGCTGGCCGATGAATGGGAAAAGCGCGGCACCAAGGTGATCGGCGTGTCGATCGACGGCGTCGAAGATCACAAGAAATGGAAAGCCGATATCGAGAGCTATGGCGGCGCCAAGCCGACCTTTCCGATCATCGCCGACGAGGGGCTGGCGGTTGCCAAGGCCTTTGATATGCTGCCCGCCGAGGCCTATATGCCCGACGGTCGCACCCCCAACGACAGCGCCACCGTGCGCAGCGTTTTCATCATCGGCCCCGACAAGCAGCTCAAGCTGTCGATGACCTATCCGATGAGCGTGGGGCGCAACTTTGCCGAGGTGCTGCGCGCGCTTGATGCGCTTCAGACCACCACCAGGAACGGTGTGGCCACGCCCGCCGACTGGACCGTCGGTCAGGATGTGATCATCCCGCCCTCGGTCAATAACGAGGATGCCAAGGCCAAGTTCGGCGAATTCGATGCCGTTCTTCCCTATCTGCGCAAAACCAAGCTTCCGGGCTAAGCCCCGATCCTCTGGCGCGGCGGTCTAGCTGTCGCGCCGGAACTCTGCCATCTGGCTTGCGCCGCCAAGATGAGGATGCGCGCCGCCGATATCGCTCAGGCTGACGGTATAGCCGCGCCGTGCCGCGATCCCCTGCGCCCATTGGGAAAACGTCGCGCGCCCCCATTCGAAATGATGGCCCGGATGGCGAAACCGGTGCGCGGGCACGCCAAGAACCGGGTTGAAATCGGCATTCGGCGTGGTGATCAGCGCGGTTTGCGGCCGCATATCGCCAAACAGCGCATTTTCAAGCCGGGGCAGGTCGCCTAGCGGCAGATGCTCGATGGTTTCCACGAGGCAGGCACAGTCATAACCGCGCAGATTTGGATGCGCCTTGGTCATCGAGGCCTGCGCAAGGCTTATTTTGGCGCGGGTGGCGTTGGGCAGCGTGCGCATCTCCGCCTGAAGCGCGGTCAGCGATGGCCTGTGGATATCAAGCCCGGTGATCCGGGTGATCTGATCCAGAGGCGCCAGCCGCAGGATCAGGTCGCCATCGCCACAGCCCAGATCAAGCAGGCTGCGCGCGCCGCTTTGCACCACGGCGGCGATGATCGCGCGCAGGCGATCCTCGTGCAGGGCAGTTGTCATGGCGTTATCCCTGGCATTTGCGGAGCGTCCTTCTGTTGCCCCATTGCCTTAGCCATAGGGGGGGGCGGGATCAAGCGGGGGCTGGCATGGACAGTCGCGCGGTTTTTGCCTATCGCTTGGTGCAAGCAGGACAAACGAGGATAGCATGGACCGGCGCCCCCCCTTCGAGATCAACGGCGAGGTGATCGCCCCCGGCACCCGTCGTACAGTCGATATCCCGGTCAGCACCCTGTCCAACCACACGCCGGTAAACCTGTCGGTGCATGTCATTCACGGCAAGCGGCCGGGGCCGGTTCTGTTCGTGTCGGCGGCCATTCACGGCGACGAGGTGATCGGGGTGGAGATCATGCGTCGCCTGCTGCGCGCCACGCCTCTCAAATCGGTGGCGGGCACGCTTTTGGCGGTGCCGATCGTCAATACCTTCGGGTTTCTCAACCACTCACGCTATTTGCCGGACCGGCGCGATCTCAACCGCTGTTTTCCGGGGGTGTCGGCGGGGTCGATGGCGTCACAGCTGGCGCATATCTTCATGACCGAAGTGGTGCAGCGTGCCGATATCGGGATCGACCTGCATTCGGCGGCGATCCACCGCACCAACCTGCCGCAGATCCGCCTGACGCCGGGCAATCCGCGGCTTGCCGATCTTGGGCAGGCCTTTGGCGCGCCGGTGATGATGGAGTCGCGGCTGCGCGAGGGATCTTTGCGCATGGCCGCCGAGGAGGCTGGCGTCGATGTGCTGCTTTACGAGGGCGGCGAGGGGCTTCGGTTTGACGAATTTGCCGCGCGTTCGGGCCTGAACGGTATTCTGCGCGTCATGCATCAGTTGCAGATGATCGGCGGCAAGGGCGTGCCGCGCACCCGCGGTGTGCCGGTGCGTGCAAGCCGCTCAAGCTGGTATCGTGCGCCGCGTGGCGGGCTTTTCCGGGGCTATCTTGCGGTTGGCGACGCGGTACAGCCGGGCACGGTGCTTGGCGCGATCGCCAATGCCTTTGGCGATGTCGAATCCGAGGTTCTGGCCGAGGTGGCCGGCATCGTGATCGGGCGCACCAACATGCCGGTGGTCTATGAGGGCGACGCCTTGTTCCATGTCGCCGAAACCACGCGCGGCGAGGCGGCCGCCGAAGACATCAGCGCCCATCAGGACGCCGCCCCGCTGTTTGACGAGGATGAGATCATCTGATCCCGCGCGCCGCGCCGGGAGGGATGAAAGGACAACGACATGGCAAAACGGACCACCGATATCAACGACATCGCCTTTGGCGTGATCCGCACGCGGATGCGGCTTCATTTCATGGTGACGCCCAAGGGCGACCGGCAGGCCGTCAAGTATTTCGTGATCGGACACCCGCGCAACGGCACAACCACGATGCACAAGCTGTTTGTGGCCAATGGGCTCAATAGCTTTCACGACTCCCGCGATTGGCAAACCGGGCGTTATGATGCGTTCTCGGATTTCGGGCAGGTGCGCCCCGTCGCGGCCTATGACCGGACCTATCCCAACGCGCGTTTTATCCTGAATTTCCGACCTCTGCGCAAATACCTCAATAGCATCGCGACGCACCACCAAAAGGTGTTCAGCGTGCAGAATTTCATCAACGAGGCCTATCGCCGTGCCGAATATTTCGCCTGGGTGCTTGAGCATTTCCAGGGTAGCGGCGATTTTATCGCCGTCAATATCGAGGCCCCCGGCGCGGTCAAGGCGGTCGCGGATTTCTGTGGTTTTGCCGTGCAGGAACCACCCGCCGGGGCGGTGAACAACATCTCGAACCGCCCGAAACTGGCGCAAAATACCGCCAATATCGAGGCTGCGCTGGAGGCGCTTGATCTTGTGGAAGAGGCAGGTCGCGGCTGTCTTGTGTCAAAACTTCACGGCGCGCGGCAAGCAGCGCTATCGGCGACCCGCGACACACTCCGCTATGTTGAATAGACCCTGATGCCTGACGCGACCTGCGCCCCTAGCTGCTGCGCCGATAGCGAAATACGCCGGTGGCGGTGGCGATAAGCGCGCCGCTGTCATCGCGAATTTCACCCTTGGCGAAATAGCTGGTCTTGCCGCCCCCGGTGCGCCAGCCTTCCGCAATCAGAACCGCGCCTTTCGCCTGGGCCAGATAATTCACTGTCATCGACAGCGTAAGCGCCATCTGCGACCGCTCGGGATCGCCGGTATAACAGCCCGCAAACCCCATCGCGGTATCAAGCAGCGTGGCATGGATGCCGCCGTGCGGCAGGCCCTGACGATTCATCAGGTAGGGGTGCAGCGGCAGCTCAATCCGCGCATAATCGCGCGACCATCCGGTCATTGAGAACCCAAGGTGGGTTTGCAGGGCCGAGGGCGCCTCGATCAGGGCGGGGTCAACGTCTTGGGTCATCAAACTCCTTTCGCCGCCTCAAGCCCCTGACGGGCGAATGCGGGCACATATTGGCCAAGTTGCAACCCGCGTTCAGGGTCGGAGGCATTGCCATCAAGGGCGCGTTTTTTCACACCTTGCAGAATGGCCGCCATGCGGAAATAGCAAAACGCCAGATAAAACCCGAAATTGTCGATGCCGTCCAATCCGCGCCGCGCGCAATAGCGGTCGATGAACTGCTGATCGCTCCAGAGGCCAAGCGCGGCGCGATCCACCCCGGCCAAGCCGCGCCCTTCGCGGGTGGCGGGCATCGACCATTGCATGATCACAGCGGCCAGATCGGCGTAGGGGTGGCCGATGGTCGACAGCTCCCAATCGAGCACCGCAAGACAGCGCGCGCTGTCCTTGGCGAACAAAAGGTTATCAAGGCGGTAATCGCCATGCACCAACGTCCGCTGTCCGTCATCTGCCGGGATATTGCCATCAAGCCAGTCGATAAGCGCGCTCATATCCGGCAGATCGTCGGTCTGGGTCGCGCTATATTGCTTGGACCAGCGGTCAACCTGACGGCGGTAATAATTGCCCGACGGCCCATAATCCGACAGGCCGACGGCGGTGATATCGACATCGTGGATCGCTGCCAGAACCCGGTTCATCTCGTCGATCAGCGCGCCGCGCTCTGGCGCGCTCATGTCGGGCAGGCTCGGGCTGTCGAAATTGCGGCCCTGCACCTCGTCCATGATGTAGAAGGGCGAGCCGATCACGGTTTCGTCCTCACACAGGATATGCATTTTGGCGACCGGCACGTCGCTGCCTTCAAGGGCGCGCTGCACGCGGAATTCGCGCTCGACTGCATGGGCGGACTTGAGCAGGACGCCGGGCGGTTTGCGCCGCAGTACATAATTGCGCGCAGGGGTCTTCAACAGGTAGGTCGGGTTCGATTGCCCGCCGCTGAATTTCGTCGCACTCACCAGCCCGGCAAAGCCCGGAAGATGCGCGCCAAGCCATGCGGCAACGGCGGTGGTGTCAAGCTCGGCGCTCATGTGCTGGCCTCTCGCAGGTCGGGTAAAACATAGTTGCCAAACCGCTCCCGAAGGGTAAGTTTCGACACCTTTCCGGTGGCGGTCAGCGGCAGGTCCTCGACCCAGAGCAGGTCATCGGGCAATTGCCAGCGGGCGAAATGTGCCGCCATATGGGCGTGCAGATCGGCCAGCGTCGGGCGCTCCTCGCCTGTCGGCACGGCGATCAGAACCGGGCGTTCATCCCATTTGGGATGGGGCACGGCAATCACCGCACAGGCGGCAATGGCGGGATGCGCGATGGCGGCGTTTTCAAGGTCGATCGAGCTTATCCATTCGCCGCCCGATTTCACCAGATCCTTGGCGCGATCCCGGATCACCAGCATCCCGTCGGGCGCAACCGAGGCCACATCGCCGGTGCCGAACCAGCCCTCAGCATCCATCGCGGCGCGGCTCGCGATATCGTTGTTGAAATAGCCGCTGATCACGGTATTGCCGCGCACGTATAGCTCGCCGCTGGCCTTGCCGTCATGCGGCTGGGGCACGCCGTCGTCATCGACGATCTTGAATTCGACCCCGAAAATTTTGCGCCCGGCACTGGCCTTGGCGGTGATCCTGTCGGCCTCTGGCGCCGCTTGCAGGGCGGGGGGCAAAACGCCGTGGGTGCCAATCGGGCTCATCTCGGTCATGCCCCAGGCCTGACAGACAGTGACGCCGCGCGCCTCATACTCCTCGATCATCACACGCGGCGCGGCAGACCCGCCGACAACGAGATCGCCAAAGCCTTGCGGCGCGCGCCTCTGCGCCTTGATCTCGGCCAAAAGCCCGGCCCAGACCGTGGGCACGCCCCAGGCGGAATAGACCGCCTCGCTGTCCATCAGGCGAAACAGGCTTGCGCCGTCAAGCGCCCCGCCGGGCATCACCATGGTCATGCCCATAAGCGGCGCGGTATAGGGCAGGCCCCAGGCGTTGACGTGAAACAGCGGCACCACCGGCATGACCCGCGCCCCGGCGCGAAAGCTGCTGGTTTGCGAGAGCGGCACCATCATCGCATGCAGCAATGTCGAGCGATGCGAATAAAGCGCGCCCTTGGGGTCGCCGGTCGTGCCCGATGTATAACACAGCGCCGAGGCGGTCTCTTCGGGGAATTCGGGCCAGTCATAGGTTTGCGGCTGTCCGTCAAGCAGCTCTTCGTAACAAAGCGCCTCAAGCGTGGTCTCGGGCATATGCGCGCGGTCGCTCAGGATGACAAAGCGCAGGTCTTGAGGAAGCTGATCGCGCACCGCCTCGATCAGCGGCACAAAGGTGGTGTCGATGAACAGGATGCGATCTTCGGCATGGTTGACGATATAGACAAGCTGTTCCTGCGAGAGGCGCGGATTGATTGTGTGACACACCGCCCCGATGGATGAGATCCCATAATAAAGCTCGAAATGGCGATAGCCGTTCCAGGCCAGCGTCGCGATCCGGTCGCCGAAATTCACCCCGAGCGCGTCAAGCGCATGGGCAAGCTGCGCCACCCGCGCAAGGGTTTGCGGATAGGTGGCGCGGTGAATATCGCCACTCGTGCGCACCGAGATGATCCCCTGATCGCCAAAAGCTGCGGCGGCATGGGTCAGGATGTCAATAATCCTGAGCGGGCGGTGCATCATCTGTGCCTGCATGGGGCGTTGTCCTGTTATTTCCTGCGTTCGGGGCGACGGTGGCATGAAACCCGGCAAGGATCAATTGCCGGCGGGGGTCTTGACCTCTGGCCGCGTCGGGCGCATGTGCAAAGCATCCCAACCTGCGCAAAGAGGCCCGCCCATGAGCTTTGATCGTTCCATCAAAATCGCCCCGTCGATCCTATCGGCGGATTTTGCCAATTTCGGCCAGGAAATTCAGGCAATCGAGGCCGAGGGCGCCGATTGGGTGCATGTCGATGTGATGGACGGGCATTTCGTGCCCAACCTTACCTTTGGCCCGCCGCTCTGCGCCGCGATCCGCCCGCATATCAAGACGGTGATGGACGTGCATCTGATGATCTCGCCGGTGGATGCCTATATTGACGCTTTCGCCGGGGCGGGCGCCGATATCCTGACCGCGCATCTTGAGGCTGGCCCGCATACCCACCGCACGCTTCAGGCCATTCGCGGCGCGGGTTGCAAGGCGGGTCTGGCGCTTAATCCCGGTACCGGGATCGAGGATCTCGATTACCTTCTGGATATGGTTGATCTGATCTGCGTGATGACGGTGAACCCCGGTTTTGGCGGGCAGAAATTCATTCACAGCCAGATCGACAAGGTCCGCCGCCTGCGCGCGATGATCGGCGACCGGCCCATTCATATCGAGATTGACGGCGGCATTACCCCGGAAACCGCGCCGCTCATGGCGGCTGCGGGGGCCGATGTTCTGGTGGCCGGCTCTGCGGTTTTCAAGGGTGGCAGCGTCGCCAATCCCGCGCCTTATGGCGAGAACATCCGCAGCATCCGCGCCGCCGCCGAGGCCGCCACAGCGACCATGGCATGACCCGCGCCGTCATCTTTGATCTTGACGGCACCCTGATCGACAGCGCGCCCGACATTCACGCCGCTGCCAACCGGCTTATGGCGGCGCATGGCTTTGCGGGTTTCGCCCCCGAAGAGACGCGGGCCTTTATCGGCCATGGCGTGCCGCATTTCATCGCCTGCTGCCTGCGCACACGCGGGGCCGAGGCGACGGGTGATCTGCACCGTCAATTGGTCGGCGAATTCGAGGCCGGTTATAAGACTGCCGTAGGCCTCACAGAGGTTTATCCCGGTGTGGCCGACGCGCTTGAGCGGCTTGCGGGCATGGGTTTTGCGCTTGGCATCTGCACCAACAAGCCGGTCGCACCCGCGCGTGCGGTGCTGGCGCATCTTGGCCTTGATGGGCATTTCCCCGTTGTGATCGGCGGCGACAGTTGCCCGGCGCGCAAACCCGATCCCGCCCCCTTGCAGGCGGCGGTCGCGGGCCTCGGCGCGACCCGCGTGCTGTACGTGGGCGATAGCGAGATCGACGCCGAAACCTCGGTGCGCGCGGGCCTGCCCTTCGCGCTTTATACCCAAGGCTATCGCAAGACCCCGGTCACCGAAATCCCGCATCAAACGGCGTTTTCGAATTTCGCCGCACTTCCTGATTTCGCCGCTGGCCTCTTGCCCTAAGGCGCGATGAGCGCGCATAGTCGGGCAATGAAAACACGTCTGACCGAGGCTTTTGACCTCACCCACCCGATCCTGTCCGCGCCGATGGCCTTTGCCGCCGGCGGCAGGCTGGCCGCCGCCGTTAGCCACGCGGGCGGGCTTGGCCTGATTGGTGGCGGCTATGGCAATGCCGACTGGCTTGCGCAGGAATTTGGCGCGGCGGGGAATGCGGCGGTGGGCTGTGGCTTTATCACCTGGAAAATGGCGGAAAATCCGGGCGTTCTTGGCCTTGTGCTCGATCGCAAACCTGCGGCGCTTGTGCTGTCGTTTGGCGACCCCGCGCCTTTCGCCCCAAGGATCGCCGAGGCCGGTGTGCCGCTGATCTGCCAGGTGCAAACCCTGCGCGATGCCCAAGCCGCTGCCGAGTGTGGCGCAACAGCTATTGTGGCGCAGGGGGCCGAGGCCGGCGGGCACGGCGAGCGGCGCGCCACCTTTACCTTGGTGCCCGAAGTGGCCGATTGGCTGGCGCGCACCGCGCCGGATGTTTTGTTGCTGGCGGCTGGCGGGATTGCCGATGGGCGCGGCCTTGCGGCGGCTCTGATGCTTGGGGCCGACGGGGTTCTGGTCGGCTCGCGGCTCTGGGCCTCGGCCGAGGCAAATGTATCGGCGGCCATGACCGACGCGGCGATTGCGGCGACGGGCGACACGACGATCCGCTCAACGGTGATGGATGCGGCGCGCGGGCTGACATGGCCCAAGCGCTATAGCGCGCGGGTTTTGAAGAATGCGGTGACAGAGCGTTGGCATGATGACCCCGACGGCCTGCGCGCCAATCCCGCCGCGCAACAAGACTGGGCCGAGGGCTGGGACGCGGGCGATCCGGCGCGCGCCAATACCTTTGTCGGCGAGGCGACGGGCCTTATCCATGACCGCCCGCCGGTGGCACAGATCATTCAAAGCATGGTGGAGGAGGCCGAGGCTTTGCTGACCCGCGCGCCCCGTTGGGTGGGCTCATGAGCCTGAACGCGCGCCTGATAGAGGAGGTCGCGGCGCGGCGTGATGATCTGGTGCGCCTCACGCAGGACCTGATCGCGATCCCGACGCTCAACCCGCCGGGCGATAATTACCTTGAGATTTGCGAATACCTTGAGCGGCGCCTGTCCGGCGCAGGCTTCGAGACCCAGATGATCCGCGCCCATGGTGCGCCGGGCGATAGCGACAAATACCCCCGCTGGAACATTGTGGCCCGCCGCGAGGGCCGCGCCGCGCACCCTTGCGTGCATTTCAACAGCCATATCGACGTGGTCGAGGTCGGTCACGGCTGGAGCGTCGATCCCTTTGCCGGGGTGGTCAAGGAGGACCGGGTCTATGGCCGCGGGGCCTGTGACATGAAGGGCGGCATGGCGGCCTCGATCATCGCCGCCGAGGCGTTCATCGCGGTCTGCCCGGATTTTGTCGGCGCGATTGAAATCTCGGGCACGGCGGATGAGGAATCCGGCGGGTTTGGCGGTGTCGCCTATCTGGCCGAGCGCGGGTTTTTCAGCCCCGAGCGCGTCGATCACGTGATCATCCCCGAGCCTCTGAACAAGGATCGAATCTGTCTGGGGCATCGCGGGGTCTGGTGGGCCGAGATTGAAACCAAGGGCGAGATCGCGCATGGCTCGATGCCGTTTCTGGGCGATTGCGCGGTGCGCCATATGGGGGCCGTCATGGCCGAAATGGAAACGAGCCTTTTCCCCACCCTCGCCGCGCGGTGCACCGAGATGCCGGTGGTGCCCGATGGCGCACGCGCCTCGACGCTCAATATCAACTCGATCCATGGCGGCGAGCCGGAACAGGCCAAGGATTACACCGGCCTGCCAAGCCCCTGCGTGCCGGATCGCTGTCGCATGGTGATTGATCGCCGCTTTCTCATCGAAGAGGATATCGGCGAGGTCGAAACCGAAATCCGTGACCTTCTGGAAACCGTGCGCAGCGGGCGACCCGGCTTTGATTATGACATCCGCGAATTGCACCGCGTCTTGCCCACGATGACCGACCGCAGCGCGCCGGTTGTGGGGGCGGTGGCACAGGCCGTGCAACAGGTATTCGGGCGCGCCGCCGAGTATGTTGTCAGCCCCGGAACCTATGACCAGAAACATATCGACCGGATCGGACGGCTGGAAAACTGTATTGCTTACGGTCCGGGCATTCTCGATCTGGCCCATAAGCCCGATGAATATGTCGGCATTCACGACATGGAGCAATCCGCGCAGGTCATGGCTCTCGCGCTGGTCGATCTTTTGGGCGCGCCGCCTGGTTCTTCTTGCTGAAAATATCCCCGCCGGAGGCATCCCCCGTCGGCCACGGGCGCCTCCGGCGGGAGTATTTATGGAAAGATGAAACGGGGGCTCAGGCCTCGACCGCGATGTTGTCGATCAGGCGCACCCCGGCAAGCCAGGCGGCCGCCAAAAGGCGCGCGGGGCGGGTTGGGGTGTCCAGGAGGCTGAGGTCGTCATTGGCGCGCATTTCAAGGTATTCAACCTTGGTAAATCCAGCCAGTTCCAATCGTTTGACAGCGGCCTCCTGCAGGGGGGCGAACGGCGCGCCGTCGAGGATTGCGGCGGTCATGGTTTCCATTTCTTCGTGCAGGCGCGGGGCGGTAACGCGGGCGCGATCCGACAGCAACAGGTTGCGCGATGACATTGCAAGCCCGTCAATCTCGCGGATGGTCGGGCAGCCATGCACGATGGTCGGAATATCAAGATCGCGTGCCATGCGGCGCACGATCTGAAGCTGCTGAAAGTCTTTCTCGCCAAAGAAGGCATCGCTGGCCGAGGTTTGTAGGAACAGCTTGGCCACCACCGTGGCGACCCCGTCAAAATGCCCCGGTCGATGCGCGCCGCATAGCACATCGGTCAGGCCCGTCACCGTGACCTTGCTGGAAAAGCCGTCGGGGTACATTTGCGGCCCGTCGGGCACGTAAAGCGCGTCGATGTTGAAGCGTTCAAGCTTGCGCGCGTCGTCATGTTCGGTGCGCGGATAGTTTTCAAGGTCTTCGGGGTTGTTGAACTGCATCGGGTTGACGAAAATCGTCACGATCACCCGGTCACAGGCCGCCTTGGCCGCCTCGACCAGCGACAGGTGCCCGTCATGCAGTGCGCCCATCGTGGGCACGACGCCGATTGTCTCACCGGCAAGGCGCCAGGGCAGGGTGGTGTCGCGCAGCACGTCAAGCTGGCGCAGAATGGGGGCTGGCATCAGGTCGGGGCCTTATCTGCAAAGCTATGTTCGGGGCCGGGAAAGGCGCGCGCGCGCACCTCTTCGGCAAAACTCGCAATCGCCGCTTCGCCATCGCTGCCCAGAGCCGCGTAGCGTTTCACGAATTTCGGCTTGAACGCCGTGAACAGGCCGAGCATGTCATCGACCACCAGAATTTGTCCATCACAGTTCACAGAGGCTCCGATGCCAATGGTCGGAATGGCAATCTCTGCGGTGATCTGATCGGCGAGGGCTGCGGGGACTTTTTCAAGCACCACGGAAAAGGCGCCCGCGTCACTCACCGCGCGGGCATCGGCCATAAGCGCGGCGGCGGCGGCACCGCGCCCCTGAACCTTGTAGCCGCCAAGGGTGTTGATCGACTGCGGAGTCAGGCCAATATGCGCCATCACCGGCACGCCGCGCGCCACCAAAAAGGCGATTGTTTCGGCCATGTGGCGACCGCCCTCAAGCTTGACCGCGCCGGCGCCGGTCTCGGCCATCAGGTCGGCAGCGTTGCGAAACGCCTGTGCAGGCGATTCCTCGTAAGAGCCGAAGGGCATATCCACGACCATCATCGATTGTTTCAGGCCGCGCGCCACCGCCTTGCCGTGCAGGATCATCATCTCCATCGTCACGCCAAGCGTCGAGGGCATCCCGTGCAGCACCATGCCGACGCTGTCGCCGACAAGCACGAAATCGCAATGCGCGTCCATCATCTGGGCCATCGGCGTGGTATAGGCGGTCAGGCTGACAATCGGGGTGCCGCCTTTCATCGCCCGGATATCGTCGGGCATGGGGGCGGCTTTTCGGGCGGTTGCACTCATGATCTTGTCCGGTTTGTTTCTGCAATGCAGCAGAGGCTAGCAATTGCGGGTGGTGAAATCTACTGTTCTGTTGCTATTCAGTATATTGATTTCACAGCGATTTAGATAGCAAAAGGACAAAGGGCAATGCCAAGGCGGCCAGTTTGCGGATTTGTGCGGGTATGAGCGCGCTTGAGATTTCGAATCGCGAGGCGCGTCGGCTTTGGCTTTCGGTCAACGGGCTTGGCGCGGCGCCGATGACGGGGCTGCCGGATGTGGCGGTGATGATACGGTCGCTTGGCTTTGTGCAGATCGACACGATCCGCAATGTGACCCGCGCCCATCACCACATTTTATGGAGCCGTGCGCCGCGCTATCGCGAAACGATGCTCTGGCCGCTCTTGGGGCAAAAGCGGGTGTTGTTTGAACATTTCACTCATGACGCCTCGCTTATCCCGATGGAATTTCTGCCGCATTGGCAGGAACAGTTTCGCCGTCTTGGGCAAAGGGCGGCCAATAGCGATTGGTATCGCTCGGGCCTCGCCAGGGATGAAATCCGCGCCATTCGCGGCCGGATCGAGGCCGAAGGGCCGCTGTCGACCCATGCCTTTGACAGCCGCGCCACCAGCCGCGAAATGTGGGCGCGCCCGCCGCACAAGAAGGTGCTTGATCAGATGTGGTATGCGGGTGACCTCGCCACCAGCCACCGCGAGAAGTTCATCAAGTTCTATGATCTGGGCGAGCGGGTTTTTCCCGACGTCGCGCATGATTGCCCGCCTGCGCAGGATCAGCTGAGCTGGCTTTGCGATCAGGCGCTTGAGCGGTTGGTGATCGCGACCCCCGGCGAGGTACAGCGGTTCTGGGGCGTGGCAAGCGCGCCCGAGGTACGCGATTGGCTGGCGCGGCGGCGTCTTGTCGAGGTGGCGGTGAGCGGTGCAGATGGCACGCGGCAAAGGGCCTTGGCCCTGCCCGATATCGAGGCGCGTCTGGCCGCCTGCGCACCCGTCGCGCGACGCCTGCGCATTCTCAACCCGTTTGATCCGGCAATCCGGGATCGCAACCGGCTTTTGCGGCTGTTCGGGTTTCACTATCGCAACGAGATGTTCGTGCCGCAAAGCCAGCGGATCTGGGGCTATTACGTCTATCCGCTGCTTGAGGGGGACGGATTTATCGGCCGGATCGAGCTTAAGGCGGATCGCGCGGCGAACTGGATGGCGGTCACCGGGTTCTGGCCCGAGCCGGGTGCGAGGTGGGGGAGCGGCCGGTTGGAACGGCTTGATCAGGAGTTGCGCCGCTTTGCCCGGCTTGCCGGGATCACCGAAATCCGCTGGGAAACAGCGCGCCCGGCCTGAGCGCGCTAGGGGCGATATCCGTCGCGGCCTTCGGCGCAGTCATAGGGCGATCCATCCGGCAGCCTGCACAGGCGTTTGAAAAATCCGGGGGCAATCTTGTTGTACTGCGGCAGCGACTTTGTGCTGTCTTGCCGGTCCAGATAAGAGCTGCAGGAGGCGCGATAGTAGTTTTCCCGCCGCCAGGGCGATGCATACCATTGCGCGAATGCGGCGGTCGTCGCCTTGCGCGGGTCGCCACTTGCGCCAAGTTCGCTTGCAAAGGCCGCCGCGATGTCCTTGTGGGTTGGCCAGGCCGCAAGCGCCGCCCAGGTCTCGGGCTGCCCGGCGTCTTTGAGGGCATTGGCGATGAACAGGCTTGTGGCACTGGCGTCGGCCTCAAGGGCGAGGGTGGCCCGTGCATTCTCTGACATCGCGAGGCGATCGGTCGGGCAGTTGCCGGTTGCATATTGCTCAAGGTGGCGCAATTCGTGGATCAGAATTGCGACCTGCACGGCGCGGGGCAGATCGCTTTGCAGGATGATGACGTTGTCTTCGGGGCTGAAATAGCCGCGTGCGTCGTGCAGGCTTGCCGAGAGGCAGACGTCAGTGGCCTGGGTGGTAAGACGATCACGGTAGGTCGGAAACGCCTCAAAAACCGGCGCCATGCCACCCATCAGGGCCAGAAGCGCCGCCTGCGCGCCGGTGCGGCGTTCGTCGGTGGAGCTGAGGCAAACAAGATCTGTCGGCTGTGCCGGTGCCGGGCCAGTGACCGCCAAAACGGCCATCAGACAAATGAGGATGCGGCGCATCATGTGCTTAATCGGGCCCTTGGTGCGTTGGCCGTCGTAAGGGGGCAAGCAGGATCATGCCGCCAATCTAGCAGAGACTTCTTTGCACGCAATTCATTCAGGTCGAATTTTTCAAAAGGCGAGACGGGAGATTGCGGGCAATGATGCCTCTGACCTCTGATAAATCGGGAAGCGTCGGTTTTGCGCACTCTTGTGTCGGCTGGGCTGTGCGCGGTTGTGCAGGATTGATAAACATCGGGCAACGCATGCACCAAGGGAGTCGCAGCTTATGAAAACCAATGTCAAAGCCCTGGTCGTCGGCGGTGGTGCCGTCGGAACCTCGATTGCCTATCATCTGGCCAAGGCGGGGTGGGACGATGTCATGCTGCTCGAGCGCGACGAGCTGACCAGCGGCTCGACCTGGCATGCCGCCGGTCTTCTGCCGCTGTTCAACATGTCCTATGCGACGACCCATATCCACAAATACTCGGTTGATTTCTACAAGACTCTCGAGGAAGAGACCGGCCTTAACGCCGGTTTTGCCGTGGTCGGCAACCTGCGCATGGCCCAGACCAAAGAGCGGATGGACGAGTATATGCTTTATGCCTCGACCGCCGAAACCTGTGGTGTGCCCTATGAATGGCTGACCCCCGACGAGATCAAGGCGCGCTGGCCGCTGATCAATACCGAAGACCTTGAAGGTGCGATTTACCACAACACCGACGGCTATATTAACCCCGCCGATGTCACGCAAGCGATGGCCAAGGGCGCGCGCCAGCGTGGTGTCATGATCGAGCGCAAATGGCAGGCGGACGCGTTTCACTGGAACGGCACCCATTGGGAGGTGACCTGTACCAAAATGATCGAGAAGGGCGGCAACCTTGTGCCCGGCGACGAACAGATCGTCATCACCGCCGAGCATGTTGTCACCGCCTCTGGCAACCACGCTCAGACCACGGCGAAAAAGCTTGGCATCAAGATCCCCGCGATCCCGGTCGAGCATCAGTTCATCGTGATGGACAAGGACCCGGCATTGGTCGAGTATCGCGCCAATGGTGGCCAGGAGCACCCGGTCGTGCGCGATGCCGATGCGCAATCCTACGTGCGCGAAGAGCGTGGCGGCTGGATTCTGGGTGTCTATGAGAAAAACGCCCCGGCCTGCTTTGAATACGGCGTGCCCGACAGCTTCCGCGCCGACCTCTTTCCGCTCGACCTTGAGCGGATCGAAGAGCAGTACATGGCGATGATCCACCGGGTGCCCTCCTGTGAGGAATCCGGCCTCAAGGACGATTTCAACGGGCCGATCTGTTACACGCCCGACGGCAACCCGCTGGTTGGCCCGGCGCCGGGTCTGCGCAACATGTGGCTGGCCGAGGGCTTTAGCTTCGGTATTACTGCGGCGGGTGGCACCGGCTATTACCTTGCGCAGCTGATGGTCGATGGCGAGGCCGAGATCGACATGGCGTCGCTTGATCCCAAGCGCTATTCGCAGAGCTGGATGACCACCGAGTTTGCCGCGCGCAAGAACGAAGAATGCTATGATCACGTCTATATCCTGCACCACCCGGACGAAGAGCGCCCGGCTTGCCGCCCGCTTCGCACGGTGCCGGCCTATGAGCGTCAAAAGGCACGCGGCGCGCAGTTCGGCTTTGTGAATGGCTGGGAACGTCCGAACTATTTCGGCCCGCTCGATGCGCCCGAGAATTTCGACCACGATGCCCGCAGCTTCCGTCGCGGTGGCTGGTGGCAACATGCGGTGGAAGAGGCCAAAGCGATCCGCGAGGGCGTTGGCCTGATTGATGCCTCGGCCTTTACCAAGCACGTGGTCAAGGGCCCCGGCGCGACGGCGTTCCTCGAATGGTTCACCTGCAACAAGCTGCCGAAAGTGGGCCGCATCAACCTGACCTATGCGCTGACCAGTAATGGCACCACGCGCACCGAATACACCATCGTGCGCAATGGCGAGGACAACTATTACCTCGTCTCGGCTGGTGCCTGGACAGAATATGACGCCGATTTCCTGCGCAAGTCGGCCGAGGATAAAGCGGCTGAATTCGGCTATATCGAAATTCAGGATGTGACCACGCAATGGGGTGTTTTCGCCATTGCGGGCCCGAAATCGCGCGATGTCCTGAAAGAGGTGATCAAGGATGCAGACCCGGATACGGCGCTGTCCAACAAGCGTTTCCCTTGGCTGACCGCGCGCAAGATTGAGCTGGGCATGTGCCCGGTCAACGCGATCCGCGTGGCCTATACCGGCGAGTTGGGCTGGGAATTGCATCATCCGATCGAAATGCAGACCTACCTGTTCGATCTACTCGAAAAGGCTGGCGAAAAGCACGGGATGAAACTGGTCGGCGCACGCGCTCAAAACTGGCTCCGGCAGGAGAAGAGCTATCGCGCCTTTGGCAACGAGCTTGGCCGCGACGCAACCCCGCTCGAGGCCGATCTGCCGCGCTTCGTCGACCTTGAGAAAGAGTTTCACGGCAAGGACAAGCTGGTCGAGACCGGCATTCGCTCGAAGTGCTGCACGCTTTTGATCGACGGGCCGGACGATGCCGATCCCTGGGGCCGCGAAGTGCTCTATACGCCCGAGGGTGTGCGTGTTGGTCGTCTGACATCGGGCGGCTATTCGGTGGCCTTCGGGAAATCCATCGGCATGGGCTATGTCAAACCCGAACACGCCGAGCCTGGCACCAAACTCAAGGTCAAAATGCTTGATCAGCTTTGGGATGCCGAGGTGACCGTCGACAGCCCCTATGACCCCAAGAACGAGACCATCCGCAAGGACGGTTGATCAGACTAAAGATGACAAAGACGGGGCCGGGGATAACCTCCGGCCCCGTTTTCTTCTTGCCCCAAATATCCTCGGGGAGTTTGAGGGGTGAAACCCCTCATGAAAAACAGGAAATGCGCGGCGCAGCCGCTCCGTTTCGAAAAGCGCATTCAGCGGCGGTGCGACTCCAGCCATTTTTGCCAGTCCTCGCCGCTGCCGTTGAAGACATTGACATCCACGCCGCCAGTTACACCGGGCACGGCGCCGGTGCCGGTGTATTGCCAGAATTTCCAATGCTGGCCGGGATAGGCGTGCTCCAGCGACTTCGCGGTAGAGCGCAGCCAAAACTCAACACCCGGCAGCTTGCCCATCTGGTTTTGACGGTAGAATTCCGGCGTGGTATAGATGATCGGGCGCAGGCCGTAGTGCTTTTCAACCATGGTCAGGAAAATCCGGGCCTGGTGGCGAACCTCTTTGGCCGCAGGGCGTTTGATGCAGGTTGGCGAATGGGGGTTCCATTCCATATCGAGCACCGGCGGCAGGGTGCCACGGCGACGCGGGACATTTTGAATGAACCATGCCGCCTGTTCCTTGGCCGGGCGGCAGAAATAATAAAAATGATAGGCACCGCGCGGGATGCCTGCGCGGCGCGCGCCGCTCCAGTGGGCGTCAAACATCGGGTCAAAGAAATCAACGCCCTCGGTGGCCTTGATAAAGGCAAATTCCACGCCCGCGCGCCTGGCCTCGCGCCAGTCGATCCGGTCCTGAAAACGGGCGACGTCAAGCCCGTGCACCGCATAGCTGTCGGGCGTGCGCCCTGTCCAAACCACCGGGGCATGGTCCTCAAACCGATAGCCCGCCTGTCCGGGCAGCGCGAGCGTAAGAAAAAACAGGCTGAGCAAGAACGCGCGGATCATGGGACACTCCGTTTGCGGCAAATCGGCAGGTCCAGCCTAGCGCAAACGGGCCGCGCGGGGCAGCCCGTTTGTCGGGTCACACGCTTTCAGGCGACTGCTTCAGGCAAGTTTCAGCTCAAACCGCGCAAAACACGTAGGGTGGGTGAAACCCACGGCCCTGCGCCTTGTGGGGGCGGTCAGAGCGTGGGTTTCACCCACCCTACAGGCGGCGGCCACGTCAGCGCGTGAATTTGGCCATGACGTCATCCAAGATCGAGCCATCGCCGTCGGCATCCAGCATCGCGGTCAGCATCGACAGATCAGGCCCGCCTTGCGCGCCCGGATGGCCGCCGCCCAAAAGCCCGCTGACCATGCCCATAAGACCACCGCCCTGACCACCACCGGAAAACGCCTGCATCATCCCGTCGATCGAGCTGTCGGGCATCTGTTTTTGCAAGCCGCCCTGCGCCATCGCGGCAAGCGCCGCAAGGAACTGCGCCACGGTGCTTTGATCGACACCGACGCGGCTTGCGGCCTCGCTGGCAAGGCCCTGCGCTTGTTGCTGATCCCCCATCAGGCTTTCGAGAAAGGCCATGCCCTGTTGCTGACCGGCAGGGCTTGCGGCGACACTGGCATCCTCGAACATCTGCGCCTGTTCTTCGCCGCGCAGCGCGCCGAGCACGCTTTCAAGGCCACCACTTTCGGCGCGCTGTTTCGCCGCTGAGCCGATGACTTGGGCAAGCAGTCCGGCAAGCTGACTTGCTTTCGCCTCGTCAAGGACAAGCTGTGCGGCCAGTTGGGCAATGCCCTGACCGCCCTGGGCCTGTTGCAGAAGCTTCATGATCGACATCGGCTGCTCCCTCTCTACTGATACCGAGTGGGCACCAGCCAAACATCAAAGCCACGGTTCACAAAGGGGAATTCCCCCCGTGTCACCGCAGGACGCGGATGATCACGCGGATGTGCTCAACTCGTCATAACAGGCGAGGGCCTTGGCGGCATACATCATCGCCGGGCCGCCGCCCATCTGAATGCACATGCCCATCACATCGCCGATTTCCTCGCGCGTCGCGCCCGCCTTGATCAGCGCCTCGATATGCAGCGCGATGCAGGGCTGGCACTTGGTGGCGACCGCGATGCCGAGGGCGACGAATTCCTTGGTCTTGAAATCCAGCATGCCGCCCTCCTTGACCGCCTTGCCAAGCCCGCCAAAGGCGCGGGCGGTGTCGGGGATCAGGGCGTTGAGGGCGCGTAGATCGCTGCGCGTGTCGCTCAGGGTGTCGGACCAGGTCATGCTGTTGCCTTTTGCCAGGGTGTTCGCCGTGTTCTAGACCTGCGCGTGCGCCGCTGGCCTTGATCCAGATCAGGCGCGCCGCTCGACCACCAGCAGGATGTTATTTGCGGGCATCTCAAGGGTTTCGAACGGATCAAGCCCCGCTGCGGCGAGCCACTCCGTGACCTCGGCGAGGTCCTTATAGCCGATATCGGGGTCCTGTGCGCAGAGGCTCGCGTGAAACCGGGCGTCGCCCTCAGAGGTGGCTTTGCCCTCGCGCAAAAACGGCCCGTAGAGCGCGAAGCGACCCCTTGGCGCGAGCGCGCGGGCTGCTTGCCCAATCACGGTTTGCGCCTCGGGCGCGCTGATCAGGTGCAAGAGGTTGATCAGCACGATCAGATCCTGACCGCCATGGCGCGCGCCCCAACCGGTTTCGGTCGCATCAAGCGCTATCGCGGCACGCAGGTTGGGCAGCGCGGCATCCTGCGCATAGGCGTCGATGCTGGTGCGCCGCGCCGCGTCAATCTCGGTCGGTTGCCAGATCAGACCGGGCATCGCGCGCGCAAAACCGACCACATGCTGACCGGTGCCGCTGGCGATTTCAAGGGCCTTCCCCGAGGGCGGTGCGATGTCCTGCAAGGCCTGCGTGATCGCGGGCGCGTTGCGCTCTGCCGCTGGCGCAGACAGGCGCGCGCCACTCACCGGATGCGCGACCGATGCGGTATCGGGCAGGGGGCGGCGCGCCGTCATCCTCCGGCCTCTTCAAGCCGGTCGGTGGCGGGCGGCGGTGCCGGGCTGAGCGCGCAGAGGCGCGCGTAAAGCGCGTCGTCCATCTCGAATCCGGTCGCGGCCAATGACGGCGCAAGCTGATCTGCCGAGCGCGCCGAGAGGATCGGCATCGGCGCGGCCGGGTGGCGCGCGGCCCATGCGGCGGCCAGCGTGGCCGGGTGCAGGCCCATCTCACCCGCCATCGCCGCCAGATCACGCGCGGCATCGTGCATCCAGCCAAGCCCGTAGCGGGCCGCGTAGCGGTCATTGTCGATCAGGCGTCCGGTGCCGCCACTGGCATATTTTCCGGTCAAAAGCCCGCCAGCGAGGGGCGAATAGGGCGCCACGGCAATGCCTTCGGCGGCGCACATCGGCAAAATCTCAACCTCGGCCTGGCGTTTCACGAGGTTGTACATCGGCTGCAGGATCGAGATTCGCAGATCAAACCTGGCGGCGGTACAGACGGCCTTCATCACCTGCCATGCGGCAAAATTCGACAGGCCGACATGGCTGATCTGGCCGCGTGATTTCAAAAGCGCGAAGGTTTCCAGCGTCTCGTTGAGGTCGGTGGCCTCGTCAAAGACATGCAGATAGAGGATATCGACATGATCGAGCCCAAGCCGACGCCGCGAAATGTCGAACTGCGCCAATAGGTTGTCGCGCCCCGCGCCGCCGGTATAGCCCGCCTTGGTGGCAATGATCAGCCGCTCGCGATGTGGGGGGATGAACTTGCCCAACAGGGTTTCCGATGCGCCGTCATTATAAAGATGGGCGGTGTCGAAATGGGTGATGCCGGCGGCAAGGCTGGCCTCGAACATGGCGCGGCTCTCGGCCTCGTCGGCGAGACCGCCAAATTGCATGGTACCAAAGGCAAAGCGGCTGGCCGGGGTTGCGTCGGGGGATGTGAGCGTATTTGTCATGGCGCGGAGAGTGCCACGGTGCATATGCAAAGGGAAGATGCTACCTTGATGCTTGAAACTCTGGCTCAGGCGGCTTAGGCGAAGGAAACGCCGTCCTATCCCCGCAAGGAGCATGCACGCCATGAAAATGCACGAGACCTTTATCAAGCCGATGCACCCCGAGGGGCGCAAGTTCGTGGCGATCTTTGCCGCGATCACGCTGGTGCTGTTCATGATCTGGAACGTGTTGGGCTGGATCGGTCTTGGGCTTACCGTTTGGTGCTATTATTTCTTTCGCGACCCCGAGCGCGTGACGCCCGAGCGCCCCAATCTGATCATTAGTCCGGCGGATGGCATGGTGTCGCTGGTCGAACCGGCGGTGCCGCCCGCAGAGCTTGGCCTTCCCGATACCCCGCTGACGCGGGTGAGCGTGTTCATGAGCGTGTTCAACTGTCATATCAACCGCGCGCCGGTGGCGGGGCGGGTGCATGCGGTGGCCTATCGGCCTGGCAAGTTTCTCAACGCCTCGCTGGACAAGGCGAGCGCGGATAATGAGCGCAACGGTGTGGTGATCGAGATGGCCGACGGGCGGCTTTTGCCGGTGGTTCAGATCGCCGGCCTCGTGGCGCGCCGGATCGTCTGTTTTGTCGACAAGGGCGCCCCGCTCAAGCGCGGCGAGCGGTTCGGCCTGATCCGCTTTGGCTCGCGGCTTGATGTCTATCTGCCCGAAGGGGTTCAGCCGCAGGTGCGCGTCGGCCAGACCATGATCGCCGGCGAAACCGTGATCGCAGAGCTGGGCGCGCCCAAAGGACCCGCAAAATGACCACGCCCCCCGACGCCCCGCGCAAAGAGGTCACCCTCGCACAGCTTTTGCCGAATATGCTTACGGTGGCGGCGATTTGTGCCGGCATCACCGCCATTCGGCTTGGGGTGCAGGGCGATTTCGTGCGCGCGGTGCAGCTTTTGCTGATCGCGGGGGTTCTTGATGGGCTTGACGGGCGGTTGGCGCGGCTGTTGCGCAGCAGCAGCGCGATGGGCGCCGAGCTTGACTCGCTTGCCGACTTTCTCAACTTCGGCGTCGCGGCGCCGCTGGTGGTCTATTACTGGGGCCTTCAGGATGTCTCCCGTCAGGCGGGGTGGATCGCGGTGCTGTTCTTTGCGGTGTGCTGCGTGATGCGGCTGGCGCGGTTCAACGTCTCGGCCAAATCCGACGAGACCAAGGGCGGATCGGGGGCCTATTTTGAGGGACTGCCCTCGCCTGCGGGCGCGCTTTTGGCAATGCTGCCGATGTTCGTGACCTTTGCGATTCCGGGCATGTCGACACCGCCCGCGACGCTGATCGGGCTTTACATGGCCGGGGTCGGCCTGTTGATGATCTCGCCGGTGCCGGTCTGGTCGTTCAAGAAAACCAAGATTTCGCGCGAGAACGTCAAATTCTTCCTGCTCGGCTTTGCCTGCGCGGCGGCGGCGCTGGTGATTTTTACCTGGACCGCTCTGATCGTGATGTGCCTCGCTTATGTGGGCATGGTGATCTGGGCCGCTTTGGTCTGGTACCCTAACGAGGGTTAATCGAGATAGGCGTCGGCCCTTTGGCCCGCGCGCTCGTGATGGATCGGCAAGGTGCGCCCGTAAAGCTGTTGACAGCGTTCGGGCGTGCCCACCATCCCCGGCTCTTCCACATAGGACAGGATGCCGACATAACGCGGGGTCTTGCCGCGCAGCGGCGCCACCCGGTGCAGCGAATAGCGGCCCCGGAAAATCTGAAGATCACCAGGCTCAAGCACAAGTGTCCTGACCTTGTCAGAGGTGCCATCCAGCACCTTTTCGACCTCGGCAAAATTCTCGTCCCCAACGCGGATATTGGGCGCATATTCAAACGCGCCGCCCTCGTCAGCGTTCTGAATGGCGATGGTGACGGTGAAATTGTTGGTGTCGAAATGCCAGGGAAATCCGTTGCCCTCATCCGCGGCATTGATGATCACATCGGCCAGCGGGTCGGCATAGGGATAAAAATTCTCTTCCTCAAGACAGTCCTGAATGAAGGCGCTCATCGCCGGGTATTCATAAATCGCGCGCAGGGGGCTTGCGGGCGGAAAGTTATCCGCCGGGATAAAGCTGTTGGAGCGCTCGAAAAACCGCCGCCGCGGATCGCTGGCGGGCAGGGTCGGGTCGTCCCTGGTGAAATAGGGGTTGGTGCGATTGAAGGATCGAAAGGCCTTGTCGGCAACGCCATCGGCCTGGGTCTTTAGCGCCTCGATACCCTCGGGGGTGATGAAGCGCTTGAGCACCGCACAGCCATCACGGCCAAGATCGGCGCGGATTCGCGTGAGGATATCGTCGCGCGCGCCCCCCATCTGGTGGATAGGGTAGCGGTCAAGATCAATCAGGGTTTCGGGCGTGTCCATGGCCAATCTCCTCGCGGTGCATTTGCGAAAAGTTTACGGCGCAGGGTGCTTGGGTCTGTTCTGAAACCGACCGGCGATTAATTTGCTCAAACCGCCTTTGGCAGACAAAAGAAAACAGCCGCCAGTTTCCCGGCGGCTGTCGTTTTTGGCCCTCGGTGTGGGGCTTAGTTCGGAATGTCGCCGGTGATGCCTTGGACATAGAAATTCATCCCCAGAAGCGTGCCGTCATCGGCGGTCTCGCCTGTCGCCAGCCAATCGCTGCCGTCCTGCTTTTTCAGCGGGCCGGTAAAAGGGTGATAGCTTCCGTCGGCAAGCGCGGCCTTGAGGGCAAGCGCCTCGGCCTTGACATCCTCGGGCACGGCGTTGCTGATCTCGCCGATGCCGACCATGCCGGCGCCGATGCCATCCCATGTCTGAACGCTTTCCCATGTGCCATCCATCACCGCCTGTGTGCGGGCGATGTAATAGGGGGCCCAGTTGTCGATGATCGAGCTGACGCGCGGCATCGGGGCATATTCCCCCATATCCGAGGCCTGCCCAAAGGTGATGACAGTGCCGGCCTTCTCGGCAGCGGCCTGCGGCGCGGTTGAATCGGTGTGCTGCAGGATCACGTCAGCGCCCTGTTCGATAAGCGCGGTGGCGGCGTCGGCCTCTTTGGCGGGATCAAACCAAGTGTAGGCCCAGATGATCTTGAACTCGACATCGGGGTTGACCTTCTTGGCATGAATATAGGCCGAGTTGATGCCGCGAATGACCTCGGGGATCGGGAAAGAGGCGATATAGCCGACGATATTCGACTTGGTCATCTTGCCCGCGATATGGCCCTGCACGGCGCGCCCCTCGTAAAAGCGGGCCGAATAGGTCGCGAGGTTGGGCGCGGTCTTGAACCCGGTGGCGTGCTCGAATTTCACGTTCGGGAATTTACCTGCCACGGCAAGGGTCGGCTCCATATAGCCAAAAGAGGTGGTAAAGATAAGGTCTGCCCCCTGAAGCGCCATCTGCGTGATCGCGCGTTCGGCATCGGCGCCTTCGGGCACGCTTTCCTGATAGACGGTTTCAACCTTGTCGCCGAAATGTTCCTCGACTGCGAGGCGGCCCTTATCATGCTCATAGGTCCAGCCGCCATCGCCGATCGGGCCGACATAGATAAAGCCGACCTTGGTCTTGTCCTGCGCCATCGCGGTGGTCGCAAGCCCAAGCGCCAAAGCGGCGGTTGCAAGCAGTTTTGTAAGGTTCATATGTGGAGTCTCCCTGTTTTTATGGTTGTGGCAGCGCCTCATTGCGAGGCATGGAAAATGCGGCCCAAAGAGGCCGGCGCGCGCGAGCGATCCGCGGACATGATGACCAGCACGAGGATCGTGATGAGATAGGGCGACATCGACAAGTATTCGACGGGAATTGCAATCCCGGCCGCCTGAAGATTGAGCTGAAGCACCGTTACACCGCCGAAAATCCAGGCACCAAGCAACACCCGCCCGGCCTTCCAGCTTGCGAAAACGACAAGCGCAAGCGCGATCCAACCGGCCCCGGCGGTCATGCCTTCGGTCCATTGCGGCACACGAATGAGGCTGATGTAGGCGCCGCCAAGCCCGGCGCAGGCACCCCCGAACAGGATCGCCAGAACCCGGATGCGCACCACCTTATAGCCAAGCGCATGGGCGGCATCGTGGTTTTCCCCCACCGCCCTCAGGACAAGCCCGAGGCGGGTGTATTTCAGCACCGCCCAGACCGCGACCACAAGGCCAAGGCCGACATAGACCATCACGTCATGTGCAAACAGAACCGGCCCCAGATAGGGGATATCGCTCAACAGCGGGATATCAAGCTTGCCGATGGGCGGCGGTTTGATCCCCACGTACCCCTGCCCCAAAAGCGCGCTCAGTCCCAGCCCGAACAGCGTTAACGCCAGCCCCGAGGCGACCTGATTGGCGAGGGCAAACTGGGTCAGCAGGGCAAATAATAGCGACAAAAGCGCCCCGCCGCCCGCCGCCGCGACAAAGCCCAGAACCGGCGATCCGGTATTCACCGCCACCGCAAAGCCACAGATCGCGCCGATGATCATCATGCCCTCGACCCCGAGGTTGAGAACGCCTGCGCGCTCGACCACCAATTCGCCAAGCGCCGCCAGCAGGATCGGCGTCGCGGCCACCATCAAAGAGGCCAGCAACAGCACCGGGTTTATTGATCCGAACTCCATCACACCACCTCCGGTCTGCTCAGGCGAATGCGGTAATTGGTCAGCACATCCACCGCCAGAAGAAAGAACAACAGCATGCCCTGGAATAGCTGGATCGCGGCGGCAGGCAGGCCAAGGTTGGATTGCGCCAGCTCGCCGCCAATATACGTGAGCGCCATCAACAGCCCCGCAAGCAATATGCCAACCGGGTGCAATCGGCCCAGAAAGGCGACGATGATCGCGGTAAAGCCATATCCGACGTTGAAATCAATGCTCACCTGCCCGGCGGGGCCCGCCACCTCGAACATCCCCGCAAGCCCGGCAAGCGCGCCCGAGGTGCCAAGACAAAACAGCACAAGCCGCGCCGGGTTCACCCCGGCAAACCGCGCCGCGCGCGGCGCCTGACCGGTCAGGCGGATGTGATAGCCAAGGATATGCCGGTTGAGCAGGATATAGGCAAAGATCACCGCGATCATCGCCGCCACCACGCCCCAATGCATGCCCGATCCGGTGATAAGCTCGGCGTTATGCGCGCTTTCATACTGGCGCAGATTGCGCGAGCCGGGAAAGCCCATGCCCTCGGGATTTTTCATCAGCCCAAGCGCCATCGCCGCCAACAGTTTTTCCGCCACATAGACCAGCATCAGCGACACCAGAATTTCATTGGTCCCAAAGCGCAGCTTCAAAATCGCCGGGATCATTGCCCAGATCCACCCGCCAAGCGCCCCCGCCAAAACCATCAGCGGAAAGATCACCCAGCTTTCCATCGGGTAAAACGCAAGGCCGACACCGGCCCCGGTCAGCGCGCCGATGATATATTGCCCCTCGGCGCCGATATTCCAGATGCCTGCGCGAAACCCAAGGCTAAGACCGATGGCGATCAGCACCAGCGGCGCGCCCTTGATCAAAAGCTGCGGGCGATAATAAAACGCGAATTCACCAAACAGCGGTTCCCAGAAAATCGTCGTGATCGCCGCAATCGGGTCTTTGCCCAGAGCCGCAAAAAGCGCGCCACCGGCAATCATCGTGATCACCACCGCCAAAAGCGGGGTCAGATAGGTCCAGAGCTTTGAGGGCTGCGGTCGCTTCTCAAGCCTCAGCATGATGCCCGCCCGCTCTTCTTCTTGGCAAAAATACTCAAATCCGACGGCTCAGACATGCGCCACCTCCATGCCATGCGCGCCACCCATCATCAGGCCGATTTCTTCCACACCCAACCCCTCGGCGGGCTTGATGTCCGACAGGCGCCCCTCGTTGAGCGCACAAAACCGGTCCGAGATTTCCATCAGCTCGTCAAGGTCCTGGCTGATACAGATCACCGCCGCGCCATTCGCCGCCAGATCAAGCAGGGCCTGACGGATCGCGGCCGCGGCTGCGGCATCCACGCCCCATGTCGGTTGATTGACCACCAGAACCTCGGGGCGTTGCAAAACCTCGCGGCCAATCACGAATTTTTGCAGATTCCCCCCCGACAAGGCGCGCGCGGCGGTGCCGGGGCCGGGGGTGCGCACGTCAAAGGCGGTGATGATCTTGCGGGTAAAGGCCTCGGCGGCGCCCCATTTCAAAAACCCGTTCCGCATCAGGTTCTCGCGCGCCGCGGCGGTCAGAACCGTGTTCTCGATCAGGCTCATATCCGGCGCGGCGGCATGGCCAAGCCGCTCTTCCGGCGCGGTCAAAAGCCCGCGCGCGCGCCGCTCTGATGGCCCAGTCCGCCCGATCCCCTCCCCCTTAAGGCGGATCGCCTCGGTCCCGGCAAGCGCCTCGCCCGAGAGCGCGGCAAGCAATTCATCCTGCCCGTTCCCTGCTACTCCACCAATGCCAAGCACCTCGCCTGCCTGCACGGCAAAGCTGATGTTTTTCAGCGCGGTGCCAAATTGGCCGGGGGCTGACATGGACAGGTTGCTCACTTCAATCGCCACCGCCCCAAGATCGCGGCCAACCCGCTTGGGCGCCGCAAAGGCCGAGCCCACCATCATCTCGGCCATGGCCCGCGCCGAGGTGTCGCGCGGGATGCAGGTGCCCACCGTCTTGCCCAATCGCAGGATCGTGGCGTGATCGCAAAGCGCGCGGATTTCCTCAAGCTTGTGCGAGATATAAAGGATCGCCACGCCCTCGGCGGTCAGTTTGCGCAGCGTCGTGAACAGGATATCTACTTCCTGCGGGGTCAGCACGCTGGTCGGCTCGTCCATGATCAAAAGCCTGGGGTCCTGCAACAGACAGCGGATGATCTCGACGCGCTGCCGCTCTCCGGCCGAGAGATCGCCCACCGTGCGGTCAGGATCAAGCGGCAGGCCATAGGTCTCCGAGACATCCCGGATACGGGTGGCGAGGTCGCGCAGGGCGGGGGGGTGTTCCATGCCAAGGGCAACATTCTCGGCCACGCTCATCGCGTCAAACAGCGAGAAATGTTGAAACACCATCGCCACCCCGGCGGCGCGGGCCGCGCGCGGTTCGGCCGGGGCATAGGGCGCGCCATGCAGGGTCATGGTTCCGCTATCGGGGGTGACAAGCCCATAGATCATCTTGACCAGCGTCGATTTCCCGGCGCCGTTTTCGCCCAACAGGGCGTGCACCTCGCCTTCGCGGATCGCAAAAGACACCGCGTCATTGGCGACAACCCCGGGGTAGGCCTTGGTCAGACCTTCGACATTCAGAAGCTCCCCTGTCACGCGGCTCTCTCCCCTGGATGTTCTTGTCTGGGCATTTTCGCCATGATTGGCCCCTCTGCCCCGGTCAAGACTTTGATTATCTGTAGGGAAATCACCCCTGCGTTGGCAAGTCTCTCTGGGCTTTCAAGTTTCATGCGAAGCTGCTTTTGTTCTTTGTGCCTTCATCCGGGGCAGGGTTCAAAATCTCTGCCGCCACGCCAATGGCAATCATCTGCGGATGCTTGCCAAGCTCGGGTTTTCCAATCGGGCAGGTGATGCGCGCGATCTGATCCGGCACGTGCCCAAGCCCCGCAAGCCGCTTGCGGAACCGCGCCCATTTCGTGGCCGATCCGATCAGCCCCGCACTGGCAAAGCCATGGGCCAGCAAGCCGTAGCAAAGCTCAAGATCAAGCGCATGCGAATAGGTCAGGACAAGGTGATCAGCCTCCCTCGGCGCATGCCCGATCAGCCTTGCCGGATCTTGCGCGGGCAGCACCGAAACCCCCTCCGGGATATCCTCGGGAAAGCGGTCCGCGCCGGTATCAACCCAGGTGATATGCAGCCCCGGCACCGGCGCGAGCACCTGCACGAGCGCGCGCCCGACATGGCCCGCGCCCCAGATCCAGAGCGCGCGGGTGGGCCGCGCGACCGGTTCCACCAACCAGCCGCCAATCATCTGGGGCTCTGGCATGATGCCCTGCGCGCGTGCGCGCGTCATCAGGCGTTTGACGGCGAGGGGCATCGCGCAACCGGGCGCACCTGCGCGGGCAATGACGGTCTGATCGGCGAGCGCCTCGACGTCGGCGGCGTCATAGATCTCGCTCAGAACTTCAACCGCCCCGCCACAGCACTGGCCCATCTCGGGTCCAAGCGCATGGCGGCTCAACCGGCGCGGCGCGGTTTGCCTGCGCGCCAGCCGGGCCAGTTCATATTCAAGCTTACCGCCCCCGATGGTGCCCGATTGCCCGCCCTCCCAGACAAGCATCGCCGCGCCAACCTCGCGCGGGGTCGAGCCATGGGTGGCGGCAATCACGACGCGGCTCACACGCCCATGCCGCGCCACTGCGGCGCGCAAGCCGATCAGATCAAACGCCATTCTTTTGCCTCTGGATTGCGGCAAAGACCTGCTCTGCGGTGGCGGGTGCGTCAAGGGCCGGATAGCTCTCACCACAGGCCGCAATCGCATCGCTGAGGGCCAGAAATGCCGAAATTCCAAGCATGAAGGGCGGCTCACCGACCGCCTTCGAGCGATAAATCGTATCCTCGCGGTTTTGCGCATCCCATAGCGCGACGTTGAATATATCGGGCCGGTCGCTACAGGCCGGAATCTTGTAGGTCGAGGGCGCATGGGTACTCAGACGCCCGGCCTTGTCCCAGACCAATTCTTCGGTGGTGAGCCAACCGGCCCCCTGCACATAGCCGCCCTCGACCTGGCCGATATCAAGCGCCGGATTAAGGCTCGCGCCCGCGTCATGCAGGATATCGGCGCGCAGAATGCGGTTCTCACCGCTCAGCCGGTCAATCACCACCTCGGTCACCGCCACGCCATAGGCGAAATAGAAAAACGGCCGCCCCGCGCCCTTGACCCGGTCCCAGGCCAGCTTGGGCGTCTTGTAAAAGCCGGTGCTGCTCAGGCTGATGCGATGCTCATAGGCAAGCTTGGCGGCCGCCTCAAAGCTCAGCGAATGCGCGCCAAGGCGGACCTGACCGCCCTCAAAGATTACCTCGTCGGCGGGGTGTTGATAATACTCGGACAGAAACCATTCCATACGCTCTCGTATGGTATCGCAGGCCGCCTTGACCGCCATCCCGTTCAGATCACTGCCCGAACTGGCGGCGGTGGCCGAAGTATTGGGCACCTTTGCGGTATCCGTTGCGGTGATCCGGATCGCCTCTGTCTCCAGGCCAAATCGGGCCGCGGCCACCTGTGCCACCTTCTGAAACAGGCCTTGCCCCATCTCGGTGCCGCCATGGTTAAGATGAACCGAGCCATCCTGATAGACATGCACCAAGGCCCCGGCCTGATTGAGGTGGGTCAGGGTAAAGGAAATCCCGAACTTCACCGGCGTGAGGGCGATCCCCTTTTTAAGCACCGGGTTGGCGGCATTCCACTTCGCCACCGCTTCGCCCCGCGCGTGATAATCGCTCGAGGCCACAAGCGCCTCGGTCATCTCGTGCAGAATGAAATCCTCGACCTGCTGACCATAGGGTGTGGTCTGATATTTCTTCTTGCCCGAAGTATCCTCGGGGGGGGCCGAAGGCCGGGGGGCAGACAGCCCCCCTCTCTCACTCGCCGCATAGAAATTCCGCTGCCGGATCACAAGCGGGTCTGCCCCAAGGTGATGCGCGATATGATCAAGCACCCGCTCGATGCCCAACATGCCTTGCGGGCCGCCAAAGCCGCGAAAGGCGGTGGCGCTTGCGGTATTGGTGCGCAGGCGGTGCGATTCAATCCGTGCGGCGGGCAGGTGATAGGCATTATCGGCATGTAGCATCGCGCGATCAGCCACCGGAAGCGACAGATCCTGGCTCCAGCCGCAGCGGGTATACTGCACGAACTCGACGCCGCTGATGCGCCCCTCGCCGTCAAACCCGGCGCGATAGGTGATGCGGAAATCATGGCGCTTGCCGGTGATCGCCATGTCGTCATCGCGATCATAGCGCATCTTGCAGGGGCGCCCCAGCATATCCGCCGCAACCGCGCAGGCGATGGCGGGCACGTTGGCCTGACTTTCCTTGCCGCCAAAGGCGCCGCCCATGCGCCGGGTTTCCACCCGCACCGCATGCATCGGGCGCCCAAGGGCGTGGGCGACCTTGTGTTGCACCTCGCTCGGGTGCTGGGTCGAGGCATGCACGACCATATCGCCGTCCTCTTGCGGCAGTGCGAGCGCGGCCTGACCTTCAAGATAGAAATGTTCCTGACCGCCGATTTCGATTTGGCCCTCGACCCGGTGTGCGGCCCCGGCGATGGCGGCGGCGGCATCGCCCTTGGCATGGACGCGCGGGCCTTCTTCAAAGCGGGCATCGGCGGCGAGCGCCTCTTCGATGCTCAGGATCGGGGTTTCTTCGGCATAGCTGATCTCGGCCATGCGCGCGGCGCGCCGCGCCAGAAGGTGCGAGGTGGCGATCACGAGAAAGACCGGCTGGCCGTGAAAATGCACGCTGCCGTCACTCAACAGCGGCTCGTCATGGGCCGAAGGCGAGGTGTCGGCGTCGCGCGCAAGGTCGCTTGCGGCCAGCACCGCGACCACGTCGGGCGCGGCGCGCACCGGGGCAAGATCCATCGCGGTGATGTGCCCACGCGCGATTCGCGCCAGACCAAAGGCCAGGTGCAGCGTGCCCGCAGGCGTCGGGATGTCATCGACATAGCGTGCGCGCCCGGTCACATGCAGGGCGGCGGCGTCATGGGGCAGGGGGGCGCTGACGGTCATGCCGTCACCTCATGCAGGCAAACGCCGGCGCCCCTGTCCTCAAGAAAATAGCGCATCAGCATGTTGCGCGCAGCACTCAGGCGATAGCCACCCGAAGCGCGCATGTCGCTGAGCGGTTGAAAATCCTGCGCCCAGGCGGGAGCGGCGGCTCTGACGGTCGCCTCACCCCAGTCCTGACCGATCAGGGCGGCCTCGACATGGGATGCGTGTTTGGGGGTGCCGGCCATGCCGCCAAAGGCAATGCGGGCGCTGGCGACCTTGCCGCCTTCCACCGTGATGTTGAAACAGCCGCAAACCGCCGAGATATCCTGATCAAACCGCTTGCTGAGCTTGTAACAGCGCAGCCGGTCGGGCGCGCGCGGGATGCTCACCGCCTCGACGAATTCACCGGGCGCGCGATCCTGTTTTCCATACTCTAGAAAGAACGCCTCAAGGGGAATGGCGCGCTGGGTCTCGCCGCGGCGCAGATGCAGCGTCGCGCCAAGCGCGATCAGGGCCGGTGGGTTGTCCCCGATCGGCGAGCCATTGGCGATATTGCCGCCAAGGGTGGCGGCATTGCGCACCTGCTCGGAGCCATAGCGCCGGATCATCGCGGCGTAGGAGGGGTGGTGATCGCGCATGAGATCATGCATCCGGCTCATGGTGACCCCTGCGCCGATGCGGATGTGATCTTTGTTGATGTTGATCTGTTGCAGATCGGTGCAGTCGGCGAGAAAGACCGGCTTGGCGATATCGCGCAGACCCTTGGTGACCCAAAGCCCGATATCGGTTGCGCCCGCTATCAGCGCAGCATCTGGGTTTTGCGCATAATAGCACGCCAATTCATCGGTGGTTTTGGGGCGCAGGGGCGAAGGGGGGCTGTCTGCCCCCCGGCCTTTGGCCCCCCCCGAGGATATTTCCGGCAAGAAGAAATCAGGATCATTGAGCATCTGGCGGTCCTGCATCATCCAACCCGGCACCGGGGCCTTTTCGGCGGCTTTGGCGGCGCGGATGATCGGCGCGTAGCCGGTGCAGCGGCAGAGGTTGCCCGCGAGCGTGCGGTCATGATCGGTCTCGCAATTGAGGTGCGCGGCGGCCATCGAGGCGATGAAGCCCGGCGTGCAAAACCCACATTGCGAGCCGTGATGCTCGATCATCGCGCTTTGGACCGGGTGCAGGGCGCCGTCGGGGCCGCTTATCCCCTCGACGGTGCGCAGAGCGCGGCCGTGCAGCTGCGGCAGAAAGAGAATGCAGGCGTTGAGCGCGCGGGTGCCATTCTTGTCGGTCACCAGAACCGTGCAGGCACCGCAATCGCCCTCGTTGCAGCCTTCCTTGGTGCCGGTCAGCCCGCGTGTTTCGCGCAGCCAGTCAAGCAGGGTTTGGGTGGGCGCTGCGTCTTGCAGGGCCACAGTCTCTCCGTTGAGAAGAAACGTGATGTTCATTGTGAAAACCTGCCGCGTTACCCATGGCTGCCCTGAACGTGTCTGACCTTCGATGCGGCGTAGAAGGCGACGGGCTTGATTGATGTAAGGTCATGAAAGCGGCGAAAATGGGCTTTGGCAAGTCTTTTGTTTACCGCGCGCCAAGGCTAGTGTCACGAGTATGACATCTGATCCCCGATTCATTCATCTGCGCGTTCACACCGAGTATTCCTTGTTGGAAGGCGCTGTGCGGCTCAAGAAACTTGCCGGTCTTTGCGCCGATGCGGGCATGCCCGCCGTTGCGGTGACCGACACCAACAACATGTTTGCGGCACTGGAATTTTCGGTGACCGCCAGCGGGGCGGGCATTCAGCCGATCATGGGCTGTCAGGTCGATCTGGCCTATATCACGGCGGCGCCGGGTGAGCGGGCCAAGCCCCCCGCACCGGTGGTCTTGCTGGCGCAGAATGAGCGCGGCTATGAGAACCTGATGAAGCTCAATTCCTGCCTTTACCTGCGCGGCGACGGGGAATTGCCGCATGTGACGGTCAGTGATCTTGGCGAGCACGGCGAAGGGGTGATTTGCCTGACCGGCGGGCCGGATGGGCCGGTGGGGCGGCTTTTGCGCGGTGCGCAGCGCCCGGCGGCCGAGGCCCTGATGCGCCAGTTCAAGGAAATCTATGGCGACCGGCTTTATGTGGAATTGCAACGCCATCCCGGTGAGGGCGGCGCGCCCGAGGCCGAGCGGTTATCAGAGCGCGGGTTGATTGAAATGGCCTATGCCATGGATATCCCGCTTGTGGCGACCAATGATGTCTATTTCCCCAAATCCGAGATGTACGAGGCGCATGATGCGATGCTTTGCGTGGCCGACGGGGCCTATGTGGATCAGAGCCAGCCGCGCCGCCGCCTGACGCCGCAGCATTATTTCAAAACGCCGCAGGAAATGGTGACGCTGTTCGCCGATCTGCCCGAGGCGTTGGAAAATACCATCGAGATTGCCAAACGCTGTGCCTTTGGCACCTATCGGCGCGATCCGATCCTGCCGAAGTTCGCCGATAACGAGGTGGCAGAGCTGCGCCGTCAGGCGATTGCCGGGCTTGAGGCGCGCCTTGCGGTGATCCCGCATGCGGCGCCGGTAGAGGATTATGAGGCGCGGCTCGAATTCGAGCTTGGCATTATCGAGGGTATGGGCTTTCCGGGGTATTTCCTGATCGTTGCCGATTTCATCAAATGGGCCAAGGATAACGACATTCCGGTGGGGCCGGGGCGTGGCTCGGGCGCAGGCAGCCTTGTGGCCTATGCCCTGACGATCACCGATCTTGATCCGCTGCGCTATAGCCTTCTGTTCGAGCGGTTTTTGAACCCCGAGCGGGTGTCGATGCCCGACTTTGACATCGATTTCTGCATGGATCGCCGCGAAGAGGTGATCCAATACGTGCAGGCGAAATACGGGCGCGACAAGGTGGGGCAAATCATCACCTTTGGGGCGCTTTTGTCCAAGGCGGCGGTGCGCGATATCGGGCGGGTGTTGCAGATGCCCTATGGCCAGGTGGACCGGATTTCCAAGATGATCCCGGTAGAAGGCGTAAAACCCGTCAGCATCGAACAGGCGCTGGCGCAGGAAGAGCGGCTTCGCGACGAGGCCAAGAACGAAGAGGTCGTCGACCGCCTGTTGAAATACGGCATGCAGGTCGAGGGGCTGTTGCGCAATGCCTCGACCCATGCGGCGGGTGTGGTGATCGGCGACCGGCCGTTGGATGCGCTGGTGCCGCTTTACCGCGATCCGCGATCCGATATGCCCGCGACGCAGTTCAACATGAAATGGGTGGAACAGGCCGGCCTCGTCAAGTTCGACTTTCTGGGCCTGAAAACCCTGACCGTCATTCAGAACGCGATTCAGCAGATACACTCGGGCGGGCGCGATCTTCATGTCGCCGCCGATGGCAGCACGCTTTACGAACCCATCGAGGGCGCGGAAAACGATATCGGGCAAATCCCGCTCGACGACGAAAAGACCTATGATCTTTATGCGCGGGCCAAGACGGTTGCGGTGTTCCAGGTTGAAAGCTCGGGGATGATGGATGCCCTCAAGCGGATGAAACCCACCTGCATCGAGGATATCGTGGCGCTTGTGGCGCTCTATCGTCCCGGCCCGATGGAAAATATCCCGACCTATTGCGAGGTCAAGAACGGGCTGCGCGAGATTGAATCGGTTCACCCTCTGATCGACAGCATCCTTGAAGAAACCCAAGGCATCATCGTTTACCAGGAACAGGTGATGCAGATCGCCCAGGTCATGGCCGGCTATAGCCTTGGCGGCGCCGACCTGTTGCGTCGCGCGATGGGTAAGAAGATCAAAGAGGCGATGGATGCCGAACGGCCCAAATTCGAAAAGGGCGCCGGTGAAAATGGGGTCGAGAAAAAGAAGGCGAGCGAGGTTTTCGACCTTCTGGAGAAATTCGCCAACTACGGTTTCAACAAATCACACGCCGCCGCCTATGCCGTGGTCAGCTATCAGACTGCCTGGCTCAAGGCCAATCACCCGGTCGAATTCATGGCCGGGGTGATGAATTGCGATATTCATCTGACTGACAAGTTGGCGGTCTATTTTGAAGAGGTCAAAAAGGGCCTGCGGCTTGACTGGGTGCCGCCCTGTGTCAACCGCTCCGAGGCGACCTTTGTGGTGCGCGAGGGCGCGTTGCATTATGCGCTGGGCGGGCTCAAGAATGTCGGCGTCGAGGCGATGAAATTGATCGTGCAGGGGCGCGAGGACAAACCCTTTGCCACGCTGTACGATTTTGCCCGCCGGGTTGATCTCAAGCGGATCGGCAAGCGCCCGCTTGAAATGCTGGCGCGGGCGGGGGCGTTTGATGCGCTTGATCGCAACCGCCGCCGGGTGTTCGATAGCCTTGAGGGCTTGATGAATTACTCCGCCGCGATCCATGATCAGAAAAACTCCAATCAGGTGTCGCTGTTTGGCGAGGCGGGTGATGATCTGCCCGAACCAAGGATGAGCCCGCTTGAAGATTGGCTGCCCGCAGAGCGCTTGACCGAAGAGTTCAAGGCGGTCGGCTTTTACCTCTCGGGGCACCCGCTTGACGACTATATGACCGTGCTCAAGCGCAAGGATGTCAAAACCCTCGACGAGGTGATGGCGCGCGCCCAAGGCGGGCCGTTTCTTGCCAAGATGGCGGGTGTCGTGGCCGGGCGGCAGGAACGCAAATCGGCGCGCGGCAACCGCTTTGCCTTTGCGCAGCTGTCGGATACCACCGGCGGCTACGAGGTGACGCTGTTTTCAGAAGCGCTTGAAAAATCGCGCGAATTTCTGGAAACTGGCGCGCAGGTGGTGATCACCGCCGAGGCGACGCTGGAATCCGACCAACTCAAGCTTTTGTGCCGCAGCGTTCAGCCGATTGACGGGATGGTCGCCGATGCGGGCGCCGTCGGGTTGCGGATTTTCATTGATCAGCCGGGGGTGATCGCCTCGGTCGCCTCGGTGCTTGATAGCTCCGCGCGCACCGTCAAGGCCGGCGGGCGCGGCCCGATCCATTTCTGCCTGATGGGACAGGGATTGCCCGGAGAGGTCGAGGTGGATAGCGGTCAGGAATACCCGGTCACCCCGCAAATCAAGGGCGCGATCAAGAGCCTGAGCGGCGTTGTCACGGTCGAGGAAATCTGAGGTCGCGGCGATTCCGGCCCGGCCATAAAGGGCCGATTGTGGGGTGGGCGCGTCTGGGTGCTGGACCGGCGCGCGCGCAATCGGTTAAGACGCGGTGTAGGGTTGACGGGGGAACGCGGCTTATGCGGCAGGCGGTATATCTGGCATTTTGCCTTCTGGCGGTGGCCTGTAGTGATCCGCTCGATCAAATCCCCCGGTTAAGCGGCGAAGACCTTGCTGATGATCCGCCTCAGGTCGGCCTTGTCCAAAGGCCAGATGTGGGCACCGGCGGCGGCTTTCTTGCGCGGCTGTTGCGGGGCGACGAAGACGACACGGCGAGCGCCGCAGCCGAGGTGACAGAGGCCGCGCCTGCCCCGGACAGAGAGGCGCAGTTTGCATCCCTTGAAGGCGATGAGGCGATGCATGATGCCGCGCCGATCCCCGAGCAAGCGGTCGCGCCCGAGCGACAGCCAAAGCCCGACACACGGATTGCCCTCGCAGAGACCTTGAAGCCGGAAACGCCCAAAGGAGGCGGTTTCCTGAGTTTCCTGCGCCCCGCGACCCCCACTGCGGCAGCATCCACCTCGGACAGCGAGATCGCCCCCGGTACGGTTCTGCCCTATGGGCAGGCGGCGCGGATTTGTGGCCTTGCGCCGCGCGACATGGGCAAGCGGGTGCAGCAATACCCCGAAAAACGCCCGGTCTACGCGCTTTATGACAGCGATCCGCGCGATGCCGGCCCGCATAGCTTTTACATCACCGGCTTTGACGATGGCTGTGCACAGCAATTCACCGCGTCACTTGTGATGTTCGGTTCGGTCGGCCTGCATGAACAGTTGCGTTATGGTCTGCCCGCCAAGGTGCAGCCCTATAGCGACACCGACAAGGCCTATGAAACCATCAAATCAAAGGTCTGCCGCGTCGGGCGCAAGACACCGTGCGGCGCGTCGCTGTCACGGCTTGAGCGCAACACCGTGTTTATCACCATCTACAAGAATTTCGGCGGCAATACTGAGTGGTCCGAGATGCTTTTGCATGACCGCAAGATGATCGCGCTTAGCCATAAGGGCGGCTAGCGCATCAGTAATGCGGCGGGCGTTCGTCGCCGAGATAGATGCCACCATCGCTGTCGGGGGTGCGGGCCGCCTCGCGTTCGATCATGATCTGAAGCCGGGCGGCAAGGGTCGCGATCTCGCGGTCCTGGCGGGCGACAACGTCCGACAGGTCATCAACGGCGCGCGTCAGATGCGCGATTTTTTCTTCAAGGTCTGTCATTCCCCCGCTCTATCGGCGCGCGCGCGTCCGGTCAACTCTCTACGCCCCGCTTGCCCCCGCGCGGCCCTTGGGCTAGACCGCGCCACGACAGAACCCGCAAGGACCAGAGCCATGGCCAAGCCCAAGAAACAGCCCCGCCCCAAGGCCGAAACGCCCAAAGGCTTTCGTGATTATTTCGGCGCAGAAGTAAGCCAGCGTGCCGCCATGCTGCGCCAGATTGCCGGGGTCTATCATCGCTATGGGTTTGACGCGCTTGAAAGCAGCGCGGTGGAAACGGTCGAGGCGCTTGGCAAGTTTCTGCCCGATGTGGACCGCCCCAATGAGGGCGTCTTTGCCTGGCAGGAAGCGGATGAGACCGGCAATGGCGACTGGCTTGCGCTGCGCTATGATCTGACGGCGCCGCTGGCGCGGGTTTACGCGCAACACCGCAACGATTTGCCAACGCCCTATCGGCGCTATGCGATGGGGCCGGTCTGGCGCAATGAAAAGCCGGGACCGGGGCGGTTTCGCCAGTTTTATCAATGCGATGCCGATACGGTTGGCGCGCCAAGCGTCGCCGCCGACGCCGAGATTTGCGCCATGCTGGCCGATTGCCTTGAAGAGGTCGGCATCCCGCGTGGCGACTATGTGGTGCGGGTGAATAACCGGAAGGTTTTGAACGGTGTGCTTCAGATTATGGAGGCCAATGTCCAGCCAAGTTGGGCTGAAGGCGAAACCAATTCGGAACTGCGCGGTTTTGACATCGAAGCGGCCGTGCTCCGGACAATGGACAAGTACGACAAAGTTGGTGCTGAAGGTGTGCGACAATTGCTCGGTAAGGGTCGGCTGGACGAGTCAGGCGCGTTTATCGAAGGAGTAGGACTCGCTGAAGATCAAATTTCAGCCGTAGTTGATTTCCTCAAATCACGATCCGACTCTAACGAGAACACTCTCGACAATCTTTGGTCAGTGGTTGCTGGACGTTCCGAAGTTGGAATGACTGGTGTAACGGAGTTGAGGGAGATTTCAGACTTGCTCTTAGCTCAAGGCTACGGCCCCGACCGCATCGTGATCGACCCTTCGGTCGTGCGCGGGCTTGGCTATTACACCGGGCCGGTGTTCGAGGCCGAACTGACCTTTGAAATTCTCGACGAAAAGGGCCGCAAGCGCCAGTTCGGCAGTGTTGCGGGTGGCGGGCGCTATGACGATCTGGTCAAGCGTTTCACCGGTCAGGAAGTGCCGGCGACGGGGGTCAGCATCGGCGTTGACCGCCTGTTGGCGGCGCTGCACGCCAAGGGGCGGATGCAGTCGCATGATACCGGGCCGGTGGTCGTGACCGTGATGGATCGCGAGCGGATGGCCGATTATCAGGCCATGGTCGGCGAATTGCGCGCGGCGGGCATTCGCGCCGAGGTCTATCTTGGCAACCCGAAGAATTTCGGCAACCAGTTGAAATATGCCGACAAGCGCAACAGCCCGGTTGCGGTGATCGAGGGCGGCGATGAAAAGGTCAGGGGCGTGGTGCAGATCAAGGATCTGATCCTTGGCGCGCAGATCGCGGAAAACGCCACGCTGGAAGAATGGAAAGAGCGGCCAAGCCAGTTCGAGGTGCCGCGCGCGCAGCTTGTTGAAAAGGTGCGCGAAATTCTGGGCGGGCAGGGGTGATGCCAAACCGTGCCGCGATCCGCGCCGAGGCCGAGCGCCTGCGCCGCCTGTTCGAGGCGGCGGGTGCCTTGCCGGTTGAAACCTCGGTTTTGCAACCCGCCGAAGTGCTGCTTGACCTTTACGGCGAAGACATCCGCGCGCGCGCCTATGTGACTTCGGATGCGCTTCGGGGCGAGCAGATGTTGCGCCCGGATTTCACCGTGCCGGTGGTTCAGATGCATATGGAGCACGGCGCAGAGCCCGCGCGCTATACCTATTCCGGCGCGGTGTTTCGCCGCCAGGAAGACGACGCATCGCGCAGCAATGAATATACCCAAGTGGGATTTGAGATATTCGAGCGGGCCGCGCCCGAGGCCTCGGATGCCGAGGTCTTCGCGCTGTTCTACGACATTCTGCGCCCGCTTGGTTTGCGCGCTGCGACCGGCGATATCGGTATCCTGATGGCGGCGGTTGACGGGCTGCGGACCACCGAGCGGCGCAAGGCGGCGCTTCGCCGTCATATCTGGCGGCCCCGGCGGTTTCGCGCGCTGATTGATCGCTATAGCGGGCGCGCGCCGGTGCCCGAGGCCCGCAAGGCGCTTTTGGCGGCGGGCGATCCGATGGCCAATGCAGGCGCGATGATCGGGTTGCGCGGACCGGATGAAATTGCCGCGCGGATCAGGGCGCTGCGCGAAGACGAGGCAACCCAGCCCCTGTCGGGCGTCGAAGTGGGCCTGATCGATGCCATTCTGGCGGTGCGCGAAACCAGCGACAACGCGCTTGAGCGGCTGCGCGATATCGCGGTCGACATGCCCGCGATCCTGCCGGCGGTTGATCGGCTTGCCGCCCGGCTTGACGCGATGGAGGCCCGCGGGATCGACGTGAAAACGCTTGACTTCGAGGCCAGCTATGGCCGCACGCAGATGGAATATTACGACGGCTTCGTGTTTGGCTTTTCCGCCGAGGGCCGCCCCGACCTGCCGCTTGTGGCCAGTGGCGGGCGCTATGATGCGCTGACCCGGCAGTTGGGGCGTGGCCGCGAGATACCGGCGGTGGGCGGGGTGATCCGCCCCGGTCTGGTGCTTGGTCTGGAGGATGGTCAATGAGCCTTAAACTTGGGGTGCCGTCCAAGGGGCGGCTGATGGAAAAGACCTTTGAGTGGTTCGCCAGGGGCGGCATCACCTTGGGTCGTTCCGGCTCGGACCGCGAATATGCGGGCTATGTTCAGGGCATCGACAATGTCGAGCTTGTGCTGCTCTCGGCGGGCGAAATCCCGCGAGAGCTTGCGGCCGGGCGCATTCATCTTGGGGTGACCGGTACCGATCTTGTGCGCGAAAAGCTTGGCGCATGGGAAAACCGCGTCAAGGAGCTTGCCGAGCTTGGCTTTGGGCAGGCCGATCTTGTGCTGGCGGTGCCGGCCTGTTGGGTGGATGTCAGCACGCTTGACGATCTTGATGCGGCGGCGGCGGCGTTCCGGCTCAAGCATGGGTTCCGGATGCGGATTGCCACCAAGTATCACCGGCTTGTGCGCGATTTCCTGCGCGACAATGGCGTTGCCGATTATCAGTTGATGGATAGTCAGGGCGCGACCGAGGGCACCGTCAAGAACGAAACCGCCGAGGCGATTGCCGATATCACCTCGAGTGGCGACACGCTTCGCGCGAACCACCTCAAGATTCTGGATGACGGCTTGATGCTCAAGTCACAGGCAACGCTGTTCAAATCGCGCGTGGCCCCGATGGAGGCCGAGGATCGCCGCACACTTGAGGCGCTCAAGGCAAAGCTTGGCCTCGATTGATCCGGCTCCAGAGGCTTTGACACCGAAAAACGGGCGACCCTTGGGCCGCCCGTTGTCGTTTTTTCCGGAGGGTTGATCAGATCAGAAGCGGAAGCTGGCGCGGACTTGCGCAGTTGTCCCGTCAAGATCAACGCCGGAATTGTTGAAGCTGCCATAGTCGTGATAGAGTACTTCACCACCAATCGACATGTTCGGGGCGATCATGTGCTCGTAACCGCCACCGACGACATAGCCGTCATCGGTGCCCGCGGTGGCCGTATTGGCCATTGTATAGCCACCGGTTGCATAGGCCAGACCATTGCCGATCTTGTAACCGCCACGCAGTTTCGCGCGGAAGACTTCGTCAACGTTGTTGTTGTCGGCAAAGTCATAATCCAGGCCGCCACCGACAACGAAGCCGTTGCCGATATCATAGTCATAGCCAAGGATCGCACCGCCGATGACACCATCATCGCTGGGGCCGGGGGTGAGGTCGAAATTGCCATAGCCGATCTCGGCACCGGCAAAGAAACCGGTCCAGTTCGGGCTTGCGGGAGCAGGGACCGCGACCGGCGCGATATTGGGCTCGGGCTCGGGCTGGGCCAGAGAGCCGGCAAAGGCGGGGGCGGCCATAAGGGCGGTCATTGTGGCCAGCACTGTGGTTGTCTTGAACATGGAATGCTCCTTTACAGATGTGTTGTTTGCAGCGGGCGTTTCATTCGGGGAGGAGATATGCCCGGGGCACGGCGATACCGTACAGCGAGGATATCGGGTGTTTGGGTGCATCGGACAAGGGCCTTGGATGCTATCTTAGGTCACTACCGCGTGAGTGGCCAATAAATGCTTAAATCAGGCGATAACTGGCGGTTTTCCGCAGATAACTGTGCTGAAATTGCAACCCGCGGCTGAAATTCAGGGCGGTTCCCTTGTCGGGAAAGCAGGCGGGCATGCTGGAGGACACGCCCGCCTTTTCAACGCCGAACCGAGGTTAAAAGCGGTAGGTGGCGCGAACCTGAAGGGTCGTGGCCTCAATATCCGTGCCGGAATTGTTGAAGCTGTCGAACTCGTGATAGAGGACCTCGGTGCCGAGCGAAAACTGATCGCTGATCATGTACTCATAGCCGCCACCGATGAACCAACCGTCGTCGCTGCCTGCGGTATCGGTATTGGCAATCGCATAGCCGCCAGTCCCGTAGAGCAGGCCCCGGTCGATCTTGTATCCGCCGCGCGCCTTGACGCGAAAGATTTCCTCAATCGCGTTGTTGGGCCCCGCGTCAATATCGGCAAAGTCGTAATCGAGCGCACCACCAAGCACCCACTGGCCGAAATCGTGGTCATACCCGAGGGTGAAGCCGCCCATGATGTCCTCATCAGTGCCAGAGCGGTTGGTGTCGACAAAGCCGATGCCCGCCTGCACGCCGCCATAAAAACCGGTCCAGTTGACCGTGCCGCCAAGACCCGCGCGGCTTTGGCTTGAGACGGCTGCGGGGGTGCCCGACACGCTGGGGGGCGCGAACTGGATCAGGGTTGGTTTTGCAAAAGGCGTCTCGGGCGCGGCAGGGCTGGTTTCGGCCAGAGCAGGGGCGGCGAGCGTCATGAGCCCGGCTGAGATAAGGGAAATCGGCGTTCGCATCGGTTTATCCTTTCGTGACTCTTCCTGTTACGGGGGTCTCATCGTTTCGTGCGTTATGGCGGGCACCCCGACTGGGGCGATGACCATGGGATAAATATCAATTGCAGGTGGTGCCAAGGCAATGAACGTTGCCGTCGCGCGGACTCAAGAAACAGTGAGGGCGTCGTGTCCGGATCCTGCCATGTCAGCGGGCCGGGCCGCGTGCCTCAGAGCACGCCGATATCGGCCAGGGCGGCCGAAAGCTCTGGTGGCAGGGCATCATCGTTGCTGCGCGCGGCGCTTATGTCAGGCGGGGCATCGGGGCCGGGCAGGTAACGCCAGCCCTGAAACGGGCGTTTCTGAGTGGTGGCGGTGCGGATGATTTCGGGGGCAAGAACAATGGCACAGCGCCGGATTCCGTCGCTGCCGATCACCTCGTCAAGGCGCAGAATTTTCTGGCGGCACTGAATAAGCCCCTGAATGACCCAGTAGATCGAGCCGCCCTGCAACAGCTCCGCCTCGCGTTTGGGCCACATCCGGGTGACATGGCGCGGCTTGCCGTCGGTGCCTTGGGCACGCGGGTTTGCCTGCCAGTCAAGCAGATCCTCGACCGACTTGGTGCCAACGCTGAGTTTGACCAGATGCAATGTCATGCGCATTCCCCCGAACTGCGCCATATATCGTAGCGTCCCTGCGGGCAACTGCAAGAGAGGGCGCAGATGCGTATGGAAATCATATGGGGGGCGGGCTATGGTATACCTCCTCCAAGCCAATAGGAATCGCCCGCATGACACGTTTCGCCGCCCCGATCGCCGAACAGATCTGGAATATGAAATACCGTTTCAAGACGGCGGATGGCGCGGCACATGATCTGACGGTCGAAGATACCTGGCGGCGCATCGCGCGCGCTCTGGCCGAGGTCGAGAGCGATCCTGCCATCTGGGAAGATCGGTTTTACGAGGCGCTGGAAGATTTCAAATTTCTGCCCGCCGGGCGGATCACCGCCGGGGCGGGGACCGGGCGCAAGGTGACTATGTTCAACTGTTTCGTCATGGGCACGGTGCCCGATGACATGGGCGGGATTTTTGACAACCTGCGCGAGGCGGCGCTTACCATGCAGCAGGGCGGCGGCATCGGTTATGATTTCAGCACGATCCGCCCCAAGGGTGCCGAGGTGCTTGGCGTTTCTGCGGATGCCAGTGGCCCGCTCAGCTTTATGGATGTGTGGGATGCGATGTGCCGCACCATCATGAGCGCCGGAAGCCGCCGCGGCGCGATGATGGCGACGATGCGCTGTGATCACCCCGACATCGAGGCCTTCATCGCCGCCAAATCCGATCCGGCACGGTTGCGGATGTTCAACCTGTCGGTGCTGATCACCGATCCGTTCATGGATGCGGTACGCGAGGATGGCCCTTGGGATCTGGTGTTTGATGGCCGGGTCTATCATACGGTCAACGCCCGCGATCTGTGGAACCGGATCATGCAGGCGACCTATGATTATGCCGAGCCGGGGGTGATTTTCATCGATCGGATCAATGCCGCCAACAACCTTTCCTATTGCGAGACGATTGCCGCCACCAACCCCTGTGGCGAGCAGCCCCTGCCGCCCTATGGGGCCTGTCTGTTGGGCTCGATCAACCTTGCAAAGCTGGTGAGCGATCCGTTTGAAGGGGCTGCCGCGCTTGATCAGGAGGCGCTGTCGCGGCTGGTCGCCACCGCCGTGCGGATGATGGACAATGTGGTCGATGCCAGCAAATTCCCGCTGGAGGCGCAGGCCGCCGAGGCGCGCGCCAAGCGGCGGATCGGTCTTGGCGTCACCGGCCTTGCCGATGCCTTGCTGATGGTCGGGTTGCGCTACGGATCGGATGAGGCGGTGCAGCAGACCGAGGACTGGCTGCACGCGATTGCGCGCGCGGCCTATCTGGCCTCGGTCGATCTCGCAAAAGAAAAGGGCGCCTTTCCGCTGTTTGAGCGCGACGCCTATCTTGCCAGCGGCACGATGAAGGCGATGGACGGCGATGTGCGCGATGCGGTGGCCAAACACGGCATCCGCAACGCGCTTTTGACAAGCATCGCGCCGACCGGAACGATCAGCCTTTACGCCGGCAATGTAAGCTCGGGGATCGAGCCGGTCTTTGCCTATTCCTACACCCGCAAGGTGTTGCAGAAAGACGGCTCGCGCACCGAGGAAGAAGTGGTCGATTACGCGGTTCGCATGTGGCGCGACAAGTTCGGCGATGCCGAGCTTCCCGACTATTTCGTCAACGCTCAGACCCTGCCGCCGGAAGACCATGTGAAAATGCAGGCCGCGGCGCAGAAATGGGTCGACAGCAGCATTTCCAAGACCATCAACTGCCCCGAAGACATCAGCTTTGAGGCGTTCAAGAACGTCTATCTTCAGGCCTGGGATCTGGGCTGTAAGGGCTGCACCACCTATCGGCCTAATGATGTGACCGGTAGCGTGCTGAGCGTGAGCGAGGCAAGCAATGCCGCCCCCGGTGAAACGGCCGCACAGGTGCCCGGCGGGTTGCCCGGCGAGGGCGGCGATGTGATTTACATGTCAGAGCCGCTGGACCGCCCCACCGAACTGGAAGGCGCGACCTACAAGCTCAAGTGGCCCGACAGCAATCACGCGATTTATATCACCGTCAACGATATCGTTCTCAACGGTCACCGCCGCCCCTTCGAGGTGTTCATCAACTCCAAGAACATGGAGCACTACGCCTGGACCGTGGCGCTGACGCGGATGATCTCGGCGGTGTTCCGGCGCGGTGGCGATGTGAGCTTTGTGGTCGAAGAGCTCAAGGCGGTGTTCGATCCGCGCGGCGGGGCCTGGATGAGTGGCAAATATGTGCCCTCCATTCTGGCGGCGATCGGCGGCATTCTGGAACAGCACATGGTGCAGATCGGCTTTCTGGAAGGCGAAGGCATGGGGCTCAAGGCTGACCCTCAGGCACAGGTGGTCAATATTGGCAATGCGCCCAAGGGCCCGGCCTGTCCGGCCTGCGGTGAATTTGGCATGCATATGGTCGAAGGCTGCATGACCTGCGGCAGTTGCGGACACAGTAAGTGCGGGTGAGGGCCGGGGGCGGCTCTTTGTTTGTTCTGACTACCAATTAATGGCCACCGGCGGGGCTGAAATGGCCATTTTGCAAGCATAAGAGGTCCATCGACCCTGAAAGGGCTGATGAGGGCCCGTGACCGCGAATTCCCGGCTTCCTAGCCAAAACCGGCGTTTTGACCGGGACTTTGAAACCGTGTTCGCAAGGTTTGAATCCTTGACGAAGAAGTGGGGTCACCGCGCGGCAGATCAAAACGCCTTTCGCGGTTTTTCTTGAGTTTTCTTGCTGTGTGGGAAACAAGTCACGCTCAAGCTTTGATACCCTGATCAATCTTGGCGCCCAGCACCGCTCGATCTGCGAAGTGCGCGGCATAATCGGAGCCGCCTGAAACACTGAGCGGCCCAAAACACTACCAACAATTTGTATCGCAGCCTGCGGGCAGCGTCGGAGCAAATTCCGGCGAGCGGTATCCCTATGTCAAATGGAGACAAGGAATGGAATTTACACCAGGAGGCGGCGCGAAATTTCCCGTGCGCCGGAAAACAGATCGCAAAGTCGCAAAAGGGCGGCGCAATCACTTTACAGGCCAATTCACCTTCGGGCCTGACGAAGGTGAAACAATGGACGTCGAGAGCAACACCGAACTTCGTGTTGCACTCGTAACGCTCGCCCGGCCCGATGTCGTGGGCTTGGAACACCAGGTGCCTTTCGAGTGGGTCGGGCCTGACGGTAAGACGGCTACGCACCACTTCGATTTCATGGCGCTGATGGCAGATGGCAGCCGCAGGGCCATCATGGTGAAATCTGAGTATCGGCGTCTTCAACTCAAAACCCAGCTCGAATTGGCGCAGGTCGCATCGCAGGTGACGCCGGATTTTGCCGATGAAGTGGTTGTCATGACCGAACGCGATATTGATCCGGTTGAGTACTTCAACGCCGAAATCATGCACGAAATGCGCCGCGCGGATTTCGAAGCTGATGCGGCTGTCCGATCAGGCAATCCTCGGCTGCGCGTGCGGCGCGGAGGTTTTCAAGCAGCAGGCAGATCTGCACGACAACCGGGTTTTCAGGATCGATCTGCGCAAACCGCTCTGCTTCGATACGATCCGGATCGTTGACATGGCGCAACGACAGAAGGTCTTCGAGCGCGTCGAGCTCGCGCCGAAGGCGTCGCGTCATTGGCGGTGCCAATGAAAGGTCATCAACAAGACGCTTGGTGCGCCGCTCGACGTCCGGTCCGCCGGGCAAGACAGCAGCGCATGTCAGAGCCGCGCAGTTTGCAACAACGAAACTCGCACAGGGGGACGGCATGAAGTAGTCTTTAGGCATTGTAGATGTTCCTCGCATCTTCGCCGGTCCTGTGAATTCAGACCGACTTCAGCCGCCGCAGCGGTGCCCTTGTGGCTGTGACAAAAGAAAGATTGGCTGGTTTGCAAAAAAGCGAAGCAGAAAGTTGAGATTTTTTGGCGACCTTCAGATGTCCGGTTCGCCGCAGGGTACGCGAGCACAGCTTCGCACCACCCGCGCCGCCGATTCCGGTCTCGAATGTCATGGGTGCATCCGGCCTGCTATGTGACCGGACAGACCATCGTCGCAGACGGCGGTGTGAACCGTACAGCGGGCATTTAATCGCCTCGTGAATTGATCAGAACCACACAACGATTCGCAACCGTCTTGCCGCAGCTCGACTTTGCAGAGGAATCCGGCTGCGCGTCTCGAACGGGGCCCCGTCAAAGGACTTCGCAACGAACGACGCCGATGTGGTGATCCAGTGGTCCGACCGGCCGACGTGACGGATTTCGTGCGGTGGGAGGTTGATCAGTTGCCGGCGTGCATCTCGTCCACGACGACCTTTCCGGGACGCGGCACCACGACCCGGAAATGCCGGGCCTGGAGCACATCCTGAACCCAGCTCGGCCGGTAGGACACCCAGTTCACGCCGCCCACATGGCGGACGCTGTCATAGACGATCCCGTCATGCGGGCCCGCCCTGACAGACCGGCCGAAGACCTGGCTGGCCGGATATCTCGCGGGATCCGGATCGTGCAGGTTACCCGATCGCTGTGAAACAGGGACGCGAGGTTGGCAGTCGCTTGAATCGTATGGTGAATGTCATCTCGCTGCCCGACGCGTTGTTTTGTGCCCGCCCCTTGGTCGATCAGTTGTTTGCCGATCGGCTGCTCACTTCCATCTACTACGGGAGGCCGGGCGCCAAGGGCCGGACTCAGAAGGCTGCGGATCGCGAAGAGATTGCCATGCTGGTTGGCAAGCTGCACGCTAAGGCGGTTGAGCTGAGTGCTGAGGTCGACGGGTTGGTGCCGGTCTCCAAAGCCGCGGAGAAGGCCAAGGTGCCGGGCATTACCGTGGTGCACATGATCCTTGGTGGCTTCCTCAAGCGCGTCTTCCGCCTGGCTGGTCAGGACGGGGTCGGCGCGCTTCGCGTGGATCCGGCGGAGGTCAAGCAGCACCGGATATCCTGCACGGAGGGTCTTTCACCCATGGAAGCGTTTGCTTCTTTGAAGATCTCGAGGAACATCGGCTGGTGTCTGGTGGACCGGTGTCCGGATGAAGTGGGCCTTGCTGTTAATTGGATCATTGGCCCGGATGAGGATCATCGTATCCCGTGGTTCGACCCGGCGGTCGTGGCTGACTTCAAGGCGCGGCTGACGCACCCTGTGAGGATTGCCGAACGGCATGGCATTCAGATCGGGGAAGTGGTCGGTCGGCTGAAACGGCGGAGAGTTCGACCTGAGTTGTCGGAATCTGAGGTTGGCGAGAATTTCTACCGAATCCGCGATCTGAAGGCGGATCTCTTCACCTAACATAAGGTACCTTACCGGCCCATCTCGACGAAAAATTCTAAGACCGTCCGCACGGGCGGTCTTTTTTTGTCCGGTTTGCTAGGGTATAAATATGGCAATCTCGGGTTCGTGCGCTTTAGAAATGGGTGCCTTATGCCTGCGAGAAATAGACGTCTTATGCCTGCAGAATGGCTAAGTTGGTGGCCGCTCCAAGCTGCGGTTCCCATAAAAACAATGACTTAGGTTGTTGCAATGGCCAAGTAATGCTGGTCGCGACATTGGGTATTCCTACTGCCGATTAATGGCCATCGACCGTTTCCAAATGGCCAATTTGCGAGTGTGTTTTCAACGGGCGGAAACGCCCGATATTCCCGTCTTTGGCCCTCTGTCGCCGTGAACGAGGGTTTCAATCTATCCTGCACCAAAATGAAAGGTCGACCCTGGCATCTCGAAACCAGCGAACAAACGGCCTAAACCATCCAACAAGTCTGAAAACCGTTGCAGATCCTGAAAGTTGCGATCCTACCCGACAAAAGTCGCGTTTCTCGCCGCGCAAGCTGCGCTTCACGCCAGACACCACATCTAAGGAAGTTGGCTGTGCGGGCAGTTTCCAGCTAGCCAGTCTCGCCAAATTTCCCTGAAAACAGGGAATTTGACAGGGGAAATGCACCATTTCGGGTGTATCAGGTGTCTGAGACTCTAAAATAGGTAAATAGATCAGCGGCTTGCGGACAAATTCCCTAAAACCCCAAACAGGGAAAATATGGCGACCTTTCAGTGAAAAATCGAAGGCTTTCAGGGAATGGTTATTTCGTTCAGGTTTCTCCCCCCATGATTTCGTCCGCCGTTGTCAGCATTCGAACAAGAGCGGTCCGTAGACATGCCAGCTCCAAAGAAATGCAAACGTCCCTTCGGCCGCACAGTGCCAGGACAGTTTCGGCAACCTGATCTGAGTGTCGCATGAGTTCGACCAGGTGTTCACCTGCGGGGCCATGCGTACCGGCCAGCCAGTTTTTCGCAGTTCGCTCTGACGCGCCCGTCCAGTTCATGGACACTTTTATCGCCTGATGTGATCCTCCGAGTTCGCGTCTCAGTGCGGCCGCAATTTCCAGTCGGTAGTCTTCTTTGTTCATATGCCGTTGTCCTGTTTTGGAAAAGTGTTGCCCATCTTCGGAAACACTTTTCCGAGTTCCGGCGTTTAAGCTCTGGCACAAAGGAATCACGACCATTCCCAACAGATGTCGAATTTATCGAATGGAGGTGCTTAGCACTTGAGCTGGCGCGACGATCTTGACGAGAGCCCCGACGCTCCAAAAGCCAAGCGCGATATTCGCGGGGCGCAGTACGTGCGCATGTCGACGGAACACCAACGTTATTCGACCGACAACCAGTCCGACGCCATTGCGCGCTATGCTAAGCAGCGGGGCATCAAAATCGTTCACACCTATTCCGACGAAGGAAAGAGCGGGCTAAGGATCCAGGGTCGTGACGGGCTAAAGCAACTCATTGATGATATTCAGTCCGGTCGGGCGGATTTCGAGGTGGTGCTGGTCTACGACATCAGTCGCTGGGGGCGATTTCAGGATGCGGATGAGAGCGCCTATTACGAGTACATCTGCAAACGGGCTGGCATCTCCGTCACCTATTGCGCCGAGCAATTCGAGAATGATGGAAGCCCTGTCTCGACGATCGTCAAAGGCGTCAAGCGCGCCATGGCAGGTGAATACAGTCGTGAGTTGTCTCAGAAAGTATTCACGGGCCAAAGCCGCCTGATCGAACTCGGCTACCGTCAAGGTGGTCCGCCTGGGTTCGGTTTGAGGCGCATGCTGATTGACGAACATGGGGTGACAAAAGGCATCCTGGAGCGTGGTGAGCATAAGAGCATTCAGACTGACCGTGTCACTTTGGTCCCGGGTCCAGCCCATGAAATTGCCGTCGTCCAGGAGATCTTCCGCATTTTTGTCGAAGATCGGAAACCCGAGACTGAGATTGCCGAAAAACTCAATGCGCGGGGCATCCTCACAGATCTAGGCCGTGCCTGGACCCGCGGCACCGTCCACCAAATTCTGATTAACGAGAAATACATCGGGAACAACGTGTGGAACCGAAGTTCCTTTAAGCTCAAGAAGCGGCGCGTGCAAAACGATCCAGACATCTGGATTCGGGCCAAAGGTGTTTTCGAGGGGATCGTCGACCCGGACCTGTTTGCTGCCGCCTTCGCCATCATCTGTGCACGATCGAACACTCTCACCGACGATGAAATGCTAGAGGCTTTGAAAGAGGTGTTCGAAGCCCACGGTTTTCTATCCGGGATCGTCATAGACGAAGCGGAAGCCGTGCCCTCAAGTAGCGCTTACCGCTCGCGTTTTGGAAGTCTTCTACGGGTGTATCGGCTAGTCGGCTTTAAACCCGACCGCGATTACCGATACATCGAGATTAATCGGCGCCTGCGGGAGCTCCATCCAGATGTCGTCTCTGAAACGGTTGCTGGGATCAAAGCTTCTGGTGGGAGCGTTGAACGGCATCCCCGAACAGATTTGCTCACGATCAATCAGGAATTCACAGCCTCTCTTGTTATCGTTCGTTGCAGCGAGACCGATGCCGGTTCGCTGAGGTGGAACATCCGCTTTGATATGGCGCTCAAACCTGACATCACTATCGCTGTCCGCATGGATCGATCAAACCGTCGACCGCTTGACTACTACCTGCTCCCAAGCCTCGACATGACCCTCCCCCGCATCCGCCTGGCCGAACACAACGGCTTGTCGCTCGATGCTTATCGCTTCGACGCGCTGGACCCGTTGTTTGGCATGGCGGTTCACGTCCCTGTTGCGGAGGTGGCCTGATGCTTGAACCGCAGCCCCAAGCCGCCGAATGGATCCCGATGGATTGCATCACAGTTGTAAATCCGCGTGTACGTAATCGGAAGGTATTCAGAGAGATCGTAGATAATATAGCCGAACTTGGCCTGAAGCGCCCTATCACAGTCGCCGCGCGGAAGAGCAGTTATGGCCCGCGTTACGATCTGGTCTGTGGTCAGGGGCGCCTGGAGGCCTTCCAGGAGCTCGGTCAAACCAAGATCCCGGCGATTGTCATCGGCGCGAGTAGCGAAGACTGCTTGGTCATGAGTCTCATCGAGAACTTGGCTCGACGGCAGCATCGGGCACTAGATCTTCTGCGCGATATCAAAGGCTTGAAAGAGCGTGGATATACTGGCCCCGAGATCGCCCGGAAAACCCACCTGTCCCTCAAATATGTCCACGGTGTCCTTCGGCTCCTTGAGAGTGGGGAGCACAGACTGCTTCGGGCTGTTGAAAGCGGAAAAATGCCCGTCAGTGTGGCTGTCGACATAGCCGAAGCCAAGGATACGGAAGTACAGGAGGTTTTGCGTCAGGCATACGAGAGCAACCAATTGCGGGGCGGTAGGCTGATGGCTGCAAAACGCTTGGTAGAGGCACGTCAGCAACACGGCAAAGGAAGTCTGAGTGCGGACCGGACGAAGAGACGCTCGCTATCGGTCGATAGTTTGATACGAACCTATCAGAACGACGTCGAAAAGAAGCAGTTGTTGCTACGCAAGGCCACGGGCACGCGCAACGAGTTGATGTTCATCACCGAGGCTATGCGCAAACTTTTGAACGACGAAAACTTTATAACCCTCCTCAGGGCTGAGGGGTTGGCGACCATTCCTCAGAACCTCTCTGATCGTTTGGCCGCTCGGACGGGAGACATCTGATGGCTCGATCAGGACGCACCAAAACCATTGATATGGCATTCGAAAAAGACCTCATTCGGCTGTCGCTGGACAAGATCTTCCCGCTCTACGCCGTTCAGAATGAGACCAAGGAAACGGTGAAGTATCGACAGGTCGTTGCCTCGGTCAAAGAGGTTGGTCTGGTTGAACCTCTTGTCGTCGCTCCTGACAAGTCTGACCCCGATAAATACATGCTGCTCGATGGACATGTGCGTCTCTCGATCCTGACGGATCTCGGAGAGGTCGATGTGCTGTGTCAGGTTTCAACGGACGATGAGGCCTTTACCTATAACAAGCGGATCAGCCGCCTTGCGACCATTCAGGAGCACAAAATGATCCTGAAGGCCCTTGAACGTGGTGTTCCGGAAAAACGACTGGCGCGAGCGCTCAACGTGAACGTCAGATCTCTACAAGACAAGACGCGGCTTCTGGATGGGATTTGTGCAGAGGCGGCCGAGCTCCTCAAAGACAAACAGGTCGCGCTGACGGGATTTCAAGTTCTCAAGAAAATGAAACCAATGCGCCAGATCGAGGCTGCTGAGTTGATGGTGACGATGAACAAATTCACCGTCAACTACGCCCGTTCGCTTCTGGCAGCGACGTCGGCCAGCGAGCTGAAAGACCCTCAGAAACCTAAAGCTGTGAAGGGGGTTTCTCGGCAGCAACTGGAGTCGATGGAGCGCGAGTCCGCTAATTTGGAGCGTGAACTGCGTCTGGTTGAGGACACCTATGGACGCGACCACCTCGATCTGGTTCTGGCACGTGGTTACGTCTCGAAGCTCATTAGCAACGCACGCATCACCCGGTATCTCGAGATGTATCATCCCGAGTTTCTGCCTGAGTTTGAAAAGATCACTGAAACGGAAGCTTTGGCATCTTGATCCGAGTGGTTTCGGTCAATTGCGGCCGGGCTGCGTTTGGGGACCCGGACCCATTGACGCGCGGGGACCGCAGGAGACGCCGCACGGTGGGGCGGATCAAGTGCGGGGTGGGAATGGCGGCGAACCCGCACTGGGCCCACCTAGCCGAGATTTTTCACGCGGCAATCTTGTGAAAACTGATCACAAGAGGCGGCGCTCCGATGTATTTATGTGTAGTGGTTCAGATGTGATCTGACAGTTGGCCGTTTTTCTGGCGGCGTCTGTCAGGCGAAGTTCAGGTCACGAACTTTTCCCGCCAGATTTCTTTCCCGTCGATCATAGTTTCGATGGGTGTTCTGCCGCAACACATTTTACCCTGATGCGTGCGCTCATGGTTGTAGTGATACAGCCACTTGTCCAGATCAGCCTGCAGCGCGTCGATGCTGTCGTAGAGCTTCTTGCGGAACGCGATCTGGTAAAATTCCTGCAGGATCGTTTTGTGGAACCGCTCGCAGATGGCGTTCGTTTGCGGTGATTTCACCTTGGTCTTGGTGTGATCAATGTCATTGATTGCCAGGAAGAGCTGGAAGTCGTGTTTGTCGACGCGCCCGCAATATTCCGTGCCGCGATCGGTCATGATCCGCAGCACCGGCAGGTCGTGCTCCTCGTGGAAGGGCAGCACCCTGTCGTTCAGCAGGTCCGCTGCCGTGATCGGGGTCTTGGTGGTGTAGAGCTTGGCGTGTGCCACCTTGCAACAGGTGTCGACGTAGGTCTGCTGGTAGACCCGCCCGACGCCCTTGAGGGTGCCGACATAGAACGTGTCTTGTGATCCCAGATAGCCTGGATGGGCGGTCTCGATCTCACCGCAAACTTCATCATCGTATTTCTTCTTTTCAAGCGCCTGGACCTGAGCTTCGGTCAGAATGCCGCCGTCTTCGGCCACCTTGGCTTCCAGTGCCTTGAGGCGGGCCTTGAAGTTCGCCAGATCGTGCCGCAGCCAGATCGACCGGACACCGGACGGCGAGACAAAGACGCCCAGCTTGCGCAGTTCATTGGATGTCCGGGCCTGGCCATAGGCTGGGAAGTCGGTGGCGGATTTGATCACCGCCTCCTCGGTCGCCTGATCCACCCGGTTCGCCAGATTGGGCTTGCGACGTGCGCGCTCGAACAGGGCTTCAACGCCGCCATCCTCGACCGCCGATTTGTAGCGATAGAAGGTATCGCGAGACATGCCCATGACCTGGCAGGCTTTGCTGACGTTGCCCAACTCCTCAGTCAGGTTCAGCAAGCCTGTTTTGAGCTATGCCCGAAAGTTGGTGACGGCGTGATCAGGCGGCGGTTTTAAGTTGCTTGATCCCGTCCTTGAATTCAATCCCTTCGATGATCTCGGGG
>NZ_FRBN01000041.1 GCF_900142625.1 Roseovarius marisflavi
CCCCGAGATCATCGAAGGGATTGAATTCAAGGACGGGATCAAGCAACTTAAAACCGCCGCCTGATCACGCCGTCACCAACTTTCGGGCATAGCTCTGCCCGCTAAGCTGTAAGGGACTTGGTTTGCGGAACCCATCAGGGCCAGCGGTCAAAACCGCGCAAACAGGCCGGACACATGACTGCTTCTGACAAATGCACAAATCTGATCAAAAATGTCTTGCTATGCAGGAGCCATCCACACAGGTCATTCGCTGCACTTTGTCCGGAGGTCCGCGTCGCGGGAGAAGCAGGCTTTCGCTACATCAGCAACATAAAGATAAGCTACGGAACAGTCCCGCAGTGAAATTGACTTAGAGGTGCTCTTCTTCGGTTTGCTCAGATTTCAAAATCAAACCGCAGTGATCCAATAAAAGGCTGTTACCGAAACCGAAAGTGTTAACAAAGCCAAGCCAATGACGATGCCTTTTAGCAGCGAAATCCTTGAACCCTCCTGGTCCCTAAACAGCAGGATAATAAAGCCCGTTCCAAAAAGGAACAAAACTAAATATCGAATGGCTAACTGCTGGAATATTATTGCACGCACGTTGCCGTGTGGAGCCAAAAACCCAGCTTTGTACAGGCCGGTCACTGTTAAGGCCGCAGCAAGATTTCCAATCAGTAATGCTGAAAACACGCTCCAATACTTTGCGTTAAAACCCAAGGCTCTCTCAGTTATATAACGAACCACAAAAGCGAAAGGCAGAAAGACTACGAACTTTCCAAAAAGAAACATTAAGACTTCGAAAAACTGCTCCATTGTCGTGAAACGCCTCTTTCAACCTCAGCCAACCTATGGATTTTTTTGTATCATCAAACCTTTAAAAATCCATAGGCGTGGTCGATTCTTTGGGAAAGAAGTGAATGCACCAGTGTCATCTCTGGCTATAAAACGGACCTTAGCCGCGATCTGCGCTAACGGCAGCAACGCGGGACGAAGCTGCCATTTCCGATAAAGGAGGCACTCCGAACTTTGGCCTTAATTGGAATATTGTTGCCTCGCGCACATATCTAAGCGAGGCGCACCTCAGAAGATTCTTGGCAAAAAATGATAGTGAACTGCGACCCGCTTGGGGCGGGCCACTTCCACCGCCTTTAATGAAGCTCCCTAGGGCGCATACTACTCCTGAATGGTCGAAAGATACTCAATCAGCGCAAGTATTCTGAGGCGAGTGTACTCTTGAGCTTCGACAAAATCGGGATCGGCCTCGGCGCGCATCTTGAGTCTTTGCCCCCAAGCAGGCATATCGCGCGTCCCATGTGGACCGGGGCCATTTTCGATCGTTTTGAAGATTGCTGTCACCGGGAACACGCCACCATTGTTTTCTTGCAGTTTAGTTAGGTCGGGAAGTGCTACATTGAGGTAACCTGAGATAGATCCCTGACCCTTGCCATCCATGCCGTGGCATGCAGAGCAGCTATTCATATACTCAAACTGACCAAGCTCGGACTGTGCGTGAGCCAAGCCCGACATAAGAAGCAACGAAGTTGCACAAATAGATGTCCGAAAAGCCCTCATCGTATCCTCCTAACTGAATTAGCTCCCTGAGCGTTCATGCTACAACTCAAACTTTATGCTGCTTTACGTAGTGCCGATTGACAAATATCATTTGGGGCACTGAGCCTCCCCCAAAGAAGTTCTCTAATCGCATTGGTCAAGTTTTATAATTAGTGCCTTCGCGCGCGCCGGGTTCATGGTTCTCTCCGCAGTCGACCTCGATGGATCGCCGCATGTTGGCGTCGGATGGTCGGATCGGCCTAAGTGGTCCTCGCACTTGTTTCGCTCTACAGTGCATTCAGAGGGACGGCCTTATCCGCGCCATACGTCCCGGCGGGGACGCGTCCGCTGGTTTAGTTGAGCAGCTTACCTCTTTTTATGCTGCCGACTGGTCCCAGCGGAATGACGTGTTGGTTTTCCACATTGCGTGAAGAATGACGGCAAGCTTTCGGGCGACCGCAATGCGTGCCTTTTTGAAGCCCGACACTTTGGCCAATTTCATGCCCCAGGTCTTCAGGGAAGATGATCGCAGATTGCGCGTCAGCAAGTTTGTCGCCGCCTCATAGAGATGCTTTCGCACCATCTTGTCGCCTTGCTTCGAGATACGTCCGTTTCTACTGGTTTCGCCGGACTCGTATCGTCTTGGCGTCAGGCCGAGATACGCGCCCACACTTGCCGCGTCCGTCAGAAAGCTTGTGATCATTTCCGGGCAAGTCACGACTGTCTTCTCTGCAATAATGGTGCCAGCGTCATCGACGACGCAGATGGCCGTCGTCTCCTGCGAGACATCCAGAGCGGCAAAACATGGCATAGCAGTTCTCCTTTTCATTTGAGCCTTGGCCAATCAGTTTCTGTTTGAACAGTTTGAAGCAGCAGCTCTTGGTCGAAAAGAAGCGCCACCCGCGATTACGCTAAGTGGTCCACCCCTATAGTTAGGAAAGCGGAGGACTATATATGGCGAATAATAGAGTATCGAAGTCATGTCTGGTCGTACGATTTGTGCATCATCGTAAGGATGGTGGCAGGGCCTTAAGGACGTTGCGGGCACACGCAGCACGCCAATACTGAGTCCGCTATGGGCTGATTGTGTTGAAAAACTCTGCCGACCAAAATACGCGCCAAAAGTCTGGAATCTTGTTCTCACAAGTAGCCACTTAGCAAACGTGGTTTGCGGGAGGGCGAATTCGTGGGGAGAAATTCTGCCAATCGGCGTCTTCGAGGCGGGACACCGACTTTTTCAACACAATCGGCTCAAACCGGACCTTAGCCGCGTTCCGCACTAACGGCAGCAAAGCGGGACAAAGCTGTCTTTCACGCAAAACCAACCCACGCCCGCATTCAGAACGGAAGCAGGCGTTGTTCCATGGAAATTAGGCTACGTTGCTCGGATCACCGGTGGCCCACGCGACACCTTCGCCTCGATCCATCGTGTGCATCATTTCCATATCAGCCACGTCGATCTCAAACCCAGCGAGGCTCAAATTTTGCCGTATCCGATCCGGGTTCAGACTTTTGGGCAATACTGCGTACCCGTTCTGCACAGCCCAACGCAGCAGGAGTTGGCTGCCAGCAACATTGAAAGGAAAAACGATGCTTGAAGATGACGGCATTCCCGAGGACGAGTATGTCTTCACCACCCAACTCGATGACGCCGAGGCGTCAAGAATGTTGGATGTCCCGCCGGACCTTTTGGAAATATTCCGGGCGATGGGCCGAGGCCCAAGTTTCACGCGCAGGCCAGACGGCACGCCGGTTTACGAGGTTCGTGAAATATCGATCTGGTACTTTTACAAGCTGTTTGAACCCTCCGTTTACATCGAAGCACTTGAGCATGCTTTTGCAAAGAAGGGGCCTATGCAACACCCATCAGCAATTGCCCGCAGCGTTTGACGCCGAATCCCACGCTTTCCAATTTTCAGCCGGGCGTTCGCGCCCGGCCCCAAAACAAAAGCTACCCCGCCGAAGGCGGAAAGAGGGCGCGCAGCGCCCGACCCGCGCGCGAAGCGCGCTCAGGAATGGCGAAAGCGGCATAAAGAGGGGGGTCTTGTAACACCCCCCTCTACCAATACGAAATCGTAAGGCAGCGCAAATGAACGTGGATATTCTGCACAGCGGATTTGATGGGCTGAGACTGACGATTGAGACTGATGTTACGCCAGCCTTTCGGGAACGCTTGAACGCGGCCAAGGCCGAGGCGGTGGAAGCCAACCGCGAGAGCATTCTGACCTTTGGTGAGATTGGCCTTGGCGTGCGGCGCAGCGGTGGCATGGCGTTCTCGGCTCATACCGGTGACATGGGCGCGGAATGGTACTTTCTGGACCCGGAAAACCGCCCAGCCAACAATCCCGGTATCACGGTAGATTTTCGGGCTTTCCTTCTGGCAACGGGTGGTCTCAGAGCTGCGCAAAACCACCTTGAAACCTGCATGCACGCCTTTGGCATTCCCTATGGCGAAAACCAACTGCGCGTCACCCGGACAGACTTTGCGATAGACTTTCTGGCCCCATGGTTTGAGCCGGATCGCACTCACTTGGTCGCACCGCCGAAAACAAAGGCCGTGGAATTTACCGGCCCGTCAGACAGCGAAACCCATGCATCGGGAACCCGCGTGACCGGCCTGCGCGCAGGCAAGGGTGAAAGCCGCCAGCTCGTGATCTATGACAAACGCGCCGAGGTGATAGAAAAGGGCAAAGCCGGTTGGCTCAAAATCTGGAACGCCACCCGCGCCAGTATGGGCAAGCCTGCGTTGGACATCAAAGACCCCGATCAAAGCCGCGTCTGGCGGTTCGAGCTGCGGATGGGCCGCAAGCAACTGCGCGAGCGGTTCGACATTCGCGGCTGGGATGATCTGCAAGCGATGATCGGAGACGCCTTCACAGACTTCTGTGAGCGCATGCGCTATTGCATCCCTACCGCAGACCGCAACCGCGCCCGCTGGCCCACTCACGAGCTGTGGCAGAGATATAGCTAAAAGTTGGTGATGGCCCCTGAGGGGCGGCATATCATGGCGTTGTTCACGCGCCGCAATTCTCATCTGAGAAAAGGATATGCCACATGACGACAAATACCATTACCCAACTGCCCGATCCACAGGGATTTTCGCCTGGGCGAGCCGGATCGATCAGAAAGTGTTCCAGGACAAGCCAACGGTCTACCTTTCGACCTCACCGGGGCCCGGGGGCGCGGCAAGCGTGCTGGCTTCAGCGAAAGGCTCGGCCCAGTTTTTCGGGGTGGACCTGAAGGCGGCTGTTTCCGTTCCAAACTTTTACGATGTATTTGATGCGGAGACCGGGCGCATCAAAGAGCCTAACGCCTTGGCAGACCTGATCGCCGCGGCCGAGACTTTGGCCCTGCGAGAGGTCGCTTGATATGATAGATCGTGGGCACCTACAGCGGCTCTCAAGCTCATTGGTCATGTCGTCTTTCATGTCCATGGCACTATCAGGCGTGTTCAGCCTCTTGGAGTTCGGAATCTCATGGCTATGGCTGCAAGTCTGGGGGCAAAGTATTCTGATCGCACTGCCGATCGCGTTCTCGCTGGATATGATTTTCGGAGACAAACTCCGTTTTCTCTCGGACAAGCTGGCAGACAAAGCAGCGAGCGCTCGGCTATGACAATTGAAGTTCGGGAGGCATTAGATGCACCGCCCCACGATACTGTTCCGCAAAACCGCTATCCCACCTCAAACCGAATGCTGCCTGCACGTCTCGGTCCGAGGCGGGTATTCGATGCAAACTCCAAGATCGCGCGAGCAAGCGGACCTGGGACCTCTAGAGGGACCATATGCCCCGCTTCCAGCACTTGGAGTTCAGCATTTGGAATGCCGGAGCGTAACTCTTGAGCTTCGTCGAACGACCTTAGCTTGTCATGCTTTCCAGCTATGACCAACGTGGGGCAAGAAATCTCGTTAAGGCGATCAAGGTCGGATTCACGTAAGAACGCGCTTTGTCGCAAATAAGTGTCACCACCCAAACGCACCCCAGCAACACGCAAGCGCTCGACAAGAGCATCATCGTCTTCACGCTCAGGCCCGAGCGACTTTCGAATAGCAGCCCTGCTCAGACCATTAAACCTAGGGGACTTGATATTCGGGCAATCTGACGACGGCGTTGCCGTCCTCTTGCCCTCGCGCGCAGATGTAGCAATCAGGATCATCCCGCTCACCCGATCGCTAGACATCCTCACCATCTCACGCGCGACATAGCCGCCCATGGAAAATCCGACCAAAACGAATTTGGGGGGAGCGGAACTCAAAGTCATTGCCGCATACTCGGCAATGGAGTTTGGATTAGTTGGGTCAGCATGCAGCAGACGGTAATGGTCGGACAGTAAAGGAGCCAGATCGTCCCACATACTCGCGTCCAACATAAAACCAGGAATCAACACAAGAGGCTGTTTTTTATTAATATTTTCAGACATTACCCCTCCATATTAACATTGGCTTTCGGGCATGAATAGCCTCTGGTTTTTGCACACATTCTTAAGCTCAGGACTCAGAACCAGAAAGTCACGGTTGCTGCGAGAGTGACGGCAGATAGAAATACCCTCGGACATCGGTCGAAACGATTTGCCAGACGCCGCAAAGCAACCTCATTGCACCATGAGCCATCAAGGGATGGAGGATGGTGAGGCCATCAAAGCATACGTCCTTAATGGCGTCGTTCCAGAGCTGCCGCCGGGCACTTTTGTCAATTGCCACAACCTTGCCACCCATTATAACAAAGCTGCTGCGGCCGTCTTACGGGAGGTTCGGTACTGGTTCCTTGACTTGCAGACGTACTACCCAGATCTCAACCCCACAGAGATTGCATTCTCAAAACTCAAAGCACACCCTGGAAGCAACGCAGCCAGAACATTTGACCGGATATTCAATGCGCTCGCAGAAAGCTGCAACCTATTTACATCCGACGAATGCTGGGACATCTTTAATGAGGCCAGATATGGATCAGATTGAGGAGTGTCTGATCAACGGGTTCGGCTGCGCCGAGATTGTTGCTTGATGGTCCCCGAAGGCGTGAGGCGGGTTGTTTGCGGCCGATTAAGTGGCCTCAGGGGTGCCATTTCGGCGGTTTCCCGCCGGGTTTGCTTCTTCTTCATCGCATCGCGAAGACCGGGAAACGCAGGCTGGTTTTGCATTGGAACGGGTCCTCGGTGGGTTGCCCAAGTCTACCAGATCAAACCAAAAACAGCAGGTTTTTCAGACGTTCCCTAACTTAAATCCTGCGCCAAATAGTATGCGAAGTTCCACACCTCTTTGTAGGAAAAAGCGCGTTGCCCTATACTAAGGCCATATTGCAAAAGGTATCGGTATTAGATGGGGGAAATAACGGCGCTCTTTGTACGGAAGGTGGTTGCTGCGGGCGTGGCTGAAGCTGACGATCAGAACGCCATCCTGCGAACAGTTGGCCTGACGATGGATGAAACCGACGTCAAGACCATGGTCGCGGATACCGACTACTACGCGCTGCTCGAAAAGATTGCTGCAGTTCTGGACGATGCGACAAGTTTTCCACTGCGGGTCGGGGCATCGATGCGCTGTGACGAATATGGCGCGTTTGGTTTAGCTTGGAAGACCGCGCCCAGTCTGCGTGGTTCGATGGAGCGTGCGGCGCGCTATGCACGACTTCTGACGTCCGTGGCGGGATACGAAGTGCGCTACCATGCGAAAGGCGCATATTTCCTTCTACACCGAAGTGGGCCCAGGTCCCTTGGGATGCGCCTGTCAAATGAGGCGACCCTTGCCAGCGCCCTGTCGATCATGCGCGAGGTCTCGCCTGACCCGGTGGTGCCGCTTGAAGTGCACTGTCGCCACGCCGCCCCAACGTCTGTGGTCGACCATGAGGCCTTCTTTGGCTGCCCCTTGATCTTTGGTTCGGACCTCGACGGTCTGCTGATGTCGGAGGAGACTCTGGTGCGCGCCAACCGCCTGGGCGATCCAGCGATAGCGCAATACCTGAAACCCCATCTCGACACCGAACTTTCCGCAGTTTCCAGCCAAACATCTTTTCAGCAGATCCTATTGCGGCGTATTTCGGATCGGCTGAGCGAAGGACCACCGCGCGCCGCCGATGTGGCGCGGGAAATGGGGGTGAGCGAACGGACGCTCCATCGAAGGCTTGCCGCCGACGGAGCGTCGTTTCAGGGTCTGCTGGAACAGGCACAAAGGCATCTGGCCGAAGGCCTATTGATGCAAAGTGATCATTCGATAGCCGAAATCGCGTTTCTGACCGGCTATTCTGAACAGAGCGCCTTCACTCGGGCATTCAAACGCTGGGTCGATCAGACACCAGCGGTGTTTCGCGACAACCACGCGGCGCACTGACACCCCCTTTTGGCAGTATCAGTCAAGACAGTGGCAGCCGTCGTCAAGACCGCCGGGCTTCTATTGGGCCATCCTTGTTGCATCACATCAACTCAGGGAGACCCAAGTGATGCATACCCAACCGATCCTCATTATCGGCGCAAACGGCAAGACCGGGCGTCGCATTGCAAAGACGCTGTCAGAACGCGGTTATTGCGTCCGTCCCGGTACCCGCAGCGCGCCCATTCCGTTCGATTGGGAGAACCAAGCCACATGGGCACCCGCGCTCGAAGGTGTGTCCGCCGCCTACGTTTCCTATTTCCCCGATCTGGCCTTTCCGGGCGCAGCAGAAAAGATCGAGGCGCTTTCGGCGCTGGCGAAAGAAATGGGCTTGGGCCGGCTGGTGCTCCTGTCAGGCCGCGGCGAAACCCAGGCTATGCGCTGCGAGAACATAGTGCGCGCCTCAGGCATTGATTTCACCCTTCTGCGCTGTGCTTGGTTCGCGCAGAACTTCAGCGAGGGCTATTTGCGTGACCCAGTGCTTGACGGCCTAATAGCGCTGCCCGCTGGCAACGTTGGCGAACCCATTGTCGACGTGGACGATATCGCCGACGTGGCGGTGGCGGCGCTCACCGAGACGGACCGGCATTCGGGCGAGCTCTACGAGATTACCGGCCCGCGCCTGTTGCACTTCTCGGACGCCGCCGCCGAGCTTGCGACCGCGAGCCGCCAGCCGGTGCAATACGTCCCGATCACGCTTGCCCAGTTCCACGCGGCAATGACCGAAATTGGCGGTGCCTTCATCGCCGACGTGTTCACCCATGTCTGCGAGGAGGCGCTGGACGGTCGCAACGAATGGTTGGGCGATGGCGTGCAGCGTGCGCTGGGTCGTGCGCCGCGTGACTTCGCCGACTTCTGCGAGCGGGCCGCCGCGGCGGGTGCCTGGGCCGCGGAGGCCGCCTGAATTCCCGAACGGCTGCGGGCAGCGACCATTTCATCTATTACAGGAGCACAAAATGACACACTTCCAGAAGGCCATCCTGGCCCTCGCTGGCGCGACCGCCGTAGGCATCGGGACTGCGATTTTGATCTCCCCTGCGGCGTTCTACTCCTCCTACGGGATCACCCTGGGGAGCGACCCAAGCCTTCTCAGTGAAATCCGGGCCCCCGGCGGTGCCCTGCTCGTCATGGGGCTGTTCATGCTGGCGGGACTGGTTCGCCCCGGCTTCGCCAATGTCTCTCGCTGGATCGCGGCCGCCGTCTTCCTGTCTTACGGGTTGGCCCGATTGCTGTCCTTCGCGCTTGATGGGACGCCGGATGAGGGGCTGGTGATCGCCGCAGTGTTCGAGATCGCAATCGGCCTACTCTGCATGACGCCAAGACGTGCCCGGCGTGAGGCATCCGATCCACCGTTTCCCATCACGGTTCCGCAAAACCGCTACCCCACCTGAAACCCAATGCTGCCTGCACGCCTCGGTTTGGGGCGATCAGGCAGCGTCTCAGCCCGGAAAGGGTCCTTCCATGTCGATCTGGTTTTTCTTCCTTTGTCAGTTCTCCGTCGTTGGCTATGCCCTTCTAGGCGGTGTTTTCCTCGCTTTCTCCGACTTCATCATGAGGTCGCTGGCCCATACCAGTGGCAGAGGTGGCATCGAAGTAATGCAGGTCATTAACCGCGAAGTGTTCCGCTATGTCTTCATGGCTCTCTTCTTGGGCTTGGTGCCGGTATCTCTGGTGCTAGCAGGCTACGCCACATTTGTGTTTTCCGGCGCTGGTGCCACACTGGTTGCGCTATCCGGAATGATCTATCTGGCTGGAGTCTTTGGCATTACCCTCGTATGCAACGTGCCGCTCAATGAAGCACTGGCGCGTATGGACCTGACGACCGACGACACCCAACGGTTCTGGACCAACACATACCTACCGCGATGGACTTTCTGGAACAGCGTGCGCACCACGGCATGCACCGTCGCCTCGGCCCTGCTGCTGCTGGGGCTGCTCAGGATGGCACAGGCATAGTCTACCTGACTGTGCTCGTGCACGGGGAGCTTGCCGAAGAGACTGGCAGGCGGGCTCCAAGACATTCAACACCAAGGAGATAGCCAATATGACACACGCCCCAATCGCCATGCGCAGCGCAGTCGCTGCTGATCTCGAATCGATGATCGCAATGCTGGCTGAAGATACGCTGGGCAGTCAGCGCGAAGATACACGAACGCCGCTCGATCAAGCCTATATCGACGCCTTTGACGCCATCGCGCACGACCCCAATCAGCTTCTTGCCGTGGCCGCCCGTGGCGATCGCGTCATGGGTATGATGCAACTGACCTTCATTCCTGGGCTATCGCGCCGGGGCGCATGGCGAGGCCAGATCGAATCCGTTCGCGTGGCCGGTGCGGAGCGCGGGGCGGGCATCGGAAAGCAGATGTTCGAATGGGCCATTTCGGAGTGTCGCACGCGCGGTTGCGGTCTCGTTCAACTGACCACTGACGCGTCCCGCACCTCTGCCCATGCATTCTATGAGCGGCTGGGTTTTCGTGCGTCACATCTGGGATACAAACTGGCGATTGGCGATTGAACATCGCAGAATAAAGGGATTGGGAAACTTGTCGTTTCTTAGAAAATTCACTGGTCTGGCGATCGTTACAGCATCAACTTTCGCACCCAGATTTATGACGGGAATACTTGTCCGACGTATTCTGACACCTCGTCGCAGTCGATCTCATCTGTCACAGACGCATGATCGCGTTGATATTGGGAATGGTATCGTAGGCTGGCGAGAACCTGGTCAAGATCCTAAGATGCCTCTGGCTTTATTCGTCCATGGTTTTGACGGCGATCACGATCAATGGCGTGCTTTTGGAAAGGTTGTGCAGCAGGCTGGTTATCGGGTGGTTTTCCTTGATCCTCCGGGTCACGGTGCATCAAAAGCAGGGCAATGTGATCCAATCGTTTTCAGTGAAGCCGTAGGTGCCGCATTCAAAATCTTAGGTCCCATTTCACTTTATCTGGGTCATTCCATGGGGGCAGCGGCGGGTGTGATGGCGACATCCGAAACGATGGGTGCGGATGCCTATGTATTGATTGCGAGCCCGGTTGTAATGGCGCGCAGCTTTTCGCAACTGATGGCCTGGGCCACAACTGGATTTTACAGGACGAAAAAGTCCTGCGTGAGGTTGCCGGATTTCTTGAAAGCCTATGAAAGAAGCCCGCTTTTCACCTGATCTGACGTTTCATTCCCACGGCAGTTGCTTGCAGGTCGCGGCGAGGTGATCGACGAGTAGGCGCAGCCTCGTTGACTGGAAACGGTTGGGTTGAAAAACTGCATGGATATCCCGCTCGGGCCAAGTGAGGTGATCTGGAAGCAGTTGCAGTAAGCGCTGGCTCTTCAAATGCTCTGCGACATAGAAGACGGGCAGGATCGCAATGCCCACGCCTTCGACTGCGGTATGGCACAGAACATCCCCAGAATCGGATTTGAATGAGCCGCTCAGGCTGACCTGACCGGTTTGTCCCGCGCTGTCTTTATAACGCCACTCATGCAGCCCAGTGTTGCGGGTATAGGCCAAAACATTGTGTTCCAAGAGATCTTCGGGCGCTTTGGGCATTCCATTTCGTTCCAGATAATCCGCACTGGCGCATAGGACAAAGGGACAAGACGCCAGACGCCGAGCAATCAAAGACGTGTCTTTTAGTGAGCCTATCCTGAGTACAAGATCGAACCCCTCGCTTGCTATGTCGACAAAACGCTCATCCAGGCTCACGTCCAACTCGACATCAGGATAGGTGGCCGCAAACTGCGCCACAGCCGGTCCAAGATATTTGACCCCCAAGCTGAGCGGCAAGCTCACCTTCAGCGGGCCGCGAGGGTGAGATTTCAATTCGTAAATCTGTTCCTTCGCTTCTTCCAGATCCTCTAACGCCCGTTTTGCGCGTTCAAAATAGATGGCGCCTTCTTCGGTCACAGACACGTTTCGTGTGGTGCGGTTGAGCAGTTTGACCTGCAAATCCAGCTCAAGGTTCTGGATCTGCTTGGAGACGGCGGAACTGGTAATACCCAGATCCCGCGCCGCTCCAGCAAAGCTGCGTGCCTGAACTACTGCAATAAAGATGCCGACGCGTGAAATGTGATCCATGAGATTAGTAACTTTTTGGAATGAGTGAATTAGATAATGGGAATATTATCAATCACAATCACCAATGCAATATTCATACCAGACGAAAAACAACGCATATGGAGAAAGACAATGACATTCGAAACCAACACAAATTACGGCGCACTGATCACCCGACTGTCCCTTGGCGGCGTTTTGCTGTCCCATGGGCTGCTGAAGGTAATGGTATTCACGGTCCCCGGCACAGTGGGCTATTTTGAAAGCCTGGGGTTACCTGCGGCGGCGGCCTATCTTACCATTCTGGCGGAACTTGTGGGTGGCACAGCGATCCTTTTGGGTCTTTACACTCGCCTTGCCGCTCTTCTGTCGATCCCGCTGTTGCTCGGCGCGCTCTGGGCACATTCGGGCAATGGCTGGTTGTTCAGCGCCGAAGGTGGCGGTTGGGAATTCCCGTTGATGCTGGTGGTTCTGGCCGCCGCGGTCGCAGCCCAAGGCAGCGGACCCTTCGCACTTCGCAAACTGCCTGTGATCGATGGCTTCATTCCCCAGATGCTCAAGGCCTAAACCGGGCATCGTGCGCAATTCTAAGAAAGCTACAACCATGGCCAAATTCCTTATGTTCGCCGGAAGTGCCCGCAAAGCGTCGACAAACAAACAGCTCGCAGCACTAGCTGCGAGCACCGCCAAAGCGGAAGGCGCAGATGTCACACTGATTGACCTCAAAGATTTCGAAATGCCGCTCTATGACGGTGACCTCGAACAAGATCGAGGCCTGCCAGAAAACGCGAAACGGCTCAAACAGCTCTTTGTGGAGCACGACGGCATCTTCATTGCATCGCCGGAATACAACAGCTCGATCTCGCCCTTGCTCAAGAATGCACTGGATTGGATCTCACGTCCCCATACCGAAAGTGAGCCACCACTTTGGGCCTTTAACGGTAAGGTAATGGCGATTGGGTCGGTAGCACCAGGGGCATTCGGCGGTTTGCGCGGGCTTGTTCCGTTGCGCATGATGCTGGGCAATATCGGCGTGACGGTCGTCCCAAATCAGGTTGCAATATCCAATGGGGTCAATGCCTTTGATGATGCAGGCGCTCTAAAGGAAAAGCAGCAATCACAGATGCTCAAGGCCACTATCAAACAGTTAATCCTGACGACTGACGCCATGACTGGATCGTTGCAAACAGATGAAAGGAACACGCCATGAGCTGGAACCCTTCAATTGAACCAACCTGCTCCGGCGCAGATAACGTCGACGCGATTGAAACACTGATCGTGCCAAGGGCGCGAGATATTGGCGATTTCGAAGTCCGCCGCGCCCTCCCTTCAGCCCGACGCCAAATGGTTGGTCCATTTGTGTTCTTTGACCAAATGGGTCCGGCTGAGTTCATCACGGAACAAGGCATCGACGTCCGCCCGCATCCCCATATCGGCTTGGCGACGGTGACCTATCTCTACAAGGGAGAGTTCCAGCACCAAGACTCTCTCGGCACCAACCAGATGATTTACCCCGGTGAGGTAAACTGGATGATCGCCGGGAACGGCGTCACCCATTCGGAGCGCACGAGTGCGCAGACCCGCAAACGGCCAAGCAGCCTGTTTGGCATTCAGACATGGGTGGCCTTGCCCGAGGAAGCCGAAGACATGGACGCTGATTTTGAGCACCACAAGGAAGAAGCTCTGCCGTTCATAGAAGGCGAAGGCAAACAGGTGCGGCTCATTGTTGGCAATGCTTGGGGCGCACGCGCGCCGACCAAAACATTTACAGAGATGTACTATGCCGATGCTATCCTGGAAGCCGGTGCAATGCTGCCCATGCCTGAAAACCATGAAGATCGCGGCATCTACGTTACCGACGGTTCAATCGAAGTCGCCGGCGACGTCTTTCAGTCCGGTCAGATGATGGTTTTCCGTCCCGGCGACGCGATTACCGTTAAAGCTGGCCCTTCTGGTGCAAGATTGATGCTGCTTGGCGGCGAGACACTGAATGGCCCGAGACATATCTGGTGGAATTTCGTCGCCTCTTCAAAAGAGAAGATCGAGGCCGCCAAGGAAGCTTGGGCCGCTGGTGACTGGGAACATGGTCGTTTCCAATTACCCCCAACAGACAAGTACGAGTTCATCCCCTTGCCTGACTAATAAAGCGCCGCGCCTGCGACCGAAGCAGGTTCGAGATATATCCAATAACCTAAGAAAGATTATCACATGACGATCGCCCAAAATACCACCCAACAAGTTGGCATGAGTTTAACCGTTCGCCCAGCCGGTGAACGGGGGCAGGCAAACTTTGGCTGGCTCAAATCAGCGCATAGTTTCAGCTTTGGAAATTACCATGATCCCGAGCACATGGGGTTTGGAAATCTGCGCGTAATCAATGATGACCTTGTTGCGGGTGGCAAAGGGTTTGGCCAGCATCCACATCAAAACGCCGAGATCTTCTCTTACGTGTTAGGCGGGGCGCTGGAACATAAGGACTCACTGGGCAACGGATCGGTCGTCAGTGCCGGCGGCGTACAATACATGAGCGCAGGATCTGGCGTGACCCATTCCGAGTTCAATCCATCCGCGACCGAAGAAATGCGGTTTTTGCAAGTCTGGTTACTGCCCGAGACGCAGAATACCAAGCCCGCATACGACACGATAGATCTGTCAAACGAGGATAAGAGCGGCAAGCTCAAATTGTTCCTTTCCCGAGATGGGCGCAACGGCTCCATGACGACCCAAGCAGACGCAAGTGTCTATGCGGCGACACTGGAAGGCGGCCAAAAAATCAGCACTGATTTGAAGGCTGGACGCAAAGGTTGGGTGCAGGTAGCAAATGGGTCTCTAAACGTGAATGGCATCGCTTTGACTAAGGGCGACGGTCTTGCCATTGAGGGCAGCGGTTCGCTGATCTTTGATCAAGGCAGCGCCGCAGAGATATTGTTCTTCGATCTCTCCTAATAGACCTGACCTGACCTGACAAAGCTGGCGGCACGATTGTGCCGCTAGTCCAATATGGTCTCCTGAGGTGAGGCATCAAAACGCCCCTTGATTGCCCAACATGGCTTTGCTTCGCCTCACTTCCGAATGCAGCCATTCCTCCAATCTTCCATAGGCTTTTGTGGCTGCGAAGTCAGCAGTGGTCACTAGCCAGTATCGCGACTTGATGGCAACCATCGGCCCAGAAAGCGAAATCAAGCCCACATCCAGATCGTTTTCCACCAAAAGCGTTCTTCCAAGGGAATGCCCCAAACCAGCAATGGCGGCCTGCAACGCGACATCTGACCGGCTGAACTTCATTGTTAAGTCGAAACGAGCCGCCTCAAAGTCGTCCGCCAGATAGTTTTCCCAAGTCATGCCCGTCCCGTCCTCTTCGGCACTGACATCGCGCAATAAGACGCTCTTCTTCCCTCCCTTGGGACGCAAGGATTTTGCTAGTCGTTTGTGGGCCACCGACATGACATGGCATTTGCAAAGCGGTGTTGTATGAAAGCCCACATAAGGACCAGGTCCAAACCTTACAGCCGCGTGAGGCATCCCGCTTTGCCCCAATACCGTTAACTGGTCATCTATGTTCAGTGTAATTTTTAGTTCGCGCTCTTGCGCGCGCTTCATTGCCGGCACCAGCCATTTCATTGCAAGCGAAGAGGATACTGAGAGAATAGTGTTTTGCGCGTCGCCCAACCGGGTTGCCTCGTTGAGGGCGGATGAAATGGCTTCGGTGGAAACACGGCACGCCGTGCAGATCAAAGCACCCTGATGCGTTGGGGCCACTTTGCGGGTTGTCCGGGTGAACAACGCAAATCCCAGCACGGCTTCAAGGGAGCGTAACTTGTGGCTGACAGCAGATTGCTGGATGCCAAGCTCTTGGGCGGCTTTGGTAAAGCTCTCAGTTCGCGCAATTGCTTCGAGGAGCGACGCGGCAGCGGCTAGTTTCTGCAGAGCCTGATTCTTGCTGTCACTCATGATTATTTTTCATGTACTTATGAACCCGCTTTAACAGATTTACTGATATTTATATTTATATCACACACAAATCGAGGAATATACTAATGACCCTTCAACATATAACAACTGAAATAACCGCTCATGTCGTAAATGGCTTCGTCGCTGGCGGCGAGGGCGGGAACCCCGCTGGTGTCGTGATTGATGCTGACGGGCTGAGCGAAGATCAGATGCTGGAGGTCGCAACAAAAATCGGACTTTCGGAAACTGCCTTCGTCTCATCTTCTGACAAAGCTGGCTTCAAGCTTGATTTCTTTACACCAAACCGGCGCATCGCCCATTGTGGCCATGCAACGATCGCCGCATTTTCTTATCTGGCGCAGACTGGTCGAGTGTCTCAAGGTGAAACATCCAAGATGACAGTCGACGGCCTGCGAAAGATCATCATCAAGGGTCAACAGGCATTCATGGAACAACTCGCACCCACCTACCAAAGTTCTGATGCTTGGGGGGCTTCCGGTGTTGTGCTGCAAGACGTGCTGCGTTCGATCGGTCTGCAGACCAGCGATTTGATCGTTGGCAGCAAGCCAATGCTCGTGAACACCGGAAACAGCTTCATCGTGATCCCGGTCAAGAGCGACACCATTCTGGCAGGCGTTGCCCCCGATCAGGACGCAATTAATCAGATCAGTGAAAAGCTTGACCTGATTGGTTACTACCTTTTTGCGATGTCCCCCGATAATGCTGAAACCGTTGCCACAACCCGGATGTTTGCTCCCCGCTATGCCATTCCGGAAGAATCCGCGACCGGCATGGCCGCAGGCCCCCTGGCCTGTTATCTGCATGACATCATGGATATCAAGGCGTCCCACCTGAAGATCGCACAAGGGCATTTCATGAAGCCTGCATCCCCGAGTTTGATTACTGTTGATCTTGAGACGGCTGCGGATGGCAAGATTACCAGCCTCATGGCCGGAGGTTACGGCCGTTCAGTGCGTGAAATTAAGATAGCCCTGACCTAATTCATTTGAGCCCCAGACGATATTCGAGGGCTATCATCGGATTGTACACCCGATGATGGCGGTCGAGTTACCACAAGTGGGCCTGCCGCGCAGCGAACTGTAACCACGGCTTTTCAGCAGCTGGCCTGTAATCAAGATTGGGCGAGGCCTTGACTTCTAACGGCGCCCCAGCAGTTGGTTCGAGATTGGTGCAAGCGATCTAAGCTTACGAAAATGCCTGGAGACCAAGGTCGACATCTATAAAGTCGAAACTGCCAAGTAAGGCGTTTGCACTATCATTAGCAGTTACGTGCTTGATCCCGCATCACGGCGTAATCGCGCACCATCTCGACGACAGCCGATCCGCCCGGCAGTCTCGCCAATTCCTCGACTGCCCTCGCCTGAAACCCCCGACTGTATTCCACGATCGGCGGACATGCTGCCACGCCGTTCGTTTCAAAACCCACCCTCGCGCAACCGCTCTTGGGCTCTGACAGGTTCCGCCTCGCGGTTTCCGCCGACGGCAGCACCTTCTTCGACAGTCTGACCGTTGACAACACCAATGGCATCGTCGACCAGCCGCGCTTCCAAGCCTGGACGAATTACGACAACTACGTGGGCGTCGGGACGTGGGCGAAGATCGGACTGAACAACACCGACTTCAACGACCAAGGTTGTTTCGATGCCGGGACCGGTCACTTCACCGCCCCCGTGGACGGCACCTACCTTTTCGGTGCCACACTTCTCTACAAGGTCAATTCCAGCACCTCGGCACGGATGCGCGGGCGGCTCGTACTGAACGGCGCAACCGAAATCCGGGGCTCGCTCGCCACCGCGATCTGGCTGCAGACCATGGTGCCGCTCACCGCGGGCGACACCGTTGAACTGCAGGGGTATTTCCGGGTGGCGGACGGCTACTTCGCCGCCGATCACACGTCCTTCTGGGACTGCAAGATCGGCTGAGCGGCGGAAGGAGGATTCGATGACACCACGCCGATCTGATCAGGGCTCTGTCCGCACTCCCGACATTCGAGCCGACCGCGGCGAATGACCGTTCAGAGCCCAGAGCCGCCGGGCCAAAACCGTGCCCTTTGCTGGCGCATCGAACCGATCAATGTTTGTGGAAACTGCCTGATTGTTGCATTGTGACATCGCAAGACAATACCGGAGAACGAATGTCCCGAAAACTTGCTGGAATCCTGGTGGCCGATGCAGTTGCCTACAGTGCCCGGATGGAGGAAAACGAAGCCAAAGCACTGGCCGCGCTCTCCAACTCGCGCGCGATTACAGACGGCATTCTTGCTGAGCATCAAGGCTCGATCATCGCTACGGCCGCAGATAGCGTCATCGCCGAGTTTCCGTCGGCGCTGGATGCCGTTCGCGCTGCTCTCGATATTCAGGCAGAATTGGAGCGCGATGAAGCGGATAATTTTCGCTTTCGCATAGGCGTGCACTTCGGGGACGTGGTGCAGACGGACGGAACACTTCTTGGCGATGGGGTCAACCTCGCCGCGCGCCTAGAGCCTTTGGCGCCGAAAGGCGGGATAATGATCTCCGGAGTTGTCGCTGATCAAATTGTAGGGAAGGTCGATGCGAAATTCGCGGCGATCGGCAAACACAATGTGAAGAACATTGCACGCCCGGTTGATTTATATTGTTGGCCCGATACGGCAGCAGGGGCTTACCGTCGCCGTAAACTCATGCGTCTATGGCCAATTGCAACGGCCGCATTGATCGCTGTTGCCTCAGTATCCGCGTGGTTCGCCCTACAGGAAGAGGCTGATCAAGGTATGCCAACGGGTCCCAAGATTGCAGTTCTGCCATTTGAGGAAGTTGGCGCAGGCGCTGATGAGGCCTTCTTTGCTGATGGCCTTAGCCGCGACATCAACGCCTATTTGACTAAATTTTCCAATCTATTCGTTTTTTCTCCCAGTTCGACACGGGAGTATTCTGAGGTTGAATGCGCCACCATCCGCAAAGAGTTAGATGCAGATTTCATACTATCCGGGACCGTCCGTCGTGCGGACGACAGCCTGCGGGTGACAACCTCATTCACGGATACCAGGGATTGCGTCCAACTGAACGCGCCCGGTCCGTTCACACGGGATCTGTCGGCACAAAGCGTGATCGATGTGCAGATCGAAATCGCCAGGAAGGTCGTTTCCGAGATCGGGTCTGCTGACGCTCCCATATTCGACGCCAAGCTTGCCAGCGCGATCGAGGAAAAGGCGCCGGAGAACCTCAACGCTTATGAGTGCGTGCTACTTTCTTACTGGTTTTATGAGAATTTCGAACCTGACCGCCATCGGCGTGCGCGTGATTGCCTTGTCGGTGCGGTCAAATCCGACCCCGGCTATTCGCTCGCATGGTCGAGGCTGGCCTTCTCACATATTGAAGCGAAGAAATACGCTATTGATACGAAGGACAGTTGGGCCGAAGACAGTTGGCGTGCGGCTCAGCGTGCGATTGATCTGGATCCGGCCAATCCAGATGCGTATTACGCTATGGCGATCCGGAGTCAGATGGTCAGTGATCCACCGGATATTTTTGCGAACTACGCGCGAAAGGCGATTGAACTCAACCCATACGATTCCTTCGTTCTGGCAGATTTGGGCACTTGGATGGCCTATGCCGGTCAATGGGAGACTGGCAAAGAATGGGTGACACGGGCCAAAGCGCTGAACCCCAAGCATCAGAGTTGGTGGGATTTCATATGGCAACTGCACGCCTTCCTCCAGAGCGACTATTCGGCGTCTATTGCGCATGCGCAAACCGTGAACTTGCCCGGTAACTATATGGTGCAGGCTGCTCTAACGGCTGCACACGCCATGAACGGAGATAAGGAGATGGCCGAAAGGACATTGGAGAAAGTCCTCGAATTAAAACCCGACTATGCGGACGATCCGAGACAGCCATTCCGAGCACGAGGTATGGAAAAAGTTCTTGTGGACAAGCTCATGAAAGGTCTCAGCATAGCAGGGTTGGATATTCCGACATGACGTCTTTGCACTTTTGGCGCGCTGAGCACAGCTTTACAGAACCCCGCTAAGGTGTTTTGAAAAAGCAATAATCTCTGTGACTCTACGGACTTAACTTGAACTGCACGCAAGGTCTGCATTGTCCGGCGGTTTCAACGGGTCGATGCAACACATGCATTGAAACGCTCGGCGGGTGTTTCGTAGTTGAGCGTTTTTCGGGGTCGTTCGTTGAGCTGCCT
>NZ_FRBN01000017.1 GCF_900142625.1 Roseovarius marisflavi
ACTTTGCCCCACAAATAGACCGAATACATAGAAGCAGGGTCAAAGGGACATTAAAAAACGTTTGCAGGGGAAGGCGGTTCATACATGCCGCCCTGAGAGTCCGCTGTTATAGGTTGGCTCTGTTCAGGTTTTGGCTTGCCTTTGACCGGTCAACATTTTCCGCCGGTGTCAAGGCACAGGCCCGATTCTGATGGTTTCGCTTCTCTATCATGGCCCAGCTCGCAACTCTGCGTCGCGCACAGGCGTGTCCTTTCGGTCACGAGCCGCTTGCGGGCGCGATGCAAGGCCTGAAGATCGAGCTGTTCTTCCGATTAAATCGCGACGAACGACATGGTCGGGCGCGTCGCCGCCTCGGCAATCGCTTCCGCATCACGATCGTCGTTCTTGTGGACTTTGACGTAGAGGCGGACATAAAGCGGCGACATCAATTGAGGTTGGCGCCCGTGTCGAAGGCACAAGCGTCCGATGTGATGCGCCTGCCTCCGCAGGCTTCCATTGCCACGACACAGAGTCGCAGACCCTCCAGAAAATCCGGCAACCGATGCCGCTGAACGCGCTTGCGAAACACAAGAGCTCGCGCTGCGTCCAATCCTGCAAGGCTGCAAACGGTCTTGCCCGGATCGATGCCCAAAACCACGATATTCATCTGAAGGCTCCTCTCTCCACCTATGTCCGCAACAATAGCTGCTGTTTGGTGGGAACGCAGATCATCCCATTAGCTCAGTTTCAGAATGCCAATGAACTCGATCGTGAATTTGACATGCATCAAGTCCTCGGCAGGGGTCCTGGCGCAAAAACGTCAGGGGTTCGGTTTGGTGCTGGCTTGGCGGCCCGTTCCTGCGGTTCTCACCGGATGACCGGGCTCTGAATGCCAGGTTCGCGCCGCCGATCAACCCAGTCTGGGGGAAAAAGTGCACATGCCTGACGAGAACCGTTTGTCGGCGAAGAATGACGTGGTGGGCGGTACTGTGAAGCCCGATGACCTGGGCGGGATTGCTCTGAAATCCGGCCTTGCATATCCGCATGCAACAAGTGCGACCGACTTGATCGCATTGCTGGAGACCTCAGGAACGACCGGCCTGTCCGAAGCCCAGGCCGCTGCAAGGTTGGCTGGGCACGGTCCCAACATTCTGAAATTCCGGGAGCGAACCAGTGGGCTGCGCCTTTTGATCCATCAGTTCGAAAGCCCGGTGGTCTTGTTGCTCGCGGGAGCAGCGGCAATCGCTTTTGCCTTTGGGGAATGGAAGGAAGGCATCGCGATAGGTCTGGTTCTTGTGATCAACAGCCTGATCGGCTTTGTCACCGAATGGCGCGCGGCGCGGTCGATGGAAGCGTTGCGCGTTCTGGGCAGTCTGGCGACCCGGCTGAAGCGCGACGGTCGCGCCATGATGTTGCCCGCAACCAAAATCGTCCCGGGAGATATCGTTTTACTGGAAGGGGGGGATGTGGTCACGGCGGATATCCGTCTGATTGAAGCGTCCAATCTGTCCGCTGACGAATCTGCTTTGACGGGCGAATCTGTTGGTGTCGACAAGGCTGTGACCGCCGTCGATGCCGACAGCGCAATCGGTGACCGGCCCTGCATGTTGTTCAAGGGCACCTCGATCACCCGTGGCAGCGGAATTGGGGTGGTGGTGGCCACCGGCATGCAGTCCGAACTTGGGCGTATTTCCAAACTTGTCGAACAGGCCATGCCGGAACATTCGCCGCTTGAGCGCCAGTTGCAGCGATTGAGCGGACAACTGATCACGTTCACGTTGGGCATTGTCGTGTTGCTGGGGGTCTTGGGCGTTTTGAAGGGGGGCGACGTTTTCTTGATGATCGAAGCCTCGATTGCATTGGCGGTGGCGGCGATCCCCGAGGGCCTGCCAGTGGTTGCGACAATGGCGTTGGCGCGTGGCATGTGGCGCATGGCCCGTCAGAATGCGTTGATCGAACGCCTGTCGGCGGTTGAAACGCTGGGGGCGACCACCGTAATTTTCACGGATAAAACCGGTACGCTGACGGAAAACAAGATGACCGTGCGGGAAATCGGCTGTCCGGGGGCGGTCTACGCGGTTTCAGATAGGGCCATAACTCTGGGCGATGAAACCATCGACGCCGCGCAAGTGCCCTGTCTGGACAAGATTTTGACCGCGAGCGTGCTGTGCAACAATGCCGAGCTTGGTGAGGGCGACACGCGAAACACGGGTGACCCGCTGGAGCAGGCCTTGCTGCTTGCGGCAAGCGCTGCGGCAAAAGTCAAATCCGATTATATGCGACACTTTCCAAAGCTGCGCGAGATTGCCTTCGATTCAACCACCAAGCTGATGGCGACAATTCACCAAGCGGGCGATCAACCTGTCATGTGGGTCAAAGGTGCGCCAGAGGCCGTGCTGGATGCCTGCACGGAAATTATCAACGATGACGAAACGGTGTCAGACCTTTCAGGCGACCTGAAGGATATCTGGCAGGTGCGCACGAATGAAATGGCGGCGCGGGGCATGCGGGTTCTGGCGGTGGCCACCAAAGGGGTCGATAACGTCGAGGCGGCAGACTATGCGGGGCTTACCTTCCTGGGCCTGATCGGACTGGTCGATCCCCCAAGATCAGACGTGCCAGGGGCAATTGCAAAATGCAGGTCGGCAGGAATTCGCGTGATCATGATGACCGGCGATCATGCGGTGACCGCAAAGAACATCGCGACCGCCGTGGGGCTTGCTGACCACGATCCTGCGGTGATCGAAGGTCGGTGCCTGCCGCAGGTAACGCAGATGTCGGATAACGAACTCAATGCCATCAGGTCGGCAGACGTTTTTGCCAGGGTTAGCCCGGAGCAAAAGCTTTATCTGATTTCGCTCTGCCAGAAAGATGGGGAAATTGTCGCGATGACCGGGGACGGAGTGAATGATGCACCCGCCTTGCGGCAGGCTGATATCGGTATCGCAATGGGGCTTCGTGGCACGCAGGTCGCGCGTGAGGCGGCCGACATGGTCCTGCGCGACGACGCATTTGGCTCGATTGTCGCGGCCATCCGGGAAGGACGGGTCATATTCAGGAACATTCAGAAATTTGTCACCTATCTGCTGTCGTGTAATCTGAGTGAGGTTCTGGTGGTTGGCATTGCGATTCTTTCTGGCCTGCCGCTGCCGCTTTTGCCGCTGCAAATTCTGTTTCTCAATCTTGTCACGGATGTGTTTCCGGCCTTTGCATTGGGCACCAGCGAAGGCAGTGACAAGATCCTGCAACGTCCGCCCCGCGATCCCGGCAAACCTATTGTGACACGCGCAATCTGGCTGGCGATTGTGCTTCATAGTCTTAGCATCACAGCCGCAACCCTCGGGGCGTTGGTGGTCGCGATGAAAATCCTCGACCTGCCGGTTCAGGAAGCCGTGACAGTGTCATTCCTGACGCTTGCATTTGCGCAGTTGTGGCATGTGTTCAACATGCGCGATCCAAGGTCGGGTTTAATCTTGAACGAGGTCACGCGCAATAAATTTGTCTGGGGGGGCGTCGTCCTGAGTCTGGGGCTGCTGTTTATGGCCCTGTTCATACCCGTGGCGTCAGAGGCGCTTGAGTTGCACCTGCCGGATGCAACGTCTTGGGGACTTATTCTTGGGATGAGCCTTGTGCCGCTGATTTTTGGGCAAACCGGGCTGATAGCCTCCGCGATCCGGCATCGCGGCGCAAGCCGTCAGGTTTGATGTAGACAGGTGCCCGGGGGGACTACGCCCGTTGGTGTTGCACCCTTCTTGGCGGGCTTCAGTGATGCCGCTGTAATCGCCAGTAAAAGGCCGCCAGGACAATATGATGGCAGACCTGCCCAAACAACGACCTCAGGGCAATACGGCGATGACGATACGCGGATGTTCCTCGGGCAGCATTGGTCTGCGTCAGGACCCGGGCCGCGAAAAACCCATTCGATCCTCAAATGCCAGCAAAACTGCTGTTTCAACCAACTTGACCTAGGTCAGGTGAAATTACCCCCAAATCACTAGGATGAAACGAACCCTCCCCTTTCCCGAGGCAGAGATGCAAAAGACCGAAAGCGATATCGCGGCAACCCTGAAAATAGGTGTGTCTCAATGGTGGCAGGCCCGCTGGATCAAGTATCTGGGTCTCATCGGGATTGTCGCCGCCGGTGCTGCCTATTGGATGCTGAGCAACGCCAAGCAAGACAACGTGCGGTTTGTGACCGCCGAGGCCGCAATTGCAAGTTTCAGTGTTACGGTCACCGCAACCGGCACAGTGGAACCAACAAACCTTGTCGAGATTTCCAGTGAGCTGTCGGGAACGCTGGCGAATGTCTTTGTGGATTACAATGACCCCGTTGACGTCGGCACGGTTCTGGCCGAACTCGACACCGTCAAACTTGAAGCCCAGCTTGCCGTGCGCAAGGCGGCGCTGGATTCGGCAATTGCACGGGTTGCGATGGCGCAGGCAACGCTGGATGAAACCCGGGAGCGGTACGAGACCGGCCTGAGACTGGAACAGCGCGGGATCACCTCGCATCAGGAGTTTGTTTCGCAAAGGGCCGCATATATTCGCGCGCAAGCCGAATTGCAGTCGGCACAGGCAGACCGGGCCCTGGCCGAGGCCAATCTGGATCTGCAACAGGCCGAGTTGGACAAGGCCTGCATCTGTTCGCCGATCAAGGGGATCGTGCTTGATCGTGCGGTTGATGCCGGGCAGATCGTGGCCTCTTCCCTGTCGGCGCCGGTTCTGTTCACGGTTGCCGAAGATCTGACACAGATGGAATTGCGCGTTGACGTGGACGAGGCCGATATCGGTCAGATTGCGGTCGGTAACCGGGCCGAATTTACCGTTGATGCCTATGACGAAGAACGGTTCCCGGCAGAGATCGCCGAGATCAGGTTCGCGCCCGAGACGGTTGACGGCGTTGTTACCTACAAGGCGATCCTGAGCATCGACAATTCCGACCTGCGATTGCGTCCCGGCATGACGGCGACAGCTGATATTACTGTGGCCGAATTAACCGATGTGCTGACTGTTCCCAATGCCGCCCTCAGATACGCTCCGCCGCTCGCCCCTGACGAAAAGGAGGATCGCAGCGGATTGCTGGGCATGTTGATCCCGTCGGGCGGCGGTGATGTGCGTCGAGGCGACAGCAAAACGCTTTGGGTTCTGCGCGACGGCGTGGCACAGGAAATCGCCATTCGCGCCGGGCCAAGCGACGGGAATGTCACCGAGATACTGGAGGGCGCGATTGCACTCGGTGATCTGGTCATCAGGGATCAGACGGATGGCTGAAACCCCGCTTATTCAGCTCAAGGGGATTTCGCGCATCTACGGCGCGGGTGAGACCGAAGTGCGCGCGCTCGACGGCGTCGATCTGACGATACGCGAAGGCGAATTCGTGGCGATCATGGGCCCCAGCGGATCGGGAAAGTCCACGGCAATGAACGTGATCGGCTGTCTCGATGCGCCGACGGGTGGGGAATATTTTTTCAGCGGTGTCGAGGTCGACAACCTGAGCGCCGACCAGCGGGCGCTCCTCAGGCGACATTATCTTGGCTTTGTCTTTCAGGGCTACAATCTTTTGCCGCGCACAAGTGCCCTTGATAACGTCATTCTGCCGTTGATCTACAAGGGCCTGTCGCGCGCAGAGCGCGAGGCGCTGGCGATGCAGGCGCTTGAGAAAATGGGGCTTTCTGATCGGGCCGGTCATGACCCTTCGGAACTTTCGGGCGGGCAGCAACAGCGCGTCGCCATCGCACGCGCGCTGGCCGGGCGCCCGAGGGTCGTGCTGGCGGATGAGCCGACCGGCAACCTTGATACCAAAAAATCCGCCGAGATCATGGAGGTGCTGCAGCATCTCAACCGGTCCGAGGGGCTGACCATCATCATGGTGACGCATGAAAAGGACATGGCGCAATATGCCGATCGGTTGATCTGGATGGTCGATGGCCGGGTCGAGCGCGATGCGCCAACGCGAAAGGTGGGCTGAGATGTTGTGGGAGACGGTCAAACTTGCGCTTCAGGCGATCCTGCGCAATGCGTTGCGGTCTTTTTTGACCGTGCTGGGGGTTGTGATCGGTGTGGCGGCGGTGATTGCGATGGTCACGGTGGGGCAGGGCTCGGCGCGGCAGGTGACTGCGGATGTCGAAAAGCTGGGCAGTAACGTGCTGATGGTGATGCCGGGACAGGACGCCATGCAGGGCGGCCCGGGCAGTTCGGTGGCACCGCTGTTTTCACTGCGCGACAATGACCGGGTTCAGGATCAACTCAGCGTGGTGGACATTGCGGCACCGCTCAGCGCGACACGCGCGCGTGCGGTTTTTGGCAATGAAAATCACCGCACCGATGTGACTGGCACCGATAATCGTTATTTTTCGGCGGCAGGATGGGAGGTTGAGCGCGGGCGCATATTTGAACCGTCAGAGCTTCAATCCGGCAAGCCGGTCTGCATTCTGGGTGAAACCGTGCGCAAAGAGCTTTTTGGCACGGCTGACCCGTTGGGTGAGACGATCCGGATCAAAACCCTGTCCTGCGAGGTGATCGGGCTTTTGCGTTCCAAGGGGGCGTCGACCTTTGGCAGCGACCAGGACGATTTCGTGATCATGCCGCTCAAGACCTATCAGCGCCGGGTGGCGGGAAATTCGGATGTGTCGTTCTTCTATGTGGCCGTACATGACGGTGTATCGACCGAGCGCGCCAAGCAGGAGATCGAGCGTCTGATGCGTGAAATCCGCCGCATTGGTCAGGGCGAAGAGGATGACTTCACCGTCATGGACATGAAACAGATCGCGACAATGCTGTCTGGCATCACCGATATCCTGACCGGGCTTTTGTCGGCGGTGGCGGCGGTCAGCCTGTTGGTGGGCGGCATCGGGATCATGAATATCATGCTGGTTTCGGTCACCGAGCGGACGCGCGAGATCGGCATCCGGCTTGCCGTGGGCGCGCAGGCCCATCAGGTGATGTCGCAGTTTCTGGTCGAGGCCATCGTGCTGTCGCTGATCGGCGGGCTGATCGGGATTGTGCTGGGGTTGATATTGGGCCTGGTGGGGGCCAATGCCCTGTCGGTGCCGTTCATGCCGGACCCGAAAATTGTCCTGCTGGCCTTTGGTTTTTCGGCGGCGGTTGGTGTGATCTTCGGGTATTTCCCGGCGCGCCGCGCCGCACGGTTGAACCCAATTGACGCCCTGCGCCATGAGTGAGGCGCAGCAATGGACCGCTTTCAGGACCGCGCAGATGCAGGGAAGACATTGGTCCCAGCCTTTAGCCCGGTCTTGAAATCATCATCCGTGAAAACGCTTCGTCGATCAGATTTCCGCTCTTTTCCTGTGAATTCTCCAGTGCCAACAGGTTGATCGGAACCCCGCTTGCCGCAGTGGGAGGCGCTGTCAGGATCAGCCCTCCGGGGCGCAGCTGCTTGTGGTAAACCCGCGCTTATCGGGCCACAACAGACCAAGGCCCAAGCCATTAAGCGCCGTTGTGGCGTTGGTTTTCAGGCATGAGCCTCGCGCTCGGGTTTCGCGGGGCGGTCGCGGGATCTCCGGATCTATCTAGGGGTGCATCTTCTGGCGTGGCGGGGGCCGGAGCGGGGTCAATCGGTCGCGGGACCTCAGGTGGGGCAGGCACCGGCTGCGGTTCAGTCGGCTGCGGCAATCCGGATTGCGGGCCTTCTGGCGGGTCACCAACGTAAAGCATCATGGCGTGCTGCAGACCCCGAAGTTTACGTTGAATTTCCCGCTCATCCTCCGTCATGAAACCTTCCTCCTTCCCGAGTCCGGGATGGTATCGGAAGTCTCCCGCGAGTCCGTACATATCTACAGTCGTATAGTAGGTGCCGTCGCCCCGCGCATATGCGCAGCGGCCGGTCGCCGGATTTTGCGCCACGAGCGTACCCGCCGCCGCCGCGGCAAACGCCGCGACGAACCGCCAGTCGTCATCCGCGCTCAACGCATCCGCAGTGATCAAGCCAGCTGCCGCGCCGCCCGCGACGCCAACCACCGTGCGTGCTCCGGCGTCAGGTTTTTGCAACCGGCTATCACGAGGAAGCCAATAAGTGTGATCCCAATCAGGGGGGTGGGCCTCATTTCCCCTGGCTTTGGCTTTGCTTCAGGGATGAGCTGTACCGACCAATTGTTTTGCGGAGCCTCAGGGATGGTGACTCGCAGCTGCATGCAGAAGTTCGCCGGACAAGTCACGGCCGACCGCATGCGAGACGTCGCCAAGGCTAAGCATACCCACGAGCCTCTTTTTGTCGTCAATGACCGGAAGACAACGTATCTTCTTCTGATCCATCAGGTGAATGGCGTCCTCGACTGTCTCGTTTGTGTGACAGAAAATGATGCCTTTCGTCATGACCTCTTCGGCCGTGGTTTTCGCCGGAACACGGCCCTCGGCGACAACCCGCAGCGCGATATCCCGATCTGTGATCATTCCGATCAGCTTGTCGTTCTTGCCGACGGGAATGGCGCCGATATCGCTCTTCATCATGATCTTGGCGACCTCGCTGACAGGTATATCGGCGCTAGTCCAACCGGCCTGACGGTGCATTGCATCGTTGATCTTCATCTCGTACCCTCCAGCTGAGTTTACTGATTTCAATATATCGGTACCGGGACCGGCGTTATTGACGACCGTCAACCGGAAGCGTTTCGCGGTCTGATCGAGGCCGCTTGCGCCGACCATGTGTCATGCTCCTGCCGTATGGCATTTTCGATCATCGGGGCGCAGGAGATGCTCCGCAACCTGTCGCCAAGCCGTCCGGCCCATGCGGGATCAGGGGCCGTGCTATCGGTGAGGGTGATCGTGTCGACCAGGGATGTTTGCGCGAATGCCGTCACTGCATCATTGGTCAGCAATCCGTGCGCGACGATGGCGTGTACCTCTGCCGCGCCGTGCGCGCGTGCCGCTTCGGCGGCCCGCAGGGTCGTGCCTCCGCCACAGATCATGTCATCGACGATATAAACAGCGCAGTCGTCAACCTCGCCCGCGAAATGTGTGCCGGAGACCACCCCGGCGCTCCGGCGCTTTTCCATGAACCCGAACGGCACGTCCTTGTCGGTGGTTTCCTGCAAGGCCTCGCGAAGCAGTTGCGCGCGCTTCACGCCGCCGGGATCGGGCGAGACGATAGCGACCGGTCGGTCGGTCGAACGCCCTGCGATCTCTGCGGCGAAGAGGTGTTCGGTGGAAAGGTGCAGCGTCCGGCAGCGATATGCATTCTGGAAAGCCGCCGGGTTGTGGACTTCGAGGGTCATCACGGTATCGACACCCACTGCCTCAAACAATTGCGCGACATATCGCGTCGTCACCGGATCTTGCGTCTTTGTCAGCCGGTCCTTTCGGGAATAGGCAAGGTAGGGGGCGATCGCCGTGACACGTGCTGCGCCGTGATCGCGGCACGCGGCCAGAAAAAACAACAGTCGCAGTAACTTGTCGTTGGCTGACGCAACGGGTTCTCCGTTCAGGGACTGCAGCACGTAAACATCCTGCCCGCCAACATCCGCAAGCGGACGCGCCTTGTGCTCGCCTCCTTCAAACTCGCGCTCCTCATGCAGTGCGAGATCAAACCCGCCAGCCTTGGCGACCTTGAGGCCGAGCGTCTTTGATCGGTCGAGTGCAAAAAACAACATGACACCTCTATACCGCCTTTCGGCACAGGGCGAATTGACGGCGGTCAATGCGCCGTTCCCACGCGCGTGCGAATGCTGAAACAATGGTGCCACCGCAGGAAAGGCCTTCAAATGACCATCAAGGAAATCCCGATCTTACATCATGCCCCCCAGGTATTCGCCGAGTGGCTCAACGAACTTTGCGACGACCTTGGTTGGCAGAAGCCGCAGGCGTATGTGTTGCTATGTGAAACGCTCCACACGATCCGGGACTTCCTGACCGTCGATGAAGCTGCGGATCTCGGAGCGCAGCTCCCCGTGCTTGTCCGCGGTGTCTATTACGATGGCTGGGACCCGTCAAAGACACCGGTCAAACCGCGCAACAAGGCGGATCTTTTGAAACGTGTCCAATCCCGGTTTCAGAGAACGCCGCTCGAAGATCCCGAACGCGCCGTCGGTGCCGTGTTCGACCTGCTTCGCCGCCATATCTCGTGGGGCGAGTTCCAGCAGGTGAAGCAGTCAATGCGGCGCCCGATTCAGGAGCTCTGGGATTAATTCATGCATATGTCATCAGCGAGAACCGAGCCGATAAAGGACGCATTGGCGTCCGGCGAGGGGTCGCTGGCAGAACTGCATGCCTTTTTGAGAAGCGGCGCGCCTTGGCCGGATGAGCCACCTCCGAAGTGCATCGAAACCCACGCCTCGCTGGTCTATCTCACAAGCGACAGGGCATGGAAACTGAAGAAGCCGGTCCGCTTGATGCATGTCGATCAGGTGTCTTTCGAAGCGCGCGCGCGGCTTTGCCGGGAGGAGTTTCGGCTGAATCGCGCGCTTTCCGGCGGCGTCTATCGTAGTTTGACTCCACTTGTCCGGCGCGCCGACGGATCGCTGGCCCTTGGCGGCGTCGGGCGGGTTGTCGACTGGCTGATCGAATCCCTTCGGCTTCCGGAGCAAGAGATGCTTGATCGTCGCCTTGTCTGTGGCCCCGCACCCGAATGTACCGAGATCGAGGCGGTTTGCGATCTGCTCGTCGGGTTTTACCGGCGCCAACCGCAATTGCCTGACCCCGGTGCCGTCTTTTATCCTCGCCTGCTCCAAGACGTCGAGACTGCCGCGACACATTTGCGCGAAATGGCCTCTGCCACCGGTGTTCCCGCACCAGAGCAGACTGTCGACTTCGCGGTTGCTGCACTCAAGACATGCCGAGAAGAAATCGTCGAACGGGCGCGTCTGGGTCTTGTGGTCGAGGGGCATGGCGATTTGCGCTGCGAACATGTCTGCCTGACCAGGCCTCCCGTCGTCTTTGACCGCCTTGAGATTGATCACGGGATGCGTGTTCTTGATCCATTCTACGAAATCAACGCGCTCGGTCTCGAATGCGCCTTGCAGGGAGCCGGATGGATTCGCGCGGTGATGCTGGTGAAGATGTCTTACGCGATTGCGCCGCCGTCTCTTGCTCTGCTTACCGCTTACGGTGGGGTTGCATTGCTGACGCGGGCGCGCTTGGCCGCAAACCATTTTCGCGACATCGAGGTCGCGACCCCGGCCAAGTGGCGCGCGAAAACGAAACAGAACGTCGCAGCGGCGGCGCAACTTTTTGCAAAAGCCGGCGAAATCTGAGCGACGTTGCTCTGCAACGACCCGCATCAGTCATGGGGCAGGGCAGGGCGGGACTGCGCGGGCCGCTTGTGTGCGTGACAATCAATAATATCGATGACCGTCGCGTACGAGACGTGATCAAAGTGCCGATAGTGCAGCCCCGCAGCCCGGAAGTTCGACGGGCTTTCGAGACAGATCACCTCATCACAATCCTGTTCGATCTCGGCGATCGTGTCGGGCCGCCCGGCCGACACCGCTGCGATCAGGCGCTTGGGGTCGGTCGCACGCCCGAAACTCAGCACAGCCCGCATGGTTGCGCCCGAGGCGATGCCGTCATCGACCACCACCGCAACGGTCTTGCCGACCAGCGGTATGGGGGCACGGCCTTTTGGATAGACTTGCCGTCGGCGGCTGATTTCCGGCAATTCACGCTCGGCCAGCCTTGTGATTTGCGCATCATCTATGCCGACCCGTCGTGCCATGTCTGCGCTGATGGTGATTTGGGGATCGTCCCCGTCTGTCACGGCGGCGATGGCAAGTTCCGTTTGCCCCGGGAAGCCGGCTTTCCGGACAAGGGCGATATCAGGCGGAACCTCCAGTGCGTCAGCGATCACGTCGGCGACAGGCAGGCCGCCGCGCGGCAATGCCAGCACCACCGTGGCTTTCGGATCGAGCGGAGGCAGGCGCTCCAAAAGCCTCAGGCCGGCCTCTTTTTCGTCTGTGAACAGTCAAAGCCTCACCTCACCTCTGCATCAGGGTACGATGACGACGGTACAATCCGCATTGTGCAGCACCTTCTGTGAGACACTGCCAAGCAAGACCTCGCGCACGCGGCCCAGACCTCTGCGGCCCAGCACGAGCACGTCCGCCTTTTCGGCTTCGGCCACATCGAGGATTTCATCGGCGATGTCGCCAGCGCACATCTGGATCGTCACGTTGCGGGCACCGGCATCCTGAGCGCGCTGCTTGGCATGTTCGGCGATGCGATCTCCGAGCGCCGAGATGGCCTTTGCCATGCTCACTTCGTCGGCGGCACTCGGAAAGCGCATTGAAAATGCGCTCTGCCTGGTCGCATCATCGGGCGCAACCGGCAACACGATCCCCTCGCTCTCCGCCATTTTTGCGACTTCCTTCGAGGGCCTGCCGTACATCAGTACATGCACCACGCAGAGATCCTTGCCAAATTTTTCCGACAACGCGGCGGCGAAATCGACCGCCCGGTTTCCCGTGGCAGACCCGTCTGTGGCGACAATGATTTTACCTGTCATGCTGATCTTCCTCCTGTGACCCGAAGGTGGAACGGTTGCATGATTCGCTGTGCAGTCGCTTGAGCGCAGTCAATCTGAGCCAAGTTCGCCGGTCCTGTCCGTTGTCTGCCGTCACCGCGAAAGGCCCGTTTTCTGTCAGTGTGGGATTCACATGAAAGCAAGCTTGATATGGTTGGAAAACATCAAAGTAATTCCAACCGCCCGAATGCTCCGTCGCACTTTCCCTTTGTGGCTCTTGCGTGGAACAGACATTCGATGGCGCCCTGGTCCGAGGCTCAGATGATAGGATGCGAGTGCCTGGTTGCCATGACTCAGGAGTTTGTTTCGTTCCTCGGCGAGCGCCTGGATCACGACAAACGGCTCATGAGCGACCTTGCGCATTTGCAGACACCCGGGCACGCGCGGTCTTTCCGGGGCGGTTTCTTTGATACCGCGCGACAGGACTATGGCGAGGAGACCCGACAGTTGACAGTGCTTTGCGTGGACGGCCTGAGTGATGCCGCCACCGAAATGCAAGACCGGACCGAGGAAACGCTTGCGGTTGCTTTCGGCGGAATGACGGATAAGGCAGCCTCGAAAACGGCAGAGGCATCTTGAAATGCGGGTCAGGACAGGCCTTACATATCGCGATGGCACTCTGCCGCGCCAAGACCCGTTGCGCACAGCGATCGAGACGACCCCCTTCCTGAGGGCTTGGCTGTGTGGAACAGGGCTTGACGTACAAGGGTTAGCTGGCGAACCTAATGGCCCAGCCCGGTCAACTGACGCGCCCAGTAATGACTTGTGGAACTGGCTTTCATGCCGACGAGGCAAGGACTGAGCCGCGCGAACAACGGCAATAGCTGAGTGCGCGGCGAAGGCAGGTTGAAAGCGCCCTCGTCACTTTCAGTGATCCCGTAACCCTGAAAGAGGCTCGTGGCGAGATTGATCCCAATTGTCTTGACCTGCAGGGGGCGGCTCCTCTGCGCTCGCAGATCATTAAAGCTGCACCACGGTGCAAAACGACGCCGGTTGGAGCATGAGCAATCCACCCCATCAGCTCTGCGAGAGCCGCACTGCAGCATCGGTTGATGATTCAGACAACAGGATTGGCGCTGATTTGATCAATCGCAATCAGAACCACTTGCGAACGTTTACACTGACCGCCGGGAGAGCCTTCATCAAATCGGAAACTTGGCAGTGTGGCACGCAATATGGAACAGACGATAATTTCGAAATCGCAATTGATCTCCGACAGATCCTGCAATCTGGAGATGTCGGCGATCAAACAGATGTCGATCCTGAACGCGAAAGTGCCCGACGCGGCGTCGCTTGCGTGGGGTCTGCCGTCATTCCGGACACCTGCCCCAATTCGGACCGCAACCAAGCAGGCGCTGGAAAACGATCCAAAGGCCGGCATGTACGCATTGCCCGGCGGACTGCCCGAGCTCTGCGTTGCCGCCGCACGAGAACACGAACACAGAACAGGACAATGCGTCGATCCTGACAAGCAGGTGATGATTTCGGCGGGAAACATGGAGGGGCTTCAGACCCTTTTCCACGCAATTGTGGATCAAGGGGATGAGGTCATCGTCACTGACCCCGGTTTCGTGTCACATATTTCACAGATCCGGTTCAATGGCGGTGTGCCGGTTTTCTGGCCCATGAAAGAAGCCAGGAGGTGGGACTTGGACATCGACGCTCTGCCAGAGCTGATCAGCCCGAAAACGAAGGCCATCGTTCTGGTCAATCCGTCGAACCCAACCGGTGCAATACTGTCCAGAAGAACGCTGCAGGGGGCGGCGCGCATCGCCCGTGCCCATGGTATTTTGATCATTATCGATGACCCATACAGCCACTTTGTCTATGACAACCGCGACCGCTTCTTCAATCTTGCCTCCGATCCCTCTGTCGCTGACTGCATCGCCTATCTTTTTACATTCTCAAAAGCCTACGCCATGAGTGGTTGGCGGGTCGGATACATGGTCGTCCCCGAAGCACTGCGCAATGAGATCGTCAAGATCCACGATCTGACGATGATCTGCACTCCTCGAATAAGCCAGATCGCAGCGCTGGCCGCGCTGGAGAATGAACCGGTTCACCTGGTCGAGTTTGAACGCATATTGGACCGTCGTCGTGCATTGATTTGTGAGCGGCTTGACCGGTTGCCGCATGTCTTTAGCTATGTCCGCCCGCAGGGCGCCTATTACGTCTTTCCCCGTGTACTTGTTCGCCATGACAATGCTGATCGGTTTGCGCGCGATCTGCTGGACCAGGTGCATGTGACGGTCACGCCAGGCAGCGCATTCGGTCCGTCGGGCGAGAACCATGTCCGGATGGCCTATTGTGTCGAGGACGACGTGATCAACCTGGCATTTGATCGACTGGAGGCCCATTTTGGGGCCTGACGCGACCTTGTTCACTGATAATATGGATCGGTGCGTTGCGTCACTCGACCACGTTTAATGGCCGAGGCTGCCTGAGCGCCACTCGACTCGATTGGTTGCGTTCGCAGGCGGAATGCTGTGGGCGAAGACTGGTCTTCGCCTGACCGTGACGAACAGGTTTCTCAGTCAGGCTTGTCAACAAAACGCAGGGTGCTTACGGGGCGCACGAAGCTGGCATGAGGCCCTTCATCGGCATCTCTGACATCGACGCTCAATTCGACGGTGTCACCTTCGTTCAGATCGTCATATCCATCGTTGGCGACACTATTGCGATGGAAATAGACAAGCCGCCCGTCCGTGGTCGAGATCTGCCCACTGTCCGTGTATCCGTTCAACGAGCTGAATGGCATATTCCTTGCGCTTTGCTTTGAAACTCTCTGCGGAGTACTGCGCCAGATCGCACGCTTCCCCAAGCTCGCTTCTACCCATTTGATATGCCGTACATGCCAATCTCATTTCGAAGATCGTAGCCCGCCCAAATTCTGCGGCAAAAATGGCAGGTGTCTTTCCGGTGTAAGTCTGGAGCGTCGGGTTCGCGCCAGCAGCAAGAAGAATCTCAAAACATCGATCAGCTCCGACCTTGGCTGCTGAATGCAATGCTGTCCGGCCAAGCGCATCCTGAGCATTGATTCCGTCACGCATGCGATCATACACGAGGCGATCGACGAGTGCTTTTACCATGTCCACATCATTTCGATCGGCGGCCAACATCAACGCCGTCTGTTTTAGATAGTCACGCGCTTCCAGAACGTCTCTGGGCAGCAAGCCGACCATCTTCAAATGCGTTGCGGCCATCGAATTGGCCCGTTCAGCGGGTTCTTTGGGGATCCCGGAATGGGTCGGTATTTGCCGCTTCACACGCACAAGATCCAGCACCATCTTTGATGTCACAGTGAAGAACGTGTCGCCACGCACATTTCTTAGCTTGCGCTTCAGCTTGCCGCGAAACTGCTTGATGAACCCGCGCACCTCGTCCTCTGAAGCGCCCGACAGAAGCAAACCTGCGTATGCGCGAATGATCTCGGATTCTTGTTGAAGCGGCACTTCGATTTCCACCCCTTCATACGGGCGAACAATGTTGTCCCAGAACCAAGCCGCGTGATCGGCGGCAGCCAACCGCATTGAATAATCGATCGGGCCTTCGCCGAGTTTCCAGCGAGCTGCATCTTGAGGCTGGACTGATTTGCAAAGAATTCGAAAACTGCGTTCCGCACTGCCACGGTTGAACGCATCCTGAGCAACAGTCATTGAGAAGTTGAGCTTTGCGATTTTCAGTTTCAATGGCCCGATGGACGACGTCATGCAAAGTTCCAAAGCCTTTTCGGCATGCTGGCGCGCTTCCTCAAAACTTCCAGACGAAAGAGCGCTAAGGGCAGATAAATAGGCGAGATCCGGTTCAAATTCAGCGATGCTGGGCAATTGTCGAAGCTTCACCAAGCATGCAGCGACATGGAACTGGCGACTGGGATCATGGCCCCTCCAAGCCACCAGGATTTTCTCGATGGCTATGCGACATGTAGTTTGACACCGTCTGAGGCGTCACACCCGATTTCAGTTTTTCCTTTGCGAAGGCGACGATGTCCGCGCTGTCGATCTCAGCGCAGGGCTTGCCCGCGATGTCGAAATTCTTGATGCTCTTGAGCACTTGGGATTTGGTCCGACCGATCGCCTTTGCGCTATCATCGACATATTTATCTATGGCATCGGCGAGGGTTACATCGCGGCGTTTGTGGTCGCCTGCGCGGAAGTCCTCCAACGCACCGGGTTTCGCCAAGTCCTTCTCGCGTTTCTCGAGCCAGGCCGCCGCGATCGAGCGGCGCTCGAAGGTACGGTTCTCGCGAAAAACCGTCTTTCCTGCTCGCCGGATCGCGATTTGGGCGAGCCAGGAAGTGGAGCCGTCTTTCCGCTTTCGCTTGATGATGGTACCCATGGGGTTACAACATGAGGCCTGAGTTGCAACATTTGTTGTAAACTATGCCAAAAATGGGCGAGAATTACAACATATGAGACAAGAACGGGACGGATAGCTGAGCGGTAAATGGCTGATAAAAATAAAAAATATAATGTTCTCAATGGGTCCCGTTTATCCGTCGCGCCGATGATGGATTGGACCGACCGGCATTGCCGGTATATGCACCGGCAATTGTCGGGGCGGGCGTTGCTATATACTGAGATGGTGACGGCGCCGGCTTTGGTGCGGGGGAATGCGCTGCATTTGCTGGATCATTCGGTTGCCGAGCACCCGGTTGCGTTGCAGCTTGGGGGATCGGACCCGAAGGAACTTGCGCAGGCGGCGCGGCTTGGGTTTGAGGCTGGGTATCAGGAAATCAACCTGAATGTCGGCTGTCCGAGCGATCGGGTGCAATCGGGCACGTTCGGGGCCGTGCTGATGAAGAGTCCGGGCCTTGTCGCCGAGTGTTGCGCCGCGATGATTGCCGCACAACCACTTGAAGTAACAGTGAAATGCAGGATCGGGGTGGATGATCAGGAGCCTCAGGAGGTGTTGCCCGAATTCCTCGCGCGGGTGGCAAGCGCCGGGGTTGGGCGGTTCATAATCCATGCCCGCAAGGCCTGGTTGCAGGGGCTCAGCCCGAAGGAAAATCGCGATATCCCGCCGCTGGATTACGAGCTGGTGCAAGCGATGCGCGGGCTGTTTCCGGCGCTGCATCTGTCGGTCAATGGCGGGATCACCACGCTCGATCAGGTCGAGGCTTTTCTTGACGCGGGGCTTGACGGGGTGATGGTGGGGCGCGCCGCCTATCATCAGCCCACTGATATACTGGCGGCCGCCGACCGGCGCATTTTCGGCGACAGCGGCCCGGATGCCACCGCCGAAGGGGCGGTGCGCGCCATGCTGCCCTATATCGAGGCGCATCTTGTGGCGGGCGGGCGGCTTAACCAGATCACCCGGCATATGCTGGGCCTGTTTGCCGGGCGTCCTGGCGCGCGCATTTGGCGGCGCATGTTGTCCGAAGGGGTACATCGCCCCGGTGCAGGGCCCGCTCTGTTGGAGCAGGCCCTGGCAGAAATCGAACTGGCGTCGCGGGCCGCGTCGGTGTAGGCCGCGTTCATTCTGAGGCTGGAGCATGATTATGGCTGTCCAAAAGGCCGATACGGGCCCTTTATTGCAGATGATGGAGATGCGCGCGGTGGCCGGGGGCAGTCCCCAGCTGATGGCGTTCAACATGCGGCGCACGGCGCTTGGCTGGTGACGGCCTTGCTTGATAAGGGGTGGGCGGTTTTTGCGCCGGAGCCGGGCGTTCTGGCCTGGGCAGAGCTTGCGCGCAGCGCGGCTTTGATGCGGATCCATGACCCGGAGGAAGCAGCCGAAGGCCTGCAATGCGAGGGCACATGGTTTGTCGGTGTGGATTGTCTTCCCAATGACACGACCGGGGCGGTGGCGCAAAGCGGGCCCTTGACCGGCGCGGGTTACGGCGTGGCGCAGGCACTTTATGGCAGGCTACCGCTCCACCATGCGCAGGTTTCGGTGATCTATCCGGGCTATCCCCGGCCACGCGCAGGCGAAAGCGAGGCGGCGTTCCGGTATCGCCGCATGCGAGATGCGGCGCATGTGGACGGGCTTTTGGCCATCGGCCCCGAGCGTCGCCGGATGCTGCGCGAACGCCATGCCTATATCCTCGGGGTGTCTCTCACCGATTGCACCCCAGAGGCAAGCCCGCTTGTGGTCTGGGAGGGCAGTCATCACATCATGCGCCGGGCGTTTGAACGGGCCTTTGACGGGGTGGCGCCACAGGAGTGGGGCGAGGTTGACCTGACCGACATCTATCAGGCCACACGGCGCGAGGTGTTTGAAACCTGCCCGCGCGTGACCCTGCCGGTGCCGCTTGGCGGGGTTTCCCTGGTCCACCGGCTGGCGTTGCACGGTGTCGCGCCTTGGGGGCGGGGCGCCAAGGCCCCGCCAGAGGGTCGGATGATCGCCTATTTCCGACCGGAATTTGGCGATCACTCGTCAGCGGACTGGCTCTTGGCCCCCTGAATGGGATAGGGCGTCAACCACGCCGTTACGGCGTTAACCGAAGTGAAATCGGGTGATGTTATGCTTCTCTCGCAGGCAGTGGGAGGCGACTTGATGCCCGGCTATATCTCGGAATACGACCACTACGGGAATTCTCCTGAATTCATCGAACTCGCGTTTCCTGCGGGTACGGATATCTCGGCCTATGAGGTGGTCATCTACGGGTCCGATGGCCGTGTCGATCACACCATTTCCCTCAGTAGCCTGACATTGCAAAGTACGGTTCGGGGGACGGATGTCTATGTGATCGACGCGACGACGCCGGGCTTTTCCGGAATTGAGATGGGTGACTCGACCGCTTTGGCGGACGACACCGGCGCCATCGTGCAATTCATCACCCATACCGGCGCGGTCACTGCGGTAGACGGCCCTGCCGCCGGGGAGACCAGCACCTATATCGGCACCGCCAGTGGCACGACAAATTCGCTGCAATCTGATGACGGTGGTCAAAGCTACTACGTACAGAGCTCGACCAACCCGGGCAGGGCCCTGAACGGCCGCCCGGCGCGGCCGTGTCTGACGGTTGGCCAGGTAAAGCGGCACATCATGCGGGGGATTTCACCGCAAATGCCGTTACGCTTACGCGCACGGAAGGAATGGGATTTCGATGCCATGATCGAACGATTGCACGGCGATCCCGGATCATCCGGCCATCATCGCAAACGCGCATAGGTCGTACAGAATGGCCTTACCCGCGCGAAACCCGTGCCGCGCGTCCACCGCGGCGTTTGCGCAGCATAGACTGGCGGTCGGGCAGGGCGGCCATGATCTCGCGGCGATCCTCGGGGGCCATTTTTGACCAGCGGGTGATCTCGTCGATGGTGCGCAGACAGCCGGTGCATATCCGCGCCTCGGGATGCACCACGCAGACCTTGACGCAGGGCGAGTCGACCTCATTGCGTTTCCACGGGGTTTCATCGGTCACAGGGCGGCCCTCATATGTCGCAAACGATCCAATACTCCCTGAAGGATATAGGCCGCGGCGATATTGTCGATCACCTCCTTGCGACGCTTTCGGGTCGCATCCGCCTCCAAAAGCGCCCTTTCGGCGGCCACGGTCGACAAGCGCTCGTCCCAGAACCCTATGGGCAGCGGCGTCAGCCGTTCCAGATTGCGCGCGAAAGCACGGGTTGACTGGCATCGCGGGCCTTCGGATCCGTCCATGTTGCGCGGCAGGCCGAGGATGATCGCGCCGACCTCGCGGCTCGTCGCAATCTCAAGCAGGCGCGCGGCATCAAGGCCGAATTTCTTGCGCTGCACGGTCTCATGCGGGCTTGCCACCGACAAGAGCCGGTCCGAGATCGCCACCCCGATGGTCTTTTCCCCAAGGTCCAGCCCCATGATCGGCTGTCCCTTTGGCAGGGCGGCGCCAAGCTCTTGAATGTCCTCGATAATCATTCGGCAATCCCGGCATTGGCTGCGGCGGCGCGCAGGGTGTCGAGCATTGCCGGATTGGCGGCAAACACCACCTGCGCTTCGGTCCAGACCTGCTTGGCCTTGTCGGCCTCGCCAAGCACGCCGTAAGCATTGATAAGGCGCGCCCATTCCTCGGCGGTCCCGCCGGTTGTCGACAACCGCTCGGCCAGCCCTGCGACCATGCCACGGATCATGTCCTGACGGCCCTCGGCGCTCATCCCGGCGGCGTTCTCCATGTCCTCGCTTGTCGGCCCACGCAAGCCGCTCACGGGGGGCAGGGTGTATTTCACCCCGGCGCGTGCCGCCAGTCCCTCGATCTGAGCGCGGATCGGGGCGACCCATGGCGCGTCGGGCGTGCTTTCCTCAAGCAGCGCTTGCCAGGTGCGAAACGCGCCGTCGGGGCGGTCGACCTGAATCAAATAAAGCCCAAGATAGAACCGCGCACTGGGTTCGCGCGGATCAAGCCGGAGCGCCTCTCGCAGGGCAGTTTCGGCCTCGGCCGAGACATAGCCAGCGGCGGCATTGATCATGAGATCGGCCAGCATCGCCTGATCGGCGGCACTGGCCGCGTCGCCCTTGAGCGCGATAAGCTGTTGCTGGGCGCGGCGCGCGGCGGCCATATTTCCAAGCGCCGCCTCGCTGCGCACCAGAAATTGCAGGCCCTGCTGATCCTCGGGGCGTTCCTTCACGGTTTTGCGAAGCTGTTCGATCAGCGCGACGTAATCCTCGCTTGTGCCCTCGGGGATGGCCTCTTCGACGGGGCCAAGGCGGGCCTCTGCCGCGTCCTGCGGCAGGCGCTCGGCGCGGGCCGCATCGGATGCGGCAATTCGCTTGGCAATCGGCAGATCGCCGTACCCCGGCGCGCCGACCTGTCGATAGATCAGCAAACCGCCCCCCGCGATCACCGCCACGATAAGACCCGCCGCAAGACCCCCGGCAAGGCGCGGCTGGCCGCCATCCTCGCCGCCCATGCGCAATTGCGCATCCGCCGCCAGAACCCGGCGCGACACCTCAGAGCGCAGGCGCTGTGCCTCATCCGCGCCGATCACACCGCGCGCAAGGTCGCGATCGACCTCCTTGAGTTGATCACGGTAGACCTGAAGGTCATAGGCCGCCGGCGGTGCATCCCCGACACGCCCCCGCAACAATGTCAGCGCCAGAACCGCCCCGATTGCGATGGCCAAAGCCGCGACGATGATCCAGAAACCCATGGTTTTCCCCCTCTTGCCGGTCCCATGTAACGTCGCAGGCGCGCGGAAAAAAGGGCCAAGTGGTCACGCCCCCGTCAACAGGCAGCGCCCAGTTGTCGCAATGTCGCAATTGGTGCGCAAATCGCCGCCCAGAGTATCCTTTCCAAGCCGGGCGCGGCGCATTACGGTCGCAGCCGCAGTATCGCCTGCGAATCCACTAGACCTGAGGCCGCGCATGAAACGTTATTCCGCCTTTGCCATCGCCCGCGAAGCGCTTCGCCACCATATGGGGTGGGAACGCGCATGGGCCTCGCCCGAGCCGAAGAAAAAGTATGATGTGATTATCATCGGGGCCGGCGGGCACGGGCTTGCGACCGCCTATTACCTCGGCAAGAACTTTGGCATCACCAATGTAGCGGTGCTTGAAAAGGGCTGGCTCGGGGGCGGCAACACCGGGCGCAACACCACGATTATCCGCTCGAACTACCTTCAGGACCCTTCGGCGGCGATCTATGAAAAGTCGCGCGCTCTCTATGAGACGCTCAGCCAGGACCTGAACTATAACATCATGTATTCGCCGCGCGGCGTGATCATGCTGGCGCAGACCGAACACGAGGTGCGCGGCTATCAGCGCACCGCGCATGCCAATGCCCTGCAAGGGGTCACGACCGAGTTCATTTCGCCCACCCGCGTCAAGGAAATCGTGCCGATCATCAATCTGGATGGGCCGCGCTATCCGGTGCTCGGCGGTCTCTGGCAGGCGCGCGGCGGCACGGCGCGCCATGATGCGGTGGCCTGGGGCTATGCGCGGGCCTGCTCTGACATGGGCATGCATATCCTGCAAAAATGCGAAGTGACCGGCATCACCCGCGACGGCGGCCGTGTCACCGGCGTCAGCACCAATCGCGGCGAGATCGCTTGCGACAAGCTTGGCGTCGTGGTGGCGGGCCATTCGGGCCACCTCGCCGATATGGCCGGCTTCCGCCTGCCGATCGAATCCGTCGCGCTTCAGGCGCTTGTGTCGGAGCCGATCAAGCCCTGCATGGATTGCGTGGTCATGGCCAACACCGTGCATGGCTATATGTCGCAATCCGACAAGGGCGAAATGGTCATCGGTGGTGGCACCGACGGCTATAACAACTTCACCCAACGCGGCTCTTTCCACCATATCGAGGAAACCGTGCGCGCCCTGGTCGAAACCTTCCCGATGGTCAGCCGCCTCAAGATGCTGCGCCAGTGGGGCGGCATTGTCGATGTCACGGGTGACCGCTCGCCGATCATCAGCAAAACCCCGGTGGATGGCATGTTCATCAACTGTGGCTGGGGCACCGGCGGCTTCAAGGCGATCCCCGGCTCGGGCTGGGGCTTTGCCGAAATGATCGCCAAGGGCCACTCGCCCCTGACTGACGCCTTCGGCCTTGATCGCTTCCACCAGGGCCGATTTATCGATGAATCCGTCGCCGCCGGCGTCGCGCATTAAGGAGAACGACCAATGCTGATCCTGGAATGCCCCTGCTGCGGCGTGCGTGGCGAAGAAACCGAATTTCACGGCGGTGGCGAGGCGCACCTCAAGCGCTTCGGCCCCGGCTCGACCGATGATGAGTTCCACACTTACCTGTTTTCAAAGGAAAACCCCAAGGGTGTGCACTTTGAACGCTGGCGCCACAACAATGGCTGCGGCAAGTGGTTCCTCGCGGCCCGCGATACCATGACACTCGAGGTCTTCGGCACCTATTCCGCCCAGACCCTTGAGCCGCCAAAACACATCCGCGACGCGATTACCGCCAAACGCCCCGGCTGGACCTGGAGAGACTTCTCATGATCCTTCTTCTTGGCACAAATACTCACCTTCTCACCGCAGCCACAGGCACGAGGGTCTAACCCATGAGCACACGTCTGGCCACCGGCGGCCGCCTTCTCGACAAGGCCCGCGCCGTCAATTTTACCTTTAACGGCAAACGCTTGCGCGGTCATGCAGGCGATACGCTGGCCTCGGCCCTGCTCGCCAATGACCAGATGCTGGTGGGGCGGTCGTTCAAATACCACCGTCCGCGCGGCATCGTCGCCAGCGGCGCCGAAGAACCGAACGCCATCGTCGGCCTCGGCACAGGCGCGCGCTTTGAGCCGAACCAGCGGGTCACCACGACCGAGCTGTTTGACGGGCTTTCGGCGACAAGCCAGAACCACTGGCCGAGCCTCGACTTCGATGTCGGCGCGGTCAACGCCAAACTCGGCCGCTTCATGCCAGCGGGCTTTTATTACAAGATGTTCATCCATCCGCGCCCGTTCTGGAAACATGTCTACGAGCCGTTCATCCGTCAGGCTGCCGGCCTCGGCAAGGCGCCGAAAGACCGCGATGGCGACCGCTATGAGCATTTCTATGCCTTTGCCGACGTTCTGGTGATCGGCGGCGGTGTGGCCGGGCTGCAATCCGCCCTGCGCGCCGCGCAATCGGGTGCCAAGGTGATGGTTCTGGAACAGACCGCCCATTGGGGCGGTCGTGCTCCGGTCGATGGCGGCACTGTTGATGGCGCGCCGGTCGAGGCCTTCATCGACGCCACCATTGCAAAATTGCAGGACATGCCAAATGTCACCCTGCGCAATCGCTGCATGGGTGCGGGGGTCTATGACCACGGCTATGCGCTCGGCTACGAGCGGATCACCGATCACGCGCCTGAACTTGACGCGCCGCGTCACCGCCTCTGGCGGATTCGCGCAGGCCAGATCATCACCGCCACCGGCGCCATCGAACGCCCGCTCAGCTTTGCCGGGAACGATATCCCCGGCGTCATGCTGGCCTCGGCAGTGCGCGATTACGCGGTGAACTACGGCGTTTCGATCGGCGACCGCACGGTTGTCGTGACCAACAATGACGATGCTTACCGCACCGCGATCACGCTCAAATCGCTTGGCCTCGATATCCCGGTGATCCTGGACGCTCGTGCCTCGGGCGGCGGGGCGCTTGCCGACGAGGCGCGCGCGCTTGGTATCCGTGTCGAGAATGGCAAGGCCATCGCCTCGGTCAAAGGCGGCAAGCGGGTCACCGGCGTGGCGATCTGTGCGCAAGCCGGCGAAGGCGCCGTGCTTGAGGAAATCAAATGCGACGCGGTCGCCATGTCGGGCGGCTGGTCGCCGGTGGTGCACCTGTGGTCGCATTGCGGTGGCAAGCTGACCTGGGACGCCGAGCGCGCCCATTTCCGTCCTGACCCGACCAAACCGCCGCTCGGCGCAAGTGGCGAAGGTTTTGTCATCGCGACCGGCGCGGCCAATGGCGCGGCCGATCTGGCCACGACGCTGGCGGACGCCGACGCGGCGGGCAAGGCCGCGGCGAAGGCCACCGGGCACAAGCCAAAGAGCGCCGCCGCGCCGCAAGGCTCGGCAAGTGATGAGGCGCCGCTTATGCCGGTCTGGCTCATGCCGCAGGGCGCGGGCATCAATCTGCGGATGAAATCCTGGCTGGATTACCAGAACGACGTCAAGGTGTCGGATGTGCAACTGGCCGCGCGCGAAGGCTTTGAGAGCGTTGAACACGCCAAGCGCTATACCACGCTCGGCATGGCGACGGATCAGGGTAAGTTGAGCAACATCAACGGCTTGGCCATTCTGTCGGATGCGCTCAATCAGCCCATTCCGCAAACCGGCACAACCACCTTCCGCCCGCCCTATACGCCGATCTCTCTGGCGGCCATCGGTGGCGAAGCGCGCGACGAGATTTTCCAACCGTTGCGCAAGACGCCGATCCACGGCTGGCACGAAGACAACGGTGCGCATTTCGAGCCGGTCGGCCAATGGCGTCGGCCCTATTGCTTCCCGAAAGGCGAAGAAAGCCACCGCGACGCGGTAAGCCGCGAAATCAACCAGACCCGTGGTGCGCTTGGCCTGCTCGATGCCTCGACCCTTGGCAAGATCATCGTCAAAGGGCCTGATGCGGGCAAGTTTCTCGACATGCTCTACACCAACATGATGAGCACCCTGAAACCGGGGCGCTGCCGCTATGGTTTGATGTGCAGCGAGAACGGCTTTCTGATGGATGACGGCGTGGTCGCGCGGATCGACGACGATACGTTCCTGTGCCACACCACGACCGGCGGCGCCGAGTCGATCCATGGCCACATGGAAGACTGGCTGCAATGCGAATGGTGGGATTGGAAGGTCTATACCGCCAATGTGACCGAGCAATATGCCCAGATCGCCGTGGTCGGCCCCAAGGCCCGCACGGTTCTTGAAAAGCTGACCTCGGATGACATTTCCGCCGACGGGTTGAGCTTTATGGGCTGGAAGGATCTGACGCTGGCGGGCATGCCTGCTCGCGCCTACCGGATTTCGTTCTCGGGCGAGCTGAGCTATGAAATCGCCGTGCCTGCAAGCTATGGCCGCGCGCTTTGGGATGCTCTGCTTGAGGCGGGCGCAGAATTCGGCGTGATGCCCTATGGCACCGAAGGCCTGCACGTGATGCGCGCCGAAAAGGGCTTTATCATGATCGGCGATGAAACCGACGGCACGGTGATCCCGCAGGATCTCAACATGCAATGGGCGATTTCCAAGAAAAAGGACGACTATCTTGGCAAGCGCGCGCAAGAGCGCAGCCATATGGCCGATCCCAACCGCTGGAAGCTGGTCGGGCTTGAAACCCTCGATGGCTCGGTTCTGCCGGATGGCGCCTATGCCACGGCCGCAGGGCACAACGCCAATGGTCAGCGCGAAACCCAAGGCCGGGTCACCTCGACCTATTATTCGCCGACCCTCGGGCGCGGGATTGCCATGGGCCTTGTGCTTGATGGGCCCGACCGGATGGGCGATGTGATCGAAATTCCAAAGGTGGATGGCGGGATCGTCAAGGCGAAGATCGTCGATCCGATCTTCTTCGACAAGGACGGGGAGAAGCAGAATGTCTAACGCAGTCAGCGCATTGGCCGGGGCCAGCTATGATGGTTTTGCCCGGATTGAGGATCAGGGCCTGCACGGCATGATTACCCTGCGCGGGGATCTTGCCAGCAAAGAGGTCAAGGCCGCCGTCAAATCCGCCACCGGCCTTGGCATGCCGGGCCAGCGTCAGGCGCTGAGCGGCAAGGACACCGCCGCGCTCTGGATGTCGCCGGACGAATTGCTGTTGATGTGCCCTTACGGCGATGTGGCGGCGGTGATCGAAAAGATCGAAACCGCCCTCGCAGGTCAACATTTCCTGGCCGTCAACGTCTCTGACGCGCGGACCTTCCTGCGCATCAGCGGCGCGGGCGCACGCGAGGTTCTGGCCAAGGTCTGTCCGGTCGATCTCTCGCCCGAGGCCTTTACCCCCGGCATGTTCCGCCGCACCCGCATGGCGCAGGTGCCGGCCGCCTTCTGGCTTGACGAGGCAGGCGCGTTTCATCTGATCTGTTTCCGCTCGATTGCAGATTACGCCTTTAACCTGTTGAAAACCTCGGCAAAACCCGGCGGCGAAGTGGGCTATTTCGCCTGATCCCGGTAAACCCGACAGAAAAACTCCGTCAAGCGGGGTTGACCTTTGACGGATCAGGCCACCATGTATGGGGCATCTGATTTGAACGCACAGAACAGGGGGATAACCCAATGGCTTTTGAACTTCCCGATCTTCCCTATGCCCACGACGCGCTTGCCGCGCATGGCATGTCCGCCGAAACGCTCGAGTATCACCACGACCTGCACCACAAGGCCTATGTCGACAACGGCAACAAGCTGATTTCCGGCACCGAATGGGACGGCAAGTCGCTTGAGGCGATCATTGTCGGCACCTATGACAAGAGTGCCGTGGCGCAAAACGGCATTTTCAACAACATCAGCCAGCTCTGGAACCACAACCAGTTCTGGGAAATGATGAGCCCGACCAAGACCGGCATGCCCGGCGAGCTTGAAAAAGCCATCAACGACAGCTTTGGCTCGGTTGACGAGTTCAAATCGCAGTTTTCGGCCGCTGGTGCCGGTCAGTTCGGCTCTGGCTGGGCGTGGCTTGTCAAAGACACCGATGGCGGCCTCAAGGTCACCAAGACCGAGAACGGCGTGAACCCGGTTTGCTTTGGTCAGACCGCGCTTTTGGGCTGTGATGTGTGGGAGCATTCCTATTACATCGACTTCCGCAACAAGCGCCCGGCCTACCTCACCAACTTCCTCGACAACCTGGTGAACTGGGAAAACGTCGCCTCGCGGCTTTGACCTGATCCACCTCGGGGCCGTGTCCGGCCCTTGATGATTGCCCCGCTGGCGCGTGTCAGCGGGGCTTTTTCGTGCCTTGGCGGAAATTTGGCCCGTATCGCCTTGCCTTAGCGCAGCGGATCAGGCAGCAGTTCGAGAGCATTCAAAACCCAAAGGACCCCCCATGCGCGAGGAGACTAAAGGCATCATTGCGATGGTCGCCACCTGCACGGTCTGGGGGCTTTCGGGGATTTACTACAAGCTGCTGGATCATATCCCGCCGATTGAAATTCTGGCGCATCGCACGCTCTGGTCCTGTGTCTTTTTCGCTCTGATCCTTTTGGTGCAGGGGCGGATTTCGGTTTTGGTTCAAACGGTTCGGGTGCGACGGTCGCTTCTTTTGATCGGTTTTGCGGCGCTTATGATCTCGACCAACTGGTTCGTCTTCATCACCTCGATTCAGGTCGGGCGCGCGGTCGAGGCCTCGCTTGGCTATTACATCTTCCCGCTGGTGGCGGTGCTCTTGGGCGCGATTGCCTTTGGCGAGCGCCTTGGCCGGGCACAGATGGTGGCGGTCTCGCTTGCGGTGGCGGCGGTGGTGACACTGACCATCGGCCTTGGCGTGGCGCCATGGATCGCGCTTATCCTGGCCTCGTCATTCGGGCTTTACGGCCTTGTAAAGAAAGGGCTTCCTGTCGGTCCGGTGGTGTCGGTCACCGCCGAGGTCCTGCTATTGGCACCGATTGCCCTGGCTATTTTATGGTGGCTTCACTCGGACGGGCAGGGCGCCTTTGGCACGTCGTTTCGTGACAGCGCGTTGCTGGTGTTTTCCGGCCCGCTGACGGCGGTCCCGCTGGTCATGTTCAGCTATGCGACCAAGCGTATCCGGCTGGCGACGGTGGGCCTGGTGCAATACCTCAACCCCAGCCTGCAATTTCTGGTGGCAACACTGCTCTTTCGCGAGGTTTTCAGCTTTTGGCACGCTATTGCCTTCGTGATGATCTGGACCGCACTTGCGATCTATACCACCGCATCCCTGCGTCAGGACAGGGCGGCGCGCAGGGCGATCATCAAATCCTGAACATTAACAATTGGCTGCATGAAGTCCTTAAGAGAGCCGTCGGCGAAACCCTGGTCAATCACATGATCCATCAATTGCATGAGGGGCGTCCAGTAGCCTTCTGTACTCAATAGAAAAATCGGCTTTGCATGCAGGCCGAGCTGACGCCATGTCAGAACTTCGAAAAACTCGTCCAACGACCCGGCGCCGCCGGGCAGAACCACGATGGCATCCGAGTTCATATACATGACCTTTTTGCGCTCGTGCATGTTCTCGGTTACCACGAAACGGGTCAGGTCCGTCTTGCCGACCTCAAGGCGCATCAGATGGGCCGGGATCACGCCAAAGGTGTCGCCGCCCGCGTTTTGGGCCGCGCGCGCGGTGGCCCCCATAAGCCCGACATCGCCCGCGCCATAAACCAGCCGCCAGCCGTTTTGCGCCAGCATTTCACCGACGGCGGTCGCGTCTTCGCTATAGCGTGGGTTTTTGCCGGGACGTGAGCCGCAAAAGACACAGACGGACAGGACTGTCATGAAATCACCCCAAGCCAGGAAATGGTTGCTTTGACCCGTGATAGCCTTGTTGCTATTCTGCGGCAACCGTGCACTGTGCTGGGGACGGGGCGGAAGGGAAAACATGAGCAAATTCGCCGGTTTAAGAACTGGGCCCGCGCTTGGCGCAGCGGGGGCCGTGGTGATTGCATTTGCCGGTCTTGCGATGTATTTCGGCGGTCTGTTTGATCCCGCAGAAGGACCCACTCCGGAGCCAACCGTCGTGGTCCGACCCCAGCCGGTTTTGCAAGCGCCCGACACGGCGGACACGACAAGCGATGCTGTCGTGTCAGAGGTGGCGCCCGCGCCCGCGATGCCCGATCCGCCGTCAATCGACACCTTCCGGCTTGACCCCGACGGGCAGATGCTTGTCGCCGGTCAGGGCGCGCCCGGTTGGATGATTTCGATCCTGCTGGATGGCATCACGATTGCCACGGTTTCCCCTGATAATGCAGGGAAATTCGTGCAGTTTCTGGATCTCCCCACCAGCGACAAGCCGCGTGTTCTGTCGCTGAGCATGGCCGCGTCCGAGGGGGACGAAACGCTCGCCTCTGTCGATGAAATCATCATCGCGGCCACCCCGATCGCTGTTGCAGAGGTGGCCTCCACCGAGGCCGAACCACCGCTCGCCGTGACGCTGCCTGCGCCAGAGACAGCCACCTCGGAAAGCGGCGCACTCAAATCCGCAGTCCCCGAGATCGCGACGGGAAATCCGACATTACCAGAGGTCACGACAGTGATCACAGAGCATGCGTCGGCGCCTGAGGCGGAGGTGACCGAGGCGGCGCAGCCCGCGGCCTCTGTCGGCACCGTTCCTGCCGTGGTCGCGCCAGAGTCGGCAAAGCTTGCGGCCTCACCAACCGTTCTTCTGGCTGATGAGTCTGGCGTGCGGGTGCTTCAGGCCCCGGTTGCAGCGGGGGCGGCGCCCGAGGTCATGTCAAGCGTGGCGCTTGATGCGATCACCTATTCCGACGAGGGCACTGTCCAGCTGTCTGGCCGCGCCGAAGGCACTGGATTCGTTCGCATTTACCTTGATAATGCGCCGATCACGACGTCGCGTGTGGCGGCGGATGGCAATTGGAACAGCGACCTTCCAGAGGTCGATGTCGGGGTCTATACCCTGCGTGTCGATGAGGTGAACGCCGACGGCACGGTCATCTCGCGCGTGGAGACGCCCTTCAAGCGCGAAGATCAGGCGATCCTGGCCGTGCAGGACAATGCCGATCAATCGGCCCGCGTGCGCGCCGTCACGGTTCAGCCCGGATCGACCCTTTGGGCAATTTCGCGCGAGGCCTACGGTGAGGGCATCAAGTATGTGCGCGTCTATGAGGCCAATCGCGACCGCATCCGCGACCCCGATCTGATCTATCCCGGACAGGTGTTCACCCTGCCGCAATAGGGCGGGGCTGGCAATTGAGCTATCGGCGGCCTATGTGTGGGACAAGTGATTGAAAAGGCTTGCCCATGCGCCATGCCCAGGTGACAACTTCTGAAATGCCCAAAAACGGCTGGCGCACCATTCGGCGCGTGGCCCCATACCTGTGGCCCGCCGATGAGCCTTGGGTGAAGCGGCGCGTCGTGCTGGCGGTCATCGCGCTTTTCGTGGCCAAATTCGTCGCGGTCGGCACGCCTTTTTTCTATAAGGCGGCGGTGGATGCTCTGGCCGGCGAGGGCCAGTCGGCGGCCTGGATGCTCGGCGCGGGGGCGGTCGGGCTTACCGTGGCTTATGGCATGGCGCGGTTGATGAATGTCGGCTTTCAGCAATTGCGCGACGTGATCTTTGCGCGCGTGGCACAGCGGGCCCTGCGCTCGCTTGCGCTTACGACGTTTCGCCATATCCATGCGATGTCGATGCGCTATCATATCACGCGCAAGACCGGCGGGCTTAGCCGGATTATCGAGCGGGGCGTCAAAGGCGTTGAATTCCTGTTGCGGTTCCTGCTGTTTTCCATCGGTCCGCTGGTGCTTGAGCTGCTGATGATCGGCATCATCCTCTGGGTATTGTTCGACATCTGGTATCTGGCCGTGGTGATGGGCGTGATCGCGGCCTATGTGGCCTTTACCTTCAAGGTCACGGAATGGCGCGTACGTTTGCGTAAAGAGATGAACGACCAGGATACCGACGCCAATCAAAAGGCAGTCGATAGTCTCTTGAATTTCGAGACGGTCAAGTATTTCGGCGCCGAAGGCCGCGAGGCGATGCGCTATGACGCGGCAATGGCGGGCTATGAGCGCGCCGCGTTGCAGACCTCCTATTCGCTGGCCTTCCTGAATTTCGGTCAATCCTTCCTGATCACCGGCGGCCTTGTCTCGGTCATGGTGATGGCGGCCATCGGCGTTCAAAACGGAGCCATGACCGTAGGCGATTTCGTCATGGTCAACGCCTATATGATCCAGATTACCATGCCGCTCAACTTTCTGGGCACGGTCTATCGCGAGATCCGGCAATCCTTGGTCGACATGGGCGAAATGTTCGAATTGTTAGAGCAGTCGCCAGATGTCAAGGACAAAAAGGGCGCCCATGTTCTAAAAGTGAAAGGCGCGTCGGTGCGCCTTGAGGCCGTGGATTTCGGATATGACAGCAAGCGGCCGATTTTGAAGGGGGTTACGCTTGATGTCCCGGCCGGTCAGACGGTGGCCGTGGTCGGCCCGTCGGGCTCGGGCAAGTCGACCATCGGGCGGCTGTTGTTTCGCTTCTATGATGTGCAATCTGGGGCGGTTTTGATTGATGGCCAGGACGTGCGCGACGTGACCCAGGAGAGCCTGCATGCGATGATCGGCGTCGTGCCGCAGGATACGGTGCTGTTCAACGATACGGTCGGCTATAACATCGGCTATGGGCGCGACGGCGCGACCCAGGCCGAGATAGAAGAGGCGGCGCGTGCTGCCCAGATCCATGATTTCATCGTGAGCCTGCCTGAGGGGTACAACACCCAGGTGGGCGAACGCGGGCTCAAGCTTTCGGGCGGCGAAAAACAGCGTGTCGGGATCGCCCGGACCCTGCTCAAAAATCCTCCGATCCTGCTGCTGGACGAGGCCACCAGCGCGCTTGATACCCAGACCGAACGTGACATTCAGGGCGCGCTTGCCAAGGCCGCCGAGGGGCGCACGGTGATCACCATCGCGCACCGCCTTTCGACCATTGCCGATGCCGACAGGATTGTCGTGCTGGAAGAGGGCCGCGTGGTCGAAGAAGGCAGCCACGCCGAACTTTTGGCGCGTCAGGGCCGCTATGCCGGGCTATGGCAGCGTCAGGCGCGTGAACAGGACGAGGTTGCGGCCTAGGCGCGATCTGTCACAAAAGCGTTGCAGCAGGTTCCTATGTATTGGCGGCATATGAGCGCTAGATATCGCCCTTGCCAGTTTTTCAACGCGATATATAGTAAATATTAGGAAGGTGCGGGGGCGCCCGCCCCTGGACCAGTTGCAACCATGATCCGGGTTAGGGGAAGTCAGTCAGATGGACGGCGATTTCAGAACGGAATTTGTCAGAGAACCGGCCGCGCTACGGAGCTATCCGGCGCTTGTGCTGAACGCCGATTACCGGCCACTCTCCTATTATCCTTTGTCGCTCTGGACCTGGCAGGAGGCGGTCAAGGCGGCCTGGCTTGAGCGGGTCGATATCGTGGCGGAGTATGACCATTGTGTCAGAAGCCCGAGCATGAAAATACGGATACCCTCCGTCATCGTGTTGAAAGACTATGTAAAACCTCAAAAGCGCGTGGCCTTCACGCGCTTTAATTTATTTCTGAGGGATGAATTTCGCTGTCAGTATTGCGGCGCAAAGGGCGAATTGACCTTTGATCATGTCGTGCCGCGCGCCAGTGGCGGGGTGACAAGCTGGGAAAACGTGGTCGCGGCCTGTAGCCCCTGCAACCTGAGCAAGGGCTCCAAGAGCCTCCGGCAAGCGGGGATGAGCCTGCGCAAGGCGCCGCGCCCGCCGGAGGCAGAACAGCTTCGCAATATGGGACGCAAGTTCCCGCCCAATCACCTGCATGAAAGCTGGATGGATTTTCTCTATTGGGATGCAGAGCTTGACGCCTAGAGGGGCGTGGGTTTCACCCACCCTACGCATGTGAAAAAGGCGCCGCTGCCGCAGGGCAGGGCGCCTTTTGCGATAAGGTTTCGTCTGCGCTTCGGCTTAGGCCGGTTTGGCGGCGGCCGATGCCGGGGGCGCGCTGCTTGCGGCGACCGGCTTGGGCGTGTTGGATTTGCCGCTGAGCGGGTCATCCTGACGCTGAACAGAGCCCTCAAAATGAGCGCCGGATTCGATGGCGATGGTTTTGTGGATAATGTCGCCTTCGACCCGCGCTGTCGAGGTCAGGCGCACCTTGAGGCCGCGCACACGGCCCACGATGCGGCCATTGATGACCACATCATCGGCGATGACTTCGCCCTTGACGGTGGCACCTTCGCCGATGGTCAGAAGATGGGCGCGGATGTCACCCTCGATCGTGCCTTCAACCTGGATGTCGCCGGTGGTCTTGAGGTTGCCCGTCACATGCAGATCCGACGAGAGCACCGAAGCAGGCGGCTTGGCCTTGGGGGCCGAGGCCTTGAATTCCGTGCTCGATGCGCCCGATGTGTCGGGGCGTGCGGCATCAAGACGGTTTTCCGTCGGGGTCGGCTTTGCCTCGGTCGGCTTTTGCGCGGGGTCGTTGATTTTGCTCTTAGAAAACATTGTTTGCAGCCTTGATATATATCATGGGGTTGACGGGCTTGCCGCCGACGCGGATTTCATAGTGTAGATGCGTGCCCGTGGAACGTCCAGAGTTCCCCATATCACCAATCTGTTGTCCGCGCGAGACCCTTTGCCCGACCTCTACGCGAATTTTCGACATATGGGCATAGCGGGTCTCGATGCCGAACTCGTGCTGGATCTTGACCAGACGGCCATATCCCGACAGCCAGCCGGCATGAATGACCACACCATCGGCGGTTGAATGGATCGGGGTGCCATGGGCGGCGGCGAAATCGGTGCCCTGATGCATCCGGCCCCACCGCATGCCATAGCCGGATGTATAGCGGAAGGCGTTTTTGACCGGGATCGAGAAGGGCGCTTTCTGGGCGGCGATCCGGTAAAGGTTCAGTCGGTCCATCTCACCCAGGATGCGATTGGCGCGCTCGGCGTCGGGCGAGGGGGCCTCGCCGCGGGTGGAAAACGACAGCGGCGTCAGCGGGCCACCCTGACCAGAATACCCCCGACGCACTGTGTTAATAAGGCTGTCGGTGTTCAGGCCTGCATCGCGGAACATCTTGTCGAGGGGCTTGACCGAGATCGTCATCGCGTCTTCAAGCTGGGTAAATATCTGTTCATTCTGGTCCTGCATCAGGCGGATCTGACGGGCCATTTCATCGGCATGGACCAGCGCATCCTCGGCGTTGGCAATGGTGTCATCGCGTTGCTGGGCGGCGTCCGACAATGCGGCCGTGAGGAAATCAAGCGTTCCGTCATTGGAGGCGCCTCCGTCTGACGCGCCCCCTGATGCGTCGTCGTCTTCGAGCGCGAGCGCTAATGCGATGCTTTCTTCGCGCGCGGTTTCGCGTTCGGTCATGGTGCGGCGCAGGGTGGTCTGGATCACTTCGATCCCGGTTTCAAGCTCGCGGCGGCGGACCTCTGAGGCGAGCAATTCCGATTGCATCGCCGAAATCTGCGAGAGAGCGGAACTAAAGCGCTCCTGGGCGGCAATCGCTTCTTCGGCGCGTTTGTCGCGCTCATGCGACAGGGAATTGAGGCGGTTTTCATAGGTGCGCTGATCGCGTTTGGCCTGTTCGCGGAAATTGCCGGCGCCGATGCTGTCCATCACAAGGATCGAGGTGGCAATGATCGCCCAGGCGACAATCGCAGCAGCGCCCGAGAAGGCAATCAGCTGAGTGGCGGGGCGCAGCCGGATGAACCGGGTGTCGGTATCAGACCGCAAAAAGACCCGACGTTCGGGAAAGTAACGCTCTAATATGGCGTGCATTTTGATCGCAAGTCGTGTTCTCACGCGGTCTCGTCCCTACCTAACCCTTCGCAACGTCTGACGCTCTTTTTACGATCCCGGCGTCTCACAGAGTGCTTAGCCAGTGCTTAACGTTTGGGCAAGAATTTTGACCAAATGAGGCGTATATTGGGCCGTTTCTCGCCATAGTGGCGAAAAACCGCCGATGTCCAAGGGCTTGGCTAGCCTTTTGGAGAGGGTATTTCGGTCAGGGGCCAATAGAAATCGGGGGGTATTCCGGCCTCGGCGCGCTTTTCCTCGTTGAAGGGGGGCTTGAGAAAGCCGTGAAAATAGCGCCGCACCAGGTCGTGAAACACGTCCTTGGGATCAAGGTTGTGACGCCCGCACAGAAAGTGAAACCACTTCGAGCCAAAGGCGACATGCGCCACTTCTTCGCCATAGATCACCTGCATTGCCTCGACGGCGGCGGTGTCTCCGGCCTTGGTGAACAGCGCGATCATGCCGGGGGTCACATCAAGGCCGCGCGCCTCAAGGACCATCGGCACCACGGCGAGGCGGCCCATGAAATCATCGGCGGTATCCTCGGCGGCGCGCCACATGCCGGCATGGGCGGGCAGGTCGCCATAATGGCTTCCCATGGCTTCAAGGCAGTCGCTTATCAGGTTGAAATGCTTGGATTCTTCATCGGCCGACTTGACCCAGTCGTCGTAGAATCCGATCGGCATTTCGGTATCGGTATAGCGCGCAATGATGTCCCAGTGCAGATCGACAGCGTTCAGCTCGATATGGGCCACCGCATGCAGCATGGCGATCCGGCCCTTTTCAGACCCGGGGCGGCGGCGCGGCACGTCGCGCGGGTCAAGCAGTTCCGGTCGCGCGGGGCGGGCCGGTTGCAGGGGCGGCGAGGTGTTGCCCAGGGGAATGTCCTGCCCGGCGGCGCGGGCGGCGAACCAGGTCTTGGCATGGGCGCGCGACAGGGCGGTTTTTTCATGGCCGTCGGCGGTGCAAAGCACCTCGACGGCCATTTGCGACAGGGTTTGACCGCTCACAGCGCCTTGACCGCCTCAAGCACCTCTTCGGCGTGCCCCGGCACCTTGACCTTGCGCCAGACCCGCGCAATGCGCCCCTCGCCGTCAATCAGGAAGGTCGAGCGCTCAATGCCGAGGAATGTCTTGCCATACATGCTTTTTTCCTTCCATACGCCGTAGGCCTCGCAGGTCTCATCATCGGCGTCCGACACAAGCGGCACGCTGAGCCCCTGTTTGTCGCGAAACTTGTCATGGCTGGCGACGCTGTCCTTGGAAATGCCAACGATTGTGGCCCCGGCGGCGTCAAACGCGTCCTTGAGGCCGGAAAACGCGACGGCTTCCTTGGTACAGCCCGAGGTGTTGTCGCGCGGATAAAAGAACAGAACCACCGCTTTGGGGCGCAGGCTCGACAGGGTGAGGGTGTCGCCACCATCGCGCGGCAGGGTGAAATCGGGGGCGATATCGGATGTGTCGGGCATGAGTGCTCCTTGTGATGCGAAATTGTGAGTTCCATATTAGGACTCAAAAGGCGAGAATAAAGCCAAGAGGCAGCAAAGGGCGGCACAAAGCCACCCAATCGGAACAGATGAGCAATAAAGACAAGCAAGTCACGCGAAAACGGCGGCTCGGGCGATTTGGGCTGGGCCTGTCATTGTGTGTCTGCGTTCTGGTTCTGGTCGGGGCGGGGCTGGCGATGCTGGCGATTGGCACGCGGCTGACGGCGCCCGAATGGCTGCATCAGAAAATTGCGCAGCGGATCAATGCCGATCTGCCGGGCGGGCAGCTTGCCTTTGGCGATATGTCGATGGTGGTCAGCGAGGATCTGGTGCCGCGGCTTCTATTGCGCGATGTGGATCTGTCGGCGGATGCCAGCGGGCAGGTGGCCAATCTGTCCGAGCTTGAAATCACCGTCGCGCCAAATCCGTTGTTGCAGGGCAGGATCCAGGCCTCGTCAATCCGGCTGGCGGGTTTGCGCCTTATCCTGCGGCGGCGCGCCGATGGCGTTCTGGCGATTGCTTTCGAGGGTGCGGATGGCGCCAGCTTTGCCAGCCTGACCGATCAGATCGACGCGGTGTTCAGCCGTCCGCAATTCGCCGCACTCAGCCGGATCGAGGCGGGCAACCTGACGCTGCGCTATGAGGATGCACGCGCCGGTCGCGCCTGGAGTGTGGATGGCGGGCGCGTCTTGCTGACGCGGGAGGGCGCGCAGATCGGCATTCGCGGCGATGTCGCGCTTTTGGGCGCGCGCGACTATGCCACCACGCTGGAGGTCAGCTATAGCGGTGAGATTGGCAGCAAAGAGGCGGAGTTCGGCGTGAATTTCGACGATATGCCCTCGGGCGACATTTCCGGGCAATCGCCGGCCCTGGCCTGGCTTGATGCGCTGGATGCGCCGATTTCGGGGGCGCTTCGGGCCTCGGTTGATGGCGAGGGCCGACTTGGGCCGCTGAGTGCGACGCTTCAGATCGGCGCCGGCGTTCTGCAACCCACCCCCGCCACTGCGCCAATTGCGTTTGAATCGGCGCGCAGCTATTTCACCTATGATCCCAAAGCCAACGAAATCCGCTTTTCGGAACTTTCCGTCGATAGCGAATGGGTCTCGGCGCGCGCCGAGGGCACCGCCTTTTTGGTGGGGATGGAAGATGGCTGGCCGCGCGAATTACAGGCCCAGATCAGCGTCAGCGACATCAGCGCCGATCCGGCGGATTTCTATCCCGAGCCGGTCCTTCTTGACCGTGCGGCGGCCGATATCCGGCTTCAGCTTGACCCTTTTGTGCTGTCGGTGGGCGAACTGAGCCTTGCCGATCAGGGCCAGCATTTTGTGCTGGATGGTACGGTGCGCGGCCAGACGGATGGTTGGGATGTGGCGCTCAATGGTCGGATGGACGCGCTTGCGCCAGAGCGGCTTTTGGAATTGTGGCCGCTGGCCCTCAAGCCGAAGACGCGCGACTGGATTTCCGACAATGTGCAGAAGGCCGATCTTCAGAATATCCAACTTGCCCTGCGCGCCACGCCAAATGCGCGCCCCGACGTGTTTCTGGGGTTTGATTTTGAAGGGCTGCAGGCCCGCTTTCTCAAGGGCGTGCCGCCGATTTCGGAGGGGATTGGCCACGCGTCGATCTATGACAACCGGTTTGTCATCAGCGCGCAAAGCGGTCACGTGGTGGCCGCCCAGGGCGGCAAGGTCGATATTTCCGGCACCAGTTTCATCATCCCCGATGTGCGCCTGAAAAACGGGCCCGCCCGCGTGCTTTTGCAGACCGACAGCACCGTGACAGCCGCCTTGTCGCTGCTTGATGAAGAGCCGTTCCGGTTTCTGAGCAAGGCCGGGCAGCCGGTGACGCTGGCCGATGGCCGCGCGACCCTCAAGGGGCAGCTTGATCTGTTGCTCAAACCCAAGCTCACTCCCGCCGAGGTGGCCTATGACGTGACCGGAACCCTGACCGAGGTGCGCAGCGAAACGCTGGTCAGGGACCGGGTGCTGGCGGCCAGCAAATTGAAGGTGGCCGCCAGCAATTCCGGCATCGAGATTGGCGGCGACGCGCGCATCGGGCGGGTGCCGGTCAGTGGCGCGTGGCGGTTGCCGCTTGGCAATGGCGCGGTTGGCGACAGTAGCGTGTCGGGGGTGATCGAGCTTTCAGAGCAATTCGCCGACGAATTCAACATCGGCCTGCCGCCGGGCAGCATCTCGGGGGCGGGGCCTGCGGATATCGCGATCAACTTCGCCAGGGACCAGCCGCCGCGCTTCGAGCTAAGCTCTCGCCTTGCGGGGGTCGGGCTTAGCCTGAAACAGCTGAGCTGGGCCTTGCCGCAGGCCGCCACCGGGCGCCTTGAGGTCGCGGGCACAATCGGCGAGCCGCCCGATATTGATCGACTTGAGTTCACCGGCGGCGGGCTTGAGGCGCGCGGCAGCGTTACCCTGAGCGCCAGTGGCGATCTCGATCGCGCGGCCTTTCGCAGCGTCAAAATCGGCGATTGGCTGAATGCGCCGGTGACACTTGTCGGGCGTGGCGCCGGGCAAAGCCCACGCGTCGAGGTGCGCGGCGGTACGATTGATCTGCGCCAGACCTCTCTGAGTGGCGAGGGCGGTGGCGGGGCCGCAGACGGCTCTGGAGGGGGGCCGGTGTCGTTGCAGCTTGACCGCCTGCAGGTCTCAGACGGGATCGCGCTGATGGATTTTCGCGCAGAGCTTGACACAGCGGGCGGCACGGATGGCAATTTTACCGGCAAGGTGAACGGCGCGACGTCGGTCAACGGGCGCGTGGTGCCAAGGGACGGGCGCAGCGCGTTTCGTATTCAGTCGGCGGACGCGGGCGGGGTACTGCGCTCGGCCGGGCTTTTGAAACAGGCGCGCAAGGGCGAGATGGATCTCATTCTGACCCCGGCCCCCGAACCGGGCAGCTATGACGGCACGCTTGCCATAGACCAGTTTCGCATCAAGGAGGCCCCGGCACTTGCGGCACTTTTGAACACGATCAGCGTGGTTGGCCTGTTGGAGCAGCTCAACGGTGAGGGGCTGCACTTTTCGCGGGTCGATGCCAGGTTCCGCCTGACGCCGGAACGCCTGACCTTGCTTGAGGGCAGCGCGGTTGGCGCAGTGCTCGGCGTGTCAATGGACGGGTTTTATTATATGGACACCGGGCGAATGAACATGCGGGGGGTTGTGTCTCCGGTCTATCTGGTGAATTCGCTCGGCGGCATGTTCAGTCGCGCAGGCGAGGGGCTTTTCGGGTTCAATTACAAGCTGAAGGGCCTTGCCTCTGATCCGCGTGTCTCGGTAAATCCGCTGTCGGCCCTGGCACCGGGGGCGCTGCGCAACCTGTTCCGCAAGCCGTCGCCGACGCTGGAGGATGCCCCCGCGCAGACACCAGACACAAACGACACGCAGGAGACACCCCCTGCCAATCAAAGACAGGACAGATGAAGCTAAGTGATTTTGATTTTGAACTGCCCGAGGCGCTGATTGCCACGCGGCCCGCGCGCCCGCGCACCTCGGCGCGCCTGTTGGTGGCGAATGGCGATGCGATCACCGACACGCGGGTCAGTGCGCTTGGCGACTGGCTGCGGGCAGGGGATCGGCTGGTGTTGAATGACACCAAGGTCATTCCTGCGCGATTGGGCGGGCTGCGTCACCGCGCTGGCGCGCAGGGGCCGAGTGCCGCACGCATCGAGGTCACCCTTCTGGAGCCCGGCGCCGATGGCAGCTGGAGCGCGCTTATCAAGCCGCTGAAAAAGATCTCGGAGGGCGAGGTGATCGTGTTTTCTCCCGATCTCTCGGCGACACTTGAGGCCAAGGAAGACGGGCAGGGGCGGCTTCGCTTCAACCTTGCGGGCGAAGATTTCGATGCCGCCCTCGCCGAGGCTGGCGCAATGCCCTTGCCGCCCTATATCGCGGCGCGGCGCCCGGCGGATGCGCAGGACAAGACCGACTATCAGACCGTCTGGGCGCGCCATGCGGGGGCGGTTGCGGCGCCCACGGCCTCGCTGCATTTCGACGACGCACTTCTGGCCGAGCTTGCCGGGATGGGCGTCACCTTTAGCCATGTCACGCTACACGTCGGGGCGGGCACCTTTCTTCCGGTCAAGGTCGAGGATGTGACGACCCATAAAATGCACGCCGAATGGGGCGAGGTGAGCGCCGAGGCCGCCGCCGACATCGCCGCGACACGTGCGGCGGGCGGGCGTGTCATTCCGGTTGGCACCACGGCGCTGCGCCTGATAGAGACGGCCGCGCGCGCCACCGGAGAGATTGCGCCGTGGCAGGGCGAGACTGACATCTTCATCTATCCTGGCTTTGAATTCCGGGTGACCGATGCGCTTATGACCAACTTTCACCTGCCGAAATCAACGCTGATGATGCTGGTTTCGGCGCTTGTCGGCCAGGATCGCCTGCGCGAGATTTACCGGCATGCGGTCACTGAAAATTATCGCTTCTTCTCCTATGGTGATGCTTCCTTGTTGATCCCCCGGTGAAACGCTGTCACGGGGGCCGCGCAGGGACCAAAGTGAGTCGCCTTTGGCCCTGCGATCACGGGGCAGTCTGTTAGGCTGATTTAAAGAAACAGGAGACGTGCGATGTTCAAGGTGCTGTCGGGGTCATGGGCCCTCTTGCTTGGCATGATGATGTTGCAGGTCGGCAATGGCATGCAAGGCACCCTTCTGGGCGTGCGCGGCGCGCTGGAAGGGTTTTCGACCTTTCAGATGTCGATTGTCATGTCGTCGTATTTCCTTGGCTTTCTGGCCGGGTCGCGGATGGCACCAGAGATGATCCGCCGGGTCGGGCATGTGCGGGTCTTTGCCGCGCTTGGCTCGCTGATCTCGGCGGTTCTGATCATGTATCCGACGATTGCCGACCCCTGGGCCTGGGCCGTTGGCCGGGTGATGATCGGCTTCTGTTTTTCGGGCGTTTATGTGACGGCTGAAAGCTGGCTCAACAATTCGGCCACCAATGAGACACGCGGCAAATCCCTGTCGCTTTACATGATCGTGCAGATGATCGGCATCGTGTCGGCGCAGGGCATCATGGTGATGGCCGATCCGGCAGGCTATGTGCTTTTCGTAATTCCCTCGGTTCTCGTGTCGCTTGCCTTTGCGCCGATTTTGCTATCGGTCAGCCCGACACCGGCCTTTGACACGACCAAGCCACTGTCATTGCGTCAGATCATGAACATTTCGCCGCTTGGCTGTGTCGGCATGTTCCTGACCGGTGGTGTCTTTGCCGCGCAGTTTGGCATGGCGGCGGTTTACGGCGCTGAAGTGGGGCTAAGCGTCGCGCAGATTTCAAGCTTTGTGGCGGCATTTTATGTCGGGGCGGTGTTTGTGCAATATCCGCTTGGGTGGTTGTCGGACCGTATGGACCGGCGCAAACTTATTGCCGGCGTGTCCGTCATGACCGGGATCGGCGCGCTGATCGGTATGGTGTTCGGAGCCAATTTCTGGATGCTTCTGGTCGCGGCCTTTTTGGTGGGCGGCACGTCCAACCCGCTCTATTCGCTGCTGATTGCCTATACCAACGACTTTCTGGAGCATGACGATATGGCCGCCGCCGCCGGGGGCATGGTGTTTATCAACGGTCTTGGCGCGATCGCCGGCCCGCTTTTGGTGGGCTGGATGATGGGCGCGATGGGGCCGGGTGGCTATTTTCTCTATATGGCGGTGCTTATGTTCATGCTGGTGGGCTATGCCATCTATCGGATGACACAGCGCGCCGCCCCCTCGGTGAGTGAGACCGACAGTTATACACCGGTTTCCTTCTCGTCTTCGCCAATGGCTGTGGAGTTTGCGCAAGATTACGCCATAGAGACCGCACAAGAGGCGCAAACTGATTGACAGGCCCGTTTTGTGTCCCTTTTGTAGTAATAAGTTACTGTGACAAATGGCGTTTTTGCCGTTTACTTGAGATGAACATCATAGGAAAATGAGGAGTTCACCCTATGGTTGCGACCGAAGATGTGCTGAGTTTCTGGTTGGATGAGGTTGGGCAGAAGAGGTGGTATGAGGCCTCCGATGCACTGGATCAGATGGTTCGCGATCGCTTTGAGCCCGCATGGCATAAGGCACAAGAGGGGGCCTATGGGCTTTGGCTGACCTATCCCACGGGCACTTTGGCCTATATTATTCTGATGGATCAGCTTCCTCGTAATATGTTTCGCGGCGATGCACGGGCCTTTGGCTCTGATCAACCGGCGCTTGCAGCCGCCAAGGTTGCGATCAAGCGCGGTTGGGATATGAAGGTCGATGAGCCGGCGCGACAGTTCTTTTATTTGCCCTTGATGCATTCCGAAAACCTCTGTGATCAGGAGCGCTGTGTGCGCCTGTTGTGCGAACGGATGCCGGTGCATGGCCCCGAGAACCTGTTGCATGCGCGCGCGCATCGTGAAGTGATCCGCCAGTTTGGTCGCTTTCCCTATCGCAATGCCGCGCTTTCGCGCCCCTCAACGGCTCTGGAGCGTGACTATGTGGCCGAAGGTGGCTATGGCGCCACGCTGCGCCGCTTCAAGGAAGCCGCCTGAGCCACGGGCGGTCGTTTTCCAGGATTTTACGACGACGACATCGTGACCGGGTATTTGCACAGCCCGTGCGCGTTGCTGCGTTGTGGTCCGTCTAAAAATAGTTTAATACCAAACTAAATTTGAAAACGGAGGGCCGCATGGCGTCTAAGGCTTTTGACATGATCGTAATCGGGGCAGGTCCCGGAGGCTATGTTGCTGCGATCCGGGGGGCGCAACTTGGCCTGAACGTGGCCATTGTCGAGCGCGAGCATATGGGCGGTATCTGTCTCAACTGGGGCTGTATCCCCACCAAGGCGATGCTGCGCAGTTCCGAGGTGTTTCACCTGATGCACCGCGCCAAGGAGTTCGGCCTCAAGGCGGAGGGCATCAGCTATGACCTTGATGCGGTCGTCAAACGCTCGCGCGGGGTGGCCAAACAGCTGAATGGCGGGGTTGGGCATCTTCTCAAAAAGCACAAGGTGACCGCGCTGATGGGCGAGGCGACAGTGCCCGCCAAGGGTAAGGTCACGGTCAAGACCGACAAGGGCACCGAGGAGCTGACGGCCAAGCATATCGTGTTGGCCACCGGCGCACGGGCGCGTGAATTGCCGGGGCTTGAGGCGGATGGCGATCTTGTCTGGACCTACAAGCACGCGCTTGTGCCGCCAAGGATGCCGAAAAAGCTATTGGTGATCGGCTCGGGCGCGATTGGCATCGAATTTGCCAGCTTTTACAACACGCTTGGCGCCGATACGACCGTGGTCGAGGTGATGGATCGCGTGCTTCCGGTGGAAGATGCCGAGATTTCCGCCTTTGCCAAGAAGGCCTTTGTCAAACAGGGCATGAAGATCATGGAAAAAGCCATGGTCAAGCAGCTTGATCGCGGCAAGGGCAAGGTCACCGCGCATATCGAAGTGGGCGGCAAGGTTGAGACGCAGGAGTTTGACACGGTGATTTCGGCCGTGGGCATTGTCGGCAATGTCGAGGGTCTTGGGCTTGAGGCGCTTGGCGTCACCGTGGACCGCACCCATGTGGTGACCGACGAATATTGCCGCACCGGTGTCGAGGGGCTTTATGCCATCGGCGATATCGCCGGCGCGCCCTGGCTTGCGCACAAGGCCAGCCATGAAGGTGTGATGGTGGCCGAGCTGATCGCGGGCGGGCATCCGCATCCGGTCAAGCCCGAAAGCATCGCCGGCTGTACCTATTGCCATCCGCAGGTGGCCAGCGTGGGCATGACCGAGGCCAAGGCGAAAGACGCAGGTTACGAGATCAAGGTCGGACGGTTCCCGTTCATTGGCAATGGCAAGGCGATTGCCCTGGGCGAACCCGAGGGCCTTGTGAAAACCATCTTTGATGCCAAGACCGGCGAGCTTTTGGGCGCGCATATGATCGGCGCCGAGGTGACGGAATTGATCCAGGGCTATGTGGTCGGGCGCCAGCTTGAGACCACCGAAGAGGATCTTATGAATACCGTGTTCCCGCATCCGACCCTAAGCGAGATGATGCATGAATCGGTGCTTGAGGCCTATGGCCGCGCGATCCATATCTAGGGGGGAATTGGGGGGCGCTGCCCCCGTCGCGAAAACGCGACTCCCCCGGGATATTTAGAGCAAGAAGAAACATGAGGGCGCGGGCGGGTGACGCTTGCGCCTTTTTTCATGCGCCTGCACTATTGGGTGTGCAGAAATCAGGGGGGGGGCAGTGGCAAGTATCAATCGGATCGTGATGCAGAAATCCTCGCGACGGTGGATGGCAGCGCTTGACCCGTCGACGATGGATGCGGCCGAGGTGTCGGGGAAATACGGGCGGCGGTTCGACTTCAAGAGCTATCAGCGGTTCCGCTATCCGAAGTATGACATCTGCGAGGGGCCCTATCGCGATGCTGAGGGCAACACGCTGAGCTTTGATCTGGTTCTGGCCAATCAGGTCTGGGAGCATCTGGACAGGCCCTATGCGGCAACCCGCCATGTTCTTGAGATGTTGCGCCCTGGCGGATATTTCTGGGTCGCGGTGCCGTTTTTCATTCCCTATCACGGGGATCCGGTCGATTGTTCACGCTGGACGGCGCGGGGGCTGAAGAACCTGTTGATCGAGGCCGGCTTTAACGAAAGCAAGATCAACGCGCGCCAATGGGGCAACCGTCATGCGGCGCGGCGCAATCTTGAGGGCGAATGGCCACCGGTCTATGATCCGGAAACCGATGATCTTACGGATGAGCCGGATTTTCCAATCTGTTCCTGGGCGCTAGCGCATAAATAGGCGCTCGATCACCCATGTTCACGGTACGTTCGCAAATTTGACTTGGAACTATGGCCACTCTCACCTATTTGTAAGCCACGTGAACCCCGGGGGGCAGAATGGCCGATCTCAAGTATATCGAGGTGCGCGGCGCGCGCGAGCATAACCTCAAGAATATCGACGTGGATATTCCGCGCGACCAACTGGTTGTGATCACCGGGCTTTCCGGCTCGGGCAAGTCGAGTCTTGCGTTTGACACGATCTATGCCGAGGGTCAGCGGCGCTATGTCGAATCGCTCTCGGCCTATGCGCGCCAGTTTCTCGAGATGATGGGAAAGCCGGATGTGGATCACATCAGCGGCTTGAGTCCGGCGATTTCGATCGAGCAAAAGACCACCTCGAAGAACCCCCGGTCAACCGTCGGCACGGTGACCGAGATTTACGACTATTTGCGGCTTTTGTTTGCCCGTGTGGGCACGCCCTATTCGCCTGCCACCGGCCTTCCGATCGAGGCGCAGCAAGTGCAGGATATGGTCGACCGCGTGATGGGGATGGAGGAGGGCACGCGCGCCTTTCTTTTGGCACCGATCGTGCGCGACCGCAAAGGCGAATACCGCAAGGAGTTTCTTGAGCTGCGCAAGCAGGGCTTTCAGCGGGTCAAGGTTGATGGCGCGTTTTACGAGCTTGACGAGCCGCCCACGCTTGACAAGAAATTCCGCCATGACATCGACGTTGTGGTCGACCGGCTGGTGATCAAGGAAGGCCTTGAAACCCGCCTTGCCGATAGTTTTCGCACAGCGCTTGATCTTGCCGATGGGATCGCGATCCTTGAAACCGCTCCAAAAGAGGGCGAGCCCGAGCGGGTGACCTTTTCGGAAAAATTCGCCTGTCCGGTCAGCGGCTTTACCATCCCCGAGATCGAGCCGCGGCTGTTTTCGTTCAACGCGCCGTTTGGCGCCTGTCCCGAGTGTGATGGCCTTGGGGCCGAGCGGTTTTTCGACGAGCGCCTTGTGGTGCCCGATGAGGCGCTCAAGGTCAGCGATGGGGCGATTGCGCCCTGGCGTAAGGGTAAATCCCCTTATTTTACCCAGACAATTCAATCCATTGCCAAGCATTACGAGTTTGACAAGAACGCCGCCTGGAGGGACCTTCCGGCACATGTGAAACAGGTATTTTTGCATGGTTCGGGCAAAGAGGAAATTCCGTTTCGCTATGACGAGGGCGGGCGGATTTATCAGGTGAGCCGCGTGTTCGAGGGAGTGATCCCCAATATGGAACGGCGCTATCGCGAGACCGATAGCAACTGGATTCGGGAAGAATTCGAGCGCTATCAGAACAATCGCTCCTGCGGCACCTGCGGTGGGTTTCGTCTGCGGCAAGAGGCATTGGCGGTTCGGATCGCCGATTTGCACGTGGGCCAAGTGGTGCAGATGTCGATCCGCGAGGCCTATGCCTGGTGTGAAACCGTGCCTGAGCACCTTGGCAAACAAAAGAACGAAATTGCCCGCGCGATCCTCAAGGAGATCCGTGAGCGGCTTGGGTTTTTGAACAATGTCGGTCTGGATTACCTGACGCTTAGCCGAAATTCCGGCACGCTGTCGGGCGGCGAAAGCCAGCGGATTCGGTTGGCGAGCCAGATCGGATCGGGCCTTACGGGGGTGCTATACGTTCTGGATGAGCCAAGTATCGGGCTGCATCAGCGCGACAATGGGCGGCTTTTGACCACGCTGCGCAATCTGCGTGATCAGGGCAATACGGTGATCGTGGTCGAGCATGACGAAGAGGCCATTCGCACCGCCGATTATGTGTTCGATATCGGCCCCGGTGCCGGCATTCACGGTGGCCAGGTGGTCAGCCACGGCACGCCGGAAGAGGTGACCGCCGATGCCGGATCAATCACCGGGCAGTACCTGTCGGGTGTGCGCGAAATTCCTGTGTCTGCCAAGCGGCGCAAGGGGAATGGCAAAAAGCTCAAGGTGGTCAAGGCGACGGGCAATAACCTCAAGGAGGTGACGGCCGAGTTTCCGCTTGGCAAGTTCGTCTGTGTGACGGGCGTGTCGGGCGGGGGGAAATCGACCCTGACCATCGAAACCCTGTTCAAAACCGCAAGCATGCGGCTGAACGGGGCGCGCCAGACACCGGCGCCTTGCGAAACCATCAAGGGGCTGGAGCATTTGGACAAGGTGATCGACATTGATCAGCGCCCCATCGGGCGCACGCCGCGATCCAATCCGGCGACCTATACCGGGGCCTTCACGCCGATCCGCGACTGGTTTGCCGGGCTGCCCGAGGCCAAGGCGCGCGGGTACAAGCCGGGACGGTTTTCCTTTAACGTCAAGGGCGGTCGCTGCGAGGCTTGTCAGGGCGACGGGTTGATCAAGATCGAGATGCATTTTCTGCCCGATGTCTATGTCACCTGCGAGACCTGTCAGGGCGCGCGATATAATCGTGAAACCCTCGAAATTCGGTTTAAAGGCAAGAGCATAGCCGACGTTCTTGATATGACGGTTGAAGATGCTCAGAGCTTTTTCAAGGCGGTGCCGGGCATCCGAGACAAGATGGATGCGCTTGCGCGGGTCGGGCTTGGCTATATCAAGGTTGGCCAGCAGGCAACGACCCTGTCGGGCGGCGAGGCGCAGCGCGTGAAGCTCTCAAAAGAGTTGGCCAAGCGGTCGACCGGGCGCACGCTTTATATCCTTGATGAGCCAACGACAGGGCTGCACTTCGATGATGTAAAAAAGCTTCTAGAGGTGCTGCACGAGCTGGTGGACGGTGGCAATACGGTGATCGTGATCGAGCATAACCTCGACGTGATCAAGACCGCCGATCATATCATCGATATCGGCCCCGAAGGCGGCGATGGCGGCGGCGAGGTCGTGGCAGTCGGCACGCCCGAGAAGGTCGCACAAGAACCGCGAAGCCACACCGGGCATTACCTCAAAGAGATGCTGGCGGCGCGCCGGGTGGCCGCGGAATAGGTCATGCGCCCCGCTCAGGCTATCGAGCGGGCATTATCGGTCGTAAACCAGTCCAGGGCCGCGCCCAGATCACCGGGCCTGGCCAAGAGGTATCCTTGTGCCAGTGGCACGCCAAGCTTGGTTAGCGCGGCAAGTTCTTCCTCGGTTTCGATACCTTCGGCGACGATCTGTGCGTCAGTTTCGCTGGAAAACCGCATCAGGGCCGCGGCCAGAGAGCGGCGCACCAGATCCTTGTCGATATCGCGGGTCAGCGACATATCAAGCTTTATCACATCCGGGTGCAGCTTAATGATATGTTGCAGACCGGAATAGCCCGCGCCGGCATCGTCGATCGCCAGGCGCACACCGGAAAACCGCAGATAGGCAAGTTCGCTCAGCAGGGCGTCGTAGTTGTCGACTTTGGAGTGTTCTGTCACCTCAAGCAGGATGCGTTCGCAGGGGTAGGGCGCGAAGACGGTCGGAAGCCGCCCCGAGGCCACGGTGGCGGGCGAGGCGTTCACCGACAGGTAGATATCGGCAGGCAAGACTTTCAGAGCCTTTAGCGCAACCTCGATCACCGCGATTTCAAGGTCGGCCTGCATGCCCACCCTTTCGGCGTCCTCAAACCAGAGGTTTGGCGGGCGGTAGGGATCAGAGCGAAAGCGACAGAGCGCCTCAAACCCCTTGGGACGACGCTCGATGGCGTCCATGATCGGCTGATAGGCGATGTCGAACTTGCCAGCGGTCATGATCTCGGAGAGGTCGGCGCGGATCTGGCTTTGGGTTGTTTCGGCAATGATCCGGTCGTCGATCTGGTCCGAGGACAGCTGTGCAAAGGCGCGCATCACGTTCAGGTCGCGCGGCGTCAGGTCCGAGCGGGGGCTGCGGCTCAGACAGCAGAACATGCCATAAGGCGAGCCGTCGCGCCGCCGGATTGGCACGCTGACGTGTGATTTGATCGGAATCGCGTGGGTCAGCGCCAGCGACTGACAGATTTCTTCGGTGCCGGTGTCGGGGATAAGCTCGGGCAGGCGCCCGGCAAGGATATGGCGGCAATAAACCTGATCCAGCGGGATCGAGCCGCCCACATGGCACATGTCCTCGAATCCCGGCGCACTTACGGCGCGAAAGACAAGGTCATCACCAATGAATTCAGACAGATAGGCCACCTCCATGTTCAGGTGGGTACGCACAAATTCCAGGGCGGTATTGATCATCGCATCGCCGGATTGCCCCGCGATCCCGGTGACCTGAGGGATAAGTTGGGAAATCTGTGGATCGGTTTGCATGGCGGTCCCTTTCGCGTAATGGATACCGCTCAAGGGATAGTGGCAAATACCGGACAAATCCTTGACGGCGGCGCCTGGCGCCACCGCTATTTGTTTAGGGTTTTAGACGTCTTGTCTGAAACCCGCCGGGCACCCGGTCAGGCGTCGGGCTTGTTCATCGGGCAGGTTCGCAATCCGAGGATCGTGTAAAGCGGACAGCTTGACAGCAGGCCAGTTACCAGCGGAATGATCCCGATCAGGTAGAGCCAGCTATAGGCCCCGTCGCGATTGAGGAAAAAGCCCGCCAACAGCGCGAGGCCGACGATGATACGCAGGGCGCGGTCGATTGTTCCGACGTTTTTCTTGAGCATGATAGCACCTTTGACTGAGTGACGTATCGAGTCGAAATGACCCGTTATCTACAGACAAATGATATAACGTCGGTGCGTGGCGGTCGGTGATAAGGTCACAAAGCCCGCAAATTATCTGAAATTGCGGCTGTCCCTGATCTGTTCCCAGGCCCAGACCACCTGTTGAAGCTGTTCTTCCTGGCTACGGTCGCCGCCGTTGATATCGGGATGCAGCACCTTGATCAGCGATTTGTAGGATTTGCGCAGATCGGCCTTGGTCCAGGTGTCCTCGGCCTCGAGAATCTCGACGGCACGGCGCTCGGTGGGGGGCAACTTGCGGCTTCCGCCACGTTTCTTGCCGGGGTTCTGCGTGGCATTGCCGCCCAGAACCTGATGCGGGTCCTCGATGCCAAGCCGCGCCCAGGCCCGCGTTTCAGGGTCGGTAAAGGCGCGGGTTTCACGCTCCCACACCTTGTCCTTCGAGGCCTGCGCGTTGATTTCGGCCTCGGTGGTGCCGTCAAAGAAGTTCCACTTGAGGTTATATTCGCGCACGTGCTGCTGGCAGAACCAGAGATAATCATCAAGCACATCGGGCGCCTTGGGGGCGCGAAATTTGCCGGCCTCGGTGCAGCCTTCATGCTCGCACACCCGCACCGAAGTTTCGGAAGCGCCCGACATACCGCGTCGGCCACGCGGGTTTTTCTTCTTGGCTGAAGAAACGGACATATCGAAACCGAAGGGATCTGACTTGGACATGGGACTTACCTTTTCGAGTCGGAGACGAGAGTGTATGCCAAAACGCGGCAATTTGAAGGGGGCACGGCAAAAAAAATCACCTCACCTTTGCGCGAGGCTGTTGCGCAGACAGGCGAGGGCGATTGCCTAACCCCATGCTATGAAAAGCAGAACGGTCTTAGGGGCGTCTAGGTCTTGTCGGTTTTCGGCGTCTCATCGGCGGGGTCGCACCTCTGGGCGGTCAGAGGGGGCGCAACAGGCGCGGGCGCGGCCTGTGCGGCGTCGGCGCGCAGGCCCTCGACCACCGGTTCCGACGCGGCGATTGCGCGGCGGAACACAAGCACCGAGCGATAGACCGTATGGCTTGACGTAAGCCCCTGACGTTCTTCACTGGGCAGGATATCTGCGCGCAGATACTCCCAGCCGTCGCGACCCATTTCGTTCAGCACCTGTTCAAATCCAAGGGCAAAGCGGGCCTCGGGCGTTTTGACACCGGCAGCCTTGCGGCCACGGGTCGGGGCGGGGACAACCTTGTATTCGTAAACGGTCATGGAACCTTCCGGGTCTTGTAAGAGCGATGCATCCTACGCGACTGGCGGCGCGGCGCAAGGGGGCATGCAAAACCCCCGATCCATGTGGCCGGGGGTCATGAAATTTCCAAGGTGGAGGCTGGCCTTATTTCGGGCCGGGGCCGATGATCATGATCATCTGGCGGCCTTCCATCTTGGGCATGTTTTCAACGCGCCCGATCTCTTTGATGTCCGCCGCGATGCGCTCCAAAAGCTGGCGACCCAAATCCTGGTGAGCCATCTCGCGGCCGCGAAAGCGCAGGGTGATCTTTACCTTGTCGCCGTTGTCCAGAAACTTGACCACGTTGCGCATTTTGACGTCATAATCATGCGTGTCGGTGCCGGGGCGAAACTTGACCTCTTTCACCTCGATGATCTTTTGCTTCTTGCGCGCTTCGGCTTCGCGTTTCTGGGTCTCGTATTTGAACTTGCCGAAATCCATGATCTTACAGACCGGCGGGTTGGCGTTCGGCGAGATTTCAACCAGATCAAGCCCGGCGTCTGCGGCCATTTCCATTGCCCGGTCCGGTGTGACCACGCCTACATTTTCGCCATCGGCGCCAATGAGGCGGATTTCGTCATTGCGGATACGTTCATTGATACGAGGGCCGGTGTCGCGTTGCGGGGGCGCGTTATGAGGTCTGCGGGCTATGGCTTTGTTCCTTCAATCGTTTTGGTTTTGTGGTGAATTCGAGGGTGCAACGTAAACCTGGCCGGGGCAGCTTTCAAGCGCCAAAATAGGCTGATCTGAGCCGATTGAAGGGTTATTCCCCCTTGTACCTTTCCTTTTTGCGCTCCATCTGAGAGCAAGAAGCGAAGGGGTGGCGTGATTTGCCGGACCCGCATGTATGAGGGAGTGGTTTATGAAGAACCTACTATGGATTGTTTTGGCTGCCGTCGTTCTTGGCGGTGGCTATATGCTGTTTACCGGAAAATCGGTGACAGAGGTTGTCGATACGGTAAGCGAAACCGCAAAAGAGGTCGAGGCCCCGGAAGCGCTTGAAAATGCAAGCGAAGCCGTTGGCGAGGCCGCCGAGGCCGCCGCCGATACCGCGACCGAGGCCGCCGATGCGGTGGCTGATACCGCTGCCGAGGCCGTGGATGCCGCAACCGAGACGGCAACCGAAGCTGCCGATGCGGTTGCCGATACGGCGGCTGAAGCTGCTGATGCCGCGTCAGAGGCCGTCGATAGCGCCGTTGAGGCCGCAACCGGCGCCGCAGATAGCGCCGCCGACACGGCTGCCGAGGCTGTAGACGCTTCGGCCGATACGGCAAGCGAGGCGGCTGATGCCGCCGCGGAGACCGCGACCGAGGCGGCTGATACCGCCACAGAGGCTGCGTCTGATGCCGTTGACACCACCACCGAGGCCGTGACCGACACCGCTCAGGATGGGGTTGACGCTGCGCAGGACGCCACCCAAGAGGCCGTCGAGGCCGCCACGGGTGAAAGCGCGGCTGACGTTGCCGTAGAAACCGGCGATGCCGCGCAGGCCGCTGTCGAGGCCGCGACCGGCACAGCCGAAGCGCCCGAAGCCCTGACCATGGACGGTTTCAACATGGAAAGCGCCAAGAGCCTGATCGAAGGCACCGATCTTGGGGCCATGCAGAAGACCCTGCTGCTGCAAACGATCCAAAAGGCGCAGAACAATCCCGAGTTGCTGAAATCAGCGCTTGAGGCCGCCCGCAGCGCGCTTGGCTACTGATCGGCCGACCTAAGACCAAACACCCCGCGCCGGTCCCCTCCGGCGCGGGTTTTTTTATGTCTGGCGACAGGCTGCGGCCTCGATCAACAGCTCTGCGGCGGCTTTGGCGTCGAGCGCCGGGGTGGCATTGCCGAGCATCACAGAGGTCACGATCGCACCCTCCTTGAGCAGCATCAGCTGGCGCGCAAGCGCCGCCGGGTCACGGGCCCCGGCCCGCACGGCGATCTCGTGCACATATTCAAGCAGCATACGCTTATGGGTCGCCGCCTGAATGTGGATCGGATCCTCGGGGTCCTGAAATTCGGCCACCGCCTTGATGAACATGCAGCCCTTGAAACCGGGCGATGCGATCCATTCGTGGAGCACGTCAAAGGCCGCCAGAAGGCGCTCCTTCGGGGTGTCGGCAATCTCTTCCACGCGTCGGCAAAACCAGTTGCGAAACCGCTCGTCGCGCAGCCGGAGCACGGCAAGGATCATCTCTTCCTTGGTGCGGAAATGTTTGTACATCGAGGTTTTCGAGATGCCGGTTTCCGCGACAAGCTTGTCCATCCCGGTGGCGTGAAAGCCGTCGCGATAGAACACCTCAAGCGCGTTTCGCACCAGCTTGTCTCGTTTGTTGGGTCTCATATTTTACCTTTGTATGTACTGAACTGTCCACAATATAGGGTAGGGTAGGTGATTTCTCCAGATAAATAATTCCAAATAAAAGCAACGGTATAATTCGATTGTCGTTGGAATTCTGAGCGTTCAGTAGGAAAAAAGATTTGACAAGGGTTACCGATCTGTACATTTAAGGTTAACAAAGTGTACCGATCAGTAATCAATCCATGCCCCCAAGGAGCCAGACATGAGCCGCCCACCGCTTCCGCCCTTCACCGAAAGTACTGCCATCCAGAAAGTCCGCGCCGCCGAAGACGGCTGGAATGGCCAAAACCCCAAGGCCGTCGCCCAGGCCTATACCGAGGATAGCCAGTGGCGGAACCGGGCCGAGTTTCTGACCGGTCACGCCGAAATCGAGGCCTTCCTCACCCGCAAATGGGCGCGCGAACAGGACTATCGCCTGATCAAGGAGCTGTGGAGCTGGACGACAAACCGGATCGCCGTGCGCTTTGCCTATGAATGGCGCGATGCGGCGGGGCAGTGGTTTCGCTCCTACGGCAACGAGAACTGGGAATTTGCCGAAGACGGCCGCATGCGCCGCCGGATTGCCAGCATCAACGACCTTGCGATCACCCCGCAAGAGCGCCTGTTTCACTGGCCACAGGGGCGCCGTCCCGATGATCACCCCGGCCTGAGCGACCTTGGCCTCTAATCCCCAGAAAGGAGAGTGACATGCCCCGCGCCTTTGCCGAAATCGCCTTTACCCCCAACGTGCGCGCCGCGCAGGCGCGCCACGGGTCTGCGGCGGGTTATGAGAAATTCCTGTCGCCCGATGTGAGTGGCGGCGCGGCGCTTGGCCCCGACGAGGCCGCGTTCATCGAGGCCCGCGACGGGTTTTACCAAGCGAGCGTTTCCGAAACCGGCTGGCCCTATGTTCAGTTTCGCGGCGGCCCCAAGGGATTCTTGCGGGTGCTTGACGCGCGCACCATCGGGTACGCCGATTATCGCGGAAACCGCCAATATGTGAGCCTTGGCAATCTTGCGGGCGATAGCCGTATCGCGTTGATCCTGATGGATTACCCCAACCGCAGACGGATCAAGATCTGGGGCAGGGCGCGGGTTGTCGAAGGCGAAGCCGCCGCCGAGATCCTTCCGGCCCTGCACGATCCCGATTATGTCGGGCGGCCCGAACGCGCGATCCTGATCACGGTCGAGGCGTTTGACTGGAACTGTCCCGCCCATATTCCGCAACGCCTCACCGAGGCCGAGCTTGAACCCTATCTCGCGCAACTGCGCGCGCAAATTTCCGACCTCACCACCGAGAATGCGCGGCTGAGCGATCTGCTTGGCACCGCGTCCTAAGCCCCAAACCCAAAGGAGCCAATCCCATGATCCCCTCTTTCAAACACATGCTACACACCGGTGCGCTCGTCGTGTCGCTTGCCCTTGGCGCGACCCTTCCCATGCAGGCGCAGGCGCTTGAACTCGCCTCGCCCGATCATGTGGCCTTTAAGACCGCCAGCATCGACGGCATCGAAATCGCCTATCGCGAGGCGGGCGATCCGTCGCATCCTACCGTTCTGCTGCTGCACGGGTTTCCGACCTCGTCGCATATGTTCCGCAACCTGATCCCTGAACTGGCGCAGGACTATCACGTGATTGCCCCCGATTATCCTGGCTTTGGTGCCTCTGCGATGCCGCCCGCCACGGAGTTCGAGTATTCCTTTGCCAATATCGCCGGGATGATGACCGCGCTTCTGGATCAAAAGGGCGTTGAGGGCTACGTGGCCTATGTGATGGATTACGGTGCGCCGGTCGGATACCGCATGTTCGCCGATGACCCAGAGCGCGTGGACGGGTTCGTGATCCAGAACGGCAATGCCTATGCCGAGGGCCTGCGCGAGTTCTGGGACCCGATCAAGGCCTATTGGGCGGCGCCAACGACCGAGAACGGCGATGCTCTGCGTGGCTTCTTTGAGCTTGAGGCGACCAAATGGCAGTTCACCGCAGGCGTTCAGAACCCCGAAGCCATCAGCCCCGATAACTATTGGACCGTGCAATACCTTCTGGATCGCCCCGGCAACCAGGAGGTGCAGCTTGAGCTGTTCCTGGATTACGGCACCAATGTCGGCGAATACCCGAAATGGCAGGCGCTGTTTCGCGAGCATCAGCCGCCGGCGCTGTTGATGTGGGGCAAGAACGACCCGATTTTCCCGGAAGAGGGCGCGCATCCCTATAAGGCCGACCTCAATGATCTTGAATTTCATATCCTCGACACCGGCCATTTCGCGCTTGAGGAATTTGGCCCCGAGATGGCGGTCGAGATGCTGGAGTTCCTTGATCGCGTTTACGAGTAGATCAGGCAAGGACACAGGCAGGGCCGCGCCTTTGAACAGGGCGCGGCCCCTCTGCTTTTGGGGCCGTCTGCTAGGGCCCTTGATCAAGGCCCCTGTATTGACGTTCAAGCTCCAAAAGCCGCTGCTTGCGCCAGAGCCCGCCGCCATAGCCGGTCAAAGACCCATCGGCCCCGATGACACGGTGGCAGGGAATGACAAGCGCCAGTTGGTTGGCGCCATTGGCGTGGGCCACGGCGCGGGTGGCCGAGGGGCGACCGATCTGTTGGGCAATCTGGGAATAGCTTTTGGTGACGCCGGGCGGAATGCGCTGAAGCTCGGCCCAGACCGCGCGGGCAAAGGGCGTGCCAGTCAGGGCCAGCGGCGCGGTAAAGGTGGCGGATTGACCGGCGAAGAACGCCTCAAGCTCGGCTCTGATCTGGTCGGTCGGGGCATGCGAGCCAAGGCCAAGCCGACCTTTTACCGCTTTTTCAAGGGTGGCGATCTCGGATTTGAGGGCCTTGCGGTCGATGAATTCCAAAAGGTGGAGATGCGTGGCACTGCTGATTGCGATCATGTCGCCAAGCGGGGTCTTGATCCAATCGGCCAGCAACACCCCGGTCGTGCTCAGGCTGCCGGGCGCGCGGCCAATGAGCCTTGCAAAGGCGGCGCGAAAGGCACTGGGCGAAGAGAACCCCGCATCAAGCTGGGCGTCGATAACCTTGCTGCCTTCGGTAAGCGCCTCGAACCCGTCGCGCAGACGCCGGTGGCGGGCCATGTCAAGGAAGGTCATACCGAACTGGCGCTTGAAACTGCGCCGAACGGTCGAGAGATCAAACCCCATGGCCTCGATATCGGTCTCGCGCCAGCGGAATTCGGGGCGCTCTTCAAGGGCGTTCAGGAGGGTCGCGATAGCGGGATCAGCATTGGCCATGGGCGCCAGCGGATGACAGCGTTTGCAGGCCCTGAAACCCGCCTCAATACAGGCGCCGACCGAGGCGAAAAACCTGCAATTCTCGGGCCTGGGTTTGCGTGCAGGGCAGGTCAGGCGGCAAAAGATGCCGGTTGAGGTGACGCCAACATAGGCCTGCCCGTCAAAGCGGTCATCGCGCTCGATCAGCGCGCGGTAGAGGGTGTCATGATCTGGCAGGTCGAACAGCATGCCCTCTCAATATCACGCCCGCCGACCCGTGCCGCCGAAAATCGGGCGTGTATTTGAGTGACCGCGCTTTTGGCACAGGGCGACCAAGATTTTTCGCAAAAATCTTGTCCCGCCTGCCGATCAGTCGAGAAAGGCCTTTTCGACAACATATTCCTTGGGCGAGGAATTTGCGCCTTCGCGCAGGCCATAGCCTTCGAGCATTTCCTTGATCTCAAGGTTGAAGGCCAGGTTGCCACAGACCATCGCGCGGTCGGTCTCTGGCGATAGCGGCGCCACGCCCAGATCGTCAAAGGCCTCGCCCGAACGCATGAGATCGGTGATGCGGCCCATCTTGGGGCTCTGTTCGCGCGTCGTGGTCGGATAATAGCGCAGCTTGTCGGCGAAGCCTTCGCCGATCAATTCGGCAAGCATCTCATCCTGGCGGATGTCTTCGATCAGCTTGCGGCCATATTCAAGTTCGCCCACTTCGCGACAGGTATGCGTGATGATGACCTCGTCGTAATCTTCATAGGTCTGCGGATCGCGCAGCAGCGAGGCGAAGGGCGCAAAGCCGGTGCCGGTGGCAAAGAACCAGATCCGCTTGCCGGGCAAGAGCGCGTCATGCACCAGCGTGCCCACCGGTTTGGGGCGCAGGATGATTTCGTCTCCGGGCTGGATATGCTGCAACCGGCTTGTCAGCGGGCCGTCCTGCACCTTGATCGAATAGAATTCCAGCTCGTCATCCCAGGACGGCGAGGCGATGGAATAGGCCCTCAAAAGCGGCTTTTCACGACCGGTCTTTTCGTCCGTGGACATCAGGCCGATCATCACAAACTCGCCCGAGCGAAAGCGCAAAGAGGCAGGCCGCGTCACGCGGAAGGAAAAGAGCCGGTCGGTCCAATGGGTGACCTCGGTCACTTTCTGCGCATCGGGCAGGGTGGGCGTCTTGGCCGTCTTTACGGGTGCATCGGTCACTTGGGTCATCTCATTCATAGCTTCTTTTGCCAGTCACATAGACCGGCCCCTCTGCATAAACATTGATCTGGGTCAGGGAAAGGGCGCAGGACGTTTAGCCGCGCAGGCGGGCCTGATAATCATGCGCTTGCCAGTTGGCGCGAAATATCCACTGCTCCTCGGGCTGGCGTTTGGCCAGGGCCTCCGAGATTTCGACCTCGTCAAAGCCCGAGCGGCGCGCCATCGCGTATTGATCGGCGATCACATGACCCCGCGCACGCAACCGCCCGTCGTAGCCCATGAGCCGCAATTGTCGCGCGATGGAAAAGCCGCGGCCATCGGCGGAGCTCGGAAAATCGACGCGGATCATCGTCACGCCGTCCAGGCGGTCGGCAAGCTCGGCGGGGGTGGTGTCAACCGCCAGATCAAGCGCCGTCGTGGCGCTTTCGGCCTCGGCAAGCGGGGTGATCGGGGCGTTGAAGTCTTCGGGCGCAAAGCCCGTGTCGCTAACGATGACGGTCATGCGGTCACTCCTTTTCGCACCATTTTGCCATTTTCAAAATGGATGCCACATTCGGTTTTACTCTGATCGCGCCAGCGGCCCGATCTTGGGTCTTCGCCGGGCACCACGGGGCTAGTGCAGGGCATGCAGCCGATCGAGGGATAGCCCTTGGCGACAAGCGGATGCCGGGGCAGGCGGTTTTCGTCCATGTAGGTCTGCATGTCCTCGGGCGTCCAATGGGCCAGCGGGTTGACCTTGATCCGGCCGGTGCCCTCTTCGATCTCGAAGAAATCAAGGGCTGCGCGGGTGCCTGATTGATAGCGTTTGCGTCCGGTGATCCAGCCGTCAAACCCGATCAGGGCGCTTTGCAACGGCGCCGCCTTGCGCAGGGCGCAACAGGCATCGGTGTCGCGCTGATGCAGGGTGCTGTAGGGGTCCTCGGCGGCCATCTCACCGGGTGCGGCGCGGATGATACGCAGATCGCGCAGGGCAAGCCGCTCGGCCAGTTCCTGCTGATAGACAAGCGTCTCGGTGAACAACATCTTTGTGTCGATAAAGATCACCGGCGTCGCGGCCCGCGTCACCGACACCATGTGCAAAAGCACCACAGATTCCGCGCCAAAGCTTGACACAAGCGCCAGCTTGCCGGCCTCCGGGTCGCGCAGCGCGTGCTCGATCACCGATATCCCCGAATGATGGCGATATCGCTGATTGAGGGCGCTGACCCGGGTTGCAAGATCACTCTGCGGCATAGGCCCGGGCCTCGGCGTCATAAAGTGCGGCTTTGAACGGGGCCATGCCGACGCGATTATAGGCCTCAAGAAAGGTCTCTTCCTCGCCCTGGCGCAGGCCAAGATAGGCGAAAATCAGACGTTCAATGGCGGGCACGATTTCGTCATAGGCGAAACCGGGGCCGGTGCGGCTTCCGATGGCGGTGGTCTCGGAGGGATCGCCGCCAAGTGTGATCTGATAGTTTTCGACCCCTGCGCGATCGAGCCCAAGAATGCCGATATGCCCCACGTGATGATGCCCGCAGGCGTTGATGCAGCCCGAAATCTTGATCTGCAAATGCCCGACCTCATGCTCGATCTTGAGTTCTTCAAGCCGCGTGGCGATGCCTTGGGCCACGGGGATCGAGCGCGCGGTCGCAAGCGCGCAATAATCCATACCGGGGCAGGCGATGATATCCGAGGCAAGGCCGATATTGCCGGTGGCCAACCCAAGCGTTTTCAGAGCGGCATGAACCGCCGGGATATCGGCCAGCGGCACATGCGGAAGAACAAGGTTCTGGGCATGGGTGGCGCGGATATCGCCGTGGCCGTATGTCTCGCCAATGTCGGCGACAAGGCGCATTTGATCGCCCGTTGCATCGCCCGGCGTCGCGCCATGGGCCTTGAGGCTGATGGTGACAATGCCATAGCCCGGCGTGCGATGCGCGGTGACATTGGTGTCGCTCCAGGCGCGAAACACCGGATCGCTGTCGCGCGCGGCAAAATAGGGCGCCGGATCGGTGTCCTTGAACGCAGGCGCGGCAAAGGCGGCGGTGATCTCGGCCAAAAGCGCCTGATCGACACCCTCAAAGACGGCACGGCGGCGGGGGAATTCCTCCTCGACCTGGGCGCGGATCTCATCAAGGCCGTTTTCATGCACCGTGATCTTGATGCGCGCCTTGTACTTGTTGTCGCGCCGCCCGATCCGGTTGTACGTGGCAAGGATCGCCTCGAGATAGGGCAAGAGATCGGCGCGGGGCAGGAAATCGCGCAGCCGCTTGGCCACCATCGGCGTGCGGCCCATGCCGCCGCCAATCCAGACCTCGAAGCCGCGCGCGCCGTCGCGCTCGACAATGCGCAGGCCGACATCGTGGCTTTTCATCACGGCGCGGTCGGTGTCGCTTGCGATCACGGCGATCTTGAACTTGCGCGGCAGGAATTGAAACTCGGGGTGGTCGGTTGACCATTGCCGGATCAATTCGGCAATCGGGCGCGGGTCTTCGATCTCATCCGCGGCGGCGCCAGCAAAGTGATCCGAGGTCACGTTGCGGATGGTGTTGCCGCTGGTCTGGATTGCGTGCATTTCGACCTCGGCCAGGGCATCAAGCATCTCCGGGACATCGCGCAGTTGCGGCCAGTTATACTGAATATTGGTGCGGGTGGTGAAATGGCCATAGCCCTTGTCAAACCGCTCGGCCAGATAGGCCAGCTGGCGCAGTTTCGCAGGATCGAGCGAGCCATAAGGGATCGCCACGCGCAACATATAGGCGTGCAGTTGCAGATAAAGACCGTTCATCAGGCGCAGCGGCTTGAATTCATCCTCGGTCAGGCTTCCGTCGATACGACGCTCGACCTGAGCGCGGAACTGGCGGTTGCGTTCTGCAACAAAAGCGGCGTCGAAATCATTGTAATGATACATTTTATATCTCCTGCGCGGGATGGCTTAGGCGCGTGTCAGGCTGTCGGCCTGCTTGCCATGAAAAAGGTTCGAGGGGCCCTTTCGGCGAAAATCCTCGCGAAAATGCGTGGGCTGTGGTCCGTCTGCGCCGGGGGCCACATCGGCGAGATAAACGCCAACGGTCAGATGCGTTTGGGCCTGGGCCTGCAACAGGCGCAGATCGGCGTCGGCCTCATCGGTGAGAACCTCTGCCTCGCCGAGGTGACGGGTCCAGCCGTCCTTGGCGGTAAAGTAGACGACATCGCCCTCGATCAGGGCGTTTGCGGTGATGACCTTGGGGGTAAAGTCGCGGGACATGTCAGGCAAGCTCCTGTTGCTGAATTTGGGCAAGGCTGGCCTGCGTTTCACGCGGGCTTAGGCCATAAAACATAATGGCGGGGCCGGTGATATCGGCCTTGCTCAGGGCGCTCGGCAAGGCATCCAGCGTGGTCGCAAGGATGCGTTGATCCGGGCGGCTGGCGTTCTCGATGACGGTGATCGGCGTGGCGCGATCCGCGCCTTGCATGATCAGCCGGCCTTGGATGAAACGCGCCGATTTCTTGCCCATATAGATCGCCGCCACCTCGCTGGGCCGGGCCAGAGCGCGCCAGTCATGGTCGGCAAAGCCCTTCATGTCATGCCCGGTCAAAAGCCGCGCCGAGGCATTGCGCCCGCGTTTCGTCAGGCTTTGACCGATGGCTGCGACACTGGCCGAGGCGGCGGTGATGCCCGGCACCACATGCCAGCCAAGCCCGGCCTCGGTCACGGCGTCGATTTCCTCGTCAAGGCGACCAAAGATGGTGGGGTCACCCCCCTTGAGGCGCACGACCTGCGCGCCGGTTTTGGCGTGGGTCACGATAAGCGCGTTGATCTCGTCCTGGCTCATCGAGGGGCCAAAGCCCTCTTTGCCCGCATCAATCAGCACGGCTTCGCGCCGCGCAAGCTCCAGTATCTCGGGCGTGACAAGCCGGTCGTGGATCACCACATCGGCCGCGTCCAGCGCCTTGCGGGCCTTGAGAGTCAATAGCTCGGGATCGCCAGGACCTGCGCCGACAAAGGCCACGTGGCCTTCGCTCTCGGGTATGATTTCATGTTTATCCAGAAGGACTTGGAGGGTGATCTTGATCTCATCCTCACCGCCCTGTTCAAGCGCGCGGGGGCCGGCGTTGAAATAGTAATCGGCCCAAAAGTCACGCCGACGCCGTCCCATCGGCAGGATTTCGACCGCGCGGCGGAACGCCTTGCCAAGGCGGGCCAGCGTGCCAAGGCTGGCGGGCAGGCGCTCTTCCAGATCGGCCTTGATGGCGCGGGCCAGAACCGGCGCGGCGCCTTCGGTGCCAATGGCCACGGTAACCGGATCACGATCAACGATGGCGGGGGTGATGAACTGGCTATCCCCCAGATTATCCACGATATTGACCAAGGCCCCATCGGCGCTTGCGATGGCGGCGGTGCGGGCATCCTCGGCCCTGTCCTCGTCGGCGGCGTAAAACAGCTTGGCGCAGAGGGCATCGCCCGGCTCCATCGCGCGGCGCACAAGGCGGAGGCGACCCGCAGCGGCCCAGGCCTCGATCTCTGGCGCGGGTGTGGGGGCAAAAACCGTGAGGTGGGCCTCGGTCTTGAGAAGCAGGCGCAGCTTGGCCAAGGCAGCATCGCCGCCGCCCGAAAGGACGATGCGGCGGCCCTCTACGGCCAGAAAGATCGGGAAATGCTTCATCGCGGGCACCCTCGGATTGGTTTGACTTCGCCCCCAATATAGGAAATATTCCCGCATATACGCTAGATACCGGCGTCGATAAGAACATTCTTTCCTTATTGCGATAGCTTTGGGTGGGATGTTCCAACGTTGAAGGAAAATTGGAATGGCTGTTCGTTTGGACGAACTGGATCGAAAAATCCTTGTGCAGCTGCAAGAGGACGGGGGGCAGTCGCTTGACGATATTGCCAAGAACGTTGGCAGTTCCAAGACCCCCGTTTGGAACCGGATTCGCAAGATGCGCGAGGCCGGGGTGATCAAGCAGCAGACCTATCTTCTGGACGCCGAGGCGCTTGGACTTGAGGCCTGTTTTTTCGTGTTGATCCGGACCTCAGAGCATGATGCAACCTGGCAAAAGGCGTTTTTGAAGGCATTGAATGATCGCCCTGAAGTGCAAGAGGCGCATCGCCTTGCGGGGGATATTGACTATATCCTCAAGGTTCGGGTGGCCAATGCGCGCGCCTATGATGTGTTTTATCAGGCGCTGATTTCAGAGGTGAAAGTCCATAATGTCACGGCGCTTTTGTCGATGGAAGAGATCAAGTCAACCACCATGCTGCCGCTTTAACCTATGCTTCCAATGCCTTGATAATAGATGAGAAATCTGCGGATTTCAGGCTTGCGCCGCCGACAAGGGCGCCATCGACATTCGAGGTGGCGAAAATCTCCGCGGCATTCTCGGGCTTGACCGACCCGCCGTAAAGCAGGCGAAAATCCTCTGCCGCTTGCCCGCCAAAGCGCTCGCTCAGGCGGCTGCGGATGAAATCATGCACCTCGCCAATCTGGGCGAGGCTCGGGGTCAGACCTGTGCCGATGGCCCAGATCGGCTCGTATGCGATGACGGTATTGGCGCCGGTGGTGCCATCGGGGAGGGAGGCGGAGAGCTGATCGGTGATCACATCCAGAGTGCGCGCGCCTTCGCGCTGCGCCAGCGATTCACCAAGGCAGACCACCGCGATCAGCCCCGCAGCATGGGCGGCGACGGCCTTTTGGGCTACCAAATCACTGGTTTCATTGTGGTCTTCGCGGCGCTCCGAGTGGCCGAGGATCACGGCGCCTGCGCCGACATCGGCAAGCATGGGCGCCGATATATCGCCGGTATGCGCGCCGGAGGCCGCCGCATGACAATCCTGGGCGCCGATCATGATGGGGCTGTTTGCACAAAGGCCGACGGCCTGCGCAATCAAGGTCGCAGGAGGGCAGATCAGGATATCGACCGAGGGCGCGGTATGGAGGGACACAAGCGCCTCTAGCTCGGCAAGGCTGCTGGCGGTACCGTTCATCTTCCAGTTGCCCGCGGCGAGTTTGCGTTTCATGATCCTGCCCTCTTGAAATTGCTTAGCCTTGTCGTCCGACACCCGCAAAAATGCAAGTGTCGGGGACGGTTGTCCGACATATTTGAGGGCAGGCGCGGGTTACATATCCGCGAATTTGATCGACTCACCGCAGCCGCAGGCCTCGGTCACATTGGGGTTGTTGAACTTGAACCCGGATTCCAGCAGCGACACTTCGTAGTCAATCTGGGTGCCGAACAGGAACATCTGCGCCATGGGCGCGATCATCACACGCGCGCCGTCGGTTTCGACGACTTCGTCGTTGGGGTCGACCTCGGTCACATATTCCATTGTGTATTCCATGCCCGCACAGCCGCCTTTTTTCACGCCAATGCGCAGACCCTGATGGCCATCACGGCCCATCAGTTTCGCGATTTGTGCAGCGGCGGCCGGGGTGATGGTCACGGCCTGTTTTCCGGGGATGCCAAACATCAGGTTTGCCTTCCAATCGGTTGCGTTAATTACATAAAGCCCAGCTCAAGGCGGGCTTCGTCGCTCATCATGTCCATGCCCCAGGGCGGCTCCCAGACAAGGGCGACATCGACATGCTTGATGCCAGCCAAAGGCTCGATCGCCTCGGCGACCCAACCGGGCATTTCACCGGCCACGGGACAGCCGGGGGCGGTCAGGGTCATGGTGACGTTGACGGCATTTTCGCCATCAATATCAATCGTGTAGATCAGGCCAAGATCATAGATATTGACCGGAATTTCCGGGTCATAAACAGAGCGGCACGCCTCGACCACCTGATCATAAAGCGGGTGATCGGTGCTGGAGGGCGCGATCAGCGGGGCGCCTTCAAGGGGTTCGGGGCTATTGTTCATCATCGTGTCCTGCGGGTTATCCTGACCAAACATATAGGGTTTATAACGGGCTTCGTCCAGAGGCGCGCGCCATGCTGTTCACTCTTCGGCGGTTTTGCTGGACTTGCGGCGGCGCACGGGCGCCGGGCGCACACGGGACTCGATCAGATCATAGAGCGCGCCGACGATATCCTTGCCGGTCGAGCCCTCGATCCCCTCAAAGCCCGGCGAAGAGTTGACCTCAAGCACCTTTGGCCCGGCCTCGGAGCGCAAGAGATCGACACCGGCCATGTTGAGATCGAACACTTTCGCCGCACGAATCGCCGTGTCGCGCTCAATCTTGGTGATCCGCACCGCCTTGGCAGAGCCGCCGCGATGCAGGTTCGAGCGAAAGTCGCCCTCGGCGCCGGTGCGCTTCATCGCGCCCACGACCTTGCCGCCGATCACAAGACAGCGGATATCTTCGCCCGCCGCCTCTTTGACGAAATCCTGCACCAGGAAGTTGGCCTTGAGGCCGCGAAAAGCGTCGATCACGGATTCGGCGGCCTTTTTGGTTTCGGCCAGAACGACGCCCTTGCCCTGGGTCGATTCCAGCAGCTTGACGATAAGAGGTGCGGTGCCGACAAGGCCCATCAGGTTAGAGGTGTCATGCGGCGAGGCGGCGAATGCGGTGTTGGGCATACCGATCTTGGCGCGCGCCATAAGTTGATGGGCATAAAGCTTGTCACGGCTTGAGGTGATGCCGGCGCTGGAATTCACGCAATAGGTGCCGATGGTTTCAAACTGGCGGATGATGGCGGTGCCATAGGGCGTGATCGACGCGCCGATGCGCGGCACCACGGCATCAAACCGGGGCAGGCGCTTGCCGTCGTAATGCACCTCGGGGGCCATCGCGTTGATCGCCATGTAACAGCGGGTGGTGTTGATCACCTCGACGGTATGACCGCGCGCCTCGCCTTCGCTGACAAGGCGGCGGGTCGAGTAATTGTCTTCGCGGCTGAGAACGGCGATGCGCAGGGCGCGCTTGGGCTGTTCGTTGCGCATGCGGGCGGTGTGATAGACGTCATAGCTAAGCTCGGGTTGCAGGAACCGGTCGGTGGCGACGATCGAGATATGATCCTTGAGGGCCTGACGCCCCAAGAGCATGCGGCTTGCCATGGTCGAGCGGTTGGTCAGGGTGATCTCGATCGGCCAGCTGTCCTCGCCCACGGTAAGGTTGGACGAGATCACATAGCGTAACTCGCGCTCGCCGTTTGACGAGGTCACATCGCGCCGGTCGATGATCGTGGCCGAGCAGGGGATCACAAGGTCGTCGCGCCCCGGAATGGGATGGACGGTGAACCGCACCTTGGGCTTTGACGCCGGGCCAAAGGTCTCGATATCAAAGGCATGCAGCGCCGAGGTGCGCGCGCCGGTATCGACCTTGGCCTTGAGGGCGGGCACGCCCAGTTCGGGCAGGGCAACCCATTCTTCCCACCCGAATTGCAGCGGCTGCGGAGTTTCGGGAGTGGTCATGAAAGGGGGCCTCCTTGGCAAGGTCATGGCGCGCGATGAGCGGAATTTTACGCCTTTGGGCACTCAGTCACATCACGGATGGCGGGGGAATTCAAGCGTGGCCTTCGGGGCGGCCTAGTCGTTGATGTCGGTCTCGACCCTGCGCGCATCGCCGCCCGGCGCGCGGAAAAACCGGCGCAGGACGAGCCATGCAATCAGCGAGAGCACCGCGAATATCGCCAGCAGTGCCGCAAAGCCCGGTGTGAGCGGGGTCAAAAGCAAAAGCCCGACAAGCGCCGCGCCGATGGCAAAGCCGAGAAAGATGAACCCCGGTGCAAGCACCTCAAAGATGCCAAGCGCAAGGGCGGCGGCAAGCCAGACCCACCAGAGCGACCAGAGTGCCACCCCGCCCAGCATTATGCCTTGCCTTTCAGCATCTTGAAGGCGTCGCCAAAGGCCTCGAGCGCGCTTGCGGGCACAAGGATGGTTGACGAAGACGGGCTTGCGCCAAGCGCATTGAGGGCCTCGACCTGTTTCAGGGCGACCTGATATTGCGCGGCCTCGACACCGTTTTCGGCGATGGCCTTGGCGACGACGCTTGTGGCATAGGCCTCGGCATCGGCGGCGATACGGCGGGCCTTGGCGATCTGTTCGGCGGCGTAAAGCTCGGCGTCGGCATTGAGTTCGACCGCGCGTTTGGCGCCTTCGGCCTCGGTTACCTGTGCGCGGCGGGCGCGCTCGGCGTTCAGCTGTTGCATCATCGCGTCGCGGGTCGCCTGATCAAGGTTCACGTCGAGGATTTCGGCACGCGTCACCTCGATGCCCCAGTCATCGACGGCGCTTTCAACCAGTTGCTTGATGGTCGAAATCATTTCGTTGCGGTTCGATTGCACCTCGTCGAGATCCATCTTGCCGATTTCGGCGCGCACGATGCCGGCCACGGTGGTGGCGATGGCGGCATCGACGTCGCGAATCCGGTAAACCGTCTTTTCCGGCTCGGTGATGCGGTAAAACACCGAGGTATCGACCCGCACCAGCACGTTGTCCTTGGTGATCGCATCCTGACCGGCGGTCGGCAGCTGGCGTTCAAGGATCGAGATGCGATGCGCAGCGCGGTCCAGAAACGGCACGATCATGTTGATGCCGGGTTTAAGGACAGCATGCAGGCGGCCAAAGCGCTCGATCACGTATTGTTCGGACTGCGGAACGATCTTGACGCTGCGCAGCACGGTGATGATGACCAGCGCGGCCAGCAGGATATAGAGCAGGTTGGACGACAAGAGGTCGACGATCTGGTCTTCTAACATTCAGCACCTCAAAATTTCACGCGACCCGCCGCTTGCGGCCCTTTTTGTAGATGTGCCGCTTTTGGCCGTTTTACAAGCTGGGGTAAATCGCTTTAAGGGGGGATAAAAGTAGATAGGGGTCAAATTATGACGGCGCAGATCAGTTTCGAGATGCAGGCCCGCGACGGTCTTGCGCGCACCGGGGTGATTTCCACGCCGCGCGGCGAGATCCGGACGCCAGCCTTCATGCCGGTGGGCACGGCCGCCACCGTCAAGGCGATGATGCCCGAAAGCGTGCGCGCGACGGGGGCCGATATCCTCTTGGGCAATACCTATCACCTGATGCTGCGCCCCGGTGCCGAGCGGATTGACCGGCTTGGCGGTTTGCACAAGTTCATGAACTGGGATCGCCCGATTCTGACCGATAGCGGCGGCTTTCAGGTGATGAGCCTTGCGGGTCTGCGCAAGCTCACCGAAAAGGGCGTGACCTTCAAAAGCCATATCGACGGCTCAAAACACGAATTGACGCCAGAGCGGTCGATGGAGATCCAAAAGCTGTTGGGCAGCGATATCGTCATGTGTTTTGATGAATGCCCCGCGCTTCCGGCCACGGATAAGGCCGTCGCCGAAAGCATGCGCTTGTCGATGCGGTGGGCCGAGCGCTCGAAAGAGGCGTTTGGTGATCGCCCGGGGCATGCCCTTTTCGGGATCATGCAGGGCGGTGTCACGCCCGAGTTGCGCGAGGAAAGCGCCGAGGCGCTCAAGGCGATCGGCTTTGACGGCTATGCGGTTGGCGGGCTTGCCGTCGGTGAGGGGCAGGAGGCGATGTTCGGTGTGCTCGATTATGCGCCGGGGCTCCTGCCCGAGGACAAACCGCGTTACCTTATGGGGGTGGGCAAGCCCGATGATATCGTCGGTGCGGTCAAGCGCGGCATCGACATGATGGATTGCGTTTTGCCATCACGTTCGGGGCGCACGGGGCAGGTGTTTACCCGCTGCGGCGTGCTCAACATCAAGAACGCGCGCCATCAGGACGACCCAAGACCGCTTGACGAGGCCTGTACCTGTCCGGCGTGCCGCCACTATTCGCGCGCTTACCTGCATCATGTGTTCCGCTCTCAGGAAATCATCAGCTCGATGCTGCTGACCTGGCACAACCTGCATTACTTTCAGGATATCATGGCGGGCATGCGCGAGGCGATTGCCGCTGGCCGGTTTGCCGAGTGGGAGGCCGGGTTTCACGCCGGGCGCGCCGCGGGTGACATAGAGCCGCTCTGACCTGTTCAGGCCTTCAGCATCTGGCTGCCCTGAATCGAGCGATCCTTGCGCCCCGACAGGCGCGCGCGCAGGCTTGCCAATGTGTCGCGGAAATCGTTGTGGAGGTATAAGAACAGCCGCTTGCCAAAGGAGAGGTCCAGAAATTGCTGGGTATAGGTGACACGGCTTTGGGTCTCGTCCAGAGGGGTGATCTTGACCTCGATGCGTTGACGGGGGTCTTCACAACCGGGCAGCGGGCGGACCTCATAGAGGAAATGATCGGGCGGGCGGGCTTCTTTGATGTGCAGCTCAAAGAAGGCATCCTTGGCCGCGTGATGACGCGGCAGGCGCATCAGCATATCCGCGTCGCTGCCGTCCGGGGCGGGCGGAAAGCTGGCACCGGGCCAGAAAAAGCTCTCGCTATGGGCGGCGTCTGGATAAAGCTTGCGCCAAATCTCTTCGGGCGTGCCGGGCGCGGTGAGGGTGGCGCTATGCGCCTTCATATCGCGCCGCCACAGATTGGCCAGCCACGGCCCGTAAAGCGAGCGTTCAACCACCAGAAAGGCGGCGCCAAGCAGGATGCAATAGCTCCAGCCGGGCAGGCCGAACCCGGTGATGACGGGGCGCACAAGCGGGTCGACCAGGCAAAGCACGAGGATCGTGATCAGCCAGAGTTCGATCAGCGGCAGCAATCCCGGCAACAACAGGCTGAGCACCACGATCGGAATCCCGATGATCAGGATAAGCACGATCGCCCATGTCAGCGTGCCGATGACCGGGCGGGACATCCCTGCGGGCCAGTCCACGACGCCCGAGAGCACGGTCACTCCCATGAAGAGCGAGATAAGCAGGCTGCCAAACAGAAAGCGCCGATATTGGCGGGCGATGCGTGCAAACATGAAACCGGGCCTCGAAGATGGTAAATACCACGACAGTCTGCGGGGTGTTCTGGGCGCTTTATGGGCGGCTTGGAGTTAAATTATTGGCATTTTGTCACAATCACCCTGTCAAGCGGTCGGATCTGTGCATTTCTGCAAGGCGTACTGTGGACTGGGGGACAGGGACTGCTTCTTGGGGCCGGGGCGTGTCGTGCCTAGGTATGATCCAAGGCCGGGGCAGGCAGTCATGCATCCCGGCGCAATACGGATCAAACGCAGGAGAGCCCCATGACAGACAAGCTATTTTCCCCCGCCAAAGCAGGCAGCCTCGAGCTGGCCAACCGGATCGTGATGGCCCCGCTGACACGCAACCGCGCCGATGATGACACCGGCGAAGTGTCGGATATGCATGTGGAGTATTACCGTCAGCGCGCCGGTGCCGGGCTTATCATCACCGAGGCCACGCAAATCTCGGCCGAGGGCAAGGGCTATGTCGCGACGCCCGGCATTCACACGCCCGCCCAGGTGACCGCCTGGAAGAAGGTGACCGACGCGGTGCATGAAGAGGGCGGCAAGATCGTGATCCAGCTTTGGCATGTGGGCCGGATCAGCCATGTGTCGCTGCAACCGAACGGTCAGTCGCCGGTTGCACCCTCTGCCATTGGCGCCGAGGCGCCGACCTTTACCAAGGAAGGCCCTGCCACAACGTCAGAGCCGCGCGCGCTTGAGTTGGATGAGATGCCGCGCATCCTCGCCGATTACGTGCATGCCGCCAAATGCGCCAAGGAGGCGGGCTTTGACGGGATCGAGCTTCACGCGGCCAATGGCTATCTGCTGGATGAATTCCTCAAGGATGGCGCCAACACGCGGACGGATGCCTATGGCGGCTCGATCGAGAACCGCGCGCGGCTGGTGTTCGAGGTGCTCGATGCGCTGACAGAGGTCTGGCCCGCCGGGCAGATCGGCCTGCGCCTCTCGCCGTTCTCGGCGGCCAACAATGCCGAAGACAGCGACCCGGATACGACGTTCGGCTATGTGGTCGAGCGGCTGAATGCCTATCCGCTGGCCTATCTGCACCTTGTCGAGGGGCAGACCGGCGGCAAGCGTGAGGGCGGGTTTGATGCGCTGCGCGCGCTCTGGAAAGGGGTTTACATGGCCAACAACGGCTATGACCGCGATCTGGCCATGGCGCGGGTTGACGAAGGCAAAGTCGATCTGGTGGCCTTTGGGCGCCCCTACATCGCCAATCCCGATCTGGCCGAGCGGCTGCGCGTCAATGCACCGCTCAACGAGGGCGATGGCGACACCTATTATGGGGGTGGGCGCGAGGGCTATACCGACTACCCAAGCCTTGAGGCCGCCTAGGGCGGGCAGAGACCTCTGCTTGTGAGAACGCCGCTTTCATGCCGCGCCTGACCGTCGGGCGCGGCATTTGCTATAAAACCTGCCTATTGTGCCCTTGCCCCCGCGGGCTTGGGCGGGCATTCTGGGGGGCGCGTGTTGAAATCGGTGCCGATGTGCCCCAAATTAACATCAGTGAAACGGAGAAGGCCGAGGTTGCTGCATAGTCAGGGCCAGTGCCTTTTTGCCAAGAACAGGAATTGAGCATGCAAGACCCCCTTAACGCCTCGTACCCGGTGCTGCCGCTGCGCGATATTGTGGTTTTCCCGCATATGATCGTGCCGCTTTTCGTCGGGCGTGAAAAATCCGTCCGCGCGCTGGAAGAGGTGATGCAGGACGACAAACAAATCCTTCTGAGCAGTCAGATTGACCCGGGCATTGATGACCCGGACGAGGCCGGTATTTACCGAGCCGGCGTACTGGCCAACGTGTTGCAACTGCTGAAGCTGCCCGATGGCACCGTCAAGGTGCTGGTTGAGGGTGTGGCGCGGGTGCGGATCACCGAATACCTTGAGAACGACGATTTCTTCGAGGCGCGCGCCGAGTATCTGACCGAGATGCCAGGCGATGCCACCACCATCGAGGCGCTGTTGCGCACCGTGGGCGATGAATTCGCGCGCTATGCCAAGGTCAAAAAGAACATCCCCGACGAAGCGCTTGCCGCCGTCACCGACTCTGAAGAGCCGGCAAAGCTTGCCGATCTGGTGGCCGGGCATCTTGGTATCGAGGTCGACAAGAAGCAGGACCTGCTTGAAACGCTGAGCGTGAGCGAGCGTCTTGAAAAGGTCTATGGACTGATGCAGGGCGAAATGAGCGTCTTGCAGGTCGAGAAGAAGATCAAGACCCGCGTCAAGAGCCAGATGGAGCGCACACAGCGCGAATATTATCTGAATGAGCAGATGAAGGCCATTCAGAAGGAGCTGGGCGATGGCGAAGAGGGCGAAGGCGAACTGGCCGAGCTTGAGGCGAAGATCGCCGAGACCAAGCTGAGCAAAGAGGCGCGCGAAAAGGCGGATGCCGAGCTCAAGAAGCTCAAGAACATGAGCCCGATGAGCGCCGAGGCGACCGTTGTGCGCAACTATCTCGACTGGATGCTGTCGATCCCGTGGGGCGTGAGAAGCCGGGTCAAGAAAGACCTGAGCCGTGCGCAGAGCGTTTTGGACAAGGACCACTATGGTCTGGACAAGGTCAAGGAGCGGATCGTCGAGTATCTTGCGGTGCAACAGCGCAGTAAAAAGCTCAAAGGGCCGATCATGTGCCTTGTCGGCCCGCCGGGCGTGGGCAAGACCAGCCTTGGCAAATCGGTGGCCCGCGCAACGGGTCGCGAGTTCATCCGCATTTCGCTTGGCGGCGTGCGTGACGAGAGCGAAATTCGCGGTCACCGGCGCACTTATATCGGCTCGATGCCGGGCAAGATCATTCAGGCGCTGAAAAAGGCCAAGACCACCAACCCGCTTATCCTGCTCGATGAGATAGACAAGATGGGGCAGGATTTCCGAGGAGATCCGGCGTCTGCCATGCTTGAGGTGCTTGATCCCGAACAGAACAGCACGTTCATCGATCACTATCTTGAGGTCGAATATGACCTGTCGGACGTGATGTTCCTGACCACGGCGAACTCCTACAACATGCCGGGGCCGCTTCTGGACCGGATGGAGATCATTCCGCTGGCGGGCTATACAGAGGATGAAAAGCGCGAGATCGCCAAGCAGCACCTGATCGAGAAGCAGATCAAGAACAACGGTCTGCGCAAGGGCGAGTTCGAGCTGAGCGATGATGCGCTGACTGACATGGTGCGCTATTACACCCGCGAGGCCGGCGTGCGGAACCTTGAGCGCGAGATCGCCAAGGTGGCGCGCAAGGCGGTGACCCGGATCATCAAGGGCGAAGACAAGCAGATCAGGGTGACCTCTGAAAACCTCAGCGATTTCCTTGGTGTCAGAAAGTACAAATTCGGCCTGGCCGAGGAAAGCGATCAGGTCGGTGTTGTCACCGGGCTTGCCTATACCTCTGTCGGCGGTGAGCTTTTGAACATCGAGGCGCTGCGCCTTCCGGGCAAGGGCCGGATGAAGACCACCGGCACGCTTGGCGACGTGATGAAGGAATCGATTGATGCGGCGTCAAGCTATGTCCGCTCGATTGCGCCTGAAATCGGGGTCAAGCCGCCGAAGTTTGAAAAGTGGGATATCCACGTTCACGTGCCCGAAGGCGCGACACCAAAAGATGGCCCAAGTGCCGGTCTTGCCATGGTGACGTCGATCGTCTCGGTTCTCACTGGTATTCCGGTGCGCAAGGATATCGCGATGACCGGCGAGGTGACATTGCGCGGCAATGCGTTGCCCATCGGCGGGCTGAAAGAAAAGCTTCTGGCGGCGCTGCGTGGTGGCATCAAGACCGTGCTTATCCCGCGCGAGAACGAGAAAGACCTGGTCGAGATCCCTGACAACGTCAAAGAGGGTCTGGATATCATTCCGGTCGATCACGTCCGCGACGTTCTCAAGCTGGCACTGGTGCGCGCACCAGAGCCGGTCGAGTGGGACGAGGCCGCCGAAGAGGCCGCCGCCGCCGAGGCCGCGATCAAGCGGGGCGGCGAGGGCACAGGTGCCACCGCGCATTAAGTGGGGTCGTTCAGCAAAATGAGGTGCGGCGCAGGGGAGACCCTGCGCCGCATTTCGTTTTGCAGGGCCGCCCTGGTCGGCAACGCGCGGGGCGACGTCGATCTGCGTATAATCCACCATCAGAAAGCCAGAACTGTGGCCGCTGACGGCACCGGGGCGCAGGCGCTGCACATCCTGGGCCATGGCCCCTTGGATACGTTCGCTATGGCCCTTGTAGCGGAATTGACAGATGCCAAAGCCATCGGGCGAGGTGCCAACCCGTTTGATATCGGTCTTCAGGCGCTCGTCGCTCGCCATCATCGCCGGGTACGTACCTGCGCTACTGCCGCCCGAGGCGACAAGTGCGGTGATGAAAACGATGGCCATGATGATCAGAACGACGACCTCGGGGCCGCCACTTCCGACCGAGCCCTGCGAGGACACGGTTGTCGCGGTGCGGACCTGTTTGGCGCTCATTCGTGCATTCTCGGCCGCCTGCGCCATTCCGGTCACCACAAGAGTTGAGGCAAGGATGGTTGAGCAAAGTATTTTCTTCATGATTTCCCCCCTGGAAAGTTGTCCTGTGGCGGGAAAACGGAAATGATCAAAAGTGGCTGGGAAACAAGGAATCCGCGCATGGATGACACTGATCATGCCACAAAACGTGGATTTTCGCACAATTTATTCGCATAACGTCCGGACACACGAGATTACCCAACGCTTACTCCTCAAGCGTTGGGATGGTCAGAACGGGTCTGTCCCGAGGAGACGGCGTGACGTTTTAAAGCGCACCAGCGGCTGTCAGAATCGCCAAAAATATGAAAAACGCCGGGATCGCGAGATCAAGCCCACCGGCGGAACCGGTGGTATCTGCGGCGATAACTTCTGGTGTGATCATCGGATCGACAAGACCGCTGGCAAGGGCAGGCGCGGTCAAAAGGCTCAAACATAAAAGAGCCGCTACACAGGTGTTATTCATTAGTCTTCTCCAGGATGAGTTTTATGGGTCGAGTTAGCGGTATAGGGGCGATTTCGTCAACTCTTGCTGGCAATGTTTCCTTTGTCGCGCTAGATTGTTGCCATAAAACAAGCAATTGAGGCATGACATGAGCACGCGACGCAGCACCAAGGCCAGCCCGAAGACCACTGCCAAGACCGCGGTCAAGACCGGGGCAGCCGCGACGGCTGCCACGCCGGAGCCAGCGGAGAGCATCACCTCTGTCGTTGTAACCGAAAACCCGGCCGCTGACGCCGGTCCCGAACTCAAGAAACAAGAGCTTCTGGACAAGGTTGTGACCCGCACAGACGTCAAAAAGAAATTGGCCAAGCCGGTGGTCGAGGCGGTGTTGGAAATTCTCGGCGAAGCTCTGGCTGAAGGCCGCGAGTTGAACCTTCAGCCGTTGGGCAAGGTCAAGATCAATCGCATCAAGGAAATGGCGAATGCACGGGTGATCGTCGCGAAAATCCGCCAGCCCAAAGCAGGCGGCGCAAGAGCGATCAACGGGCCGGATGGCGGCGAGGAAGACCCCATGAAAGATCAGGTTGCACAGGGCGCGGACTGACGCTAGAAACGCCCACGGCGGGTGATTAGCTCAGTGGTAGAGCGCTTCGTTCACATCGAAGATGTCAGGGGTTCAAATCCCTTATCACCCACCATTCTATCCCATTGAAATCAAATAAAACCCTTGCATTACAGGCGCTTTGTCCGTCCTGTGGTTACAAATTTGGTTACAAATGGGATCGTTATGGCGGGTAGGGTTAGAAACATGGTGAATCGCAGCGGGCGTTACGCGTGTCCGTAAAAACAATCACAACATCCACAGGCGTTAGCCTGAAGGAAAGCACACTTGATCTTGTAGATCGAATTATAGTTGTATGGCTCGACACGAATGAGGACGAAATTGGCGTCCATGTTGCATATGATGCAAGCGTTGAAGAATTTTCAGCAGACAGCGCCGCTCCCTATCGAGGATCGCTGAGGCTCGGACGTGGATCCATGACCTTTCCGAACAAGCAGCCGTCGGCGCAAAAGTTTGAAGTAGGCGACGTGATTGCCACTCATGTGGAAGGCAATATTGTTATCAGAAAACACACCAGTGGCTCCTTTACGGCTCTTGTCGACGGCGAACCCATGCCGGCCCGGCAGTATTTGATCGAAATTCGAAACACTCTCGGATTACCTGACAAAGCCACCAATACAACGCGAAGTCTCGGAGCTCAGGTGTTTGGGAAGTTAGGAAAGTAAATAATCCAGATACGTAGGCAACGGCCCAAAGCGGTCACCCGCCAAGGTGACCGGTGCTGCAGCGCAGCTTCACCAGACCGGCCATTCGTCCACCATGCAGCATTTTGGAAGGATGAAGGTCGGCAGAGCGGGACGAAGCTGCCGTTTGAATTGGCGGTCCTAAGGTCGGCAATTTGCTCAAGAGAGGTCATTCATCAAGTCCGATCTATCATCGCGTCATTGATCCATTCTGCGCGGCGGCTTGGAGATCCTTTGCGCGCCTGTCTCAATGGGAAACACTTCTCAGCCAATCCGTGAACGCCATTACTTCGGGTCGATCGTCGGCCTGTTTCGTCATCACGAGATCATACCCGATGCCGGTTTTTGTGGAGCTGTTCGCGAAAGGCAAGACAAGCAATCCGGCATCAAACTGGTCGTGCAAAATTGGCTTGCTCGCCAATATTATTCCCTGTCCGGATATCGCTGCTTGAACTGCCATTCCGTAGTCACTGAAATGCAAGCCACTTCCAGCCTCGATATTACTTATGCCTTCGCGCCTGGCCCATTCACTCCAGTCGAACCAACGCCTTGCTTGTGTAGCCCAAGGCAATTTGGCTATATCCCAATGGATAAGAGGCACACCTGGCAGTTGATCCAACGATGCCGACGACAGTGGTCCCTCCGCGAGCGTAGGACTGCAGGCAGGAGCGACGCAATCCTCAAAGAGTTGATGGGTGATCAAATCGGGATCGGTCCCGACACCATATCTGATTGCGACATCAACGTCGGAACGTTTCAAGTCCACGATCCTCTGAGATGAATCGATCAATACGTCGATGTTTGGATGCCGGAAGCAAAAGTCATGCAGCCTGGGCACCAGCCACGTCGTAGCAAGAGATGATTCCACCGAGACAATCAACCGCTTGGTATCGCGCGACTCCCGCATGCCTCGTACAGCGTCCGTTAAATGACGCATTGCAAGACTCAAATCGTTTGTTGCTGTCATTGCAGTTTCCGACAACGCCAAGCCACGACCACGTCTTTCCACCAGTTTCTTGTCTAAGGCATCTTCGAGCTTTACGATCAGTTGCTTCACTGCAGCGGGCGTCACACCCAACTCTTCAGCAGCGGCTGGATAACTCAGATGCCGCGCAACGGCTTCTAAGGCGCGCAAAGAATTCAGAGAGGGCATCCATTTCGACATAATTTAGTTTTTCTAAATTATTACCAAAGATCAAATGATTTCTCCACTTGGAAAGAACAGGTTATTGTCGCAATATGATAGCCTCGCTCCGAACACCGAGGCAGACGTTGGTATAAAATCTTGCTCTTTGGGGTCTTGACGGCCTTTGGGGTCGTGGAGGGAACAAATGAGATCGAGCGACGGAAAAACACGCAGCGTGGTTTCGGATATTCCCGGAGCAGGATGGGACTATTCGATCACACGGCACCCTTATCATGAGCACGAGCGTTCCAAAGGCGCACATTACTGCATCTATAACCGACGTCTGATGGCGGTTTGTTTTGATGACCACTCGACCGAAGAAGGGTACTGGCGCCTTCGCAGGCAGGCGGCCGTGTTGCACACAGGTGAATACGTGCTGGAATTTCGCGGCCCCGACGCTGAGGCGTTGTTGGATAAGTTATTCACCAAGGACATCACCAAGGTGAAGGTCGGTCGGTGTGGCTATGGTCTGGCCTGTTACGAGGATGGCGGCATGCTGGTCGATGGCGTTCTGCTTCGTCTGGCGGAAGATCGCTTCTGGTATGCGCAGGCTGATGGAGATTTCTATAGCTGGGCGCGGGCCCATGCCGTGGGTATGGACGTAACGATTTCCGACCCGGATGTCTTTGTCAGTCAAGTACAAGGACCGAATGCGCTGAAGATCCTTGAGGCGGCCGCGGGCGGCGTACCCGAGAAATTTACCTATTTTGCTTGCGCTGAAGTTGACCTTGGGGGCCAGAAAGTTTTCATCACACGCACTGGTTACACCAACGAGTTGGGATGGGAGTTCTATACCGAACCGCATCATGACCCGGATGCACTATGGGAACATATTAAGTCTGCAGGCGCAGATTTCGGAATGGAGATATTTGGCCTGGACGCCATGAACATTCGCCGCATCGAGGCAGGAATTCTGAATGCCGGAGCGGATTTCAACGCAACCACGACCCCTTACGAGGCCGGGTTGGGCCGGTTTGTCGACACCGAAAAGGGCGACTTTATCGGCAAGGCTGCTCTGAAAGCCGCAGATACGGGAAGCCGTTCGCATGGCATTAAGTGTCCAAATGGCGAGCCGCTGATTTCGGGTTCGATTTCTATTGGCGGTTCCACGGTAGGTGTCGTTACTGCGGGCGCTTCTTCTCCGTATTTGGGCCATGGTATCGGAATTGCCTTGATGGATAGTGCAGGTCACGAACCCGGAGCAAGTATCGAAATCAGATGCAAAGATGGCTCTGTGCAGGTTGGGGAGTTGGTCGAGCTGCCGATGTACGATCAGGCCTGCGAGATTCCACGCGGGAAGTTGGTGGATATCCCCTGACACTTGGCCATAAGTCATAACTGGGTTTTAAGGATAATCTGATGGGGTGGATGGCTCCTGCTCCAATCGGCGTCGCAATGCGCCATACTGCAGATGTCCATATCTGCGTATAGGAGGAGCCACCCAATGCAAG
>NZ_FRBN01000004.1 GCF_900142625.1 Roseovarius marisflavi
ACTGGGCCGGTTCCAGGCGCATCACCCCGTTCTTGACCGCGGGCCATGTGAAGCTGTTATCTTCGAGCCGTTTGTAGGCCATCACCAACCCGCTACCGTCCCAGTAGATCAGCTTCAGCCGATCCGCGCGCTTGGCCCGGAACACATAGACCGACCCATCAAACGGCTTCTGGCGCAGGTGGCTCTGCACCAAAGCGGCCAGACCATCATGGCCCTTGCGGAAGTCCACCGGATCACTGGCCACAAAAATCCGCACCTTGTGGGATGGCGTGATCACGGTGTCAAAGCCCGCGCAATCTCGGCGATCCGAGCCGCTGGCGTTGCCGCATCAAGACGAACGGTGATGTCGCCCTTGATCACATCCAGCGTATTGGAGAAAGGGTTGGGCAAAGGCTGGGCAACTGGCACAGAGGCCTCAACCTCAACAGGCACAAAATCTATGCCGTTCAAATTTGGCAGAACCAGTTTGCCCTGCCGCGCCATCCGCCGCCAATCAGACACCGTGCTGGGGATCAACTCATACCGTTTCGCAACCGCATTGACCGTCTCGCCTTCAATCAGAGTCTCCGCCACGATCCGAGCCTTCAACTCCGGCGGCCAACTCCGCTTGCCGTCCGCCCGGCGCGGCACCCTTGCCAGAAACTCGCTTGTAGCTACCATCGAGAAACTCCCCACAAATCAAAGAAGCCTCTGAATCGCAGATCAGGCGTCATGCCGTAAGTGTGGGAGCGGCGCACCGCTTACCGTCCATTCGTATCTCAGCATGATTTCATGCACCGGTATCCGAGTTGCGGGCCTCTTTGCTGTTCAATGCTTGGCGGCACAAAAGGGCGAGAGATGACTGCGCCCCTGGTTAGGCGGCGCGTCTGTTGTTCTACAGGAACCATACAACGTTTCATGCTTCCGAGTTAACGCAGCGCGTCTTTCAAAGAGCTCGCAAGGTCATTTATCGAATACGGCTTACCAAGAATATCGAGAGAATGATCATCCACCTCCGAGAACTCGAAGTAGCCCGATGTGAGGAGTATCCTGATATGGGGTCGGTGCTCCTTTATCCATGCCGCCAGGTCGTATCCCGTCAACGCTCCGGGCATCTTGATGTCGGAAAACACAAGCGACGCGGGTGATCCGCTTTCGAGCGTTTCAATCGCCTCGGCCACGCCCTTTGCTTCGAGGACGCTATACCCAAGTGCCTGCAAACGTTGGCGTGTCAGCTTCAGGACCGCTTCATCATCCTCAACCGCCAGAACGACTTCCCGCTGTCCGAAAGGCATCTGCGCCTTGGAAGCGGCTGGCACGGTTTCAATCGGTGGCGGGTCAGCACATGGTAAGTAAACACTCACCGTCGTCCCAATTCCCTCGCGACTCTCGATTGTGACAAAGCCGCCGGACTGCTTGGCAAAGCCAAACACCGAGCTCAGGCCAAGACCGCTTCCTTTTCCAATTTCCTTCGTCGTGAAGAACGGAGTCATCGCCTGCTCCAAAATACCCCGCGACATGCCGATCCCGGTATCTGACACAGAAAGCCTGACATATCGGCCCGTCTTCAACGACGGATCACTCTTCAAATCATCACAATCAAAAGTCTTATTCCCCGTCACAATGCGAATCTCACCGCCTGAAGGCATGGCGTCGCGCGCATTAATGACGAGATTCAAGAGCGCGCTATCAAACTCACCAGGGTCGACGAAAGCCGTATAGGTATCGCTATCGAGCTCTGTTATCAGCACGATGTTCTCGTCGAGCGTTCTCGCCAGGAACGACCGCACAAATTCCACCTTCTCGTTGATCGAGATGTTCGCGGCGTTGTGCGCTCTTTTCTGCGCAAACGACAGAAGGCGCATATTGAGATTTGCGCCCGCCTCGACAGCGCTTTGCGCATCCTCGATCATTCCCGCCAAGCGCGGATCCGACAGCTTCGCCGCAATAAGCTCGAGGTTTCCACCGATAATCGTCAAAAGGTTATTGAAATCGTGCGCTACACCGCCCGCGAGTTGCCCGACGGCTTCCAGTCGCTGAGAGTGCGCGAGCGCCTCGCGAGCCCTCTGACGCTCTTGCATCTCTCGCTCCAACTCATGCGTTCGCTCAGCAACACGCGCTTCTAGTTCTTCATTGACACTTGCCAGCTGAAGCTCTGCGGCCTTTCTCTCGGTAATGTCATAATTTATACCGGTCATGGCCTGCGGCTTACCATCGCTGTCATGGCGAAGCGGTCGGCCATGGCCAACGAGCCATCGGACTTCGCCGTTTCGGTGAACCACGCGAAACTCGTCCCGATACGGCCGGTTGTCTCTGATGGCAGAAAGGGTCGTCTTCACGACGCGATCAACATCGTCTGGATGAACTCGGGCGATTGCCGTTTCGAAGTCTAACTTTTCGGAGCCCCTCGGCACATCGAATAACCTGAACTGCTGATCGTTCCAGTAAAGATCCTTAGTCTTCAGATCGAGGTCCCATGCCCCAATGTCCGCCGCATCGTAGGCCAGGCCCAGGCGCGCTTTGGTCTCTAGAAGGGCGGCCCTAGACTTTCTTATCTCTGTAATGTCACGAGCCTCGGGTGCCAGGAAGATCACCTCCCCAGCATCATTTCGGATCGGTGAAAGAGAAAAATCGGCATGGATGGTTCTGCCTTCTCGATTGGCCAGCTGGGCCTCGAAGCGCGATACCTCGCCTGATACGCCCCGGCGGATGGCCTCTTTAAGAGCGGTTCGCGACACCTCGCAGCCAAGCCACCATGGGGTGTCCCAAAATGGCATGCCGATCACGTCCTCAAGGTCAGCATCAATGAAATCAAGGGCGCTCTTGTTTGCATCTAGCAAAATTCCGTCAGTCGAGATGAGGCCAATGAAACTTTGAACAACATCGTAGATCTCACGAGTTTTGCTGCTATCGAACTTAGGATTCTTTGAAGACGCCATTTCGCGACAAGCTCATTGCAATTGAAACTTCATAACTCTGCTGAATTTTTCCCTGACATGCAACGAATCGTTGTGAACGGTGCGCGGTCAGGTTTTCGCGAACAGGACGTCTCGACCCATCGTAAAATCGAACATTGTCAGCCTCAAGTCTTCGTCTCTGAGCCAAGGGATGCCGCAACTTGCTAGCCTGTCGGCTCCGGGCTCTAAGCCGACTTGCGGCGGTGCAGCACGCGATACTGGAGCGTTTTGGCACCTGAGCGGTCCCCCAGATGACCGCAGTCAGCCCCAAAGCGGTCATGGCGCGGAACTGTGGGACTGGTCAGAGCGGACCTTCGCGTTGCGGCAGGAGATATAGCTAAAAGTTGGTGATGGCCCCTGAGGGGCGGCATATCATGGCGTTGTTCACGCGCCGCAATTCTCATCTGAGAAAAGGATATGCCACATGACGACAAATACCATTACCCAACTGCCCGATCCACAGGGATTTTCGCCTGACCCTCTGACAGAACTTTTACGATCCGGCGCGCAGCGTTTGATTGAGCAAGCCGTCGAGGCCGAACTCGCTGTTCTGCTGGAGGCCTATGCATCCGACAAAACGGACGATGTCCGATAGCGACACATTTCAAATGTGTCCAACACCAATACTCGACGGCAATTGATATTGGGTATCGCCAGATCGTCGCGTTGACCTTCGCCTGTTCAATCTCAACTTGCACGGGACCAATCAGAATTGTGCCGCGAGGTGATCAATCAGGGCTCGAATATCCTGTTCCATTTGCAATACTATGCGTTGACCGCCGCCACGACCCACACAGGGTTTGAAGGAATGGTGATCAAGGATAAGAACCGGTTGAAGCTCGGCACGTTCCACCACCAGATGCATCATCGCTATTTCGAATGTAACTACGGATCGCTCGAGTTGCCGTGGGACAAGTGGTTTGGATCATTCCATGACGGCACCGTTGAATCGGACACCAAAATCCGCAAACGACGCAAGAAATTTACGAATGGAGCCAAATGATATGGGTGGCATGACGGTCAAGGACCTGCGGGAAGCCAAGGGTAATCGCACCATCGCCTATGTTCAGGTCGCAAGCGAGGAGGAAGCGGTCGCCGCCTCTGCCGCGGGCATGGATATGATCGGAACGGCCTTTGTGCCCGACCGCGCACATTTTGCACGGGCGGTCCCCGACACACATTTCCAGTTTGGTCTGCCTTGGGGCAAACACGCGGATTCAACCGAAGCGCTGCGCGATGCGATGGCGGCTATGATGGCAGGCGCGCAATCGGTCTATTGTGGGTGTAGCCCCAAGATCGTTGAGGCGCTGGCCGTTGAGGGTGTGCCAGTCATCTGCCATGTCGGCTTGGTCCCGCCCAAGGCCACATGGACGGGCGGATTTAAGGCCGTAGGCAAGACGGTCGAACAGGCCCGCATGATCTGGCAACAGGTGCAGAATTTTGAGTCCGCCGGTGCCTTTGCCGTTGAGATGGAAGTCATCCCCGCCGCCCTTGCGACCGAGATAACAAAGCGCTCGAAGATGCTGACGATTTCGCTCGGTTCTGGTGCCGGCTGCGATGCACAATACTTGTTTTCCGCTGACCTGCTGGGAGAAAATCGCGGCCATATTCCGCGCCACGCCAAGACTTATCGCAATTTCGCCGCCGAACGCGACCGGATGCAAGACGAACGCATCGCGGCGTATGGCGAATATATCGCAGATGTGCGTGGCGGGGTTTTCCCGAACGATGTGCAATCGGTGGCCACGGACGATGCGGTGCTGGCGCAGCTTTGGAAAGATTAGAGCGGATTGCAGCGACGGAAGCCATGCAGAGGATTGCTTTCAGGTGGGCGTCCGAATGCCATTGTATTGATTTCCCGTTTCCAGACATTCGCTGCGAGGCAGAAAATCGGTAAAGAGGGCTCGAAGTTACCCTTCGCCGCGGCAGGCTCGAAGGTCCGCATTGGGAGGTTTGAGCACCCGAACATCTGCGGCGCCGGAATGCATCCCCATCGCATCCACGCAATTTCTCTAGGACTTCGTGCTGTCTATGGAGATCCTCATCAGTGGATCCCGAGATGTTGAGCCATTCCTCGCCCGGGGAAGCCGAGCTAACCACCTGCCTCAAGATCCGAGGTGATGGATTTGATCATATCTGAGATACGTGCGACCCGCGCGGGCAGCGCGCGGCCACGTTGAAAAATCATCCAAAGGTCATGATGGTGACTTTTGGGAAGCCGCAAAACGCACAGCTTGTCTTTGCCGGGGTATGAAATAACGCCACTGCGCGGCAGCAGCGTGTAGCCTATGCCATGCGCGACGGGCGCCGGTATCTGGCTGATCTGGTTCACGAATGTGCGGATCCGCAAATGTTGTGCCCCCTTGAATTGATCAGGGAAGTTCAGCGAGAATAGCTCTTCCGCGTAGGTAAACCCATCAGGGTGCGCAACAAAGCCAAGGCCTTCAAGTGCCTCGAAACTGATCGGCGATGTCACCGCATCGGGCGGTAGCACCAAGCATAGTTCTTCTTTCCCCAAATACTGCGCATCAAGGCGCGGCTGCCGCGGTTTGTGGTCAACAATGCCAATATCAAACCGGCCCTCAAGCACACCGGACAGAACGCTGTCCTGCGGGGTGGCCTCAAGATGTATGGTCAGGTCAGGAGAGGCGCGCATTGCCGCAAAAAGATGCGAATAGAGCACCATCGCGAAGCTTCCGGAACAGCCAACCACCACACGTCCGACAGCAGGATCGTCGCGCAGGATCGTCTCTTGCAAGGCCTTTTCCTCGATGCGCCGCGCGCGCCCCAAGGCAAGCACAGCCTCGCCAGCCGGTGTCACGCTAAAGCGCTTGCCCTGACGCGAAATCAGGGCTTGGCCAACCTGATCCTCAAGTTTGCGCAAATGCTGTGACACGCCGGGCTGGGTCATCCCCAGACGGTTGGCGGCACGGGTGAAATGCCCGATGTCACACAGCACGGTGAAGGTTTCCAACCATTGAGCGTTCAGCATGAGTCATTACTATTTGTTATCAAACCAGATTGAAATGATTATTTTAATAATCGTCGCTCGCCACCTATCTCTGTCCCAACCAGACAGGACAAGGATATCACCATGCTTCCGACACCCCGCACATTTTCCCATATCGGCCTCTCGGTGCCCGACCTTGACGGCGCAGTGAAATTCTACACCGAGGTTTTTGGGTTCTACACCATCATGCCCCCCACCGAGGTGATCGAGGACGATAGCGATATCGGCAAGATGTGCACCGATGTGTTCGGCCCCGGCTGGACACGCCTGCGCATCGCGCATCTGGCAACGGCCGATCGTATCGGCTTCGAGCTGTTCGAGTTCGACGGCAACCATGCCCCACAGGACAACCTGTCCTTTCGCCAGCACGGCACCTTCCACTTTGCAATTCAAGATCCCGACCTTGAAGGTCTGCTTGCTAAAATCGTCGCCGCAGGCGGAAAACAGCGGATGCCGGTCCGGGAATACTTTCCCGATGAAAAGCCCTATCGGATGGTCTATGTCGAAGATCCGTTCGGCATCGTCTTTGAACTTTACAGCCATAGTTATGAGCTAACCTATTCGGCTGGCGCCTATACTTGATCCCGCACATCTGCGACGCCGCAAAGGTGTCACCCCTCCCCTAACCGACAGACCGCAGGTATGATCAGAAAAGGACGCCGCATGACGCAATCCAGCACCGCAGGTTCGTTCTGGCCGAGCGCCCCAAGGGCGAACCCGACGACAAGACGCTGCGCCTTGATGTCGGGGACCTGCTGAGGGGCGAGGCTTTTGGCAAGCGCGTCATCCACCTGACAACCTGAACACCAAAATAAAAAGGAAGATACCAATGAAAATTCTAATGGTTCTCACATCTCATAATCAACTGGGCGACACTGGCAAGAAGACCGGTTTCTGGCTCGAAGAATTCGCGGCCCCCTATTATGTCTTCAAGGACGCAGGTGCCGAGATCACGCTGGCTTCGCCCAAGGGCGGCCAGCCGCCGCTTGACCCAAACAGTGACGCGGATGACGCCCAGACCGAGGCCACCAAACGCTTCAAGGGCGATGAGGCGGCGCAAAAAGAGTTGGCGCAGACCGCCGTGCTGTCGGAAATTTCGGCGGACGAGTTTGACGCGATCTTTTACCCCGGCGGTCACGGCCCGCTCTGGGATCTGGCCGAGGACGGCGACAGTGCCAAGCTGATCGAGACCTTTGCCGCAAGCGACCGCCCCATCGGCGCGGTCTGTCACGCCCCGGCAGTGTTCAAGCATCCCAAGGGCGCAGATGGCAAGCCACTTGTGTCGGGTCGCAAAGTGACCGGCTTTACCAATACCGAGGAAGACGCCGTTGGCCTGACCGACATCGTGCCGTTTCTGGTCGAGGACATGCTGGGTGCCAATGGGGCCACCTATCAGAAAGGCCCCGATTGGGGGTCCTTCGTGGTGGTCGATGGCAAGCTTGTCACCGGCCAGAACCCGGCCTCCTCCGAAGAGGCCGCGCGCAAGCTGCTCTCGTTGCTGTGAAAAATTCGATCGGGGCAGTAACGAAATAGCTGCACCGATCCCGCAGCAGATAATTTCGTGTCATACAGGCAGGATCGATGGCTACATGATCGAAGTGCACGCAAAAAAGGACAATTGAATTGGAATACAGGCGCAACGCTGGTGCATCTTTTTTGCCGGTATCACAAGTGGCTTGCGCCGTTAAGAAAAGCAGCGCACTGGATGATTTTCGTATTCAGGCTGCGGCGGCGCGGCACAGGCAACTTGCACGGATCGGGATATCAGCGCGCGCAATAGCCTGATCAAGCAAGAGCTTCACATGCGGCAGTTCCACACTCTCGCCGCGTCTTGCCAGACACTCGTGCAAGCCGTGCAGCGCCCAGACGTTACGGGGGTGCTGGCTCGGACGCGGTAGTTTGCCATCCAGGCCCAGATCCGCGCGATAGGCTGCTTCGGCCTCGTTATATTCGCCTGCCTCCATGAGCAGTGCGCCCAAAGCGTGACGCGTGGGCTGCGGCCAAGACCAAGGTTCTTCGTATTCCAGATTGTCGTCCAGATCGACCGCCTTGCGAAGATGGTCCAGCCCTTCCTCGCGACGGCCTGCCTTGAAGGCGATCTCGCCTTTCATCATCTCTTCGGCCACGGCAAGCACATCGCGCGCCTTATTGTTGAACAGCATCCGGCTTTCAGGGACCTTCGCATAGGCCGAGGTGAAATTCGCCATTGCTGCTTTGGCTTCTTCGTGTCGGCCGAGATTAGCAAGCGCCACCGCCTTGGCATAATAGATCAGGGCGTTGGTGGTCACATACAGTTCCTTGTCTTCGGGTTGAGCGAGATCAAGTATCTCGGACCACATACCGAAGCGGATATAGACGTGCGGTGCAGCGGCCACAAAGGTCTCGAAGATATCTGGGTAAGAGCGGACGACCTCGTCGGGAACTTCTTCACGCAGACGTATGGCTGCATCGACCGCCGCGGCCTTCTGGCCAAGAAACATTGCGCCATAGAAGGCGAAATGCAGATTGTGAATCCGATAGAGCGCGTAGAAATTTGCCGGACCAGCGTAGGCCTTGAATTTTTCATCTACTCTGGCGGCCGCAAGATTTCTGTCGAGGACGTTCTGGTATTCACCGCACAGCACATCGATATGGGTCGCCATATGCACGAGGTGGCCGGCATCAGCGACCAAGTCCTTCAGGCGGTCGCCGTGGCGCAGGGCGCGTTCAGGATGCGGCGACATCTCCATCAGGTGGATATACATGTGCAGCAAGCCGGGATGGTCCCAGGCCCCGGAGGTTTGGTCGAAAGCCCGCTCAAGCACGGCCATCGCCTCGGGCGTCGAGGCATCAGGGTTGGGAACGCCCCTATGAAAGTCCCAAAGCTGCCAAGGGGTTCGGTTCATCATCGCTTCAGCATAGGCAAAGGCGATATCCAGATCATCGGGATTAGCCTCGTAAACCGGTTTCATTGCGGCTGCGAACCCGTCATTGAAGGGCTGGTAATCTTCGATTTCCGGATCAGTAGGGTAGCGCGACGCAAGCGCTTGGATCAGGGCGCGCTCCACCGGCTTGGCGTTTTCGAGCGCGAGGCCCGCTTTAAGCGCTGTATGTGCGCGTTCCAGGGCCGGTGCTTTCTCCTCTGGCGTAAAAAACTCCCACGGCTTGTTGTAATTCGGACCGATGGCATAGGCGATCCCCCAGTGAGCCAAAGCGCAGGCCGGATCGGCCACCAGCGCCTTTTCGAAACACACAATGGCCTCTTCATGATTGTAAGCGAACAGCCAGACCAGGCCGCGGTCAAACCAGGTTTGTGCAATAGGAACATCACTCGCTGGACGCCTGTAGCTACCCAAGTTGAAATAATCTGACATGGAAATACTCCTCGTTGGTTTAACAACGATATCACAAACTCGAGGCTCAGTCTGCCCAGCCCATGCCCATAGGCCTCGAACATTGCAGAATGCTGCACTACGCACGAATGGCCGCTCTGGTGAAGCTGCACCGCAGCGACGGACACTTCGGTCTATGTCGGATTTGGGCCGTCATCTCAATTCTTGAAATGCTTCCCAGCCGCGAAGTCTCGCATTGGCACTACGGCTAGATCCGCTTCTAGCTCCGTAGCTATTCCATCATGCAGCTTTATACACATTAAGCACAATTTTCACCCAACAGCTCCGTAAAGCGCAGGAAATTGTGGCGCATCTCAGGTAGTGTCGCCGCACCGCGGCGCCTCCCATTGCCGCAACGCAGCATATCGTTCGGTCAATGAAGCATAAGATTTTTATGGCGGACTTTCTCCTCCCAGAGACCCCGACATAAATTTGCAGCACGCTTTCACCTCCTCCCGAGAGCAAGTTGCCAACTGAAAAGGTTCGCTGCACCTCCTCCCGTGGCGAACCATTCAATAATCGGTGGCCTCGCCTCCTGAGGTCACCGTTTTTTCTTTTAAGAAAATTTGGCGCTACTCGAGGCCCTTATTAGGCAGCCGACTCATAAAACTCGATCCACAGGCGGACCGAGGCCAGTTTGATCATTGCCAGAAAGTTGCGTGATGTTTTCTCATACCGCGTGACGATGCGGCGGAAAGAGGCTTTCACCAGCTTCGAGAACATGCTCTACCGATAGTCAATCTTCACTGCCCGCGCTTGAACTTTGCCCGCAATCCTCAAGAACAGAAGCGGCTTGCCCTTTGCTGAAGCCGAAATCTCTGCAATTATCGGGACTGGAACAAGATCGGAGGGCAATATGACAAAAGTAGCCGCAGTTCAGTATCCGCCTGTTTACTACGACCTAGCGAAATGCTTGGAACGAGCCGTTGAAATCATTGAAGAGGCTGCATCAGACGGAATTGAATGCCTTGTTTTTTCTGAAGCATGGCTGTCTGGTTATCCGATCCTCGTTTGGAACAATCTTCCCGAGAATGGCTTTGGCGGGTTGAGCGACATTTACCGAAGGATGTTTGAAAATTCCGTTGATCTCTCCAAGGATGACTTAAAACCAGTATGTTACGCCGCTCGAGAGCATGGCATCGTGGTCGTTATAGGCATCAATGAACGCGAAAGCGAAATGAGTGCCAGCACTCTCTACAACACGATGGTAATTGTCGACGCCACAGGCGAAATACTGAACGTTCACAGGAAGGTAATGCCAACTAACCCTGAACGCATGGTCTGGGGGTTCGGTGATGCCAGCGGCATCAACGTTGTGGAAACGGCTGTCGGACGTGTCGGTGGCCTTCTGTGTTGGGAAAACTACATGCCGCTCGCCCGCGCGGCGGTCTATGCACAGAATGTTGAGATTTACTGCGCCCCAACTGCTGCCGAAAACAATGTCTGGCATGCTGCCATGCAGCTTGTCGGTCGGGAGGGGTCTTGCTTTGTCGTGGGGGTGGCACCCACGGTCGAAAGATCAGACATCCCTAAGGACCTTCCATCCTATGCAGAATACGCGGGAGATGATGGCTGGGTCGCCGGTGGCAATGGAATTATCTGCGACCCTATGGGCGATGTCATTGCAGGTCCGATGCCGCAGAAGAAAGGTTTCTTGACGGCTGATATTGATGTTGGGCAAGTCCGGGAGGCGCGACGAGCGTTCGACGTGATGGGTCATTATTCAAGGCCGGATATTTTTCAGCTCTCCGTCAACAAAAGTAAGTTGTCACCGGTCAAGTTCGAGCGCGAGAACTGAAATAGCGAGCGCGTGTCGCCCTTAAGGCTTGTGTTGCATTCGCCAGAAACCAAATGTCGTGTTTGGTTCGACGCCGTCATGCGGCGCTGCAGCGGGTCAAGCTTGAACCGTCTCCCGAAAGCCGCCGTTCTTAGAACGCCGAAGCTTCACTCTTTTCAAACGGATGGCTCGGAGAGCGGACGTTTGGTGGTCGGAAGCGGCCGTCAGATGACGGGGCACTGAACGACTGCACCGAGTCCGAGCTGGACGCTTGGTCAATTTCCGCAATGCGCGTAACCTATCGACCATGACCGATTATCCTACAAAGCGGATGGACTTACTCAAGGAATACTTGGCGGGAGTTCAGTCGATGGACCCCAAGCGCGCTATGCGCGCGGCGGCTCCAGACTATCGATGGTATGATGGAATGGTATCCGAGCCCATCACCAAAGAACGGTTCTCCGAGTATCTTCTGAACTGGGAGGATAGGATGCGTTCAATTGGCGGGACTGGTCGTTACGAGGTTTCAGACGAGCTTTTGGCTGATCAGGAGGGGCATATTCTTCGCTGGGCGTGGTGGAAGTTTGTTGGCACGGATGTGGCGGGCTCGGCGCTTCTGAAGGTTGGCAACGATGGCGTCATTTATGAAAAGATTGCCTATTTCAAACCCATTTAGCTTTGCATCAACGGCAACTTTGTCCGCACTGCCGACCTTCGACCCTCCAAAATGCCGCACAATGCAGGAATGGCCGGTCTGGTGCAGCCGCAGCGCGGCATCGGTTCTACGGATGAAAGGCAGGTCAGGGCCGATTGCCAATGGCGAAGGATGGTATGACACAATAGACGGTTGTGACTGCGCCGAGTCGATGGTTTTGGCTTTTGCAAACAAGTTGGAAGTATGGGCAGAATTTGCTTTAAATTAGTCAAACAAGAAAGGATCTATCGTATCAATAAGTTTGACCCTAAGACGCTATCAATAGCTCATCAAGACGTGGTAAAAAACACCCGTCGATGGCTTGAACAAATGGTAGTAGGATTAAATCTATGCCCATTTTCCTCTAGCGTCATAGCCCGAGACCAAGTGTATTATGCCATATGTGATGCCACCACCGATGCACAACTAAAGCAGTTCTATGTGAATGAATTACAGCGCCTGCTTGGGACTAACGAAAATGACGTTGCCACTAGCTTGCTCATGTTTACCCAAGGTCTAGAAGAGTTCGGTGATTACCTCGCATTACTCGATTGGTTTCAGCAGCTATTGGAGAAAGCAGAGCTGACAGAGCATGTGCAATTAGCATCATTTCATCCTCAATATCAATTTGAGGGTGTGGCTGCAGACGATCTTAGCCACTTTACTAATCGCTCACCCTATCCAACCATACATCTTCTGCGTCAAGATCAGATGACTAAAGTCCTCGCTCACGTTTTGGACCCCGAGAAGATTTATATAGATAACATAAAAACATTGAATAAACTTGGTCGCCGACAGGTCGAAGCACTCTGCCCCTGGGGTATATAAAAACTGTTTGCATTGTCTTGTAACCGCATCCGTCGTCAGGGTTTCTGGGTCCAAAGGCGGCTTAAACTAAGAGAGAGTTTGGCTCATCTGGTTTGTTGCATTGCTATGGCCCAACTTTGTGGTGAGCGGCAGCAAAGTCCCGCACCGGAGACATCGAACAAGCCTGCGGCGAACGAGCGGTTTGGATTTCTGCCCTTCAGACCATTGCGAACGGCCGCTTCGGGGAAATCCTGCCGCAGTGCCGCGAAACTGTTGCCTTCTTGATTGGGCGGGTCCGGCGAATTGTGCTGCACTCGCATCAGGCCGGTTTGTCCGCACAGCTGTCCGCGATTCCAACCTGCACCAGCCGATCACGCAAACAAAGTATGGAATACCTGACCAACTTCCGCAAGTTGGTTCGGTTGGGTGCCCGGTCGCAGCCTGACGTTAGCGTAAGCCTGTGGGTAAATAGAGCTCAAGATCCTGGTGAGTGAATGAATGCTATGGGCTTATTCCGTTGAAAAACTCGCCTGATCGCTCGAAAGGGCAAGATCAGCAGAATATTGTCCCGCTAAAACGCCATTCTGGAAGTACCGTTTGTCAATTGGCCTGTGACGAGAACAGTGTTCCAAGTTTCCGAGGCGATTTTGGCGTAGCGGAGTTTTTCAACAGAATAGGCTCTAAGCGGTCATCTGAGGCCTTTCCTCAGATGTCGGCTCTGTCACTCTAAACGGTCATTGGTTGTTGTCAGTTTGAAAACTCAGTCCGCATGGATCGTTAGCCGTCTTTCCCGCTCTTCAACACCCTCGAAACGCTTTGCCTGACTGCTTCTTGTGCTTCTTCTAGTGTATCAACTCGACCTCCTTCGGCAGGGTGAACCCATGTGTTCCACAACCACGGAAGGGAGTCGTTCTGTGGATAGAAGTCACGTGAAATGCGCCCGACATCCTTACCGTCACGCAGGATGACCCAGTCGCTATCTGGATCTGGGCTATAAGTACCACCAATATGGGTTCTTTTCCGCGTCCAAAGCATCAGTACATAAGGTGAACATCATGAGGCATTGTCAATAGACTCAATTAATTCTGGACCATCATTACCTCAGCCAATCTTTTGCACCTCAAGCAATCGCGGGCGATGTCAGCACCGGGGGGAGGGTTGACGGTGAAAAGTGACGGTAACCCCATAGACCCCACCCAAAGGCTCAGAGATGCGCCCAGATGCTGCGCAACAGCAAAGAGCACCGGAGGGCGTTGCAAGGCTCCTGCGGTGCGCGGCTGGCGCGTCTGTCGCATGCATGGCGCTGGCGGTGGAGCGTCATCTGGTTCAGCACATCCGAACTATAGGCATGGACTGCGGACTAAGCAGATGCAGGAACTGCGGCGGTTGGTTACAGTTCTCAGCAGGGAGGCTCGAGATATTAGAAATGAAATCGATTAGCTCAAATGTAGAGTGATACTCCAGTTCGGATTTCATCCGGTCGGCAAACTTTCTCCCAAACGCAGTCACAATTCAAAATTAGAGTGTTTAGGGAAAAACCGGATTAGAAAACTATCAAGATGGAAATATTGATCTTCTTGCTAATGATATGCGGCATGATAGGTTTTGTTGCAGCGGCATCACTGAATCCGGTGAGAAGATTTGTGCACGAAGCAATAGCAATCACTGGACTGATTGAATTCATATTTTTTGTCTCAGTCATAGTTTGCGTTTCGTTTGCTTAGCAACCCTAACCTAGACGCCACTCAGAGGCCCAGAGACAACGCAGATGCCGCGCAACGGCCAAGAGTACAGGGAACGCAGTCAATGCCCTTCTAAGCAAGGCTGGCGCGTCTGTCGCGTTCACGGCGCTGGCGGTGGTGCGCCGTCTGGCTCTGTCCATCCCAATTACAAACATGATCGGGTTGCGCAACTATCTCAAGACATGCATTCTCGAATTTTTACGCTTGCTCATAAGAGGGCTATTAATGCTTAGAATTTTCTTTGCCGCGCTTTCCGCAATTATTATCGTTTTTGCTGGTGTGGTTGCCTACGCCGCAGATTTCCAAAAGGGGTTAGATGCAGCTAAGGCGGGAGATTACGCAACAGCCCTTAAGGAATGGCAGCCCTTGGCTGAGCAGGGTAATGCCGACGCTCAATTCAACCTCGGCCTCATGTATGACAACGGCTGGGGTGTGTCGAAAGACGACGTTGAAGCTGTACGGTTGTATCGCCTCGCAGCCGAGCAGGGCGATGCCAGCGCCCAGATTAACCTCGGCATGATGTATGCGACCGGCAAGGGTGTGCTGAAAGATGACGTTGAAGCTGCGCAGTGGTATCGCCTCGCAGCCGAGCAGGGTAATGCCGACGCCCAGTACAACCTCGGCCTCATGTATTACTACGGCAGGGGCGTGCTGAAAGATGCCGTTGAAGCTGTGCGGTGGTATCGCCTCGCAGCCGATCAGGGCGATGCCAAAGCCCAGTACAACCTCGGCGTCTTGTATGGCAAAGGCGAAGGTGTGCTGAAAGACATGGTCTTCGCGCATATGTGGTCGAATATCGCCAGTGCCAACGGCCAAGAACTTGCAGCAGGAAACCGCGATATAGCTGAAAGCCAGATGACGTCTGAACAGATTGCTGACGCAACGCAACGGGCCAGGGCGTGCATGTCTTCTGGCTACAGCGACTGCGATTGATGCATATCGAAAGCAAATACGCTGGGCAGTGACGGCTAGTGAAGGCCGTTAAAGTTCAAGACCTAACCCTAACTTACACACAGTTTGTTCTCGGAGATGTAATTTGAGCCTGATTAAACTAATCGCTGCGCTTTTTGCACTTTCTGTGTTTCCCTACATTGCTGATGCTCAGGATTCATCGCTCTCAACCCTGAAGGAATTTCAACTTGCCCAAAGTTACTCCTGTGGTCGAACTTGTGGGCAAGTGAGAAGCTGCAAAGAAGCAGTCTACCAGTGGTGTGTATGTGGGTACGCCCGCGCTGATGGTGATAACGACGGGATTCCTTGCGAAAAACAATGTGGTCAAAGTTCGAAAGTGAACCTTGAGCGCGTACAGGCATATAAGAAGGAATTTGGTTGCAGATGACGGCCCATATGTTGCAGGCATTAGACGGAGCGGACTTATGAGAAAGATATTACAGGCGGCGCTGGTCGCGATGATGCTGGTGCCGACAGGCGCGATGGCACAAGTCAAGGAATTCGAAAGGTGTGGCTCAGCTAAGCGCATCACATGCGTTGTTGATGGCGACACGATTTGGTTCGAGGGCGAGAAAATCAGAATGATGGGCTACGATACCCCGGAGCCAATCACCAACATCTGCGGTGGACAGCGCGAAGTTGACTTGGCAACTGCTGCTTCTGACAGATTGCTCCAACTTCTGAATGAGAACCAGTTCACCATCGTCCGCGACGGAAAAGACAAGTACGGGCGTACTCTTGCAGTCGTTCGAGTTGGCGGAATGGACATTGGGGATATTCTTATCGCAGAGGGCTTGGCTCGAAGCTGGCCTGATGGTGCAGAGTTTTGGTGCGAGTGAACAGCGGTCGGGGGCTAATGCCGATGGGAGTGTATGGGAGCCAAGATATCTTGATCACTGTGCTCCCCCGCTCAAATCCCATGCAATGAGACGAAGATTCGCTCACGGCTCAAGCATTTTTTCTATGTGGGGTATTATGTGGGGTAAGGTCGCCAAAACCAATTTTTAACAAATTTTTTCAATGGGTAATGGCGGAGGAGGTGGGATTCGAACCCACGGAGGACTTTCACCCTCGTCGGTTTTCAAGACCGGTGCATTCGACCACTCTGCCACTCCTCCGACGCATGATCCTCTACAGCGGCTTTTGCGATTCTGAAAGATATTGTTTTGCGGGGAAATTCGCCCATCGTGCACCTGCGTGCTTTTCTTGGGCAAGGCAAGGCGCTAGACTGCGCGCGGGCGGGATGCCGCAAGTGAGTATCAACAGGACCGGACAAACCGGCGAGGCGCGCTTTTTGAGCGTGTTCACAGGCAAGGGGCAAAGCATGTTTATTCAATCGGGTGGCAAGGGGTCACGACTACGCGCAGGCTGGAAAACGCTGGCGATGGCCGGACTTGGGCTTGCGGTTCTGGCAGGCTGTGACGACAGTGGGCAGTTCGCCAATCCGTTCCAGGCCAAACCGGGCCAGACGGCCGAGGGCACGGCCGGGACCTCGACCGTGAAACTGGTCGAACGTGATGTCGAGGCGCCGGATGTCTTTCAGGTCACCGATATGGGCCTTTGGGATGGTCGCCCCTCGCTTGGCGGGGTCTGGGTGGCGCATCCGGATGTCAAAGACCCAGAGCGGGTGATTATCCGCAACACGGCCAATTCGAAATTCGTGATAGGCGCGCTGTTTCGTCGTGAGCGCGATAATCCCGGCCCGGCATTGCAGGTCTCTTCGGATGCCGCCAACGCCCTTGGCATGCTGGCCGGCGCGCCGGCGCAACTCAACGTGACCGCGCTGCGGCGCGAGGAAACCCCTGTTGCCGACGCTGCCCCGGAGGATGCGCAGACCGCAGAGCTTGCCGCGCCGAGCGACATTGAGGCGACCTCGCTTGACCCGGTCGCAGGCGCTGCCGCCGCGATTGACGCCGCCGAGGCCGAGGCCGCTGCACCTGCCACACCGGCCCCTGCGGCCGCCGCCCCGCCAAAACCCGCGCCGGCACCCGCAGCAGCGCCCGCGCGCCGCGCCTCGTCGCTTGAAAAGCCATTCATCCAGATCGGGATTTTCAGCGTCGAACAGAACGCCAGCAATACCGCCACCGCCATGCGGCAGGCCGGAATGGTGCCCACGGTGATCGAGCAGACATCGCAGGGCAAAAAGTTCTGGCGTGTCATTGTCGGTCCGGCCACAACCACATCTGAGCGGGGTGTTTTGCTCAAGAAGATCAAGGGCATCGGCTTTGATGATGCCTATCCTGTCACCAATTGATCCGGGGGGCGTCATGACGCTTTTCTTCCGACGTATAGTGTCATCCATCGTGCTGGGCCTTGCTCTGGCGCATCCGGTGCAGGCATTTGACACCGGGGCCAAGGCGGCCTTTGTGTTTGACATGACCACCGGCACGGTGCTGCTGGACAGGAACGCCGATACGCCATTGCCGCCGGCCTCGATGTCCAAGCTGATGACGCTTTACGTTGCCTTCGAGGCGATCCGCGATGGCCGCCTGTCGCTGGACGAGCGTCTGCCGGTGTCGCGTCACGCCATGAGCTATGGCGGCTCGACGATGTTTCTGGACACCACCGATCGCGTCAGGGTCGAGGATCTGCTGCGCGGCATTATCGTGTTGTCGGGCAATGACGCCTGCGCCGTGATCGCCGAAGCGCTAAGCCCCGACGGATCAGAGGCGGGCTTTGCCACCTTCATGACGCAGCGCGCCCAGCAGATGGGCATGACCAACTCGACCTTCAAGAATTCGAACGGCTGGCCCGCGCCGGGCCATGAGATGAGCATGCGTGACCTTGCGCTTCTGGCGCGTCACATCATCACCGACTTCCCGGATTTCTATCCGATGTTTTCCGAAACCGAGTTTCAGTTTGATGGGCGCGCGCCGCGCAACTCGCAAAACCGCAATCCGCTTCTGAGTCTCGGGGTCGGCGCGGATGGCCTCAAGACCGGGCACACCCAACAGGCGGGCTATGGTCTGACCGGGTCGGCCAAACAGGGCGATCGTCGGGTGGTTTTCGTGCTGTCGGGTCTTGAAAGCGCACAGGCCCGCGCCCGCGAATCCGAGGCGGTGGTCAACTGGGCCTTTCGCCAGTTTGCCCGGAAATCCGTGGTAAAGGCGGGCGAAGAAGTGGCGCGCGCACCGATCTGGATGGGCGAGGCCGATAGCGTTGGCCTGACCCCGGCAGAGGACGTGAGCACCCTTATGCCAGTTCTCGGGAGCAGCGTTCTCAAGGCAGAGGTTGTCTTTACCGGGCCGGTTCGCGCGCCGGTCAAGAAGGGCGATCAGATCGCAGAGCTGGTCTTTGCGCCAGAGGGCTTGCCGGAAACCCGCGTGCCGCTGGTCGCTGCCGAAGACGTGGCCAAGGGCGGCTTTACCGCGCGTCTGCGCACGGTCTCGGGGCTGTTGCTGACGCGGTTGCAACAAGGGCCCGAGGGGGCGCTTTGAGCGGGCCGGGCCTTTTCATCAGTTTCGAGGGCATCGACGGCTCCGGCAAATCCACGCAGGCCCGGCTTTTGGCCGAGGCCTTGCGCGCGCAGGGGCGCGATGTGGTGCTGACCCGCGAACCGGGCGGAAGCCCGGGCGCCGAGGAAATCCGCAAACTCGTGCTGACGGGCGACGGCGACCGCTGGTCGGCGGAAACCGAACTGCTTTTGTTCACGGCAGCTCGGCGCGACCACCTTGAGCGCACGATTGCCCCGGCGATTGCCGCCGGACAGGTGGTGATCTGCGACCGCTTTGCCGATAGCACGCGGATGTATCAGGGGCTAAGCCGCAGCGATTTGCGCGCGGCGGTGGATCAGTTGCACGACCTGATGATCGGGCGAGAACCGGACCTGACGCTGTTGATTGATATCGACCCTGCCACCGGGCTTGGCCGGGCCTTGTCGCGTGGTGGCCATGAAGAGCGATTTGAATCCTTCGGCGAGGGCCTCCAGCAAAAGATGCGCGCCGGATTTCTGGCGCTGGCCGAGGAATTTTCCGACCGGATCGTGGTTATCGACGGCAATCGCGCACTTGAGGATGTGGCGCTTGATGTGGCCGCCGCTGCCGGGGCGCGCCTGCCATGAGCACCAGCGATTTGCCGGAACCCGACCGCGTCGAGGGCGCGCCGCATCCGCGCGAAACCGCGCAGGTGATCGGGCAGGGGGCGGCCGAGGCCGAATTCCTTGACGCCTTCAACACCGGGCGGCTGCATCACGGCTGGCTGATCACCGGGCCGCGCGGCGTCGGCAAGGCGACGCTGGCCTGGTCAATCGCGCGGTTTCTTTTGGCCGCCCCGCTGGTGCAGGACGACGGGCTTTTCGGCGCACCGCCACTGCCCACATCGCTTGATGTCGCGCCGGATCATCCGGTGGCGCGCCGGGTTCTGGCGCTCTCGGATCCGGGGCTTTTTTTGTTGCGGCGCGGCGCGACCGAAAAGGGCGACCGGCTGGCCAGCGAGATCCTGGTCAAAGAAGTGCGTCGCCTTGGCAATTTCTTTTCCCTCTCGGCGGCGGATGGCGGGCGGCGGGTGGTGATCGTCGATGCCGCCGATGACCTCAACACCCAGGCCGCCAACGCGATCCTGAAAATGCTCGAAGAGCCGCCCGCGCGCACCACGATCCTGTTGATCAGCCATCAGCCCTCGGGGCTTTTGCCGACGATCCGCTCGCGCTGTCGCACGCTTCGGCTGCATCCCCTGGCGGCCCCCGAGATGGCGCAGGCGCTTGATCAGGCGGGGATTATCCCCGAAGGCGATGCGGGTGCCCTGGCCGAACTTTCGGGCGGGTCGGTCGGCGAGGCGGTGCGCCTGATCAATCTTGGCGGGCTCAAGATCTATAGCGAACTCGTCGGCCTGCTCGACAGCCTGCCGCGGCTTGACCGGCCGCGCGCGCTCAAGCTGGCCGAGGCGGCGGCGACGCGCGGCGCCGAAGAGCGGCTTGACCTCTTGATGGGGCTGACCGACCTTTTGCTGGCGCGGCTGGCGCGCACGGGTGCGATTGGCCATCCCCCGGCAATCGAGGCCGCGAACGGCGAGGCGGTGCTTTTGGCGCGACTGTCCTCGACGCCGCAAATGGCGCGGGCCTGGGCCGATTGCGCGCAAGAGATCGGTGCGCGCGCCCGACACGGGCGGGCGGTCAACCTTGACCCGGCCGCTCTGGTGCTTGATACGGTGTTCAAAATCCAGAAAACCGCCGCAGGCTAAGGCCCGCGCAAGGATAGACATGACCCAAACGATCAAGATCACCGACAGCCATTGCCATCTCGATTTCCCCGATTTCGACGCCGAGCGCGATCAGGTGATCGAGCGTGCGCTTGACGCGGGCGTGCATCGCATGGTCACGATCTGCACCAAGCTGCGCAGCGAACCCCAGGTGCGCGCCATCGCGGAAAAATACGCGCCGGTGTTTTATGCCGCCGGCACCCACCCGATGAGTGCCGCGTCAGAGCCGATGGTGAGTGTCGATGACCTCATTCGCCTTGCCGCCCATCCCAAGTTTGTCGGCATCGGCGAAACCGGGCTTGATTATCACTACACCTCTGAAAGCGCCGAGGTGCAAAAGCAAAGCCTGCGGGTGCATATCGAGGCCGCGCGCCAGACCGGCCTGCCGCTTATCATCCATGCGCGCGGGGCCGATGAGGACATGGCGCAGATTTTGACCGAGGAAATGAAAAACGGCGCCTATACCTGCGTCATGCATTGCTTTTCCTCGGGGCCAGAGCTGGCCAGGGCGGCGCTTGAGCTTGGGTTTTATTTGTCGATGTCGGGCATCGCCACATTCCCCAAAAGCCAGGACGTGCGCGATATCTTTGCGAGCGCCCCGGTGGACCGCATTCTGGTGGAAACCGACGCGCCTTACCTTGCGCCGCCGCCCTATCGCGGCAAACGCAACGAGCCGGCCTATACCTTTCACACCGCCCAAAGGGGCGCCGAGGTGTTCGGCATGGATTGGCCCGCCTTCGCCGCCCAGACCGAGGCGAATTTCGAGCGTCTTTTCTCCAAGGCGGTGCTGTGATGGGCGAGCTGCGCTTTACCATTCTCGGCTGTGGGTCATCGGGTGGCGTGCCGCGCCTTGGCGGGCATTGGGGCGATTGCGACCCGGATAACCCCAGGAACACCCGTCGCCGCTGTTCGCTTTTGATCGAACGCGAAGACGAGGGCGGCGTGACCCGCATTCTGGTTGACAGCTCGCCTGATCTGCGCGCCCAGCTTCTGGATGCAGGCGTCGGCGCGCTTGATGCGGTGGTCTATACCCATAGCCACGCCGATCATGTGCATGGCATCGACGATCTGCGCATGATCGTGTTCAACATGCGCCAACGCCTTCCGGTCTGGGCCGATGGCGACACGCAAAACGCGCTTTACGCGCGCTTTGGCTATGCCTTCACCCAGCCCGAGGATAGCCCCTATCCGCCGATCCTTGACATGCACACCATCAACGGGCCGTTCGAGATCACCGGCGCCGGGGGGGCGGTGTCCTTGCACCCGTTCGAGGTCAATCACGGCTCGATTGAGGCGCTTGGCTTTCGGGTGGGCGGCTTTGCCTATCTGCCCGATGTGGCGGCGATCCCCGAGGATGTCTGGCCGGTGCTTGAGGGGCTGGATTGCTGGGTGCTGGATGCGCTGCGCCGCACGCCGCACCCGACCCATGCACATCTTGCGCAGGCGCTTGACTGGATGGCGCGCGCCGCGCCGCGCCGGGGGATCCTGACCAATATGCATATCGACATGGATTATCAGACCCTCGTCGAAGAACTGCCCGAGCATATAGCGCCGGCCTATGATGGGATGACCATCCGCTATCCGGTCTGAGGCGATGCAGGCCCTGATCGAAGTCATCCTGCCGGTCTTTCTTGTGATCGGCTTTGGCTATCTGGCGGTCTGGCGCGGCTGGTTCAGCCAGGCAGGCGTTGACGGGCTCATGGCCTTCACCCAGAAATTCGCCATTCCCTGCCTGTTGTTCACCGCGATCTCGCGGCTCGATCTGGGCCAGAGCTTTGACTGGCGCCTGCTCACCAGCTTTTACGCCGGGGCGTTGTCGGGGTTTCTTCTGGGGCTGTTCGGCGCGCGCTATCTTTTCTCGCGCACCTGGGAAGACGCGGTCGCCATCGGCTTTTGCTGTTTGTTCTCAAACTCGGTTCTGCTTGGCCTTCCGATCATGGAGCGGGCCTATGGCGCGGCCGCGATGACCGCGAATTTCGCCATTATCTCAATGCACTCGCCGTTTTGCTATGGCATCGGCATCACCGTGATGGAGGTCGTCAAGGCGCGCGGCGCGGCGGGGCCAGCGGTGCTGGTCAAGGTGCTCAAGGCGATGTTTTCCAACACGCTCATCATGGGCGTGGCGCTTGGTTTTGCGGTCAACCTCTCGGGGTTTGCCCTTCCGGGGCCGGTGAATGATGCGCTGGATCTGATGGTGCGCGCGGCGTTGCCGGCGGCCTTGTTCGGGCTTGGCGGGGTGTTGGTGCAATACCGCCCCGAGGGCGATTTGCGGGTGATCTTTTACGTTTGCGCGGTGGCGCTTGTGGCACATCCTCTGATCACCTTCGGGCTTGGCCGGGCGTTTGATCTCTCGGATGCGTCACTGCGCTCGGCGGTGGTGACCGGGGCGATGGCGCCGGGCGTTAACGCCTATATCTTCGCCAATATTTATGGTCACGCGAAACGCGTGGCGGCCTCAAGCGTGCTTTTGTCCACCGCGCTGACGATTGTCACCGCCTGGGTCTGGCTTCAGGTTCTGCCCTGAGCGGGCGGGTTATTCGGTCTTGATGGGCGCACCGCCGACAAAGGCATTGCCATTGGCGTAATCGCAGGGCGCCTCCTGCATTTCCAGATGCAGGCCACTGTCGGTATAGGGATGCGCGCGCGCCAGATCCTCATCGACCTCGATGCCAAGACCGGGGGTGTCGGGCGGCACGACAAAGCCATGCTCGACGCGAATCGTGCCTTTGATCAGATCGTTGTGAAAGCCGGTCTCGATGGTTTCGGCCATCAGGATATTGGGGATCGAGGTGGCCAGGTGGATGTTGGCTGCCCATTCCACCGGGCCTGCGTAAAGATGCGGGGCGATCTGGGCGTTATAGACCTCAGCCATGGCGGCAACCTTTTTCATCTCCCAGATACCACCCGCGCGCCCCAAGGCGGGTTGAAGGATGCTCGCGGCACCGGCGCGCAGGACGGGGGCGAATTCGGCCTTGGTGGTCAGCCGCTCGCCGGTGGCGACAGGGATGTTCACCGCGCCCGCAACCCGCGCCATCTCGGGGATATTGTCGGGCGGAACGGGTTCTTCATACCAGAGCGGCGCATAGGGCTCGATCGCCTTGCCAAGGCGGATCGCGCCGGCGGTGGTAAACTGACCATGGGTGCCGAACAACAGGTCAGCGCGATCCCCCACGGCCTCGCGGATGGCACGACAAAAGGCCACCGAGAGCGAGATGTCCGACATCGCAGGCATATGCCCGCCGCGCATCGTATAGGGGCCGGCCGGGTCGAACTTGATCGCGGTAAAGCCGCGCGCCACGCAATCAAGCGCCGACTCCGCCGCCATTTCGGGCGATGTCCAGAAGGCGGTAAGATCGTGATGCGGCAGCGGGTAGAGATAGGTATAGGCGCGGATGCGCTCATTCATCTTGCCGCCCAAAAGCGCATAGACCGGGCGGCCGCGCGCCTTGCCAAGGATATCCCAACAGGCGATTTCCAGGCCCGAAAAGGCGCCCATGACCGTGAGGTCGGGGCGTTGCGTGAAGCCCGAGGAATAGGCGCGGCGGAACATCAGCTCGATATTTTCGGGATTCTCGCCCTGAATGTGGCGGCTGAACACATCCTTGATGACGCCGCGCATCGCCTCTGGGCCGATGGTGCTTGCATAGCATTCGCCCCAGCCGGTGATGCCGTCGTCGGTGGTGAGCTTGACCAATATCCAGTAGCGCCCGCCCCAGCCCGGTGCGGGCGGGGCGGTGACGATGATGTCGAGGTCCCTGAGTTTCATGTCATGCTCCGATCTGTGAGACGGGTTTCGGATCGCGTTCCGCGATCCGACCGGGTGGGGGGCGCTGCCCCCCACACCCCCCGGGATATTTATGGCAAGAAGAAGGGGTGGGTCATTTGAAGAGGATCACGTTGCGCCGGGCGGCGCCGGTCTTGGTGTCGGCGATGGCCTCGTTGATCTGATCGAGGCGCCAGCGGCCCGAGATGAGTTCGTCGAGTTTGAGGCGGCCCTGTTGGTAGAGGTCGACCATCCAGGGGATATCGCGGCGGATGACAACCTCGCCCGCGTAGGAGCCGATCATCGACTGGCCTGCGGCGGCGAAGCTTACGGCCTCGTAAGAAGAGGGTGAGCCGCTATGGGGCATGCCGACCATAATCATCTTGCCGCCCCCCGCGAGGTAGCGCGGGGCGACGTCATAAGCGGCGGCGGCGCCGACGGTGACGAGCACTACATCGGCGCCGCGCCCCATCGCGGCCTTGGCGGCGCGCCAGGGTTTGTCGCCCGTGGCAAGCACGCCGTCGGTGGCGCCGAATTCGAGGGCGACGGCGAGTTTCTCCTCGTTCATGTCGACCGCTACGATGCGCCGGGCACCGGCGATGCGCGCGCCCTGAATGGCGTTGAGGCCGACGCCGCCGGCGCCGATCACCACCACGTCCTGACCGGCACGCAGGCCTGCGGCGTTGACCACGGCGCCGACGCCGGTAATCACGCCGCAGGCCAGAAGGCAGGCCGAGGCCATGTCGATGCCCGCAGGCAGTTTCACGATCTGGCTTTGGTCGACCACGACCTTTTGCGCGAAGGCCCCGCAGGCCATCGCCTGATGCAGGGTGCCGCCCGAGGTGGTGCTGAGCGGGCCAAGGTCGCCGTCATAACGGGTTTCGCATCCTGTCGGGCGTCCCGAGCCGCAACTTGGGCAAGAGCCGCAGGAGCGGATCAGGGTGACGACGACCGGGTCGCCGGTTTCAAAGCCGGTAACGCCCTCGCCGATGGCGCTTATGCGGCCGGCGGCTTCGTGGCCATAGACCGCCGGCAACGACCCGCCCCAGCCACCCTCGGCATAGGAAATGTCGGAGTGACAGACGGCCACGGCATCCAGATCGACCAGGACCTCGCCGCGTTCGGGCGCGCGCAGCTCGACGTCCTCGATGACAAGCGGCGCGCCGAAGCTGTGACACACGGCGGCTTTGATGGTTGGCATGGCGACGCTCCTTTTTGCGTTTCGGGCAGGTGACCCGGATTCGCGCGCCATCGCAAGGGGGGATTGCAGGATGGGCGCCCGCAACGGCGCCCTTGAGGTGTCAGATGTGGCCCGTGGCGCGGAGGAAGTCGCGCAGTTGGCGGGCATAGGCCTCTGGCTGATCTACCGGGGGCACATGGCCCGCGCGGCGGATAAGGTGAAACTGCGAGCCGGGGATAAGATCAACGGTTTCGCGCACAAGATCAGGCGGGGTCGAGCCATCCTCGGAGCCCGCAATGCCAAGCGTCGGCAGGCGCAGCCCCGAAGTTGGCGTGTAGAAATCCGTGCCTGAAATGGCTGAAGCGCAACCGATGTAGCCCTCTGGATCATGCCGCGTCAAAACGTTGAGCCAGGGCAGGTGCCTGTTTTCCTTCATGAACGCGCGGGTGAACCAGCGCTCGCAAGAAGCGCGGGCAAGCTCTGCCATGCCGCCCGCGCGGGCGGTGGCGATGCGGCTGGCCCAGATCTCGGGGGTGGCGATTTTGGCGGCGGTATTGGACAGAACCATGGCGCGCACAAGATCGGGCCGCTTTACCGCCAGCCCCTGCGCCACCATCCCGCCAATCGAGAGGCCGACGAACATCGCCTCACGCACCGAAAGGTGATCCAAGAGACGCTCAGCGTCGCGCACCAGGGTGCCCATCGAATAGGGCGCGGCCGGGCAGGACGAGAGGCCATGACCGCGCGCGTCATAGCGGATGATGCGCAGGCCCGGCGGCAAATGTGGCAGGATCGCACCCCAAAGCAGCGTGCCGGTGCCAAGCGCATGCGCGAACACAATCGGCGCGCCCTTTGGGTCACCCTCGTCGAGATAATGCAGCCTTATGTCGTCAAATTCCGCAAACGCCATGGCCAGACCTCAGGCAAACCGGGCGAGGGCGGTCTGAAAGACCTCGGCATCGACATTGCCGCCCGAAATGGTGGCAAATACCGCGTCGCCCTCGATCTGATCGGCGTGAAACAGGGCGGCTGCAAGCGCCACGGCGCCGCCCGGTTCGGCGACGACCTTGAGCCGCGACCAGGCGAGGGCCATGGCGTGCAGGCATTGATCCTCGCTCACGACAAGGCCGGGACCACACAGCCGCTGCATGATCGGAAAAGTGATCTCGCCGGGCTGTGGCGTTACGATGGCGTCGCAGAGGCTTCCGGAAAGACGCGCGTTACGCTCGATCTTGCCAGAGACAAGCGAGCGGGTGACATCGTCGAACCCCTGCGGCTCGCAGGGGCGGGCGCGCAGACCCGGCGCATCGGCCTCAAGTGCAAGCGCGATGCCAGAGGTCAGTCCGCCACCGCCACAACAGACCAGAACGTCGGCCTTGGCCACGCCAAGCGCGACCGCGTCCTCGGCGATCTCAAGGCCGATGGTGCCTTGCCCGGCAATCACCTGTGGCTCGTCATAGGGTTTGATCAGGGTCAGGCCGCGTTCGCCCGCAAGACGCGCGCCGATGGCATCGCGATCCTCGGTGGCGCGATCATAAAGCACCACCTCGGCCCCAAGCGCGCGGGTGTTGTCGATTTTCATGCGCGGTGAATCGCCCGGCATGATGATCACCGAAGCCACGCCATGTTCGCGCGCCGCCAGGGCCACGCCCTGGGCATGGTTGCCGCTTGAAAATGCGATCACACCACGGGCGCGGGCGTCGGGGTCAAGCGCTGAAACCGCCGAGCGCGCGCCGCGATACTTGAAGCTTCCGGTGTGTTGCAGGCATTCGGGTTTCACGAACACCCGCCGCCCGGCGATCTCATCCAGAAACGGCGAGGACAACAGAGGCGTGCGCCGCGCGTGCCCCTTGAGGCGCGCGGCGGCAGAGCGGATCATGGTGATGTCGGTCATGCTGTTTGCTCCAGCAGCGCGTGAATGGCGGCAAGCGCCGGGGCTTCGTCAAGAAAGGGCACATGGCCGCGATCGGGCACCACGGCGGCAATAAGGCCGGGGTGATGCTCTTGCATCTTGGCCAGGGTCGCAGCGGTCAGCAGGTCCGAGTTCTCACCCTTGATCACCGCCAGCGGGATATCTTTGAGTGCGTCGAACAACAGCCAGAGATCGGCCGCCTCGCCGGTGCCGGCCTGACCTGTGAGGGCGTCGCGCAGCTTGGCATCATAGCGCAGCCCAAGCCCGCCGCCGGGTTTTTCGTAAAACATGAACTCGGCCTGCTGGCGCCAACGCTCAAGGCTGACCCCGGCGAAATCGGGGCCATGCACATGGGCAAGCGCTGCGGCGCAGCTGTCAAGGTCGGGCAGGCCTGGTTCCTTGCCGACATAATCCATGATCCGCTCAAGGCCCTTGGCATCCACATCCGGCCCGATATCGTTGAGCACCACCGCCCGGAGGCGCGCCGGGTGGCCATAGGCAAGGGCCATCGCGATCAGCCCGCCGCGCGAGGTGCCGATCAGGGTGACCTGATCAAGCCCGAGGTGGTCGAGCAGTTCAAGCGCATCCTGACCTTCGCGCAGGATGTTGTAATTGGTGAAATCCGCGTCATAGGCCGACTTTCCGCGCCCGCGATAATCCATGCAGATCAACCGGTTATCGGATAGGTGAGGCGCCAAAAAGTTGAAGTCGGCGCTGTTGCGCGTCAGCCCCGCAAGGCAGAGGATCGCACGGCCGTTGCCCGTATCGGTGTAATAAATCTCAAGCCCGTCCGAGGTGGTGAAATGCGCCATCAGGAGCCCGCCAGTGCGGGGATGCCCGTCAGATCGTGGCGTATGCTTGTCGGGCGCGCCGGCAGGCGATCCACCGGATCGCCGGCGCGATTGACCCAGGCCGTAGTAAAGCCATAGCCCGCCGCCGCGCTTGCATCCCAGCCGTTTGAGGACACGAACAGCACCTCGTCGGGCGCACAGCCAAAGCGCGCGCCGACAAGGTCATAGACCACGCGCGCCGGCTTGAATATCCCGACGCTTTCAACCGAGAGAACATCGTCAAGCACATCCCCGATGCCCGCCGATCTGACCGCCCCGTCAAGCATATCCGGCGACCCGTTGGACAGGATCGCGGTGTTCATCCCGGCGTCTTTCAACGCGTGCAGCATGGCGGGGACCTCTGGATAGGCCTCAAGCTCCCAGTAGAGTTGTAACAGGCGCTCGCGCAGATCCCTGTCGTCGCCAAGCCCCTCGGAATCCATCGCCCAGTCAAGCCCGTCCTGCGTGACCTGCCAGAACCCCGTATGCTCGCCCATGACCGCGCGCAGCCAGGTGTATTGCAACTGCTTAAGGCGCCATTTCTCGGCAATCGCGGGCCAATGGCGGGCAAAGACCTCGCGGCCGGGTTCTTGTGCGGCGTTGCGGGCGGCGGCGGCGACGTCGAACAGCGTGCCATAGGCGTCGAAAACACAGGTGGTTATGGGCATGGGGCCTCCGGGGGCAGGGGCGCGCGACTGGGGAAATCCCGGCGCGGCAGACTATGGATTGCGCGCAGAGTGGCACGGATTTTCAGGGGTGGAAAGGCCCTGTCGCATAACGCCCACGTGACCGGCCCGCGGGCAAATCAGGATCGGTTTGCAAATCGTGGCAGGGGTGGTTAGGTTTGCGCATCACTCAAAGCACCCGCGCGATGCGCGGCCTTTAAAACCCATCCCCCCATCACGATTGGATATTTCATGACGCAAGTTAAATCGGGCGATACCGTTCGCATTCATTACACGGGTACGCTGGCCGATGGCAGCACCTTTGACAGCAGCGCAGGCCGCGATCCGCTGGAATTTGCGGTCGGCTCGGGCCAGATCATTCCGGGCCTTGACGCGGCGATACCGGGCATGACCGTGGGCGACAAGAAAACCGTCGAAGTGCCCGCCGATCAGGCCTATGGCCACTCCGATCCCAACGCCCAGCAGGCCGTGCCGCGCGCCGAAATTCCGGCCGATATCCCGCTTGAGGTAGGCACGCAGCTTCAGGTTCAGACGCCCCAGGGGCAGGTCATGCCGGTCACCGTGGTCGAGCTGACCGAAGAACAGGTGGTGCTGGACGCCAACCACCCGCTGGCGGGCAAGGATCTGACCTTTGCCATCGAGCTTGTCGAGATCGCCTGAACGCGCGTTTGCCAATTGGCACAACGATAAAAAACGCGCGCCGTGGACCATCCACGGCGCGCGTTGCGGTTTCCGGGCCAGATTTTTCGGCGAAAAATCTGGCGGTTGCGCGTCAGGCGATGTCGAGCAGAACCGCACCGGCGCGCCCCGGTGTCATCACTGCATCCTGCGCGGCGGCGCACTCCTCTAACGGGTAATGGGCGTGAATGGCCGGGGTCAGGCTGCCATCGGCCAAGGCGCTGTGCAGCCGCGCGATGGCGGCCTGTCGCGGCGCATCGGGCAGAATGTAGATCAGCGTGATATCAATCGTGATCGCCTTGAACAAATACGGCCCGAACGGCAGCACCGGCGTCATGTTGCGGCCCGAGCCATAGGCGGCGATGGTGCCATTGGGGGCCATCACCTCGCCGAGGAGCGCCGCGTTTTCGCCAAACTCGACCTCGATCGCGCGCTCCACGCCCTTGCCCTCCGTATCCTCGATGATCTTGGCCGCAAGGTCGGGATCGGCGTAGTCATACACCTGATCCGCGCCCGCCGCCTTTACACGCTCGACCGCGCCCGCAGAGCAGGTTGCGATCACGCGGGCGCCTGCGCCATGGGCCAGTTGCACTGCGTTATGGCCCACCGCACCGGCCCCCCCTGAGATCAAAAGGGTTTGCCCTGCCACATCGCCGCCGCCAAACACCGTGTGCGCCGCTGTCAGCCCCGGAATGCCAAGTGTCGCGCCGGCGTCAAAGCTCATAGCCTCGGGCAGGGGCACGGCCTGAGTCGCAGGCAGGGCGATATACTCGGCGGCGGTGCCATGGGCGCGTTGCCACTGACCATTCCAGATCCAGACCCGCTCGCCGATGCGGGCGGTGTCAACGCCGCTCCCGACCGCCTCGATCACGCCGGCGCCGTCGGAATGGGGGATGATTCGATCAAAGGCGGGCTTGGTCACGCCGGGGCGCGCACCGGCACGGGCCTTGGCATCCGACGGGTTCACCCCCGAGACATGAAGCCGTACCAGAACCTCGCCCGGTGCCGGGCTTGGGGTGTCGATCTCGATCAGGCCAAGCACATCGCTTGCGGGGCCGAAGGCTGAATAGGAAATTGCGCGCATGTCAGAGGGGCCTTTTTGTCAGTGGGGGACACCGTTCACGCCTAAGCTGACGGCGCAGAACGGCAGGAAAGCAATGTTGGTTTGATCGTCGTGCAGGGTGATGATCCCAAGGTCGGGCGCCTCGGCGGCTGGCGTGAAACTCTCCCAATTCCAGGTCGGCACCGGTGGTGGCGCCTGGTAGAGCGCCGAGCGCAGGCTACTGAAGGCGATCCGGCCGATATGCCCCGAGACCGGGCGATGCACATGCCCGAAACAAAGCTGGCGCACCGCCGGGAACCGCGCCAGTAGATCCAGAAGCGCGGCCCCGTTTTCCAACCGGTCCGGGTCAAGCATCGGCAGATCGAGGGCCATCGGCGGGTGATGCAGAAAGACGAGGGTTGCCTTGTCGGGGTTTGCCAGCAACGCGCGTTCAAGCCAGTCAAGCCGTTCGGCGCAAAGCAGGCCAGAGGCCACGCCGGGGTTCAGGCTGTCAAGGCAGAGAACGCGCGCCTGCGGCAGCTCGATCGCATATTGCGCAAAGCCGGGCATCGCGCCATCCGGCAGGCCTAGATGCTCAGGAACCATCGCGCGGTCGTCATGGTTGCCGGTCATCGGCCACCAAGGAATAGCAAGCCGGTCAAGCTCTGTGGCAAGCGCGCGGTAATTCGCGGGTGTGGCGGTTTCAACCATATCGCCCGAGATCAGGCAAAGATCGGCAGCGCCATAGTTCTTGTTGATAAAGGAAATCGTCACATCCAGCCGCGCGCGCGGATCGTGGCCCAGAACCGTGCCGTATTCTTCAAAATGCAGATCGCTCAGCCAGATGATCCGGGTATCGCCTGTCCGGGTGTTGCCTGTCTGTGTCGACTCAGCCCTGTCGGCTGTCATTTCCGGCGCAGGCGGATGACCACATCGACCGAGGCAATCTCGGCGCCCTCTGGCGCGTCAGGCACCTGCGTGATCTTGAGCTGATCGGCGGGCGCATCCGACAGGGTGCCGGTGTCTTCCCAATAGAAATGCGGGTGATCATGGGTGTTGGTGTCAAAATAGCTTTTTGAGCCGTCAACCGTTACCTCTTGCACAAGGCCGACCTCGCAAAACGCGCGCAGCGTATTATAAACCGTGGCCAGAGAGACGCTCTCGCCCATGTCCTGAACATTGGCAAACAGGCTTTCCGCAGTGACATGGCGGTGCTGGCCATCGCCGACCAGAAGCGTGGCAAGCGCGACACGCTGTCGTGTCGGGCGAAGCCCGGCGCCCGAAAGCCACTGCGTTGCGGTGTTGGTCGCTTGCACTGTCATTTTTCCGTCTTTCCCGTGTTCCTGGGTAATATAGAGGTGGGTCGGGGCTGAATTCAAATAAAAATCACAGGCGTTTCCTTGGGCGGGCATGACGTCGCAGGCTTGCATGCGCCTTTTGCCCGATGATAGAGGGTTTGTTAACACAGGGTTTGGAAAATAAAAGGGGGCCGCCTGAATGGCCGATTATCCTAGCAGCTTTGATCGCGACGACTTGCTGAAATGTGCGCGCGGGGAATTGTTTGGCGAGGGCAATGCGCAATTGCCGGAACCGCCCATGCTCATGATGGACCGCATCACCGAGATTTCCGGCGACGGCGGTGCGCATGGCAAGGGTCATGTGGTGGCCGAATTCGATATCCACCCTGATCTGTGGTTCTTCAAATGCCATTTCCCCGGCAATCCGATCATGCCCGGCTGTCTCGGCCTTGATGGCCTGTGGCAGCTGACCGGGTTCAACCTTGGCTGGCGCGGCTGGAAGGGGCGCGGCTATGCGCTTGGCGTGGGCGAGGTCAAACTGACCGGCATGGTGCGCCCGGACCGCAAGATGCTGACCTATTACGTGGATTTCACAAAAGCAGTGCAGAGCCGCCGCCTGACGATGGGGGTTGCCGACGGCCGGGTTGAGGCCGATGGTGAGGTCATCTATCAGGTGAGTGACATGAAGGTTGCATTGTCGGAAAACTAAGCCTCGCGGAAAAAGGAGTACGCAAATGCGTCGAGTTGTGGTGACTGGTCTGGGAGTTGTCTCCAGTATCGGGAACAATGCCCAAGAGGTGCTGGCCTCGCTCAAGGAGGGGCGGTCGGGTATTACCGCAAATGAGGCGATGGCCGAGCACGGCTTTCGCAGCCAGATCGCCGGGGCGGTGAATATTGACCCGAGCGAGCATATCGACAAACGCGCGCTGCGCTTCATGGGGCCGGGCGCGGCCTATGCCCATATCGCCATGCAGCAGGCGATTGCCGACAGCGGGCTTGAGGACAGCGATATCGTCAATCCGCGCACCGGTCTTGTGGCCGGCTCGGGCGGGCCCTCGACAAGCGCGATGCTTCAGGCCCATCAGGCGGTTCTGAGCAGCGGCGCGACCAAGCGGATCGGGCCCTTTGCGGTGCCCAAATGCATGTGTTCGACGATTTCGGCCAATCTGAGCACGGCGTTCAAGATCAAGGGCATCAACTATTCGATCACCTCGGCCTGTTCGACCAGCCTGCATTGCATCGGCAATGCCGCCGAACAGATCATGATGGGCAAACAGGACGTGATGTTTGCGGGCGGCGGAGAAGAGCTTGACTGGACCCTGTCGTGCCTGTTCGACGCCATGGGTGCGATGAGCAGCAAATATAACGACACCCCCGACAAGGCCAGCCGCGCCTTTGATGCGGGCCGTGATGGCTTTGTCATTTCCGGCGGCGGCGGCATTCTTGTGCTCGAAGAGCTGGATCATGCGCTTGCGCGCGGAGCCAAGATTTACGCCGAGGTGACCGGCTATGCCGCCACCAGCGACGGGCACGACATGGTGGCCCCCTCGGGCGAGGGCGGCGAACGCGCGATGCGGCTTGCGCTTGGCCAGCTCAGCACCGATCGCAAGGTCAGCTATATCAACGCCCACGGCACCAGCACGCCGGTCGGCGATGTCGGCGAAGTCGAGGCCGTGCGCCGCGTCTTCGGCCAGGGGGCAACCCCGCCGATCAGTTCGACAAAATCCATGACCGGCCACAGCCAGGGCGCCACCGGCGCGCAAGAGGCGGTTTATTGCCTGCTCGCTCTGGAACATGATTTCATAATTCCCTCGATCAATGTCGAAACGCTTGATCCCGCGCTGAACCCGGCAGAAATCGCCACCAAGCGGGTGGACAATGCCGGGCTTGATACGGTCATGACCAACAGTTTCGGCTTTGGCGGCACAAACGGCTCGATGCTTCTGAGCAAATATCACGGATGACAAATATATGAACACGTCAATGAAGGGCAAACGCGGGCTGATCATGGGGGTGGCGAATGACCGCTCGATCGCCTGGGGCATTGCCCGCGCGCTGCATGAGGCCGGGGCCGAACTGGCCTTTAGCTATCAGGGTGAGGCGTTTGGCAAGCGGTTGGAGCCACTGGCGGCAAGTGTCGGGTCGGATTTCATGGTCGATGTGGATGTGACCGATGATGCATCGCTGGACGCCGCGTTCGAGGCTCTTGGCGCGCGGTGGCCGACGATTGATTTTGTCGTGCATGCGATTGCGTTTTCCGACAAGTCCGAGCTTACCGGCCGGTTTTTGAACACCAGTCGGGCGAATTTCAAAAACTCGATGGATATCTCGTGTTACTCCTTCATCGAAGTGGCGCGCCGGGCGCACCCGTTGATGAAGGAAAACGGCGGCACGTTGCTGACACTGACCTATCAGGGATCAAACCGGGTTGTGCCCAGCTATAACGTGATGGGCGTGGCCAAGGCGGCGCTTGAGGCGGCGACCCGCTATCTGGCCAATGACCTTGGTCCCGATGGCATCCGCGTCAACGCCATCAGCCCCGGCCCGATGAAAACCCTCGCCGGCGCGGCGATTGGCGGCGCGCGCAAGACCTTCAAGCATACCGAGCAGAATGCGCCGCTGCGCGCCAATGCCACGCTTGAGGCGATTGGCGGAACGGCGGTTTACCTGGCCTCGGATGCGGGCGCCTGCACCTCGGGCGAGATCATTCGCGTCGATGGTGGCTATCACGTGCTTGGCATGCCGCAGGCCGACAACCTGTAAGTCCGAAACGGACCGTTTTCGGCCCAAAAAATGCCATTATGCGATAATACCTCATTCGCATGATGACCCAAAGATATAGTACCCCCCAGCGACAAGAACGTTATCAGGCCCGCGCCAAACGGGCCCGCTTTTGGGCTTGGCCAGTGCGGATCGCGATGATCGGCTGTGTCGGCGCAGCAATCTGGCAGGAGCCGGCTTTGTCGCCCAAAGCGCATGCCATGCTCAAGGATGTTGCAGGGCGCGCCAACGAGCGGCTTGAACGCTCTGGCGTGGCGCAATCCTATCTGACCGCCCTGTCCGGGCCAGCGGTGAGTGCGACGGACAAATAAAGCCTGCAAAGGACTGCCGCGGATCGCGCGATCCCCGCGAGGGGCAGCAGCCAAGCGGCGCATTTTCGTGCGGGACTGCGTAAGAAACATGTGATCCCTGAGGCCCTTGGCCGTGGCGCGACCCTTGCGGGCACCTTGACCACCACCGGCGACGGCGGCATGACCGAAGAAGAGCGCGGCCATTCCAAAACGCTGGTCTACCAGGTGCTGCCCTCGCGCTATGGCATGAACCCCGATGACCTGCGGCGCGCCGATGCGATCGAGGTCGTGATCGGTCAGGGCGCCAAGCCGGGCGGCGGCGGCATGCTTCTGGGGCAAAAGATCACCGACCGGGTCGCCGAGATGCGCACCCTGCCCAAGGGCATCGACCAGCGCTCGGCCTGTCGTCACCCCGATTGGACCGGCCCCGACGATCTTGAAATCAAGATCCTCGAACTGCGCGAAATCACCGGCTGGGAAAAGCCGATCTATGTGAAAATCGGCGGCACGCGGCCCTATTATGACACCACTCTGGCGGTCAAGGCGGGGGCCGATGTGGTGGTTCTCGACGGCATGCAAGGCGGCACAGCAGCCACCCAGGACGTGTTCATCGAACACGTCGGCCTGCCGACGCTGGCCTGTATCCGCCCCGCCGTTCAGGCGCTTCAGGACATGGGCCTGCACCGCGAGGTACAGCTTGTGGTTTCGGGCGGCATCCGCACCGGGGCCGATGTGGCCAAGGCGCTTGCGCTTGGCGCGGATGCAGTTGCCATCGGCACCGCCGCCATGGTCGCACTTGGCGACAACGATCCGCGATGGGAATCCGAGTATAACGCGCTTGGCACCACCACCGGCGCCTATGACGACTGGCACGAAGGCCGCGACCCGGCCGGCATCACCACCCAGGACCCGACCCTTTCGGCGCGCCTTGATCCGGTTGCGGCGGGTCGGCGTCTGCGCAATTATCTGGCCGTTCTCACGCTTGAGGCCCAGACAATCGCGCGCGCCTGCGGTCACAACAACCTGCACAACCTTGAACCCGAAGACCTCTGCGCGCTGACGATGGAAGCGGCCGCAATGGCGCGCGTGCCGCTTGCCGGCACCACGTGGATCCCCGGTCAGGGCGGGTTCTGAACACACCTGCCCCCGGCACAGATGTCCGGGGGCCAATTAATGAACGACAACAGGGAAAAGCAAAGACATGGCCAAGGATCTTGCTCAATTCGCCGCCGAGAACGGCGTAAAATATTTCATGGTATCCTACACCGATCTGTTCGGCGCGCAGCGCGCCAAGATGGTCCCCGCCCAGGCGATTGCCGGCATGCAAAAGGACGGCGCCGGCTTTGCGGGTTTTGCCACATGGCTTGACCTGACCCCGGCGCATCCCGACATGCTTGCCGTGCCTGACCCGGAGGCGGTCATCCAACTTCCCTGGAAGCCCGAGGTCGCCTGGGTGCCCGCCAATTGCGTGATGGATGACGCCAAGCTTTCGCAGGCGCCGCGCAACGTGCTTTTGCGCCAGATCAAAGCCGCCGCCGATATGGGGCTGACCATCAAGACCGGCATCGAGGCGGAATTCTTCCTGCTTGATCCCACCGGGGTCGAGGTCTCGGACAAGTTCGATACCGCCGAGAAACCCTGTTACGATCAACAGGCGATCATGCGCCGCTATGACGTGATTGCCGAGATCAGCGATTACATGCTCGATCTGGGCTGGGGCCCCTATCAGAGCGACCACGAAGACGCCAACGGCCAGTTCGAGATGAACTGGGAATTCGACGATGTGCTGGCCACCGCCGACAAGCATTCCTTCTTCAAGTTCATGGTCAAATCCGTCGCCGAGAAACACGGGCTGCGCGCCACCTTCATGCCCAAACCCATTCAGGGGCTGACCGGCAACGGCTGTCACGCGCATATCTCGATCTGGGACAAGGCGGGCAAGACCAACCTCTTTACCGACGGCACCCACGACCTTGGCATGTCCGACACCGGCTGGCATTTCCTTGGCGGGATCATGAAACACGCCTCGGCGCTTGCGGCGATCACCAACCCGACCGTCAACAGCTATAAGCGCATCAATGCCCCGCGCACCATGTCGGGGGCCACATGGGCGCCCAATACCGTGACATGGACCGGCAACAACCGCACCCATATGGTGCGCGTGCCCGGCGCCGGGCGGTTTGAATTGCGCCTTCCCGATGGCGCGGCCAACCCCTACCTCATGCAGGCGGTGATCATCGCCGCGGGTCTGTCGGGCATCAACAGCAAGGCCGACCCCGGCAAGCGGCTTGATATCGACATGTACAAGGACGGCCACACCGTCAAGGATGCGCCGCCCCTGCCCCTCAACATGCTCGACGCCCTGCGCTTTTTCGATCAGGACAGCGCGCTTAAATCCGCCCTCGGCGATGAGTTTTCAGCCGCCTTCATGAAGCTCAAGCATCAGGAATGGAATGCCTTCGTGTCGCATTTCTCTCACTGGGAACGCGAAAACACACTCGATATCTAAGTCCCTCCCCCGCCACCTTTTCCCGAGGGCGGGGCACCTGCGCCGGTATCGCACTTGCGACCGGCGCAGTTTTTTATCTGCACCCGCCTTTGGGGGTCTGATGCCAGAGGGCGCAGACCTGTATCAAATAGCTGGCAGATGTTTTCATCAGAAAACACCTCTTAATCTTACACCCGCACGAACTGACAAGCCGCAGACTTTCCCGCCCATAACCACAGCCCTGCGATCAAGTCAGCTGCAACCGCAGCATTCAGAAATAGCGGCGGACAGCGGACCTTCGCTGCAATCTGCATAGAGGTCTGCAATGCGGACGAAACCGCCATCGGGGGCGTCGGACGCAGATGACCGCCGCGCACAACAAACTTGCAGGTCTCAGGGTGGAACTGCCGCCTGCCTTTGGCAGGCCGCAAGGCCAACATCTGGATGCAGGTCAACGCAAAACACCGGCCAAGCGACCGGTGTTCTGGATATGTCACGACATTCGATTAATGTCGCAGGCCCGCAGTCACCGTTCCGGAGCGGCTTCGCACACACCAGCGCGACAACGTTTGCCCTCACGGAAACAGGCTATGATTTTGGGGAAATCACAAACTAAAGGCTCCTCGGGGGCTTCGCCGCAGTTTCCGTCTGAACCACCAAGCAAGTCGGCCATTCTGATTTCGAAATTGGTTGCGTTTGCGGTGTTGTGTGCCTCCAGCAACGGATCAATCTTGGTCTGCATTTTCAAGCAGGCATTGACACTCGCGTCGGCGTCGAGTGAATCGCAATCCATGGCAGTACAGAATGCGTTGCACAGCCCGTTAAGCTTTCAGTCAAATTCTACCCCGCAGAAAAATTCCTCTTGTGCCGTTTTTGCCTCCGGGTCGAACCCTTCGGGTATAGTCTGCGCATAAGCCGCCGGGCCGAAAAATACGATCGCGACGAAACCAAGCCTGACGCATGCGGCGCCAAGTCTTGACGCCATGGATAAAAACAGAGCCAATACCGGTGATAATTTCATTTATTCCAACCCCTTAGCCACCCACCTTTGTGGTGGCAATTATTATTGAGCGGACAGGCCATTGCGTGTCGCGCATGCGTTAATGTCGTTTGGTCGTAAGGCGCAAATACCCGGGCCGACGCTCCGGTTTCATCTCTGCGGGTCAGTTGCCGCTTAGCAAGATCGTGCGACGATTAGACACGATTCCGTGACCAAGTCGAGTTTTTATGCACATTGGCCCTGACATTCACGCTATGGTTGTCAGGTGCGCAATTTTCTCTTGGCGGCGTCCAAAAGGACCGCGCCCAAGCTCGCCTCATCCCCAGGCGATGCCTTTTTTTGATGGGGCACCATGTGAAGGCCCGTTGGCTCCATGTTGTTACCATTGCAGAAGGACTCTTACGTGCCGTTAGCTGCGCTCTGCAACAAGGTCCGGTAAGGGCCGTTACCGTAGCATTCTACCCTCTCCCTTATCAGCCCCTCTTTGCCGCTCCTGATACCTTAGCTTACAGATACCATTAGCATTTATTCCTTTTGGTTAGCTTAGCTGATAATTATAACCAAGGTCACAGCCAGACACCCACCCGAAAAGGGGCCCGCCCGTGACCGCCGCCCAAGAAACGCTTGATGTCACCGTCCATCGCGGCACCACCCGTGGCGCGCGCTATGACAGCTTTCAGGTCCCCGCCCACGCAAGCCAGACCGTGCTTGATGTGGTCTCGTGGATTCAGCAGTTCGCCGATCCGACCCTTAGCTATCGCTTTGCCTGTCGGGTTGGCATGTGCGGGTCTTGCGCGATGATGGTCAACGGCACCCCGCGCTGGACCTGCCGCACCCATATCAAAAAGGTCGCGCCCGACGGCAAGCTGTTGATCGAGCCGCTGCGCAATCTGCCGGTGATCAAGGATCTGGCCGCCGACATGGACCCGTTCTTTGACAAATGGACCGCCGCCGAGGCCCAGCATCACCCAAGCCAGACCCGCCATGACCCGATTGAACCCATCGACCCGACCGACGCCACCCGCGCCGAGGCCGATCTTGGCGTCGAATGCATCAACTGCGCGATCTGCTATGCCGCCTGTGACACGGTGGCGGGCAATCCCGATTATCTCGGCCCCGCCGCCCTGCAACGCGCCTGGACCCTTTTGAACGATAGCCGCGACGATGGCCGTCAGAGCATCCTTGACGCGGTCTCGGGCACCGGGGGCTGTCACAACTGTCACTCGATGGGAAGCTGCGCGCAATATTGCCCCAACGACCTTAACCCGATGCGCGCCATTGCCGGGCTGAAACGCGAAACCGCGAAATCGTTTTTCAAGGGTAAACGCAATGCTTGATCTGCGTCTTTACATGCTGCAACGGCTCACCGCGCTTGTGATGGCGCCCTTGGTTCTGGGCCACCTCGCGGTGATGATCTATGCCATTCAGGGCGGGCTAAGCACCGCCGAAATCCTTGGGCGCACACAGGGCAGCGCGCTTTGGTTCGCCTTTTACGGCCTCTTCGTCATTGCCGTTTCGATCCACGCCGCCATCGGCCTGCGGGTGATCGCGCATGAATGGCTCGCCCTCAAAGGCGCGGCGCTCTCGCTCCTCACATGGGGCGCCTGCGCCGCCCTGCTCTTTCTTGGCCTCAGCGCCGTTTTCGTGGTGACCGTGCCATGAAGGCCCCTGCCCGCTCTCATCCGCTTTGGTTTGCCTTTGTGTTGCACCGGGTCTCGGGCCTTGGCCTTGCGCTGTTCCTGCCCGCGCATTTTTGGCTGTTGTCACAGGCGTTGACCAACCCTGCGCGCCTTGACGGGTTTCTGGCCTTCGCCGAAATGCCTCTGGTCAAGCTGGCCGAGTTCGGCCTCGTCTTCCTGCTTGCGGTGCATATGTTCGGCGGTCTTCGCCTTTTGGCGCTTGAATTCCTGCCCTGGTCGGACCGCCAGAAGACCCTGGCGGCGGGGGCGGCTGGCGTCGCTTTCCTGATCTCTACCACCTTTTTCCTGAAAGCGATATAGCCATGGCCTCCCCCACAGAGATCGATCGCCATGACACCGATATCCTGATCATCGGCACCGGCGGCGCGGGGCTTTTCGCGGCCCTTCACGCCCAGCAATCCGCACCGCCGGGCACCCGCATCACCATCGCCGTCAAGGGGTTGATCGGCAAATGCGGCTGCACCCGGATGGTGCAGGGCGGCTATAACGTGGCGCTTGGCGGCGGTGATACCGTCGAGCGGCATTTCATGGATACAATCCGGGGCGGCAAATGGCTCCCCAATCAGGATATGGCCTGGAAGCTTTGCGAACAGGCGGTCGTGCGCATTCGCGAGCTTGAGAACGAAGTCGGCTGTTTCTTTGACCGCAATCCGGACGGAAGCCTGCACCAGAAGGCCTTCGCCGGGCAGACGGCGGATCGCACCGTGCACAAGGGCGACCTTACGGGGATCGAGATCATCAGCCGCCTGATGGAACAGGTGCTGTCGCGCCCGGTTGAAAAGCTTCAGGAACACCGCGCCATCGGCCTTATCCCGACGGCGGACAAAAGCGCGCTTGCCGGGGTCCTGTTCATCGACATGCGCACGGGCCGCTTTCGCCTTGTGCGCGCCAAGACGGTGATGATGGCGACGGGCGGCGGCCCGACCATGTACAAATATAACACCCCCTCGGGCGACAAGACGATGGATGGCCTTGCCATGGCCCTGCGCGCCGGGCTTGAACTGCGCGATATGGAAATGGTGCAGTTTCATCCCACCGGTCTTCTGGCGGGCGATCACACCCGGATGACCGGCACCGTCCTCGAAGAGGGTCTGCGCGGCGCGGGCGGGCAATTGCTCAACGGTGCACAGAACCGCTTTATGTTCGATTACGACCCAAAGGGCGAACGCGCCACCCGCGATGTGGTCAGCCGGGGCATCTATTCCGAGATGCGCAAGAACAACACCTCGGAAAATGGCGGCGTGTTCATCTCGATGGCGCATCTTGGCCCCGACAACGTGCGCGCCAAGTTTCCCGGCATGGTCAAACGCTGCGCCGACAGCGGCTTTGATCTCGCCGCCGGTCTGGTCGAGGTGGTGCCGACCGCGCATTACTTCATGGGCGGCGTGGTGGTTGATGCCGATACCCGCACCGCGCTTGAAGGGCTTTACGTGGCCGGTGAGGATGCCGGCGGCGCGCATGGCTCCAACCGTCTTGGCGGCAACGGCGTGGCCAATTCCACCGTCTATGGCGGCGTCGCGGGCGACACGATGGGCGCCGACATTCGCAAGATGGGCGCCCTGCGCGACCCCTGCCCCACAACGTTGCAGGCCGAGGTTGACCGCGCCCTGCACCCGCTCACCCGCAAGCCCGATCTTGTCCAACCCCTGCGCCACGCCCTGCAAGAGGCGATGTGGGAAGATGTCGGCGTGTTGCGCACCGAAACCGGCCTCACGCGCGCACAGACCCGCGTTGCCGATATTTCGGATGCGCTCATGGAGGTCGGCGTCGCCTCCGACAACCTCGCCTTCAACCTGACATGGCATGACTGGCTGAATTTGCGCTCGCTTTGTGATATATCTCAGGCCATCGCCCTGGCCGGCCTTGAACGCGAAAATTCCCGCGGCGCGCATTACCGCGAGGATTTCCCCGACGAGGGCGACCTTGATGCGTCTTACTTCACCGTCGTGACGCAAACCGGCGGCGACCTCGCCGTGCGCCGCGACCCCGTCGATTTCAGCATCGTTCGCCCCGGCGAGACCATCCTGCCCGACGGCGAACCCGAAACACTGGTAGCTGCACAATGATCTCCATCGACCTCATTCAAAAGACCGCCGAAACCCTGATGGACAAGGCCGCCATCGAGATCCCCGACGATTACCTCTCGGGTCTCAAATCCGCCGCCAAAACCGAGGATGGCGATCTGTCGTCTTTCGTCCTGCAGGCGATGCTTGAAAACTATCAGGCCGCCAAGGAAGACCGCCGCGCCATGTGCGGCGATACCGGCACCCCGCGCTGGTACGTCAAGATGGGCAACAAAACGCAGATCGAAGGCGGCCCCATCGCGCTAGAGGCCGCTTTGCGCCGCGCCACCGCCAATGCCACCAACGGCGTGCCGTTGCGGCCCAACCGGGTGCATCCGCTCTGGCGCACCGATCACAACAACAACGTCGGCATCGGCGCGCCCGAGATCGAATACGGCTATGAACCGGGCGGCGAATGGATCGACCTCATTACCGTTCACAAGGGCGGCCTTTTCGGCACCGATTACCGCATGCTGTTCCCGAGCGACGGCATTCAGGGCATCAAACGCTTTTATCTCGATAGCCTTGTCGCCTTTGGCAAACGCGGTCTTGCCTGCCAGCCGGCGATCATCGGCATCGGCCTTGGCGGGTGTAAGGATACCTGCATGGTGCTTGGCAAACGCGCCGCCTGTCTTCGGGTGGTCGGCGATCGCAACCCCGACCCCAAGATCGCCGCGCTTGAGGATGAATTCAAAGAGCTAGGCAATTCCATCGGCATGGGCGCCATGGGCTTTGTCGGCAAGAATATGGTGATCGATTGCAATATCGAGGTCGGCTATTGCCACACTGGCGGCATGCAGATGTCGGTGCATGCCTTCTGCCTCTCGTCACGTCGCGCGGTGGCGCGGGTGCATGCCGACGGGCGCGTCGAATACCGCACCGATCCTGAATGGTTCACCGATTATCAGCGCCGCGATACCATCGAGTGGCACCCCGAGATGGCCGCCGCCGAATGATCGCCACCGGCCCCCTTTCCGGCCTTCGGGTGCTTGATCTCACCCATGTGCTGGCCGGGCCCTATGCCACCGGGCAACTGGCCCTGATGGGCGCCGAGGTGATCCGCGTCGAGCGCCCCGACAGCGACGATTTCGTCCGCACCCACGGCGGCACGCCGGACATGCGCGCAAAAGGTCTTGGCGCGTCCTTTCTCAGCCAGAACAGCGGCAAGAAATCCGTGGTGCTTGATCTCAAATCCGACACCGGGCGCGCCACTTTCCTCGATCTCGCCGCCACCGCCGATATCGTGACCGAAAACTTTCGCCCCGGCGTGACCGAGCGCCTTGGAGTCGATTACGACAGCCTGCGCGCGCCCGCGCTGCCGTTTCGCGCGCCTTGGGCGCCGCGCACCCTTGCCCCGGCTCCGACATGCGGGCGCGACACGTCCGAGATCCTCGCCACCCTTACCCCACAGGAGGCCCCCCGATGAAAGTGCGCGAAGTCCGCCTGAGCACCACCCCGACGCCAGAGGCCATCGCCGATCTGCGGCTTGGCGATATCGTCTATCTCGACGGGCTGCTCTATACGGCGCGCGAGGGCGTCTACATGCGCGCGCTCGAAGAACAGGCGAATATCCCGATGGAATTGCCAAGCCAGAGCGCCGCCAATTTCCATTGCTCCCCCGCCGCCGCCATTCGCGAGGACGGTAGTTTTGACATGGGCGCGGTGACCGCCACCGCCTCGTTCCGCTTCGCCAAATGGCTGCCGGAATGGATCGCCAAGACCGGCGCGAAACTGATCATCGGCAAGGGCGGCATGTCGTCCAGGGACTACAAGGAATACTTCGTGCCCAACGGCGCGGTCTACCTCTCGACCGTCGGCTATGGCACCGGCGCTTTGCTGGGCCGCGGCATCGAAAAGGTCGAGGCCGTGCATTGGCAAGACGAGCTTGGTTTGGCCCAGGCCATGTGGGTGATCCGCTGCAACCGCATGGGGCCCTTCATCGTCGCCTCGGACATGGAGGGCAACTGCCTGTTCGAGCGCGAAAACGCCAAGATCGTGCAAAATCTCGACCGGGTGTACGAGGGCACCCGCCCGGCGGTACTCAAGCGCTATGGCGAAACCGATGACCGCTCCGACGAAGTTATCGGCTAACCCCGCGAGACGGCCCGTCAGGGCTGGCGGGCCACCCCGCTCACCCTATCGCGCCGCATTTCAGTCCTGCCAATGCACCGCCTCGACCTGTTCGCAAGCCGCCGGATACCTTCTTGGTGTGCTTGATAATGTAAGCTCAGCCGCTTTGGATGATGGTGAGTTCGACGAAAGGGACTATATCCTGACCGACGGCGTTTCCTATAACATCGGCAAAATTCAGGAACCGACCAACAGCGGCCGTTTACGCTCGGGGATGGAACCAATCTGAGCTTTGATCCCTCGTTGCGTCGAGGCGTGTCAATTACGCAACCCAATCAGGTCTGGTGCCGCTTGGCATCCCGGTTTGGTCTGACCCAAACAGCGACCGACCTGACAGGTGTCTTTCCCTGGACCTGTCGACTGCCCGGGAACGCCTTGCGAAAAGGCTTGATCGCGGCGCACAACTGCACGATGCTAGACGTATCCGCATTCCACTTAGAGTAACGTCAGTTTAGGAATGGGAAAGCCAATGATCAGGAATTCATTTATCGCGGCGGGGCTGTTGACTGTGATGTTTGGCGGGATCGCTGATGCGGCGACGTTTAACCTTGAGTATACGTTGGGATCCGGCGATGTTGTGACCGCCACAGTCCAAGGGGCTGTGAATTCAGGCGATGCCAATCTGGTGAACGTGGCGTCGGTAAGCGATGCGGCGTTCAACGGTTTATCTTTTGGGCCGCTGGGATTTTCGGCGTCGACACTCGGTGCCGCAGATGGAAGCGGAATCCTGAGCTTTGATGGGTTGGCGACAGAGTTCCTTGCCTGCGACAGCAGCGCTTGCAGTGAGGGTTTTCTGATCTCCGTTGCCGATACATTCGGTGCGCCAGTGTACATCAGCTCGACTTTCTTTTCAGGGGCTTTTGAAGAATTCGACTCTGCCCGCTACTCGCTTTCGGCGGTGCCGCTGCCAGCGGCGATGCCTTTGTTGCTGGCGGCACTTGGCGGTCTGGGTTTCATTGCCCGCCGTCGCAAGGCCGCCTGACACAGCACCGCTCGTTAAAAGTAACATGCGGGCGGCTTCGGTCGCCCGTTTTTGTTTGCATCCTCAAGATCTGCAGCCTATCTAAAAGGAATGATGAATTTGCGGACCATATTTCAAACCTTCCTGCTGAGCCTGATCATGGCGATGGCGGCGAATGGTATGGCGATGGCCTCAAATAGCGTGATGCATCAAGGTCAATGCGCGCATGCGGCATCAGATGCGACACAAACCGCGCCGATGGTCATGGATCACACACACCAAACCGCGACGAGCGGCGAAACGGCATCTGATCATGACCACGAGACCTGCATGATGCATGCCTGCTCGGCTGTGGCCTATGAGTCGCACGGGGCTTTTGCGATCTCTGTTTTGCTTTCTGCGGCAATCGCGTCGAACGAGAAAGAGCTTGTGGCGCTTGAGCGCGCCGATAGCCTTTTGAGGCCTCCAAATACCTGATCTCCGGCTGTGCCGGATCTGAATGAGCGGGACGCACGGTTGACGTGATTGTCCTGCATTGCGTTCTATCGATCAGGAAAAATCATGAAATTTTATATTGTTCTGGGCTTTCCCATAGCCCTTGCGGCCTGTGGCGCGGTGACCGAGCCGCAAGCGCCAACCCGATTGGCAGCCGCCGCCACCCCTGAGGCCACCCATAGCCATGCCAGCTCGCCTTCGCTGCTGACCGGCTATGCAGCGCGCGCCATCAAAGGGCCCGCCTCCTGGCGCGAACTGAATGAGCGGCAATCGCCCGATCACAAGGGGGCTCACGAATGAGAGTATCCCGCAAATCAGGGCTGGCGCTGTCCGTGGCCCTGCTGATCTCGGCCTGTACCTCGCCACAGCAGGTGGCAAAGTTTGCCGATCCAAAAGCCGCGTTTGCACCGGTTTCCGACAGTGGGCGCAAGGTCTTGGGCAAGGACACCGCCCTTTTGATGGATGTCCCCGCGATCGAGGCCAATGCCAAGCGCGTGCATGCCATGGTTCAGGGCAAGACGCTTGACGCGGATACCGCCGTGCAAGTGGCGCTCTTGAACAATCGCGGCCTTCAGGCGGCCTATGCGCAGCTGGGCGTGTCCTCGGCCGAGGCCTGGCAATCCGTCATGATGCCCAATCCGGTGGTTTCCATCGGGGTACTTGGGATCAATGCTGACGGGGTCGGGGCGTTCCGCTCCATCGAGGGGGTGATTGCCAACAACCTGCTGGCGGCGTTCACACAAGAGGGCCGCAGCCACGCGGCGGATGTCAAATTTCGTCAGGCACAGCTTACTGCGGTCGAGAAGACCCTGAGCGTTGCGGTCGATACCCGGCGCGCCTGGGTCGATGCCGTGGCCGCCTTCGAGGCCGCCGGGTTGATCCGCGAGGCCCAGGGAACCGCCGATGCCGCGTCGGAACTGGCGGCACGGCTTGGCGATACCGGCTATCTCAACAAGGCCGATCAGGCGCGCGAACATGCGTTCTACGCCGAGCTGACCGGCCAGCGGGCACAGGCCAAACTTGCCGCCACGCTGGCGAAAGAGGCGTTGACCCGGCAAATGGGTCTTTGGGGGCAGGACGTGACTTATTTCGTGCCCAATGCCCTGCCACGCCTGCCCGGACAGGTGAAAAGCCGCCCGCATATCGAGCGCGATGCGCTCAAGTCGCGGGTCGACCTGGCGATTGCGCGGCTTGATCTGGACAGCATGGCAAAAGCGCGCGGAATGACCGAAGCGACGCGATACGTCACCGATCTGGAACTGGTGGTCGGGGCCGAACTGGAACGCGAGAATGACGGCGGCGGCATCGAAACGAAGACCACGCCACAGGTCGAGCTTGATTTCGCGATCCCGATTTTCGACAGCGGCAAGGCGCGCCTGAAACGGGCCGAAGCGGCCTATATGCTGGCGGCGCATCAGCTCGCCGAACGGGCGGTGAATGTGCGCTCCGAGGCGCGCGCGGCCCATGCGTCTTACCTCGGAACGCACCAGATCGCGCGTCACTATCGCAATGCGGTTCTGCCGCTGCGCCAGACCATCGAGGAAGAGGCGCTGCTGTCTTACAACGGCATGATCACCAACACATTCGAGCTTTTGGCAGACACCCGCGCGCGGTTGAATTCCAACCTGACCGAGGCGAGTGCACGACGCGACTTCTGGCAGGCCGAGGCCAATCTTGTGGCCGCAGTGCATGGCGGCGGTGGCGGTGGCGCGGGCAGCGGTGGTGATACTCAGGCATCGGTGGCCGGTGACGGCTCCGGCGGGCATTGAAAAGGAACATAAGATGATGAACAGACGTCAACTTCTCACTGCCGGCGCGGGCCTGATGGCCACCGGTGCAATGGCAAAATCCCAAAATATGGGCCTCCCCGAGGCGGCGGTGATGGACAATGCCTCCACGCAAGCCCCGCTCAGGCCCAATTCCGGTCCCGACTATAACCCGGTGGTCACGCTCAATGGCTGGACGCTGCCCTATCGCATGAACGGCAACGTCAAGGAATTCCATCTGGTCGCCGAGCCGGTGGAACGCGAGCTTGCCGATGGCATGACCGCCTATCTCTGGGGCTATAATGGCCAATCCACCGGCCCCACGATCGAGGCGGTCGAGGGCGACAGGGTACGCATTTTCGTCACCAACAAGCTGCCGGAACATACCACGGTGCATTGGCACGGCCTCATCCTGCCCTCGGGCATGGATGGCGTCGGCGGGCTTAGTCATCCCGGCATTCCGCCCGGCAAAACCTTTGTCTACGAGTTCGATCTCGTGAAATCGGGCACCTTCATGTATCACCCGCATGCCGATGAAATGGTGCAGATGGCAATGGGGATGATGGGCATGTTCATCGTCCACCCCAAAGACCCGACCTTCATGCCGGTGGATCGCGATTTCTGCATCATGCTCAACGCCTTCGACATTGATCCGGGCACCTATATTCCGCGTGTGATGACGATGACCGAGTTCAATCTCTGGACCTGGAACAGCCGGGTCTTTCCCGATATCGACCCGCTGGTGGTGGGCCTTGGCGACCGGGTGCGCGTGCGCGTCGGAAATCTGACCATGACAAATCACCCGATCCACATGCATGGCTATGACTTCGAGGTGACCTGCACCGATGGTGGCTGGGTTCCGCCCGAGGCGCGTTGGCCCGAGGTGTCGATCGACATTCCCGTCGGCGCGATGCGCGCCTACGAGTTTGACGCGGTTCATCCCGGCGATTGGGCGATCCACTGTCACAAGTCACATCACACGATGAACGCCATGGGCCATGACGTGCCCAATTTCATCGGGGCAGACAAACGCGCGCTCACAAACATGATCCGCAAACATCAGCCGGAGTATATGCCGATGGGCACTGCGGGCATGGCGGATATGGCTGTAATGTCTATGGAAATCCCCGACAATACCGTGCCGATGATGACCGGCTGGGGTCCGCATGGGCCGATTGAAATGGGCGGCATGTTTTCGGTCGTGAAGGTGCGTGATGGCATCGAGGCGAACGATTACTCCGATCCCGGCTGGTACGAGAACCCGCCCGGCACCGAGGCCTATGAATGGACCGGCGAGTTGCCGGAATTCACCTCTAATGAAAAAGCTCAAACCATCCTGACACCCCGCCCGGACACGGCGCGGAAATCCTGAATCAACGGAGAGACACAATGAGAAAACTTATCCTGACGACAAGCATCCTGGCAGTATCGGCAAGTCTGGCATTCGCCGCCGGAACCCATGGTGGCGGCCACGGCCACGACGCAGGTCATATGAAAACGCAAGACGGTCACGGCCATGGCGCGGGTCATATGGACATGATGCAGATCGGCATGACGGGCGACACGACGAAAATTGATCGCATCGTCACGGTTACCATGATGGAAACCGCCGATGGCGATATGCTTTTTGAACCGCGCGACCTGATGTTTGCCGAAGGCGAGACCGTTCATTTCAAGATCACCAATGCCGGTGAGATCGACCATGAGTTTGTCATGGATACCTTCGCCAATAACGAAAAGCACCGTGCGCTGATGATGAAGTTCCCCGAGATGGAACATGATGATCCCAATTCGGTGCGCCTGGCTCCCGGCGAAAACGGCGAGATCATCTGGACCTTCGCTAATGCAGGCGAATTCAACTTTGCCTGCCTGATACCGGGCCACATGGAAATGGGCATGCATGGCCCGCTCAATGTGACGTCTAATTGACCCCATAACCCGAAAGGAAACGCTATGAACCTCATCAAATCCACCCTTCTGGGCTTTGCGATCACAACCGCAACCGGTGCCTTCGCAGAGCCGGTCTTTACCAAGGGCGTCGTCAAGAAAGTGGCCCCTGATGCGGGCAAGGTCACCATAATTCACGAAGAGCTGGTCAATCTGGACATGCCCGCGATGACCATGGTCTTTCGCGTCGCCGACGAGGCCATGTTCGAACAGCTTGAACCCGGCGACGATATCGAATTCGTCGCGGACCGGGTGAATGGAAAGCTGACCGTCACCGACCTGAAATAGGCAACAGCTTTTGGGCGCAGGATGAATGTGCGCCCAAACCGCCACCCGGATGGGCGATGCCACCGCAATTACCCGGCCATCTAATCAACGCAGAAAGAGGATTTCCATATGCGAAAACCCATCATTTTCATCGGAGTTGTTGCTGTCGGTATTGCGGCCTATTTCCTTGCTCAGCCCCCAAAACCGACGCCTGCGCCAGCCGCAGGTCAAGCCGGTGCAATCGCGTCGGTACGGCTGCCGGAAACACTATCGCCGGATGCATCAATTGGAAAAACCGCATATCAGGCGAAATGCGCAAACTGCCACGGAGACAACGCGGCCGGAAAGCACGGTGTCGGCCCACCTTTGGTTCATAAAGTCTATGAGCCGTCCCATCATGGCGATGAGGCCTTTCAACGCGCAGCCGCACTTGGCGTGCGTGGCCATCATTGGCCTTTTGGGGATATGCCCCCGATCAAGGGTGTAACCCGCGCCGATGTTACAATGATCGTCGCCTATGTTCGGGACTTGCAGCGTTTTAACGGTATCAACTGATAAGGATCGGCTCCGGCTGAGTGCAAAACAGGGCGGTAAGGACGTTGTCCCATTCGCACAGGTGAGATAGCGGCCCTCCGCTGCGTAGGGTATGAACCGAGAAGATGCGGATAAAGCGCCATGTCGCTGCGGCTTCGCCAACGGCTTTTAAGGTCTCAATTATTCAATTTGTTCAAAACCAAAGAGACACGCCAAGGGCTTTGAATATAAATCAAGCGCTTGCACCGCGATAGTTTGCCAGTGTTCCAGCCAAAAGCAGCCGAGACAGAGGCGGCAATAAACGGCGCCATTCCGAACAGCGGCGACGAAGCCGGTGGATGAGGGGGATTCCGGCATAGAGGGCGGACAGCATGACAAGCTGCAAAATGATCAGCCTGGACAGGGCCGCGATTGCAGGGCATCGCGAAACAGGCGCGTGCATCAAATGAAACACTGTACAACTGGTACGGGGACAAGCAGGGCCTGTTCAAGGCTCTGGTCACCCGCAACGCCGCCGAAGTCAAAACCCTGCTTGAGGCGGGACTGGCCGCAGATCGCGATGCACTGTCGATCCTTGGCCTGCTCGGCCCAAGACTGCTCGCCCTATTGCTGGGCAACCGCGCAATTGCGCTGAACCGTGCTGCCGCAGCAGACCCAAGTGGGGCACTCGGGAGGACTTTGTCGCAGGCAGGGCGCGAATCCATTTTGCCGTTGTTGATGGAGGTGCTCGAGGCTGCCAGGCACAAGGGCCAGCTGACATTCGACACGACAGAAACAGCGGTGGGTCTCTACCTCGATCTCTTGCTCGGGGATTTGCAAATCAGGCGCGTGATCGGACGCCAGCCACCGCCCACAGCCGAGTTTTTCGTCGCTCGCTCCGAAAGGGCAATGAAACTCTTGCGGCACGTCCTGTCGTGACCATGCAGCCAAAACGTGACGCACCGTATTGATCGCGCGACTGAACTGAAACCAGCAGAGGGCTTGCCTGCCAAAACACCAGCCAGGCTGGCAGAAGTGTTGAGCAATGTCCGGGCAAAGGCGGAAATGGCTGGATGGGATCAGGCCTGGCCGAAACGGTGTTGTCGCGTTAACTGTGCGAAAAACGCGGAAAGGCATCCTTATCAAGGGTCTTGTGGCTCACGCAGATCGATATTCGGCACCTACATCAGCTCGCGCGCCAAAAGCACCGCGCCTGACACAAAGGTCATCACGATAAGCAAGCGCCGGAAAACCGCATCCGGCAGGCGGCGAAAGATCGCGATGCCGATCTGGGCGGCGGCAATCGCCACCGGCGCCGCGACCGCCAGATAGATCAGCGTCTCGCGCGTATAGGCCCCCTTGAGCGCCAAAAGCATCGCCGTCAGCCCCAGAACCACAAAGTTGAACGGCTGTAACACCGCGCGGGTCTCGGCTTTGGGCCAGGGCCTGAGCGCGCACCACATCATCGGCAAGGCCCCCGATAGCGAGGCCGCGCCGCCCAGAATGCCGCCCAGAAACCCCACCACCATATCAAGGTAAGGCGTCGGGCGTTCAAACCGGGGCAAGACCGTGCGCAGACTGAAATAGCCACCATAAAGCAAAAGGAATGCGGCAATCACAAGCTTGAGCGTGCGCGCATCCAGCACCGACAGCGTCAGCACCCCCAGCGGAATGCCCACCAGCGCCGGCACCATGAACCGCGCCAGCCGCCTCGGGTTCTGGCCAATCGCGTGTCGCACCACCCAAAGCCCCTGTGTGCCGGTGATCACCGAGATCATCACCACCACCGCCACCGCCTGTACCGGAGGCATCACCGTCAGAAAAAATCCAAGCGCGAAAAGTGCAGTGCCAAAGCCGGCAAGCCCGTTGATCAACCCGCCCGCCGCCGCCCCGGCGGCCACGTAAACCATCACATCCGGGCTCATGGCGCGCTTTCCTTCATCTGGGGCGTCTGTTGGAACACGCCGATTTTGACCGCCTCAAGCAACGCCTTGTGAATCTCTTCGATCACCGGCAGGCGCGGGTTGTCACGCCGATAGGCCAGCGTCAGCCGCCGCGCCGGTGCGCCATCGGGAAGCGGCAGGCGTTTGAGCGGCAGCGGATTGAAATCACGTACACAGCGCGCGGGCACGATCGACACGCCAAGCCCGGCCAGAACCATGCTTGAAATCGCCTCAAGCCCCTCAAGCTCCATCGTGGCGTTCACCCGGATACCGCTTTCCTGAAGCCAGCCGTCTATCAGATTGCCAACCACCGCATCGCGGCTGAAGCGGATGAACGGATAGTTGGCGAGCAATTCCAGCGGGTCATCGCTTGGCATATTCTGCGCCGCGATCAACTGCATCGGCTCAAGCGCGATATCGCTATACTCCATGTCCGGCGGCAACGGCCTGTGCCGCGACAGGATCGCCGCATCCACCGCGCCGCGATCCACCTGCGCGATCAACTGCGTGGTCAGGCCCGGAAATATCCGCACATGCAAATCCGGATAACTGTCCTTGAGATGGCGCACCGCCAGCGGCGTCAGCCCGGTCAGCGTCATCGGCACCGCCCCCAAAAGGATCTCGCCCTGAAACCCTGCATCGCCAATCACCGAGGGCACGATGGTATCATAGGCGCGCACGATCTCTTTCGCCTTCGCCACAAGCGCGCGCCCCACCGGGGTAAGCTGCGGCGTGCGCCGACTGCGATCAAACAGCGTGACCTGCCATTCCTCTTCCAGCATGCGCATTTGCTGGCTCACGGCGGCATGGGTGATGAACACCGAATCCGCTGCGGCACTGAAGGTGCTGTGTTCTTCGACCGCAATCAGCGTTCGCAACCGCCGGATTGACATGACGCCCCTTTATCGTAAGTTTATCTAACAAATGCTGTAACGCAATATTGCTTATCTTAAGGTTCTCTTAACGATACTACTGATCGCGACGGCGTTGCAATGAGCCATTGATAAGGCCGCATAAAAAGACAGTGGAGGAGGAAATCATGACTTTCAAAAAGCTGGGCGCGGCCTGCGCCCTTGGTCTCGGCCTTTTGGCGACAACTGCCATGGCCGAATACCCCGAACGCCCGATCAACATGGTCATTCCCTATGGCGCGGGTGGGGCCACAGACATTTCCGCCCGCACCATCGCCGAGCCCCTTGGCACGGCCGTGGGCAAACCTCTGGTGATGTCCAACATCACCGGCGCCGGCGGGGCCATCGGCTCAGTTGCGGTGCAAAACGCCAAGCCGGATGGCTATACCATGCTGTTCGCGCGCGTCGGCTCGCATTCCGTCAACCCGGCGATGAAGGCCACCCTGCCCTACAGCCTCGATGACTTCCGCTTTGTCACCGTCTATGAAATCAACCCGGTCGCCTGCGCGGTGCGCCCGGATTCCGGCATCAACTCCATGGAAGACCTGATCGCCAAGACCGAATCCGACGGCACCACCTATAGCTCCTCTGGCGTCGGCTCGCTGCTGCACCTCGCGGCGGTCTATGTGCTGTCGGAATACGGCGTCGAAAACCCGCTCGATAAGGCCACGCATATCCCGCAAAAAGGCGGCGGCGCAGCGGCCACGGCGGTTCTGAATGGCACGGCGACGTTCCTTTGCACCAACACCTCGGCCCTGGCGAGCTTTGTCGCAAATGGCCAGCTCAGGCCGATCCTTGTCACCACCGCCGAACCCGTGCCCGGCTTTGACGCCCCCACCTCGGCCGATGTCGGCAAACCCGGCCTGACCCAGCTTGTCGGCTGGACCGGCATTGCCGGCCCCAAGGATCTGCCCGATGATGTCGCCGCCAAATGGGGCGAGTGGATGGCCGCCGCCGCTGGCGATCAGACCTTCCTCGATCAGATGACGGCGCGTGGCTCGGTGATCAACGTCATGAGCCCCGAAGACGCCAACGCCTTCATTCAAAAGCAATACGAAACCTTCCGCGCCCTTGTCGACAAACTGGGCATGCGGATCGAAGGCTGATACCACTTTTGCAATAACGCCGGGCGCCCGAAATCGCGCCCGGCCAACAACAAAATCAATCTGATCGGGGAGGATCGGGGTGAGCATTCGCACAATACAGGTGCATCTTGGCATCGGGGCCTGCCTCGTCGCCCTTTTCCTGATCCTTTACGGCATACCAAACTGGGTGTCTTCGCCCAGCAATGTGCGCAAGATCATCCTGTCGCCGCTGTTCTGGCCCTATACCATCGCCGGATTGACCGGATTGGTTGGGCTTGGCCTGATCGTCTTCGGGCGTGGCCCGGATGATGACGACACCCCCGTCAACGAGGCCATAGAAGACCCGCGCGCAGGCATGATGCGACTCGCGGCGATGGCGGTGCTGATGACGGTCACCTTCTGGGCAATGCCCCGGATCGGCATGGTCTGGGCCTCGATGGGGGCCTTTGCGGCGCTCGCCTTTCTGGTCAGGACCCGTCACCCCAAAATCGCCCTCGCCTGCGCGGTGCTGGTGCCGCTGGTGCTCTATGCCTTCTTCGCGCATGTCGCCAGCGTCGCCATCCCGCAGGGCAATTACGTGAGACTGCCATGAGCCTTTTGGATAGCATCATGGCAGGCTTTGCGCTTGTCGGGAATTTCAACGCCTTCCTGTCACTGGCCATTGGCATCGTGATCGGCGTGGTCGGCGGTGCCATTCCTGGCATTTCGGCGACCATGGCGGTGGCGCTTGCCCTGCCCTTCACCTTTCCGATGCAGCCGATCAACGGCATCCTCTTGCTGCTTGGCGTCTACAAGGGCGGCATTTTCGGCGGCTCTATCCCGGCGATCCTGATCAAGACACCGGGCACCCCGGCCTCTTCCGCGACCATCCTTGACGGTCACCCGATGGCCGAACGCGGCGAGGCGGGGCGCGCCCTTGGCATGGCGCTTTGGGCCTCCTGCACGGCCGATATCATCTCGAACCTGTCGCTGATCCTCTTCGCGGGCTGGCTGGCATCCTTCGCTCTCAACTTTGGCCCGCCCGAGTTTTTTGCCCTGATGCTGTTCTCGCTGACCATCATCGCGGGCGTCTCGGGCGACAGCCTGTTGCGTGGCGCGCTCTCGGCGCTTCTCGGGCTGTTGCTGGCCACGATCGGGCTTGATCTGGTCTATGGCACCAGCCGCTTTACCTTCGGCGACCCGAGCCTGATGGGCGGCTTGAATTTCATCGCCGTTCTGATCGGGTTGTTCGCCATCCCCGAGGTGATCAACATGGTCTGGCACCCCACCGGCCATATCGGCAAGGTTCAGTCCTTGGGCAGCAAATGGGTCACTTTCGCCGATTACAAACGCTGCTTCCGCTCTATCGTGAGGGGAAGCTTTATCGGCGTCTTCCTCGGCTCTATCCCCGGCATCGGCGCGGCCCCGGCGGCGTTCCTGTCCTATTCCGAGGCCCGGCGCAAATCGCCCAACAAGGCCAATTTCGGCAAGGGCGAGATCGAAGGCGTCGCCGCCTCCGAAGCGGGCAACAACGGCGTGGCCGGCGCCACCCTGATCCCTCTGCTGGCGCTTGGCGTGCCGGGCGATGTGATCACCGCCATCATCATCGGCGCGTTCATGGTGCACGGGTTGCAACCGGGGCCGATGATGTTCGTGATGAATGTCGATATCATCTATGGGCTGTTCATCGGGCTGATCTTCAGCTCTGGCCTGCTTCTGATCGTCGGGTCACTGGCCATTCGCGGCTTTCGACCGGTGGCCGACATCCCCAAGCGCATCCTGATGCCCTGCGTACTGGTGCTCTGCATTTACGGGGTGTTTGCGGTCAATAATAACATCTTCGATGTGGGCGTGATGTTCGTCATGGGCTGGGTCGGCTTTGTCATGAGTCGCTATCACATCCCCGCCGCGCCCTTCCTGATCGCCTTCATCCTCGGCCCGCTGCTAGAGGATAATTTCCGCCAAGCCATGCTGATGTCCGGCGGCAGCCCCGAGATCCTGTTGCGCGGCCCGATCACCTGGTTCTTCTGGGCGCTCACCGTAATCACCGTCGTCGCCATAAGCCGCGGCACCCTCAACAAGGCGCGCGAAGCCGGTTAGGCCCCGTTGATACTCCAGAACCGGTAACGCCCCTGCCCGGTGACCTCGCGGATCAACCCGTGATCCATCAGCAATGTCAGGTTGCGTTGCACCGCCGCGCGGCTGGCCCCGGTCAGGTGCTCCGCCATCGGGGCCGACACAAGCGGCCATTCCGCCAGCACCGCCAGCAATTGCCCCGGCGTGCGCCCCGAGAGCTTGGCGGTTTTCGCCTGCGCGTCGCTCTGCCAGCGTTCCAATTGATCAAGCTGGCGCATCGCCTTGAGAATGGCGCTCTCCACGCCCTCGATCCAGGCCCGCAACCGCGCCTCGGCCTCTTTCGATCCGCGCCCCGCACCGGGCAGCGAAAGTGGCGCGAAAATCGCCCCGCCCCGGCAGTCACCCGCCGCCAGCCGCGCCGCCGTCACCGTCGCCTCAAGCCGGTCGCCCTGATGCCCAAGCCCCGCCATCGGCCAAAGGTAAAACCCGAAGGCCGCGCGCACCAGCGGATGCAACCCACCCGCGTGCGCCATCACGCTCTGCCAGCCTTCAATCCGCTCGCCAAGCGGCTCTGCCCCCTGCCCCGGCTCGTGCCGCCCCAGAAAGGCCTGCAACCCCTCCTCCGGCCCAGGCCCGCCCGACAGCCGCCGCATTGCCCAGCCGACCCGCGTCAGCGCCTGCGCATCCTCCTGCGCCCCCGCAAGGCGCAACGACAGCCAAAGCGCCAACCGCTCGGGCGCCACCCTCTCTCCTGCAAACCAACTTAAATCAGCGGCCGCGCTCAACGCCAACCGATGCCGCCATCCCGGTGGCGCGCGCAACAACCGGTCATCCAGCGCCCCAAGCCGCGCCGCGGCCCGCGCCAGCGGCAAGGCCAAAGCCGCCTGCGCCCTCTCCCAGGGCACAAGCTGATCGCGCTCGCCCACGCCTGCCCTCGGCAATGGCGCAAGCATCGCGTCCTCGTCCGGCGGGCCGGGCAGAAACCAAAGATCGTCGTCAGCACCCTCATTCATATGCGCAAAATACCGCTATTTTGCACATTATAAAAGACCTCACACCTCAAGGTCGTCAAACGCTCCGGGCACCATATCCTCCCAGAACGCGACCATCTCAGCCACACAAAGCGCCGCCGCCCAGCCAAGGCGCGCAAATTCGGCGCGCTTCACCTCATCCTCGACCCCGGCCAGAAACAGCCGCCGGTCGGCATCGCGCTGCGTCGGGCTTCGCGTGCCGGTCAACTCCCTGACCCGCGCCATCTGCGCCGCCCTGATCCTGCGCCCTTCGGCAACCACCGCACCGCGCGCCTCGGCCTCCACCTCGGCCTTGCTCTGCGCCGCGCGCCGCGCCTTCTCGGCCTCGACAACCTCGGGTCGCGGCTCTGGCACAGGCTCGGCGCGATAATCATCGCGCAACGCGGCCGAGAGATACCGCACCGGATGCTCGACCCCTCCGCGCCCCTTGAGATACTCCAACTTCTGGCTCACATAATCTTCGCCATGCTCGGCAATCCACTGCCGTGCCAGCCGGTCACTGACCCCAACCTCAAGCAGCCTCGCATAAACCCGGCCCTGCCTTACTCCCTCGCCATCGTCGATATTCATCATCGCCAGTTGCGGGTTTTCCTTGATGCGGAACCTGATCTCGCTCACCTGCCGCCCCATCTTGCGCAATTCCGGCTCGACAAGGATGTTCGAGGTCTTGTTGACCTCGCTCACCGCAGGCTTGATCACCTTGGCATTGAGATGCTTGAAACTCTCGTAATAGGCGCTGCCATCGACCCCCATCAGACGCCGGAAAAGATCAATTGGCCACCAGCCGGTGCTTCCGGTGCGCACAAACCGATAACAATTCTCGTAAAGGGCAAGCGCGTGACCGCTGGTGAACCGCCGCTGGATATTGAGATTGATAAGCGCAAAGACCTTCGGATCATGAAGCTTTTCCGCCAAGGCCGGGGAATAGGCATATTCGCACACCCCGCTCTTGAGCTTGGCATAAGACAAAAGCGAGCTGACCCCCCATTCCTGACGGCCCTCTTCATCAAGCATGTCCCATTCCGCCGTGGTCTCGGCCAACGAGCGCAGGGATTGCTTGAGCGTCGCCATATCGTTGGAATTATACCCCACCATCAAACAGAGCGTCTGCGCGTCGATCTGATGCTTAGGTTTCGTGATCAGCGCATCATAGGCATTGAGCAACAACACATTCGACAGCTTGCGCTGCAACAGCGTCAACTTGCCCGACACATGAATAGCTGCCACATTCTTTTTCACCGATTGACGCCTTAGCGCCCCGGTCAGCCTGTCATGCTGAATCTCTTGCTGCATCGCCCTGCCCTCTTCTGCCCCAGGATTTTTTCCTGTCGGCGCCTGCTCTCACCCTCTAGTATGCCTCAAAAGGCACCCGTCCTCAATCATTCTCTAGGCACCCGTTTACGGGGGGCGGTGATCCCGCAAACGGGTACTTATGAGCTTTCGGGGTATGGTTTTGGGGATAACTTGGTGGATATGTCTCGGTCCGATGGCGCATTTTGGCCTAAATAGACTCTGTCCCGTGCTCCGGTCCCCCTGCCCCCGCGAATCGCCACCCTTCGCCCCGTGTCCGGGCACCTTTGACCCCGTAGATGGGTGCCTTTCATCCCGTAGTCTGGCACCCAAACATATCTAAGGTATTGATATTAAACGGCGTATACGGGTTAAAGATTCTATAGATTCCTAAAGAATTACAATCTTTAGCGTGGTGTTTTTCTTTCTGATATACTGATTTATGTGGGTTTCGCCGCGAAACCTTCCCTTTTCCTTTCTGGTATCGGTCTCTTCTTAGTGATTCACAATCTCGTCCCGATGTGCGATGATTTGTGCAATAGCACCGAAAAACGGTGATCTTAGTGAGGCTTCCCATACATGGACAAGAAACCAGAGATTCCCCTTCCCCCCTATTTCAATCTCAATCCCGAGGCCGCCGCGGCCAAGCTTGGGCCGATCGTCGATACCGCCCGATTCGCCCGCGCCGCCGCTTTTGCCGGTCGCGGACGCGTTGATCTGGCCAAGCGTGGCTATGCCCCGGATGGCAAGAAGCGTCTGCGCAAGTTCTCCACATGGGAGGTGTGCCGCTATCTCATTCCCGTTGCCCCGGCCCACCTGCGCCGGGTTCTGAACAAGCACCCCGAATTGCCGCAAGGCGAAGGTCAGGGCAATTCCCGCTGGTTCAGCCTTGAAGAAATCCTGATCCTGCGCGATCATTTCGCCGAAGAAGGCAGCAGCGCCAAGGAATACCGCCCCTATCGCCCCAAGGGCCAACCGGCCAAAATCACCGCCGTGGCCAACTTCAAGGGCGGCGTCGGCAAGACCTCGACCGCCGCCCATCTCGCGATGAGTGCCGCGCTTGATGGCTACAAGGTTCTTGTCATCGACCTCGATAGCCAGGGATCGATGACCTCGATCCTTGGCGGCGATGTGCCCGATGAATGGCGCACGGTGTTCCCGCTTCTGGCGCGCGATTACGCCACCCATCTCGAGGCTGAAAATCGCGTGCGCGAGGCCTCCGGCGACCCTGTCCTGCCGCTTGACGAAACCTTGACCGAGGCCTTGCAGGTTTCCTTCGCCGATGTGGTTCAGAAAACCCATTGGCCCAATATTGATCTGATCGGTGCACAGCTTAACCTCTACTGGGCCGAGTTTCAGATTCCGGTCTGGCGCATGGGTCTGCGCAACTGGCCGCTCTGGGATGCGCTCACCTCTGCGCTCTCTGAGAGCGGCGCGCTCGATGACTATGACGTGATCATTCTCGATACCCCGCCTGCCCTTGGCTATCTCACCATCAACGCGCTTGCGGCGGCGGATATCATTCTTGTGCCGCTTGGCGCCTCGTTTCTCGAGTTCGATTCGACGGGGCGGTTCTTTGACATGCTCTATTCGACCTTTGCCTCGATCGAGGATGGTGAAAACACGGCACGCCGTCGCGCGGGCCTGCCTGAGATGAAGTTCGAATGGGACGTGGTGCGCGCCATCATCACCCGCTTTGACGCCAGCCAGCAGACCGATCTCGCCAATGTCATTCAGGCCTATTTTGGCGATATGACCAACGCTTACCGCCAGGACTATACCGCCATGGTCGGGCAGGCGGGCGAGACCGTGTCGGGCATCTACGAGGCCGATTACCGCGACTTTAACAGAGAGACCTATACCCGTGGGCGCGAAACCTTTGATCGCACCTATGCGGAATTCAAGGAAATGCTGATTGGCGCCTGGTGGCGTGATGAACAACTCGCAAAGAAGGAGGCCGGTCATGGCGAAACGCAGACAGCTTGAGATCCCGAGCGCCGAGGCCCTGAAGGAAATCGAAGAGGGTTTCGCGCGCGAAACCCCCACCGGCCCCGGCCTTCGTCCCCCTATCGCCGACGTCGTCGCCGACGCGGCGATGCATTCTGATCCCTTGCCGCCCTCTGAAAGAGCAGATGCCGCGCGCGATAAATCCGAGGCCCGGCAATTGCGCGAGGCGGTCGAGAAAGGCCTGATCGCGCGCGAAATTCCGATCCATGACATCACCGCAGATGCCCTGACCCGCGACCGGATTCATCTTGATGAAGAGGAAATGGTCGAGCTATGCACCTCGATTTCTGCGCATGGTTTACGGCTCCCCATCGAGGTGTTCGAGCCCGCAAATCCAGAGGCTGCGGGCAAATATGCCCTGATCTCCGGCTTTCGTCGTCTTGCCGCAGTTCGTCGCCTGAATGCCATGTCGGGGGGCGAAAAACACCTCACGATTGCGGCCTTTGTACGCCAGCCGGATAGCATTGCCGATTCGGTTATTGCGATGGTCGAAGAGAACGAAATTCGCGCCGGTCTGAGCCAATACGAACGGGGCAGGGCGGCCGCCATGGCGGTTTATGATGGGGTTTTTCCCTCGATGGATGAGGCGGTTCAACGGCTGTTCGGGGCAGCCTCGAAAGCCAAGCGATCCAAGATTCGTTCCTTTGCTCTGGTGCATGAAGAATTGGGCGATATGCTGACCTTTGCAACCCAACTGAGCGAGCGGCAATGCCTGCGTCTTGCAGCGGCCCTCAGGGCCGGTTTGGCGCAGGATATTCGCAGAGTTCTGGAGAATCATGTGATCGAATCCGCCGAGGCAGAATGGGCGGTTTTGACTCCTTTGGTCGAGCAGGCCGAAGGGGTTGGGCCGGACCCGAGCCGGGGAGGGCGGCCCAAGGTTGCGAGTAGGGTCAGGAAAGGCACGCCGATTTCATTGGCGAACGGGGTGTCGATCGAGCGGGTCGAGCGGCCTGAGGGCTATGCTATCCAGTTTCGTGGCGCGGCGGTGAATAGCGAGATGATCGACAAGGTCATCGACCATATCCGCTATTTGCTGGAAGAGGTGAAAGACTAGGGCAGGTGGGTGGGTTTCGCGCGCGAAACCTGCCGTTGCCACCTGACTTGAAATTGGCAAAAAAACAGACTAAGTCTAATTAGCTAAGTCTGGAGTGGCCAAAATGAAAACCGTCAATATGCACGAGGCGAAAACGCACCTCTCGAAGCTGGTCGAGCAGGCCTTGCAGGGCCAGCCCTTTGTTATCGCAAAGGCCGGTAAGCCTTTGGTGCAGGTTACCATGATAGAGACTGTTTCGCCGCAAAGAACAGGTTTTCTGAAAGGGCAGGTCGAAATCCCGGAGGATTTTGATGATATGGCCGCAGAGGATATAAAACAGCTGTTCGAGGGTGAAACAGAGACTGAATCGGCGGCGAAGGGGTGAATTTTTTGCTGGATACCCATTTACTCTTATGGGCGGCCGCGAATGACGATCTGATGTCTCGCAAAGCCGATCAGATGATCAAGAATCCGCAGAACCGGTTATGGTTCAGTGTGGCCAGCCTCTGGGAAATTACCATCAAGCGCGCGTTGGATCGGCCGGATTTTCGTGCCGATGCCGGGCAGATGCGCGCGGGGCTTTTGGCCAACGGCTATGAGGAATTGCAAATTGACGGGCGGCATTGGCTTGCGCTGGCGACCTTGCCGCCCATTCATGGTGATCCGTTTGATCGTATGTTGATTGCGCAGGCGGCGACAGAGGGGATGACCCTTGTCACATCCGATAAAAAGGTGGCGCAATATACCGGACCTATCGAGCTGGTCTGAGGTCTGGTTTCAGCCGTAAAATCGGCTGAGTCAGGGTAATGTGCAAAACATCGCAATTATGCACATTAAATTTTTCGGCCAATTGAGGTTATTCACCTTTCGCCGACGCTTGCAAATACCCCGCCAGAGCGCCGGAGAGGCTCCGTGAGGGTCGTTGAGGTGACTCTGGGTAAGCCCCCCCCCCGCCTAGCCCGCAGGCGTGCCGCCCTCGCCGATATCCCAGAACAACCCGGCCATAAGCCTAAGGGCATCGCGGCAGAGCGGTTTGAGGACATGTTCATCGGGGGCGTGTTGCGAGCAGCCGCGATAGGAATGCGGCACCCAGACCGTGGGCAGGCCGAGAATATCGGTAAAGCAGTCATTGGGCAGCGAACCGGCCAGATTGGGCAGGATATGGGGCGCTTGCCCCGAGGTCTGTTCAAGGGAACGGGCGACGAAGGTGACCCAAGGGTGACCCGGATCGAGCCGCGTCGCGCGGAAAAAGCCCCGGTCATGCGGCTCGATGCGCACCGCATCAAAGCCATGCGCGTCAAGGTGACGGCGCAGGGCGGGCAGGATGTCTTCGGGCGTGGTGCCGACCACATAGCGCAATTGACAGGTGGCGCGGGCATGGGCGGAAATCGCGTTCACCGGGGCCTCGGGCACGCCGCTTTTCATCGCAAGGATGGCAAAGCTGTTCCAGCCATAGGCGCGCTCGACCGGGGTCAGGCTTTCTTCGCCCCAATCAGGGTCGATCGTCGGGCCATCGCCGCCCTCGATCGGCAGGCCATGCAGGGCGGCGCGCACCTCGTCGGTCAGGCTATCGGGGCGCCATTCGGGGATCTTGATCTGGCCGCGGGCATCGGTGATGCAAGACAGCGCCTGCGCCAGAATCATCGCGGGGTCGGCCAGAAGGCCACCCCAGTTGCCCGAGTGATGCGCGCCGTCGCGCAGATCGACGATCAGATCAAAGGTAACCCCGCCACGCGAGCCCATGAACATGGTCGGCGTTTCGGGTTGCAGGCGAGGGCCGTCAGAGGCGATCAGCACATCGGCGTTGAGCTGTTTCTTATGCGCGGCAAAGAATTCGGCAAGGCCGGGCGAGCCGGTTTCTTCGCCGGTTTCGATCACGATGCGACAGTTGAAGCCAAGCGCGCCACGGGTTTGCAGAACCGCGTCGAGAGCGGCGATATTGATCAGGTGCTGGCCCTTGTTGTCGGCGGTGCCGCGACCGTAAAGGCGCTCGCCCTCTTCGACGATCGTGAACGGGTGCAGGCCCGCGCGCCATTGATCGGTCTGGGCGCGGATCACATCGCCATGCCCATAGCTAAGCACGGTCGGGAGGTCGTCGCCCTCGTGCCGCTCGGCGATCAGGAAGGGGCCGGCATTGGCAACGGGGTTGGGATAGGTACTGCAGGTAAATCCCATGGCCGTGAGGCGGGGCAGCATGGCCTCGTTCAGATAGCGGGTCAGTTCGGGAGCCTGATCGGGATTCTGGCTTTCGGTTTCAAAGCTGACCAGCTCGGCAAGCTCTGCCTGGAAGCGATTATCGTCGAAATAGGCCGAAATAGTCTCGATTGCGGTGCTGCGGGTCATTGCGGTGTCTCTTGGTTTATGGCGTCGCCCCAGGGCGACATGATCTCGGTACAGCCGGAGTTGCGCGTGCCGCGGCGCATCACGCCGGCAGGGCAGGCGAAGGCATAGGGAAAGGGGCTTCGCCGGGTGGTGTGAACCGGGTGACCGGCGCGAAGGCGCTCTATCACCTCGGGCGGCAGGGTGTCGTCGGCGACGATGGTGTCGCCCCCCGAGACATCAATCCGCGGGTGGTGGAACGTGTCGGAGATATCCATGCCGAAATCGGCGACAAAAGACGCCATTTGGGCCATGGCAGAGACTATTTTGCGCCCACCAGAGGCGCCGAAGGCAAAGCGGGTATCGCCGACCTCGCCGAGGATCGGGCAGACGTTCATCAGGCAGGCCTTGTTCGGGCCAAGCGAGTTGGGACGCCCCTGAACCGGGTCAAACCACATGATGCCGTTGTTCATCAGGAAGCCGGTGGAGGGCGAGACCACGCGAGAGCCGAAGATCGACAGAAGGGTCTGGGTTTGCGAGACCATGTTGCCCGAGGCATCCACCACCGAGAAATGCGTGGTGCAGCCGGGCGCCGTTTCGGTCTCGCCGGTGTCGCCCATTGCGCCAAGACGGGCGGCATAGGCGGATTTCAGGCCCTCGGCATAGGCGGCGAAGGCCTCTGGCTTGGTGCGCATGTCGCGGGTTTCCATCAAGGCGAGGGCCTGTTGGAAGGTCGGCCCGGCGGTCAGGCCGGGGGGGACATGAAAGCGGGTGGTGCGATAGTCAAAGCTGAGCGGTTCAAGCATCTTGGCGCGGTAGGCAAGGAGGTCGTCGCGCGAGAGGGAGCCGCCCTTGGCCTGGATATCCGCGGCCATGGCGGCACCGAGATCGCCGTCGTAAAGCGTGCGCGCGCCGTGGCGGGCGATCTGGTCGAGGCTGTCGGCCATGCGGCTCTGATCCAGCCGTTTTTCGGCGAGGGCGGTCCAGCCGCTGATGGTGGGCCATTGACCGTCGTCAAGAAACAGCGCGGCGGCGTCGGGGTCTTTGGCAAGCGCGCGGGTGCTTGAGGCGATAATGAGGGCGGCGTACCAGTCGACCAACAGCCCCTGCCTGGCAAAGGCGATTGAGGGGGCCAGGAGGTCGGCCCAGGGCAGGCGGCCAAAGCGGGCGTGCATCTGGCCCATGCCATCGACAAGGCCGGGGACGGCGACGGCGGTTGCGCCTTGAACGTTGCGATCATCGAGCACCTCTTCCCAGGGAAAAAGATCACCGGCGATGCCCTTGCCGGTCAGCGGGTAATTGACGGGATCAAGCGCGGCGGGCGAGCGCATGCCGTAGTTGAGGGCCTGAGCGGTGCCGGTTTCGGCGCGCCAGAGCATGAGGGCGCCACCGCCGGCGGGGCCGCTCATCCAGGGCTCCAGCACGCCGATGGCGAAGGAGACGGCGACGGCGGCGTCGACCGCGTCACCGCCGGCGGCGAGAACATCGGCCCCGGCCTGGGCGGCTAGGCGATGCTGGGCGGCGACGACGCCGTATTCGGTTTCAATGACGGTTTTGCGGGTGAGCATGCTGCGCGAGAGGTTGTCGGACATTTTTAGCCCTCCTTGCCTATGAACATCGGGCCGTTCGGGTCGTGCAGGTGGCATTCGACATGACCCAAAGGCGTGGGAAGGGCGCGCGGGGCCGTGGCTTTGCAGAACGCCGTCGCCCTGGGGCAGCGCGGATGAAAATGACAGCCCGAGGGCGGATCAATCGGGTTGGGATAGGCCATGCCAAGTTGCGTATCGGGCACGCCGAGGCCCGGTTCCGGCGTGAGGACGGATTTCAGAAGCGCCTGCGTATAGGGGTGGCGGGCATGGTCGAACAACCCGCCGACCTCGGCCTCTTCGACGATGCGGCCAAGGTACATCACCGCGACGCGGGTCGCGAGATGTTCGACCACCGCCAGATCGTGGCTGATGAAGAGGTAGGTGAGGCCAAATTCGCGGCGCAGATCGCCAAGGAGGTTGAGAATCTGGCTTTGCACAGAGACATCGAGCGCCGAGGTGGGTTCGTCGCAGATCACGATTTCGGGCTTCATGATCAGGGCGCGGGCGATGGCGACACGCTGGCGCTGACCGCCCGACATCTGGCTTGGGAAGGTGTTCATCACGCGCGCCGGAAGGCCGACGATATCGAGGATCTTGCGCACCTCTTTATCCCAGCTTGCCGCGTCGCCGATGCGATGCACCCGAAGCGGCAGCGAGACGATGTCAAAGATGCTTTTGCGCGGGTTTAGAGACGAATAGGGGTCCTGAAAGATCGGCTGAATCCGGCGCGCGAGGGTCATGCGATCCTGTGCGCCGATTTCCTGACCATCGACCAGAACCTGACCCGCCGTGGGGCTTTCAAGCCCGAGCAGGATCTTGGCGAGGGTGGATTTGCCACAGCCGGATTCACCGACAAGGCCAAGCACCTCGCCACGCGGCAGGGAAATCGACACATCGTTAACCGCCGTCAGCGGGCGGGCCTTGCCAAAGAGGCCCTGTTTCACGCGATAGGTCTTGGTCACGCCGCGCAGTTCCAGAATGGGGGCGGCGGTTTCGGGTTTTGGCGATTTTGCGGTGGCGGGGGTCATGTGGTGGCCTCCTCTGCGTGAAGCTTGCCGTCGGCGTGGATGCAGCGAAAGGCATGGCCGCCGCTGGTATGGCGCGGGATATCGCCGCGGCATTCAAGCGTGGCATGCGGACAGCGGGTGCGGAATGCACAGCCCGTCACATCGCCGATCAGCGAGGGCACGATGCCGGGAATGGTGCCAAGGGTGCTGCCGCGTTCGGTCTTGCCGGGCAGGGGGATACAGCGCAAAAGCCCACGGGTATAGGGATGCGACGGGGTGTTGAACACCTCTTTGGCAGAGCCGGTTTCGACCAACTCGCCGGCATACATCACCGCGACCTTGTCGGCGACGCGGGCCACGACGCCAAGGTCATGGGTGATCAGGATCATCGCCATGTTCATCTCGCGGCCAAGATCATAGAGCAGGCGCAGGATCTGGGCCTGAATAGTAACGTCAAGCGCGGTTGTCGGCTCATCGGCGATGATAAGTTCGGGTTCGCACATCAGGGCCATGGCGATCATCACCCGCTGGCGCAGACCGCCCGAAAGCTGGTGGGGATATTGCGAAAGTCGGCTTGCGGCGGCGGTGATGCCGACCTTTTCCAAAAGCTCGACGGCGCGGGCGCGCGCGGCCTCTTGTCCGACCGGTTTGTGCAGCAACAGAGCCTCGGTCAGCTGATCGCCGATGGTATAGGCGGGGTTGAGCGAGGTCATCGGTTCCTGAAAGATCATCGACATGCGCGCGCCGCGCAAGGACCGCATGGTGCGGGCATTGGCGCGGGTGAGGTCGATGCCGTCAAACGTCATCTCATCGGCGTTACGTTTGATGGTTTTGCCCAAAAGGCCCATCAGCGCCAGCGAAGTGAGGGATTTGCCAGAGCCGCTCTCGCCGACAATACAGAGGGTTTCGCCGCGCTTGAGGTCGAAATCAATGCCGCGCACCGCATGCAGCGTGCCGCCGCCAACCGGAATATCAAGGGTCAGGTTGCGGACGCTCAGAAGGGGTTTATCCATGGCTCAGCTCCGGTTTTCGGGGGCGGTGACATCGCGAAGCCCGTCGCCCATGAGGTTGATGGCCAGTACCAGAACAAACAGCACCGCGCCGGGGATCAGCACCATCCACGGTTCGAACAGCATCATGTTCTTGCCTTCCGAGACCATCAGGCCCCAGCTTGGGGTCGGGGGTTGCACCCCGAGGCCGAGGAACGACAAAGCCGCCTCAAGCAGGATGGCGTGGGCCATTTCAAGGGTGACCACCACGATCAGGTTATTGGCGATATTGGGCATGATTTCGGACAGGATCACCCGAGGGGTCGAGGCGCCGATGGCACGGGCGGCGGCGACATATTCGCGGTTGCGCACCTGAAGCGTGGAGGCGCGCATGACCACGGCAAAGCGATCCCAGAGCAGGAAACCAAGCACCATGATCACCACCTGAAGCGAGCCGCCGAGGATCGCCACCACGGCAAGCGCCACAAGCACCACCGGCATGGCCAGGCGTACGTTGATCAGGAAGGTCACCACCATATCGACGCGCCCGCCGAAATAACCCGCAGCGACACCCATTGCCGTTCCGATCACGCCCGAGATAAGCGCGGCGATCACGCCGATCATCAGGGACACCCGAGCGCCATAGATCAGCCGCGAAAGGTAGTCGCGCCCAAGGTGGTCGGTGCCAAGCGGATGCTCCCAATCGCCGCCGAGAAAGACGGGCGGTTGCATGCGGGTCATCAGGCTCTGGGCATAAGGGTCATGCGGGGCGAGCAGCGGCGCGAAGATCGCCACCAAGAGCAAAAGGCCCACAACAGAGGCGCCGATCAACAGGCCCTGGTGGCCAAAAACGCGTTTGCGCAGCATCTGGGAGGGGGTCGGGCCGATGATATCCTTGAGGAGGGGATCGGGGGTATCGGTCATGGTCATCTCAGCTGCTCCGCATGCGGGGGTCAAGCCAGGCGTTCAGCACATCGGCGAGAAAGGTGAAGACGATGTAGAACATCGAAAAGACAAGGATCAGGGCCTGAACCGTGGGAAGGTCGTTGCGCGCGATGCTTTCCCAGGCGAGGTAGCCGGCGCCGTGCAGGGCGAAGATCGATTCAACCACGATCGAGCCGCCGAGCATAAAGCCCATCTGTACCGCCGCCAGTGACACCACAGGAATGATCGCGTTGCGCAGGGCATGGCGGAAAAGAACGCGCATTTCGGGCGCGCCCTTGGCGCGGGCGGTGCGGATATAGTCGGACGATAGCACGTCGAGCATGCCCGCCCGCGTCAGGCGCATGATCGCGGGCATGGCGTAATAGCCAAGCACGATGGTCGGCATGATGAAATGCGCAGGTGTCGAGGCACCCGAGGGCGGCAGCCAGCCGAGTTTGATGGCGAAAAGCACGATCAGGATCAGGCCGAACCAGAAGCTTGGCATTGCTTGGCCCGCAACCGACAGGAACAGCGCCACCCGGTCGATGATCGAATTCGGGCGGATCGCGGCGGCGACGCCGAGGGGGACGGCGGTGACAAGGGCGAAGGTGATGCCGCAGAGGCCGAGGGTCATGGTCACGCCAAGCCGGTCGACGATCAGAGAGGCGACCGGAAGGCGGAAATAATAGCTTTCGCCGAAATCGCCGCGCAGGGCGGAAAACAGCCATTCGCCGTATTGCACCAGCATCGGGCGGTCAAAGCCGTAAAGGGTACGCAGGGCCTCGATATCTTCGCCGCTGGCGGTTTCACCGGCAAGCGCGACGGCGGGATCGCCGGCCATGAACAGCAGGCTGAAACTTATGAAAGAGACAGTGAAGGCCACCAGAATGGCGAGGCCAAGGCGTTTCAGGATGAAATTGAGCACGGCGGCAGCCCCTTTGGTTGGCGCGGGCAGAAATGCGCGCGGGCGGCGGGATTTGGTGCCGTCATGGCACCCGGATCAAGGCAGGGTAGGGCGCGGGGGCAGGCATGCCGCCCCCGCAGAAGACCGGATCGCTTAGTTCCAGGTCATCGTGGTAAAGCGCAGCACCTCGTCGGCGGTGGGCGTATACTCTACCTCTTTGGTCGAGACATAGTTGGTGTTGTACGAGAACATCGGCGCCCAATAGGCCTGATCGGTGATACGGGCGATGGCTTTGCCGTAATGCTCGATCCGGGTGGCGTCGTCGGTTGCGCTATCGGCGATGGTGAGATCGGCGAGAACCTGATCGTCGCGCGCATCGTCAAGCGAACCGTGCTTGAAGAACTGGCTTACCATGGCAGAGGCATCGTTGATCGAGAAGCTGCCCCAGGTGAGGAAGGCAAGCGGCACGTCGCCGGTCATGTTAAGCTCGCGCAGGGCCGAATATTGCAGGTATTTGAAATCTGCCTTGATCCCCACGGCGTTGAGATAGCTGAGGATCGCCTCGGCATATTCGCGGTTGCGATAGGCGTAGAACTCGGTGGTGAAGCCATCGGGATAGCCCGCTTCGGCCAAAAGCGCCCTGGCCTTTTCCGGGTTGTATTCATACTCGGTCGCGACGTCCTGAACACAGCCGAACTGGCTTGGGAAACACGGCGTCCAGACCACTTTGGATTTGCCCTTGAGCAGGGCATCCACCAGCTCCTGACGGTTGATGGCGTGGTTCACGGCGCGGCGCACGCGAACATCGGTAAACGGCGTGTCGCCCGAACGCCCGGCGGCATCCATCGAGAGATAGCCGACCCGCATGGTCGATTCGTTGGTCACGGTAAACTGGTCCATCTGGGCCAGCTTTTCGGCCTGATCGGCGGGCACCTGCCAGATCAGATCAAGCGAGCCGCTGAACAGTTCGGCCATCTGGGTGTTCACATCCGGGATGGTGCGAATATCGACATTGGTGATGCTGGCCTTGCCCTTGGGGCTATCGTGATAGCCGTCGTTCTTTTTCAGAACGAAATGCTGGCCGGGGACAACCGACACCACCTTGTAGGGGCCGGTGCCGACCGGGTTGAGGCCCATACCGCTTGGGCCGACTTCGGCGTAATAGTCGTTGGGGTACATCGAGACCGGGCCGGACAGAAATTCGATTGCGGCGGGAAAGGCCTCTTTGAGGTGAATGCGGACGGTGTAATCGTCGATCTTCTCGGCGGATTTCATCCAGTTCACGTTGCGCTGAGTCTTGACGCCGTTTTCTTCCTTGGAAACGAAATTGACGGTATAGACCACGTCATCGGCGTTGAACGCCTCGCCGTTGTGAAAGGTCACGCCCTCGCGCAGTTTGAATTCGAGGGTCACATCGTCGATCCATTCCCACGAGGTGGCCAGATTGCCGGAATATTCGTTGGTGATCGGATCACGGTAAACCAGGCCATCCCAGATCGCGCGTTGCAAAACGACGCCTTCGCGCGAGGAATTGAAATAGCTGTCGACGTTCTCAAGCTCTTTGGTAAAGCCGACGCGCAGGGTATCATTGGCCTTTTCGGCCCATGCGGCGCCGCTTGCCGCGATCAGCGCGACGCTGGCGATGGTGTTTTTGAACCAGGATTGTTTCATCGGAATCTCCCTTGTTGGTATGTCTTGTGGTGCGCGATTATGGCCCCGCGTCATTTTTTTGGCTCTTGCTGCAGGTATTATATTATGATACCTAGTGTTGCCATATGATCTATTAAGGCAATGACAATCGCATCCGTCAACCCTCTGCACCGGGGCGGGCCCCTGATTTTGTGAGAGGCGCATGAAAACAAAGCAGAATACGCTTTACGTGGGGTCACTGGCCAAGGGGCTGCGGCTTTTGCGGGCGTTTGATGAAAGCCATAGCGAGCTTTCGCTGTCGGAACTGGCGGCGCGCACCGGGCTTGATAAAAGCGCCACGCAGCGGCTTGCCAATACGCTTCACATCGAGGGGATGCTGGATAAAGACCCCGGCACGCGGCGGTTTCGCCCCTCGCATGCCTGGCTTGAGATGGCCTATGCCTATTACTGGTCCGACCCGCTTGTCGGGCAGGCGATGCCCAAGCTTATCAACCTCAGTCAGGATCTTGGCGAGACCGTGAACCTTGCGGAAATGTCGGGCGATCACATCATTTACGTCAGCCGCCTGCCGTGCAAGCGCACCTATTTCGCCGCGACTGTGATCGGGCGGCGCTTGCCGGCGCTGTCGACCTCGGCAGGGCGGGCAATGCTTGCGACCGTTCCCGAGGACGAGCGGCGCGCGGCGGTCGAGACCTGGCCGATCAAGCCGTTTACCCCAAACACGACCCTGGACCGCGACGCGATCCGCGCCAGCGTCGAAGCCGCGGTGCATGATGGCTATGCGATTTCAAAGGGTCAGATGATTCTCAATGAAATGGCCGTAGCCACGCCGATTATCGGCCCCGAGGGGCGGGCCTTTGCGGCGGTGCAATGTTCGGTCTCGGGGCATACCTGGGATCGCGAGAGGATCGTGGCGGAAATCCTGCCCAGGCTTCAGGATGCCGCTAATTCGATTTCGCCGTCGTTTCAGTCGCAGCGCGGAGCCTAGGCGCGCGCGACAACATTCCCGTGAGGTCGGGGCGTTTGCAGTGTGAATTTGCGCGAACCGTGCATATATTCAGAAAATGAAATATTGTCCTGATCTATGGATCGGGTGGGGCAAGAGGATATGGGAAATGACGGGTTTTGAGACAGCGTTTACGCCGCTTCAGTCACTGGCGGGTGGCGTTCTTATCGGGCTTGCGGCGGTGATGCTTATGCTGGCGCAGGGGCGAATCATGGGCGCGACGGGGATTTTGTCAGGTTTGATCACCGCAGGCACGGTGGGTGACAAGGGATGGCGCGCGGCGATGGTCGCGGGGATGATCAGCGGGCCGCTGTTGATCTTTGCTCTGACGGGCGAGATGCCGGTGGTTGAGGTGCCGGTATCATTGCCGATGGTTTTGATCGGCGGGTTCATTGTCGGGATCGGCGTGACATTCGGGTCGGGCTGTACCTCGGGGCATGGGGTATGCGGGATGGCGCGTCTGTCAAAGCGGTCGTTTGCGGCGACGGCGACCTTTATGGTGGTCTGTTTCGCGACGGTCTATGTCATTCGTCATGTGCTGGGGGTGTAAGAGATGCGGTTGCTGTCTGGATATATCGTCGGGCTTGTCTTTGGTCTTGGCATTGCGATTTCGGGGATGATCAACCCGGCGAAGGTGTTGAACTTTTTCGATCTGTTCGGCACCTGGGACCCGAGCCTTGTCTTCGTGATGGGCGGGGCCTTGGTGACGACCTTTATTGGCTATCGGATCGTCTGGCGCAGGCCTGTGCCGATGCTTGAGGGGGCGTTTCAATTGCCCACCAACACCAAGCTTGATGCGCGCCTTATCGGCGGCTCGGCGGTGTTTGGGCTTGGCTGGGGCATTGCGGGGTTTTGCCCCGGTGCGGCGCTTCCGGCGCTTGGCACCGGGCAGGCCGGGGTGTTTGCCTTTGTGGCCGCCTTGTTGGCGGGCATCCGGGCGGCGCGCGCGGTTCTGGCGCGGCAAGGATAGAGGCAAGGGAAGGGATGAGATGATGACAGACTATCCTGTGACCCTCGGTATCAAGCCCGAGGTGAAGGCGTTCTTTGACGAGGCGACCAATACCATCAGCTATGTGGTGAAAGACCCCGCAAGCCGCGCCTGTGCGGTGATCGATTCGGTGATGGATATCGACATGGCGGCGGGGCGGATCACCTATGATCATGCCGATGCGATGATCGCCTATATCGAGCAGAACGGGCTGAGGCTTGAGTGGATCATCGAGACCCATGTGCATGCCGACCACCTGTCGGCGGCACCTTATATTCAGGACAAGCTTGGCGGGAAGATCGGGATCGGTGACAAGATCCTGGTGGTGCAGGATACCTTTGGCAAGATATTCAATGAGGGCACCGAGTTTCAGCGCGACGGCAGCCAGTTTGACGCACTGTTCAAGGATGGCGACACCTATCAGATCGGCAGCATGCCGTGTTTCGCGATGTATACGCCCGGCCACACGCCGGCCTGCATGGTGCATGTGATCGGCGACGCGGCCTTTGTGGGCGATACGCTGTTCATGCCCGATGGCGGCTCGGCGCGGGCGGATTTTCCGGGGGGCGATGCCGGTGCGCTTTATGACAGTATCCAGAAGGTTCTAAGCCTGCCGGACGAGATGCGTCTGTTCATGTGTCACGATTACGGCCCCAATGGACGGGATATTCAGTGGGAAACCACCGTGGCCGAGGAAAAGGCCCACAACATCCACGTCGGCGGCGGCAAGACCCGCGAGGATTTCATCAAGTTCCGCACCGAGCGCGACGCGACGCTGGCGGTGCCGAGGCTGATCATCCCGTCGTTGCAGGTCAACATGCGCGCCGGGGATTTGCCCAAGGATAGGGACGGCAATCTTGCGATCAGGGTGCCGATCAACAAGCTTTGATTTGATCAGACAAAGCCGGTGATCAATTGGCGCAACCCGATGGCGGCGCCGATAAAGATCGCGACAAAGGTGATTGGCGCGCTCAGCGCCAGCACCGAAAAGGCCGAGACGCCCTGACCGATGGTACAGCCAAAGGCCAGCACCGCGCCAAAGCCCATGCAGACCGCGCCAAGGATCTGGCGGCGCAATTCGCGCGGGTCTTCGCAGGCCTCCCAGCGGAAGTGGCCCTTGATCAGGCTGCCGCCAAATGCCCCCGCCAAAACGCCAAAGACCGAGCCGACCCCAAAGCTAAGGCCGCCGCCGCTTGCGGTCATCAGAAAGAGGATGGTTTCGCCAAGCGGGGCGGAGAAGGTATGCGACTGGATCGGTTGGGGCGAAAAGCCGTGGGTTGCCACCCAGGTACTGCCGAGCCAGCCCGAGGTAACCGCGACCCCGACGATCATACCCCAGAACATCGCCTTGCGGTCGCGCAGAAAGCGCGCAGAGCCAAGCGCCGCGAGGGCGATCAGGAGGGAGAGGGCAAGCCCGGCCCAGACCACCGGCAGGCCGGTCACCTGTGACAGGATCTGGGCGTAGCTATCAGTCTCTAACCTTGGTGTCGTGGCCTCGGTTGCCATCAGGCGCAGGCGCGCAAGCGGGCCCGACATCATGACATAGGCGGCGATGCCCATGACGATGACGATCACGAAAGACCGCAGGTCGCCGCCGCCAAAGCGCGCCAAGGCGCCAAAGCCGCAATTGCCCGCCAGCGACATGCCATAGCCAAACATCAGCCCGCCCAGCACCGTGATCACCGGTGACCAGGGGGTGATGTAATAGATATTGGCCGAGAGGTTTACCGCGCCAAGCCCGGCAAGGCCGAAGGTCAGAATCCCGGCCACGCCGATCGCCAGCACCCACATGCGCAGGCGGGTGTCGCTTTGCTGATAGAGGTAATCCTCGATCGCGCCGAGGGTACAGAACCGGCCAATCCGCGCCGCAAGCCCAAGCAATGCGCCACCGCCAAAGCCGATCAGGGCAATCAGCAGGGGTTCAGGAATGCCGTGTAGCATGCGAATCTCCGATTATCGTGGGCGGGATCAGGGCTGTTTGCAAAACAGATCATACACCATTTCGAGCATTTTGACCGCACGGCGATCTGTCAGGCTGTAATAAATCGCCTTGCCCTCGCGGCGCGGCGTCACAAGGCCCTCGACGCGCAGGCGCGAAAGCTGTTGCGAGACGGCGGCCTGGCGGGCGGATAAAAGCGCTTCCAGCTCGGTTACGGATTTTTCGCCGGTCGAGAGGTGACAGAGGATCATCAACCGGCCTTCATGGCTAATGGCCTTGAGAAAATCGGCGGCGTTGTGGGCGCTTGCGAGCATCGCATCAAGCGATTGCGGGTTGAGGTCACGCTTGGTCTGATTGTTGGGGGTCAGCATGGCGCGCTCATGGGTTGACCTCTGTGGCAAAGGCCTCGGGGTGAGCCGCCAGAAGCTGTTCGACATGGAACCAGAAGAAATCTTCGCTGGCGTAACCCTCGATGCGGCCAAGTTCGACCCCGTCCTTGACCAGCACGAAGGTGGGGGTAAAGACCGGCGGGCTTTTGAAGGTCACGTCCTCGGGAAGGTCGTGAATGTCGGCGCGGCGCAGCGGGGCAAGTTTGCCTTCGCGGGTCTTGGGATAGATATGCGCGATCTCGGTGTTCCAGCGTTCGCACCAGTGACAGCCCGCACGCTCGACCATCACAAGATCAACCGCCCGCGCCGCGCCGGGCAGGGCGAGCGCCAGCAGAATGAGGATCGTGGCAAGCAATTGGCGCATGTGGGTTCCGATTGACGGGTGCTCTAAAACATATGATAGTTTGAATGTGTTGGCCAAGCAAGCCATCAGAGGAGGCCCCGATGTTCGACGTCTCGATCTTAAGCGCGTTTCTGGGCGGTCTCATCGTCTTTTTCTCGCCCTGCGTTTTGCCGATTGTGCCGTTTTACCTGAGCTACATGGCGGGCGCTTCGATGTCCGAGATCAGCGCCGAGGGCAAGCTGGCGCCCGGTGTGCGGCGCCGGGCCTTTGCGGCCTCGGTGATGTTTTCGGCGGGAATCATCACGGTTTTCGTATTGCTCGGGGCGGCGGCCTTTGGGCTTAGCCAGGTGTTTCGCGGGTTTCAGACCGAGTTTCGGCTATTTGCCGCGCTGGTGGTCTTGGTCATGGGGCTGCATTTTCTTGGTGTGCTGCGGATCGGGTTTCTGAACCGGGTGTTCCAGATGGATGCGGGTGACACCAGGAACATGTCGGTACTGGGCGCCTATGTGGTGGGGTTCGCCTTTGCCGCCGGTTGGACGCCTTGCGTTGGCGGCGTTCTCACGGCGGTGGTGTTTACAGCGAGTGCCGAGGCGACGGCGCTTAAGGGGCTGGGCCTTTTGCTTGTGTTCGGCTTTGCGATGACGACGCCGTTCATGGTCGCCTCGCTGTTCATCGGGCCGTTTCTGCGGTTTGCGTCAAAGTTCCGGCGGCATCTGCCCAAGGTGGAAAAGGCGATGGGGCTTTTGATGCTGGTCTTTGCGGCGCTGATTGCCACCGATAGTGTGAATTACATTGCCCAATGGATGCTGGAGGCCTTTCCGGCGTTTCAGAATATCTAGGATGTGGAGGGAATGATGAAACGGTTTCTGACAATGATTGCGGCGCTCTGTCTGGCGGTGCCGGTGATGGCGGCCGAGCTTGGCGATGACGGGCTGCACAAGACCGACTGGATGCGTGAGACCTTCAAGGATCTGCGCGAGGATCTGGACGAGGCAAACGCCGAGGGCAAGCGCCTGATGCTCCTGATCGAGCAACGCGGCTGTATCTATTGCGAGCGGATGCACAGGGATGTTTTTCCGCTGCCGGTGATCGACAGCTATATCCGCGAGAACTTCTTTGTGGTGCAGCTTGACCTTTACGGCGCTGCCGAGCTGATCGACTTTGACGGCGAGGAATTGTCGCAGCGCGATGCCATGCGCAAGTGGGGAATAATGTTCACCCCATCGATTCTGTTCATGCCGCAAGAGGTGCCCGAGGGCAAAACCGCCGCACAGGCGGCTGTGGCGGTGATGCCGGGCGCATTTGAGGCGGGCACCACGCTCGATCTGTTGACCTGGGTAAACGAGGAACGGTACGCGCTTGATTCAGAGGAAGATTTTCAGCGCTACCACGCCCGCCGGATCAGGGAACGCACGGTTGATCTGGGGGATTGAGCCGGGGAAAATTAGCAATAAATTCAAAAATTAGAATTTATTGTTGTTTGGTCACGCGATTGTGTCCTATGATATACGGAAATCTGAATGTGTTGAGGGAGGACGCATGAAACGATCATTTATTACGATGGCGCTGGTCTGTACGGGCTTTGCGGTATCCGCCGCCGAGGTGGCACCCACCGACGTCAAATTCGAGGATGGCAGTGTCAGTCAATCTTTGTCGGGCATGCCCGGCGATGCGGCCAGCGGCCGCGAGGTTGTCGGCAACAAGTCCCTTGGCAATTGCGTCGCCTGTCATCAGGTCAGCGATCTTGCCGATGTTCCGTTTCAGGGCGAGATCGGTCCGTCGCTTGACGGTGCCGGCGAACGCTGGAGCGAAGAGGAACTGCGCGGCATTGTCGCCAATGCCAAGATGATGTTTCCGGAGTCGATGATGCCGTCTTTCTACAAGACCGAAGGTTTTATCCGCCCCGGCAACGCCTATACCGGCGAGGCGCCCGACGACACGTTCGGCCCGCTTTTGACGGCGCAGCAGATTGAAGATGTGGTTGCCTATCTGGTGACCCTTAAGGAATGACCGTCCCCTGCGGGATGAATGAGATCAGGAGTTTGACACAATGACACTGACCAGACGGAAAGTTATGGTTATGGGGGCAGGGGCGTTCGTGGCCTTTGGTCTGCCCCTGCGGGCCACGGCAGCCGCCGAGGACGCAATCGCGGCCTTCACCGGCGGCGCGGCGATTGGCGAGGGTGGCATCACCCTGACCGCGCCCGAGATCGCGGAAAACGGCAACACCGTTCCGATCGAGGTTTCCGCCCCCGGCGCGAGCGAGATCATGGTGCTGGCCACCGGCAACCCGACACCGGGTGTGGCGACCTTTACCTTTGGCGCACTTGCGGCGTCGCAGGCGGCGTCGACACGCATCCGCCTTGCCGGCACGCAGGACGTGGTGGCGATTGCCAAGATGGCGGACGGCTCGTTCGTTCAGGCATCGAGCAACGTCAAGGTCACAATCGGCGGCTGCGGCGGCTAAGGCATATCTCAAGGAGACACGACAATGGCACAAGACGTCAAACCCCGCGTCAAGGTTCCGAAATCCGCCGCTGCTGGCGATGCAGTGACGATCAAGACCCTGATCAACCACGCGATGGAATCCGGTCAGCGCAAAGACGCGGACGGCAATGTTATCCCGCGCTCGATCATCAACCGCTTTACCTGTGAGTTTAACGGGCAGAGCGTTGTCGATGTAAAGATGGAGCCCGCGATTTCCACCAACCCTTATTTCGAATTCGAGGCCACCGTGCCCGAGGCCGGTGAGTTCAAGTTCACCTGGTACGACGACGACGGCTCTGTCTATGAGGAAGCCAAGAAAATCGCGTTGAAATAAGGCAAATCGTCAGGGAGGGATGAGAATGAGAAAAACAAATCTTTGGACGGCTCTGATGAGCGTCGGCGTGATTGCGGCGGGATCGGCATTTGCCGATCCGGTCGAAGACACGCTGATCGTCAACGAAGAAATCGAGATGGTCACCCGTACGGCGGCCCCGGCGCATCTTTCGGATGCAATGGACGAGATCTATTCCGGCTGGCATTTCCGCGGCACCGAGACCCGCGCGATGCAGGCGGATGATTTCGACAATCCGGGCATGATCTTTGTCGAGCAGGCACAAGAAGCCTGGGACACGGCAGAGGGCAGTGAGGGCAAGTCATGCGCAAGCTGTCACGGCGCCGCCGATGAAAGCATGAAGGGCGTGCGCGCGGTCTATCCCAAATGGAACGAGACCGCTGGCGAAGTGCGTACTCTGGAAATGCAGATCAACGATTGCCGTGAAAACCAGATGGGCGCCGAAAAGTGGAAGTACACCGGCGGTGACATGGTCAACATGACCGCGCTTTTGGCCTCGGTTTCGCGCGGGATGCCGGTGAATGTTGCGATTGACGGCCCGGTGCAGTCGACCTGGGAGCAGGGCAAAGAGCTCTATTACACCCGCACCGGTCAGCTTGAGCTGTCTTGTGCGAATTGCCACGAGGACAGCTATGGCAAGATGATCCGCGCGGATCACCTGAGCCAGGGCCAGATCAACGGCTTTCCGACCTATCGTCTCAAGAACACCAAGCTGAACGCGGTCCATGCGCGCTTCAAGGGCTGTGTGCGCGACACCCGCGCCGAGACCTTTTCGCCGGGCAGCCCCGAGTTCATCGCGCTTGAGCTTTATGTCGCCTCGCGCGGCAACGGTCTTTCGGTCGAAGGACCGTCGATCAGAAACTAAATCCAAAGGCCCCGCCTGACGTTTTGTCGGGCGGGGTTTTCTTTGGTGATAAACATTCAAAAAACCGCATGTAACCTGTGCGGGATGTGGAAGGGTCCGATATGATCTCGCGGCGTGATTTTCTTCAGACGAGCATGGCGGCTTCGGCCATTCTGGGCGGGTCGTCCTTTGGTCAGTGGGCCAAGGTTGCGGCGCAACAGGCGCTGACTCAAGATCAGCTTTTGCAGTTTGATACCTTTGGCAATGTGTCGCTGATCCATATCACCGACATTCACGCGCAGATGAAACCGATCTATTTCCGCGAGCCGTCGATCAATATCGGCGTGGGCGACAACAAGGGGCAGGTGCCGCATGTCACCGGCGCCGACTTCCGCAAGATGTATGGCATCGACGACGGTAGCCCCTCGCATTACGCGCTGAGCTCGGGCGATTTTTCGGCGCTTGCGCAGGCCTATGGCCGGGTTGGCGGGCTTGACCGGGTGTCGACCGTGATCAACGCGATTCGCGCCGACCGCCCTGATGCGATCCTGCTGGATGGCGGCGACACATGGCACGGCTCTTACACCTGTTACCAGACCGAAGGTCAGGACATGGTCAACGTGATGAACGCATTGAAGCCCGACGCGATGACCTTTCACTGGGAATTCACGCTTGGGTCAGAGCGCGTGCAGGAGATTGTCGAGGGATTGCCCTTTGCCGCCCTTGGCCAGAATATCTTTGACGCGGAATGGGACGAGCCGGTTGATATCTTCCCGCCTTACAAGTTCTTCGAGCGTGGCGGCGTCAATGTTGCCGTGATCGGGCAGGCCTTTCCTTACATGCCGATTGCCAACCCCGGCTGGATGTTCCCGGAATACAGCTTTGGTATCCGCGACGAGAACATGCAGGCGATGGTTGACGAAGTGCGCGCCAAGGGCGCCGAGTTGGTCGTCGTGCTCAGCCATAACGGTTTTGACGTCGACAAGAAGATGGCCGGCAAGGTTACGGGCATTGACGTGATCCTGTCGGGGCACACCCATGATGCCTTGCCCGAGCCGGTTTTGGTTGGCGAGACGATCATCGTCGCCAGCGGGTCGAACGGCAAATTCGTCAGCCGCGTCGATCTTGATGTGCGCGACGGCCGGATGATGGGGTTCCGCCACAAGCTTATCCCGATTTTCAGCGATGTGATCGAGCCGGACAAGGCGGTCACCGAGGTGATCGACGCACAGCGCGCGCCTTATATGGCAGAGCTGAGTGAGGTGATCGGCCAGAGCGAGAGCCTTTTGTACCGACGCGGCAATTTCAACGGCACCTGGGATGATCTTATCTGTGACGCCCTGATCAGCGAGCGCGAGGCCGATATCGCCATGTCGCCCGGTGTGCGGTGGGGTCCGTCGATCCTGCCGGGGCAGGATATCACCCGCGAGGATATCTGGAACGTGACCTCGATGACCTATGGCCGGGCGTATCGCACCGAAATGACCGGCGAGTTTATCCATGTCATCCTTGAGGATGTCGCCGACAACCTGTTCAATCCCGACCCCTATTACCAGCAGGGCGGCGATATGGTGCGGCTTGGCGGGCTTGGCTATCGAATTGATATCACCAAACCGCAGGGCAGCCGGATCACCGATATGACCCTGTTGAAAACCGGCGAGGCGCTTGATGCCTCCAAGACCTATCAGGTTGCCGGCTGGGCCTCGGTCAACGAGGGCACCGAAGGACCGCAGATCTGGGATGTCGTCGAAAGCCATATCCGCAAACAGGGCACTGTGCGCGTTGAACCCAATAACAGCGTCAAAGTGATTGGCGCCTAAAGTCTATGCTGAAAGGAGGCATGTAACATGTCCGAGACCTTCAAAGGCAAATCCACATCGCGGCGCGGGTTTCTGCGCGGGGCGGCAGCGGCGGGGGCCGGTGCGCTTGCGGCCGGTGCGGCCAAGGCGGCCACGCCCGATCCGTTGATCACCGAGCCACAGCCCTGGGCGCAGGGCCTTGGCGAAGGCGTTGACGTCACGCCCTATGGCCTGCCGATCCAGTTTGAAAACGACGTGGTGCGGCGCAATGTTGACTGGCTGACGGCGGATACGATCAGCTCGATCAACTTTACGCCGATCCATGCGCTTGATGGCACGATCACGCCGCAGGGCTGTGCGTTTGAGCGGCACCATTCCGGCGCGATCGAGCTTGCCAAGGAAGATTACCGCCTGATGATCAACGGGCTTGTCGATACCCCGCTGGTGTTTAGTTATGCAGATCTTGAGCGGTTCCCGCGCGAAAACCACGTCTATTTCTGTGAATGTGCGGCCAATACCGGGATGGAATGGGCCGGCGCACAATTGAACGGCGCGCAGTTCACCCATGGCATGATCCACAACATGGAATATACCGGCGTGCCGCTGCGCACGATCCTGGAAGAGGCGGGCGTCAAGACCGAGGGTAAATGGGTTTACGTCGAGGGCGCCGATGCGTCGTCGAACGGGCGCTCTATTCCGATGGAAAAGGCGCTTGATGACGTGCTTGTCGCGTTCAAGGCCAATGGCGAGGCGTTGCGCAAGGAACACGGATACCCTGTGCGTCTTGTCGTGCCCGGCTGGGAAGGCAATATGTGGGTCAAGTGGCTGCGCCGGATCGAAGTGACCGATGCCGCCGTGCAGAGCCGCGAAGAAACCAGCAAATACACCGACACATTGGAAGACGGCACCAGCCGCAAATGGACATGGGAGATGGATGCGAAATCTGTCGTGACATCGCCCAGCCCGCAAGCGCCCATCACTCACGGAACCGGGCCTTTGGTGATCTCCGGCCTGGCATGGTCAGGTCGGGGAGCCATCACACGGGTGGATGTATCCAAGGACGGCGGCAAGACATGGGAAACCGCCCGCCTTGCCAAGCCCGGCGAGAAAATGGCGCTGACGCGGTTCTATCTTGATACCACGTGGGACGGCACAGAGATGCTGTTGCAGAGCCGCGCCATGGACGAGACCGGCTATGTTCAGCCGACCAAGACACAGCTGCGCGAGGTGCGTGGACTCAACTCGATCTATCACAACAATTGCATTCAGACATGGTGGGTCAAGCCCAACGGGGAGGCAGAGAATGTCGAAGTTTCTTAAATTCACCCTTGCCGCCGGCTTTGCCATCAGTGCCACCGCCGTTTTTGCCGGGGAATTTGGTCTTGGCCGCCCCGCGCTGCCCGAGGAAATCGCGGCGTGGGATGTCAAGGTAATGCCCGATGGGCGCGGTTTGCCTGAAGGGTCGGGCGATGTCTGGACCGGCGACGAGGTGTTTTCGGAGAATTGCGCCGTCTGTCACGGGGATTTCGCCGAAGGTGTCGGCAATTGGCCTAAACTTGCCGGGGGCTGGGATACGCTTGACCACGAAGATCCGCTCAAGACGGTCGGGTCATACTGGCCCTATCTTTCGACGGTCTGGGATTACGTCAACCGCTCGATGCCGTTTGGCAATGCGCAAAGCCTGAGCGCTGACGAGGTTTACGCCATCACTGCCTATATCCTTTATTCCAACAATCTCGTGGATGAGGACTTTACCCTGAGCCACGAGAATTTCACCGAGGTCGAGATGCCCAATGCCGATGGCTTTATCGTCGATGACCGCGCCGAGACCGAATATCCAAAATGGACGGGCGAGCCTTGCATGGAAAACTGCAAGGAAGAGGTCAAGATCACCATGCGCGCCCGCGTGCTTGACGTGACCCCGGATGTGGAAGAGGCCGAAGCGGCCCCGGTTGAGGCAGAGCCGGTTGCGGTTGCTGTTGCAGAACCGGAGCCCGCGCCGGAACCCGAAGTTGCCGCCGTCGATCCGGCGCTGATTGAAGCCGGTGAAAAGGTGTTCAAGAAATGCAAGGCTTGCCATCAGGTGGGCGAAGGTGCCAAGGATCGGGCCGGGCCACAGCTTAACGGTGTCATGGGCCGTGCGGCCGGGTCTGTCGAGGGGTTCAAGTATTCAAAGGCGCTCAAGGCCAAGGCCGACGAGGGGCTGGTGTGGAACGAAGAGACTATTTCGGCGTTTTTGGCCAATCCGCGCGGTTACATGAAAGGCACGAAAATGGGTTTTGCAGGGCTTAAATCCGAGGAAGATCAGGCCGCGATTGCCGCTTATCTGTCCAGCTTCGCCGACTAGGGGCTGATCATGCCCCAACGGTTTCTAACCCTCGTCCTTGCCGTGATTTTCGCGGCAGGGACAGCGCGGTCAGAGGCCATCGGTGACGCCGAGGCCGGGGCCGGAATTTTTGAAATGTGCAGCGGCTGTCATGAGATCGGCAAGGGCGCGCAAGACGCCATCGGGCCGCATCTTAACGGGTTGTTCGGACGGCCCGCCGCCGCGCACGACGGTTTTGCCTATTCCGCCTCGATGAAGCGCGCAGGCGTTGACGGGCTGGTCTGGGATTTGTCGCGGCTTGATGCCTATATAGCCAATCCGCGTGCATTGGTGTCGAAAACCCGGATGAGCTTTGACGGGTTGGACGATGCTCAAGAGCGCGCCGATCTTCTGGCCTATCTGCGCCGGTTTTCCGACAATCCGCAGAACATCCCCGAGGCGGCGCCAACCGCGCGTGGCACGGACCATTCCGTTGCACCCGAAATTCTCGCGCTTCAGGGCGACCCGGAATATGGCGAATACCTAAGCAGCGAATGCGTAAGTTGCCATCAGATCGACGGCAGCGCCAACGGCATTCCGTCGATCACACATTGGCCAGAAGATGATTTCGTGGTTGCCATGCACGCCTATAAGGCGAAACTACGCTCGCATCCGGTGATGCAGATGATGGCCGGGCGGCTTTCAAACGAAGAGATTGCCGCACTTGCGGCCTATTTCGGGGCCCTCGACTAAATCGAGGGCGTTTAAGGGAGGAAAAGTGATGAAGTTGAACCGACGCAAGTTTATTGGAGCGGGGGCGGCTGCGGCTGCGACCTTGTCTGCACCGGCGGTTTTGGCCGATGGCCATGGCAAACCGCGGGTGGTGGTGATCGGCGGCGGGGCAGGGGGGGCCACCGTGGCGCGCTATCTCGCCAAGGACAGCAAGGGCGCGATTGACGTTACTCTTGTCGAACCATCGCGCAGCTATTTCACCTGCTTCTTTTCCAACCTCTATATCGCGGGCTTTACCGATCTTGAGGATATCTCGCATACCTATGGCACGCTGGCGGCCAAATACGGGATCAACGTGGTGCATGACTGGGCGATTGACGTGGATCGCGCGGGCAAGACCGTGACCCTCGCCGGCGGCGCGCAGCTGTCTTATGACAAGCTTATCCTGAGCCCGGGCATTGATTTCGTCGAAGACGCCGTGCCGGGTTGGAGTGTGGCCGCGCAGAACGTCATGCCACATGCCTATAAGGCCGGATCGCAGAGCGAGCTTTTGAAAGCGCAGATCGCGGCGATGCCGGAGGGCGGCACCTTTGCGATGGTCGCGCCGCCCAACCCCTATCGCTGTCCGCCGGGCCCTTATGAGAGGGTGTCGATGGTGGCACATGTTCTCAAGCAGATCAACCCGAGCGCCAAGATTCTCGTGATCGACCCGAAGGAAAAGTTTTCCAAGCAGGGGCTGTTCGAGGAGGGCTGGCAAAGTCACTATACCGGCATGATCGAGCGGATCGGCCCGGATTTTGGCGGCACCAATGTGTCGGTCAATCCCGATGATATGACGATTGATATCGACGGGATGGTCGAAAAGGTCGACGTCTGCAACGTGATCCCGGCGCAAAAGGCCGGGCGGATTGCCGATATTGCCGGTGTCACCGATGGCAATTGGGTGCCGGTCAATGCCGCCGATCTATCGACCAAGGTCGACCCGGATGTGCATGTGCTTGGCGATGCGGCCGCGCAGGGCGACATGCCCAAATCGGGCTTTGCCGCCAACAGTCAGGCCAAGGTCTGTGCCATGGCGGTGCGCGGAGCATTGACCGGGTCCAAGGTGTTCCCGGCCAAGTTTACCAATACCTGCTGGTCGCTGATTGATACCGATGATGGCGTCAAGGTGGGCGCAACCTATGAGGCGACGGCCGAGAAGATCGCCAAGGTCGACGGGTTCATTTCGCAAAACGGCGAAGATGCCGCGACGCGCAAGGCGACCTATGAGGAATCGATTGGCTGGTACGCAGGCATCACCGCCGACATGTTCGGCTAGGCGCTTGCGGGCGCCGATTTTCACCCAAGGAGAGAGACCATGAAACAGACAGTTTTTGCCGCGATACTCGGAATGATGGCTGTTCCGGCCATGGCGCAAGAGGTTGTGACCACGCCCTTTAACGGCAGCTTTGAGGATGCCACCTTTGCAGTGGAAAACGCCATTGTCGGCGAGGGGCTTGTGATTGATTTCACAAGCCATGTTGGCGAGATGCTGAACCGCACTGGCGCCGATGTGGGCAGCGACGTCAAGATCTTCGATGCCGCCGACATCTTTCTGTTCTGCTCGGCGCAGGTGTCGCGCGAGGTGATGGAGGTCAACCCGATGAACATCGCCCATTGTCCTTATAGCATTTTCGTGGCCGACCGGGATGGCGAGGTGGTGATCGGCCATCGCACCTATCCAGAGGGCGAGATGCAGAAGGTCGAGGCGCTTTTGGACGGTATCGTGAAAAGCGCGCTGGAATAGGGTCTGTTTGCGCGGGGCTTGACGCAGGTCAAGGTCTTTTCGCCCGAACCGGGCTATCCCATGACGTGGATGGCAAAAGGGGCCTCGGATGCTTGAAGGCTTGATCGACAGGTTTGGCGATGGCGCAGTCCTGATGATGGCAGGGGCGCTTGTCGGGGTGATCTTTGGCGCGGCGGCGCAACACTCGCGGTTTTGTCTGCGCGCGGCCTCGATTGAGCTGGCGACGGGCCTCTTTGGGCCGCGGCTTTCGATCTGGCTGATCGCCTTTTCCGCCGGGGTGATGGCGGTGCAGGGGATGATCGCGTTTGGCCTGCTTGACGTCAACGAGGCGCGCCCGCTTGCCGCCACCGGAAGCATGTCTGGCGCGATCATCGGCGGGCTGATGTTTGGCACCGGCATGATCCTTGCGCGCGGCTGTGCCAGCCGGTTGCTGGTCTTGTCGGCCACGGGAAATCTGCGGGCCATTGTCACCGGTCTTGTTCTGACGCTGGTCGCGCAATCGGCCTTGCGCGGGGTTCTGGCCCCGGTGCGCGAGGCGCTTGGCGGGCTCTGGCTGGTGCCTGGCGGCGAGGCGCGCAATATCCTGTCGCATCTTGGTATGGGTCCGGGGCTGGCGGCGGGTATTGCCGGGCTGGTTCTGCTGGCGGCTCTGTGGCTTGCGCATATGCGCGGTGTGCGCGCGAGCCATGCGATTGCCGGGGTCTTTGTCGGGCTTGCCGTCGGCTTTGGCTGGCTGGCGACCTATATGATTGCGCAGACCTCGTTCGAGGTGGTGGCGATTTCGTCGGTGACCTTTACCGGCCCGTCGGCGGATACGTTGATGGGGCTGGTCAACAGCACGAGCTTGCCGCCTGGGTTCGGGGTCGGGCTTGTGCCGGGGGTGTTTGTCGGCGCGGCGGGCATGGCCATCGCGACGCGTGAATGGATGATCGAACGCTTTGGCCCCGATACCCCGATGGAGCGTTACCTTGTCGGCGCGGCCCTGATGGGGTTTGGCAGCATGCTTGCGGGCGGCTGTGCCGTGGGCGCGGGCATGTCGGGAGGCGCGATTTTCGCGCTGACCGCTTGGGTCGCGGTGTTCTGCATGTGGATCGGCGCGATGGCCACGCATCTTGTGATGGGGCGCGGCGCGGTCCCGGTTGCGACCACCTGAGCGAGGCTGCACGTAGGGTGGGTGAAACCCACGCCCCTCAGCATTAAACCAGAGCAAGCGTGGGTGTTACCCACCCTACGGATCAAGGACAGGGCGCCTTATTCCCACTCCATCTGTTCATAGACCCGACCGGCGTTCTTGGTGGCGAGTTCTTCGAACGTGTCGAGGTGGGAATAGGCCGACTGATCAACGTAATAGGCATCACTCAGGTCACCGCCCTCGTCAATATGTGCCCGGATCTGGGCGCGCAGGTGTTCGAGATAGCCTTTGGTATAACGGCGGACCTGCGCCATATTGGTGGGGTGACCGTGGCCGGGGATCACATAGGTGGCGTTGAGCGCCTCGAATTCGTTATCCCAAGTCTCTAGCCAATCGGCGGTGATGGTATCGGCAAAGATCGGCAGCATGCGTTCGTGAAACGCCATGTCGCCCGAGATCACAAGGCTTTGCTCGGGCAGCCAGACCACGATATCGCCGGGGCTGTGGGCGGGGCCAAGGTGGCGCGCCTCGATGCGGAAATCACCCATTTCGACAATATATTCGTCGCTGAAGGTTTCAGTCGGGACCTGCACGGTGGTGCCCTCGGCCTTGTCGCGATTGTAGCCCTTCATCGCCTGAAGGTTGGGGCCGCCGTTCTCCTCAACTTCGTGGGCGGCATCGACATGCGCGACAATCGGCACGCCCTGTTCAGCCCAGTAGGAATTCCCAAGCGTGGCGTGGCCCTGCCCGTTTTCGTTAAACACCAGTTTTACCGGCTGGTCGGTGATGCGTTTGATCTCGTCATGCAGGGCCTTTGCCAGGGCATAGGCGGCGCTGCCGTTGATCACGACAACCCCGTCGCCGGTGACGATAAAGCTCAGGTTGTTGTTATGGCCCGAGTTTTCATAAGAGGGCGGCGCGGTGGCGCCAATCGCGGACCAGACGCCGGGGATCACCTCGACCGGTTCGTCATAGAGAAGGGAGCCCGGGTATTTATCGGCGATATTCTCGCTCGCCAGAGCAGGGGCGGCGGCAAGGGTAAGGGCAAAAAGCAGGTGTTTCATCGTCTCAAACCTCACTCAGAAAGCGATAGCTGTCGCCGCTGCGCTCGACCCGGCCAAGCCCGCCGTCGGGCAAATGAAAGCCGATCATCGCCATTTTATCCTGTGCCAGCTGATCCAAGAGCCGCTTTCGGGTCTTGATGCCGCCCTCTGCGTCCTGATCCGAGCCGCTGGCCCAATCGGGGCGCTCAAAGGCGAGGTGGCCGTTGCCAATGGCATCGCCAACGACCATCACCGATTCGCTTCCCTGACGGATTTCGAACGACATATGCCCCGGCGTATGGCCAAAGGTGGCATGCGCCATCACACCGGAAAGCACCTCTTGGCCGTCGCTGAAAAAGCTGACCTGATCCTCAATCGCGGCAAGGCGGCGGGCGGCGCCGACGGCAAAGCTCGCGCGTTCTTCGCCAATGGTGGTTACGGTGTCGGGATCGGTCCAATAGTCCCATTCCCGCTGGCCGATCATGTAGCCTGCATTGGCAAAGACCAGATCGTCGAAATCATCCAGCACCCCCCAGAGGTGATCAGGGTGGCCATGGGTAAAGACCACGTCGGTGACATCATCGGGCGCCACGCCAAGAGCATCCAGCGTATCCACCAGATCGCCGGCACTGGGCATGAAGCCGCTGCCCGATCCTGCATCGAACAGAACGGTGCGATCGCCATCCTGAAGCAGGGTAACATTGCACGGCGGGTGCATCACGTCGCCGATGATCGCGTATTTTTCAAGGATCGGGGCAGTCTCGGCGGCGGGCAGATTACCAAGCAGAAACGATTTTGGCAGCACGAGGTGACCGTCGCTTACGGTGGTGATCGTGGCCGTGCCAAGCGTCATCTGGTCGGCAGCAAATGTCATGCGTGGCGCGCCAAGGAACGCCGTTGCCCCAAGGCCGCAAAGAACCTGTCGTCTGGTCGGTGTCATCCGCTTTCCCCCATCTATTCGAATTTATGAATATGACCACAGGCAGGGGCCGAAAGACAAGGATTATTTTGCGGGGGTCTTGGTTGAAATGCGGCTCTGTTTCCTGCTGATTTCCGGATTGTGATGGGTTACCTTGGCCAGAGCACCGAGATTTAAAAAGGCACCTTTCGCAACATGGATACCCAACAGCCCGCCTATTTGACAACCAAAGAGGTGGCCGATCTTTTGCGTGTGAAAGAGCGCAAGGTTTACGATCTGGTCGCCGCCGAAGAGATCCCGCATCGCAAGATCACCGGCAAGCTGTTGTTTCCGGCGGCTGAGCTGACCGCGTGGATCGAGGGCTCTGGTGCGGTGGTGAGCGGCGAGCGACCGGCGGTTGTGACCGGCTCGCATGATCCGCTTCTGGATTGGGCGTTGCGTGAATGCGGGGCGGGACTGGCGACGCTTTTGAACGGAAGCCGCGACGGGCTTGCCTGTTTTGCGCAGGGGCAGGCGGCGGTTGCGGGCCTGCATATCCCGGATGAGCAGGGGTGGAACATCGCGGCGGTTGAGGCCGCTGGTCTGGAAAATTGCGCGCTGATCGGCTGGGCGCTGCGCGCGCGCGGTCTTATCTTGTCGGAGGCTGCGGCCAGCGACGTGCGCGGCGTTGGCGATTTGCGCGGCAAGCGGGTGATCCTGCGCCAGCCCGGTGCCGGTGCGGCGGCGCTGTTTCAGCGGTTGATGGCCGAGGCGGGATTGCGCGACGAAGATATCGTGGCGCAGGCCGGCCTTGCCCATACTGAAAGCGATGCTGCCGCCGCGATTGCGGCAGGCGAGGCCGACGCGACGCTTGGCATCAAGGCGATGGCGAAACAGTTTCACCTGCCGTTCGTGCCGCTTGTGGACGAGCGCTTTGATCTGCTGATTGACCGGCGGTCTTATTTCACCGAGCCGGTGCAAAGCCTGTTGCGCTTTGCCCAGAGCGAGGCTTTTGCTGCCAAGGCCGGGGCGCTTGGCGGCTATGATATCGGCGATCTCGGGCGCGTGCGCTGGATCTCGAAATAGGGCCTCTTTGGCCTAGCCCGCGTTCGGGAAGAACAGCTGTTGGCCGTCGACCTTGTAGTCGGCAATCGCGGCTTGGCCCTCGTCCGACAGAACCCAGTCGATGAAGGTCTGGCCAGCCTCGGCCTTGACGTTTTCATGCATCTCGGGGTTCACGAGGATGATGCCATATTGGTTGAACATCTTCGCGTCGCCCTCGACCGCGATTTGATAATCACCCTTGTTGCCAAAGGCGATCCAGGTGGCGCGGTCGGTCATGATATAGGCGCCCATGGCGGTGCCGGTGTTGAGGGTCGCGCCCATGCCCGAGCCGGTTTCGCGATACCAATCCCCGGAGGCGGCGCGTGCGTCGATGCTGGCTTCGCCCCAAAGCCGCAGCTCGGCCTTGTTGGTGCCGCTGTCATCGCCGCGCGAGGCAAAGGGCGCCTCGGCCTCGGCAATGCGCGTAAGGGCGGCCACCACATCGGACATGCCGGCAACACGGGCGGGGTCGGCGGGCGGGCCGACGATGACAAAGTCGTTGTACATCACGTCAAAGCGGGCAACACCGTGGCCCTGGGAGACGAATTTTTCCTCGGCGGGCTTGGCATGCACGAAGAGGACATCACCATCGCCATTGGCGGCGTTCTTGATCGCCTGCCCGGTGCCGACGGCGACAACGCGCACCTCAATCCCGGTCTTTTCGGTAAAGATCGGCAGGATATGATCGAACAGGCCGGAATTCTGGGTCGAGGTGGTTGATTGCACCACGATAAAGCTGTCCTCGGCCTGTGCCGTGCCGCTTAGACCAAGGGCCAGAAGGGTGGATGCGGCAAGCGAAAGAAGGTGACGTCTGATCATTGAAAAGCTCCGTGATCTGGTGGGATTTGAGATTAGGGTGCGGTGTACAGTCGCCCTTCAAGCCAGGCCTTGGTCGAGGGTGCCTGTGGCGCGGCCAGAACGTCTTGCAGGGGGCCGTCCTCGGCCAGGGTGCCGTTCTGAAGAAAGATGACATCATCGCCCATGCGCCGCGCCTGTCCAAGATCATGGGTGACCATGACGATGCTGACGCCGCGGGCATGGGCGGCGTTTATCAGATCCTCGATCGCGTGGGTCGAGGCCGGATCAAGGCTTGAGGTCGGTTCATCAAGGAACAAAAGCCGGGGTTCGCCGACAAGGGCGCGCGCCAGGGCAAGGCGTTGCTGTTCGCCCCCAGACAAGACCCGCGCGGGGCGGCGCGCCAAATCGGTGAGCCGGGCAAGCTCAAGCGCCTCGGCGGCCTTGGCGGCGCGCGCGGCCCCGGTGACGCCGCGCACTGTGAGGGCGAATTTGAGGTTTGCCAGAACCGAGCGGCGCAGCATGACAGGACGCTGAAACACCATCGCCTGTGCGTCGCGCGCGGCGCGGTCAAGCGGGCCACCCTGCCAGAGAACCGCGCCGGTCGTGGGCGCGATAAGCCCGTGCAGAAGGCGTAGCAAAACGCTTTTGCCGGCGCCATTCGGGCCCATGATCAGGGTGCGTCGACCGGGGCGGATTGCAAGCGTCAGATCATCAATCAGCCGTTTGCCGCCCGCATCAAACGACAGCCCCTGACAGGCAAGCAAGGCGGGCGCTGTGGCGCTATCGGGGATGGTCATATCAAGGGTCATGTCACGCATAGGCCGCCCGCACCGCAGAGGCCCGAAGCGCCATCACGAGGGCATTCACGATCACCGCAATCGCCAACAGCAACAGCCCAAGCGCGAGGGCGAGTTCAAGGTTTCCCTTCGAGGTTTCAAGCGCGATGGTGGTGGTCATCACGCGGGTCACATGGTTGATATTGCCGCCCACGATCAGCACCGCGCCAACCTCGGCCACGGCGCGGCCAAACCCGGCGAGGGCGACGGTCAAAAGGCTATAGCGCGCATCCCAGAGCAGCGCCGCGATGCGATCAAACGCGCCGACACCAAGCGAGGCGAATTGCTCGCGATATTCAGCGTGCAGATCCTCGACCACCTGCTTGGTGAGCGCCGCTATGATCGGCGTCACAAGGATGGTCTGCGCGATGATCATCGCCGTGGGCGTATAGAGCAGTTGCAACACCCCAAGCGGCCCCGAGGCCGAGAGCATCAGGTAGACCACAAGCCCGACCACGACCGGCGGCAGGCCCATCAGAGCGTTGAGCAAAACGGTGAGCACGCCACGGCCCGGAAAGCGGAAGGCGCCAACCATCGCGCCAAGCGGCAGGCCGATCAGGCAGGAAATCACCACCGCCGTGAGGGTCACGCGCAGCGACAGCATCACGATTTCGCTCAGGTCCCGATCCCACGTCAGGATCAGGCCAAGCGCTTCGGTCAGGATGTCAGTCAGGCTGAACACGTGCGTTTTCTCCCCTTGTAGGGAAAAAATACACAATTATGCATATCAATCCAGTCCAAAGCGAAAGGACGGGGTGATTTATCCTGGATTGGTCCGCAGCCGCCAGATTTTGAGGGGTTGGACAAGCTGTTGACCGTCCGGGCCGGTGACCACGTTTTTGGCGAAAAGCCGGGCAAGCTCGGGGCGCAGGGCCTCGGCCAGGGCGCGGCGGGCGGGATCGACCGCGGCGAGATAGTCGATGAAGGCCTCAAGGTCTGGCATCGGCGTCGCGCGCTCATAAACAACCGGCGCGGGGCCGGTGGCGAGGCCTTGGGCCAGAAGGTCATCAATCGCGCGCTGCGCCGCTTCGCGAATCGTCGTTTCATCTTCGATCGGGCGCATGACCTCGAAGAACGAGCCCTTTGCCAGTGGCTCGACCACAATCACCTCGCCATTCGGGCGCAACACGCGCAACGCCTCTTGCAGGGCGGCAGGCATGGCGGGCACAGGGACGTGGTGCAGGGAGTTGAGGAATATCGCCGCATCAAAGCTGGCGGGCGCAAAGGGGATCGCCTCTGCCCCGGCGGTGACGAAGGTGGCGTCGGGGACGCGCGCGGTGGCGGCGGCAATGGCCCCGGCACTTGGGTCAATGCCGGTCATGCGAAACCCGTCGCGTGAAAGGCTCTTGGCAAGCGCGCCATGACCACAGCCAATATCCAGCACATCGCGCGCGCCAATCTCTTGCAGGCTGGCCACGATGCGCGCGCGGGTGTCGTAGGGGTTACTCATCGGCGGGGCCAAACTCGGCAAAGAGGGCCTCGGTATGCGCCCCAAGCCCCGGCACCGCGCCCAGATCGGGCAGGGTGGCATTGACGAGCGCGCCGGGGGCGAGCATGCGGACCGGGCCGCTTGGGGTATCGACCTCGACATAGCGGTTCTGGGGGTGCTGGGCGAGATCCTCCATCGTGCTGACGCGGCCATAGGCGATGCGTGCATCGCGCAACCGCTCGGCCATGTCGTCACGGGTGCAGGCGGCAAAGACCGGCGCGATGACCGCATCAAGCGCGGCGCGATTGGCGACGCGGCTGGAATTGCTGTCAAAGCGCGGATCGCTGGCAAGACCCGGCTGGCCCAGAATATCGGCGCAGAAAATGGCCCATTCGCGTTCGTTCTGGATCGAGACAAGCACCTCTTTGTCGTCGCTGCCCATATAGGTGCCATAGGGCGCAATAGTGGGATGGTTGAGCCCGCTGCGCGGCGGGGTTTTGCCGCCATAGGCATATTGCAGATAGGGCACGTTCATCCAGTCGCCGAGCGCGTGAAACAGCGAGACCGCGATATGACGGCCCGCGCCGGTTTGGCTGCGTCCGATCAGCGCCAGAAGCACCGATTGAAAGGCGGTCATGCCGGCCGCGATGTCACAGACCGACACCCCGGTCCGCGCAGAGCCGTGGGTGTTGCCGGTGATCGACGACAGCCCGCTTTCGGCCTGCACCAAAAGGTCATAGGCCTTGAGATCGCGCAATGGCCCCTCTTCGCCATAGCCCGAGATCGACACCGTGATAAGCCGGGGATAGCGGGCGCGCAAATCGGCGGGGGCAAAGCCAAGCCGGTCAATCGCGCCCGGCGCAAGGTTCTGGATAAACACATCGGCGCGCGCCAGCATCGCCTCCATCACCGCGCGATCCGCGTCCTGGCGCAGGTCAAGGCAGATCGATTCCTTGCCGCGATTGAGCCAGACGAAATAGGCGCTTTCGCCGTGAACAAGGTGATCATAGCCACGGGCGAAATCGCCCTCGGGGCGTTCGACCTTGATTACCCGCGCGCCCGCCTCGGCCAGACGGCCCGAGACGTAAGGCGCGGCGACCGCCTGTTCGACGGAGACAACGAAAATGCCAGAGAGATCAGGGGTCATGCGGGCCTCGTTTCGGTCAGGATTTGAATGGCCTAGATCGTGCGCCCGCCATCGACCTCAAGCACGACGCCGGTGATGAAATCGGCCTCGTCCGAGGCGAGGTAAAGCGCCGCATTGGCAATGTCACGCGGCGTTGACATGCGCCCCAGAGGAATGCCTGCAATAAAGGCCGCGCGGTTTTCCGGCGTGTCTGGCATGCCCATGAACTGTTCCAGAAGGGCGGTGGCGCCGATCACCGGGGCGATGCAATTGACGCGGATGCCGTCGGGGGCGAGCTCTGCGGCAAGGCTTCGTGACATCAGGTTGACCGCGCCCTTGGTCGAATTGTACCAGGTCAGGCCGGGGCGCGGGCGAATGCCGGCGGTCGAGCCGATGTTGATCATCACGCCGTTGCCCTGTGCGCGCCAGAGCGGAACACAGGTCTTGGTCATGTGAAAGATCGAGGTGACATTGACGTCGTAAAGCTTGCGAAAGGTTGCCTCGTCGGTTTCCATCAGCGGGCGGTTGGCGTTTGACCAGCCGGCGTTGTTTACCACGATATCAAGGCGGCCAAAGGCGGTGTTTACCTCGGCCACGGCAGCGGCGACATCGGCACCATCCGAGACGTCACAGCGAATGGCAATCGCGCCATTGCCGATTTCCTCGGCCACTGCGCGCGCGCCCTCAAGGTTGAGATCGAGCAGGGCCACCCGCGCGCCCTCGCGGGTAAAGGTCTCGGCGATGCCCTTGCCAAAGCCCGAGGCGGCGCCTGTTACGAGGGCTGTTTTTCCGTTCAAGCGCATGTTGCGTTCCCTAGCCGTGATTGTTGATGATGGTCTTGATCTGCGAGAACTCGAACAGGGCGGCAAAGCCCTTTTCGCGCCCGTGGCCGGATTTTCGGATGCCGCCGAACGGCAATTCTATCCCGCCACCGGCACCATAACCGTTGATGAACACCTGACCACAGCGCATCGCCTTGGCGACGCGCATCTGGCGGCCACCGTCGCGCGTCCAGATGCCGGCGACAAGGCCATAGTCGGTGTCGTTTGCGATCTGGATCGCCTCGGCCTCGGTGTCGAACGGAATGGCGCAGAGGACAGGGCCGAACACCTCTTCCTGGGCAATCCGTGATTTCGGATTGACCGGTCCGAACAGGGCAGGAGCCACGTAATAGCCGGCCTTGGGCGCATCAGGGTCGATTGTGCCGCGTGCCACAAGCGGGGCGTCGGCCTGCGTGATATAGGTTTCGACGCGTTTCTTCTGTTTCGCGGAAATCAGCGGGCCGAGTACCGAATCCTCGCCCGAGGCAGAGGCGGTGACGGCGCTGAACCGCTCGGCCAGTTGGCCCATCACCTGATCATAAATCCCGCGCTGGATCAGAACGCGAGAGCCGGCCGAACAGGTCTGGCCGCCGTTTTGAATGATGGCATTGACCAGCACCGGCATCACCGCATCAAGATCGGCGTCGTCAAACACGATCTGCGGGGATTTGCCGCCAAGTTCCAGGGTACAGTTGATGTGATTGCGCGCGGCGGCGATCTGAATCATCGCGCCCACCTCGGGCGAGCCGGTGAAGGACATGAAATCGACATCAGGGTGTTCGGACAGGGCCTTGCCCGCCGTATCGCCGCGCCCGGTGACAATGTTGATCGCGCCGGGCGGAAAGCCGGCCTCCTGCGCCAGTTCGCCAAGGCGCAGCGAGGTCAAGCAGGCATCCTCGGCAGGCTTTAGGACGGCGGCATTGCCCATGGCGAGGGCGGCGGCCACAGAGCGGCCGAACATCTGCGCGGGGTAATTCCACGGGATGATATGGCCGGTCACGCCATGCGGTTCGCGCAGCACCTGCACGTTATAGCCCGCCATGAAGGGGATCACCTCGCCATGGACCTTATCGGCCCCGCCACCGTAAAATTCGAAATAGCGCGCGGCGGCGATCATATCGGCGCGCGATTGTTTGATCGGCTTACCGTTGTCGCGGGTTTCAAGCTGGGCGAGGGTTTCGACGTCCTCAAGAATGCGCAGGCTGAGGCGCAGCATCAGGCGGCCCCGTTCGGCGGCGGTCATGGCACCCCAATCGCCGGTTTGATACGCGGCGCGGGCGGCGGCAACGGCAGCATCGATATCGGCCGCGCCGGAATCGGCGATAGAGGTAAACACCTCGCCATCAATCGGCGAGCGCACGTCAAGTTCGGCACCGGACTGGGCGGGCACCCATTGGCCGCCAATCAGGTTGAGAGGTCTGGGAATGGCAAAACTTGTCATCTCGGAGGTGTCCCTTTTGGCCCGGTGCGATGTGTCCGCGCATTTAACAGGGGATTGGGCGTGCTTGACAAGCGGCAGGGTTCAGGATCGGTTTTCCGGTTCCTTGCCCGGCCCAAATCTGCGAAAGAAGGGCGACCCTAGACTGAGTGAGAAACAGATGACCTCTTTCGATCCGACGGCGGAGTATAGTGCAATTCGTGATGGCGTGGCCAAGGTTTGCGCCGGGTTTCCGGGGGCCTATTGGCGCGATCTCGATGCGCGCCGGGCCTATCCCAAGGACTTCGTGGATGCGCTTATCCGCGAGGGATATCTGGCGGCGATGATCCCCGAAAGCTATGGCGGTTCTGGGCTTAACCTCACCGCCTCGGCGGCGATCTTGGAGGAAATTCACCGGCAGGGCTGCAATGCGGCGGCGTGCCACGCGCAGATGTATACGATGGGTACGGTGTTGCGTCACGGCAGCGACGCGCAAAAAGAACGCTATCTGCCGCGGATCGCCGATGGCACGCTGCGGCTTCAGGCCTTTGGCGTGACCGAACCGACCAGCGGCACTGATACGCTTGCGCTCAAGACCACGGCGCGGCGCGAGGGCGACGAATACGTGATCAACGGCCAGAAAATCTGGACCTCGCGGGTCGAGCATTCCGATTTGATGGTGCTGCTTGCGCGCACCACGCCGCGCGATCAGGTCACATCCAAGACCGACGGGTTGTCGGTGTTTCTTGTCGATCTGCGCGAGAAGGTCGGCAATGGCATCGAAATTCGCCCGATCCGCACGATGATCAACCATGCCACCACCGAGGTGTTCTTTGACAACCTGCGCATTCCCGCCGACAGCCTTATCGGCGAAGAGGGCAAGGGGTTTCGCTATATCCTGTCGGGGATGAATTCCGAGCGCATCCTGATTGCCGCCGAATGTATTGGCGATGCCAAGTGGTTTCTTGACACGGGTGCCGCCTATGCCCGCGAACGTGTGGTGTTCGGTGATCCGATCGGCGCCAATCAGGGAATTCAGTTTCCGCTTGCGCGCGCCCATGCCCATATGATGGCCGCCGAGGCGATCGTGTACCGCGCGGCGGCGATGTATGATGCGGGGCAGAACCCCGGTGTCGAGGCCAATACCGCCAAGATGCTGGCCGCCGATGCAAGCTGGGAGGCGGCAGAGGCCTGTATGCAGACGCATGGCGGTTTTGCCTTTGCCGAGGAATATGACGTCGAGCGCAAGTTTCGCGAGGCGCGGCTTTATCAGGTGGCGCCGATCTCGACCAACCTTATCCTGTGTTATATTGCCGAACAGGTGCTTGGCCTGCCCAAATCCTATGGGCCCGGGCGCGGATAAATCAGTGCGCGGATAATTCAGGGGGCGGATATGGGCGAATATGACGATTGGATCGGGCGCAGCTTTACCCGGTCAGAGCCGATTTCGGATCGTCTTTTGGCGCAATACCGCGCCACGCTTGCCGGCACGCTTGGCCCCGGTGCGGTGCCGCCGGGGTTTCACTGGTGCCTTGGGCCGGATGTGGTCGAGCCGTCGGACCTTGGCCGCGATTGCCACCCCAAAACCGGGATTTTCCTGCCGGCCCTGCCGTTGCCGCGCCGGATGTGGGCGGGGGGCGCGTTGGAATTTCACCGAGCGTTTGTGCCCGGCGAGCATGTGACCCGCACCAGCACGATTGACGATGTGACCTTCAAGCAGGGGCGCAGTGGCGCGCTTGGGTTTGTCACGCAGCGCCATGACTATAGCGTCGATGGCACGCCGTACCTGAGCGAGCGGCAGGATATCGTTTACCGCGAAGATCCCAAGCCCGGCAGCACGCGCACCCCCGCCCCGTCAGAGGAGTGGCCCGGCGCCGAAAGCTGGTTGATCACGCCGGATTCGACCCTGTTGTTTCGCTATTCGGCGCTTACCTTCAACGGGCATCGCATTCATTACGATTACCCCTACGCCACCGAGGTCGAGGGCTATGCCGGCCTTGTGGTGCACGGCCCGCTTCAGGCGATCTGGATGATGAATCTTGCGAGCGAGGTGTTTGGCCATTTGCCCGCGCGGTTTAGCTATCGCGGGCTGTCGCCGTTGATCTGCGGCATTCCGGTGCGGATTGAGGCGAAGGCAAGTGAGGGCTCTCTCGCCCTGCGTGTGCGGCGCGAAAATGATCACGTCACCACCATGGAAGCGACCGCATTTGCGCCCTGAAACCCCGGTTTTCAGGGGCATTGCGGCCTGTGACCGAATTGTGGGCAGGGTATTTTGCATCCGGCAGATGAACTTTGCCCATTTCGCAGGCAGGGCTTGCGGTTTCTCACGGTGCGGCGCACAAATTTGCTGACAATACGCAAAAATAATTTTACCAATTGGTAAAACAAAAACGCTGCCCAACAAGGAGAACATCATGACCACCCCCAAAAGCCGGACCATTGCGACCCTGTCGCGCCGCCAGTTCATGGCCAGCACCGCCGCTGTGGCGCTTGTTGCCGGGGCATCGACGCTGGCAACCCCGCTGCGTGCCGCCGAGCCGATCAAGACCGCCGGGATTTACACCGTGCCGGTCGAGCAGCAATGGGTCAGCCGCATTCACAAGGCCGCCATGACCGCGCAGGAGCGCGGCGATGTGGATTATGTCTATTCGGAAAACGTCAGCAACACCGACTATGCCCGCGTGATGCGCGAATATGCCGAGCAGGGCTATAAGCTTATCATCGGCGAGGCCTTTGCCGTGGAACAGGAAGCGCGCGAAGTGGCGGCGGAGTATCCCGATATCGCCTTTCTTCTCGGGTCAAGCTTTAAACCCGACGACGCCCTGCCGAATTTCGCGGTGTTCGACAACTATATTCAGGATGCCTCCTACCTTTCGGGGATCATCGCCGGGTCGATGACCAAGAGCGGCAATATCGGCATGGTCGGCGGCTTTCCGATCCCCGAGGTGAACCGTCTGATGCATGCCTTCATGGCCGGTGCTCATGAGATGAACCCGGATATCAAGTTCCAGGTCAGCTTTATCGGCTCGTGGTTCGATCCGCCCAAGGCCAAGGAAACCGCCTTTGCGATGATCGAAAATGGCGCCGATGTTCTTTATGCCGAACGCTTTGGCGTGTCGGATGCGGCGGCGGAAAAGGGCATTCTTGCGATTGGCAACGTGATCGACACGCAGGCCGATTATCCCGACACGGTTGTCGCCTCGGCGATCTGGCATTTCGAGCCGACCTTGGACAAGGCGATTGCCGAAGTGAACGCCGGCACGTTCAAGGCCGCCGATTACGGGGTCTATTCCTTCATGAGCGAGGGCGGTTCGTCGCTGGCACCGCTTGGCACCTTCGAGGACAAAGTGCCCGAGGCCGCCATGACGCTTGTCAACGAGCGCAGCGCGGCGATCAAGGCAGGCACCTTTACGGTCGAGATCAACGACGAAGAACCGAAGTCGTCCTGAATGACTGGCGCAGAGGCGGCGCAGGTCGTTCTGCGCCTTGATCGCATTACAAAAACCTTTGGCAAGCTGGTCGCGAATGACGCGGTCAGCTTGTCGTTGCATCGCGGCGAGGTGATCGCGCTTTTGGGCGAGAACGGCGCGGGCAAGACCACGCTGATGAATATCCTGTTTGGCCAGTACACCGCCGACAGTGGCGCGGTTGAGGTGTTCGGGCGTGCCCTGCCGCCCGGTAATCCGCGTGCGGCACTGGATGCGGGTGTCGGCATGGTGCATCAGCATTTCACGCTGGCCGACAACATGACCGTGCTGGAAAACGTCGCGCTTGGCACGGTGCCGCTCTGGCAACCCCGGCTTGATCGCACGGCGGTGCGGGCCAGGATCACCAGGCTGGCCGATGATTTCCGCCTTGCGGTCGATCCGGATGCCCGCGTCGGTACCCTCACCGTGGGCGAGCGACAGCGGGTCGAGATCCTCAAGGCGCTCTACCGAGAGGCCAGGATCCTAATTCTCGACGAGCCGACGGCGGTGCTTACCCCGCAGGAAACCGATGATCTTTTCGCCACCCTGCGCAAGGCGGTGGCGCTTGGCCTGTCGATCGTTTTCATCAGTCACAAGTTGCACGAGGTGATGGATATCTCTGACCGGGTGGTGATCCTGCGTCATGGTTGCCTTGTGGGCGAGATGGCCACCAAGGATACCGACCGCCACGCCCTTGCCGCCGCCATGGTGGGTGCCGAGGTCAGCGCCCCCAAGGTCGCCCCCGCCGCCCCCGGTGCGGCGCTTTTGCGGCTTGGCGAGGTGAGCACGCCCGATCAGGGCAATGCGCCGGGGCTCAAGTCTGTGTCGCTTGCGCTGCGCGCGGGTCAGATCACTGGGCTTGCCGGCGTGTCCGGCAACGGTCAGGCGGCGCTTGCCGATCTGATCGGCGGGCTTTGTGCGCCGACGACCGGGCAGTTTGATCTTGACGGGGCCAATGTTGCGCAGTGGTCGCCGCGCACCGCCGTGCAAAGCGGCATCGCGCGCATCCCCGAAGACAGGCACAAAACCGGCACGATCGCCGATTTCAACCTGACCGAAAACGCCATTCTCGAAAGCTATCACACTGCGCCGATGAGCAATCACGGCTGGATGAACTGGGCCCGTGCCGAAGCCGCCACCGAAGAGATTATCGCGCGCTATGACGTGCGCTGTCCGGGGCCGGATACGCGGATCAGGCTGTTGTCGGGGGGCAATATGCAAAAGCTTATCCTTGGTCGGGTGCTTGAGGCCGCGCCGCGCATTATCCTGGCCAATCAGCCGGTGCGCGGGCTTGATATCGGCGCGGTCAATTACGTGCATTCGCAACTTCTCGCGGCGCGGGCGCGCGGCGCGGCGGTGTTGTTGATTTCCGAGGATCTGGACGAGATCATGGCCCTGTCGGATGTGATCCACGTTATTTCCGAGGGTCGTCTTTCACCCGAATTTGCCCGAGGCACCATGGCCCCCGCCGATCTTGGCGTGTGGATGGCCGGGCATGGGTTTGACGAGGGGTTGGCGCATGCGTCTTGAGCCGATTGCCAACCCGAGCCTTGCGCGCACAACCCTGCCGCCACTGATCGCGATTGTGACGACGGTTGTGGTGGCCTCCTTGCTGGCGATGCTGGCCGGGGCCAATCCGTTTTCGGTTCTGGGGCTGATCCTCAAGGGCGCGTTCGGGTCGAAATTCGCCGCGTTAGAGACGCTTAACCGCGCCACGCCACTTATCTTTACCGGCCTGTCGGTCGCCGTGGCATTTCGCGCGCGGCTCTGGAATATCGGGGCCGAGGCACAGCTTTATGCCGGGGCGTTGATCACCGTCGTGCTTGGCACCGGCGCGCTGCCTTGGGGCGCGGGGGCGCTTTTGCCCGTGCTGGCGCTTGGCGCGATGCTGGCCGGGGCGCTTGTGCTGTTGGTGCCGGCTCTGTTGAAAGTTCGCTTTGGCGTTGACGAGGTGGTCACGACGCTTTTGTTCAACTTTATCTTTCTGCTGTTCATCTCGATGCTTCTGGAAGGGCCGCTCAAGGATCCGATGGGCATGGGATGGCCGAAATCCGAACGCCTTATCGCCGAGGCGCGCCTGCCGCGAATGGCGGAGGGTCTGCGCCTGCATTGGGGCTTCGGGCTTGCGATCATATCCGCCGCTCTGGTCTGGGTCATTCAGCGGCGCACGACCCTTGGCTATGAAATGCGCGCCGTCGGGCTTAACCGCGATGCGGCGCGGTTTGCCGGCATTCCGGTCAATGGCGTGCTGATCAAGACCGCGCTTTTGTCGGGTGGATTGGCGGCACTTGCCGGGTTTTCCGAGGTGGCAGGCGTCAAGGGGAGCCTGACGCTCGATCTGTCGCCCGGTTTTGGCTACACCGGTATCATCGTGGCGATGCTGGCGCTGCTCAATCCGCTGGCGGTGGTCGCCGCCGCGCTTTTCGTGGCGGGCATTTTCGTCGGCGCAGACAGCATGAGCCGCGCGGTTGGCGTGCCCACATATCTTGCCGATATCATGCTGGCGACGGCGCTTTTGCTCATGGTGCTGGCGATATTTCTCACCCGGTTCCGGGTGGTGAGGGAATAGATCATGGATATTCTCGATATTCTCCTGTCCGCCAGCTTTTGGGCCGCCGCGATCCGCATCGCGAGCCCGCTTATCTTTGCCACCCTGGGCGAATTGATTTGTGAGCGTGCCGGGGTGCTGAACCTCGGGATTGAGGGGATCATGGTTGCCGGGGCCTTTGCCGGCTGGATGGCGGTCTATTCCGGTACCGGCCTCTGGACTGGTGTCATGGTGGCGATGGTGGTCGGCATGGCGTTCGGCTTGATCCATAGCGTGCTGACCGTGCCCTTTGGCCTGTCGCAGCATGTGGTCGGATTGGGGGTGACCCTATTGGCGACCTCAAGCACCTATTACGCCTATCGCCTTGCCCTGCCAGAGGTGACAAGCCCGCCTAAGATCACCGCGTTTCAGCCGTTCGAAATACCGATCCTGTCGGATATTCCGCTGCTCGGTCCGGCGTTATTTGCACAAACTCCGATGACCTATCTGGCCTTTGTGCTTGTCGGGCTCGTGTCGATTGTTCTTTACCGCACGCCGCTTGGGCTGGCGTTGCGCGCGGCGGGGGAAAACCCCTCGGCAGTGGCGGCGCAGGGGCTTTCGGTTACCGGCATTCGCATGGGCGCGGTGATTGTCGGCAGCGGGTTCATGGCGATGGGCGGTGCGTTCCTGACCATGTCGGCGTTTGATTCCTTCTTCTTCGAGATGGTCAACGGGCGCGGCTGGATTTGTATCGCGCTGGTGGTGTTTGGCGCGTGGAAGCCGGGCAAGGCCCTGTTGGGGGCGGTGCTCTTTGCCGCCTTCGACGCGCTGCAGATCCGGGTGCAACAGACCCCGCTTGGCGCCGATATTCCCTATCAGATTTTCCTGATGACGCCCTATGTTCTGTCGATCCTGGCGCTTATCGTGATGTCGCGACGCGCCGAGGTGCCGGGCGCGTTGATGGTGCCGTTCAACAAAGGAGAGCGCTGATGTTCGATCTGATCGTCAAGGGGGGCACTTTGCCCGATGGCCGGGTGGCCGATATTGGCATCACCGGCGCCAGGGTCACCGCGATTGGCAATCTGCAAGAGGCGGACGCAGGCGAGGTGATCGACGTCAGCGGCGATCTTGTCAGCCCGCCGTTTGTCGACCCGCACTTTCATCTGGACGCGACGCTTAGCTATGGCACCCCGCGCGTCAACGCGAGCGGCACCCTGCTTGAGGGGATTGGTCTTTGGGGTGAATTGAAAGAGATCGTGACCCAGGAAGAGATGGTCAGCCGCGCGCTGGAGTATTGCGATTGGGCGGCGAGCATGGGCCTTTTGGCAATCCGAAGCCATGTCGACACCTGCGATGACCGCCTGCTCGGCGTCGCCGCGATGCTTGAGGTGCGCGACAAGGTCAAGGGTTACATCGACCTGCAATTGGTGGCCTTTCCGCAAGACGGGTTTTACCGCGATCCCACCGCGCGCGACAATACCATGCGCGCGCTTGATATGGGGGTGGATGTGGTCGGCGGCATCCCGCATTTTGAACGTACCATGGCCGATGGCGCGGCTTCGGTGCGCGAGCTCTGCGAATTGGCCGCCGCGCGTGGCTTGCCCGTCGATATGCATTGCGACGAGACCGACGACCCCCACAGCCGCCATATCGAAACGCTCGCCTATGAGGCACAGCGCCTTGGCTTGCAGGGGCGGGTCGCCGGAAGCCATCTGACCTCGATGCATTCGATGGACAATTACTATGTCTCGAAACTGTTGCCGCTTATGGCCGAGGCGGGGGTGGCGGCGATCCCCAATCCGCTGATCAATATCATGTTGCAGGGGCGGCATGACACTTTTCCGAAACGGCGCGGCCTGACCCGTGTCAAGGAAATGCAGGCGCAGGGCATCACCGTTGGCTGGGGTCAGGATTGCGTGCTTGATCCGTGGTATTCGCTTGGCACGGCAGACATGCTTGATGTGGCTTTCATGGGGCTGCATGTGGCGCAGATGTCCCACCCCGACGAGATGCGGCGCTGCTTTGACATGGTCACGACCCAGAACGCCCGCATTCTCGGGCTTGAGGGGTACGGGTTGCACGTCGGCGCGCAGGCGTCGTTGGTGGTGTTGGACGCGGGTGATCCGGTCGAGGCGCTGCGCCTGCGCCCGGCGCGTCTTGCGGTGGTCTCCAAAGGCCGGGTGATTGCCAAAACCCCGCGCCAGGACGCGAGCCTTGCACTGCCCGGACGCCCCGCAACCATCAGGCGGCGGCACCGGCAGGGCGGCTAGGCGCGATGATCGCGCTTTTGCAGGGGCTTGCGCGGCACGGGCGGCTTGTGCTGATTGTCGGGCTGGTGGTCGGGGTCACGGCGCCGGAGCTTGCCCGCATCCTTGCGCCGCTGATCTTTCCGATGATCGTTTGCCTGTTGTTTCTGGCAACGCTTCGGGTTGATCCGATTGCGGCCTTTCCGGATCGTCGTCATTTGCCGCGCTATGTCGGGCTTGCCGTGGCCTTGCAGGTTGGCATGCCGGTGCTGGCAATCGCGGTGCTTTGGGCGGTTGGCGGGCTCAATTCTATCCTTGGGATCGGCGCGGTTCTGGTGCTGGCTGGTGCGCCGCTGACCGGAAGCCCCGGTCTTGCGATCCTGTCGGGGGTCGACCCAAGCCCGGCCCTGCGCCAGCTTGTGGTGGGCACCGCGATCCTGCCGCTGACGGTCTTGCCGGTGTTCTGGCTTATGCCGGTCTTTGGCGCGCCTGAGGTCGTGGCGCTTGCCGCGCTCAGGCTTTTGGCGGTGATTGCGCTTGCCGGTGGCGCGGCGATGATCCTGCGCCGGGCGGTGCCGTGGCTGCGCGGGCCGCAGGGGCAGGGGGCGGTTGACGGGGTGATCACGCTTGCGATGGCGGTTGTGGTTGTGGGCCTGATGTCGGCGGTTGGTCCGGCGATCCTGTCGGGGGATGCGGGGCTATGGCGGGCCCTGGCGGTGGTCTTCGGGTTGAACTTTGGCGCGCAGATCGTGGCCTTTGCGCTGATGCAACGCGCCGGGCAACCAGCGGCGGCCCCGGCCTTGGCGATTGTCGCGGGCAATCGCAATCTTGCGCTGTTCCTCGGGGCATTGCCGCCCGAGACCGGGGCGGCAATGCTGTTGTTTATCGGCTGTTATCAGGTGCCGATGTACCTTACGCCGATGCTGATCGGCCCGTTGGCGCGGCGCGCTAGTTAAGCGCGGCCGGCAGGTAAAGCGCCAGTTGCGGAAAGGCGATCAATGCCGCCGCCATGATCAGCATGACACAGACGAACGGGATCGAGCCGATCATCACGTCGCTCATCTTGCCGGATTTGCGCGCGCCCTGCACCACGTAGAGGTTAAGCCCCACAGGCGGCGTGATCAGCGCCATTTCGATCAGCACGATCATCAGGATACCGAACCAGATCGGATCATAGCCCTGCGCCACCACCAGCGGCACGATGATCGGGATCGTCACCACCATCAGCGACAGCGTTTCGATGAAAAAGCCGAGCACGACATAGATCATCACCACCACTAGGATGAAGGCGAGCGGCGAGAGGCCAAGCCCTTCAAGAAAGCCCTTGAGCTCGCGGCCAAGCCCGGCCGAGGACAGGGTGAAGTTCAGGAAGGACGCGCCGATCACCACCAGCATGATCATCGAGGTGACCTTGATCGTGCCCAAAAGGCTATCCGAGATCATCTTGAACGAAATGCCGCTGGCGAAACCGGCGATGACAAAGGCCACGGCAACGCCGACGGCGGCGGCCTCGGTCGGGGTGGCCCAGCCCTTGTAGATCGTGCCGATGATCATGGTGAACAAAAAGATGATCGGCAAAAGATGCACAAGCGCGCCAAGCATTTGCGACAGCGGAAAGACCCGCCGCTCGCCACCAAGATCGGGTCGGATCAGGCAGATGATCACCGTGATCACGATAAAGCCGACGGCTAGAAGGATACCGGGCAAGAGCCCCGCAAGGAACAGCTGAGGAATAGAGGATTGGGTGAGAAAGCCATAAACGATCAGGTTGATCGACGGCGGGATCATGATGCCAAGCGTGCCGCCGGCGGCAATCGCGCCGGAAAACAGCTTGGGGTCATAGCCAAGGCGTTCGGCCTGTGGCATGGCGACGGTCGCGACGGTGGCGGCGGTAGCGACGGACGAGCCCGAGATCGCCGAGAACATCGTCGAGGTGGCGACATTGGCATGCACCAAGCCGCCCGGAAGCCATGACACCCACCGGTCAAGCGCCTCATAGGTGCGCGCGGCGACACCGCTTCGGACAAGGATTTCGCCCAAAAGCACAAAGAAAGGGATCGCGATAAGCGTGGCGCTGTTGGACGAGGACCAGACCATCTGACCCAGGCCCTTGATCAGGGGAAAGGGGCTAAATAACACATCAATGCCAAAGCCGAGCAGGAACAGCACGATCCCGACCGGGATTGACAGGCTGAGCAGAGCCAGAAGGCCGACCGACACATAGGTGATCATTGAAACGCCTCCTCTTCGGCAAAGACGCCGATGGCGGCCTCCGAGGCGTCAAAGCGGCCCTGAAGCACCATCACAAGCGCGGTCACAAAGGTCAGCCAGGCCATCAGAGCGAACCAGAGCCAGCCCGCGAACCACGGCAGTTGCACCAGCCAGAGCGGCGTTTCCAGCGCGGTATTGGCGCGCGACATATTGCTGATCGAGCGATCCACCACCGGCCAGCAGCGCAGGGCGATCACGCTGACCGTGCCCGCCATGATCATCAGCGAGGCCAGATCAAACAGGCACCGGCCGCGCCCGGCGGCGCGGCTGCGCAGGATGTCGATGCGGACATGGCCAAGTTCGAGCATCGCATAGGCCATGCCCCAGGAGGTGGCGATGGCCATCACATAGCCAGACACCTCATCGGTGCCGCCAAAAGAGGACCCCAGCTGACGCAGAATGATATCAAGCAGAACGAAGCCCGCGCAGGCCAGAAGCATGATGCCAATCAGCACCGCCACCACCCGGTTGAGCGCACGTAGTCTTATCAGAAATCTATCGGTCATTTGGGGCCCTCTCCGGCGCTTTTACGATCAGTTGGCGGTGACTTGCACGCCAACGACCTCGCCCACAGATGCGTTCCAGCGCGCAACCCAATCCGCACCGGCGCGACCAGCCCAATCCGGCAGCACTTCGGTCTCCAGGATCTCGCGGGCGGTGGCGAAATCGGCATCGCTTGCCTCGACAAGGGTCATCGAGCGCGCATCGCCCGCCGGGCATTCGCCATTGCCGGTCAGACAGGCGATGTCATTGACCAAGGCGTCTTGGGCCGATGACCATGCGGGGGCCTCGAAGTTGGCTTTGATCTCGGATGAGATCAGGCTTTGCATGTCGCCGCTCAGGCTGTTCCATTTGTCGAGGTTGATCGCGGTCACAACCGAATCCCACCCGCCAAGCGGCAGGGTCAGAAGATGCGAGGACACCTCCCACCAGCCGGCGCTATAGCCCGAGCCGGCACCGGTCACGGCACAATCCACAACGCCTTTTTGCAAGGCGCCCGGCACTTCGGAGAAGGACACGTTCACACCTTCGGCGCCAAGCGCGTCAAGGAATTTGGCGGTCATGCGACCCGAGGCGCGCACCTTGAGGCCCTTGAGATCGGCCAGACCGTCAATCGGCGCGTTACAGAACACGACCTGCGGCGGATAGGGCGCGATCGCAAGAACGTGGCTGTTGAAGCGGGCGTTATAGATGTCTTCGACCATCGGGCGGGCGGCATCGACCATCGCCTTGGCCTCATCTGCGGTGAGCGCCAGAAGCGGCACATCGAGACCTTCAAGCTCGGGGGCGTCGGCCACGGCGTAATCGGCCACGGTCATGGCAACGTCGTAAACTCCATCGCCAAGCAGGCGGTAAATGTCACCGACACCCAGCCCCATCTGATCGTGGGTGGTGACTGCGGTGGCGATCTCGCCGCCCGAAGCGGCGGGCAGGGTCTCACCCCAGAACGGTGCCTCGTATTGCTTGTGCAGCGGCAGGCCAGACCAGCTTCCGACGACCGATATATCCTCGGCCATGGCGGGGGCGGCGACAAGCGCGGTGGTGGCAAGCAGGCTTAGTGTCTTTTTCATGTGACTTCTCCTTGTTGGGTTGTTTTTGCTTTTTCAGGGCCGCAACACCGGAACTTCGGCATCCTCGGCAATATCGGTAATCAGCATATGACCCGGCTTGTGGGTAATGCAAATCGGCAGCCTGGCGCGCGACACTGCCGCCTGCGGGGTGACGCCACAGGCCCAGAACACCGGGATCTTGCCGGGCTCGTCGGGCACCGGATCGCCCCAATCGGGCGCGCCGATATTGGCGATGCCGATCTGTTCAGGGTCGCCCCAATGCACCGGCGCGCCATGCGCCAGCGGATAGCGGCGGCTGATGGTTTGCACCTGTTCAAGGCGTGCCGGGTCGATCATCCGCATGCTCACCACCATCGGGCCACAGAACGGCCCGGCCGGGGTGGTTTCGATACTGGTGCGATACATCGGCACGGTGGTGTTGTTCTGAATATGCCAGAGGTTGATGCTGGCCTGTTCAAGCGCGTGTTCAAACGTAAAGGAACAGCCAAGCGCGAAGGCCACGAAATCATCCTGCCAGAGGGCGGTGATGTCGGTGGTGCTCTCGGTGAGCAGGCCATCGCGGTAGATGTTATAGGCGGGCACGTCGCGGCGGATATCAATGTCGCGGCCAAGGGTGACCATCATCGGATTGCCGGTATCCGACACCCCGGTCAGCGGGCAGGGCTTGGGGTTTCTTTGGCAAAACCGCATGAAATCAAGCGCGTAACGCTCTGGCATGATCGCAAGATTGGCCTGCAAAAGGCCCGCGCCAAGCCCGGCGGTATGCGATGTATATTCCCCGGCGCGAATGGTGGCGCGCAGGTCCTCGATGGGCATGGTCCTTAGGGATTGATAATCGGCTGTCAAATCTGGCTCTCCCGGTTTGGCACAGGCTGACGGGTTCTGGGCATAAAGGCAAATCGAAATAATTTGCCCATTTGCATCACCTATTTTGATGCATCTGGATAGGCCCGCGCCACGCCAAGCGCAATTTTGGCCGCGGATTCAACCACATGGCTTTTGGGATCGCCGAGATAAGAGAGCGAAAAGCGCAGCGGGCCCGGGGTCCAGCCGGGATCAAACTCGCGCAGGGTGCCGCCTTTGAGATAGGGCGCGCCAAGGGCGCGGGGCAGGGCGGCAACGCCAAGCCCGGCCTCGACAAGGCGAAAACAGGCCGAGAGGGACGACGAGGGAAACAGCGAGACACCGGGACCAACCCTTTCAAATAAAACGGTTTTCAGCTCGCGGTAGGGGCGGGTGTTGCGGGCATAGGTGATGATCGGCTTGCTGTCCAACAGGGTGGCATCATCGCCGCCCACCCCGCGCATATCGGCGGCGGCGTACCAGGCGAGATCAAAGCCCGGCAGCTCGATATTATTGACCGAATATTCCGAGACAGGCCCCAGAAGAATGGCAAGGTCAATCTCGCGGTTCAGCAATCCATCGCGCAGGTTGGTCGAAATATCGACGTTGATTTCAATCTCGACCTTGGGAAATTCGTGGTGCAGCGCCGAAACAAATTCAGGCAGCCAGCATTGCGCGATGGTTTCCGATACGCCAAGGCGCAGGATAAAATCAATGCCTTGCGGATCGGTGATATTGGCCTCGACCAATTGCGAGAGGTGCTCGAACTGTTCGGCATAACTCACCAGCCGCTCGCCGCGTTTGGTCAGGCGCAGACCGCTTGCGGTGCGATCGAACAGGTCGGCGGCCAGCGATTGTTCAAGGTTCTTGATCCGCGCGGTGACGGCGGGTTGGGTGATGTTGAGGCCAAGCGCGGCCTTGCGGACGCTGCCTAGGCGCACCGTCGCGAGAAAGGTGCGAAGCTGTTCGATGTTTATTCTGGCCATTGCGCGATGATTGCCTGCGACGGGGCAAAAGGAAAGGCCCGCGTCAAAGGCCGAGCACGGCAGCGAAAAGCGCGATATAGGTCACTTGATGCGCGCCCTGATCCAGCCCCAGATAACGCCAAAAGGCGGTTTGGCCTGCATCGAGGTCGCGTCGCCTGACCGCGCGGGCCTTGGCCCAGTCAATGTGGTAATGCACGGTGGCCTCGGCGAGGGAGAGCATGAGCGCCGCCCCGGCTGGCACCCCGGCCCAGATCAGGATCGGCGCCGAAAGCGCGCCATGCACCCCCGCATGCACAAGCCCGCCGGGGTGGCCATAACGGCCCTTGTTGGCCAGCATCCAATCGGTTTGCCAGAGGTAATCGCCGATGAAATGCTTGATCTGAAAGAGGACCAGAACAGCGATCATCTCAGGGTTCGTGATCATCAAAGCCCCCCTTTCGCGCAGTGGACAGGCGTTGATTGGCGGCGACAAGCTTGGCGCGGGTATCGCGCGACATGGCGTTTTCCACCAGTAGGCGCAGATCTCTGTAGCGCCGGATAAGGCGGTTCAGTGCGCCGCCGGTGATGGTGAACAGGCGCGCGGGCCGGGCCAGGGGTTTTGGCATGGGGCCAAAGACCTGTGTGATCAGCGCCTTGTCTTCGGGTGAAAACCGCAGGCCGCTGTTAAGCCAGATCAGCCGGGCAAGCCCGCCGAGACTTATCGCGATCCAGAACACCTGAATAAGGGCCGAGGACAGGTTGAAGGCCGCGCTCAGGCTTATGAGCACAAAAGAGGCCGCAAGCAGGTTGAGCAGCGCGTAGATATAGTTGCTGCCGCGGATCACCCCGGCCTGAAGCGCCACCCCCAGATGACCGGACCAGTCGAAGACCCAGGGTGGCAGAGTGGATAACATCTTGGGCAATATCCCTTTCTTATCGGCCAAGGGCCTTAGTCACGGGGCAATCCCATGCTGACGAGGGCTTCAAGCTGCGGGGCGACACCGGCCACGAGCGCGGGCCATTTGGGAAAGTGAAACGCGTGCTGAATGGTGTGCAGCGTCAGGTTTGGCCGCACCGCCAGAGCGTTTTCGAGAGCGCGGCGCGCCGCCACCTCATCGTCGCGTTTAAGCGCGGTCACCGCGACGGCGATATGTACAAAGGTTTCCGCGCCCGGCAGGCGCGCGGCGGGATCAAGATAATGGCGCACGTTCTCGCCCAGTTCCATATCGCGCAGCCAGATCGACATCACCAGCATCCAGTGAAATGACCAGGCCAGCGGGTCTTGCGGGCTAAGGCGCACCGCCTCAAGGCCGGCGGCTTCCATCTCGTAGGTGTCGGGCTCTGGCTGAAAGAGGTTGATAAAAGTCTGGACGCTATAGACGAGGGCGTCATTGTCATTGAGTGCCTTGGCACGGGCAAGCGCATCGCGGGCATCCGCCTCGCGGCCCTGAATGGTCATGAGCTGGGCCAGAGTGGCATGGCCAAGTTCAAGACGGTCGTCAAGTTGCACCGCGAGGGTGGCATGCTTCATGCCCTCTGCCACATCTTTCTGGGGATCGGTGCTTCGGCCGGAATAGACCCGAACCGCATGCACCCGCCCCAACAGGGCATGTGGAAGCGCATAGGTGTCATCGGCCTCGGCGGCGGCCTTGAACAGGCCGTAGGCGTTGCGAAAGCTGCCGACGGTGCGCATGTCGATCTCGGCCAGACCCTTTTGGCACAACTCCCAGGCCGACAGGCTATCGGTGGGTTTGCTGCGCGAGATGTTGCGCTCATGCGCGCCGATCTCGGGCGTGAGGCCGGTGACAAGACAGCGGGTGATGTCATCCTGAAGCTCGAAGATATCTTCGATGTCGCGGTCATATCTGTCCGACCAGATTTGCTGGCCGGTGGCGGCCTCGATCAGTTGCGCCGAAACCCGCAGGCGTTGCCCGGCGCGACGCACCGCGCCCTTGACCACATAGCGTGCGCCGGTGTCCCGGGCGATCTGGCGCACGTCATGGGCGCGGTCCTTGTAGACAAAGCTTGACCCGCGCGCGATCACGAAGAGCGAGCGAAAGCGCGACAGCGCGTTGATCACGTCTTCGGCAATGCCATCGGCCAGAAACCCGTCCTCGATCGAGGGTGACATATTGTCAAACGGCAGCACGATCACCGACGGGCGGTCGCTACGGCGTTGTTCCTGGCCGGGGCTGTCGCCCTCGACGCCGGTGCTGACCTGCCAGACCTCGACCGGGGTCGGGATGTTGCGGACGTATTGCATGCCCTGCCCGGTGATGGTGAGGGTCTGGTCATTGATCAGCATATCCCGCACGCTGCGCGACACGCAGATCCCGCCCGGCGGCGACAGGGTTTCAAGGCGCGCGGCAATATTGACGACATCGCCAAGCACGTCGTCGCCATCAACCAGAACGCTGCCGTGATTGATGCCGACGCGAAAGCGGATGCGGGTATCTTCAGGGCGGTCGGCCTCATGGGCGGCCACGGCGCGTTGCACGGCGGTCGAGGCGCGAATGGCGGCGCCGGGTTGGGGGAACTCGACCAAAAGGCCATCGCCCATGGTCTTGACCACGCGCCCGCCCTCGGCGGTGACGGCGGGATCGATGACAGTGTGGCGCAGATCGTGCAGGCGCGCGAAAACTTCTTCTTCGGCATGCGCAACCAGGCGCGAGAACCCCACCACGTCAGCGGCAACAATTGTGGTTGCTTTTCGTTCCATCGTTTTCACAGGGTTCTCCCTTGCCTGTTCATGCTGGCATGCTCTGCCCGCGACCCCCAAATCGCGGGCGGGCATCGTTATGTCACCTGGCCAACCGCTCCCCGATCAATACCCGTAACATGAGCATTCAGGGTGATATCTAGTGTCGGCGCCATCTGTGTCCAGATATCGAGCCAGCCCTTTGACAGAACCGTGACTGCCGGTTTGTCGCTAAAGATCATGCCAAGTGTGAGCGGCAGCGATATCCAGATCAATCCATAATAGGCCGGGATCTGTTTCAACGGCCCATAGCCTTGGACGGAATAGGCATATTCAAGCATGCCGGTCAGCAACAGAAGATCGTTTTTCTCAAGGAAATCGTAGAAGCTGTCGTATTGCAGCAACGCGGTCGGCGGGCTGAGCGGCATCGGCAGGGTCAGCCCGCGATAAAGCGCCAAAAGGGCATCATATTCCAAGAGCTTGAGCAGCATCTCAAGCTTGAGTTTGTCCGGATCAAACCCATCCAGCCATTTGGCGGGCTCGGCAAAGGGTTGATTGGCCTCGTAATAGCCCTTGAGCAGCGTATATTCGGTATAATCAATCAGCGGCTCTGTCATCGGAACGCCGTCAAACTGACCAGCGGTGGTCATGCCGCGGATGGTTTTGCCTTTGGGGTCATCATGGCTGGGGGTCAGGAACATGCCCTCGCGGATGTTGTCCACCATGAAGTCGCAGGCGGCAAAATGATTGGCCATGGCATCATAGGCTGGCGAAAGATAACAGGTGCCCAGCTCGCAGGCGGTCTGACCGCCGTTCGGCGAGGGTGTGTCATAGGTGACGGTATGCGTCTTGCCGCCAAAGCGGCCAGTGCTCTCAAGGATTTCGACATTGGTATAGCACAGCTCTTTCAGGCGGTGCGCAAACATCATCCCCGACGGACCCGCCCCCAGCACGATGATCGAAGCGTCCTTGTGATCGGGCAGAGACCAGCCAAGCCGACCCTGATTTTCAATCAGCATGCCGCCATATTGCCAGCATTGCAGGACCGATTCAAAACAGGTCGAGCCATGCACGTAGATCGTGTTGTTCTTGCCTTGAAGGTCCAGGTAATCCCATGGCCCGCCCGCAAGCAGCCCGGCATTGTCGAAGTGATCGAAATAGGGCGTGCGCAGATCAACCGGCAGGCTGGCGGAATCGGTAACGATCTCGTAATCGGGATAGGGCCACCAAGACAGTGTTGGCAGCGTGGCATTCAGGTTGTCCAGAAACTGTTGCTCGGTCATCGGCGTGGTTTCGGGACCCTCTAGTTGATAGACGGTGACAAGGTTCTCGGCCATGCCATTGGCGGTTTCCAGCGAGAATTGCTTGGCCGTTTCATTGCGATATCCACTGACATTGCCGGCCATGTCCGAAATTTCCTGCGGCGACAGGATGATGCCGAATTCCGGCGCGGGGCTTGGCACCTTTACCTTCAGCAAAGTGGTGTGGAAGGTGTAGTTCTTGAACTTTGAAAACAGGTCCAGTTCGGTCTGCGTATAGTCGCAGGTGCCGATCAGGTTGCGCGGCTCGCAGGCCACGACCAGAAGGTCGCAGGTTTTGGTCACCGGCGCGCCGCCGTCGATGGAAACGGTAAGGGAAACAGGATTGCTTGTGGCTGAATTTTTCAAAATGAAACTCCTTCAGTGGTCGTCTAATATCTGTTTAAAACCGCTTGAAACAAAACGAATTGAGATTTCAGGTCTCAACACACCAATGGCGCGAGCCATCAATAGGTTAACCATAACATAGCCTAAAAGTGTATTCAGCAAATAACTGAAAGGTTTTGGGTGATTAGCGGCGCGTCAGCAACGCGTTTGTCTGGGTGACTTTAAGCGCAACCGAGCGCGCCAGAAGCCGCCATAAAAGCGCGGCAAGATCGCGGTCTTCGCGTTCAAGCCGGGCGATCGTATCGGCCGATAGCTGGTAAACGCGGGCGGTGGTCTCGCAGATCACATTTGCATTGCGCGGGGTGTCAAGCAGGCTTGCCAATTCGCCCACCACCGCGCCGGGGCCCATCGAGCGCACCCGGATCGCGGGGCCGCCGCGTTGTGGCAGCAATACTGCCAAGCGGCCCGAGGCGAGAAAATAGATATCCGCCTGGCTGTCGTCGGCGGCAATCAGGGTGTCGCCGGGGTTGAGATCAAGCACCGTCATCTGATCCATCAGATCGGACAGCCGGGGATGATCACGGCCCATCTGGCGCAGCAGCCCTGCGAAATCGGGGGTTTCGCCGGGGGTTTCGCCGGGGGTGTCAAGCTTGGTCAAAAGCGCGGTTTCACAAGCCTCAAGCGCTGCGTCAAGCGACGGCCAGAGCCGAAATCCGCCGGGCGTCACATCCTCTGCGGTCTCGGCAATCGGCAGGCCCCAGCGGGTAAAGACCGCCAGCAAGGCGGGCGACAGGCCGGTCAGATGGGTGGCGATGTTCTGGGCCTGCATCAGGTTCCCGAGCTTTTCAAGCGCGGCGCAGGCCGAGCTGTCAAAGGTGTTCACGGCGCTGAAATCAAGGATCACCGCGCGCGGGCTCTGGTGTGCATCGGGGCTGTGGCGCAGGGTGTCGATAAGTTGCTCGACCGAGCCGAAAAACAAGGCACCCTGCAATTGCAACACGCGGATCGCGCCACCGTTTTCGGCCAGATAGACGTTTTCGGCGGCATTGCGGTCCAGGGTGCTGCGATGGGTGCGCGCATCGCCGCTTTGGCGGATCACTGGCAGGCGCATATACCCGAAGGTAAAGCCAAGCACCGCAAGCCCGAGGCCAACCCCGACAGCAGGCAGGATGCCAAAGCCGATGGTAACCGCGACGATCCCCGCAACAATCAGCCAATCCACCGTCACAAGCCGGTGGCGCGCTGCGATCAGCCAATCCTCGATCATCGCAAAGCCAATGAACATCAACAGGCCCGCCGCAACAAAGGTCGGAACGGCGGCCACGATCCATTCGGCGAAAACACAGGCGACCAGAAGGACCGCCACATGCCCGAACACGAGGCCGCCACCATGCACGCCAAGCCGCGCGGCAATGATCGACGCCCCGCCCTGAAGATAGCTTGTTATCCCGCCCATGGCGCCGATCACGATATTGCCAAGGCCAGTCACCCGTAATTCGCGGTTCTCATCGGCATCCTGTCGCGTGGCCAGTTCCACCCCCGAGGTATTGAGCAACACGCCGATCAGGTTGAGCAGGATCACGGCGGCAAAGGTCGGCACGATGGTAAGCAACAGTGGCCAGTCGACCAGCCGGATCATCCATAATCCGGGGCCAAGCCCGCCGCCTTCGCCCAGATGCGGCAAAAGGCCAAGCGCGGTCGCCTCTGCCCGGCTTAGTCCGAGCCAGGACAAGGCCGCGTAAAATCCGGCCAGAAACAACAGGATGATCACCAGAACCGGTGTCGATCCCTGCCAGATGCGCAGCGCGCCGATCAAGGCAAGTGCCATGGCAATGGCCGGCAGGACACCCCACAGACCCTCGGGTGTGGCAAGGCTTGCGGCGATGGCACCATAGCCCTGCGCGCCTGTCAGGATCGACAGGGCCGCCATGACAAGCAGCACCCCCGAAGAGGCCAGAAATCCCGCCGCCACCGGATAGGGAAACATCCGCAAGAGCCGCCCCAGACCAAGCCGCCCGACAAGCCAAAACGCCAGCCCCGACAGCAAAGCCGAGGCACCGATTGCGGCGATGGCGGTGGCGACCTGTGCTTCGGGGGGGCCGCTTGCGGCGGCGGCGATAAGCGCAACTGCGGGGGCGAGAATCGCAACGGTGGTATCTTGCGTGATGCCAAGCGCGATGCGAAACCCGCCAAAGCGAAACAGCACAAGCGTGATAAGTGCGGTCGAGAACAAGAAGATCGCCGTCGCCAGCCCAAGCCCCGCCGCCAACCCGCCGGCAAAGAAAACCGTCGCCAGGGCAAGGCAATGACCAGCGGCATCAATCCCGAGGATTGCGCCGACAAGGGCGGATTGCACGGGGCCTGTCTGGGGCGCGGGCTTGACCCTGACCATCTGGAAAATCCTGTTGTGGGCAAAGGGAAAATCGTGATCCTGTGGCCTTAAGCCCTAGTGTCAATTCGGCGAGCTGACAAGCCGCAGGCTAGCTTCGGTCAGACATCCGGCTTGAGAGCAGATCACCGGATTCCGTCAGGATCGGATAGGCGACCATCGAGAACGAGGTGTTGACCTGTTTAAGGGCGCGCAACGTCTCTTGATGGATATTGCTGGTCTCGATGCTTTCGGTCAGCCCCTCGCGCAGGCGCCCCAGATGCAGGCGCTGAAGCTTTTGTTCAAGCGCGCGAATGCTGTCCTTTTCGGCGACAAGTTCGCGCGCATCATCAGGATTTTGCGTCATCATCACGCTGAGCGCCAGTTGCGCATTGGCCAGCACCCGGTCGTGAAAATCACAGATTTCATCCCAGCCGGATTGCGAAAAGTTCACGCCCTCGGTGTGCAACCGCCGAGCAAGGGTCAGCATCTTGCGCGCGATCATGTCGCCTGCGGCCTCAAGATTGGCGGCAATCGTCGCAAGGTCCATCGAGCGGCGGCTGTTGTCTTCGTCAAGCCCGCTGCGGTGAAGTTGCGCAAGATAAAGCTTGGTGTCAAAATGGCGTTTGCGCAGGGTCTTTTCATTGGTGGTAATCGCCTCGGCGCTCGCATCATCCCAGCTGGTGTAAAGCGTCGGTATCGTGCGCAACATGGCCTCGACCGTCTCGCCGATGCGCATCACCTCGCGCGCAGCGCAGGATAGCGCGCGGTCGGGATCTGTTAGCGCGGCCGGATCAAGAGCGGTGAAATGATCATGCGCGGCGGGGGCGGCCGGGGCCGCCAACAAGGTCGAGGCCATGCGCGCGGCGAGCCCGGCAAAAGGCAGCATCACGATCAAAAGCGCAAAGTTAAAGGCAATATGCAGGTGGATCGCCTGCGCCGCAGGGGTGGCCCCAAGCCAGTCAAGCGGCGGTTGAAACATGCGGAAGACCACCAGCGTCAGGGCCGCACCGCCACCGCGCAGCACCAGATTGGCGATGATCATGCGGCGCGCCACGATCGGGGCGGCGAGGGTCAGCACGAAGGCGATGAACGCGCCGCCAAGGTTGGCCCCGAGGATAAGCGCCACCGCCGCCGACAAGGGCAGCACGCCCTGCATGACCAGCGTCACGAACAGCAGAACCGCCGCCACGCTGGAATGCACCACCCAGGCAAACAGCGCGCCGATGACAAAGGCGGTCAGGGTATCGCGCCCGAGGTATTGCATCGCCATGATCGCGCCGGTGCTGTCGGTCAGCGGCGCCGTGGCCGCGCGCAGCATGTCGAGCGACACGAATATAAGCGCCAGCCCGATCAGGATGCGCCCGCCCTGGCGCACGCGTTTCTGATTGCCGCGCAGGAACATGGCAACCCCGACAAGCAGAAGGATCGGTACAAGCCATGTCTGGCGCACCAGCAACAGTTTCGCCACCAGAGCCGAACCAAGATCGGCCCCAAGCAGGATCGCAAGCCCCGCAGCAACCGCAATCCCGCCAGTGGCGACGAAATTGGCGGTCAGGATCGCCACCGCGGTCGAGCTTTGCAAAGCCATTGCCGAGGCGGTGCCGGTCAGGGCAGCCCAAAGTCGGCTCTTGCCCGAGCGGCGCAACCAAAGCCGCAATTGGACGGAAAAGGCGCGCTCTACCCCGGTGCGCACCAGGCGCACCGCCCAGATCAACAGGGCAGCTGCGCCTGCGATATGCAGAAAAAACAAGGTCAGGTTGGGTGTTTCCAAGGGGATTGATCCAAGTCTTTTGAAAGGATGCGGCCCGGTGCCCGAGGCCAGCGATAAACAGGTGCTTTGAAATCCGTCCCGCCCGTCATACAGTATTTAGCCCTGACGCATTCGGGCGAAAGTCGGCGGGAAAGCTGCTGCAGATTGCCGCACTGGTCAGGGCGATGCAAGGGCCGACTTGGCCGATGAAATTATAAAGCACAGGGCCCGCGTATCTAGCGATAGGTGCGCTCTTCCATCGGGGTCTCCTCGATGCGGTGCAGCAGGCGATCCAACAGCCATTTTTCCGCCCGGTTCAGTACCGCGCGCGGATTCCAGACAACATGCACGTCAATCGGCGCGGTCTGATCATAGGGCGGCAATTGCCAGAGCTGGCCATCGCGCACATCGCGCGCCGCCACATGAAGCGGCAGCGGCCCGACGCCAAGCCCGGCAATGATCAGGCGACGGACCTCTTCGAGGTGGCTTGAGGTGGCGATAATCTTGTCGCCAAGCTCGGCCTGCGCGCGCATCAGTGTCACGGGTTTGAGAGCATCCTGAAGCCGGTCGGTGCCAAAGCTGACCGCCGAATGCCCGGCAAGATCGGCGCGGGTGAGGTGCTTGCGCCCGAACAAGGGGTGCGGCGGGCCGCAGAACAGGCCGAAATATTCCCGGAACAGGCGCTTGTATTCAAGCTTGGAATTGCGCTGATGCACAAGGCAGATCGCGAACGAGGCCGAGCGCGCGGTGACCGTTTCAACCGCGAGGGCTGAGGTGTAAACGTCGATCGAAAGCGTCGCGCGCGGGTTCTCGGCATGAAATTCCGCCAGCACCTGATTAAAAAGCGGGCAGATGACATGGCTGGCCAGGGACAGGCGCACATGCCCGGTTACCTCGTCGGTCATGTCGCGCATCAGGGTTGACAGCCGCAGGATAGAGCCCTGGATATCCACCGCCTCGCGATAGAGAACCTGCCCCGCATCGGTCAGTTGAAAGTGCCCCGGACTGCGGTCAATAAGCTTTTTGCCAACCCTGTTTTCCAGCCTTTTCAAGGCGGTAGAAACCGATGGTTGGGTCAGCCGGAGCCGGGTTGCGGCATCGGTGACAGAGCGCGCCTGCGCCAGCACCACGAAGGTACGCAACAGGTTCCAGTCCATCTCGCGCATGATGCGTTCGGGGCTATTTTGGTCATCCATTGATTTCATCTATTGTCAGAATTGTCATTATCTATTGGATTTATGCTTGCCCGGTTTGCATCCTGATCGCAACCCCGCATCCGCGGTGTCAAAACACTAGGGAACCGTATGTCAGTCGAAGCCAGAGAGGCAAGACAACCTTGGATTTTGCTGTCACCCGCGCTTGGCGCGGTGGCGCTTTTGCTGTTTGTGCCGCTGCTGTTCATCGTGGTCTATTCGTTCTGGCTCCGGACCTCGACAGGGGCGGATCAGGTCGGGTTTTACCTTGAGAACTGGCAAGAAGTTCTGAGCGACGCGTTTTACCGCGACATCCTGTTGAACACGCTCAGGATCGCCGCGATCACCACGGTTGTCTGTGCCTTGATGGGCTATCCGGCGGCCTATTTCATTGCCCGCTCCAGCGGCAACAAGGCGATTTTGCTTTTGCTTCTGATGCTGCCTTTCTGGATCAGCTATATCATCCGCACAATGAGCTGGATCAACATCCTTGGCGTGTCGGGGGCGTTCAACACCTTCATGCTCTGGATCGGCATCATAGATGAGCCCCTTCAGATGCTCTATAACCAGACCACGGTGATCCTTGGTTTGGTGCATTTCCTGCTGCCCTTCATGGTGCTGAATGTCTTTGTTAGCCTTGATGGCATCGACACCAATCTTGAGGATGCCGCGAATTCGCTTGGCGCCACCCGCTGGCAAGCCTTTGTGCAGGTCACCCTGCCGCTCTCGCTTCCGGGGCTGGCGGCGGGCGGGCTGCTCTGTTTCGTGCTTGGCGCAGGCACCTATATCACGCCGCTCGTGCTTGGCGGGCCGCGCGATGCGATGTTTGCCAACCTCGTGTTCGAGGCAATCATCACCCAGCTCAACTGGCCGTTAGGCAGCGCGCTTAGCCTGATGCTCTTGGCGGTGCTTGGGGCGCTTGTCCTGATCTACAACCGCTATCTTGGCATGGCGCAGCTTATGAAGGGGCTTGGCTGATGGCGGATAAAACCAACCTCGGCTGGCACCTTATTCGCGGGTGGGCGATCGCGGTTTACATCTTCATGTTCCTGCCGGTGGCCGTCGTTGTGTTGCTGAGTTTCAACGCAAGCCAGTTCGGCAGCTTTCCGATGACCGGCTTTTCGTTTCGCTGGTTCGCGGAACTGGCCCAGAACGAGGCGATCCTGCGCGCCTTTCGCACCTCGATCATCCTTGGGGCGCTGACGGCGGTGTTTTCCACCACGCTTGGCGTTTTGGCCTCGCTGGCCTTGGTGCGTTACAACGTGCCGGGGCGCAACATGATTACCACCATGCTTATCGCGCCGATCCTGGTGCCCGAGGTGGTGCTTGCGGTGGCCTTGTTGTTGTTTCTCAACTTTCTCGGCCTGCCCAAGAGCTTTCCGCTTTTGCTGGCCGGGCATGTGATCTTTACACTACCTTTTGTGATTTTGGTGGTGCAGGCGCGCCTTGTGAGCATCAAGCGCGATATCGAAGAGGCCGCGCTTAGCCTTGGCGCGAGCCCGCGCCAGACGTTTTTCGAGATTACCCTGCCGTTGATGATGCCTGCGGTGCTGGCCGGGGGGCTGTTTGCCTTCACGATAAGCTTTGATGACATCACCGGCACATTGTTCTGGAAACCCGGCGGGGTGGAAACCGTGCCGACACAGATTTTCGCCATGCTGCGCAATTCCATCAGCCCAGAGATCAACGCCTTGGGCACGGTCATGATTTTCATGACTGTGGGCCTGCCCCTGCTTGGGCTGGCGATTGCGCGCAAGGTGGCAAGCAAGGGCGGCGCCTGAGAACCGCCCGAACAGACGAAGACCCCTGTCAACAAGGAGATGAAAATGACCGATAAAATGGACAACACCACCCGGCTCGAGCGGATGCGCGAACGGTATATGAACGGCGATCTGGACCGGCGCAGCTTTCTCGGGCTGATCGGTGCGGCGGGCCTTGCTTATGGCGTGCAGACGCCATTCGCCAAATACGCCAATGCCCAGACCGTATCGCAGGTGCGCTTTGACGGCTGGGGCGGCGTTGTGTCAGAGGCGTTCCGCAAGCACGCCTTTGACCCCTATACCGCCGCGACGGGCATCAACGTGGTCGATGGCACCTTTGGCGGCCCCGACGAATACATCAGCCGCATCAAGGCAGGCCAGGAAGGCGAATACAACATCGCCCACCTGTCCGGCGTGTTCGATTATGCGCGCTATCACAACCTTGGTTTTTCCAGCGTCCTGAACGAGGACAACATCCCGAACCTGAAATACGTCATCCCCAAGCTGGTTGATGTGTTCCGCAAGGTGACGGATGGCAAGCTGTCCTGCGTGCCCTACGATTATGGCACCACCGGTCTTGCCTATAACCGCAAGTATATCTCGGACGACGAGATGAAGGAAAAAGGCGCCAAGATCCTGATCGACGAAGGTCACAAGGGCAAGATTGCCGGCTGGGGCGACTGGCGCACGCGGATCTGGTTTGCCTCACTGCAAACCGGGCAGGACCCGAACGGCGCCACCGACATGGAGGCTGTCTGGGATGCGATCCGCACGCACCGTGACCTTAGCTTGAAATACTGGGGCTCGGGCGCCGAATTGATGAGCCTGCTTGCCGAAGAGGAAATTCACGTGACCGAAGGCTGGTCCGGCCGGATTTTCGCGCTTCAGGAACAGGGCCATGACATCGGTTATATGGACCCGCCCAACGGCTATGGCTGGCAGGAATGCCTCTTCGTGATCAAGGGCAGCCCGATGGAGGCCTGCGAAGAGCTGCTGAACTTCATGCTTGATCCGGCGACCTCGATCGCGGTCGCGGAAGGCCAGAATTATCCGCCCGCGCTTGACCCGACCAAGGTTGATCTTGGCGCCAAGATTCCGACGTTGCCGGCCTTTGATCCGACCGGCACCTTGGCGAACCTGACCTTTGCCGACCCGGCCTATTGGAACGAGAACGAACAGGAATGGACCAAGACCTTTGGTCGCGTCCAAAAGGGTTACTAAGCCCGTTCGATCCTTGCCTGTCCCGGCCATTGCCGGGGCGGGCCACCACTTTCCGCCCGCCCAAGGAGGCCGCTGATGAGCGCCGTCACCCTTAAGAACATCGTCAAACGGTTTGGCGGCTTTACCGCCGTTCACCAGACCTCGCTTGAGATACCCGAAGGCGCGTTCGTGACGCTTTTGGGGCCGTCGGGCTGTGGCAAGACCACGAATTTGCGGATGATCGCGGGGCTTCTCGACCCGACCGAGGGCGAAATCCTGATTGGCGACAAGCGGGTCAATGACGTGCCGATCCACAAGCGCAACCTTGGGCTGGTGTTTCAGAACTATGCCTTGTTTCCGCATAAAACCGTGGCCGAGAATGTCGCCTTTGGCCTCAAATACCGCGACGTGCCAAGCGCGGATATCCCGGCCAAGGTCAAGGCGGCGCTTGAACTTGTTCAGCTGCCCGATGTCGGGCATCGCTATCCCAAGGAATTGTCGGGCGGTCAACAACAGCGCATCGCGCTTGCCCGCGCCATCGTGATCGAACCGGATGTCTTGTTGCTCGACGAGCCGCTTTCGGCGCTTGATGCCAACCTGCGCGAGGATATGCGCGTTGAACTCAAGCGCATTCAGGAACGTATCGGCGTGACCACCGTCTTTGTGACCCATGACCAATCCGAGGCGCTTGCGATGTCGGATTTTATCGTCGTGATGTCCGAGGGGCGCGTTGAACAGGTTGGCAAACCCGAAGAGGTCTACAACACGCCAGCCTCTGAATTTGTCGCCAATTTCCTTGGCGCGTCGAACATCTTTGACGCGAAATGCACCAGCTATGGCGGCGCTAAGGTGGGGATCGAGGCGCCGGTGTTTGGCGGCATGGATATCCCGGCCGAGAAGGCGCCCAACCTCAAATCCAAGGGCGCGGCCAAGCTTGTGGTGCGCGCCGAAAAGCTGGTCTTGTCGAGATTGAGCGCCGCAAAGGGCGTGATTTCGGTCCCCGCCCGCGTCGAAACCGTCGATTACCAGGGACAGGCCGTGCGCTATTTCGTGCGCGCGGGCGAGACCCAGTTACAGGCCATCAACATGATCGACGGGCGCCCCTTTGCCGTGGGCGACAAGGTCAACCTCCACCTTCGCCCGCAGGATTGCGCGGCGCTTCCGGGATAAGACCATGAGTGCAAAACCAAGCCACCTTTTCTATCAGGGCAGAGAGCGCAAACCGGTGCTGGATCAGGCGCGTGGCGTTTACATGTGGGATGTCGACGGCAAGCGCTATCTTGACGGCTCGTCTGGTGCGATGGTCTGTAACATCGGCCATTCCAATGAAAATGTGCTAGAGGCGATGCGCCGCCAGATGGAGAAATCGACCTTTGGCTATCGGCTTCACTTTGAAACCGAGGCCTCGGAAAAGCTGGCCTCGAAAACCGCCGCCCTGACGCCCGAGGGGTTGAACCGGGTGTTCTTTGTTTCGGGTGGGTCCGAGGCGGTGGAAAGCGCTATCAAGCTGGCCCGGCAATATGCGCTTGCCGTGGGGCAGGGCAGCCGCTGGAAAGTGATTTCGCGCAGCCCGAGCTATCATGGTTGCACTCTGGGCGCGCTTGCGATCACCGGCTATGCGCCGCTGACCAAACCGTTCGAGCCGATGATGCAGATGATGCCGAAGGTGCCCGCGCCGCGCGCCTATCTTGATGGGCTTGACCCTGATGACATCGCGACCGGGCATCATTATGCCAATATGCTTGAGGCGCAAATTCTGGCCGAAGGGCCGGAGTCGGTGCTGGCCTTTATCGTCGAGCCGGTCGGCGGCGCCTCGACCGGGGCGCTTGTACCGCCGCGCGGATATATGGAGCGCGTGCAGGAGATTTGCCGCCAATATGGCGTACTTTTCATCCTTGACGAGGTGATGACCGGTGCCGGGCGCACCGGCAAATTTCTTGCCTCAGAGCATTGGAAGCTGGAACCCGATATCATGGTTATGTCGAAGGGTTTCGCCGCCGGATACATGCCACTTGGAGGGATGGTCGCGCATGAACGTCTGGTCGAGCCGGTGCTTGACGCGGGCGGCTTTTTGCACGGATTCACCTATGCCGGCAATCCGCTGGCCTGTGCCGCCGGCCTTGCCGTGATCGACGAGATCGAGCGTCTGGGGCTTGTCAAGAATTCGGCCCTGATGGGGGACAAGCTTGTGACCCGTTTGCGCGGGCTGATGGATCGCCATGCGATCATCGGCGATGTGCGCGGCATGGGTCTTTTGACGGCGTTCGAATTCATGGCGGACCGCACCACCAAGGCACCCCTGCCGAAAGAGTTGCGCGCCTTTGACCGCTTTGTCCAGATCGCCTATGACAAGGGGCTTATCGTCTATTCGCGCCGCACCCGTGATGGTGTCGAGGGCGATCATATCCTTGTCTGCCCGCCGATGATCGTGAATGAAACGCATCTGGACGAGATCACCGAAATGCTGGATGCAGCACTTGCGCAATTCACCGCCGAAATCCGCCCCAGCCTAGACAAGATCGCGTAAGGGGCGGGGATGCGCGAGATCATCATCACCTGCGCCCTGACCGGCTCGATCCACACGCCAAGCATGTCGCCGCACCTGCCTATCACGGCGGATGAGATCACGGCAGCCGGTCTTGGCGCGGCCGAGGCGGGGGCGGCGATCCTGCACCTGCATGCGCGCGATCCCGAGACCGGCAAACCCTCTGCCGAGCCGGAGCATTTCATGGGCTTCCTGCCCCGCCTGAAACAGGCGAGTGCTGCGGTGCTCAACATCTCGACCGGCGGCAGCGCGGTGATGAGCCTTGATCAGCGACTCGCCGCGTCGAAACAGGCCGCGCCTGAAATGGCCTCGCTCAACATGGGGACGATGAATTTTGCGCTCTACCCGATGGCCGAGCGGATTTCAGAGTGGAAACACGACTGGGAAAAGCCGTTTCTTGAGGGTTCTGATGACCTTGTTTTCAAAAATACCCCGCGCGATATCGCCCGTATACTGACCGAGCTTGGCCGGGATCGTGGCGCGCGGTTTGAATTCGAATGCTATGACCTGAGCCACCTTTACATGCTGCGCCATTTTGCCGATCGCGGGCTGATCAAGGCGCCGTTTTTCATTCAGTTCGTGTTTGGTGTCTTGGGCGGCATGGGGCCGGACCCCGAGAACCTGACGCATATGGTGCGGATCGCGGACAAGCTTTTTGGCGAGGATTACATGTTCTCGGTTCTGGCGGCGGGGCGGCACCAAATGCCGCTTATTACCATGTCGGCGGCCATGGGCGGGCATGTACGTGTCGGGCTTGAGGATAGCCTGACCATCGCGCGCGGCACTCTGGCGCAAAGCAACGCCGAACAGGTCGCCAAGATCCGTGGCATTGTCGAGGCTTTGGGCCGCACCGTCGCCACCCCCGATCAGGCGCGCGCGATTCTGGGCCTCAAGGGCGCGGACAAGACGGCGATCTGAGCGATGGGTGCGCTTGAATATCGTCCGGTGCAAAATGCCGATGACCTTGACCATTTGGATCATGCCCTGCGCGCGCTTAGCGTCGAGTTGGGCGATGCGCATCTGGCCGACAAAGGCGTGTTGCGCGCGGGGCTGTTCGGGCCAGTGCCCGCCGCCTATGGCCTCCTGGCCCTGCACGATGGCGCGTTGATCGGCGCGGCGCTGTTCAGCCCGGTGTTTTCCACCGCCCGCGGGACGGCGGGTGTTTATGTCTCTGACCTCTGGATCGCAGAGGCGGCGCGCGGTCAAAAGCTTGGGCAGGGTATGCTGGCAGAGGTCGGCAAACGCGCCGACCTTCTTTGGGGGGGCAAGTGGATGACATTGGCGGTCTATGCCCATAGCATCGCCTCGCGCCGGTTCTACACGCGCCTCGGGTTCGAGCCGCAAAGCAATGCCACGACGATGCGCCTGTCACAGGATGCGATGCAACGACTGATAAGGAACGCGCAATGAAGGCCATTTTTGACGACCGCCAGTGGTACCATGATCCGAAACATTTCATGGCCAATGGCAAGGTCCTGCCCAGCCCCGAACAACCAGAGCGGATCGCCCGCCTGCGCCACGGTGCCGAGGCGGCGGGCTGTGATTTCATCGCGCCGAAGGATGCCGGGCTTGGCCCGATCGCGGCGCTGCATTCGCCGGAATATGTGACGTTTCTCAGGAATATCTACACCCGCTGGCAGCGGATCAAGGGCGCCGGAGAAGAGGTGATCCCGAATATTCATCCCGCCAACCGATCCGACAATTATCCCAGGTCCGCCGTCGGGCAGGCGGGGTTTCATCAGGCCGATACCGCCTGTCCGATTGGCAAGGGCACGTGGGAAGCGGCCTATTGGTCGGCGCAATCCGCCGTGACCGGGGCCGATCTTCTGGCGGATGGCGCGCGTGCGGGCTATGCGCTATGCCGCCCGCCGGGGCATCATGCTTACGGTGATCTGGCGGGGGGGTTCTGCTTTCTCAACAATGCCGGGATCGCCGCAGAGCGGCTGCGCGCCAGCGGCCTGCGCGCCGCAATTCTGGATGTCGATGTGCATCACGGCAACGGCACGCAGGGCATTTTCTATGACCGCGACGATGTGCTGACCGTGTCGATCCATGCCGATCCGGCGCGGTTTTATCCCTTCTTCTGGGGGCATACCACCGAGCGCGGCGCGGGACGCGGGCTTGGCTACAACCTCAACCTGCCGCTGGCGCGCGGGACGGGGGATGACGCCTATCTCAGGGTGCTGGATACGGCGCTTGAGCGGGTTGCGGCCTTTGGCGCCGATGTGGTTGTGGTGGCGCTTGGGCTTGATGCCTATGAGGGCGATCCGTTTAAAGGCCTGGCGATCACGACGCCGGGGTTTGGCCGGATCGGGGCGGCGATTGCAGGCCTCGGCCTGCCGACGCTTTTCGTGCAGGAAGGCGGTTATATTTGCGAGGAGCTGGGCGAGAACCTGACCGCCACCTTGACAGGGTTTGAAGGCGCATGAGCCACGCTGATGTCATCGTGATCGGCGGCGGGATCGCCGGGGTAAGTGCCGCCGCAGAGCTCGCGCGCGGTGGGGCGAAGGTTATCCTGCTAGAGGGCGAGCCACAGCTTGGCTATCACTCGACCGGGCGCTCGGCGGCGATCTTTATTCGCAACTATGGCAATGCCACCCTGCGTGCGCTCAACGCGGCCGCAGAGCCGGTCTTTGAAAATCCCGGCGATATTTGCGATGGCCCTCTGCTTAGCCCGCGCGGCGAGTTGCTGATCGCCAGCGAAGATGAAATGCCGGTGCTTGAGGCCTATCTTGACGGCTCCACCGGGATCGAGCGGCTGAGCGGGGCGCAAGCCGCCGAGATCGTGCCGATCCTGCGCCCCGACCGTATTGCCGGGGCGATGATCGAACATGGCGCGCAAGGTATCGACGTGGACCGGATGTTGCAGGGCTATGCCCGGTATCTGCGCAGCAATGGCGGCCAGATCGTGACCGGCGCGCCGGTGGGCGAGATCCGCCATGACGGGGGGCTTTGGCAGGTTGAAACACCGCAAGGCACATTCACCGCGCCTGTCATCGTCAATGCCGCCGGGGCCTGGGCCGATGAGGTGGCAGGGCGCGCGGGCGTGGCGCAGGTGGCGCTGCAACCGCTGCGCCGCTCGGCCGCGATCATCCCTGCACCCGAGGGGTATGATTGCGCGGATTGGCCTGTGTTCGGCTCTATTGCCGAGACCTGGTATGCCAAGCCCGAGGCCGGCAAGCTTATGGTGTCACCCGCCGATGAAGACCCGGTTGATCCGCATGATGCCTGGGCCGACGATATGGTTCTGGCCGAAGGGTTGCACCGGTTTGAACAGGCGGTGACGGTGCCGGTGACGCGGGTCGAGCATAGCTGGGCCGGGTTGCGCAGCTTTGTCAGTGATCGCACGCCGGTGGCGGGTTTTGCCCCCGATGTGCGCGGGTTTTTCTGGCTGGCGGGGCAGGGGGGTTACGGGGTGCAGACCGCACCCGCCTTGTCGCGCCTGACAGCGGCGCTTGTGCTCGGGGAAAAGCCCGAGCTTGGGCCAGAGGTGATCGCGGCGCTTTCGCCAGAGCGGTTATTGGCGTGATACCGCCCTAGCCTTTGGCCGAAATCGAGGCGTGCTTTCGCAACAGATGCTCTTTCATAAGCCGCGCCGTGGTTGCCCCGTCGCGGGCACAAAGCGCCTCGGCAATCGCCTCGTGTTCCTCGACCGCTGCGCGCCAGCGGTCTGCTGTAAGGTTCGCCTGATAGCGCGCGCGCTGAACGCGGTAGGCCAAAAGCTCGTGCGAGCGCAGCAGGGTTTCGTTATCCGCCGCCTGCAATATCGCCTTGTGAATGCCCTGATTGATGCGGAAATAGGTTGGCCTGTCGGTTTCTTCATAAGAGCGGCGCAGCTTTTGCGTCATGGTTTCGATCTCTTTGAGAGCGCCATCGCTGGCCGCCACCGTCGCAAGCTCGCCGGCCAGCCCCTCAAGAGCGGCCAGAACGCGAAACACCTCGGCCAGTTCGCTCTCGCTTTGGCGGGTGATGACCGCACCGCGGTGCGGGATCAGATCAAGCAACCCCTCCGCCGCAAGCACCTTGAGCGCCTCGCGCAGGGGCGTGCGTGACACGCCGAACTGTTCGGTCAAAAGCTTTTCGTTGATCTTTCCACCGGGCTCCAGCTGCCCTTCAAGGATCATCTGGCGCAGGCGATTGGTGATCTCGACGGCAAGGGCGGTGCGCCCGATCGGCTCTGGTTTGAGCTCGGACATGGCGGCGGCGTTTTCGGGGTCGTTATACATGCTCTTGGCCCTTTCCTGCTGTCTCTGCCGAGGCTCTGTCGAAAACTTCCGCGATATGCAAGGCCCGCCGCCCGGTGCCATCGGCGATCTGGTGGCGGCAAGAGGTGCCATTGGCGATCACAAGATCATCCGGCGCGGCGGCGCGCACGGCGGGCAAAAGCGACAGCTCGCCCATGCGGATCGACACGTCGTAGGTTTCCGCGCCATAGCCAAAGGCGCCGGCCATGCCGCAGCAACTGCTTTCGATATTCTGTGCGGCAAGCCCCGGCACAAGGTCAAGCGCGGCCCCCATATCGCCCATGACCCCGGCGGCTTTTTGGTGGCAATGGCCATGCACATGCGCGCCCTTGCCGGTGTCGTGCATCTTGAGGTCAAAGCGCCCCGCTTTGGCCTCGCGCGCGGCGAACTCCTCGAAGAGAAAGGCGTTTTGGGCAAGCGCGCGGGCGTCTTCGCCGGGCAGAAGGGTCAGGAATTCGTCGCGCAGCGTCAAAAGGCAAGAGGGCTCCAGCCCGACAATCGGCGTGCCCGCGCGCGCATGCGGCATCAGGGCGTCAAGCGTGCGCCGCGCCTCGGCGCGTGCCTTGTCGATCATGCCCGCCGCCAGATAGGTGCGCCCACAACACAGCGGGCGACCGGAGGCAGTGGCGGGGATCACCTCGTATCCCGCACGGGTCAGAACCCGCAGCGCGGCGCGCGGAATTTCGGGTTCCATCCAGCGGTTGAACGTATCGGTGAACAGGATCACCTTGCCCGCTGTGCCACCCGCCTTGGCCTGTTTCACCTCGCTGTCGCGAAAGAAATCACCGCGAAACAACGGCAGGCTGCGCGCCGCCGCCAGCCCGAGAAGTTTTTCTCCCAGGCGCGCCAGAAACGGCACCCGGTTGCGCAGTGCGATCACCCCACGCAGCGCCACCGCAAGGCGGGCATAGCGGGGCATTTCCGCGATCAGCCGCTCGCGCGTGCCATAGCCCAGTTTCTGACCGCGCTGATAAAGAACCTCGGTTTTCATCTTGGCCATATCCACCCCGGTGGGGCATTCGCGCTTGCAGGCCTTGCAGCCGACGCAAAGCTTTAGCGTCTCGGCCATATCTTGCGAAAACAGCGCGTCTTTGCCCAAGCGCCCAGACAAAGCAAGGCGCAGGGTGTTGGCGCGCCCGCGGGTCACGTCACGCTCGTCGCGGGTCACGCGATAGCTCGGGCACATCGCGCCCCCGGTCAGCTTGCGACAGGCGCCGTTGTTGTTGCACATCTCGACCGCGCCCTGAAATCCAGCCCCCGCGCCGGTCCAGCCGGACCAGTCATGCCCGGTCTTGAGGTCGTCAAACGCATAACCCGGCGGATAGCGCATCAGGCTCCGGTCATCCATTTTCGGCGCATGCACGATCTTGCCGGGGTTAAGGCGCGCACCGGGATCAAACGCCGATTTCACCTCTTCAAAGGCGCTCAGGATGCGTTGGCCGAACATCGCCCCGTGAAATTCGGATCGCACGATGCCATCGCCATGCTCGCCGGAATGCGAGCCTTTGTACTCGCGCACCATCTCAAACGCGGCTTCGGCGATTTCACGCATGGCGCGGACGTCTTTTTTAAGCTTGAGGTTGAGGATCGGGCGCACATGAAGGCAGCCCTCAGAGGCATGCGCATACCATGTGCCGGTGGTGTCATGGCGATGAAACACCTCGGTCAGCCGGTCGGTGTAATCGGCCAGATGATCCAGCGGCACGGCGCAATCCTCGACGAATGACACCGGCTTGCCCGCCTCTTTCATCGACATCATGATATTGAGACCGGCCTTGCGCAGCTCGCCGATATCGGCGGCAAGACCCATATCCCAGACCTCGACGACGCCACCTTCGTGATCGCCGCCCTTGCCGAACCCAAAGCCGAGATCGGCCATGGTATCGGCAAGATGGCGCATGTTTTCCTGGTTCTCATCGGGGCTATCGGCGAATTCGACAAAGAGCATCGCGGCGGGGGTGCCACGCACGAAGCCCTCAAGCGTTTTGGCATAGATCGGGATGGATCGGGCAAGGTCGATCATCGTCGAATCGACCAGTTCCACGGATGTCGGCCCAAGCGCCACAAGCGGTTTTGCTGCCTCCATCGCGGCGCGGAAGGTCGGGAAATGGCACACCCCCATGACGCGGGTTTTCGAGGGTAGGGGCGACAGCTTGATCTCGATCGCGGTTGAAATCGCCAGAGTGCCCTCGGAGCCAATCAGAAGATGCGCAAGGTTGATAGGTGCCGCGCCGGGCACAAGTGCGTCGATGTTATAGCCGCCAACACGACGCTGAACCTTCGGGAAACGCGCGGCGATTTCATCCGCCTCGCGCGCGCCGAGGTCAAGCATCTGCCGCAACAAAGGTTCGGGTACGCGATTGCCAGATCCGGGGCCGAAATCAAACGCGGTGCCATCTGCCAAAAGCCCTTCGATCCGGTCGACATTATCGCGCGTCGTGCCATAGCGAAGCGACCGCGAGCCGCAGGAGTTATTGCCGACCATGCCGCCAATCGTGGCGCGCGAGGCGGTCGAGACATCGACCGGAAACCAAAGCCCATGCGGCTTGAGCGCGCGATTGAGGTCATCAAGCACGATCCCCGGTTCGACCACCGCGCGCCGACCCGGCACATCAAGTTCGATGATCCGGTTGAGGTATTTCGAGCAATCCACGATCAGCCCGGAATTCACCGTTTGCCCGCATTGCGAGGTGCCACCGCCCCGCATGGTGAGCGGGATATCGGCCTCGCGCGCGGCCTCAAGCGCGGCGGCGACATCGCCTGCACTCCTGGCGATGACCACCCCGGCGGGCATGATCTGATAGATCGAGGCATCGGTGGCATAGCGCCCCGCCGAGAAGGCATCAAAGCGGGTTTCGCCCTCGATGTCGCGCGCCAGCCGTGAGCGTATAGTTTCATCCAGCATGCGGCCCGATCCTTCAAAAAAACTTTGCGATATTTCTTGACAGAATATTGAATTCAGAATTCAATTCAACAAAATTCCCTCGTGTTTCGACGCGGGGTCTATCGTATCGGGGAGAGGACAACCATGACTGCCGGACGCCACTTTTTGCAAATTCCCGGGCCTTCCAATGTGCCGGATCGTATCCTGCGCGCGATGGATTACCCGACGATGGATCACCGCGGCCCCGCCTTTGCCGATGTTGGCCGCAGGGCGCTTGAGGGGATGAAATCAATCTTCAAGACCGAAAGCCGGGTGGTGATCTACCCCTCGTCGGGCACCGGCGCATGGGAGGCGGCGCTGGTTAATACCCTGTCGCCGGGCGACACGGTTTTGATGTATGAAACCGGCCATTTCGCGACCCTTTGGAAATCACTGGCGCAGAAACTTGACCTTAACCCGGTCTTTATCGAAAGCGACTGGCGTGCCGGCGCCGACCCGGCGGCCATTGAAGAGCGGCTGCGCGCCGACAAGGGCCACGAGATCAAGGCGGTCTGTGTGGTGCATAATGAAACCTCCACCGGCTCGGTCACGCCGGTGGCCGACGTGCGCCGCGCGATGGATGCCGCCGGGCATCCGGCGCTGCTTATGGCCGACACGATTTCCTCGCTCGCCTCGATTGACTTCAAGCATGATGACTGGGGTGTCGATGTCACGGTATCCGGCTCGCAAAAGGGCTTGATGCTGCCGCCGGGCCTGTCGTTCAACGCGATCAGCGACAAGGCGATGAAAGCCTCTGAGACCGCCGGCCTTAAGCGCGCCTATTGGAGCTGGGCGGACATGGCGGGGCCGAATGACACCGGGTATTTCCCCTACACGCCCGCGACCAACCTGCTTTATGGCCTCAACGAGGCGATTGATATGCTGCATGAAGAGGGGCTTGAGAACGTCTTTGCCCGCCATCAGCGTCACGCCGCCGCCACCCGCGCCGCAGTCAAAGCATGGGGCCTTGAGGTGCTCTGCCAGGTGCCCGAGCATCGCTCGCCGGTTCTGACGGCGGTGATGGTGCCCGAGGGGCATTCGGCGGATAATTTCCGCGCTGTCACCCTGCGCAATTACGATATGTCGCTTGGCAACGGCTTGTCCAAGGTCGCCGACCGGGTGTTCCGGATCGGGCATCTGGGGGATTTCAACGATCTCATGCTCTGCGGCACCCTGTCGGGCGTCGAAATGGGGCTGCGCGATGCGGGCATCCCCTATCGCGCCGGGGGCGTTCAAGCCGCGCTTGAGGTTTTGGGCCAGAAATTCGATGGTGCCCGTGCAGCGGCCTGACCCACTACAGAAATGGTCAACGCGTGAGGAGGAGCCCGCGTTGACCTTGATCGGCAAAACCTAGCGAGACCCAAGATAACCACCGCGCGGCACGGACAAAAGAAGGCACAGTGCCCAACGGCACCGCCCGCGCCTCATTCAGATATCCAGGGAGGATCAAGATGAAAAAGACACTTATCGCAACCGCTGTGGCCGCGATGCTTGCCATGCCGGCAATGGCCGCTGACGTCACCATGAAATTCGGCCATGTCGGCGCGCCCGGCTCGCTGTTCGAGGCGACAGTCAACAACTTCGCCGCCTGCGTTGGCGACAAATCCGGCGGCAAGATCGAGGTTCAGACCTTTGGCTCGTCACAGCTTGGCAAGGACAAGGAACTGCTGCAAAAGCTCAAGCTGGGGCAGGTTGATTTCGCGCTTCCGTCTTCGGTGATGTCCTCGGTCAGTGACGTTTTCGGCGTGTTCGAGATGCCCTATATCATCAAGGACCGCGATCACATGCGCCGCGTGCAAGGCGCGATGATGGACAAATTCCAGGGTGCGGCCAACGACAATGGCTATCACATTGTCGGGCTGGCCGAGAACGGCTTTCGCCACATCACCAACAACACCCGCCCGATCAACAAACCCGAGGATCTTGAGGGGATCAAGCTGCGCACGCCGAACGGCGCGTGGCGCGTCAAGATGTTCCAGCAATACGGCGCCAACCCCACGCCGATGTCCTTTTCCGACGTCTTTACCGCGCTTCAGACTGGTGTGATCGACGGCCAGGAAAACCCCTATGCACAGATCGCCTCGGCCAAGTTTCAAGAGGTGCAAAAGTACCTCTCGATCACCGGCCATGTCTATACGCCTGCGTATATTCTGACCTCGTCCAAGACTTTTGCCAAACAATCGGCGGATGTTCAGGCAATGCTGACCGAGTGCGCGAACGACACCCAAACCTTTACCTATGAAAAGGCGGCCCAGCTTGAGACCGACCTTTTGACGGTGATCAAGGATGCCGGTGTCGAGGTGAACGAGGCCGACAAGGCCGCATTCATCGAAGCCTCCAAGCCGATCTATGAAGGCTTTGCCGCCGAGGTAGAGGGCGGTCAGGAGCTGATCGACACGGTCATGGGGCTCGCCCAGTCGAGCTAAGCCCGCACACTATCCGGCGGTCCCGTCATGGGGCCGCCAAACCCCGTTTCCCAAGATCAAACACCCCCGGATCATCCTGTCACGTCAATCGGGCAGGGGCGTTCGGATGCATGTAAAAGAAGGCCCCCATGACTATTCTGTCACGCGCCAACCACATCCTGAGCCGTATTCTGGAAAGTCTCACGATCCTGCTGATGGTCGGTCTGACCGCGATCGTGATCATCGCCGTTCTGGCCCGCCTCATGGGGCAGAGCTTTTCGTGGTACGACGAGGTGGCCGCGATCATGCTGGCCTGGATCACCTATTATGGTTCGGCACTTGCGGCGCTGCATCGTCGCCACATCGGGTTTGATACCGTGCTTTTGGCGCTGCCGCCGAGTATGCGGCTTGTCGCACTTTTGGTGGGCGAGGGGCTTGTGTTGCTGTTCTTCGTGCTGATGGCGCGCGCCGGGCTTCAGGTGCTTGAGGTGCTTGAGGGCGACATGCTTGTGTCGCTGACCTGGGTGCCGGTGCAATTCACCCAATCCGTGATCCCGATTGGCGCCACCCTTTTCGTGGTCTGCCAATTACTGAGCCTGCCGGAGTACTGGGCAAAGACCATGCAGGGCATATCGCTTGAACACGCCGAAATCGAAGAAGAGGTCGAGACCGAACTTCAGAAGAACAAGGATCGCGTCTGATGCTTATGTTGGCCATTTTCCTAGCCCTTTTGGCGATGATCTGTATCAACGTGCCGATTGCCGTGGCTCTGGCGATGTCGGGTGTTCTGGGCCTTTTGGTCACCGAGGGGCCCGATAGTCTCGTGACCATCGCGCTTGATATGTACGACGGGTCGACCAAGTTTTCGCTGATTGCGATCCCGATGTTCGTGCTGGCCGGTGCGATCATGAATGCCGGTGGCATCACCGACCGGCTTATCAACTTTGTCTCGGCGATTGTCGGCTTTGTGCGCGGCGGATTGGCGATGGTGAATATCGGCGTCTCGCTGTTCTTCGCGGAAATTTCTGGCTCTGCGGTGGCGGATGTGGCGGCGATGGGCTCGATCCTGATCCCGCAGATGAAAAAGCGCGGCTATTCCAAGGAACTGTCGGCGGCGGTCACATCGTCTTCGGCGTCGCTCGCGATCATCATCCCGCCGTCGATCCCGATGATCCTTTACGCGGCCTCGGCCAATACATCCGTGGAACAGCTTTTCGTGGCCGGCGTGGTGCCGGGCCTTTTGGGGGCGGCGGGGCTCATGCTGGTCGCCTATATCTTTGCGCGCCGCTACAACCTTCCGACCGAAGAGGCGTTCAACATGCCGCGCCTGCGCGAGACCTTTGTCGATGCCCTGCCGGCCTTTACCCTTCCGGTGATCATCCTTGGCGGCATCTTTGGCGGCTTTGTCACCGCGACCGAAGGCGCGGGCCTTGCGGTGATTGCCGCGCTTGCGGTTTCGGCCTGGTATCGCAACCTTGACCTTGGCCACCTGCGCCGCGCCATGCTGGACGGCGGCATGCAGACCGCCGTTGTCATGCTTTTGGTCGCGGCCTCGGTCCTTATGGGCGGGTTCCTGACCCGTGCGCAGATCCCGCAGGAGCTTGCCAATGGCATCCTGTCGATCACCGACAAGCAATGGGCGATCCTGCTGATCCTCAACTTTTTCTTCCTGATCATCGGCTTTTTCCTGCACTCTGCGGCGGCGATCATCCTTGTGGTGCCGATTGTCATCCCGCTGATCACCGCGGCGGGGATCGACCCGGTGCATTTCGGCCTTGTGGTCACGCTTAACCTTGCCATCGGTCAACAGACCCCACCCGTGGCCTCGGTTCTGATCACATCCTGTGCGGTGGCGCGGGCCAATATCTGGGAGGTGTCCAAGGTCAATATCTGGTTCGTGATGGTGCTTTTGGCGGTGCTGATGCTTTGCACCTATGTGCCGTCGGTGCCATTGTTCCTGGTCGAATATTTCTACAGATAAGGCGGCAAGATGAGCGAACTTACCCATGATATCCGCGACGCGACGCTATGGATCACCTTTAACCGACCACAGGCGCGCAATGCGCTGACCTTTGAGATGTACGAGGGGCTTGCCGATCTCTGTCGCGGCGTGCCGACGGACGGAAGCCTGCGCGCCGTGGTTCTGTCGGGGGCCGGCGGGCGGGCCTTTGCGGCGGGCACCGACATGACCCAGTTTCGGGCCTTTGATAAGGCGCAGGATGCGCTTGATTACGAGGCAAAGATCGGCGCCGTGCTTGACGCGGTTGAGCGCTGCCCTTTGCCAACCATCGCGGCGCTCAACGGGGCCTGTACCGGGGGCGGGGCGGCGATTGCGGCGGCCTGCGATATCCGCATTGCAAGTGCCAACCTCAAGTTCGGCTTTCCGATTGCGCGCACCCTTGGCAATTGCCTGGCCGCCGCCAATCTGGCGCGGCTTTCGGCACTGATGGGGGCGGGGCGCGTGCGCGAGATGATCTTTACCGCGCGGCTTTTGGGCGCGGATGAGGCGCAGGCCTGTGGGTTGATTTCCGAGGTGCTTGAAGATGAGGCGGCGCTTATGGCGCGCGCCGAAGCCCTCGCAAAAACACTTGGCGAGATGGCGCCCCTGACCCTGCGCGCCACCAAAGAGGCGATGCGCCGTGTCGGTGCCGCAGCCGCTGTTGAAGACGCCGACCTGATCGAGATGTGTTACATGAGCGCAGATTTCCGTCACGGGATGGAAGCCTTCCTTGCCAAGGAGGCCCCGAAATGGACGGGAAAATAGCGCCGCAGGCGAGCGGTCCGCTGGCCGGGATGAAGGTGGTCGAGCTTGCGCACATCATGGCCGGGCCGGTCTGTGGCCTGATGCTGGCCGATATGGGCGCGGATGTGATCAAGGTTGAAAAGCCCGACGGCGATGACAGCCGCCGCTTTGTGCCCCCCGCGATCGAAGGAGAATCCGCCGCCTATATGATGATGAACCGGAACAAGCGGGGGCTGGCGCTTAACCTCAAGCAACCGGATGCGGTGGCGGCGCTTCACCGTCTGTTGGAAGAGGCCGACGTTGTGATCGAAAACTATCGCATGGGCACGATGGAGCGGTTGGGCCTTGGCTATGACGAGCTGCGCGCGATCAATCCGCGACTGATCTATTGCGAGATTTCCGGCTTTGGCCGTACGGGTCCGTATGCAGAGCGCGGCGGTTTTGATCTTATCGCCCAAGGCATGTCTGGCCTGATGTCGATCACCGGCGAAGGGCAAGGCCGCCCGCCCGTCAAGCCTGGAGCACCGATTTCTGACATCACGGCGGGGATCATCGCCGCCATGGGCGTTTCGGCGGCCTATGCCCGGATGTTGCAAACCGGAGAGGGGCAAAAGGTTGACACCTCGCTGTTTGAGGCGGCCATCACCCAGACCTATTGGCAATCGGCCATCGCCTTTGCCACCGGCACGGCGCCCGGCCCGCTTGGCTCGGCGCATCCGCTGAATGCGCCTTACCAGTCGTTTCGCACCTCTGACGGCTGGATCAATGTTGGCGCCGCCAATCAACGCAACTGGGAACGGTTTCTTGACGTGATCGACGCGCCAGAGCTTGGCCATGATCCGCGCTTTGCCAGCAATCAGGACCGGATGCAGAACCTGCATGCGCTTGAAGGCATCCTGAACGAGAAACTTGGCCATGAAACAACGCAGGTCTGGCTTGACCGGATGGAGGCCGCGGGCCTGCCCGCCGGGCCGGTGCTTGATATCCTTGAAATGCACCGTGATCCGCAAACCCTTGCCCGCGACATGATCGTCGAGGTGGCGCACCCCAAGGCGGGCAACATTCAGACCCTCGGCCACCCGATCAAGTTTAGCGAGACCCCCGCCAGCATCCGCAGCGCCGCGCCGGTTCTGGGCCAACATAGCCGCGAAGTGCTTGGGGAGGCGGGCTATGACGCCGCCGTGATTGACGCCATGATCGCAAGTGGCGCGGTGATTGCCGCATGAATGATCCCTTGATCCCGCTGCTGCATGCCGCGCGCGCCGGAGGCCCGAGACTGCCTGCCGGGGCAGGTGAAGGGCTGACCCGCGCGCGCGTCTTTGCCGTGCAAGAGGCGCTTGCCGCCACGCTTGGCCCGGTCGGCGGTTTCAAGGTGGCCTATCCGCCGGATGCCCCCATCATCATCGGGCCGATCTATGCCAGCGATATTCACGCCAGCCCTGCAACCCTTGACTTGCCTGCCGATGAAGAGGTCGGGGTCGAGCTTGAATATGCCTTTCGCCTGATCGCCCCTCTGCCGGATCGCGACGCGCCTGATTTTGCCGATAAACTGCGCGCAGCGGTCGAACTGCTGCCGGTGTTCGAGCTTGTGCGCAGCCGGTTGGACGACCCCAAAGGCGCAAGCCCGCTGTTGAAGATGCTCGACAATCAGTTGAACGGCGCGGTGGTCTTTGGCGCGCCAATCCGTGACTGGCAGGGGATTGATGTGACCGAGGCCACCGCGCGCCTGACGATTGGCGACGCAGTGCATCTGAGCGGCGCGGCGCGGGTGCCGGGCGGCGATGCCTTTGCGACACTGTGCAAGCTTGCCCTTGCGATCGGCGATCATTGTGGCGGCTTGCAGCCCGGTCAGGTGGTGATCACCGGATCGCTCAACGGGTTACCCTGGGTCAAACCGGGCCTTGTGTCGCGCGGCGAGATTGCCGGGCTCGGTACAGTGGAAATGACCCTTGAGGCCGGATCAGAATGACGGCGGCGTACAGGCGCTGATGATCTTGCAGACTTCCTTGCCGGGATTGCGAAACCGGTGGGGCAGGCGGCTATCAAAGAGGTATCCATCGCCGGGGTGTAGCACCCTGACCTGATCTTCGACGGTGATTTCGATCATGCCCGCGATCACGATGCCGGCCTCTTCGCCAATATGGCTAAGCAATTCCGGCCCGGTGTCGGCGTCTGGCGGATAGGTCTCATCCAGAATTTGCAGGGCATGGTTGCTGGCATTGCCAAGCTGGCGCAACGACACTGCCGTCAGGCCCGATTGCGGCGCGATCTCGGTGAACTCGTCAGGGCCGTAGAAATACTTGCTGTCCTGGATGTCCTCGATCGTGGCAAAGAATTCCGCGATACTCATGGGAATCGCATCCAGCAGACTTTTGAGCGAGGCCACTGAAGGGCTGGTCTTATTCTGCTCGATCAGTGAGATCGTTCCATTTGTCAGACCCGCCCGAGCGGCAAGTTCCCGCTGAGACAACCCATGTGCTTTGCGGATTTCCTGGAGCCTGTTGCCAATGTCCACGTCTCGTTCCTTCTGCGCCTTCGGAATAATCTTTTGCGAGAACAATGTAGTACACGCAACCCCGCACCGTAACCTTGTTTGGAATCAAATGTGTTGCACTGCTCGCATCTGTCGCACATCGAGAATGCCTTGGCGGAAACGGGATTGACAGGTAAATTAAACGTATTATGAGAATTTTAAACACACCCCTGAACGGGACCGGTGTTCGTCAGAACAAGGAAATAGCGAAATGTCCAATACCGTAAAGAAAAAGCCCCGCAAGGCTGCTGCCGCGTCCAAGGCCAAGATTGCAATCGTGCCGGATGTTGCGCGCGACCCACAAACTAATGCCGCGCTTATCGCCCGTCGCGAGGCCGCCGTTGCGCGCGGTGTGGCCTCTGCGGCCCCGGTCTTTGCAAGCCATGCCGAAAACGCCGAGCTTTGGGATGTCGAAGGCAACCGCTATATCGATTTCGTCGGCGGGATTGCCGTGCTCAACACCGGGCATCGTCACCCCAAAGTGGTCGCTGCCGCCAAGGCGCAGGAAGATCATTACACGCATACCAGCTTTCAGGTTGTGCCCTACGAGCCCTATATTGCCCTGGCCGAGAAACTGAACGATCTGGCCCCCGGCGATCACGCCAAGAAATCCCTTCTGGTCACCACCGGCGCCGAAGCGGTTGAAAACGCGGTCAAGATTGCCCGCGCCGCCACCGGCCGTCCGGGCATTATCGCCTTTACCGGCGGCTATCATGGCCGCACATTGCTCACGCTTGGCATGACCGGCAAGATCTCTCCCTATAAAAAGGACGTCGGCCCGTTCCCGTCCGATATCTTCCGCGCGCCCTTCCCGAGTGTGCGTGACGGCATCACCGTGCAGGACGCCCTTACCGGGCTTCAGAACCTGTTCCTCACAGACGCACAGCCCGAGCGGATTGCCGCGATCATCATCGAGCCGGTGCTTGGCGAGGCTGGCTATACGCCGGTGCCCTTCGAGATGATGCAGGCGCTGCGCGATATCTGTGACACCCATGGCATCATGCTGATCGCCGACGAGATTCAGGCTGGTTTTGGCCGTACAGGTACATGGTTTGCGGTTGAGCATTCCGGCGTTGTGCCGGATCTGATCACCGTCGCCAAATCCATGGCCGGCGGCTATCCCCTTGCCGGTGTGATTGGTCGCGCCGAGGTGATGGATGCGATGATTCCCGGTGGTCTGGGCGGCACTTACGGCGGTAACCCGGTGGCCTGCGCCGCGGCACTTGCCGCAATCGAAGCGATTGAGGAAGAGGGCCTTTTGGCGCGCTCGACCGAGCTTGGTGAGCATTTCCGCGCCCGCTTTGCCGAGATTGGCGCGCGCGTGGCACCGTTCCGCATGTGGGATATCCGCGGCCTTGGCGCCATGCTGGCGGTCGAGTTCGTGACCGACTTTGACAGTGCCGCGCCCGATGCCGCGCTGACCAAGGCGGTTGTTGCCCATGCGCTCAAACGCGGGCTGATCCTGCTGTCCTGTGGCATGCATGGCAACGCGGTTCGGATCATGGTGCCGCTGACCGCGTCGGATGGGATCATCGAAGAAGGTCTGGCCATCTTCGAGGCGGCATTGGTTGACGCGATGGCCGAACTGCAAGCCTAAGCAATCCCGGATTGCGAAGAGGGGCGGGCGGTTGCCTGCCCCTTTTTTGTGTCTCTGCCCATGTTTGGGATCAGTCGACAGGCGCAAACTGATCCGCTTTGGCGCGGGCCCATCTTGTGCGATAGCCACCCGGATCTTCCTTGCCGTCCTTCAGCAAAAAGCCGACCGGCAGGATCGAATAGGCCTCATCGCCGGTGACCATCTGCGCATCGCTCTGCCGGATCATAAGGTGACGTGGCAAAAACTCGCCCGGATTGGACAGGCCGGCTGCGCCGGTCATTTCGCCCAAAGCCGCCAGCGTATTGCGGTGAAAATTTGCGACGCGCTTGCTTTTTCCGACCGGATCAAGCGCGCGTTGGCGCAGCGGGTCCTGGGTGGCGACCCCGACGGGGCAATGGTTGGTATGACAGGCCTGCGCCTGGATACAGCCGATGGCAAACATATAGCCGCGCGCCGAATTGCACCAATCCGCCCCAAGCGCGAGGGCGCGGGCAATATCAAAGGCCGAGACGATCTTGCCCGCCGCCCCAATCTTGACCTGATCACGCAGCCCTGCGCCGCGCAGGGTGTTGTGCACAAAGGTCAGCCCCTCGACCATCGGCATGCCGATGTGATTGGCAAATTCCAGCGGCGCGGCGCCGGTGCCGCCCTCGGTCCCGTCAACCACGATGAAATCAGGGGTGAATTTGGTTTCGATCATCGCCTTGACCATGCACATGAATTCGCGCCGGTGGCCGATGCAAAGCTTGAAGCCCACCGGCTTGCCGCCGGATCTCTCGCGCAAAAGCGCGAGGAACTGCATCATCTCGATCGGGGTGGAAAAGGCGGAATGCGAGGCCGGTGATACACAATCCTGTCCCATCGGCACGCCGCGCGCCTCGGCGATCTCGGGGCTTATTTTCGAGGCGGGCAACATGCCGCCATGGCCCGGCTTGGCCCCCTGGCTTAGCTTGACCTCGATCATCTTGATTTGCGGGCTTGCGGCCTGTTCAGAAAAACGGTCGGCGTTAAAGGTACCATCATCATTGCGACAGCCGAAATAACCCGAGCCGACCTCGTAAATCAGATCGCCGCCGCCCTCGCGGTGATAGCGGCTTACCCCGCCCTCGCCGGTGTCATGGGCAAAGCCGCCAATCTTTGCGCCGGTGTTCAGCGCCAGAATGGCATTGGCCGACAGCGCGCCAAAGCTCATGGCGGAGATGTTGTAGATCGAGGCATCGTAGGGCTGGGCACAGTCGGGCCCGCCGATGCGCACGCGGAAATCGGTATCCTCAAGATGTTTCGGCATCACCGAATGCGTGACCCAGGAATAGCCCGCATCATAGACCCGCATCCGCGTACCAAAGGGCCGTTTGTCCTCCATCCCCTTGGCGCGCTGATAAACAAGCGAGCGGGCGTCGCGGCTAAAGGGTTCTTCGTCCTGATCGCTTTCAATCAGGTACTGGCGGATTTCGGGGCGGATACCCTCGAACAGAAACCGCATATGCCCGATCACCGGATAATTGCGCAGGATTGAATGGCTGTTCTGGGTCACATCCAGAACACCAAGCGCAGTCAGCCCCGCGAAAAATACCAGCGGAATTAGCATCCAGATCGACCAGAACAGGCCAATGAGGGACACAAATGCCAAAAGCCCCGATAGCGCAAAGGCCGCAAAGCGCCCCATTTCATTCATCTTCGGCATGTGGTCGTCCTTTCGAGTTTCGCGTACCTATACAACGACAAGTCTGAATTTTTGCCTTACTGCAACAATAACGGCATCATGAGCGAAGCGAGGCTCAGAACCAAAAAGAATCCGGCCATATCGGTGATTGTTGTCAAAAGCGGGCCACTGGCGACCGCCGGATCCTGGCCGACGCGCTTGAGAAGAAGCGGCACGACCCCGCCAATCGACACCGCAATCAGCGTGTTGAGCGCAAGCGCAAGACCGATGACAAGACCAAGGTAGGGGTTTCCTTTCCAGGCCCAACAGACAAGCCCGATGAGAATACCAAGCACGATCCCGTTGATCACCCCGACAGAAACTTCTTTCATCCAGACCCGCATCGCATCTTTTGGCCGCACAAGACCAAGGGACAGTTCGCGCATGGTCACGCCGACCGCCTGATTTCCCGAACAGCCGCTCATGTCCGACACCATCGGCAGGAACACGGCGATGGCAATGACGGCGGCGAGGGTTTCTTCATAGGCGGAAATCACGCTGGCCGCGATGATGTTCAGCACGATATTGGCCGACAGCCAGGCAAGACGACGCCGCGAGCGGATCGCCAGCGGCATGGTGCGAAGCTCGTCCCCGACGATCCCTTGCAGGCGCAGGTTATCGCCCTCGGCGCGCGCAAGAATGGCGGCATCGACCGCGGTGCGAGAGATCACGCCGACCAGGGCCTTGGCCTCGTCGACAACCGGGAAACCAAGAAAATCATAGTCGTTGAACAGGTCCTGAAGCGTATCAAGCGAGGCCTGCGCATCCACCGTGAGCGGCGTCACCATGATGTCTTCAAGTTTGGCGCTGCGCTTGGCCGTCAACAGCCCGCGCAATGACACAACGCCGACCGGATGACCCAACTCATCGACGATATAGGGGTGCTGCCCGTGATAGCGTTCAAGGTCTTCGTCGTCACTGGCGAGGCTGCGCAAAACCGCGCCAACCGTCTGGTTCGGGCGGAACTGAAAGGCATCCGCCAGCATCAGACCACCGGCAGTACCGGCATCATATTCGGCCAGGCGGCGCACCCCGGCGGCGTCTTCCGGGTCAAGCCCGGCCAGAATCGCATCGGCATCTTCCTGGTCAAGCTCGGCCAGAACATCGGCCTGAACGTCCGAATCAAGTTCGTCGAAAATTTCAACCGCCCTGGCCGTTTCCTGGCCTTCGATCAGCTCGCCGGCAAGTTCAAGGGGGGCTTCGTCAATCAACTGCGAGGCCATTTCAGGCGAGAGCAAAGCGATCAGCGCGTCCCGTTCCGTGTGCGAAAACGTCAACACTTCGCGCAGGGCTTCGCTAATGGTTACGCTGTCAAGAAGCGTGTCAAGCCGGTCACCGTCAGCGGCATCAAAGGCGGCCCTAACATCATCGGAAATATCAATATTTTCAATTATTTCGTTGTCAATCAGGGGGGCATCCATGATGAGTTTCCTTGTTGGTGCGTGCCATCTTGCGGCCTGTTGAGACGGGTAATTCTGCGATCTGTCATCGCATTCCCTGATCATGGCTTTGTGCCACTTTAACGAGCAGTTGTTAACTGTCGGCGACGCCGTCTTGGTTTTTCCAGCATATATAACTTGATCAAAATATTAAACACTACTAGCCTCTTGATAAGAAGCGAAAACAATGCAGACTGGTTATGTCGGACAGGAATGAGACGCGGAAAGACCGCATGAACGGGCTCCCTGTCCAAACGCAATTTTACGCTCGCGAGCCTGTGACGTGCGACATATCGCACCCAAGTTCCGATCAAATACGAAAATGAACGAGACCATCCTTGAAGGGTGGCAATCCTAATCAAGACAACCGGGAGAACACTATGAAGATTTTCAAATCTCTTGCCTTTGCCGGCGCCATGTTGGCCGGTACAGCAAGCTTCGCACAAGAAAAATTCATCACCATCGGAACCGGCGGCCAGACCGGCGTTTACTTTGTGGTTGGCCAGTCGATTTGCCGCCTTGTGAACCGCGGCTCGGCGGATCACGGGCTTAAATGCACCGCGCCGTCAACCGGCGGCTCGATCGCCAATATCAACGCCATCCAGGCGGGCGACATGGATATGGGCGTGGCCCAGTCCGACTGGCAGTACCACGCTTATAACGGCACCTCTGAATTCGAGGGCAAGGCCTTTACCGACGAACGCGCGGTGTTCTCGGTGCATGGCGAACCTTTCACGGTCATTGCGCGTGCGGATTCCGGGATCAAAACCTTTGCCGATCTCAAGGGCAAGCGCGTGAACATCGGCAACCCCGGCTCGGGTCAGTATGCCACCATGCAGGTCGTGATGAACGCGCTTGGCTGGACAATGGACGATTTCGCCCTCGCCTCGGAACTCAAGCCCGCAGAACAGGCCGCCGCGCTTGGCGACAACAAGGTTGACGCGATCATCTATACGGTTGGCCATCCCAATGGCTCGATCCAAGAGGCCGTTTCGACCGTCGATGCGGTTCTGGTTCCTGTGACCGGCCCCGAGATCGACAAGCTGATCGCCGACAATCCGTTCTATGCTGCGGCCACTGTGCCCGGCGGCATGTATGACGGCTCGCCCGAGGACACCCATACCTTTGGTGTGAAGGCGACCTTCGTGACCTCGGCCACGGTGGATGACGATGTCGTCTATGAGGTTGTGAAGGCGGTTTTCGATAACTTCGACCGCTTCAAGCGCCTGCACCCGGCGTTCGAGAACCTGAAAGAAGAAGACATGATCAGCGCCGGCCTCTCGGCCCCTCTGCATGACGGTGCGGTCCGCTATTACAAAGAGCGTGGCTGGAAGTAAGGCGCCTCGCCTTTCGGCACCTGAAAAATCGGTGCGGCAAGAGGGCTTGTCGCACCGACCTTGAGACACAGCAATCAAGCGCCTGAAAAACGGGCCGCGGGGGACTGACATGTCGGACAATCCAAACCAACAGCAAACCAAAGATCGTGGCGGGCTATCGCAGGAAGAACTCGACGCGCTGGTTGCCTCCTCTGATACGGGTGGGCGCGGGACGACGGGTACAGTCGGCATCTTTTTGACCTGCGTCGCGCTTGCCTGGTCGCTGTTTCAGCTTTGGATTGCCTCGCCGATCCCGTTTATCGTCGGCTGGGGCGTGTTCAACGACACCGAGAGCCGGTCGATTCACCTGGCCTTTGCCATTTTTCTTGCTTTCGCGGCCTTTCCGGCGGCGCGCACCAAGTTCCAGCTTGGGCTTGGCGTTGTCGTACCGGTGGTTCTGGCTTTTCTGTTCATGGTCGGTGCCAAAGATGACACCTCGACATGGTGGATTCCGCTAATCGCGATAGCTCTTGTCGCGGCGATCCTGCTTGGCTCGCCAAAGGACAAGGTGCCGGCCTGGGAATGGGCAATGGCGGTTGTTGGCGCCATGGCCGCGCTATATCTCTATGTCTATTATCGTGATATTTCCGGCCGCGTCGGCGCGCCGATCCTTCAGGATTTCGTCGTTGCCGTGATCGGCTTGATGCTGTTGCTAGAGGCCACGCGCCGCGCGCTTGGGCCCGCCTTGATGATCGTCGCTTCGGTCTTTCTCGTCTATACCGTGCTTGGCCCCTATATGCCCGGCATCATCGCCCATAAAGGTAATAGCCTGTCGGAAATCGTGAACCACCAGTGGATCACCACAGAGGGCGTGTTCGGCATCGCCTTGGGCGTCTCGACTTCCTTCGTGTTCCTGTTCGTTCTGTTCGGCTCGCTGCTCGACCGGGCAGGGGCGGGCAACTATTTCATTCAGGTCGCCTTTAGCCTGATGGGTCACATGAAGGGCGGCCCCGCCAAGGCGGCGGTGGTGTCTTCGGCGATGACCGGCCTTATCTCGGGCTCGTCGATTGCCAACGTGGTGACCACCGGCACCTTTACCATTCCGCTGATGAAAAAGGTCGGCTTCAGCTCGGAAAAGGCCGGCGCTGTCGAGGTTGCCAGCTCTGTCAACGGCCAGATCATGCCACCGGTGATGGGGGCGGCGGCGTTCCTTATGGTGGAATATGTAGGCATTCCCTATTTCGACGTGGTCAAACACGCCTTTTTGCCTGCCGTGATCAGCTATATCGCGCTGGTCTATATCGTGCATCTTGAGGCGCTTAAGGCCGGCATGGAGGGTCTTCCGCGCGCCTATACGCCCAAACCCATCGTGCAGCGCCTGATCGGCATTGCCTTTACCATCGCCGCGATCTGCGCGATTTCCTTTGCGGTTTATTATGGCATGGGCTGGATTCGCCCGGCGTTTCCGAATGCGGCGGGTTATATCATCTTCGCCTTCATCTCGCTGGTCTATATCGCCCTGCTTTATGTCGCCTCAAAAGAAGAGCCGCTTGAGCTTGACGATCCCAATGCGCCGGTGACCGCGCTTCCGCTGCCGGGGCCGACGGTTCGTTCGGGGCTGCATTTCATCCTGCCGGTTGTGGTTCTGGTCTGGGCGCTGATGGTGGATCGCCTGTCGCCGGGTCTGTCGGCCTTCTGGGCGACCGCCTATATGGTGTTCATCCTGCTGACCCAACGCCCGCTGACCGCGATCATGCGCGGCGAGGGCAAGCTTGGCGGCGCGCTCAAAGAAGGTTTGACCGATCTGATCGACGGCCTTGAAACCGGCGCGCGCAACATGATCGGTATCGGCATTGCCACCGCGACCGCCGGTATCATCGTCGGCGCCGTAAGCCAGACCGGCGTCGGCTCGGCGCTTGCCGATGTGGTCGAGGTTCTGTCCGGCGGCAATATCCTTGCCATCCTGTTCCTGACCGCAATCCTGTCGCTGATCCTTGGCATGGGCCTGCCGACCACGGCGAACTATATCGTTGTCTCGGCGCTTTTGGCCCCCGTCATCGTGACCCTTGGCCAGCAGAACGGCCTTATCGTGCCGCTGATCGCCGTGCATCTCTTTGTGTTCTATTTCGGGATCATGGCCGATGTGACGCCGCCCGTCGGCCTTGCAAGCTTTGCCGCCGCCGCCGTGTCGGGCGGCGATCCGATCAAGACCGGGGTTGTGGCGTTCTTTTACTCGCTGCGCACCGCCGCCCTTCCATTCCTGTTCATCTTCAATACCGAGCTGTTGCTGATAGATGTGACATGGATTCAGGGGATATTTGTCTTTATTGTCGCGACAATTGCCATGCTCTTGTTTGCGGCGGCAACGCAGGGGTGGTTCATCGCCAGAAACCGTATCTACGAAACTCTGGCGCTGCTGCTGATCGCCTTTACACTGTTCCGTCCGGGGTTCTGGATGGATATGGTCGCGCCGCCCTATAGCGAGGAAAACCCGACCGAGATTGCCGCCGCTGCGATGGCAACGCCGGTTGGCGAGGACCTGCGGCTTCGGGTGGCAGGGGTGAATGATCTTGGTGACCCGATCGAATTTGTCGCCGTCCTGCCGATCAAGGAGGGCGCAACCGGTGAAGAACGGCTGCAAAACGCCGGTCTGGCGTTCCGTAACGAAGGCGATACACTGGTGATCGACGACGTCGCCTTTGGCAGCGCCGGGGCAACGGCCGGTCTTGACTGGGATCAGGAAGTGTTGCGCGTGCTGCGCCCGGTGGGTCAGCCAAGCAAATACCTGATGTTCATTCCCGCGCTCTTGCTCTTGGGCTTTGTCGTGTTCCTTCAGCGGGGCCGCAACGCGCGCGCGCCGCGCAAACCCGCCGCCGCCTGAGGAGAGAGAGAATGTTCAATACCATCCTGCTCACGATTGATCTTAACGCGCCGGCGTCTTGGAAAATGGCCCTGCCACAGGCGATAGAGCTTGTGCGCGCCTCAAAGGGCAAATTGCATATCATGTCGGTGGTCCCCGATATGGGCACGCCGCTTGTCGAAGGGTTCTTTCCCGAGGATTTCGAGGCCAAGGCCGTCGCCGCCGCAAGCGAGGCCCTGAATACGCTGGTTTCCGCCGAGGTTCCGGAAGATGTGGACGTCAAGCAACACCTGGCATTTGGCAAGATTCACAAGAAAGTTCTCAAGGTTATTGATGAAATCAACTGTGATCTCGTGATCATGGCCTCACCCAAGCCCGACCGGGTACGGGAGTTTCTTGTCGGCTCGAATGCGGATAGGATCGTGCGCAGATCACCTGTTTCCGTTCTGGTGGTAAGGGCGTAATAGGTGGTCAAAGCAGAGAATCCTTGCGCCCGATCCGGGCCGCTCTGCCAGCACGGAGAGCTGACACTATGACCCCTTTCGCAATTGCTGGCGTACAAATGTACGTCAACGCCCTGCAGCCCAATGTCGATGGCATGCTTCACCGTCTTGACGTGCTTATGGCGCGGTTTCCCTGGACACAGATGGTGATGTTCAGCGAACTTTCGCCGTTTGGCCCGCTCGACAAATATGCCCTGCCTCATGAAAACGACGTGATCGACCAATTCTGCGAGGCGGCGCGGCGCTATAAGGTCTGGCTTATTCCCGGCTCGATGTTCCTGACCTCGCCGGTCGATGGCCGGATTTACAACACCGCGCTGGTGATCAACCCCGATGGCGAGGTGATCCGGCGCTATGCCAAGATGTTCCCGTTCCTGCCCTACGAGGCGGGGATCGCGGCGGGCACCGAATTCTGCGTCTTTGATGTGCCGGATGTGGGCCGCTTTGGCCTGTCGATCTGTTATGACATGTGGTTCCCGGAAACCACCCGCGAGCTGACCAGTCAGGGGGTCGAGGTTCTGCTTCATCCGGTTCTGACCGGCACCACCGACCGCGACGCAGAGCTGGCCATCGCGCGCGCCACGGCGGCGCAGTTTCAGTGCTATGTGTTTGACGTGAACGGCCTTGGTGCCGGCGGCGTCGGCAAATCGCTGGTGGTCGATCCGACCTCTCTGGTGCTACACCAGTCGGCCGGTCAAGAGGACATGTTCCCGATTGAGGTCGATCTTTCGATGGTGCGCCGCCAACGCGAAACCGGTATGAAGGGTCTGGGCCAGGTGCTCAAGAGCTTCCGTGACCGCTCGGTTGATTTCTCGGTTTACGATCGCACCAGCACAACCAACGACTATCTTAAAACACTCGGGCCGCTTGAAATCCCACAACAGGGATCACGTGCCGGATTGCATGTGGACGTGCCCGCCGATGCCGAAGCCGAAGAGCGCAATCACAAGCGCGCTCTTGGGTATGGAACCACCCCTTTCGAGGGCAGAACAACAGTCGGCTAGAACGCAGGACCGCAGGGGCCCTGTGCCCCTGATCCGTTGATCGCGTTCCGGCCCAATAAGCGGGAGAATGATTGATGGATTCTGTAAGCGACTATTATTCCGCAACGCAGCTCCGCTCTGACCGGTGGAGCGCGTTGCGCGAGGCAACAACCTCTATATGCCGCGAGCGGGACGCCAAAAAGATTGCGACCCTCAAATTGCGGGTCAATGAGCTTTTTGAGGCCCTCGCCGTGATCGAACCCTATTGGGCCTTTCCCGGCATGGCCGCCTTTGATCACATGCGCCGCCAGTTCGAGCATGGCAATTTCGACGATCTGTCCTTTGGCGTGCACCGGGTCACGCGGGCGTTGACCACCGGGGCCTATCGGCGCCGCACGATCCCGCTTGATCGCGACAGCATGGATGACGAAGAACATAACGACGAGGCAATGCTCTCGCCCGAGGCGCGCGCCATGGCGCGGCCCTATTTCGAGGTTCTGATCGTCGACAATGTCAGCGAACAGCAAGAACGCTGGCTCAAGTCCAACGTCACCCGGATGCGCCGCGCAGAAGACCCGTTTCACTATGAGGCGGTTGTCGTGCCAAGCCTTGAGGACGCACTTATTGCGGTGCTGTTCAACCATAACATTCAGGCGATTGTCGTGCGCCCCGGTCTTGTTCTGAAGTCCAAGAACGAAAACGAAATCCTCAGCAAATACCTCAGCAATGCCAGCGGCGCCGATGAGCTTGAGGCGCTGTTGCCCGAGAACTACGGGCCCGAACTCTGTCGCCTGATTGACCGGGTCCGCCCCGAGCTTGACGCCTATCTTGTCACCGAACGTTCGGTCGAGGATATCGCCGGGCTTGATCTTGGCATCTGTCGGCGTGTTTTCTACAATCAGGAAGATTTCATGGAGCTGCACCTCAATATCCTGCGCGGGGTCGAGGCCCGCAACAAGACGCCGTTCTTTACCGCGCTTGTGAACTATTCCAAACAGCCGACCGGCGTGTTTCACGCGATGCCCATCAGCCGCGGCAAATCCATCAGCCGCAGCCATTGGATTCAGGATATGGGCGCGTTTTACGGCCCCAACATCTTTCTGGCCGAAACCTCTGCCACATCGGGCGGGCTTGATAGCCTTCTGGAACCGCATGGCCCCATCAAAGAGGCGCAGGAACTTGCCAGCCGGGCGTTCGGATCAAAACAGACCTTTTTTGCCACCAATGGCACCTCGACCTGTAACAAGATCGTGGTGCAGGCGCTTGTGCGCCCCGGTGACATCGTGCTTGTCGACCGCGATTGCCACAAATCGCACCATTACGGCATGGTTCTTGCCGGCGCCGAGGTGGTCTATCTCGACAGCTATCCTCTCAATGAATACTCGATGTATGGCGCGGTGCCGCTGCGCGAAATCAAGCATCAGCTTCTGGCCCTGAAGGCGGCGGGCAAGCTTGACCGGGTGCGCATGCTCTTGCTCACCAACTGTACCTTTGACGGGCTGGTTTACAACGTCGAGCGCGTGATGGAGGAATGCCTGGCGATCAAGCGCGACCTCGTGTTCCTCTGGGATGAGGCATGGTTTGCCTTTGCCCGCTTCAGCCCGACCTATCGTCAGCGCACCGGCATGCGGACCGCCAACAACCTGCGCCGCCGCCTGCGCACCGATGCGCATCGCCGCACCTATGAGGCCCAGCAAGAGGCCCTTGCCGATGCCACGGATGAAGAATGGCTGGACACCCGCCTTGTCGCGCCACCCGCCGCGCGCATAAGGGTCTATGCCACCCAATCGACCCATAAAACGCTGACCTCTCTGCGACAGGGCTCGATGATCCATGTCAACGATCAGGACTTCAAAGGCGAGGTCGAACAGAGCTTTCACGAAGCCTATATGACCCACACGTCAACCTCGCCCAATTATCAGATCATCGCCTCGCTCGATGTCGGGCGCCGTCAGGTCGAGCTGGAAGGGTTTGAATTCGTTCAACGCCAGATCGAAGCGGCAATGTCGATGCGCAAGGCGATAAGCACCCATCCCTTGTTGCAAAAGTACTTCAAGGTTCTGACCGCCGGCGACATGATTCCCGAACATCACCGCCAAAGCGGCGTCACCCGGTCGTCGGTCGCGTATCTGATCGAGGTCTTGGTCGAAATTGCCAAGGATCTTGACGATCTTCTTGACGATGCCTCGAACATGGAGCGGATGTCGTTTGATCGCCGGGTCAAGAACCTGACCGAGAACTACCCGCCGCTGCCGGATTTCAGCCGCTTTCACGATGCGTTCCGACCAGACAACCTGACGCCTGAGGGCGATATCAGGACCGCCTATTACCTGAGCTATGATCTCAACAACTGCGATTATCTTGAACTGGATGGATCGCTCAAGGACGCGCTTGAGGCCGGGAAAGAGGTGGTCTCCGCCAGCTTTATCATCCCCTATCCGCCGGGCTTTCCGATCCTGGTGCCGGGGCAGGTGATCAGCAAGGAAATCCTTGCCTTCATGCGCGCGCTCGACGTCAATGAAATCCACGGCTACCGCGCCGATCTTGGGTTGCGCGTCTTCACACCAGAGGCCCTGGCCGCCTTGCCCAAGGCCAAATCCATCAAGACTGCAGCCGAATAAGGAAGGGAAACTATAATGGCAACTGTGCTCAAGAATATCTCGGAAATCCGCCGGTTCTTTCACCGCAACGAAGACCCGATCTACTTTATCTCGGCCACCAACTTTAACCTTCTGGGTCTTGATGAGTGGGTGAAGAACTTCAAATATATCTGCTATATCGATTGTTACGGCGGCAAGCACCCGAACGTGTTCTGCCCCTCGGAACAACCCCATGCCGAATTCCAGTCGATTGAAGACATCAACAACTATCTGTTGCAGCACAAAGAGGTGATTGATTTCATCAAGCGCCGGGGCGGCAAGCCGAAATTCGTCTTCCTGATGTTTGACGAGGAAACCGAGCGTCTGTCAAAAGAGCTTGGCGCCGACGTCTGGTTCCCCAAGGCCAAGCTGCGCACTTCGATGGACAACAAGATCGAAACCGTCCGCATCGGCAACAAGGCTGGCGTGCCTTCGGTGCCCAACGTTCTGGCCGAGGTGAAATCCTACGAGGATCTGCAAAAGACCTGTGAAAAGGCCGGGATCGGTCATGATCTGGTGCTGCAATCGGCCTTTGGCGATAGCGGCCATACCACGTTCTTCATCAAGTCCGAGGCCGATTTCCGTCGTCACGAGCACGAGATCATCGGCGAAGGCGAGATCAAGATCATGAAGCGGATTGATTGCCGGGGATCGGCAATCGAGGCTTGCGCCACCAAAGAGGGCACCATCGTTGGCCCGCTGATGACCGAGCTTGTCGGTTTCAAGGATCTCACGCCCTATCGCGGCGGTTGGTGTGGCAATGAAATCCTGTCCACCGCATTTCCGCCCAAGGTCCGCCAACAGGCGCGCGAGCTGACCTTCAAATTCGGCGAGCAGCTTCGCAAAGAGGGCTATCGCGGCTACTTCGAGCTTGATTTCCTGATCGACAAGAAGACTGGCGATCTTTGGCTGGGCGAGTTGAACCCGCGCATCACCGGGGCGTCGTCGATGACCAATCACGCCGCCTTTGCCCATGCGGATGCGCCCTTGTTCCTGTTCCACCTGCTGGAATTTTCCAAGAAGAAGTTCGATCTTGATGTGGACGAACTTAACAATCGGTGGGCCAACCCCGACATGATCGACAGCTGGTCGCAGATGGTGATCAAGCACACCGAGGACAGCGTTGATATCTGCACCGACGCGCCCGAAACCGGCATCTACAAGATGCTTGAGGATGGCCGCGTGGTGTTTGACCGCTTCGATTATCACCGTCGCGCGGTTGAGTCGGAAAACGAGGCGTTCTTCCTGCGCATCCTTCAGCCCGGCGATTACCGCTACGAGGGCGCCGATATCGGCATTCTCGTGACGCGCGGCCGCTCGATGACCAAGAGCTTTCAGCTCAACGAGCGCGCGAAAAAGTGGATCCACGGCATCAAGCAGACTGTCGCGGGCAAACCGCTGCCGGTTGCCAATGCGGGGCCTGCCCTGGCGGATCCGGCCTTTAAGATCATGTAAGGAAGTTGCGATGCTCTGGCGCGCACTAAGCGAAGACATGCCCGGCCCGAAATGGGCCGGGCTTTTCGCCGAATACTGGCCCGACTACAAACGCTGGTGGCTCAAAGAGGGCGACGCTGCGCGGCCGAAATATCTTGAAAGCCGACGCGCCCTTGAGCAGCACATGCCCGAGATCGTGCCGCTTTACGATAGCCTGTGCGAGCTTGCCGGCGGCGGCGATCAGGCCGCGCGCTTCCTGAGCTTTTATTGCCCGCCGCCTTATCTTTCGGGCTGTAGCCAGGCGATCTGGACCGGCGAAGAACCGGTGCTTGTGCGCAATTACGACTATAACCCCAACGCCTTTGATAGTCTGATCCTGAAAACCGGCTGGCAGGGGCGGCGCGTTATCGGCACCTCTGATGGGCTCTGGGGGCTTGTTGACGGGATGAACGATGCAGGTTTGGCGATCTCGCTTACCTTTGGCGGGCGGCGCGTGGTTGGCGAGGGGTTCGGCGTGCCGCTTATCCTGCGCTATGTGTTGCAAACCTGCGAAACCGCCAAAGAGGCCGGGGCCGCTCTGGCCCGTCTGCCGACACACATGAGCTATAACGTCACCGTTCTGGATGCCAAGCGCAAGTATCTGACCGCGATGATGGCGCCTGACCGCCCGGCGGTGATCACCCATGCCGCCGTTGCAACGAACCATCAGGAAAACGTCGAATGGGTCAGCCATGCGCGCTTTACCGCCACGGTCGAGCGCGAGCGGTATCTGCTGCAACGCCTGACCCTGCACCGCGATCCAGAGGATAAGTTCATCAACGCCTTCCTGCGCCCGCCGCTTTATTCAACGGCCTTTTCCGCCGGGTTTGGCACGCTATACACCGCCGTCTATCGACCGCGCCTGCAACAGATGGAGGTCCGCTGGCCGGGCACCGTCTGGTCGCAATCAATGGATCACTTTCAAGAGGGCGGCCGCCATGTTCAAATACCGGGTGCCGCATAGGAGAGACTGATGTCACATATTTTTCCACGCCATACCAAACAACTGCCCCCGGTCGCCGCGCGCGGTGAGGGGTGTTATCTCTATGACACCAGCGGCAAGCAGTATCTTGACGCCTCGGGCGGTGCGGCGGTGTCCTGTCTTGGTCATGGCGACAAGACGATCATTGAGGCCGTCAAGGCCCAGCTTGATACACTGGCCTATGCCCATACCGGGTTTTTCACCTCGGAACCTGCCGAAACGCTGGCCGATCTTCTGATCGCCCATGCGCCGGGCGATCTTGACCGGGTCTATCTTGTCTCGGGCGGCTCCGAGGCGATGGAAGCCGCGCTTAAGCTGGCGCGCCAGTATTTCGTCGAGAAGGGCGAGCCCAAGCGTGGCCGCCTTATCGCCCGCAAGCAAAGCTATCATGGCAACACCATGGGCGCGCTTTCGGCGGGGGGCAATGAGTGGCGCCGCGCGCAGTTCGGCCCGCTTCTGATCGACATGAGCCATATTGACCCGTGCTATGAATACCGTCTCAAGCGCGATGACGAGAGCCTTGAGGAGTACGGTGTGCGCGCCGCCAACCTTCTGGAAGAAGAATTGCTGCGGGTCGGGCCGGAAAACGTCATGGCCTTTGCTGCCGAGCCGGTTGTCGGGGCCACAGCGGGCGCGCTGACCGCCGCGCCGGGCTATTTCAAACGCATCCGCGAGATTTGCGATCAATACGGGATTCTGTTGATCCTTGACGAGGTGATGTGTGGCATGGGCCGCACCGGAAGCCTGTTCGCCTGTGAACAAGACGGCGTCACCCCCGATATCCTCTGCATCGCCAAGGGCCTTGGCGCAGGGTATCAGCCGATTGGCGCGATGCTCTGTAGCCGGAAAATCTATGAGACCATCGAAAACGGCAGCGGGTTTTTCCAGCACGGGCATACCTATCTTGGCCACCCCACCGCCGCCGCCGCCGGTGTTGCCGTGGTCAGCGCCATACTCGGGCGCAACCTTATCCCACGGGTGAAAACCCAAGGCGCTAAATTGATGGCGGCGCTTGAGGCCGAGTTTGGCCAGCATCCCAACGTGGGCGACATCCGGGGCAGGGGCCTGTTTCAGGGGGTCGAGCTTGTGGCCGACCGCGAGACCAAAGCGCCGTTTGATCCCGCGCGCAAGATTGCCGGGCGGATCAAGACGGCGGCGTTCGAGGCTGGTCTTATCTGTTACCCGATGAGCGGCACGATTGATGGACAAAGCGGCGATCACGTTCTTCTCGCGCCGCCCTTTATCATCAGCGACGATCAGATCGACGAGTTAGTGCAAAAGCTCTCGGGTGCCATCGAAACGGCCCTACGGGCCTGATCGGGTGTCCTGCCTTGCGAAGGCTTGAGGTGGTTTTTAAAATCGCGATAGCTATCGACATGATTATGCAAGGCTTTTGACCTAACAACGGCAAGCATCCGACGTCTCTGGTTACGTAAGGTCAACTTTCTCGGGGCACTCCACCCTTGTTAACATAACTATGTTTATGCGCAGTTAGTTGGCCCGCACGTTAGAATACTCGCATGCGGACCCGGGCAAACAAAGCGCTATGGTTAGCCCCTCCTGCGCGTTACACACCAAAGCACCCCATCGCAAAGATTTCAACGGGAGATGCGTGATGCAGAATTTTGGACCGTTTTCCCTCACCGGCCAGCAGGCCCTGGTCACCGGCAGCAGCAGTGGGTTGGGCTTTGAAATCGCGCGCCTTCTGGCCGAAGCCGGGGCCATTGTCTGGGTCAATGGGCGCCGGGCTGATGCTGTGTACGAGGCCGTTGCACAGATCGAAAGCGAAGGCGGCGAGGCTCGGGCTTTGGTTTTTGATGTGGCTGATGATGATGCGGTTGCAATGGCGTTCGACACGATCGCGAACGCCGGGGGCGGGCTTGATATCCTGGTCAACAATGTTGGCCTCAGAGATCGCCGCGCCTTTGCTGAATTCACCGGTGCAGATGTGCGCCGCCTGCTGGATGTCGATCTCGTGGCACCGTTTTTGTTGGCCCAACATGCCGCCAGGATGATGACTGCGAACAAATCCAAAGGGCGGATTGTAAACATCTCGTCGATTGCCGGGCTCATCGCACAATCCGGTGATGCCGCATACACAGCCGCCAAATCAGGCCTTGTCGGGCTGACGCGGGCCCTGGCTGCCGAACTTGGCCCCAAGGGCGTCACTGTAAATGCCGTTGCACCGGGCTTCTTCAGGACTGAGCCGAACCGACAGGCGGCATCGGACCCCAGGATAGCCGACATGTTGGCGCGAAACACCTCGCTTGGTCGTTGGGGGGACCCGGCAGAGCTTGCCCCGGCCGTGCTGTTTCTGGCATCTCCGGCGGCGTCCTATGTCACCGGGCAAGTGCTCGCGGTTGATGGCGGGTATGTATCGCATTATTAGACTAGAACGCAGATCGGGGCTTAGCGTTTGAACCAGAACTCCTTTGAATGGCGGGACTCCGCGACGGTGCTTGGATCGGACGTCGCGATGTCGCACCTCTGCGCACTGGTGCGCGCGCGCGCCTCGATTGCGGTTTCCGCCTCGGGCGTTGCGCCGCTTGACAGCCCCTCGTCTGACCCCGCGCGCTATCTTCACTGCGCGACCTCGGGCTCTGGCGGAGAGCCCAAGATTATCCGGCGCACGCAATCCTCCTGGATGGAAAGTTTCGCGGTCAACGGGCGGGTGCTTGGCCTGTCATCGCGCGATTGCGCCGCGGTGTTCGGAACGCTGGCGCATTCGCTGGCGCTTTATGGCACGTTAGAGGCCGCCCATCACGGTGCGCGCATTCTTGGCCTGCATGGCTTGCGCCCCGACCGCCAGCTTGCCGCGCTTGAGCGCGAACAGGCAACGGTCCTTTACATCACGCCAACGCAGCTTGGCCTGCTGAGCGCGCAGGACACCCCCCCAATTCAATCGACACGCCATATTCTGGTCGGCGGTGGCCAACTTAGCGAAAGGATCGCGACCGACGCCGCAAGGACGTTTCCCAATGCCCGGCTGATCCATTTCTATGGCGCGGCCGAGACCAGCTTTGTCAGCTGGGCAAACGACACCACGCCGCTCGGTTCGGTCGGAGCCGCCTATCCCGGTGTCTCGATTTCGATCCGCGATGCGACGCGTCATGAAACCGATCAGATCGGCGAAATCTGGGTCAAGAGCCCCTATCTCTTTGACGGCTACACCAGCGGTCAAAGCGCCGATACCCGCTGGGATGGCGCGTATCTTTCGATTGGCGAGCTGGGGCGGCTGGATGCGGCGGGCAACCTCTTTGTCGTTGGGCGCAAAAGCCGAATGGTGACAATCTCTGACATCAATGTCTTTCCCGAAGAGATCGAAGGCTTTCTGGCCGCAACCCTTGGCACCGGCAGTGTCGCGGTACTCCCCCTGCCCGATGCAAAGCGCGGTCATCGCCTTGTCGCGGTCGTCGCCGGCGCCGATGCCACGATGAGCGAACACGATCTGCTGGTGCTTTGCCGACAAACCCTTGGCCCGCTGCGCGCCCCGCGCCGGGTGCATTTTGTCGCCGCCCTGCCGATGCTGGCGGCAGGCAAACCCGACTATTGCACACTTACCCAATGGGTCGAGGCCACCGCATGACGCATAGCTATATTGTCGCCGCCAAACGATCCGCCGTCGTGCCCCTGAACGGCGCTTTTGCGCATCTGGAGTTTCATGATATCGCCGCCCCGGTGATCCGCGCCTGTCTTGTCGGCTGTGGCCTCGCCCCCGAGGAGGTTGGCGAAGTGATTGTCGGCAACGCCCTTGGCGCGGGTGGCAATCCTGCGCGGTTATGCGCTCTGGCGGCGGGCCTGCCCGAGCATGTGGCGGGGCTTTCGATTGACCGGCAATGCGCCAGCGGCCTCGACGCGCTTAACCTCGCCGATGCGATGATCCGTTCTGGTCAGGTGGAGATCGTCGTGGCCGGCGGCACCGAGAGCTATTCGCGCCGCCCCGAACGCGCCCGCACCTTTGCCGATGGCCGCCCCGCCCTGCCCTATGCCCAGGCCCGGTTTACCCCCTGGCCGGACCGCGACCCCGACATGCATGTGGCCGCAGATGCCCTAGCCGCAGAGCTTGGCATCCCCCGCGCCGCGCAGGATGCCTGGGCCGTGCAAAGCCATGATCGCGCGCTCCGGGCGCGTCACCGGCTGGCGCGCGAGCTGATCACGATTGGGGGCATCACAGACGATCCCTTCACCCGTGCCCTTTCGCCCGGCCTTTGTACGCGAAGCCGCGCGATGGTCGGCACCATCACGCCCGCCAATACCTCGGTCGCGGCCGATGGCGCGGCGTTTTGCGTTGTGGTCTCGGAGCGGATCGCGCGCAGCCTTGATGCGCCGGCCGTCAAGATCATCGGCGGCTGTACCCTGGGCGGACGCCCCGACCTTCCCGGTCTGGCGCCTGTCGCGGCGATCCAGAAACTTCTGCACGACGCCAGTCTCTCCCCCGATCACCTTGCCGTGGCCGAGATAATGGAGGCCTACGCCGCACAGGCCATCGCCTGCGTCACCGAAAGCGGTATCCCCCCCGAGATCGTCAACCCCGGCGGCGGATCGCTTGCGCGCGGCCACCCCATAGGCGCATCCGGCGCGATCAATGCCGTGCGGCTTTATCATGAATTGGTCGCGCGGGGCGGCACAGGGATTGCGGCGATTGCCGCCGCCGGGGGGATCGGCACGGCGCTCTTGCTGCGCGCCTAGGGTCTGTTGATTCCGCATGTTTGAGAAGCTCAAAACCGGTTCCCACTTTTGAGCAACATGCTTTAGTCGTCAAACCCCTCAAAACGCGCAAACTCCTCAAGCGCGTCGCGCTCTGTCCTGACCGTGTTCACCGGCGCCGCGTTATCCGGGTGCCCAAGGGCAATGCCGCACACCACAAGCTCATCCTCGGGCAGGCCAAGCGTCGCATGCACAAGATCGCCGTAGTTGCCCAAGGCACCGATTCCGCTTGTGCCATAACCCATATCCTCGGCCGCGAGAAACAGCGCCATGAGGGTCATGCCAAGATCCATGAAACACCCCTTGCCCATGTCCGCCCGGATCGTAACGACAATCCCGACCGGCGCGTCAAAGAACCGATAGTTCTGATCAAACTGCGCCTTGCGCCCTGCCAAATCCCGCCGCTCAATCCCGAGCGCGGAATAAAGCGCATAGCCCGCCGCGCGTTGCTTGGCCTTTAGCCCCGGCGGCATCGGATCGGGGAAATACGAGAATTGCGAGACCTGCGGGCGCCCCGCCGCCACCGCGTCAAGCAGAGCGGATTTCAACCCCTCCAGCGGCACACCACAGAGCACGTGAAAGCGCCCTGGCTGAAGGTTCGCGCCACTTGGCGCCCGCCGCGCCGCGGTGAGAATGCGGGCAACATCGGCCCTTGGCACCGGTGTCGCGTGATATTTGCGCACCGAGCGACGCGAGGCCAAAAGCTGCTCAAGAGGCGAAATGCTCATGCCCGCGATAGAACACTCTGTGGCCGGGCCTTGGCAAGGGCCGCGGTGATCACACCCGCAAGCACCGCTTTGACAATATCGCCGGGCACAAAGGCAACCACCAGCAGGGCGGCTTCATAACCGGATTTCTTCAAGGTCACGGCCAGGCCGGCAACGCCGAAAACATAGAGCACGAGAATGCCGCCGATCACCGAAGCAATCCCGGCCACGACCGCAAGCGACGCCCCGCGCCATTTCTCGACCACAAGGCCGGTGACAAAGGCCGCGACCGGCCAGCCAAACAGGAAGCCGGCCGAAGGCGACACGAAAAGGCCCAGCCCGCCGCGCCCCCCCGCCAAAAGCGGAAGGCCAAGCGCGAGCAGCAACAGGAACAGCAACACCGCCATCGCCCCGCGCCGCGATCCAAGCACCGTCCCGCAGAGCATGATCCCAAGGCTTTGCGCCGTGATTGGCACGCCGAACCCGAGGGTAAATTTCGGGATAAGCCCAAGCGCCGCAATCAAGGCGGCAAAAAGCGCCACGAGGGCAAGATTACGTTCCATTCTTTGACTTCCTTTACCGGTTTAGACCGCCGCGCGCCTTAAGCGCTTCGGCCACATATTCTGCGTCGTCGATGGCCAGCACGGTGAATGGCATGACGATCCTCCAACTGGGTTTTTTGGGCGAGCGGGCCGACCACGACTGTGCCAGCTGCGCGCCCTTGTCGGCCAGCGTCGGGGTGAAGCGCACGACAAGGGCAATCCCGATTTCAAGCGCGCGGGTATTCACCCCTATCCGTCTGAACGGCGCCGCCAGCCAGCGAACCACCTCGATCATCGCCGAAAGGCGGGTCGTCATCGTTACCAGATTGGCAAGCGCCACGGCCGATAACAACCGCAGAACGACGACCAGGCCCTCAACCGGCGCGCCAATCACCAGATGCCAGACCAGCACCACCGCAATGAACGGCCAGAGCGCAACAAGCCCCTTCACCCCGGCGCGGAAAAACCGCCCGCCGGGCAGGCGATAGACAAGCAGGCAAGCGGCAAATACCACCGCATGAAAGCCAAGGCCCTCTTGCGCAAACAACACAACCGTCGCGCCGCAAAGCGCCGCAAGCTTTGCGCCCGCCGACCAGCCATGGGCGCGCGTTTCAACCGGCGAGGTCAGAGATATCATCATGCCCCCCAAGATCGGTCATATGTTTGCCAAAGGCCGCAAGCGCTTGGGCCGCCTCACTATCCTGTTTGATCCGCCCCTCTTCAAGCCAGATCACCCTTTCATAGCCGCGCAAGGCCTGCGGGTCATGCGTGATATGGATCAGCGCCGCATCAATACGGTCAAAATACCGCGTCAACTGGGCGCGGGTCGGAATATCGAGCCCGGAAAACGGCTCGTCGAGAATAACCACCTTGGGTGCCATCGCGATGATGGCCATCAAACAGACCAGTTGCTTTTGCCCCTGCGAAAGCTGATGCGTCGCCGCCGATGCCCAATGGGATTTGTCAAACCGCGCCAGGATATCGGCAACCTGTCGTTCCGCCTCGGGTTTTGACGCGCCGGCCTGAAGCAAACCAAAGGCCAGCTCTTCTTCCACGGTCGGAAAAATGATCTGATGATCGGGGTTTTGAAACAGGATGCCCACGGTTTGGATCGCCGCCCTGCGATCCTTGGCGATATCCACGCCGCAAACCCGAACCTCGCCTTGGTCAGGCGCCACAAGACCGGACAGAACCCGCGCCAACGTGGTCTTGCCCGACCCGTTTCGCCCGACAATCCCGATGCGCCGTTCCGTCACGCGCAGATTGAGCCCCGTCAAGAGCGCCCGGCCCTCGCGGAAAAAGGACACTCCGGCCATTTCAAACGTCACAGACGGATCGCCGGATCGTGAAATGACACCCTCGCCTTGCATTCTCGTCCCTCAAAGTCGTTGTTGATACGCGCAGGCGCACGTATCGCCATCGACACTAGCGAATGCAAGCGGGCACGAACATGCCCCATGATATCATTGCCGCAGTTTCGCGGCTGATCAATCGGCGATAGCGGCCTTTTCCTAGGCCTGAGCCCGTACGCCCGGCTCGCCCGCGCCCAGAATGAAATGGAACGATGTGCCATTTGGGGCATTGGGTTCGCACCAGATTGTTCCACCATGGCGCAAGGCGATTTTGCGACAGGTCGCAAGGCCAAGCCCCGTGCCCTGGGGGGGCATTCCAGCCATTGATCCGACGAAACGTCTCGAAAATGCGGCCGCGAAATTCCTCCGGAACACCCTGACCGTTGTCCGAGACCGTCACCCTGAGCCCCTTTGCAACCCTCTGCGTAGACACGACTATATCGGGCGTCTCCTCACCGCGATACTTGATTGCATTGGCAATCAGATTCTGAAGCACCTGCGCCACCTGCGGGGCGGAACACACGGCGCTTGCCCCGACGTCGTTGGTCCGTACTTGCGCGCCACTCAACGAAATGTCGCGCTCATTGGCCATGATCGCACGCTCGAAAAGCTCGCCAAGATAGGCCTCGCAAAACGGCTCATCGGAATCGACCCTGGTCAGCATGGCCAGACTCTCGATCAACTCTGACATCTGCCGGGTGGAGCGGTTCAACAAGCCAAGACTGACCTGCACATCCGCCATATCCCCGTTCTCAAGACCCTCTTTTATCTGTTCGGCCAGAAAGCTGGCTCCCCGGATCGGCGCCTTGAAATCATGCACAAGAATATGCGCAAAGGTTTCAAGCTCCTGACGCTGCAGATCAATCTTGGCCTGCATATGCGTCAGGGCAATCCTGGTATCCAGCATCCGGAACAGCGCGTTCTGATTTAGCGACCGCTTGGAAATATAATCCGATGCGCCAAGCTGAATCGCCGATTTTGCAATCTCTTCATCGCCATGCCCGGTCATCAGGATATAGGCCGCACCCGGCCATTTTTCCTTGAGCCCCTTGAGCATCTCCAGCCCGGTCAGATCCGGCATCAGATAATCAAGCAGGACAACATCCGGCACCATGTCGGCAAACGATTGCGCCTCTTTGAAACTCTTGGCCTCATAGACATTGGCCCCCTCCGGACGCCCCGCCAGCAAGCGCCGGATCAGCTTGAGATCGCCAAAACATCAATCACACTCATATCAAGCGATCCTATCCAATCTCATGTCCGGCAGTTCGACAATCCGCCAGAAGTGATCAAGCGTGCCAATCAGATCAACAAAATCGCTGCCCGCGTTCTGCTTTTGAATATAGCCCGTCACATTATGCGCATAGGCCGCCGCCCTGTCGCGTTCATCGCTTGACGTGGTCAGCAGAAACGCAACCGCCTCCTTGAGCAGAGGGTCTATCCGGATTTCCTCCAACAACTCGATGCCATTCATCCGCGGCATGTTGAGATCAATCAAAAGTATGTAGGAATCCGGCGGCGTTCCGGTTTCGCCGCGCAAGAGGCCAAGCGCCTCGATCCCGTCAACCACACGCATAACCGGGTTGGCGATTTTTGCGCGCGTCAGTGCCCGCCTTATGGCCTTTGCATCGCCATCGTCATCTTCGACAAGGATGATATCAAGTGGCGGCCGTTCGCTCAGTTTCACTGAGTCACTCATGCTGCTTGTCCCTTCTGGGAGTTATTTTGAATCACGCAAGGCCAGAAAATCCGAAATTCGGCCCCTCGTCCCGCGCCCAAAATCACCTCAATACGCCCGCCCGCAAGCTGGACATGCTTTTTGACAATGGCGAGGCCCATGCCACTTCCATCGACCTGATCGCGCGGGCGCGCAGGGTTTGACCCAAAAGCTGGTTCCCAAGGGAGGCAAAGGCAAGGGTCAGTTCCCCGATTTCGTCATTGGTCGAGACCATAAGATCAAAAGGTTTGGCCCCGGCGTGCCTGCGAACCGCATCGGCGAGTTGGAGCAGTGGATCGGTAAGGTGCGCGCCGAAGATCCCCGCGATACCGATGGCAAGAAAAATCAGGACAAAAGCCACAACCGCATTCCGAACCAGCATCTTGTTCGCAGCCGCAAAAAGGGCGTCGCGCGGCATTTCCGTCACCACATAAAGGCCGAACGGACGATTGAGTTGCGGGGTCACAACCGCGTTTGCGGCCATCGCCACATCGCCGGCAAAGAAGATTTGCCCCGGACCAGCCTTTGATGCGATTTCCACATCATGCGGCGGCGGAATGAAATCAGGATCGGAATGATAGAATAGCTTTGGTCTCGAATCATCGGCGCTGAAGGTCATGTGATCCCCCAGGCCCGTCACCACACCAAGCCGGAAGCCCTCCGAAACGGTTGGCCTCGCCGCAGTAATCAGAGCCTGAAAATCCGCATTTACGACGATGACGCCATATAAGGCACCTTCCTCATCCAACACCGGCTGCACGTAGCGAATGGTTGGCGGGCCAACTTCGATTCCATGCTCGCGGTTGTAGGTCACCGTCGAAAAATAGCCATGGCCTGCGGCCTGCCTTACGAGGTCTTTCAAGTACGGCTCGCCGCCTTTGGCTTGAAGATCCGCAGTATCGACGGCATTTATATGATCCTCATGACGGCCGACGCGAACACGTTCGCGCCAGTTATCCGCTTGGCCGATAAACCTGAGCTGCGTGTAATGCGGGCGCGTTGTCAGGATCGATCTGAAAATCTCCTGAAGCCGGTGTTTACGCTGCGCCTTGAGGGACCCCGGCTGCACATCGCCGCCATCGGAGATTTTATCGCGTTGAACAATTTCCCTGACCGGCGGCAGCCCGGCAAACACAGTGGCATCAATGGCTGTCTGTTCAAGCACATCGGCGATCTGTTCGGATTGATGCCGTGCAATGTCACCTAACCGGTCTGTGGCGGCATGCCGGACGGTTGCACGCACCTGGGAGTAGGCCATGGCGGCGAAAATAACCGCCATCGCCAAGGTCATGCAGAGCGTCATCATCACAAGCTTGCCGCGCAAACGAAACCCGTTTGTTGGGGCCGTGACCAACAGACCCGGCGCGGTCATTCCAAACGCGGAGGTCTTGGCACACCTTTTCCATCTACTGCGTCACGCGCGACCGCGACCAATCCGTTGACCTCATCAAGGTAACCAAACAGATTGGCGCAATCATCTTCCAGCCCCTGACGGTTGCGCGCAACGTTCGGGTTGGTCGCCGCATCGCCGCGCAGGCTTCGAACCCGGCGCATCATTGCCGCCATGATGGCCCGCATATCCGGCGCACTTGCCCGTGAAAACCGGTCAACGGTCTCCGCAAGCGACGCGCGCGTGGAGTGTTCAGAGGTGATCACGGCCAACAGCAGGTTGCGCTCGATCGCCATGGTCACCGACTTGCGAATACTTTCGGCGCTCAGCTCGTCCTTGATCAGGTAATCGGCACAGCCTGAGCGCATCGCTTCGACGATGATGTCATGCTCGCCAACGCTCGTGACCATGATCGGGATCGCGTCTCTCTGCCGACCATGCGCTTTTACAAGCGCAAGCGCCTCAAGCCCGGTTTCAACGCCAAGATGATAGTCAAGGAAAACCAGGTCGAACTGATAGCGATCAAGCGCCGCCGCCATTTGCGCAAGATCACCTGCCTCTTCGGCCTTGAAATTCAGACCGGTCTTTTGCAAAAGATGATGATCCGGTGGCGATCAACAGGGTCATCATCGACAAACAACACCGACGAAAGATGTTTCTCGGTCGGAACGACAAGCTGAGAGGGTTGGATGTCTTTTGCCCTGTCTTTCATCGGCGTTTTCCTTTTTAAACTAGGCCGCGCCTGCCGCCTTTTACGGGCGTCAAAACGGCATATATCCGGGGGCATTCCCCAATTGGCTGATGTTGCGGCACGCCACAAAGCGCAGCCCCAAAGCCCATTAAACACGCGTCCAATGACAAGCCTCAAAAGGCGAGCCCATCACAGCCTGACCCTCAGAATGCCAAATCCGGACTAAGAAACGATTAAGAAAAATACACCGCGCCGACCCATGCGCCACAAAGAGCCCGCCACGGCGCGGCGCGGTCTGCAAAGCCCGGGCACCGCCGACAACCCGGCGCGCATCAGGGCCTTGCAACCGGCATGAAAGCCCTACTTTGGTCGTAGGAACCGCCCCCATCAAAGCCTTGCTCTTTGGAAAATCTAGGCTAGGCTCGCGTCTTGTGAATGCAACGTAAGAGGTATTTTCACTGGCCTGCGAAGGGGAGAGCGCGCGCCGGTTCAGCGTTTCGATTGCAAGACCAGGCGACCCGATTGTAGCCCTGACACGACGATCAAACACGTAAGATTTTCAAATGGGAGGAACCACATGAAACATCTGCTATCATCCATTGCCGCGCTCGCCCTGACGGCCGGGCTGGGCCACGCACAGGGCGCGAATGTGCCCGACAACCTCGACAAGCTGTCGAATTTCCAATCGACCGGCGTGACCGATTTTACCTTTATCGAGCAAAGCGGCGCCTATGCCGATGGCATCAAGAAGACGCTTGAGGGCATCACCCTTCCGGCCGGCTTCAAGATCGGCCTTTACGCGGTTGTGCCCGATGCGCGCCACATGGCCGTCGGCCCGCAGGGCGTGGTCACCTTTGTCGGCACCCGCAAAGACAAGGTCTGGTCGGTGACCGACCGCAACAAGGATCGTGTCGCCGATGAGGTCAAGGATTTCGCGCCCTCGCTCAAGTTCTCGATCCCGAACGGCCCCTGCTTTTCCAAGGATGGCTTTCTCTACATTGCCGAACAGAACCGCGTGCTGCTGTTCCCTGCTGCGGAATTCTTTTACGAAAGCCCCGATGTGGCGGCCTTCAACCTTGTTGCACAGGGTGACCTGATCCCCGAAGAACAGGAAAGCTTCAACCACACCGCGCGGGTGTGCGATATCGGCCCGGATGGCAAGATCTATATCTCGCTCGGCCAGCCGTTCAACGTCGCGCCGAAAGAGAACCTTGAGATCAACACCAAATGGGGGATCGGCGGTATCATCCGCATGAACACCGATGGCACCGGCCGCGAGGTCTATACCTACGGCGTGCGCAATTCGGTCGGTCAGGATTTCCACCCCGAAACCGGCGATCTGTGGTGGACCGACAATCAGGTTGACGGCATGGGCGATGACATCCCCCCCGGCGAGCTCAACCATCAGACCGAGGCGGGCCAGCACTTTGGCCATCCCTGGTATGGCGGCGGCTCGGTGCGCACCAACGAGTACAAGGGCGAAGACGTGCCGGTTGACGTGGTGATGCCTGCGGTCGAAACCGTGGCCCATGCCGCCGACCTTGGCATGACCTTCTACACCGGCAAGATGTTCCCGGCGCATTACAAGAACGCCATCTTCTCGGCGCAGCACGGCTCGTGGAACCGCACAGATCCGGTTGGCGCGCGCGTCATGGTCACCCATATCGCCGAAGATGGCACCGCCACGATGGAGCCGTTTGCAGAGGGCTGGATCGACGAGAACGGTGAATACCTTGGCCGCCCGGTGGACGTGGCGCAACTGCGCGACGGCTCGCTTCTGGTGTCGGATGACCTTGCCGGCGCGATCTATCGCATCTGGTACGAGGGCAACTGATGCTCAAGGCATGTGTTCTGGCTCTGGGCGGGGGTTTCCTCGCCCAGAGTGGCCTTGCCCAGGAGGCCGTTGGCGATCCTGAGGCCGGGCGCAAGCTTGCCGGTCAATGCCGCACCTGTCACGGCATCGACGGCTTTGCCAAAATCCCGATCGCGCCGCATATCGGCGGCGAGAACCCGGCCTATATCACCCATCAGCTGACCGCGTTTCGCGATGGCACACGGGTACACGAGATGATGACCGTCGTGGCCAAAAACCTTGACGATACCGCCATCGCCAACCTCGCCGCCTGGTACAGCAGCCAGACCCCGGTCGCCGCACTGTCCGCGCGCCAATCGCCCGACGATGCGCCCGAAGGCTGTGTTGCCTGTCACGGCGTCGACGGCATCGCCCAGATCGAGGATGCCCCCAATCTTGCGGGCGAAACCACCATGTATATCGACACGCAACTCAAGGCCTTTCGCACCGGAAAGCGCACCCATGACATCATGACCGGGATCGCCGCCGAGATGACGAACGAGGAAATCCGCGCCGTCGCCGAATGGTACGCCGCGGTTGATTTCAAGGTGAACCCTTCGGACTAACTCCGGCCAATCGGTCAATGTGCGTGGAGTCTGGCACCAGCACCACCGTTTCCTGCGGCGGTTTTCCCCGGCGTGATACCCTGTGCCTGAAACCGGTTGGGGTTGGCCATTAGCTTCGCGGCCCAGAGGCTGATCTTGGCAAAGTGCCGGGCCTTGCGCGGCGGTTTCGGGTAGAGCGCGCGGCATTTATGTGAATCGGTCAGCATGAGTGATTTCAAACCCTGCGGGCCAGGGTAAAAGCTTTCGACAGCAAGCCCCTCTGCTAAGATGATCTCGTGCCGGTCGAAGGCGAGGTTGACAACATCGGCCCGGCCGGTGCCCATAATGCGGGTGACGGCCGGATGCGACGCCAGCGCCTTTGCCGCCCTGCCCGAGGTTTTGGGCGCGCGACTTGCGCCCTGCACCCTTTTCGCGGAAAACCAGACCCGGCGGCTTAATCCACCCAAAGCGCACCAAATGCTGGAGTTACCCGCAAGGAGTGCGTAGAACCAACTGAACCCGAATGACCAAGGCCCTCGCATGACCAAAAGCAAAGACGCCGTCAACACCCCGGAACTCGCCCAAGACCCGCACCGGGTACGCGATCTCAATGAACGAAACCTTGAGTCCGCCATCGGCCGCGAGGTTCGTGCGTTTCGCCATCAAAAGGGCATGACCGTGGCCGATCTTGCCAATGCGACGGGACTGTCGCTCGGGATGCTGTCGAAGATCGAGAACGGCATCACATCGCCCTCGCTGACGACATTGCAAATTCTGGCGCATACACTCAGCACGCCAATCACCTCATTTTTTCGCCGCTTTGAAGAGCGACGCGAGGCGATGCATGTCAAGGCCGGGGATGCGGTTGAAATCAACCGAGCCGGCACCCGCTCGGGGCATCAGTACAACCTGCTTGGCCATATCGGCAGCAACGCCTCGGGCGTCACGGTCGAGCCATATCTTATCACCCTTTCGGAAACCTCTGATGTGTTTCCCACGTTTCAGCATGACGGCCTCGAACTGCTGTACATGCTCGAAGGCGTGATCGATTACCGACATGGCGACAATCATTACCTGCTGGAACCGGGCGATAGCCTGTTCTTTGATGCCGATGCGCCGCATGGCCCGGACGGGCTTGTGAAACTGCCTGCGCGCTATCTGTCGATCATCTGTTACCCGCAGGGCAACTAACTCCTTCAGGCCACAGACCAACATGACCCGATTGCGCCCCGCACCAGCGGTGCGCATTCAGTTTGCGCCATGCTTGTTAAGAAAAAAAGTTTCCTGGCAGTTGAATCAATTGTTTTCTGTGCTAGAGTTTTCTCAAACATGAACCAAGGAGAACCGACTCATGTGTGGCATTGTGGGCTTATTCCTGAAGGACAGCGCGTTAGAACCGCAGCTGGGCGCCCTTCTGACTGACATGCTGGTCACTATGACCGACCGCGGCCCGGATAGTGCCGGCATCGCCATTTACGGCGGCGCAGAGGCCGGCAAATGGACCATCACCGTACAATCGGCCAATCCCGACGCGGATTTCGCAACGCTTGAGGCCGATCTTGCCGCCGCCCTGGACGCGCCGGTCAAGATGACGATCAAAGACACCCACGCGGTGCTTGTGCTTGACGCCGACAAGGCCGACGCCGCGCGCGCCGCCCTTAAATCCCTGCGCCCCGACCTTCGCATCATGAGCTCGGGCGAAAGCATCGAGATTTTTAAAGAGGTCGGCCTTCCCGCCGATGTGGCCGCCCGCTTCGAGGTCTCCAAGATGTCCGGCAGCCACGGCATCGGCCACACCCGCATGGCAACCGAATCCGCGATCACCACCATGGGCGCGCATCCGTTTTCCACCGGGCCCGATCAATGCCTTGTGCACAACGGCTCGCTCAGCAACCACAACAGCCTGCGCCGCCGCCTGATCCGCGAAGGCATGACCTTTGAGACCGAAAACGACAGCGAAGTCGCCGCCGCCTACCTGAGCTGGAAAATGGCCAACGGTGCCGATCTCGGCGGTGCCCTTGAGGCCTCTCTTGACGATCTCGACGGGTTCTACACCTTCGTTGTCGGCACCAAGGACGGCTTTGGCGTGCTGCGCGATCCGATTGCCTGCAAGCCCGCCGTGATGGCCGAGACCGATCAATATGTCGCCTTCGGCTCGGAGTACCGCGCGATGGTCAACCTGCCGGGCATTGAAACCGCCCGCGTCTGGGAGCCCGAACCCTCAACCGTTTATTTCTGGAAGCACTGACCCATGCAGACATTCGATCTAGAGGCCGACGGGCTGCGCGCTCTTAATTCCACGCTGCACGCCCAAAAGGAAAGCACCAACGCAACCGCCTGGGAAATCATCAACCCCAAGGGCAGCCACGCGCTTGCCGTGGGCGTCGATGCCCCGCTCGATATTACCGTGCGCGGCTCGACCGGGTATTACTGCGCTGGCATGAACAAGCTTGCCACGATCCGCATCAAGGGCAATGCCGGACCGGGCGTGGCGGAAAACATGATGTCGGGCAGCGTCATCATCGACGGTGACGCAAGCCAATATGCTGGCGCCACCGGGCGCGGCGGTACCCTTGTGATCAAGGGCAATGCCGCCTCTCGCTGTGGTATCTCGATGAAGGGCATCGACATCATCGTGCATGGCAACATCGGCCATATGTCGGCCTTCATGGCGCAATCGGGCAACCTTGTGGTCTGCGGCGATGCCGGCGACGCGCTTGGCGACAGCCTCTATGAGGCGCGGATTTTCGTGCGCGGTTCGGTCAGGAGCCTTGGCGCGGATTGCATCGAAAAGGAAATGCGCCCCGAACATATCGAGATCCTGCGCGATCTTCTGGCCCGTGGCGAATGCGATGCCGACCCGTCGGAATTTCGCCGCTATGGCTCGGCCCGCAATCTCTATAATTTCAACGTCGACAACGCGTCGGCCTACTGAGGCACATTCAGATGACTGATCAATCGCCGAAAATTCCCCAAACCGTGCCGCGCCAGTCCGCCACTTTCACCAATGAGATCAACTCGGAAATCCGCCGAGCTGCGGCGACGGGCATCTATGATATCCGCGGTGGCGGCGCCAAGCGCAAAGTCCCGCATTTCGATGACCTCTTGTTCCTTGGTGCCTCGATCAGCCGCTATCCCCTCGAAGGCTATCGCGAAAAATGCAGCACCAATGTCACCCTCGGCACCCGCTTTGCCAAAAAGCCGATCGAGCTTGATATCCCCGTCACCATCGCCGGCATGAGCTTTGGCGCGCTGTCGGGCAACGCCAAAGAGGCGCTTGGCCGCGGCGCCTCGCTTGCGGGCACCTCGACCACCACCGGCGACGGCGGCATGACCGAAGAAGAGCGCGGCCATTCCAAAACGCTGGTCTACCAGGTGCTGCCCTCGCGCTATGGCATGAACCCCGATGACCTGCGGCGCGCCGATGCGATCGAGGTGGTGATCGGTCAGGGCGCCAAGCCGGGCGGCGGCGGCATGCTTCTGGGGCAAAAGATCACCGACCGGGTCGCCGAGATGCGCACCCTGCCCAAGGGCATCGACCAGCGCTCGGCCTGTCGTCACCCCGATTGGACCGGCCCCGACGATCTTGAAATCAAGATCCTCGAACTGCGCGAAATCACCGGCTGGGAAAAGCCGATCTATGTGAAAATCGGCGGCACGCGACCCTATTATGACACCACTCTGGCGGTCAAGGCGGGTGCCGATGTGGTGGTTCTTGACGGCGTGCAGGGCGGCACGGCGGCAACACGGGACGTGTTCATCGAACACGTCGGCCTGCCGACGCTGGCCTGTATCCGCCCCGCCGTTCCGCCGCTTCGCCATTCTTGTATCCATTCATGCGGGTTGGATACATCTTGGCATGCTGTCCGAATTTGCCGGGCCGCTTCCGGCCTATGGCGCGATGCTTTCACTCAAAGGGCATCCAGGCAGGTGCCCTTTATCGTTCAAGCGGAAGCCGGCACGCTCTGTTCGCTCTCGTAGGCCTCGATGATCGCGGCCACAAGCGGATGGCGTACCACATCTTTGGATGTGAAATAGTTAAAGCTGATCTTGGGAATGGCCTTCAAAAGACGTTCCGCGTCGGCCAGCCCCGACGGCACCCCTCGCGGAAGGTCGATCTGGGTGCGATCGCCGGTGATCACCATGCGGCTGCCCTCGCCGAGGCGGGTCAGGAACATCTTCATCTGCATCGTGGTGGCGTTCTGCGCCTCGTCCAGCACCACAAAGGCGTTCGACAGGGTGCGCCCGCGCATGAAGGCCAGCGGCGCGATCTCAATCCGCTTTTCCTCAATCAGCTTGGCAAGCTGCTTGCCGGGCAGGAAATCGTTGAGCGCGTCATAGAGCGGCTGCATGTAGGGGTCGACCTTGTCCTTCATGTCGCCGGGCAGATAGCCAAGCTTTTCACCCGCTTCGACCGCCGGGCGCGACAGGATGATGCGATCCACATGGCCTTCGATGAACATATTCACCGCCACTGCAACCGCCAGATAGGTCTTGCCGGTGCCCGCTGGCCCGATGCCAAAGGCAAGTTCATTGGCAAAAAGCGAGTGAACATAGGCCTTTTGCGCGTCGGTGCGCGGCTCGACCAGCTTTTTGCGGGTCTTGATCTCGACCGCACCGCCCTTGAACATCTCAAGCTGATCACCGTCGCGCGCGCCGGTGCCCGCATCCGAGCCGCCCATGCGCAATTCGCGGTCGACATCGCCGTGCTCCACGCCTTTACCGGTTTCAAGCCGCCCGTAAAGCGCGTTCAGCACGGTCACCGCCTCGGTGGCGGCGGCCTCGTCGCCGATGATCGACAACTGATTGCCGCGCCGGACGATCTGCACGCCAAGGCTGCGCTCGATCGCGGCAAGGTTCTTGTCGTATTCGCCGCATAAATCAATCAGCAGCTTGTTATCGGGAAATTCAATAACGGCTTCGTGGATCGAAGCCACGTCGGAAACGGGGGGTGGCGCACTATGGACCAATCAGTTCTCCAAAAACCAGAGGTGTGATTTCAGCCTGCCAAGTTGCGGGGCAAGGTGCAAGCGGTGGGTGGCAAAACTTTGCTGACCACAACGAAAAACTGCGGACCTTTCGGCCCGCAGTTCAATTTTTCGACCAATGGCCGCTCCGCTCAGAGCGAATCCGGGATCGAGCTGCCACCTTTGAAGTTGCCGGTGGCAACCGTCGCCGGCCCGACGCCCGAACAGACCGGCTTGCCGAATTTATCCAGACGCTGCGACAGGTAGCCCTCGACGCCATCGTCGATGATCCAGTGATCACAGCCGTTGGGGTCAATCCAGATACCAGCCTGAAGCTGGCTCAGGTGTTTCCGGTCGGTGCCGCGATCGCTGGTCTTGTCGGACCCGATCGCGCCATGAGCGCCACCTTCACAGGCGGCAAGCAGGCCGATGATCGGAAGCGCAAGTGCAAGTTTAACTGTTTTCATCATCCGATCCCCTTAACGCCAGCACAAGATTTCGACACGGCGGTTTTTGGCCATGCCCGCTGCGGTATTGTTTGACGCCTTGGGCATCCGTTCGCCGTACCCACGAACATCGGCAATGCTCGCGCCGGTGCGCTTGGCGACCGAGGCAACCGCATTGGCACGACGCAGCGAAAGACCCATGTTGTATTCATCCGAGGCGCGGCTGTCGGTGTGACCGACGATGGTATAAGACACCGCTCCTGCCTTCTGGAAGAACTCCGTAAGGCGCTGGCGACCGCCGGAATTGATGCGCGCGCTGTCGGTGGCAAACATCTGGTCGGTATTGATCACGCCACAAAGGTTCACCTCGCGACAGACCGGAATGCCCTGGCGGCTGACATGGGGGGACATATAGCCTTCGGCCCCGTCATCCATGACCCAATGCTCACAGCCATCGGGATCAACCCAGATTGTCGGCACATAGCGCTCGCCAACGATGGTGCGTTGACCGCCACTCTGGGCAAAGCCCACCTCCGCTGTCATGGCGACACAAAGGGCAGCGGCACAAACGCCCCCGACCATGCCGCGCAGCGTTTTCGAAATAATTTTCGTCACCCTACTGTCCTTTTCGTGGCCCCGGCCAAACACGTGCAACAAAGGCACCGACCGACCGTTAAATATGGCTGAATTGTAGCAATAATCAAAAGAAAGTGAAGCAAATTCCACCATATATTGTGGATAGAGTTGAAACAATCCATAGAGCTCGCCGTAATTCTGCCACAATCAGGGCAAATAGCGCAGGTTTCAGCCCCGGACCAAACGTCCGGCCAAAGAGTTGGTGCCGCTCTCGATGATCTCGACACGGGCCAGATCGCCCACGGCAACATCGGCATTGGCCACGTGAACCGCGTGCAGGTAATCTGATTTCCCCATCATCTGCCCCTCAAGGCGACCGGGCTTTTCGAACAAAACCCCCACGGTGCGCCCCACCATCGCGTCCTGAATGGCGCGTTGCTGGCGGGTGATCAGGCCTTGCAGACGTTGCAGGCGCTCGGATTTCACATCCTCATCGACCTGCGCGCGCTCGGCGGCGGGGGTGCCGGGGCGGGTCGAATATTTGAACGAATAGGCATAGCCGTAATTGACCTCTTCAACGAGATCCAGCGTGGCCTGAAAATCGGCTTCGGTCTCTTCCGGGAAACCGACGATGAAATCGCCCGACAACAGGATATCGGGGCGCGCCGCGCGAATGCGCTCGATCAGGCGCAGATAGCTTTCGGCGGTATGGCTGCGGTTCATCCGCTTGAGGATCTTGTCGCTGCCCGACTGCACCGGAAGATGCAGATAGGGCATCAGCTTGGCGCATTCGCCATGCGCCGCGATAAGGTCGTCGCCCATGTCGTTGGGGTGGCTGGTGGTAAAGCGGATGCGTTCAAGACCGTCGATGTTATTGAGCGCCCAGATCAGCCGCGCCAATGTCCAGTCACCGCCGTCCTCGCCCGCGCCGTGATAGGCGTTCACGTTCTGGCCCAGAAGGGTGATTTCGCGCACGCCGCGCTCGACCAGGTTGCGGGCCTCTTCGAGGATGCGGCTGGCCGGGCGGCTTACCTCGGCGCCACGGGTATAGGGCACCACGCAGAACGCACAGAATTTGTCACAGCCCTCCTGCACCGTCAAAAAGGCGGTCGGGCCACGCGCGGCCTTGGGCCGGTGGCGAAGGGTGTCGAATTTGTCGTCGGCGGGAAAATCGGTATCAAGCGCCGTGCCCCCGGCGCGCACCTTGGCCTCCATCTGGGGCAGTCGGTGATAGCTTTGCGGCCCGACCACCAGATCGACCAGCGGCTGGCGGCGCATGATCTCTTCGCCCTCGGCCTGCGCGACACAGCCCGCCACGCCGATTTTGAGATCAGGGTTCGCGGCCTTGAGATCGCGAAAGCGGCCCAGCTCGGAATAGACCTTTTCGGCGGCCTTTTCGCGGATATGACAGGTGTTGAGCAGGATCATGTCAGCGTCATCGGGGCTTGTGGTTTCGACATAACCCGCACCGCCCATGGCCTCTGCCATCCGCTCGCTGTCATAGACGTTCATCTGACAGCCATAGGTCTTGATATAGAGTTTTTTCACATCGGCCATATGCCCGGCTCCTGCCATGGTTTCAGGGGGCCTGACTACATCACTTTCAGGGGCACTTGCAATGCGTCTGCGTTTGGCCGATTCTTGCACCAAAAGGACCGAGCAACGCATGCCCTCACCGCGCCTCAGAGACTTTCTTGCCAACCCCGGCAAGGCCCTTGCAAAAGGGCCTGTGGCCATGGTGTTTGCCGAAGATGAGACCGAGCTTAATTCGACCCTGCGCCATCATCTTGATTCGGGGTTCAAATCGGTGCTGGCGTTCTTGCCGGACAACTTTGATCTCGCCCCCGACGTGGCACAGGCCGAGACTGTTTACCGCATCCAGCATGATCTTTCGGGCGGCGACAGCCTGAGCGAGGCGGTCAATGCGGTGATTGCCGCCGCGCCGGGGCTTTGGATGTATTACTGCTACAACGCCGAATACCTGTTCTATCCGTTCTGCGAAACGCGCACCGTCGGGGAAATGCTTGCCTTTCACGCCGAAGAGCGGCGCGACGCGATGCTGTGCTATGTGATCGACCTTTATGCCGACGATCTTGATACCCATTCAAATGCGGTCTCGCTGGAACATGCGCATATGGACAAATCCGGCTATTATGCGCTTGCCCGGCCCGATCCGGGCAATCACAACCACGCCAAGGAACGCCAGCTTGATTTCTTCGGCGGCCTGCGGTGGCGCTATGAAGAGCATATCCCGTCCAAGCGCCGCAAGATCGACCGGATCGCGCTTTTCAAGGCCAGGCCGGGGCTGATCCTGCGCGAGGATCACACGTTCAGCGAGGAAGAATACAACACCTATGCCTGTCCCTGGCATCACAATCTGACAAGTGCGATCGTATCTTTTCGCACCGCCAAGGCGCTCAAGCGCAACCCCGGCTCGACCTTTGATATCCACACGTTCAAGTGGCACAATTCCATTCCGTTTGACTGGCATTCGCGACAATTGCTGGATCTGGGGTTGATGGAACCGGGGCAGTGGTTCTAGTCAGGCATTTGGCGGCTCTCAAATTCGCTGGATGCCAGCTTTTGCGCTGAAGCCCTGGAGGAGGCTATTTCCAGCTACGGCAAGCCAGAGGTCATGAATGCGGACAATCATATGATAGTCTCCGGTTCTCGGGTGGTTTGACTCAAACAGCGACCGACCTGACACGAGTCTTTCCCTGGACCTGTCGACTGCCCGGGAACGCCTTGCGGTGAGGCTTTGTCTCGAAGATGCCGCGTGACCCAGGAAGGGCCTGACCATCTGGTCTCATGACTGTCCTGAAAAGCAGGACCACTTCATTCTGAGCGCTCCGATGTGCATGTTTATGAATCTGTTCAGGCCCCGCGACCTCGGTTGCCTTTGCTCAAGACGTTTACCTCGAACCGGGGGGCTGGCTTCTCAAGCTTGCTGTCGGGTCATCTCGGACGTAATAGGGATGCATCCTTACACTTCCACTTCCAGCATTCTGCGTGAGCTTCCATGTTAACTGAAATCCTGATTGAAGATGAGCGCTGGGCCCTCCTGGATTTCAGCCCACTTGCCGAACGCGCGGCCCAGGCCACCCTGATCCATCTCGGCCTTGATCCCGCCGATTGGGAAATCAGCATTCTGGGCTGTGACGATGCGCGCATAGCCGTGCTGAACGCGGATTTTCGTGAAAAGCCGCAGGCGACCAATGTGCTGTCCTGGCCAAGCGAAGAGCGCGCGGCGCAAACCCCCGGCGCGCTGCCCGATCTGCCGGTGCCGGGCCCGGATGCTGGGCTTGGCGATATCGCCATCGCCTATGACACCTGCGCCGCCGAGGCGGAAGCTGGCAACAAGCCGCTTGCGGATCATGTGACGCACTTGATTGTTCACGCGGTGTTACATTTGTTGGGTTATGATCATATCCGTGACCAAGATGCCACTTTGATGGAAGCAACCGAAGTGGCGATACTTGGCAAACTGGGGTTACCTGACCCATATTAGGACATTGGGCGCTTGTGCCCGCAAACTAGAAAGAGACGGATGGGCGAGAGTATCGACGGGTCTTCTAACGCAGCGCAAAGCGCGCAGCCGGAAGACCAAACGGCAAGTGAAGAAACAGGCGGTTTTTTTCGCCGTTTCATAGGTGTGTTCAACCCCACCGATGCCACTGCTTTGGACGAGCAAGAAGATGCAACGCCGACCAACGGCGGCTTTGGCATGCGCAACCTGCGTGACATGGCGGTCGAAGACGTGGCCATCCCCAAGGCCGATATCGTCTCGGTGCCCGCTACCATAACCAAGGACGAGCTGGTGCATGTTTTCCGCAACAGCGGCATGACCCGCCTGCCGGTCTATGAGGGCACGCTGGATACGCCGATCGGCATGGTGCACCTCAAGGATTTCGCGCTCAAGCACGGGTTCAACGGCAATGGCGGGCGCTTTTCGCTCAAGCGGATGCTGCGGCCCTTGCTGTTCGTGCCGCCCTCGATGCCGATTGGCGTGCTTTTGCAAAAGATGCAGGCCGAGCGGCGCCACATGGCGCTTGTGATCGACGAATATGGCGGCGTTGACGGGCTTGTCACCATCGAAGACCTGATCGAACAGGTCGTCGGCGAGATCGAGGACGAGCATGACATCGACGAGGGCCATTTCTGGAACGAGGAAAGCCCAGGCTGTTACGTGGCGCTCGCCAAAACCCCGCTTGAGGATTTCGAGGCAGAGATCGGCCAATCGCTGACGGATGTGGATTCGGTCGATGAAGAGGAAATCGACACGCTCGGCGGGCTGGTCTTCATGCTGCTTGGCCGGGTGCCGGTGCGCGGCGAGGTGATCGAGCATCCCGCCGGGCCGGTGATCGAGGTGATGGAGGCCGATCCGCGCCGGGTGAAACGCCTGCGCGTCCGGCTTGCCGAGCCGGTGAATGGCTAACCTTTCAGGCCTGCCGGACCGGGCCTTGTGCCGCCTTGTCGGCTTGGCGCCCCTGCGCCGCTGGCTAAGTGTCATTGCGATCGGCGCACTCGCCGCTCTGGGGCAGGCGCCATTTGGCCTTTGGCCGGTGACCCTTGTGATGGTCGCGCTGCTCTTTGGACTTTTTCTCAAGGTCTCTGACTGGCGTCAGGCGGCGGGGCTCGGCTGGGCCTTTGGCACCGGGTATTTCCTTGTGGCGCTCAGCTGGATCGTCGAGCCCTTTCTGGTCGATGTGGCGCGCCACGGCTGGATGGCGCCTTTCGCCTTGTTGGGTCTGGCGGCGGGGCTTGCCCTGTTCTTTGCGGCCGGCCTTGCGCTTGGCCGTGCGCCGGGGGGCGGTGCGGCCGGATTTATCGGCGGGCCTGGCTTGGCCGAGGCCGCGCGCGGATATATTTTCACCGGGTTTCCATGGGCACAGCCGGGGCATGTGTTGATTGATACGGGCCTGTTGCACTGGGCCTCTTATGCGGGAGCGCTCGGGCTGACGGCGCTTGTGCTTGGCGGGGCAGCGGCGCTTTGGCATGCGGTGTCGGGCGGGCGGGTCGCCGCCGTGGTGGTGGTTGCGCTTGGCTTGCTCTGGCCCTTGGGCGCCGGTTTGCGCCCCGATGCGGCGGCGCAGACCGGCGCGCCGACCGTGCGCCTGATCCAGCCCAATGCGCCGCAGCATGAAAAGTGGCAGGCTGACAAGATACAGGGGTTTTTCGACCGCCAGATCCTGTTCACGCAGGCGGGGGAGCAACGCCCCGATCTGATCGTCTGGCCGGAAACGGCGGTGCCGGTCATGCTCAACAACGCCGCGCCGACGCTTGAGGTGATCTCGGCGGCCGCGGGCGGCGTGCCGGTGGTCGTGGGGTTACAACGCCATGACGATCGGCGGCTTTTCAACTCGCTGGCGCTGGTTGAGGCGGGCGGCACCGTCGCGGCGGTCTATGACAAGCATCATCTGGTGCCCTTTGGCGAATATGTGCCCTATGGCGACTGGCTTGGGCAGATCGGCATTCACGGCCTCGCCGCAAATGAGGGGCAGGGCTATTCCTCGGGGCCGGGGGCGCAGGTGATCGACATTGGGGGGCTTGGCGCGGCCCTGCCGCTGATCTGTTACGAGGGGGTCTTTGCGCAGGATGTCCTGTCGGCGCCCCGGCGGGCGGATTTCATGCTTTTGATCACCAATGACGCCTGGTTCGGGCAGGTCTCGGGGCCCTATCAGCATCTGGCACAGGCCCGGCTGCGCAGCGCCGAACAGGGCCTGCCGATGATCCGGGTCGCCAATACCGGCGTCTCGGCGATGATAGACGCCACTGGCCGGATCACGGCCCGCATCCCGATGGGACAGGCAGGCTGGCGCGATGCGCCCTTGCCGCCGCCCCTGCCGCCGACGTTTTATGCGCGCACCGGCGATCTTGGGGCGATCGTGCTTTTCGCTCTGCTGCTTGCGCTGTCACGCATTGGCCACAGGAAAAACGCCCGCCGCATATAGTGATTGACGCCATCGGGGCAGGGGCGTAACCAAGCTCGCATTCGTCACAACGGCTTCCTGACGTGGCGCAAGAGTATATTGGAGCGTTTTCATGGCAAGACAGAACTATCTTTTCACTTCCGAGTCGGTCTCGGAAGGGCATCCCGACAAGGTGTGTGATCGCATCTCTGACGCGATCCTTGATGCCTTTCTGGCGGAAGAGGCCAATGCCCGCGTGGCCTGCGAAACATTCGCCACAACCAACTGTGTCGTCGTCGGCGGCGAGGTGGGTCTTTCTGATCCTGCGCGCCTCAAGACCTTCATGGGTGGCGTTGAGGATATCGTGCGCGAATGTGTGCGCGACATCGGATATGAACAGGAAAAGTTCCACTGGAAAAACCTGTCGTTCCAGAACCTGCTGCACCCGCAGTCGGCGCATATCGCGCAGGGCGTGGATCGCGACGGCGCCGGGGACCAGGGCATCATGTTCGGCTATGCGGTTGATGAAACAAAAGAATTGATGCCGGCCCCCATTCTCTATGCTCATGCGATCCTCAAGCGGCTTGCAGAGGCGCGCAAATCCGGGGCCGAGCCGACACTTGGGCCGGATGCCAAGTCACAGCTGACCCTGCGCTATGAAGACGGTCGCCCGGTCGAGGTCACACAGCTTGTTCTGTCGACCCAGCACACCGATGAAAGCCAGACCAGCGACGACATTCGCGCCATTGTCGAGCCCTATATCAAAGAGGTTCTCCCGGCCGGTTGGCTGACCGAGAAAACCGAATGGTGGGTGAACCCGACCGGCACCTTCGTGATCGGTGGGCCGGATGGCGATGCAGGCCTGACCGGGCGCAAGATCATCGTGGATACCTATGGCGGCGCGGCCCCGCATGGCGGCGGCGCGTTCTCGGGCAAGGACCCGACAAAAGTGGACCGTTCGGCGGCCTATGCGGCGCGCTATCTGGCCAAGAACGTGGTTGCGGCAGGTCTGGCAGCACGCTGCACCCTGCAGCTCAGCTATGCGATCGGTGTGGCCAAGCCGCTGTCGATCTATGTCGATACGCATGGCACCGGGCAGGTGGATGACATGCGGATCGAAAAAGCGGTCGAGGCCTGCATGGACCTTACCCCGCGCGGCATCCGCGAGCATCTTGACCTCTGCCGCCCGATCTATTCGCGCACAGCGGCCTATGGCCATTTCGGCCGCGCACCCGAGGCCGATGGCGGCTTTAGCTGGGAACGCACCGATCTGATCGAGGCCTTGAAAAAGGCAGTTTAATCAAGGGGCTGGCGCGCGTTCTTCGCGTGCCAGTTTAACTGAATATGAAGCGCGACACACATCCTTCAGGCGCGCCTTGGCGCAACTTTTATGGTCGGTTCAAGGGCAAGACCCTGCGGCCAAGCCAAGAGACCTATCTTGACGAAGATCTGGCGAAACTATCGCCGGGGGCGGTCGGATGGGACGAGAACCCTGACCGCGAAAACATTGATCTCAAAGCGCTTTTTGGCGACAAGGATGTCTGGCTCGAGATCGGCTTTGGCGGTGGCGAGCACATGGTGCATCAGGCCGTTCAAAACCCTGACGTCGGCATCATCGGCTGCGAGCCTTTCATCAATGGCGTGGCCATGCTCCTGGGGAAAATCCGCGCGGCCGAGGCGGATAACATCAAGGTTTATCCCGGTGACGTGCGGCACATGTTTGACGTTTTGCCAGACGCCTCGATTTCGCGGGCGTTTCTTCTTTATCCTGATCCATGGCCGAAAAAACGCCATCACAGACGCCGCTTTGTCACGCAAGAGCATTTAACTCCGCTCTGCAAGGTTCTGAAAAAAGGCGCTATTTTCCGTGTGGCAACGGACATTCCCGATTATGTCCGCCAAACTCTTGAAGAGGTGCCGCACCATGGCTTCGAGTGGCTTGCAGAGCGCCCCAGTGATTGGCGCGAGCCCTGGGATGACTGGATATCAACGCGCTATGAGCAAAAGGCCCTGCGCGAGGGGCGCGTGCCGCATTACCTGACGTTCCGCAAAATCTAAGGCTCGTCCGGCAAGGGGCGGATGAGCGCTCAGGCGGCCAGCTTGGTGCCAAGTCGGCCCAGCATATCGAGGCACTGCTGAAGCTGATCGAGCGACACATATTCATCGGGCTTGTGGGCCTGATCAATCGAGCCGGGCCCGCAGACCACCGCAGACATGCCGTATTGCTGAAAGATGCCGGCCTCGGTGCCGAACGGCACAAGCTCTGCCCCATTGGCGCCGGTCAGCTCCATCAGGATCGCCTTGGCCTCGTTCATTTCCGCAGGTTCCAGCCCGTCAACCTCGCCGATGACTTCGGTCACGATATTGGCGTCGGGGCAAATGCTTTGCATGGCGGGCAAGAGCACGTCGCGGCAATACTGGCGCAGGTCGTCCTTGACGAAAGCGGCGTCCGAGGCCTGAACCGGGCGCATTTCCCACTCGATGCTGGCATTCGAGGCAATCACGTTATGGGCCACGCCGCCCTTTACGCTGCCGGTGTTGATCGTGGTCCAGGGCGGCTCAAAGCGGCTGTCGCTTGGCGCACGCGCGCGCAGCGCATCCTTGAGCGCCAGCAGGCGATTGATGTAGCGCGCCGCATATTCCACCGCGTTCACGCCGCGGTCCGGGGCCGAGCCATGGCCCGCAAGCCCGCTGAAGTGGGTGGTATATTCATAGCACCCCTTGTGGCCCTCGATGATGCGCATGCTGGTCGGCTCGCCGATGATCGCCACGCCGGGGCGGATGCCCTTGGCCTTGAGGCTGTCGACAAGGGCCTGCGCCCCGAAACAGCCCACCTCTTCGTCATAGGTAAAGGCGAAATGCAGCGGGCGATCCCTGACCTGTTCGGCAAAGACCGGGGCCATGGCGGTGGCGGCGGCGATAAAGCCCTTCATGTCACAGGTGCCGCGCCCGTAAAGATGGCCGTCATGCTCAATCAACTCGAACGGATCGCTGGCCCAATCCTGTTCGGCCACGGGCACCACATCAGAATGACCCGACAGAACGATGCCGCCATCCACCTCGGGGCCGATGGTGGCGAAGAGGTTGGCCTTATGGCCGATTTCGTCATGAAAGATATCTACCCGCGCCCCATGGGATTCAAGCACATGCGCAAGATAGGCGATCATATCGAGATTGCTCATTTCCGAAACGGTCGGAAAGGCGATCAGATCGTGCAAAAGCGCGACGGTATCGGAAAGCATGGTGCGCACGGGCAATATCCTTGGCGGTTTGAAGGTCGTTGAGACTGCGTGACTGTGTTGAGCATGGCCAAGCCCGTCAAGCCCTGAGGGTGTAAATTTCCCAGGATGACACCGCCGAAAGCGAGGTGAAGAGTTGCAATTGCGACTCTGAGTGGTGGATGGGTGTGTGAATTCAGTCTCACACCGCTAGATATCTGGCAAATATGCTCATTTTGTCCGAATCACTTCAAAAACATCTAGCGATTGTGTCTAAGAAACGGGAATTGGAAGGCAGAAAAGTAAAGTGATGCGCCAAAGTATTACGTTGTGAGGCTTAAAGTGGTGGTGTTAAGAGAGCGATTGATTATGTTGCCTGCACGGGTGCGGGCCCGTCGCAGCGTGGGTCGGTTCTGGGTCAAGGTGGTGTGACGGTTATACCTGCCGATCAGGGCCAGGAAATTTCCCTAAATCTCAGACAGACCGACATTCAGGGCTATTCCCGTGATGGTGGTGATCTTGTGATCACGCTGTCGGATGGCCGGATGATCGTGCTGGACAATTATTACGGTGATGCAGGTGCTGCGCAAAGCCGCCTGTTTATCAGTGCTGATGGTTATTTGAACGAGGTCAGCCTGATTGAGGGCACCGAAGGCACGGTTTACGCGCAATATGGTCCGACCGAACAGTGGGGCAAGTGGAGCCCGACCGAAGATCTTATCTTCCTGAGTGGCAATGAGATCACCACGCCGGTTGGTGGCGATGATGAGGTCTCGATGCTCGGGGCCGGTATTCTGGCGGGCGGAAGCCTGTTGGGTCTTGGCGGGGCCGGGGCGGCTGGTCTTGCGGCGGCGGCCGTGATCGGTGCCGGAACTGGTGGCGGTGGCAGCGGTGGCGCCGCAACCCGCATTCCGCCTTCGGTCAATGAAGATGGCACAATTACCATTGGTGGCGATGACGCGGAGGACCCGACGATCACCATCACCGGCGGCGGCGAGCCCGGCTCGGATGTCGGGGTCACCATCGGCGATCAGACCGTCGATACCGTGGTTGATGAAAATGGCGAATGGGACGTCGCGTTCGAGGGTGATACCTTCCCCGAAGACGGCGAACATGTCGCCGTCGTCGTCGTGACAGAGCCCGATGGTGCCGAGACCACGCTGGATGGCCTGCCGATCATGATCGACACCACCCCGCCCGAGGTTTCGGTCGAAGAGGGCACCGTGGCCACGGATCACGTGGTCAACGCCGAAGATTATGACGACGGCGTCGATATCGCCGGTCAGGGCGTGCCGGGCGCGTCGATCACGGTTGTGGTCGATGGTCTGGAACAGAGCACAGTCATCGGCGAAGACGGTCAGTGGAAGGTCACCTTTGATCCTGCCGATCTGGCCGGGGGCGAGCGTGAGGCCGAGGTGACCATCACCGCAACCGACAGCTTTGGCAACTCGACCACGGTCACGGATGCCCTTTCGATTGATACGGTGCCGCATCCGATTGCCATCAATGGCGCAGCGATTGGCGGCGATGGTGTGTTGAACTTTGCCGAGCTGGATGCCGGGTATCAGGTCTCGGGCACATCGACGGCCGGGGCGACCGTGCGCGTCACGCTTGAGGGGATCGAGCAGGACGTGATCGTTGGCGAAAACGGCACATGGACCGCGCAATTCGAATCTCAAAGCATCGCTGGCGGCACGCGCGAAGCGACCGTCACCGCAAGCACGTTTGATGCGGCGGGCAACCCGAGCCAGACAACCGGCACCTTCCATATCGACACCGAGGTGCGCGACTTTGCCATGTCGGGCAATGCCGGTGGCGACGATTCCGTGATCAACGCGGTCGAACAGAATGGCGGCTTTACCATGAGCGGTCAGGTCGAGCCGGACTCGAGCGTGGTGGTGACCTTCCGCGGGGCTGAGGTCGATGCGGTTGTCGACGCAAACGGAAGCTGGACGGCGTACTTTACCGGCGCGCAAATTCCGGCGGGCACCTATAGTGCCGATGTCGTCGCGATTGCGACCGATGCGGCCAACAACACCTCTGAGGAGCTTCGCCAGACGATCACGGTTGATACCGAAGCGGGCAGCCTGACGCTGAACGCGGCCAGCATTGGCGGCAATGGCGTGATCAACGGCGACGAGGCGAACGCGGGCGTTCTCGTGACCGGCACCGCCGATCCGGGTGCGCGGGTGATCGTCACGCTGGACGGTGTCGAACATACCGCCATGGCCAACAACAGCGGTCAGTGGCAGAGCCTTTACAGAAGCCAGGAAATCACCCGCGGCACCCATGACCCGCTGGTCACGGCCTATACCGAGGATGCCGCCGGTAATCCGGCCGAGGTCGAGGCGACGGTGCGTGTGGATACGCAGGTTGACAACCTCAACCTCAACGATCTCAATCTGGCGATCACCGCCGATGGGCGCGATGTGATCAACAACGACGTGGCCACTGGCGGCTTTAGCGTCACCGGCACGATCGAACCCGGCTCGCAGGTCACTGTGACCGTCGACGGGGTCGAACATGACGCGACCGTGGATAGTGCCGACAACTGGGTTGCCGTCTTTGGCGCCAACGAGATTGTCTCGGGCCAGCGTTTCGCCAACCTGCGCGTCGACGTGATCGACCCGGCGGGCAACGAGGCCTTCCTGACCGATACGGTTCAGACCGACACCTTTGTCGACGAGCTGTCGCTTCAGGGGCCGATCACCGCGGATAATGTCGTCAACATCGCCGAGGCGCAGGGCGGGCTCCAGCTCTCGGGTCGTGTCGAGGCGGGATCGAGCGCAACCATCGACGTCTTTGGCCGCACCTATGACGCGGCGGTGGACGGCGCGGGCAACTGGACGCTGACCATTCCGCAAGGCGATATCCCGCTGGAAGAAGGCAGCACGCAAATGGTGATCAACGCCACCGATTAGGCGGGCAACACCGGCCAGATATTTGAGACGCTGAACTATGACATGGTGGCCCCCGATACCCCCGGTATCGTCGGTTATTTCCGTCAGGGCGACGGCTATCGCAATGCCACCGTGGAAACCAACGAAGACGATATCAGCATTCATCAGGTTGATGCAGGCGGCAATGTTCAGCAGTTGTCGCTTGGCGAACAGCCCAATGCCTTTACCGGTGAGACGGATTACTTCTTTCTCGACACGGCCGGAGGTAGCAAGCCGGTTCCCGATGGCTCGCAACTTGTGGTGACCGCGACAGATCCCGGCGGCAACACCGCCAGCACCTATGTGGTGCTGGATGAAACCAGCACCTCGGTTGTCAATATCGCCAACCCGAACCTGGCCGCGTTTGATATTGAAACCATCGACCTGCGCTTTGGCGATCAGTCCCAGCTTACGCTGAGCGAAGCGCAGGTTCTGGCGCTGTCGGGCAACAGCGATACGGTTCTGGTGCAGGGCGGCGGCGATGATCACCTGACCATTGCGGGCGCGCAATCGGCGGGGAGCACCCAGATCGACGGCCAGACCTATGACATCTACACCCTTGGCAATGATGCCACGCTGGTGGTGGATGACGAGATCCGGATCGTTACCTGAATCAAGGCCGGGGCGCGCGAGATATCTGTTTGCGCGCCCCCAAAAGATGAACCCGATAAGAGGGCAGACCATGGGGCAGGGGCAAAGATCAGCACGTTGGCTGGCGGCAGGCACCGCCTGTTTCTTTCTGGCAGGATGCCTGTCAGGGACAGGCGACGAAGAAAGCGTATCGCGCTTCAACCTGAATGCAGGCGCGCGCCCCGATCAGGTGGCGCGGCAAAAGGAATCCGCCAATTCCCCGATCATCGCCGCCCTTCAGGACCGGCGCAGCGTTCTGCCCTCGAGCGGCAGCTTTGATCAGGTCGCAGGCGCGGTGCTCGGGGCCTACAGCCGCAGCGCCGAGGCCGACCTGCTGAGCGCGCGGTTGCGGGCCGAGGCGGCGTCGAAGAACTGGTTGCCGCGCATTGGCCCGAACATCCGCCTCACCAGCCTGAGTGATATTGTCTCGCAACTCATCGTCGAGCAGGTGCTGTTTGACAACGGCCGCAAAAAGGCCGAGCGCGGCTTTGCCAAGGCCGATGTCGAAGTGGCCGCCGTCACGCTGGCCGATGACGTCAACGGGCGTGTTCTGAGCGGTCTGTCGCTCTATCTTGATGCGGCCGAGGCGCGTGAACGCGTCGCGCTTGAGACCCGCATCCTCGCCGATATGAGCCGGTTTGAATATATCATGTCCGAGCGCGTCAAAGGCGGCGTGTCGGATATGTCCGACCTCAATGTCCTTGGTCAGAAGCTGGCCGAGATCCGCGCCACGCTGGCAAGCCAGACCGAGGCCGAAACCACCGCGCTTGCAGAGTTGAACGCGATGTCGGCGCGCCCGCTGAACGGCGTCACCGGCCTGAGCGAAGTGCCGGTCCATATCGACGACGCAGAGCCGCTTGACGTGCTCAAGGCCGAGGCCGAGAAAGAGCGCGATATCGCGGGCGCCGTAATGGCGCGCGCCGGTCTGCTGCCGGGTCTGACGGCGGGCGGCACGCTTGGCGATGGCGGTAGCGGCATCGGCCTTAACCTGCGCTCGGAACAGCTTTTGGGTCTTGGCACCGGGGCGCAGATGCGTGCGATCGAGGCCGAGAAAGAGGCCGCGAGCCGCCGTGTCACACAGGCCGAAGAAGACAGCAACCGCATCCTGCAACGGCTTGAGGCGCGGCTTGCCGCCCTCTCGTGTCAGGGTGGCGAGGCAAGCGCCCTCAGCCGCGCCGCCAAGGCCAATCTTGAACTTTTTCAGGAACAGTATGACGCGGGGCAACGTCAGGTCATGGATGTGGCCGACGTCTATGAAACCTTCGCAGACCGCCAGACCCGCGCCGTCAGCCTGAAATACGAACTGGCCCTTGCGCGGCTGGAAATTTCCCGTGACCTCGGCCTTTTGGCGGACTGGAGCCGGATTTGAGCAAAGCGCCAATCGCTCTGACCATCACCAGCGGCACCAAAGGCGCGGCCCTGCGCCGGGCGGCCACTGAGGGGGCGGGCGAGGCGACGGTGGCCTCGCGCTTTGGCGCGCGAGCCGAGGCGCGTGCCAAGCTTGGCGCAAGTTACGGCGCGCTTCTTGGCGTCGAGGTCATGGCGCGCGATATTCTTGAGGCGATGATCGCCAGCGATGCCAATGGCCCGGCCAATGACTCGCCGCAACCCCAGGCCCTGGCCGATGGGCTAGAGGCGGTGGGGCTTGTCTCGCGGGTTGAAACCGTGGCCCATCCGCATCCCGACCGCTGGCCCGCGCTCGCGCAGATGACCAGCGGGCAATTCGTGCTTGTGCTTGGCCAAGAGCGCGGCACGCTGGTGATTTACGACACCACCTGCACCGACAATCGCACCGAGGTGCCGGTCGATGAGTTCGAGTCGTTTTTCACCGGCATGATCGTGCGCGCCGAGGCGCCTGCGCAAACGCTAAGCCGCGCGCATGACCTTCCGACCGCCAAGGCGCATTGGTTCTGGTCGCAATTTGCCGGGTTTCAGCGCCACATCGCCGAAGTCACGCTTGGCTCATTCGTTGTCAATATTCTGGCGGTCGCGGTCGCCTTGTTCGCGCTTCAGGTCTATGACCGGGTGATCCCGCATCAATCCGAGGCCACGCTCTGGGTGCTGGCCGCCGGTGCCGGCCTTGCGCTGGTGATGGAAGCCGGCCTCAAGATCGCGCGGGCGCGGCTTATGGATGGCGCCGGGCGCCAGATCGAGCTTAACGTGCAGAAAATCCTGATGGATCGCCTGCTTGGCATGCGATCCGAACTGGCCAGCAAGAGCCCCTCGAACCTCTTTAGTGCGATGCGCGAATTTGGCTCGGTGCGCGAATTTTTCACCGCCTCAACGATTGGCACGCTGACTGATTTACCGTTCATCGTGGTGTTTCTGGCGCTCGTCGCGTCGATTGCGGGCAATGTGGTGTGGATTTTGATCGCGGGCGGCATCATCATGGTGGTGCCGGGGTTCTTGTTGCAAAAGCGGATGATGCGCCTCACCCAGGACATGCAGGGCGCCGGCGCGCGCAGTGCGCGGCTTTTGTACGAGGCGATCTTTGAGCTTGATACCCTCAAGACTCAGCGCGCCGAGGATCGGTTTCGCCGCCTCTGGGGTGATCTGACCGCGCTTCAGGCGCTCAAATCAAGCGAACAGCGCCGCCTTGATTCGGCGCTGACCTTTTGGGCGCAGGGCGTGCAGCAGGCCACATATATCGGGGCGGTGATCCTTGGCACCTATCTTGTGTTTGCCGGGGAATTCACCGTTGGCTCGATCAATGCGGTCGGCATCCTGACCAGCCGCACCCTTGGCCCGCTGACCCAGTTGAGCGGCACTCTGGCCCGCTGGGGCAACGTCAAATCGGCCCTCAACGGGCTTGATACGATCGCGCTTGCCAGGCAGGACGAGGAAGAAAACCGCAGCTATCTGCGCCGCGAACAGATCGAGGGCGGGTTCGAGCTTCGCGAGGTGCAGTTCACCTATGACGAGGGCGCGGCGCCGGTTTTGGATATCGGGGGCCTTGCCATTCAGCCGGGGCAGGCGGTGGCGGTGCTTGGCACCAACGGCTCGGGCAAATCGACCTTCCTCAAGTTGCTGTCGGGGCTTTATGCGCCAAGCAAGGGCCGGGTTCTTCTGGATGGCACCGATATGGGCCAGATCGCGCCGCGCGATTTGCGCCGTCTGATCGGCTATCTGGGCCTAGACGTGCGCCTGTTCACCGGAAGCCTGCGCGAGAACCTGAACCTGACGCTGCTGGAACGCGATGACGGCCGTTTGATGCAGGCGCTTGATTTTGCCGGGCTGGGGCCGTTCGTGAAAAGCCACCCCAAGGGGCTTGATCTTGAAATTCTCGACGGCGGTCACGGGTTGAGCCAGGGCCAGCGGCAAAGCATCGGCTGGGCGCGGCTCTGGCTTCAGGACCCGAAGATCTGTCTTCTGGATGAACCCACCGCGGCGCTTGATCAGACGCTTGAACGCACCCTCGTGAGCCGCCTTGAAACATGGCTCAAGGGGCGCACGGCGATCATCGCGACGCATCGCATGCCGATCCTGTCGCTGACCAGCCGCACCCTGATCCTTCAGGCCGGGCGCATGGCCGTGGACGGGCCGCGCGATCAGGTGCTTGCGCATCTGGCGCAGGCCGGACCCACCGCGCAGGGAGGTGCCTGAGATGAGCAGCCTGGACAGCCCCCGCACCACCGCCGGTATTCTGGCCGAACTTAATGACCGCCTGCGCGGCCCGAGCCTTACGGTCTGGCTCTGTGCGCTGACGGTCTGGGCGTTTATCCTCTGGGCGGCCTTTGCCTGGATCGACGAGATCGTGCGCGCGCAGGGCGAGTTTATTTCGACCTCGCGCCCACAGATCATCCAGAACCTCGAAGGCGGTATCCTGGCCGAGCTTTTGGTGCAGGAAGGCGATGTGGTGGCGCGCGGCGATATCCTTGCGCGCCTTCACGACACCCAGTTTGAAAGCGCGGTTGTCGATCTGAGCGATCAGATTGCCGCGCTTGAAGTGCGCCGCCTGCGGCTTGAGGCCGAGCTTGCCGGGCAGTTCGATTTTACCGTTCCCGGTCACCTTGGCGCGCGCGCGGCGGATATGATCGCCTCGGAGCGCGCGCTATTGAAGGCCCGGCAGGAGGATTTCGTCAAACGCAGCGAGGGGGCGAAAAGCGTTCTCAAGCAATCGTCCGAGGAAAAGCGCCTGTTGGAGAACCTGCTTGAGCGCAAGATCGTGGCCCTGATCGAAGTGACCCGCGCGCGCAAGGGCCATGCCGATGCCCAAAAGCGTTATGACGAGATTGTCACCCAGGCCGAGCTTGAGCGCGCCGAGGCCTATTCCGAGACGCTCAAGGAACTGGCGACGCTGAGGCAGGGCCTTAAGTCCAGTCAGGACCAGCTCAACCGCACCGTACTTCGCAGCCCGCTGCGTGGGATCGTGAATAACCTCAAGGTGACCACGATTGGCGGTGTGGTGCGGCCGGGCGAGCAAATCCTCGAAGTCATTCCGCTGGATGAAGAAATGTTTGTCGAGGCCCGCGTCGAGCCGCGCAACATCGCCAATATCCGGCGCGGACAAGAGGCCACGATCAAGCTGACGGCCTATGATTACACGATCTATGGCACCCTCAAGGGGCAGGTGAATTTCATCTCTGCCGATACGTTCAAGGATGAGCGCGCCCGTGATCCGGATGGCGATCCGCATTACAAGGTGACGCTGCGGGTCGATATGAGCGCGCTGACGCCCCGGCAGGCGGGCATCGAGATCCGCCCCGGCATGCAGGCCGAGGTCGAGTTGCACACTGGTGAAAAGACGGTGCTGCAGTATCTCTTGAAGCCACTCTGCAAATCGCAACAGGCGCTGCGCGAACCCTAGGGGTTTGAGCCGAAGGAGCGCCTGCGGCGCGCTCTTTTTTGGTAAAGGATGAGGGGCGCTGCCCCTCAAACTCCCCGGGATATTTTGTGGCAAGAAGAAGGGTGCCGTGTCGATTTAGATCGCAACCGGGCCGGCGTTGATGAAGCTGGCTTTCATGTCCGCGCCGAACTGGCCGGTTTGGGTGGCGAAGCCCTTGGCGGCGATCGGAGCTGCGAAGTCCTCATAGCGGTGGCGTTCGTCATCGCAGGCGGCGCTTGAAAACCCGGCGCGGGTGCCGCGCCTGGCATCGGCGGCCCGGGTGAACCGGATTAACACCAGAGCCGAACCGCCTGATGCCATCGCGCCATGAGCGCCCGGATAGCTTGCGGGTCAGGGCGGGGCGGGCGCGGCGGTTTGATGTGCCGCGCCCGGATGTGGTTAGGGGTGGCTCAGGCCAGATCGAAGCGATCGGCGTTCATCACCTTGGTCCATGCGGCGACGAAATCGCGCACCAGCTTTTCCTTGTTGTCGTCCTGGGCATAGACCTCTGCATAGGCCCGCAGGATCGAGTTTGAGCCGAACACCAGATCGGCGCGGGTGGCGGTCCACTTGACCTTGCCCGTGGCGCGGTCACGCACCTCGTAGATGCCGTTGTCAACCGGGTTCCACGTGTTCGCCATGTCGGTGAGGTTCACGAAGAAATCGTTGGTCAACGCGCCCTCATTGTCGGTGAACACGCCATGCTTGGTGCCGCCATGGTTGGTGCCGAGCATCCGCATTCCGCCAACAAGAACCGTCATTTCATGCGCGCTGAGGCCCATCAACTGGCTCCGGTCGAGAAGCATTTCCTCGGCGGTGACGACATAGTCGGCCTTCATCCAGTTGCGAAAGCCATCAGCCAGCGGTTCCAGAACGTCAAAGCTGTCGGCGTCGGTCATCTCGGCACTGGCATCGCCACGGCCCGGCGCGAAGGGCACCTCTATGTCAAAGCCAGCCGCCTTGGCAGCCTGTTCAACACCCAGATTGCCGGCCAGAACGATCACATCCGCCAGGCTGGCGCCGGTCTCGCTGGCGATGCCTTCGAGTGTGGCCAAAACAGCGGCCAGACGCTTGGGCTCGTTGCCTTCCCAGTCCTTTTGCGGGGCAAGGCGAATGCGCGCGCCATTGGCACCGCCGCGCATGTCCGAGCCGCGGAAGGTGCGCGCACTGTCCCAAGCGGTGGCAACCATGTCGCCAAGCGAGAGGCCGCTAGCGGCGATCTTGGCCTTGACGGCCGCGACGTCATAGCCGGTGCTGCCCGCCGGGATCGGGTCTTGCCAGACCAGGTCTTCCTGCGGGACATCGGGGCCGAAGTAGTTCGACTTGGGGCCAAGGTCACGATGGGTCAGCTTGAACCAAGCGCGTGCAAAGCAATCGTCGAAATAAGCCTGATCGGCCATGAACTTTTCGCAGATCGCGCGATAGGTCGGGTCCATTTTCATCGCCATGTCGGCATCGGTCATCATCGGCATGACGCGCTTGGACGGGTCGGTTGAATCGACCGGCATGTCCTCTTCCTTGATGCCGATAGGCTGCCATTGCTGTGCGCCGGCGGGTGATTTGGTCAACTCCCAGTCATAGCCGAACAGCAGCTTGAAATAGCCCATGTCCCACTTGGTCGGGTTGGTCGTCCACGCGCCCTCGATGCCCGAGGTCACCGCGTTGGTGGCCTTGCCGTCAAGGTTCGGGTTAACCCAGCCAAAGCCCTGGTTCTCGATCTCTGCGGCCTCGGGTTCGGCGCCGAGAGCATCGGCATCGCCATTGCCATGCGCCTTGCCGACGGTGTGGCCGCCACAGGTCAGGGCGGCGGTTTCTTCGTCGTTCATCGCCATGCGGGCAAAGGTCTCGCGGACCTGACCGGCGGTCTTGAGCGGATCAGGCTGACCGTTGACGCCCTCGGGGTTCACATAGATCAGACCCATCTGCACCGCGGCCAGCGGGTTTTCCATCGTGGCCGGGTTCTCGACGCTCTCATAGCGGCTGTCGGAGGGGGCGAGCCATTCCTTTTCCGCGCCCCAATAGGTGTCTTTCTCGGGGTGCCAGATGTCTTCGCGGCCAAAGGAGAAACCAAAGGTTTTCAGGCCCATGGATTCATAGGCCATGGTGCCCGCAAGCAGGATAAGATCGGCCCAGCTTATATTGTTGCCGTATTTCTTCTTGAGCGGCCAGAGAAGGCGGCGGGCCTTGTCGAGGTTGCCGTTGTCGGGCCAGCTGTTGAGCGGGGCAAAGCGGATGTTGCCATGGCCACCGCCACCGCGACCATCGGCAAGACGGTAAGAGCCGGCAGAATGCCACGCCATACGGATCATCAAACCGCCGTAATGGCCCCAATCGGCCGGCCACCAGTCCTGGCTGTCGGTCATAAGCGCGGTCAGGTCCTTTTTCAGGGCCTCGACGTCGAGCTTCTTGAGCTCTTCGCGATAGTTGAAATCAGCGCCCATCGGATTGGTCTTGGTGTCATGCTGGTGCAGGATCTCAAGGTTGAGGGACTTGGGCCACCATTCCATGTTCGAGGCTCCGGTGGCGGTATTGCCGCCATGCATGACCGGGCATTTCCCCATATCGTTTCCGTCCATCTGTCTCTCCGATTCTGGCTTGGTTAACTGAATGTGTGTTTGATAAAGGGGCTTGTTTACAAGCGATTAGCATGATGCCCACCTGTCCTATTCGCCATAAGGCCGGACAGGCGGACCCTCTCCCCCCGATCAAGTCTGCGCGATACATATCAAATTCAAACCATAGGTTTAAGTTGCATTTTGTAATCGCAACGATAGGTTTTGATTATTGATTGCAGGGCGAGGATCAGAGCCTGTCGAGCAGGGCGCGCGTCGGCCATGCGTCGGCTGGCAGGCCAAGCCGCGCCTGCACATCGCGCACCGCCGCGCGGGTGCCCGCGCCAAGGATGCCGTCGATCTTGCCCACGTCATAACCGCGCTTGGCAAGCTTGCTCTGTAGCGCCTTCATCTGATCGCCCGAAAGCCCCGGATCGGGGTTGCCCGGATCAAAAACCGGCGCACCGGCAAGGCGGTTGGCGAAATAGGCGGCGGTAAGAACATAGGTAAAGCTTTGGTTCCACTCAAAATAAACGTCGAAGTTGGGATAGGCCAGAAAGGCCGGTCCGCCTTTGCCTTGCGGCAGGATCACGCGGGCAGGCAGGCCAGTATTGATCTTGCCGTGGCGCGGTGTAACGCCCATGCGCGCCCATTCGGCCGCGGGTTTGACCGTCTCAAGCCCGCTGAGCGACCAATCAAACCCGGCGGGCAGGGCGACCTCTTGCAACCACGGCTCATTCTTGCGCCAGCCAAGCCCGCTTAGCATCTTGGCCCCGGACAAAAGCGCATCGGCGGGCGAGGATTTTAGCCGCACATGGCCATCGCCATCGCCATCGACGCCGTTTTCAAGAATATCGCGCGGCAGCATCTGCACCATGCCGATTTCCCCGGCCCAGGCCCCGGTGGTGGTGGCCGGGTCGAAATCGCCATGTTCGTAAAGCTCAAGCGCCGCGAAAATCTGTGGCCGGAACAGTTCCGGGCGGCGGCAATCATGCGCCAGGGTGACAAGCGCGTTGAGCGTGTTGAAATCGCCCTGAAACGCGCCGTAGTCGGTCTCGAACGCCCAGAATGCCAGCAAGACACCGGCGTCGATGCCATAGCTGCGCGCAATCTGGTCAAAGCTTGCCTTGTGGCGTTTGGCCATGGCGCGGCCCTTGTTCAGACGGTCATTGCTGATCAGGCGGCGGGCGAACTCGGTAAAGGGAAGCTGAAACACGCCCTGACGGCGATCGGCCTGTAACACCTTTTGGTCCTGACGCGCGCTGGCGAAAAAGCGCGTTACCGTGGCCGGATCATGACCCTTGGCAAACGCCTCTTGGCGCAGGCCCTTAACGAAGGATTGAAAGCTGCCGCCGCAGTCCGCGCTTGCCCATGTTGTGCTTGCCAGCCAGAGCGCCAGTGCCGTCGTGATCCCTCGCATGTGCCGTGCCTTTCTGTTGGTTGCGTCAGTGAAACACAAACGACAGCAGGATTGCCAGCCCCAAGGCTCCCGCCCAGACCCGCCAAAGCGCGCGACAGGTGGCGTCGATCTCGGGCGCGCCGATGTCTTTGCGCCCGGTCTCGTTAACATAAGGAAAATCGGTCAGCACGCCATGATAGGTGCGCGGCCCCGACAGGGCGACACCAAGCGCGCGCGCCATTGCCGCCTCGGGCCAGCCGGCATTGGGCGAGCGGTGGCGCGGGGCCTCGGCCCTGATCGCGGGCCAGTCGGACCAGATCGCATGGGTCACCACGATCAGCAGCGCCGTCAGCCGTGCCGGGATCAGATTGAGAAGATCATCAAACCGCGCCGCCGCCCAACCGAATTCAAGGTATTTCTCAGTGCGATATCCGATCATGCTGTCGGCGGTATTGGTGATTTTATAGAGCAGCAGCCCCGGCAGGCCGCCGATCAGAAACCAGAAGGCCGGGGCGATGACCCCGTCGCTCAGGTTTTCGGCGGCGGATTCGATGGCGCCACGTGCCACGTCGGAGGGCTGCATCGCGGCGGTATCGCGCCCGACGATTTGCGCCACCGCCAGACGTGCATCGCCAAGCGACAGGCGCAGCGCGTTGCCGACTGCGGCGACGTGATCAACCAGCGAGCGCTGTGCCAAAAGCATCGCCACGACCAGGATTTCGACCAGCGGCCCAAACTCTTCCAGCAGCCCGCCAAGTGCCATCGCGCAGAGGCCGAGCAGCATCATCGTGATGATCCCGCGCCCGCGCCGCGCCGTGCCCCGGTTGAGCCGCTTGTCGCACCAGCCAACCGCGCGCCCCATCAGCACGGCGGGATGCGGTACCCGATCCCAGAGCCAGCGCGGCTCGCCCAAAGCCGCATCAAGCAGCATGGCAAAAATCAGCGTCACAGAACGCGCTCAAGCTGCGCCCAGCCTTCGGGCGTCGGCAGGCCAAGGCGGATCAGATCATCGGCATAAGGAAAGACGCGCCCCAGGATGCGGTGAGCGGCAAGACGATCCTGCCAGTCGCTGGCGGTCTCCACCCGGTAGAGCCGGAACAGCGATGTGCCGCCTGCCGCTTCGGCGCCCGCGCGCAGCATCAGCGCATCAATCCGCGCGGCGTCGGTTGAAAGGCGGTCACGGGTTGCCTCTGCCCAGGTCTGATCGCCAAGCGCGCGCGCGCCGATGGCAAGGGCCGGGCCGGAAACCGGCCAGGGGCCAAGCATCTCTTGTAGTTGCCCAATTAGCGGCTCGGGGCCGATGGCAAAGCCAAGCCGCAGCCCCGCCAGCCCCCAGAATTTTCCAAAGCTTTTCAAAACGATATGACCGGGCCGCGTGGCATGGGCCACAAGCGAGCGCTCTGGGGCGATATCGCAAAAGCTCTCATCAATCACGGTGAGCGGCGCGCCAAGATCGTCAGCCCCGTAAAAATGCCCCGTGGGATTGTTGGGATGGACGATCACGCGCGCGTCAGGGCGCACGGGCGCGGTGGCCGTGACGCTCCAGCCGTGGGCGGCAAAGCCTGCGGCGTGCTCATTATAGGTTGGCGCCGGGATGTGGACCGTTCCCGGTTGTGCCAGTCCGGGTAGCCGCGCGATCAGGCTCGACGCGCCGGGCGCGGCGAGAATCGCGGCGCCTTCGGGCACCTGCCAAAAGGCGCGGGCGGCGCGGATCAGGGCGTCTTGAGCGGCGCGATCCGGCAGGGCGGTCCATGCCTCCTGTTCAAGAGCGTCGACCGGATAGGGCAGAGGGTTGATCCCCGTCGAGAGATCAAGCCAATCGGCGCGCTGGCCGCCGTGGCGGGCGATGGCCGCGTCAAGCCCGCCGCCGTGATCGCGCAGCATCGCGGTTACTCCTCTGCCGTGTCGGGCAGGGGCGGGTGACGGGTGATGAAATGCCCTTTCACGCCCTGTGGCCATTGTTTGTAGGGCACCTGGCCGTTGGTGCTTTGGGCATGCAGGGCGGCGTAGTCGACGATGGCCTCCGCAGCCTCGGGGGTGGGGTCGAATTTGCCGAGGGTATAGGCAAGCTTGTCGGCACCCTGAACCGCGACGTTGCAGCCATGAGAACAGCCCATCAGGCAGGACACGCGCCGCGTCCTGACGCCTTCACGGGCCATGGCGGCTGCTTCAATCAGGTCGGCCATGTCCTGACCATGGGGGCGGGAATGTGTGGTCTCGTCCCAGTCGGGTGTTTTGCAGGTGTCGCAAATGGTGATCCAGCTTGTCATCGGGGGCTCGCTTGTTGTTTGGTGTGGTTCAAGCGGAAATCCGCACAATCTGCAAGGGTTGGCTATGCGAAACCAGCGCGATCAGGAAAGCATTAACACTTTGTTAAGGTTTGAGGGCAAAGACATTGGGTAGACAGCGCGTGGCAGGGGCCAGAGGCGCCAGGCCGCATGAGGGTATATGAAAGTTCTGATCGTTGAAAGCTCGCCTGATCTGGGCCGTCTGTGGCAGAACCACATGCAGCGGCTTGGCATGGAGGTTTGTCTTTCGAGTGATCAGAGCAGCGCAGTGAACGCGCTTAATACCCAGGCCTTCGATGTGATTATTCTGGATCTCGTGCTTGAGCGCGGCAGCGCTTTGGCGGTCGCCGATCTTGCCTGTTACCGTTATCCAGACTCACAGGTGATTTTCGTCACGAATACCGGTTTTTTCTCGGATGGGTCGATCTTTGAGCTTAGCGTGAATGCGCGTGCCTTGTTGCAATCGGATACCCCGCCGGAAGATCTGGCGGCGATGGTGGAGCATTACGGGCGTACCGCCTGAGCGCTGACCAAGGTGTTAAGAATTGAGCGCGCAAGGCGCGCAAATCCATTTTTGGTTGGGGGCTCTGCCCCGTCGCCCCAAGGGGCGACTCCCCGGGATATTTACGGCAAGAAGAAACGTGTTTCAGTCTAAGCGGGTAACGATCTTCGAACTGCGTTCCAGCGTGCGGTGCACCGGGCATTTATCGGCAATTTCCAGCAGTTTCTCGCGCTGGGTTGCGTCGAGATCGCCGCTTAGCCGGATCACCCGGGTGAAGGTGTCGGCCTGTGCGCCACTGCCGCTGCGGGCGTCTTGTGCGTGTACCTTGTCGTGGGAGACATCAACGGCGACATGGGCCAGCGGCCAGCCTTTGCGCCGGGCGTACATGCGGATGGTCATGGAGGTACAAGCCCCGAGACCGGCGGCCAGAAAGCCATAGGGCGACATGCCCCGGTCGGTGCCGCCGTACGCCTCTGGCTCGTCGGCAAGCATGTGGTGGTCGGGGCCGGAATTGATGTCTTGCAGGAATCCCTTTGGATCGGCTTCGCTTATGCGGACGATGCCTTCGGGGGCGCCCGGCGGAGGCGCAGGAGGCGACAGATCAAGATAGTGCATGGCCCAGGCCGCAATTACCTGTGCGGCATATTCGGCATCGCTTGGATTGGTGATCAGGTGGTCGGCATTGTCCAATGTGACAAAGCTTTTGGGATGTTTGGCGGTCTTGAAGATTTCGGCGGCATTTTCGATGCCGACGATCTGGTCGCGTGGCGCGTGCAGCACCAGCAGGGCACGGCCAAGATGCGCAATATCCTTTTCCAGGTTCTCGGCCTTTACGTCATCGACAAAGCCCTTGCCGATGCGAATGTTGCGCCCGCCGAGGCTGACCTCGGCGACGCCTTCGGCCTCGATTTTCTCGAGCGCGTTGCCAAAGTTGTGGGTGACGTGATCGGGATCAAACGGGGCGCCGATGGTGACCACGGCACGTGCGCTTTCAATTCGGTGGGCGGCGGCCAGAACGGCGGCACCGCCCAGGCTGTGGCCGATCAGAAGCCCCGGCGCCATGCCGCGTTCAGAAAGCGCCCGCGCGGCCAGCTCAAGATCGTCGACATTGGAGGAAAACGAGGTGTTCTCGAACTCGCCCTCTGAATGGCCCAGCCCGGTGAAATCAAACCGCAGCACGGCAATGCCGGCCCCGGCCAGCCGCGCCGCGATCCGGCGCGCAGCAGGAATGTCCTTGGAGCAGGTGAAGCAATGCGCAAACAGCGCCGTCGCAAGATGCGGACCCTCGGGCAGGTCAAGCCGGGCGACAAGCTCGTGGCCGGCATGGCCAGTGAAAGTCAGGCGTTCGGTGGGCATGAAATATCCTTTGATCAACGTTGTCCAAGACTAGGTGCGCAAGGCCTGTTCTGCCACCCTGGGGTGCATCGGGTCACGCGAAGGTGAGGTCGGCTTGCGCGAAACCTTTAAAATTCAGTTTTTTGTTTAATGAAAACGCTCTGTGCTGGCCACGGATCATTAACTGCGCTCGGTGATATTGTCCGGGTAGATAGGTAATATGCTCAATGGTCATGCGCGTTAAATCTCGGCGGGAAGTACGCTTGTTTGCGGCGGCGGTTTCGCTTGTCGTGTTGCTGGGCAGTATTCTGTTGCGGATGCTTATCTTGCCGCCCGATCTGGCAGCGGAAACCATTTTGCCCGGCTCGCTCATGGCTGTGATGATTTCAGCGCCGATCGCGTTTTTTATCGGGCAGCGGATGCTCGAGGTTCACGAACTTGCCGCCAAGCTTGAACATGCGGTCTATCACGACCTTCTGACCGGTGTGTGCACACGCGCCCGCTTTCATGAAAGGGTTGCCGAACTTGGCGATGAAAGCTCTGTTGTGATTGTTGCCGATATTGACCATTTCAAGGGCTTCAACGACCAGTACGGCCACCACGCGGGCGACCTTGCGCTTCGGCAATTTGCCGCGATCCTCGCCGAGAACTGTCGCGCGGATGACATCGTTGCGCGGTTCGGTGGAGAGGAATTTGTCGTGCTGTTATGCGATAGTACCTTGTCCGACGGTTTGGTCGCCGCAGAGCGGCTTGGGCGACGTGTGCGTCAAAAACCGGTATTTGTCGATCAGAAGGCGCTTAGCCTGACAGCCAGTTTCGGGGTGGCGGCTCTGCCGCCGGGTGGCAATGCAGAGGCAGCCATTCAACAGGCGGACCGGGCGCTCTATCACGCCAAGCACGAGGGCCGCGACCGGGCCTATGTCTATGATCCGGCCCGTGATGCGGGCCCGCTGCCGACGAATGCTGCGGCCGAGTGAGGTGCTTAAGTATCATTAATTGTGATGATGTGCATATTATAAATTCGTTTTTATAATGTTTTTGGGGGCCCTATGTCTGGGGTGGCCGAAAGGTCAGGTTCAGAGAAAGGACACCTCATGCCCCAAGATATTTGTGTAAATCACCGCGCGCCGAAACGGGTTTCCGGTCTGCCGACAGGGTTCATCATCATCGTTATCGGATTGGCGATCGCGGCCCTTTTGGTTACAGTCCCAAGCCCCGAGAGTGCCGTCAAGCCTGCCGATACGAGCGGCGTCGCACTTGAAGACTGGCACGGCAATGTCATGCGGTCGCGATGACCCGCGCAGCGGGGCGGGCGGATCAGGCCCGCCCCATCAGCGCATCATCGAAGGGGTATTGCGTCAGGTTTTCAAATCCGGTCTCGGTGATCAGAACCTGATCTTCGAGCTTGATTGAAAAATCACCGCCCTCGGGGCTTATCAGGGCCTCGACGCAGAGCACCATGCCCGGCTCCAGTGCGTAATCAAACGCACCGGGCACGGCCTTGTCGGGATAGGCTACGAGCGGCCATTCATCACAAAGCCCGACGCCATGCATCATGCAGCCGTATTTCAGCGCCTGAAAATGCGGGTCAAGCACATGACAGCGCGCGCTCAGTTCCGGGATGGTGATGCCGGGTTTGAGCAATTCCATGTTCCGCATGATGTGCTCGTGGCCGTGCTGCATCGCATAGACCATATCGGCCGGGGGCGGGCGGTCTCCGATCCACCAGCTTCGGCTGATATCGACGCAGATGCCATAGCTGCCGATAAGGTCGGTATCAAAGCTGACGATTTCATTGTTCTGGACAATCCGCCCGCCGCATTCCTGAAACCACGGGTTGGTGCGCGGCCCCGAGGTGAGCAGGCGGGTTTCGATCCATTCGCCGCCCCGACGGATGTTTTCGGCATGCAGCACCGCCCAGATATCGTCTTCGCTCGTCTGCCCTTGCGGGACAGCCTCGCGGGCGAAGCGTTCCATCGCGGCGACGGCGGTTTCGCAGGCGTGGCTGGCACAGCGCATCGCCTTGATTTCATCGGGGCCCTTGATCGCGCGGGTCTTTTCGGTGACTTCCTCGCCTTCCATGACCTCGAATCCCTGCGCTTCGAGGGCGCGCAACCCGTGCAGCATGACCTTGTCGACCGCGAGCCGCTTGTTACCGGGCGCGTGTTCGGCCAAAAGAACGCGCACTTCGTTGGCAAAGGTATCGGCAGCCACATCAACCTTGTCGCCCCGGTCAAAGTAGAACAAATCCGCGCCAGAGCGCTGTTCGCGCACCAGCGGGTTGAAGGTGCTGAGGAAGGGCGAATTCTTGTAATCCCAGATCACCATATAGCCATCGGCGCAGAGCAGTACCGCGCGAAACGGGTTGTGGGTGTTCCAAAGCTGCATGTTGGTGCTGTCGGTGGCATAGCGGATGTTGAGGGGGTCAAACATCAACACTCCGGCATAGTCACGCGCCACGACAGACGCGGTCAGCCGCTCCCAGCGAAAGCGACGCATCGCCTGAAGGTCGGGAAGCTCAAGCCCAGCCTCGTCCCATTCGCGATAGGCAAGCTGAGTCGGGCCAATCTCGATCCGGTCGGCGTCATTGGGGGTGTTGTCACCAAGGGTGGCACCGCGGCTCGGGTCAATTTTGCGGGTGTCGCGGAAATGGGTGTTCATTGGCCTCTCCTCCTGGGCCAAGACTGGAAAGATCGCATGCGTCCTGCGCGCCGGATTGCGACATGATTCAGGGTCGCGTTTGACGCAATCATCAGGATATTGGGCGCGCGGCCCGTCGCCATTGTCTCTCGGACCAATGGTGCAACAATGACGACCCCCCGGGATATTTTCAGCCAGAAGAAGGGGAGAGCGTCATGCCTTACCCGCCGCGCACTGCGTCGATCATGCGTTGCACATTGTCGGGATCGGCGTCGGGGGTGATGCCATGACCGAGGTTGAAGATGTGCGGCCCCTTTCCAAACGCTTTGACGATGCGTTTGGTTTCGCGCACCAGGGCGTCGCCGCCAGTTACCATATGCGACGAGGCGAGATTGCCCTGAACGCAGCCGTCTTTCTGAACATGTTCAGCGGCCCATTCGGCGCTGACCGAGTCATCAATCGCGACGCAATCGGCGCCGGTTTTGGCGTGAAAGCCGATGTATTTATCCCCGGCTTCGCGCGGAAAGGCGATGACCGGAATCCCCGGGTGGCGGGTTTTCAGTTCAGAAATGATGCGCTTGGCGGGGGCGGTGGCGTATTTGTCGAAATCCGCGCCCCTGAGCGAGCCGGCCCAGCTATCGAACAGTTTCACGACTTCGGCGCCGGCCTCGATCTGGGCCGAGAGATATTCGATTGTGCCTTCGGTGATGCGATTCAGAAGCCCCTCGAACACCGCCTTGTTTTCGTCCTTGAGGGCATGGGCCGGTCCCTGGTCGGGGGTGCCGCGCCCGGCAATCATATAGGTGGCGACGGTCCAGGGGGCGCCCGCAAAGCCGATCAGGGTGGTCTCGCGCGGCAGGGCGGTCGTGAGATTGCGCACCGTCTGATAGATCGGATTGAGGGTTTCGTGGATATCCTCGACGGGTTTCAGGGCATCAAGGCCCCTTTGATCGGTGATGGTTGAAAGGCGCGGGCCTTCGCCGGTGACAAACCAGAGGTCGGCCCCAAGCGCCTGGGGCAGGAGCAGGATATCGGCAAACAGGATCGCCGCGTCAAAGCCGTACCGGCGGATCGGCTGAAGGGTCACCTCGGTCGCCAGATCGCTGTTGTAGCAAAGCGAAAGGAAATCGCCCGCCTCGGCGCGCGTGGCCTTGTACTCCGGCAGATACCGCCCCGCCTGCCGCATCATCCAGATGGGGGGGGTGGGTTGCGTTTCGCCAGCCAGCGCCTTGAGGATTGTTTTATCAGCGGCCATTGGGGTTCCTCCGTTTTTTGTGTGGTCACCCCCGCGGGCCGGGATGTCAAGCACTCTGCCGCTTGCCAGTCAGGTATCGCGGGTCTAAACCTTCGCCATGACACGTGATTTACCCACCCCGACCGAACCCCTCAAAATTGGCACGCGCGGCTCGCCGTTGGCCTTGGCGCAGGCCTATGAAACGCGCAATCGGCTGTCAGCGGCCTTTGACCTGCCTGAGGAAGCCTTTGAAATCGTTGTGATTAAAACCACAGGTGATCGGATTATTGATCGCCCGCTGAAAGAGATCGGCGGCAAGGGGTTGTTCACCCGCGAGATCGAACAGGCCATGTTGATCGGGGAAATCGACATTGCGGTGCATTCGATGAAAGACATGCCTGTCCTGCAGCCCGAGGGGCTTTTGCTGGATACATATCTTCCGCGCGAGGACGTGCGCGATGCGTTCGTGTCGCCCTCGGTGAAAAACTTGGCCGATCTCCCCGCAGGGGCCAAGGTCGGCACCTCGTCTTTGCGGCGCAAGGCGCAGGTTCTGGTCGCCTACCCACAGCTTGAGGTGGTCGAATTTCGCGGCAATGTGCAGACCCGGTTGAAGAAACTGGATGACGGCGTGGCCGCCTGTACCTTTTTGGCAATGGCCGGATTGAACCGCCTGGGCCGCTCCGAGGTGGCGCAATGCGCGATCGAGCCCGAGGTGATGTTGCCCGCCGTGGCGCAGGGCGCCATCGGGATCGAGCGGCGCGCAGATGACAGCCGCGCCGCCGATATGCTGGCCGCGATTCACCACACGGAAACCGGAGAACGGCTTGCCGCCGAGCGCGCCTTTCTGGCGGCGCTTGACGGGTCCTGCGAGACGCCGATTGCCGGTTTGGCGGAACTGTCGGGCGGCACCCTGCGCCTGCGCGGCGAGATCCTGCGCCCCGACGGCAGCGAAAGCCTGAGCGATGAGGGCACCGCCCTGATCGAGGACGGGGCGCAGCTTGGCCGGGAGATGGCCGCGCGGTTGCTGGCGCGGGCGGGTGACGGGTTCTTCGACTGGCGCGCATGAGGCTATGCGTCGGGCAATAGCTTGCCGGGGTTCATGATGTTGTTGGGATCAAGCGCTGTCTTGATCCCGCGCATCACGCCAAGCGCCGCCTTGTCCTTATGAAGCGCCATGGCGGGTTTTTTCGACAGGCCGATGCCATGTTCGGCGGAAAAGCTACCACCGAGGGCGATCACCTCTTCCTCGACCGCGCGCTGAATGGCGCGGTGCAGCGCCGGGTCGCTGGCCGAGGGAAAGCCCGCGTAATGCAGGTTGCCATCGCCAAGATGCGCCACGCCGGTGTTGAAAATGCCGGGATCAATCGCTTTGCTGCGCGCCTCGATCCGTTCCAGCAGGGTTTGCATGCGGTCGGTCGCCACGGCGATATCGTTGTCGATCACCGGGCTGCGCATTCGCAACACCTGTGCCGAGGTCTCGCGCCGGGCCCAGATTTCGGCGCGCTGCGCGCTGTTTTGCGCCACCACCGCGTCAAGCAGGGTGCCGTCTTCGAGCAGTTCGGCAAGCACGCCTTCAAAATGCGCGACAAGCGGCACGCTGCCATCCGGGCCGGGTGTGGTGTCGCGGGGCGCGCGTGCGCCCAGCTCGACCAGGATGTTAACCTCATGTCTGGTGTCAAGCGGCGGGCGGGCCTCGGGGAAACGCTCAAGGTAGGCGTCGATAAAGCTGCGCGGCATGTATTCAAACGCCTCGACCGCGCCGCCGGTTTCATCCTGAAGCCGGTTCAAGAGCGCAAGCGCGGCGTTGACCGAAGGTACCGCGACCATCGCCGTGGCATAGGCGCGGGGTTTCGGCGCCAGTTTTAGAACGGCGGCAGTGATGATGCCAAGCGTGCCCTCGGCACCAATCATCAAATGGCGCAGATCATAGCCAGAGTTATCCTTGTGCAGCTCGCTCATGAGGTTCATCACCTCGCCACTTGGGAGAACCACCTCAAGCCCGAGGCAGAGATCGCGGGTATTGCCATAGCGCACCACGTTCGAGCCGCCCGCGTTGGTCGAGAGCGCCCCGCCGATCATCGCCGAACCGCGCGCGCCGAAGGTCAGCGGAAAGATCAGGTCATGTTCGGCACTGGCCGCATGCAGGTTGGCGATGATCACCCCGGCCTCGACAATGGCGATGCGGGCTTCGGGGCGAATCTCTCGGATGGCTGACATCCGCTCCAGCGACAGCATGAGCATGCCCTCGGCCGAGGTGCCTTTGACAAGGTTGGTGTTGCCCGACACCGGCACGATGGAAAGGCGATGTTGGTTGGCCAGCCGGAGAACGGCAGAGACTTCGGCGGTATTCGCCGGGCGCAGCACCGCTAGCGGGCTCCACTCTGCATTGCCTGTCCAGTCGTGCGCCCAAGGGGCGGTATCGGCCCCGGTCAGCACGTATTTGGGGCCGATGATCCGGCCCAGTTCAAAGAGCGGACCGGTATGGGGTTTGCTGTTCATGGCTTGGATCATGTGCCAACCGCGCGCGCGCCACAAGATGCGTTGTCCAAAAGGTATTTTTCGCCCTTGACGCACGGCGCGGGCTGGCATACCTACGCCCTCGTTCTGGCGGAGTAGCTCAGTTGGTTAGAGCAGCGGAATCATAATCCGCGTGTCGGGGGTTCAAATCCCTCCTCCGCTACCAAATAATTCAAAGGCTTAGAGGGAAACCTCTAAGCCTTTTGCGTTTCTTGGTTTTATTTGTAAAACACACGGGTTGATCTGACATTTCTGCTCTTATGGAGCGCAATCAAGGAGTGTCGATCAATGACAAGTCTTCAAGAGAAGATCATCAAGCCGAAACTTGGGCTGCTGGAGCTTGTTCGTTCAGGTGCCGATGATGTCGCAGAGTCCGATGACCTGATGGAAGGCGGGTCGACGCTGTCTGACGATCTTTCGAGCTGCTAAGTTTTGCTGTTGTTGTGCATCTAGGGGTGGCTCTGGGGCGCTGGAGCAATCCGTGCTGGCCTCGCGCCTCACGGCCTACCAGCCAATATTGGCCATCCACCTACGAATCCATGAAACCGGAAGCGGTCGGCACCCTGTATCAATTTTTGCCTGATCCAACAGCGCAGGAAGTTTATCGCGATTTGAACGCGACCTTGACTTGTCGCCTCCGTTCATGTCTTTTTCGTCACGCTTTCCCGCTAATCTGCTGAAAAAGTCGTCCACCTTTTTTATGTATTTGTGCCCTAATGCTGCGATAATCTGACGGGATTGGGGCCAAATTGCACGGAAAGCGCCTTGATCGTGGAAACAATATGTTTCAGAGACAAGTCGACCACACTGTCATCTTTCATCATCATTCCGCGCCCAGATGCCGATGATTTCGCCGCGTCAGAGGACCTAATGGAAGACGGGGCGGTGTTTGGTGACGATGAACTTGGGCGACAAGGGCCTATGTGCGTCAATCATGCCCCACGCGCGCGAGACGCATTTTGCCACTGGCGCTCGCAACGGCTCCAGATTGAAGGTTGTGATGACAATACGCAAACGGGCTTCGGCAATCGGTTCCGCAAGTGCTGCGAGCGAATTTCAGAAGCTCACGTAGCCCCACGATCCGGCAAGCCCGATATCCCGGCTGAGATGGTGGACGAGTCCCTGACCCGCGACTTGGGCAACGGCGGCTATATTGCCGCTGGCGTGGAGTTCGACGCAATGGGCCGCCGTGCTGCATACTACGTGCAGCCGCACCGCCCTACGGAACTGTTCCCGACTGCCGGTGAACCTATCCGCGTTCCCGCGTCGGACAGGCGACCAGAAGGGTCAACTGTTTTCAGGTGGGGTCATAGCCTACATTTTGCACAACCCGTAAATATATCATTTTCAAAAAGGCCTCTCGCGATCGATTCCTGCTTTTCCCCCGCACCTTCTGCCTGTCGCGGGGCAAGAGTCTTCGAGGCTCTAGAAACATTTACTTCAGTCCCGGAAAATCCGCATAGGCCACTTCACTCTCCCGCTCTCAGTGCTACGTGTCTGACGTCAGACACCAGGACAAGATCAACGGCAATGTGACAGCGACCAGATAAGCGACGATCAAAAAGAGCGGTTTCATATGTCCAGTCTTTTCCACTTTATCTTTATACTCAATTTCGCGCCCTTTTTGGTGCTGGTTACTTCAGAACAATGGATCCCAGAACTGAAGTCGCTCCCACAGTTATGAAAAGTGCAATTACGTCCAGCGGAGCACCTGCACGCAGCATGTCGGATCGGGTCACCACCGGGTCCGCGAATACGATTGCGTTTGGCGGCGTCGCGACCGGCAGCATAAACCCGATCGAGGCGGCCATTGCGATTGGAAGCATGAAAGCAACAGGATCAGTGCCAAGTCCCGTCGCGACGGCACCGGCAATCGGTAAGAAGATCGCCGCCATCGCGGTATTGCTTGCCAACTCACCCACGTAGACGATGAGGGCGGCAATGAAGAGAAGAACGACGAACTTTGGCCAGTCACTTACCAGTTGAACACTCCCGCCGATCCAATCCGCTAAACCTGACTGTTGGATTACACCGGCGAGCGCCAGTCCACCGCCAAACAGTATCAGCACATCCCAACGCAAAGACGCGGCAGCTTCCCAGTCCAGCAACCGCCCGTCTTTGCCGTCAGAAATCATGAAAAGCGTCAGAGCGGCTATCATCGCGATACCCGCGTCGGAAAGCGCAACCATTGGAAAAATCCATTCGATCAATGGCCTTGAAACCCATGCAAGCGCAGTCAGCCCGGCAATAACTGCGATCCTGCGCTCAGCTTTCTGAATTGCAGCTTCCGGCGCTCCGTAGGTCAGCTTTAGCGCAGTTGACGGCAATCTTGGAGACACTCGGGTGAGTGCAAGCCACGTAACCAGCAAGAGAACCAATGCAACTGGAATGCCAATCACCGCCCACTGAGCGAAACCCACGTTTACTCCATAGGAAGTACGAGCATAAGCGGCGAAAATGGCGTTGGGTGGCGTTCCGATGAGCGATCCCATACCACCGATCGTAGCTGAAAACGCGACGCCCAGCATGAGTGCCGTGCCAAAACGGGGTGTCTCGTCTTGCGAGCCAGCGACTGCGGCAGCAATCGGAGCAACAACCATGGCTGACGCCGTATTGCTGATCCAAAGGCTGAGAAACGCCGTGCAGAGCATAAAGCTCCCGAGAATTCGATGAGAGCTGCTCCCTGCCTGTCTGAGAAGCACACCGGCCAATCGCCTGTGCAAACCCGATTTTTCAATCGCCTTGGCGATAAGAAAACCGCCCAAGAACAGAAATATCAGCGGATCGCTGTATGACCGCGCTGCATCAGAAAGTTCCGCAAGGCCCATGATCGGAGCTACTGCCACCGGCAAAAGCGCGGTAGCCGGGAGCGGCAGGGCTTCAGAAATCCACCACAGTGCCATAGTAGACGCCAGACCCGATGCACGCCATGCCAAATCTGACATGCCTTCCGGGGCAGGCACAACGGTTGGAGCGATCAAAAGCAACAATCCGACAAGGATCAGGCCAGTATTGAATTTCATAGTGGTAACGTATCACCAAACGGTGTCGTGAAAAGCTCCTGGTGAAGTTTCTCGGATTATGACGCCGGCAGCACTGCCGCGATGCTGAGTTAAGTCAAACTGACCAGTTAATACCGGTTTCGATTTCGTTGCGGCTTATATGAACGACCGGTCTTCTTACTGCGATGCAGCGAGGTTTTGGCTGCGGTCGTTCACCGATTGCCTGTTCAAGGCGCATGGTGGTGTCTGATCCGATTGGCTTACGTTGAGCGGTTGTCAAAGGCGTATGTTGAAGATCAGCAAGCTACAAATCGCAGCTTACGTCAGTGTCCGATTTTCGGAGGGTAGCTCACAAATACTCCGATCCGGTCACCGACAACCCATCCTTGACGCTTAAATATATCAAAGGATGTGCGAAGCTGGCTAAACTGGATTAATAGTATTGATCTTGGCGCGTCCTGACAGACGTTTTGGACTGGGCCTGTCGCGATTTGATTGTGCGGCAGGCTCTCTGAATCTATGGGTCTTCGGTGAAACCGGGGCGATTCACTTGGCCCCGGAGAATGCACAACCCCAGAGGGCGCGAAAGCACCCAGTGGGGGAGGCTATCCCCAAGAGGACGGTTCCAGCCTGAAAAGCATTGCCAGCTGCTCGTAGACCTCCGGTTCTTTGCTCTTGAGGGCCACCGGTCTTTCAAAGAAGACTTCAACAGCCACCGCGAAAAACTCTTCCGGCCCTTCTGCCCCGTAGGCGTCGAATACCGTCTTGTGCCCCGCTTGGATATGTTGAACGTGGCTCTTGTATGCCTTGGCAAAGACGCGCTCCCAGACGGCAAAGCTCTGGCGCCTTTCGAGATTTGGGACACCGTCAGTATGGCCGGACAGGTCGTCGATTTGGTGGGCGAACTCATGAAATACGACGTTGTGACCGTCCTTATCGTTGGCTGCTCCCTGTCTGGTGTGCGCCCAGGAAAGAACGACCGGGCCCCGTGACCAGCTCTCGCCCGTTCGCACCGTTTCGCGTTCCGTGACGACATAGCCATTGTGCTCTGTCTGTCTCGATTTGAAGGCCCCAGGATAGATAAGGATCGTGCTGAGGTGCTCGTACCATGTATCGCTATTCATGACGAGCAGGCAGGCTTGGGCAGCTATAGACAGCTGCATTTCCTCGGTTACGTCCAGCCCGTTACATCCAATGAATTGCACTTGTTTCAGAAAGACGTTGATCCTGCCTTCAAGTTTTCTGCGTAATTCAGACGGAAGTCTCCGCGTCAGAGGGACCTGTTCTGTGACAATGGCCCGCTGATCATCTGAAAGCGCAGTCACGAGAAGCTTTGCGCGGATCTGTTGTCTTGACCAGTACCAGTATCCAAATGCGCCTGCGACGACGATCAGGGGGATAAGAAAAATTGTCATGGATGCTGACCTCGTCGAACAGACAAACCCTAGCTCGCCGCAAAGACAAGCGCCATGAGTGTTTCCCTCAAATCTTCTGTGAAGGCCTTCAAGGGGAGAGGTGTCCTTCAGGGCGTCGTCACGCTGTTGCTGATCTTATTGATTTAGGCACACGCAGATATTGACGTCGATCAACGACCGCGTTGGCGCCTGCCCGATAGTAATAGTCATATTAGTTTAGCAATGGATGCGATGATCATGCCGCGTGGGGCAGACAGAGATCAGACGACAGGCCCGATAATGCCGGGCAGCCAGCCATGGCTATGGCTTACGGTCTTTTTGGCCCTTTCAATGCTTTCAAGCTTCTGGTTCGCCTCGTCTGAGCAGCCATCAATATTGCCATACAGCGATATCAAGCAAATGATCCGGGACGGCGATGTCATGTCTGCCCAGCTGCAGGAACATGCAATTTCCGTTACAACGGAAGGGGCTGATCCGGAAAGTCCGACAACGTTTCGCTCTGTAACCCCGGCCCAGGGCGATCCTGAATTGTTGCCCCTTCTGGAACAGAGCGGTGCCGTAATCAGCGCGAAAGAGCCCCGAGGCGTCTCGATCTTTACCTATATCCTGCCGTGGGTCATGATCCTTGGGGCCTATTTGTTGCTGCAAAGGCGTATGATGGGCGGCACCGCTGGCGGAATTGGCAGCGGCGGGGTTGGCGCGTTTTTGAGCGGACGGTTTGCCAAGCCAAGCACTCCGACACAAAAGGTGACTTTTGCCGATGTCGCGGGCCAGGATCAGGCCAAGCGGGAGGTGTCCGAACTTGTGGAGTTTCTGCGCGATCCCGAGCGCTTTCAAAAGGTCGGAGCAGAGGTGCCGCACGGAGTGCTTTTGGTCGGTCCGCCGGGAACCGGCAAGACACTCCTGGCCAAAGCGCTGGCAGGTGAAGCGGATGTGCCGTTCTTTTCAACGTCCGGTTCGGAATTCATTGAAGTTTTCGTAGGCGTCGGCGCAGCCCGCGTACGCAAAATGTTCGAAGCGGCAAGAAAGGCAGCACCCGCTATTATCTTCATCGACGAACTGGACAGCATCGGACGCACCCGCGGCACAGGTCTAGGCGGTGGGCACGATGAACGTGAGCAAACGCTGAACCAAATTCTGGCAGAACTTGATGGTTTTGGAGGACGCGAAGCCGTGGTGGTTCTCGCTGCGACCAACCGTCCCGATGTTTTGGACCCTGCGCTGCTGCGGCCTGGTCGGTTTGATCGGCACGTCACGCTGAACCTCCCCGACAAGAATGCGCGACGCGCAATCCTGAACATACATGCCAGTAGGCTACCGCTGGAGGACTCCAGCGACCTTGATACGATGGCTGCAGGAACGACGGGCTTTTCTGGTGCTGATCTGAAAAACCTGCTAAACGAGGCTGCTATCAACGCGGCGCGACGCAATGCCAGCCTGATCACCAGTGATGATCTGGGCGAGGCCCGCGACAAAGTGATCATGGGAACTGTGCGGTCATTGGCCATCCGACCTGAGGAACACCACCGGCTGGCGGTTCACGAGGCCGGGCATACTGCCGCAGCCTTTTACACCCCAGATGCCGATCCGCTTTACAAGGTCACCATCATTCCGCGCGGCCACGCCTTGGGCGGAACGCATATGCTGAGCACGGCAGAACGCCACACATTGGACGAAACCTATCTGAAGGCGCAGCTTGTCACCCTGCTGGCTGGCCGCGCGGCTGAGCGGCTTTTGATCGGAACAGTGAGTTCGGGTGCCGATGATGACATACGTCGTGCTACTGAGTTGGCTCGCTCGATGGTTGCCCGCTGGGGCATGACCGATGAGCTTGGCCCGATTGATCTGCGCCAAAGCGAGGACCATCCCTTCCTGGGACAATCCATCGCGCAACCGCGTGGCCATGCCGATGCGACGGCGGCGCAGGTCGATCGGGCTGTGATTGCTGCGCTAAAAAAAGCAGAAAAACGGGCCTTGGATGTGATTGGCGAGCACAGATCGCAGGTCGAACATCTGATAGAGAGACTTGGAGCGAAAGAGACGCTGGGTTTTGAAGAAATCCAGCAATGCCTGGACCCTGATAGAGGGGTGACCACTCCGAAGCGGCCCGTCCGATCTTTCAGCAAAATACCTCCGTCAGGGTGACCCGGATATGATAACCCACTCTCCCCCAATTGTTCGCTGGGAGTTCATTGGAGCGCTGGTTACCATTCTGGCTGGCTCTGCACTTCATTTTGTTTTTGACTGGACTGGCGGCTGGCGCCCTGCCGCGATTATCGTGGCAGTAAACGAATCTATCTGGGAACACCTGAAACTCGCATTCTGGCCGGGTCTTTTCTGGGCGCTTTTACCCCAAGAATTTTCTGAATTAAGTTTGTGGGAACGCTTGGCGATTAAGGGTTTTACTCTTATTACGTCGGCCATTCTGATTGTTGTGATCTTCAAAAGTTACACAGCCATTCTAGGGCACAACATTTTACTGTTGGACATTGGTACATTTGTTGTGGCGATTGTGGCTGGTCAGGGCGCTTCTGCATGGTTGAATATACACGGGCTTCGCTAGACGAGCGCATGATCGCTCGCGTGAACCGGTTTATTCAGCCTACCACTTAACGCCCCATGTCGGTGATTATGTGACTGGCCGTTCATTCCGGTTCTTATGATTTCAGGACGCACATTCGGATACTCCTGTGCCAAGCGCGGTGAGACAAGTATCCGGTCCGGACGCGAGTGTAGATGCGTGCCGGGGACCTCGAATGTCCAGTCAGTGCCGGGTGTTAATCGATCCAGCAGGTCGAACGAAAAACCCTGTTTCAGCGGGGCGAGGGCTGACCTGGAAAGCTCATTGCCTAGACCTGGTTCATTGAGGTCTCCCACGATCATCCACCGCTCATGTTTTGGATCGTCAAAGCGCATTTCGACAATTTTGCGAACCGCGCGTGCTTCAGCTTCCCGTATGATGTACGCCTTGCCGTCTCCGCGACTTCTAGATTAAATAACGGACGGTGGTTCCAGCGCTACAGGCCGGTCATGATCTTGTTCTCGTTTGCAGCATCATGCCGCTGTTGAGATTAAAACACATCTATTCCACCGTTCAGATTTCCCCGGCCACGTCTCACTTTTGCGGAGAGACAGATCTAGCTTATTTGGCCTTTCGATATTTGCCGGGAGAGTGGCCAAAGCGTTCGCGGAAGCATTTGATGAAAACAACCGGTGAGGTAAAACCCGAGGCGACGGCTATTTCTGTCACGCTCATATCGGTTTCGCGCAAAAGACTACGGCCGCGGTCGAGTCTCAGGTCGCGAAAGAACCTGTAGGGGGTTTTGTCGAGATATTTCACGAATAGCCGTTCCATTTGTCGGCGTGAACATCCTGCGGCATCTGCCAAATCTTCCATCGCCGTTGGCGTTTCAATATTGGCTTGCATCAGCTTGATTGCGCGGACCAGTAAAGGGTTGCGGCTTTCGATTGCATTGCTGATCGACGTGCGCTGAGGGGATCGCTCGCTGCGGCGCTGAGCGTAAAGGCACATGTCGGCGACCAGATTGGCAAAAGGTTGGCCGTAATCGTCTTCGATAATCTCAAGCATCATGTCGGTTGCACCCACGCCGCCGCCACAGGTGAAAATCCTGCCATCCACCTCATATGTGTTGCTGGTCACCTCCACCTCGGGAAACTTTTCGTGAAAGGCGGGTTGGTTTTCCCAGTGCAATGTAGCCTTGCGACCTGCGAGCAAACCAGCCTGCGCCAAAGCAATTGCGCCGGTGCAAATGCCGCCAACACGACCACCAAAGCGGGCATGCTGGCGTAGGACCGCCTGCAATTCCTTATGGCCCTCGGCATTGCGCACAGTGCCGCCGCAGACCACGAGATCGGTATCGCGCGCGCTCGGGCTTAGCGACTCATCGACATTCACCGAAATCCCGCAAGAACTGGTTGCCGCGGCGCCATCCTGCGAGGACACAGTCCAGCGATAGAGCGGGCGCTGTGCCAGTTGGTTGGCGATCCTCAGAGGATCAAGCGCTGCGCTGAACGCCAGAAGGGTGAACTCGGGGAGCAGGTGAAAGGCGAAATGCCGCGCGGATTTGGTTGTCTCTACAGCAAAGTAAGCCGCGCCTTGCGGAATAATGGCCTCGCGGCGCTTTTCGGTGTCATTCGCCTGGCAGGACATGACAGCTATGAGACTCCCAATGCAGATTCAGGGTGCTCCCCGGATGCAGATTTACCGAAGTCAGTTCAACATGACTTTTCTGCACCTTCAACTCTTCTCCTGTCTCTGTCTCTAGAAATACAATGGCAGTGGCACCGACGAACTCCTCGCCCACCACCTTGGCCCGGATACCTGGCGTGTCGCCCCCCCCGGGGCTGATATGCATGTTCTCGGCGCTGACGGTAAAGGTTACCGCGTCTCCCAGAGATTTCGCGGGCGCATTGCTAGCAGTGACCGCAAAGCGGCCATGAACAGTCTCGACCAGCCAATCGTCACCTGATTTCTCTACCAGGCGTCCAGTGAAGATATTGGAAGAACCGAGGAATTCGGCCACGAACCGATTGCGCGGCGCGTGATAGATTTCCTGGGGCGACCCGATCTGCTCGATCTTGCCCCGGCTCATGATCACCACCCGATCCGCCATTGAAAATGCCTCGGACATGGAGTGAGTGACATAGACAAAGGTGATGCCAAGGTCTTTTTGCAGGCTCGACAGAACCGCCTGCATCCGTACCTTGAGATGCGCGTCAAGCGCCGAGAGTGGTTCATCAAGGAGCAATATCTTGGGTTCGGTCACTAGGGCGCGTGCAAGGGCCACGCGCTGCCTTTGACCGCCTGAAAGTTGCGAGATGTTGCGGTCGGCGAATTCGAGAATCTGCATCTTGTCGAGCCAGTTGCGCGCCCGGGCGATACGCTCGGTCTTGCCCACGCCGCGCATCTTCAGGCTGAATTCGACGTTTTCCTGCACCGTGAGGAAGGGGAAAAGCGCAAGGCTCTGCCAGACCATCGGCGTGTCGCGGTCCCATGTGGCCTTGCCGTTCACCCGCTCGCCATCGAGCCATATATCGCCCTCGGTTGGATCATCCAATCCCGCCAGCATCCTGAGGGTGGTTGTCTTGCCACACCCCGATGAGCCCATGATCGCCAGAAACTCGCCGCGCCCGATCTCGAAATCGACCCGCTCCACGGCGGTGAAAGTGCCGAATTGCTTGACGACCCCATCAAGCTTGACGATGGCGTCGGTGTTCATGTGCATGGTCATGACTTATCCTTTGACGAATTGCGCAAGAGCATCTGCGCCAGAATGATCAGTGTGATGGAACTAACGAAGGCCAGAGAGCCGATTGCGTTGATGCGCGGGCTGACCTGTCCCTGAAGAAAGCCGAGGATTTTTACCGGCAGGGTTTCATTGAGGCCCGATACGAACCAAGCGACCGCGAATTCATCGAAGGACACAGCCATAGTGATGAAGAGCGCGGCAAAAAGTGCTGGCTTGGTGAAGGGAATGATCACGTGGCGCAAGGTGGCCCATTCGTTGCCACCAAGGTTCCACGAGGCGGCCTCAAGATCGGGGTCCATCTGCGACAGGCGCAGGCGAATGATGGCCATGGCAAAGGGGCTGCACATCACGCCATGAGCGATGATGATCGAGATCGTGCTGCCCGACAGGTTTACCCGAGACAGGAACGCCAGCATTGCCAGCCCCATGATTACCACCGGGATGGTCGGCGGCAAAAGGGCGAGGGCGAGGTATATGTTCTTTCCGAAAAAGTTGTATCGAAAATCGGTGTAGGCCCCGCCAAAACCCAGCACCGTGGCAATCACCGCCACAATGAGCCCGACGACGACGGTGTTGAAGAATCCGGCCCAGACGAACGGATCCTCCCAGATCAGGCGATACCACTCGGTCGAGAAATGCCCCAGGGGGAGCGAGGGAAAGCGATCCGAGTTGAGCGAGAACACGAAGCTGCCGAGGATCGGCGCGAAGATAAAGATCACGCAGGCCGCGATGTGCAGTTTCAGGGCCGCGTTGATCAGGCGATTGCGGTTGCCGGTCATTTGCCGCGCTCCTTGTAGGCATAAGTGATGGCGCCGAAGGCCACGGTGAGCAGCGTGCCGATCATCATTAGCGCGACGACGGCGGCGCGGGGCCATTGCTGCCCGGATTTTGTGATATCGGTGATCATGATCGAGAGCGTCGGCGGGTTGCCTCCGCCCAGGTAAAGCGGGCTCACGAAATCGCCGAACGAGAGGATGAAGGCGAACAGCGCCGCAATCACAAGCCCCACGCGTGCCGAGGGCACGATCACCGCCAGCACCGTGCGCAGCCGTCCGCAGCGCAAGTTATGCGCAGCCTCGACAAAATCTCGGTTGACGAAATTGAGGCTGAACACCTGAAGCAGGATCACCAGCGGCAGGCAGAGCGTGACCATTCCCACCAGCGTGCCAAAGGTGGTGTTAAGCATTAGGAACGGCCCAATTCCGAACATGTCCAGGAATGCGTTGATAATTCCCGCATCCGACAGAAACACCTGAAGCGAATAAACCCGCACCAGATAGCTGGTGAAAAAGGGAATGATCAGGACGAAGACCAGCCATTGCTTGGCCCTCTCCGAGAGCTTGAATGAAATCGCATAGGCAGCGGGAAAGGCGATGGCGCTGGTCAATGCCGCCGACGCCGTGGCGAGCATTGCGGTGCGCGCATAGGCATCCCAAAAGGTGCCACGCGTCAGGATGCGGTCCCAGTTGCCGAAATTCAGGTCCGGTGTCATCTGGAAATTGCGTACCGTCCAGAAGCTGATTGCCACGAGGAAGATCAGCGGAAAGAGGAAGAAGGCCACCTGCCAGATCAAGAGCGGCAGGGACAAAACAAGAGAAAAGAGACTGGGGCGGGATCGGGTCATGTTATGCGGCTTTCTCGGAGGCAGGAGCGGATGCGCCGGGGTCTGGGAGATGAAAGACCCCGGCAAGGCCCGCGTCAGGCGCCCTTGTAGTCGGACCAGAAGTCGTTCCAGTCCTCAAGGCTCTGTTGCACGGGCAGTTGGCGGTACTTGATACGCCCCTCGCGGATCATATCCATGGCATTGTGTTGACCCAGAACCATGTTCTGGCGCTTTGCCTCTGCGGGGTTGGTGGCGTTGAGCACTTCCCAGCCCTTTTTGCTTGGAACAAGCGCCGGATAGGCGGCCATATCGGCAGATTTTGCCTGGCCGTCGGGCGACGTGATCCACTGGATCCACTTGCGGGCCATCTCGTGAGTGCGCGAACCCTTGCCGATCGAGAAGGATTCGGTCCATTGCAGCCCGCCTTCTTCGGGGATCGTGGTGCGCACCTTTGCGCCGTTCTTTTCCAGAACGCCGGTGATCCAGTCGCCGATCCCGCCAAAGGCAACCATCTGTCCGTCATTGAGCGACGAGAAGGTTCCGCCATAGTCAAAAAAGCCGCCAACCTGTCCGCGAAGGGCCATGGTCGCCTCCTGCACCTTTTCCCAGGCCGCCTCGTCGATGTCATAAGGCGAGGGGTTGCCGACTGCGAGACTCATCTGGCCCAGGTTTGGAAGGTGCCAGTCAAAGTGGCCCAGCTTGCCGGTGACGCGCGCATCGGAGAATACGCCGTAGCTTGACGCGTCCTTCTCACTCAGCACGTCGGTGTTATGGGCGATGCCGAGAAAGCCGAACCGCGTGATCACCGAATACAGCTTGTCGTCCTGCCAGTGACCGGGGAATTTCTGGAACTCGGGGTAGAAATCGTCAAACGCGTAATCCGCCGGATCGAGCTGCTCGATATAGCCAGCGGCGTTCAGCTGTTGGACATACTCGGCATCCGACAGGATCAGGTCATAGGTGCCAGCGGGCGATTGCGCGATCAGGCCCAGCATGTTGTCGCCGCCGGTATAGTATTTCGGTGTGAACTTCACGTTGTTGGCGTCTTCGAACTCTGCGACGATATCGGGCTCTGCATGGCCATACCATGCCAGCATTGACAGGTTGACGGTCTGGGCTGCGGCGCGGATCGACAGGAAGGGAGTGGCCAGCGCTGCGCCAGCGGTCATCTGAAGCAGTTGGCGGCGGGTCGGGGCGTGCGTGGTCTTGGTCATGGATATCTCCTTGGTGGTCAAAACGGTTTTTGTTCTTGGTCTCTCAACGCCTCACTCGGCGGCAATCTGATCTTTGAATGAGAACTCTGTGCGCAGCGCTTTCACGATGCCGCGCGTGCAGACGTCCAGCAGGATGTCGCCCTTTTCGGCAGAGGCGTTTTTGGGGGAGGACAGCGTGCCGCTTGCCGGTGTCCATTCAGGATGCGGCGGATAAACGTCATAGGGCGGGAATTCGGCAGGCGGATGATCGACTGCCTTTTCCAGGGCCACCATGTCGGGATAGAGGCGCAGCATCAGCGAGGTTTCCAGAACCCCGCCATGCTCAATGTCCCAGCCCAGAAAACCCTCGGGGTAAAGCTTGTCTATTGCCGCCTGATCGACGAAATCCCAATAGGAAAGCACCACGACCTTGGTGTCGTGAATGCCACTCCAGCGCAATTCGCGCAGCGCCAGGTCAATGCCTTCGGCGATGAACCAGGAATTCTCGAAATGTCCGTTTACGATGCACAGCTGGCGATTGCCGTGGCGCGCGAACTCGCGGATGACGTCCTTGAGAGCGTTCACGAGGCTCGCACCGTCCAGACTGGTGGTGCCCGGAAAGAAATTGCCACCCCCCGACTTTTGTTGGGATTTGTATCCGTAGGTGAATGGCGGAGCGACAAGACCACCCGTCGCCACCGCCGCCCGACGGGCGAATTCAGTGGGCAAGAGGACATCGACATGCATCGGCATGTGGTGGCCGTGCTGTTCCATTGATCCGAGCGGGATGAAGATGGGGACAGCCCCGCCTTGAACGCGACTCTGATACTCGGGCCAGGGTAATTCTGCTGCAAAAACCGTATCTTGGACCATGTTGCCCTCTTTTCTTCTAGGTTTCTGAAGCTTAGAACGGCTTGCCTTATGCGTAAAATTCATAGTAGCAATGCTTGAATAAGGATTATTAATCATGCGCCATTTTGTGAACTTGCAGACCGACCTTATCCGCACCTTTGTTACGGTTGTGGATCTTGGGAGTTATACCGAAACCGGTCATGTTCTTGGCCGCACGCAGCCTGCTATTTCATTGCAGATCAAGAGGTTGGAGGATCTAGTGGGGGTCAAGCTTTTGCATCATAAGGGCAAGGCTTTGGATCTGACGCCGCAGGGGCACGCTCTTATCGGCTATGCCCGCGAGATGCTTCGATTGAACGACAGGGCGGTGGCCAATTTGCAGCAAGCCAAGTTCATGGGCACCCTCCGCGTGGGTTTGCCTACAGATTACGCGATTGAATATTTTCAGCGCATCATTGCCGATTTTGCGCGGGCGAATCCCGATGTCTCATTGGACATACGTTGCGACAGGAGCAGTGATATCCTGGGGCAGCTGCATGTTGACGAGCTGGATCTTGCCATCGTGATCACCGATACAATGCCTGCACCTTATGTGTCGCTCTACTGGTCCGAGCGGCCATTCTGGGTCTGTGGGCGTGACTATCAATTCAGCCTCGACAAGCCGGTTCAGATCATTGCCCATCCCAAGGGGTGTTTCTATCGTAAACGGATGATTGATGCCCTCAATACGGAAGGTCGCGAATGGCGGATTTGTTTTGAGAGTCCCGGCATATCCGCTCTGCAAAACGCAGTGCTTGACGGGATGGGGGTGACAGCCCTGACAAAGAAAACACTCTTGCCGGGGATGCGTGTGCTTTCCCCAAAAGAGGGGTTTCCTCCGCTGGCCAACCTGCATGTCGGCCTCTTCTATAAGCACATCAAGGCCTCTGACGCCGCGTTGAAATTGATCGAACAAATCACCGAGGGGGTAGGCGCCTTTCGCAAGCTTACTTATGCACGCAGCTAATGCGGCTCAGTCCATGGATTTGGATTTCTTATTCTAAAATCAAACCTATTAATTATGCTTTGGTCACCTTTGCTGTTAGCCGATTGATATCGAAGACAGCGAGGAGATACCGAGATGCTTGATGATGAAATGCTGCACGTCACGGAGTGGCATAATGGTGAAAAGGATTTTTCACCCTTTTCAGACACAGAAATGGCCCGTCGCCAAAACGAGTTGCGCGTCTGGATGGCCGGTAACAACGTCGATGCGGCGTTGTTCACTTCGTATCACTGCATCAATTATTACTCGGGTTGGCTCTACTGCTATTTCGGACGTAAATATGGCATGGTTGTTGATCAAAAGAGTGCCACAACGATTTCGGCGGGTATTGATGGTGGTCAGCCGTGGCGCCGAACCTTTGGCAGCAACATCACCTATACCGACTGGCGGCGCGACAACTTCTACCGCGCGGTGCAGGGGCTGACCAAGGGCGCCAAGCGGGTCGGGATCGAATTCGACCATGTCTCGCTTGAGTATCGCCAGTTGATTCAGGATGCTCTGCCTGGCGTCGAACTGGTCGATATCAGCCAGGCGTCGATGTGGATGCGCACCATCAAATCAGCCGAAGAAATCACGCTTATCAAGGAAGGCGCGCGGATCTGCGACGTGGGCGGTTATGCTGTCGCCGGTGCCGCCCAGGCGGGCGTGCCTGAGCATGAGGTTGCCATCGCTGGCACCAATGCGATGATCCGCGAGATAGCCAAATCCTTTCCGTTTGTAGAGTTGATGGACACCTGGACATGGTTTCAGTCGGGTATCAACACGGATGGCGCCCATAACCCGGTGACCAATCGCGTGGTGCAGTCGGGCGATATCCTCAGCCTCAACACCTTTCCGATGATCTTTGGCTACTACACGGCACTTGAGCGGACTTTGTTTTGCGATAGCGTCGATGATGCCAGCCTCGATATCTGGCAAAAGAACGTCGCGGTGCATGAGCGCGGGCTTGAACTGATGAAGCCGGGCGCGCGCTGCATGGATATCGCCAAGGAACTCAACGAGATGTATCGCGAATGGGATCTGCTCAAGTACCGTTCCTTTGGCTATGGCCACAGCTTTGGCGTGCTGAGCCACTATTATGGCCGCGAGGCAGGGGTTGAGCTGCGCGAGGATATCGACACGGAGCTGAAACCCGGCATGGTCGTCTCGATGGAGCCGATGGTCATGATCCCAGAGGGTCGCCCCGGCGCGGGCGGATACCGCGAGCATGATATTCTGGTGATTGGCGAAGACGGGGCCGAGAACATCACCGGCTTCCCCTTTGGTCCCGAGCATAACATCGTGGGCAAGGGCTGAGCGTTCCGTGCGCAAAGCCCTCGATAGACTTATTGCTGCGGTCAGCGTCGGATTGACGCTGGCCGCATTGTACATTGTGAATAATGCTGAACATGGGCGTATTGCCGTCCTTCGATACGGCGCGTTCACCCAAGTCGCACTCGTGTCTCGTCAAGTTTCCGAAGACTGAAATCGGCGGGCCGCGGTCGATCAATGGGCATGCCCTTCTTCCTGAAGCCAGGTTCGTATCGAGCGGAAATTTTCCATCTATGACCCGCGATGCGAGAGCAGGTGGTGGCGCCTGCGCGCTCCTCTCAATCATAGCTGACAGCGCATTGCGGCTCTGTGGACCAACCTCAAGAGTAATTTTGGCTTTCCGCAGCAAGCCGGGCAAGTGTTGATAGCTGGGTCTCTTGAACGTCGATCCGGAACATATGCGCAGGGTATCACCCAAGACCCGGAGCACCATCGACACAGAGCCACTCTAACGCGCAATCTGCATCTTAACAAAATCAAACAAATGCGGTGATTGACGTGACAAAGATCGACCAAATCGAGACCATGATCCTCGACATCCCAACTATCCGGGGGCATGTGTTGTCTATGGCGACCATGCGGTCGCAAGCAGCAGTCCTTGTGCGCATCAAGTTTTCCGATGGCTCCGAGGGGATTGGTGAAGGGACAACAATTGGCGGGCTGGCATATGGCCCGGAAAGTCCCGAAAGCATTCAGTCCGCAATTGATACCTATATCGCGCCTGCGCTGGCCGATTGGAATTCCGACGATGTAAATGGTGCCCTCCAGCTTTTGGACAAACTGGTTCGCGGCAACCGCATTGCGAAAACGGCGGTGGAAATTGCCCTTTGGGATGGCTTGGGCAAGCGCCTTGGGGTGCCAGTCTCGCAGTTGTTCGGCGGTGCCGTGACGACCAAGATGCCGGTCGCCTGGACACTGGCATCAGGAAATTCAGAGACCGATATCGCCGAAGCGCTGGAAATGATCGAGACGCGCCGCCACAATATTTTCAAGCTCAAAATTGGCAAGCGTGCGGTGCGTGATGACGTGGCGCATGTGGCTCGCATTAAAGAAGCGGTCGGTGACGCGGCGAGCATCCGTGTGGACGTAAATACGGCATGGTCACTGCAAGACGCGCGTTGGGGATTGAAGGGCCTGCAGGAGGTCGGATGCGAATTGGTCGAACAACCGGTTCCGGCCCGATATCTGGATGCAATGGCCGAATTGACCAGTTCTTATGAAATTGCGGTCATGGCAGATGAAGCACTGAACGGACCTGAAGACGCTTTGGCCGTTGCCACGCACCGTGCCGCTGATGTGTTCGCCGTGAAGATTGCCCAATCGGGTGGCCTGAAACGGGCGTCTGAAGTGATCTCCGTCGGTCAGGCTGCAGGGCTTGGACTTTATGCGGGCACAATGCTTGAGACCGGTCTCAGCACGGCGGCCGCACTTCAGCTCTTTTCGACGGTTGAAACGCTGCACTGGGGAACAGAGCTTTTTGGCCCGCTGCTTTTGACCGACGAGATACTGGCCGAACCGATCGTCTATCGCGACTTCTGCGTTGAGGTTCCGCAAGGCAACGGGATCGGTGTCACACTGGACCCTGACAAGATTGAATTCTACCGCCGCGGCGGTAGCCGGATACTGAAGTCTGCCGCTGGGGAATAACCCACGGGCAAAGCAATTTGCCAATGCCGAAACCCTGCATTGGCCCCTAAGGAGGAGAAGACCCATGTTCACGCAATCTAATCTGGATGAACTCGAAAGCCGTCTTGACGGTATAGTGCAGGATGATCCGGAAAAAGGCATCTTCCGCGCGCGCCGCGACATGTTCACCGATGAGGAACTGTTTGAGCTCGAGATGAAGCATATTTTCGAGGGCAACTGGATCTATATGGCGCATGAAAGCCAGATCCCGAATCCTGGCGATTATTTTTCGCTTCACATGGGCCGGACGCCTGTCGTGATCACCCGCGACAAGGATGGCGAGCTGCATGCACTGGTCAACGCCTGTTCACACCGCGGCGCAATGCTCTGCCGTTTCAAGCGGCGCAACCAAAAGACATTTACTTGCCCTTTCCACGGCTGGACCTTCTCGAACACCGGCAAGCTTCTCAAGGTAAAAGACCCCAAGGGCGGCGGCTATCCCGAGCAGTTCAATCAGGACGGCAGTCACGACCTGACCAAGGTCGCCCGCTTTCAGAACTATCGCGGCTTCCTGTTCGGCTCGCTCAATGCGGATGTGCAACCGCTGGAGGAATATCTTGGCGAGGCGTGTAAGATGATCGACATGATCGTTGATCAGTCCGAGGAGGGCATGGAAGTCCTGCGCGGATCATCAACCTACACCTATGACGGTAACTGGAAGCTTCAGGCCGAGAACGGCGCGGACGGCTATCACGTCTCTGCCGTGCATTGGAACTATGTCGCCACCACCTCACACCGCACAGTGGACGGCAAGGAAGACAAGATCAAAGCGACCGATGCGTCGAAATGGTCAAAGCAGAAGGGCGGCTTTCATTCCTATGAGAATGGTCACCTGCTGCTCTGGACAACCTGGGCCGATCCGAGCACCCGCCCGAACTATGCGCGCCTTGAAGAGTGGACCAAGACCTACGGCAAGACCAAGGCCGAGTGGATGGTCGGCGTGTTGCGCAACCTGTGCCTCTACCCGAACGTCTTCCTGATGGACCAGTTCAGCAGCCAGATCCGCGTGTTCCGCCCGATCAGCGTCGATAAGACCGAAGTTACGATCTACTGCATCGCGCCGAAAGGCGAAGACCAGGCATCGCGCTCGCTGCGCATTCGCCAGTATGAAGACTTTTTCAACGCCTCCGGCATGGCGACGCCGGATGACACAGAAGAATTCCGCGCGACGCAGCGGGGCTATGCCGGTGGCGCTCATGCCAAATGGAACGACCTGAGCCGGGGTGCGACCCAGTGGATTGAAGGGCCGGATGAGGATGCCAAGGAACTTGGTATCAACCCGATCCTGTCGGGAGCGCGGACCGAAGACGAGGGCCTGTTTGTCATTCAGCACACGCAGTGGACAGAACGCATGGCAGCAGCCATCGCCAAAGAACGCGAAGATGCACCGGATGCATCCGTTGCGGCAGAATGAGGAGATAGAACCATGACAACCGATACAATTAACCGTGCCGACACAGCTCTTGGTTTTGACGAAATTCAGGCATTCCTGTTTGCTGAGACACGCGCGCTTGACGACCGTCAATGGGACACTTGGCTGAGCTTTTATCATGCTGATTGCCCGTTCTGGATGCCCGCCTGGGATGATGAGGATCAGCTTACCGAGGATCCGCAAAACGAGATGTCGCTGATCTTTTACCCCGACAAATCGGGGATTGAGGATCGTGTCTTTCGGATCCAGACAGACCGATCATCGTCAACCTCGCTGCCCGAGCCGCGCACGATGCACAACCTCAGCAACATCGAAGTTCTGAACCAAGAGGGCGGGGAGATCAAGCTGCGCTTCAACTGGATTACGCTGACCTACCGCTACGGGACAACGGACCAGCATTGGGGAACGTCGTTTTACACCATAGATGCGACCGGTCCAAAGCCTCTGATCACGAATAAGAAAGTCGTACTGAAAAACGACAAGATCCATCACGTGATTGACGTCTACCATATCTGATCCGGTTCACATCGATCACATTGAACGACCACGCATCCCTTGCGAGGGTGCGTGGACAAGGGAGGAGCAAGCTATGACCCATTACAACATTGCCTTGAATTTCGAAGACGGCGTTACGCGCGTCATCGAGTGCGAAGACGACGAGAAGGTGACAGACGCGGCCTTTCGCCAAAAGATCAACTTGCCGATGGATTGCCGCGATGGTGTCTGCGGCACCTGCAAGTGCTTTGCCGAAAAAGGCGAGTACGAGCTTGAATTCTACATGGACGAGTCGATGAGCGACGAAGAGGCCGAACAGGGCTACGTCCTCACCTGCCAGATGATCCCGGAAAGCGATTGCGTTCTGCGCGTCCCGGCCTCGTCAGCTGTCTGCAAGACGGCGCCCGAGGCGGTGCAGGCCGAGGTTCTGGGCGTTGACCGACTGTCCGAGACTTCCTTCAGCTTGCGTGTGAAACCCGCCAAGCCCATCGGCTTTTTGCCAGGGCAGTATGTGAATGTCACGGTTCCGGGCACACAAAAGCACCGGTCCTATTCGTTCTCTTCTGCGCCCGGCGCCGACATCGCGACCTTCCTCGTGCGCAATATTCCGGGCGGCGTGATGAGCTCTTATCTGGGCGAGGGCGCCAAGACTGGCGACAGCGTGACGCTGACCGGGCCGATGGGGGCGTTCTATCTGCGCCCGATGGAGCGCGCGCAGCTCTGGCTTGCCGGTGGCACCGGGCTTGCGCCTTTCCTGTCCATGCTGGAACAGGTCGCAGAGCAGGGGACGGATCAGCCGATCACACTCTTTTATGCCGCGACAAACGCCGCCGATCTGGTTGAGCTGGACCGCGTCAACGCATTGGCCGGGAAAATCGGCAACGTCACCGTCATTACGGTGCTGGCCGCCGAGGAAGATGCCCATGAGCGCAAAGGTTTCGTGACCGATCACGTGACGGCCGACGACCTTCATGGGGGCGATTGCGATGTCTACCTCTGTGGTCCGCCGCCGATGGTTGATGCGGTGCGGTCGCATTTCGGCAAGCTGGGTGTCGAGCCCGCTAATTTCTACTTTGAAAAGTTCAACCCGACCGAAGCAGAGGGCGTTGCCGCATGAGCCGCCGTTTCGACAATAAGGTCATGGTCGTCACCGGAGCCGCGCAAGGCATCGGCCGCCGCGTCGCCGAGCGCGCAGCAGCCGAGGGCGCGCGCGTGCTGATCGTAGATCGTTCGCCCGCACGCGACGAGGTCGTTACGCATATCCGCGCCGCAGGTGGCACGGTCGAAGCGATATCCGCCGATCTTGAGACATGGACAGGCTGCGCTGCGGCGATGGCCAAAGCCGTGGACCTCTGGGGGCGGATCGACATTCTTGTGAACAACGTCGGAGGCACGATCTGGGCCAAACCGTTCGAGCATTACGAGCCCGAGCAGATTGACGCCGAGGTACGCCGTTCGCTTTTCCCGACGCTCTATTGTTGCCGCGCCGCGATCGAGATCATGCTGCCGCAGGGCAGTGGCGTCATCGTCAATGTCTCGTCAATCGCGTCACGTGGGCTCAACCGCGTACCCTATGCGGCGGCCAAGGGCGGGGTGAATGCCATTACTGCAAGCCTTGCCTGGGAAGTGGCGGAACGCGGTATCCGTGTCGTGGCCACCGCGCCCGGCGGCACTGAGGCACCGCTCCGTGTGGTGCCGCGCAATGCCAACGCGGCCGAGGAACAACGCGAAGACTGGTACCAGACCATCGTCGATCAGACGATCCAGTCCTCGTTTATGAAACGTTACGGAACACTCGACGAACAGGCAGGTCCGATCCTGTTCCTGGCGTCGGATGATGCCTCCTACATCACTGGCGTTACGGTGCCGGTTGGTGGGGGCGATCTTGGATAGGCCCTGAGGAGGGGTCTGAAACTCAACTGGAGGATATTAAATGAAACGTTCCATTCTGGCGGCCCTCGGGCTTGCCACTGGCCTTGCTATGCCTGCAACAGCCGAAGAAATCAAAGTCGGGCTGCTTCTGCCGTTCTCGGGTGTTTACGCATCTTTGGGAAATGAGATCGAAGCGGGTTTTGCTCTGGGGCTGGAGCAATTCGGCGGTGAAACCGATGCCACCTTTGACATCGTCAACGAAGACACCGAGGTCAAACCGCCGGTTGCCCTCGGCAAGGCCAAAAAGCTGATCCTTCAGGACAAGGTTGACGTGATGGTCGGGGTCGTCAGCTCTGGCGTGCTCGGCGCCGTGCGCGACATGGTTCACGGTGCGGGCGTGCCGCTGATCGTGGCCAATGCCGGAAATGACGGCGCAACCGGCGAGTCCTGCTCGCCCTTCATCACGCGCATGTCGTTTTCCAACGGTCAGGTGAACCGTCCGATGGGGCAATGGATGTATGATCAGGGCATCCGCAAAATTTATACGCTTGCGCCGGACTATGCGGCGGGGCGCCAGATGATCGACGGATTTGCCGCGACCTTTACCGCCGCCGGTGGCGAGATCGTCGGCCAGGACTTTACCCCGTTCCAGAAGACCCAGGATTTCGGGCCCTATCTGACGCAGGCAAAATCCAGCGGCGCGGATGCCGTCTACGTGTTCTACGCGGGTGGCGAGGCGATTTCCTTCGTCAAGCAATATGACAGCTTCGGTCTCAAGGCAGAGCTGCCGCTTTATGGCTCGGGCTTCCTGACATCGCCGCTTTATGTGAATGCCGAAGGCCCCGCAGCCGAAGGTGTGATCACGGCGCTGCACTATGTGCCCACGATCGACAGCCCTGCAAATGCGGCCTTTGTCGAAGCGTTCAAAGCCAAGACAGACCGGATGCCGTCGGAGTTCGCCGTGCAGGGGTATGATGCGGCGCGCGCTCTGATCGAGGCAACAAAGGCGGGTGCGACCGATCGGGCGTCGCTTGCCAATGCGCTGCGTCAGGTGAGCTTTGAAGGCCCGCGCGGTCAGCTTTCCATCGACCCCGCGACCAACAACATCGTTCAGCCGATCTATGTTTATGAAACCGTTGCTGGTGAAGGTGGTCTGACCCAGAAGGTGCTCGCGCAGCTTCCAGCAGAGGCCGATCCGGTCAATGGCTGCGAGATGGCGGCGCCGGTCTCCAACTAAACCACAGCGAAAAACTACGCCCGGCTGCAAAATGCCGCCGGGCAAACTCTCGGGAGGAGGTCCCAAAATGACAATCGATCTTGGCTTCTGGACGCTTCAGACCCTCAATGCGCTGCAGCTGTCTATGCTTCTTTTTCTTCTGTCTGTCGGCCTGACGGTCATCTTCGGCCTGATGCATTTCGTGAATCTCGCCCATGGTGCGCTCTATGCGCTTGGCGCATATTTCGCGGCGTCTCTGGCGGCGGTGGGCGGTTATTGGATGGGCTTTTTCCTGGCTCCCGTTGCTGTCGCCGGGGTTGGTGTTCTGCTTTATACCGGGCTTATTCAGCGGATGCGCAAATCCGGGCCGATGGCGCAGGTTCTGGTGACCTTTGGCCTTATCTTCGCGCTGTTGGATCTCACCCGCATCTTTTGGGGCGACCTAGCCCTGGCGATCGAGGTGCCCGGCATCCTCTCGGGTCGCCTTGCCTTTCTTGGTGTCGAATACCCGACATACCGCTTGTTCATCATCGTTCTCGGAACAGCTATTTTCGCTGCCCTCTCGCTGGTTCTGAGCCGGACGCAGATTGGCGCGATGATCCGTGCGGGTGTGGACAATGATGCCATGGCGGCTTGCCTCGGGATCAATGTCGAGCGGTTGTTCTTTATCGTTTTCTGTGTCGGCTGTGCTTTGGCCGGTCTTGCCGGCGCGGTGGCCGCACCGCTTTTGAGCGTGACCCCCGAAATGGGGCTGCAAATCCTGATCCCGACCTTGATCGTCATCGTGATTGGCGGCCTTGGATCCCTGAAAGGCGCGATTGCCGGGTCATTGATCTACGGCTTTGTTCAGACGTTTGGCGCCGTGCTGGCGCCGCAACTCGCGTCGGTTCTCATCTATGCCCTGCTGGCTGCGGTCCTCGTGATCAAGCCTGTGGGCCTGTTTCCCGCGAAAGGATAAGTTGATGTTTCGTCATACACCGCTTCGCTATGCCACGCTGGTGCTGCTGGCATCCGTGGCCCTGTTCAGGGTCTTCACAGCCGAATATTTCGGGCTTGAAATACTGACTGAAATTTTCATCCTCGCAGTGCTGGTTCTGGCGCTTGACATGGTGGCAGGCTTTGGCGGCATGGTCTCGCTCTGTCACGGAGCGCTGATGGGCGTCGGCGCCTACGCCTATGTCATGCTTTCGACCATCGCGGGGATTGCGCCCCCGGTTGCGATGGCGGGAGCGATTGCGATCACCGGGGTCGCGGCCTGGGTCATCGGGGCGATCTGCGCCCGCAGCCATGGCATCTACTTCATCATGGCAACGCTCGCCTTTGGGCAGATGGCCTATTCCTATGTCTTCGAGGCCCCGATTTTCGGCGGCGATGACGGGCTTGGCGGAATATCGCGGCTTGATCTGTCGTTTGTCGGGATTGATCTCAGTGACAGCCGCAGCTTTGCGTTTTTCTGCCTAGCGATCCTTGCGGCGGTCTATGGCGCGGCGGTCCTAATCCTGCGCTCGGGCCTTGGGCGTTCGCTGAGCGGTGTGATGCACAACGAACAGCGCATGCGCGCGCTTGGTCTTACGGTCTGGCGGGTCAAGGCGGATGTTTTCGGACTTTCGGGAATGATCGCCGGGTTGGCCGGTGTCTTGGCGGCCCAGCACATCATGTATATTTCACCCGGTCTTCTTAGCTGGACCGTTTCAGGCGAGGCGCTTGTGGTTGTCATCCTTGGCGGCGTGGGAACCTTGATTGGCCCGCTGGTGGGGGCTGTGGCCTTTGTCATGCTCAAACACGAGTTGAGCGCGGTCACGACCTATTGGCACCTTGTTGTGGGCTGTATCTTGATCGCAGTGGTGATGAGCCGCGCGAACGGCATCTTTGGCTGGCTCGAAGACCGATGGGGTGCCCGGATCGACCGCCGTGCCGCAGATGCCACGCGCAATCAAAAAACCGAGGAGGTTGCCAGCGATGCTTGAGACAAGAAATCTGGACAAGAGTTTTGGGGCTGTGCATGTCACGCGTGATGTCTCGCTCAAACTGGAACGCGGTGAACGGCGGGTCATTCTTGGGCCTAACGGTGCCGGAAAAACAACGCTTTTCAACCAGTTGGTCGGCGAACTTGCCTCTGATAAAGGCTCGGTTCATCTGGCGGGCGAGGATGTCACCGCGCTTGCGGTCGCAAAACGGGCGCGCCGGGGACTGTCGCGCAGCTATCAGAAGAACACCTTGTTCGATGGCCTGACGGTCGAGGAAAATCTTGGTCTGGCGGCGTCGATCCACACCGGACATGCGACGACGCTGTGGAGTGACAGTCTGGCGAAACCCGAAGTGCGCGAGATCGTTCAGGACGTTGCCAATCAGGTCAACCTGATGCCCTTCCTGCACGCCAATGTGTCTGAGATCAGCTATGGTGTGCGTCGGCAGCTTGAGGTGGGCGTCGCGCTTGCGACCCGTCCGCTGGTCTTGTTGATGGACGAGCCGACAAGCGGCGTCGGCCCCGAGATGGCGAAGGGGTTTCACGACCTGCTGAACAATCTGCCGCGTGACCTGACGCTTCTGATCATCGAGCACGATATGGATCTGGCCTTTGACGTGGCCGATACGATCACGGTGCTCAACTACGGCGAGGTGGTGTTTGACGGATTGCCGCAAGAGGCGCGCGGGTCGAGCCTTTTGAAAGAGATTTATCTGGGGAGCTGGGAAGATGCTTGAGCTGAACGCAATCAATTCCGGATATGGCGAAACGCAGGTTTTGTACGGCATGAGCCTTTGCGCCCAACAAGGCAGGGTTCTTGCCGTTCTTGGGCGAAATGGAGCTGGAAAGTCGACCACCCTCAAGACGATTATGGGCCTGTTGCCAACCCGCTCTGGCGAGATACGGTTTGAAGGCAAGCCGATTGCCAAACGGTCGTTTGATATCGCCAAGGCGGGCATCGCCTATGTGCCCGAGACACGCGATATTTTCCCATCGCTCTCTGTGCGCGAGAACCTTGAAATCGCCGCAAAACGCTTTGGCGGTGACGGCGCGGACTGGACGTTCGAGCGCGTCCTGGATCTCTTTCCCCGTCTGGGGGAGCGCCTCGACAATGGCGGAGCACAGCTTTCGGGGGGCGAGCAGCAGATGCTTGCGATCGCGCGGGCTTTGTTGATGAATCCACGCCTGCTTATTCTTGACGAGCCGACCGAAGGGCTTGCGCCAATCATCGTCAAGCTCATTCATGACAAGCTTCAGGAGCTCAAGGCCGAAGGGTTGTCGATGGTGCTTGTCGAGCAGAATTTCGGCTTTGCCACATCGCTGGCCGACGATGTCGTCGTCGTCAGCAAAGGGCAGGTGGTGTGGACCGGCAGCGCGCAGGACATTCGCGCCGATGAAGAGGCTCAGCACAAGTGGCTTGGCGTCTGAGTCCTCTCAGATCAGCTTTCGCGCGACACTTTGTGCGATCTTGACAAAATTCTGAACATGCACGCCCTGTTCATCCAGACGGTAATTGATGGACAGGGCGGTGCGCGCGATCTCAGGCTCGATCTTCAGGAACTTGATCCCGTTACGCGGGGCCGATCCCACAGAGGCCGGGACGATACAAACCCCTTCACCGATTGCGACGAGGCTAAGCGCGGTGTGCAGGTCCATGGTGAAAATGCGCATAGGAACCTCGAAACCGGCGTCCTTACAGGCTTTTAGCACCAGATCGGCATAGCTGGGCCGGGGGTATTCAGGATAGAGGATCAAGTTATGCGTCGCCAGCCTGCGCAGGTCCGCAATCCTGCGCGATCCGGTATCCAATGTGTCGGGCAAGGCAAGGATAAGATCTTCTTCGAGAAGTTTTTTCACCGCAAATTCCGGGTCGCTCAGCGCAGGCCTTGCAAAAGCGACATCAATCATCCGCGAGACAAGTTGCCTGTGAAGCTGGGCATTGTTCATCGGGATCAGGTTCATATTGACCGAAGGGTAGGCGGCGCGAAACGATTTTATGATATTGGGAAAAATGCCATAGGTCGAAGAGCCGACAAACCCGATCCGAAGCCGACCCTCGGCTCCCTGGCCGATTCGTCGAATTTCCAGCTTTGTATCGTCAAGCTGGGCGATGATGGATTTGCTTCTTTCAAGCAGCTTCTCACCGGCCTGTGTCAGACTAATCGCGCTGCGGCCACGATTGAAAAGGATCGCGCCCAGGTCTTCCTCGATCTGTTTTATCTGGCGGCTCAGCGGCGGCTGCGCCATGTCAAGCCGTTCCGCCGCGCGCCCAAAGTGCAATTCTTCGGCCACCGCGATGAAATAGGTCATTTGCTTGAAATTCATCGCGGCCTCCCCTCCAGCGTCAAATCAACATATGCGAGATGAACAGTAGTTCAGCACTTTAAATAAAAAAAGGCCCCCGCAACACGGGGGCCAGTCAACAGGGAGGTTGGAAGTCTTACTCGGCCGCAACAGATTGGGCTTTGTCCTCTGCCTTGAGAACGAAATCGAACTCGAAGTGCAGATCGGTGCCAAGCTCCTTGGGGGCGGGCTTGAACTTGCCGATCAGGCTGTCTTTGACCGCGAAAACGCTGTCATTGTCCAACCATTTGCTGTCGGCGTCATAGATCTGGCTGATCAGCGGACGGTAGCCCTCTTTCGAGATGATGAAATGCATATGCCCGGGCCGATAGGGGTGATGCCCCATGAAGCGCAGCAATTCACCAGCGGTTTCATTGTCCGGGATCGGGTAGGGCACAGGGCGCACAGCCACAAAGGCGTAATGCCCGTTCTCATCGGTCTCAAAGCGACCACGCAGGTTGTATTCGGGCTGATCGGGGTCGAGGTTTTCGTAGATGCCGTTTGGCGCATCTTCCCAGACGTCAAGCGTCACATTCGCAACGCCATTGCCATCGGCATCGCGGATATAGCCTTCGTAATAGGCGGTTTCCTCATTGTCATAATGTTTCTGGATGGTCGAACCACCCTTAGGCAGAACCGGCGGATTTTCACGGTAGAACGGGCCGAGAACGGTGGATTCGCTTTCGGTGCCTTCAACGGGGTTCGAGAGCATGTCGACCAGAACCTCAACACCGACGATGTCGCCAAGCAGGATGAATTCCTGCCGGTTCTCGTCACAGGTCTGGCCCGCGCGCTTGAGATATTCGCAGCCTTCCAGGAATTCGCCATGTTGCAGGTTCACGTCTTTGCAGAACCCGTGCAAGTGCTTGATGAGCGAGGTCATGATTTCGCGTTGACGTTCGGTGATATCACCGGACTTGCCAAGGCTGGCGATCACGACATCCGTGATGTTTTCAAGATTTACAATGCCCATGGTTTCTCCTCCAAATTGGCGATTCTGTTAGTGGTCCGGGACGCTTTGGGGGCGTCTTTCGCTACCTATTCATCCGCTAAGAAGTCGCTTTAACCAATGCCGCTTGCGGTATCGGGTGATACCCAGTCATTTGCTGCAGGGTGTTCCATCCCGACGGTGAAACATGGCGCTTCAGTTTCAGAGTATCACCCCATACCCGTATCGGCATGGCAAGACCGCCCCTCGACGTGGCACCAACGGCGCATCAAGTTTCTTTGAAGGAGATCCAGGTGATCGAGATATTCCAGAACATTCAGTCGCAACTGAACGGCACGCCACATCTTTTGCGTTTGGGCCGCCTGTTCTCTGAAACCGTCCTGATCGAGATCGGCGGCGAAGAAATCTACCTTGGTTTCGACAGGGGCAGACTTATTGAAGTGACTCCCGGACCAAGCCGCAAAACGCCCTGGCGCTTTGCCTTTCGCACCGACGCGGAGGCCTTGCAGAAATTCTGGCAACCCATTCCCGAGGCTGGATTCCATGACATTTTCGGCCTTGTCAAAATCGGTCGCGGTCGGATCGACGGCGATATTCTGTGCTTGGTCAAGAACCTGCGGTTCTTCAAGGACGTCATGGCGCTTGCGCGCCCGTCAAAGGAGTTGGCAGCATGAGCATTGAACCCATCACTGGACGTTACCTTTCCATCACGGTCGAGGGCGCACCGCGTCGCATCTATTTTGAAGAGGCCGGACAGGGGCGACCTGTCATCTGCCTTCACACGGCGGGCGCGGATACCCGCCAATGGCGCCATCTGATGAACGACGCAGACATCACCGCCACGAACCGCCTGATTGCTTTTGACATGCCCTGGCACGGCAAGTCGCTGCCGCCGGAAGGGTTCGAGACGCAGGAATATCTGCTGACGACCCAAGCCTATATCGAAACCATATTGGCCGTGGTCGACGGGCTTGGTCTTGATCGCCCTGTCCTTGCGGGCTGTTCGATGGGCGGGCGTATCGCGCTTCAGCTTGCCGCGCTTCACCCGGATAAATTCAGTGGTTTCATCGCGATCGAGGCCTCGGATTTTCAGGCCGCATGGTATGATATCGACTGGTTCGACCGCCCTGACGCCCATGGTGGCGAGATGGGCGCGGCCCTGGTCTCGGCTAATATCTCGCCCTTCGCGCCCCGGGCCGAGCGTGAGAACACGCTTTGGATGTTCAAGCAGTCCGGCCCCGGTGTGTTTCGCGGCGACCTGAGCTTTTATACCCGCGACGAGAGCCTGATTGCACGTCTGGGACAGATTGATACGGAAAAGACGCCCGTGCATATCATCGTGGGGGCCTATGATCTGACCTGTACGCCGGAGGATGCCAAGCGCACCGCCGATGCGATTCCGGGCGCGACACTCGCGGTTATGGACGAGCTCGGGCATTTCCCGATGAGCGAGCACCCCGAGGGATTTCGCCCGTTCTTTGCCGACGCGCTTTGCAAAATGCCGGTCCACGCGGTCAAGGCGGCTTGATCGCCGCTGAATTTGCCTACTCTACTGGAGCCTTAAGAAAAGCCATGACCAACCCCTGCATCATCTGCGTTGCCATCACCGGATCATTACCGACAAAGTACAACAATCCGGCGGTACCGATCACCCTTTCGGAACAGATCGAAAGCACTCATGAGGCTTTCGAGGCCGGTGCGGCAATTGCCCATTGCCATGTCCGCGACGAGGCGGGCAAGCCGACTTCCGACCCCGAGCGTTTTGCAAGGCTCAAGGAAGGGCTGGAGCATCATTGCCCTGGTATGATCGTACAATTGTCGACCGGGGGGCGATCCGGCGCAGGGCGCGAGCGTGGTGGGATGCTGCCGTTGTCACCGGATATGGCCTCTTTGTCGGTTGGTTCGAACAACTTCCCCACGCGGGTCTATGAGAATAGCCCTGACCTCGTCGACTGGCTCGCGTCTGAGATGATCGCGCATGATGTGAAACCCGAAATTGAGGCCTTTGATCTTGGCCATATCGTTCAGGCAACGCGCATGGCGGCCGATGGTAGGCTGAAAGGCCCGCTTTATGTGCAATTCGTCATGGGGGTGAAGAATTCCATGCCCGCGGACGAGCCGATTTTCGACTTTTATATCGAGACCCTCAAACGCCTTGCGCCCGATGCGCAATGGTGTGCGGCGGGTATTGGCCCGGCGCAGCTGACCATCAACGAGTGGTCAATTTCCAAGGGCGGTCATACCCGAACCGGCCTTGAGGACAACGCGCGGCTTGATCGGGACCGGCTCGCCCCGTCAAACGCGGCATTGGTCAAACGCGCGGTCGATCTGTGTGAAAAATACGAACGCCCCGTCGCCACATGGCAACAGGCGCGCGCCATACTCGGACTAGGAAAGGTCGCAGCATGAACAAGGTTTTTGCAAACGCAGAGGCGGCGCTGGATGGGCTGCTATTCGAGGGAATGACGATCGCGGCAGGCGGGTTTGGTCTTTGTGGCATCCCGGAACTTCTGTTGCAGGCGATCAAGGA
>NZ_FRBN01000075.1 GCF_900142625.1 Roseovarius marisflavi
AGCACCTTGGCCGAAATTGGCGGAATGTCGGTGCGCAACTCGTTAAAGCGGCGCGGGCCGGCACGCAGCGACCAGATGACGTTGGCCGCCCACGCGCCTGAGATCACGGCCATGCAATGCGTCAGCATACATGGCAGTGGCGGATCGGGGCTTTGGTTCCTGCGGACTTTGAGGGGCATGTTGGGTGACCAGGTTTCTTTGAGGTAACTGGATAATTGGGTATCCCCTAGAAACCAAGTTGTCAACGGTTATTGAATGCGCCATCTCTGGCCCATCAACCCAACCAACTGGAGCTATGACAGATGAAACTTTACTACAAACCCGGTGCTTGCTCGATGGCATCCCACATCATCCTGAACGAACTTGGCGTCTCGTTCGACCTAGACAAAACAGACACCGACGCGAACACGACCGAAGCGGGCGGCGATTTCCTCAGGATCAGCCCGAACGGCTATGTTCCGGCGCTTGTGACCGATGACGGCGATATCATCACCGAAAACCCCGCTGTTCTTCAGTATCTGGCGGATCAGTCACCCGATGCTGGCCTTGCGCCCCCGAACGGCACCTTGGCGCGCACCCGGCTCCAGGAAACGCTCAACTTCTTGTCGTCAGAACTGCACACATCCTTTGGGCCGTTTTTCTCGGGTGTCGAGCTGGATGATGCGCGGCGCAAAAAGGCCGACGCAGGTGTCCAACGCCGGGCCGCTCATATCGAGCGAAGCCTCGCAGACGGACGTGACTTTCTCATGGGTGACACCTTCACCGTTGCGGACGCCTATGCCTTTGTCGTGCTCAATTGGGCAGGTTTTGTCGGAGTGAGCCTTGACGCGCATCCGAAAACCCAAAGCTACGTCGCACGTATCGCGGCACGTCCCGCCTCGATCAAAGCGATGATTGCCGAGGGCCTGATGGAGCAGGCAGCATGACTGCATTTGCCGCAGTAACCGGCGTGCTAGAGACCTATTTCGATGGTCTCTACCACGCCGACATTGAAAGGCTGGGAACCGCGTTTCACCCAAAAGCGATCTACGCAACGGCGGACGAAACGCCGTTGCTCTATCGCACGATGGATGACTATTTCCCGGTGGTGGCAAAGCGCGTGTCCCCTGCCGCGCGCGATGAACCCCGGCGTGATGTGATCGACTCCATAGAGTTTGCGGGGGAAAACACCGCCTTTGCCCGTGTGCGGTGCTCCATTGGCACAAAAGATTTCATCGACTTCCTGACCCTTGTGCGAACCGATGGCGCATGGCGGATCATGGCCAAAATTTTCCAAATCACTGAACGCGAAAGCTGAAAGGAACCGATATGCCCTATGTAAACATCAAGGTGACGCGCGAAGGCGTCACCCCCGATCAGAAGGCCGAG
>NZ_FRBN01000015.1 GCF_900142625.1 Roseovarius marisflavi
TTGTCCGTGAAGAATATGCGGCGACGATACTTCATGATGATCACTCCATCTCTCTCAAAAGATTAAAGTGTTGCATCGACCCGTTGAAACCGCCGGACAAAACGGACTTCCGCTTCGCCGATATCATTGTCCGATTTCGCCTTAACTTTTCGCGCTGTGGATGCGCCTCTCAGACATTTTGCTAGGCTTATCGACAAATAACGCGGAATATTTGCGTAACTAGCGCCTAGATCGAACAAAATTCTGGCAAGCCCTCTGCTCAGCCTTGTTCCATCTGGCAGGCCTTCTGCTCGGCGTTGTTCCAATTGATACTTCTCAATGGGAGTCACGGGTGGCGCTGCGAGGTTTGACCTGTTGGATGGATGGTAATTTAAGGGCTTGTGTCTGTTCCAGCAGAGCCACAAGTCTGCCGTTCATTCTACACTAAGTCGAAGGCTCTGGGTGGAGCTAACAGCCTTTGGCCGGGTTCAAATATCACCTTGAGAGAGAGTTGGCCCATGACCGCTTGGGGCTCAATCCTGACCAACACGATTTTCTGACAGGCCCACAAAAAAGCCCCGGCAAGTGACCTTGCCGGGGCTTTCTTTTACTCTGATCCGCTTTGCTTAGGCGGTCAGCCCCTCGGGCTCTTCAAGCCCGTTGGCGCGACAGCACGCCGTCACGGTATTGGCCAGAAGACAGGCGATGGTCATCGGGCCCACGCCGCCCGGCACCGGGGTAATCGCCCCGGCCACCTTGGACACGCTCGGGAAATCGACATCGCCCACAAGGCGGGTCTTGCCCTCGCCCTTTTCAGGCGCGTCAATCCGGTTGATGCCCACGTCAATCACCGTTGCGCCCGGCTTGATCCAGTCGCCCGGCACCATCTCGGGGCGGCCAACAGCGGCCACCACGATATCGGCGCGCCGTACCACATCGGCGATGTCCTTAGTCCGGCTATGGGCAATCGTCACGGTACAGCTATCGCCAAGCAAAAGCTGTGCCATCGGCTTGCCCACGATATTGCTGCGCCCGATCACCACCGCATCCATCCCCGACAGCGACCCGTGAAAATCGCGCAGCATCATCAGACAGCCAAGCGGCGTGCAGGGCACCATGGATTTCTGCCCGGTGCCCAAAAGCCCGACGTTGGAAATGTGGAACCCGTCCACATCCTTGGCCGGATCAATCGAGTTGATCACAAGGTCTTCATCAAGATGCTTGGGCAAGGGCAATTGCACCAGAATGCCATGCACCGCCGGGTCGCCATTAAGCCGCTCGACCAGCGCCAGAAGATCGGCCTCTGAGGTGTCCACATCAAGCTTGTGCTCAAAGGATTGCATGCCAACCTCAACGGTCTGCTTGCCCTTTGAACGCACATAGACCTGGCTCGCCGGGTCTTCGCCCACAAGCACCACCGCAAGGCCGGGGGTAATGCCGTGATCCGCCTTTAGCCGCGCCACATGGCCCGCCACCTTGTCCCGGATCGTGGCCGCAAAGGCCTTGCCGTCGATAATCTGCGCCGTCATTTTTCTTCCTTCCAGCGTGGCGGGTTGCACCCACCCTACAGTCATTCCGTAGGGTGGGTGCAACCCACGCAGTTTCCGTCTTAGAACAGACCTTCGATCTGACCACCATCATTCAGGTGAATGTTCTCCGCCGCCGGTTTGCTAGGCAGGCCAGGCATGGTCATGATCTCACCACAGACGGCAACGATAAACCCGGCCCCTGCGCTCAGGCGTACTTCGCGCACTGGCACCGAATGCCCGGTTGGCGCACCGCGCACGCTCGGGTCAGTGGTAAAGGAATACTGCGTCTTGGCCATACAGATCGGCAGATTGCCATAGCCCTGCTCTTCCCAGGCCTTGAGCTGGTCGCGGATTTTCTTGTCCGCAAGCACCTCATCCGCACGGTAGATCCGCTTGGCGATGGTTTCCATCTTCTGGAACAGCGGCATTTCATCAGCGTAAAGCGGGGCGAAATTGGCATTTCCGGCCTCGGCCACTTCGACGACCTTGCGCGCCAGCGGCTCTGAGCCTTCCGAGCCAAGTTCCCAGTGACGCGACAGAACCGCCTCGGCACCGTGGCTTGCAACATATTCCTTGACCGCGGCCACTTCGGCCTCGGTATCGGTGACGAAGTGGTTGATCGCCACGACAACCGGCACACCAAAGGATTTGATGTTCTCGATGTGACGGCCAAGGTTCGGACAGCCCGCCTTGACGGCCTCGACATTCTCGGCGCCAAGATCGGCCTTGGCCACGCCGCCATTCATCTTCATCGCGCGCACAGTGGCGACAAGCACCACGCAATCGGGCGCAAGACCGGCCTTGCGGCACTTGATGTTCATGAACTTCTCAGCCCCAAGATCGGCACCAAAGCCCGCCTCGGTGACCACGTATTCGCTGATCTTCAACGCGGTCGTGGTCGCGATGACCGAGTTACAGCCATGCGCGATATTGGCAAACGGGCCGCCATGCACAAAGGCCGGGTTGTTTTCCAGGGTCTGCACCAGGTTGGGCTGCATCGCGTCCTTGAGCAGAACGGTCATCGCGCCCTGTGCCTTGATATCGCGGCAGAACACCGGCGTGCGGTCGCGCCGATAAGCCACGATCATGTCGCCAAGACGCTTTTCAAGGTCTTTCAGGTTCAGCGACAGACACAGGATCGCCATGACTTCAGAGGCCACGGTGATGTCAAAGCCACCCTCGCGCGGGAAACCGTTGGCCACACCGCCAAGCGACACGTTGATCTGGCGCAGGGCGCGGTCGTTCATGTCAACCACGCGGCGCCACACAACGCGGCGCACGTCGATATCTTCTTCATTGCCCCAATAGATGTGGTTGTCGATCATCGCGCTCAACAGGCTGTGCGCCGAGGTGATGGCGTGAAAATCGCCGGTAAAATGAAGGTTCATATCCTCCATCGGCACAACCTGCGCATAACCACCGCCGGCGGCCCCGCCCTTCATGCCAAAGTTCGGCCCAAGGCTCGCCTCGCGGATACAGACCGTCGCTTTTTTGCCGATCCGGTTCAGACCATCGCCCAGACCCACGGTTGTGGTGGTCTTGCCCTCGCCCGCAGGCGTCGGGTTGATCGCGGTCACAAGGATCAGCTTGCCATTCTTGTTGCCCTGAACCGAGGTGATGTAATCCTGACTCACCTTGGCCTTGTCGTGGCCATAGGGAAGAAGATGATCCGTGGGGATGCCAAGCTTGGCACCGATTTCCTGAATCGGTTTCTTATTGGCTTCGCGCGCGATCTCGATGTCTGATTTATAGCTCATTTTTGGTCCTCATGCTGTCCGCAGGGCGGAGGGGTCTGGTCCGGCTATACCGAGTTTGACTCCCCGTTCAGCACGCGAATCCGACACATCCCGCCTCGCTTGCGGCGGGATGCCGCAGTCTGGTTTCCGATCAGAAACCGCCGCCGCTCATCGGGCCTCTCAGCCCGCCTCGCCGAACAGCGGCAAAAATCCCTGCCATGCCCGCTGATCAGGAACATGCAGACGCAGGCCATCGCCCACCGCCAGCCGCCCTTCCCGCTCGACCCAGGCGGTCACACCGCGCCGCCCCTTGGCCGCCGTCTTGAACGCCTTGCCAAAACCGGGGTGCACCCCCTCGATCACCCTGGCGGGCAATTGACAGGGCCGGTTTTCCATATCCACCACAAGCGTCACCCCATCCGGCCCTTGCAGGCGCGAGGACGGCGGCAGATGGGTGAAATCCGCCAAGCCCTCGACCACCATCGAGGCCCCGACCCAAGCCGGATCAATCCGCTCCAGCCCCATCTTGGCGGCGATCAATGCCAGTTCCTCGGCGCTCACAATCGAAAACTGCCGCACATTGCGGATCACTGTATTGCGGGGATGCTGCGACAAAACCCGGCTGCAGGATGGCCGCGTCAGCCCGCCATGCTCTTCGCCCGCCACCCCGGCAAAACCGACCGCAACCTCTTGCAATGGTTCCGCCTCAAGCGTGGCCTCGCGATCGGCCACCCGGCCAAGCCATGTGACCGTTCCCGAAAAATCCGTCGGCATCAGTGCAGGCATGCCCACTCTCCCAAATCTCAGACCCCGGTGCTTCTTCTTGGCAAAAATACTCGCCCCGCAGGGTCGCCCTCAACCCGCCTCAGACGGTGAGCGTGAAAAACAGCCGCCGGAACGGGAACAAAACCGTGCCATCGGCGCGCACCGGATAAGCGGCGTGCATCACCTCTTCATAGCGGCGAATGAGATCGGCCTTCTCTTCGGCATCAAGCGCGGCCAGTACCGGGCGCGCATAGGTGCTCTCGGTATAACGGCGCACCGGATGGCTGCCGGGTTCGGCGGTCAGACGTTGATAATAATCGGTTTCCCAAAGACGGAACTGTCCCATGGGTGCCAGCAATTCCTCGTATCTCACCGGGGCCATCACACCGGGCGTGCCCATTTTCTCAACCCGTCCGGGAAACAGCTCTTCCACAAGACTAAGCCAGACCCGATGCGACGGCGCCTTGTTCTGATGCGGCATCTGCACCGCGAGCGTACCGCCCTTGCCCAGCATCCGCGCCAACCGCGGCATCAATGCCTCATGCCCACCGACCCAATGCAGCGCCGCGTTGGAAAAGATGAGCCCCGGCGCGCGCCTTGGGTGCCAGTCATTGAAATCCGCCTGCTGAAGCGACGCATACCCATTCGTCGCACGCGCCTTTTCAAGCATCGCGGGCGAACCATCGACGCCGATCACGTCCCGCGCACTGGCCCGCGCCTTGAGGGCCTCGGCCATGGCGCCATTGCCACAGCCAAGGTCGATAATATCACCAGCCCCCATCTGGCCAACCGCATTCAACAGGTCGAGGGCGGGGCGCATACGCTGATCCCGGAACCTTGCATAGGCTCCGGGATTCCAATCAGCTTTTCCAGAGAGGCCGCTCACGTTGACGGCTCGGGCTCCAGCCCGCCGTCGCCGGGTGACGATTTGGGCTTGGTCTTCGGAATGGCAGTGATCGAGGGTTTGCTGGTCTCGGCGCTCCCGTCTGTGTCATCATCATCGGCCGTTGGCGGCTCGCCGCGCAGCACCCGCTTGATTTCTTCACCGGTCAGGGTTTCGTATTCCAAAAGCCCCTGCCCCAGACGTTCCCATTCGTCCTTGCGTTCGGTCAGAATGCTCTTGGCCCTCTGATAGGCCTCGTCGATCAGGCGTTTCACCTCTTCTTCGATAAGCTCTTTGGTATGCGCAGAAATCGAAAACCCGCCGGCGCCATTGCCCATATAGCCTTCATGCGCCTGCTCGTAATCGATATTGCCGACCTTGTCGGACATGCCCCACCGCATCACCATCGCACGTGCCAAACCGCTGGCCTGCTGGATATCACCGGCCGGGCCGTTGCTCACATCATCCTCGCCGTACTTGAGGATTTCGGCGGCCTTGCCGGCCATGGTCATCGCAAGCTTTTCCTCGCATTCCGAACGATGCCAGTTCAGGCGGTCGATCTCGGGCAGGCTGACCACCATGCCAAGCGCCCCGCCACGCGGGATGATCGTGGCCTTATAGACCGGATCACATTTCGGCAGGGCAAGCCCGACCACCGCATGACCGGCCTCGTGATAGGCGGTCTTTTCCTTTTGATCGTCGGTCAGAACCATCGACCGGCGCTCGGCCCCCATCATCACCTTGTCCTTGGCATTCTCAAAGTCGATCATGGTGACAAACCGACGCCCCACGCGGGCCGCCGTAAGCGCGGCCTCGTTGACGAGGTTGGCAAGATCAGCCCCCGAGAAACCGGGCGTGCCGCGCGCAATCAGGCGCAGATCGACATCCGGCCCAAGCGGCGTCTTGCGGGCGTGAACCCCGAGAATTTTCTCGCGGCCCTTGATATCGGGGTTGGGCACGGTGACCTGGCGGTCAAAGCGACCGGGGCGCAACAGGGCGGGGTCAAGAACATCCTTACGGTTGGTGGCCGCGATGATGATCACACCTTCGTTTGCCTCAAACCCGTCCATTTCCACGAGCAACTGGTTAAGCGTCTGTTCACGCTCGTCGTTGCCGCCGCCATAGCCCGCACCACGATGGCGGCCCACAGCGTCGATTTCGTCGATAAAGACGATACAGGGCGCGTTTTTCTTGGCCTGTTCGAACATGTCGCGCACGCGGCTTGCGCCGACGCCGACAAACATTTCCACAAAGTCAGAGCCAGAGATGGTGAAAAACGGCACACCCGCCTCGCCCGCAATCGCGCGCGCCAGAAGGGTTTTACCGGTGCCCGGCGGGCCGACAAGCAGCGCGCCTTTGGGGATCTTGCCACCAAGGCGGCTGAATTTTTGCGGATTGCGCAGGAATTCGACGATCTCTTCAAGCTCTTCCTTGGCCTCGTCGATGCCTGCGACATCGTCAAAGGTTACCCGGCCATGCTTTTCAGTCAGCATCTTGGCCTTGGATTTGCCAAAGCCCATGGCGCCGCCTTTGCCACCACCCTGCATGCGGTTCATGAAATAAATCCACACACCGATCAGCAGAAGGAAGGGAAGCAGCGACACGAGGAAGGTCTGGAAGCCAGACTGCTCCTGGCTTTCGGCCTTGACCGGGATACCCTCTTCGATCAGGCGCTGCGTGATCTGGGCGTCCTCGGGCTTGATCGCGGCATAATCGGTGCCATCGGTGGTGCGATAGCGCACCGTTTCGCCATCCAGGGTCACCTGGCTGACCGATCCGTCCTCGATCGCGGCCACAAACTCGGAATAGGACACGGATCTGCTTTGCAGCGTATTGCCTGAGCCACTGAACAGGTTGAACAGCGCCAGGATCAACAGGAACAACACCAGCCAGAAGGCGATATTTCTTGCGTTACCCAAGGAATCTCTCCTTAAAATTCGGTTGTCCTGCACCTATCACAGGACCATCACCTCTTAAATAGAGATCACGCCTGTATCTTCAATGAGATAATAGAGCTTTATAAAACTCTTCCTCGCTGCGCAGCGCCTTGATCGACCAGCCATTGGCCCAGCCCGCAAGCGGTGCGGCCAGCAATTCATCGCCCAACCAGACCCCGGGCAAGGCCATGGCCGATGCGTGCGGAACTCCGCCGAGGCGCCAATCGGGACAGGCGCGCAGGCCCGCTTCGCCCAATGCCGCCAGTTCGGCACCGGCCATGTCAGGGCCCTGATCGACGCGCCAGCGCCCGTCCCAGACCCCGCCCTGCGCGGGCACACGCAGCCCGACCACGGCGTTATACTCGCGGCTCACGCGCATCTCGCAGTCGGTCGCGCTAAGCATACAGCCCTGCAAGGTCATCCCCTGCCCGGCATAAGCGGCGGCCAGGAACCCATCCATCGCGCGGCCGCGCGGCACGTACTCCGCGCCGCTGATCCAGCCAAGCATGGATTGCAGCAACCGGCGCGCCACCTCGGGGCGGAGCGCCGCAAAGCCTGCCCGCGCAAGCACAAGGTCGCCCGCCTCAAACCGAAGGATTTCCTTTGCCGCGTCAGATACATAGCCATAAAGCGTGGCACGCACATCGGCCATTTTCCGGGCCACATCGGCAAGACCCTCGACCGTAATCCCCAAGGGGTCAAGCGCAGTCAGCGCGTCGCGCGCCCGCACACGGGCATAGGCCGCGTCGTCATTTGTCGGGTCCTCGACCCAAGCCAGCCCCCGTGCACGCAGAACCTCGCGCAGCACCTCGCGCCTCAGGCCGAGCAGGGGCCGGTGGAACCACACATCGCCCTGTTGCCATCGCGCGCGCATCGCCGAAAGCCCGTCAACACCCGCGCCACGCGCCAGCCGCATCAGAAAGGTTTCGGCCTGATCGTCGGCGGTATGCCCAATGGCAATGTCACCAAGACCGATGTCCCCGGCCCAGTCCGCCATCAGGCGATAGCGCGCGCGCCGGGCCCGATCGGGCAGGTTGCCCTGCCCGTCCCAATCCAGCCATCTCAAGGTCTCGTGGGGAATGCCGCGCGCGGCACAAATCCGCGCAACCTCTGCGGCTTCATGCGCCGCCTCAGAACGCAGGCCATGGTCGACGGTGACCGCGAGCACCTCTGGCCCGCCGTTTTCGCGCCAATCGTCAAGCAGCGCCAAAAGCGCCAGCGAATCGCTTCCGCCGGACACGGCGACGCCAAGGCGGCAGGGTGGATCGGGATGGAAATGCCCGGCAATCCGGCACCAGAGGGCGGTCGCCTCTTGCGTCACTGACAGCCCAGATTGGTCATCTCGCCCTGCGCCGACTGTACCGCTGCGGATTGCGGATAGCGCGCCGCGACCTGGCTAAGGGTAGCGCAGGCCTCGTCCGCCTGTCCCAACCGGCCAAGCGAGCGGCCCAGCCGGTAAAGCGCCTCCGGCGCCTCGGGGCCATTGGGATCACCACTGAAGGTTTCAAGATAGGCGCGCGCCGCATCGCTTTGCTGGTTCGCCCCTTCCAGAGCCTCGCCACGCAAAAGACCGGCACGCCCCGACAGCGGCCCACCGGGATAGGCCATCTGGAACGCCGCGAATTGCGCGGCAGATTCGCTATATTGCCCCGCGCGCAACGCCGCCTCGGCGCGCTCGAAATCGGCCTGCTCGCCCATGGCGAGTAGCGGCGCATCAACGTTTTCGACAGGGGCGACAAAGCCGCCGCCCCCGGTTGTTGGCTCGACCCCGCCAAGGGTGCTGCCGGTCTCTAACGTGCCGACATCACAGGCGTCATCCATCTCGCAAAGGCGAAACTCGAGATCGCCAACACGGTTGGTGCCATCGCTCACGACACGGTCAATCCGAAACTCAAGCTCTTCGGTCTTTTTGGTCAAGCGCTGAACCTCGCTTTCGATCGCGTTGACGCGATCCACAAGCGACCCGCCACTGCCAAGTTGCCCCGCTGATCCGGTCGTGCTCAGCTCGCGCTTGAGCTTTTGCAGTTCGACGAACAGCACCGAAAGCTCTTGCCGGATATCGGCAATCGTCTCGCTTGATTGCGCCTGCGCCCCGACGGGACCCAAAAGCGCGACACAGACCAGCAGTTTGACAAAATGGCGCATGCGACCTCCCCTGGATTAGCTGCTCAGACCTGCCGCGATGACCGTGACCGCGCGGCGGTTCTGGGCATAACAGGCCTCGTTGCTGCAAATCTCGATCGGGCGCTCCTTGCCATAGCTGACCACCTTGAGGCGGCTTGCGGCAACGCCCTGGCTTACCAGATATTCATGCGCGGCGTTGGCCCGGCGCGCGCCAAGCGCGAGGTTGTATTCGCGCGTGCCCTGCTCGTCGGCATGGCCTTCGATGATGGCGGTATATTCCGGGTTCGACATCAGCCATTGCGCCTGACCGGCGAGGGTTGCTTGCGCCTCGGCACCGATCGTCGACTGGTCGACGGCAAACAGAACGCGGTCGCCCACGGTCTGTTGGAAATAGGCCGGTGACGTCGGATCTTGCGCCGACCCCGCCAATCCACCGGCATTGGCGCCATTGAGATCAACGGTGTTGGTATCGTCAAACCGGTCCGGGTTGGTACAGCCCGCCAGAGCGAGCCCCGCGCACAGGATAAGTGTTTTGCTCAGATAGGTCATTTTTGCCCCGTTCATTATTTTCATGCCCTTGGCTCTTTTATCACAGCCCGCGCCCCAAGGAAACGCGCGCCGCACGGCTTAGTTCTGCAAGGGCGACCACGACGGATCACTTGCCCCGGTCGTGGTCTGCACCTGCTTGAGATTGCGCCCGGTGATATCCACCGAATAGAGGCTGGCCTGCCCCTGCGCGCCCTGGGTTTCACGGGTGAACATGATCACCCGGCCATTCGGGGCCCATGTCGGGCCCTCGTCCAGAAACGACGCCGTCAACAGGCGCTCTTCGCTGCCATCGGTGCGCATCACCCCGATATGAAAGCGGCCCTTGGATTGCTTGGTGAACGCAATGAGATCACCGCGCGGCGACCAGACCGGCGTGCCATAGCGCCCCTGACCAAAGCTGATCCGGCGCGCCTCGCCGCCATTGGCCGACATCACGTAAAGCTGCGGCGTGCCCGAGCGGTCACTTTCAAACACGATCTGGCTTCCATTGGGGCTAAAGCTTGGGGCGGTTTCAATCGACGGCGCATCGGTCAGCCGCGCGCTTGCGCCGCTGTTGATGTCCATCTTGAAAATATCGCTATTGCCGTTCTGCGTCAGCGAATAGACCACCATGCGCCCATCGGGGCCAAAGCGCGGCGCAAAGCTCATCGTGCCGACCTGAGTTTCAAGCGCGCGACGCCCGACGCTGGCCACGTCGAGAACATAGATGCGCGGAAATCCGGTTTCATAGCTGGTGTAAAGCACCCGGTCGCCGGTGGGCGAAAACCGCGGCGCCAGAACGATGCTTGAACTGTCGGTAAGATAGCTCACGTTGGCACCGTCATAATCCATGATCGCCAGACGCTTGGCGCGCTTGTCCTTGGGGCCGCTTTCGCCGACAAACACCACGCGGCTATCGAAATACCCGCCCTCGCCGGTGATCCGGGTGTACACCTGATCGGCAACCTTATGGGCCATCCGCCGCCAGCCTTCCTGCGTGCCGACAAGCTGCAAACCGTTGCCAAGTTCCTGCCCCGAAAAGACATCGTAAATCCGGAACCGCACCACAAGCTTGCCGACATTGTCGACACTCACCGCGCCGGTGATCAGCGCCTGCGCATTGATCGCCTTCCAGTCGGCATATTGCACCGGGCTTTCAAAGCTGGTGATCCGGCTGATATGCGCTTCGCCGGGAATTTCACGAAACAGCCCGGTCCCGCTCAAATCCGAGGCAATGACCCGCGCGATCCGGCGGCCAAAATCCGCACCTGCGCTATTGTCGGACACGAAATCAGGCACCGCATAGGGCAGCGGCTCGATCACCCCTTCGGTGATCTCGATCCGAAGGGGGCCATTGCTCTGCGCCACTGCAGGTAGGGCCCAAAGCGACAGGGCCATCAGGAGGGTCACTAACATACGCATCATTTGATCCTCATTTTCTCCGGATTAAATGTCATTTCTATATCACGCCAGCTGTCGTACTTCTCAACCGGAAGGCTGAATCCGCGCGCGCCACAGCGGATGATCGCCCGGCGCGCCGCCTCGAACGCCTGTTTTGCCGCCGTGTCGCCGCCGCCCGACGCGCTCAGCATACGGATCGAACGGCTATTCGGTTTGCCATCCTCGCCCATGCTGACCGCGACCACAACCGTCGTGCGCAGGGCGTCCGAACTCAGGCTGCCAACGTTCCAGCATTGCTGAACCGCGACGCGCAAGGCGTCCTTTTCGCCAGAGGTCAGCGGCGGCCCGCTTGGGTGATCACGGCTTTCCTGTCCGCCTCCAAGCGCCGCCGCAAGCGCATCGTTGACCGCCGCCTTATCGGTAGCGGGTGTCTTGGCGGCGGGTTTGGGCGCAGGTTTCGGCGCCTCCTGGGCCACTTCGGTGGCACGCGCAGGCCGCGCCTTGGGGCGCATCGACACCGACGGCGCCGCCTGCTCAAACTTTTCGGCCTCTGTCACGATCTCGGTCGCGGCCTCTTCGGGCGCGGTGGCCTCGGCGGGTTTCTCGACCACCTCGGCGCCCTGATCGGGGGCAACTTCGGGGCTGGCCACATCGTCAATCTTCGCGTCCGGCTCGGGTCGGGCCACGGCCTCGGGGGCGACACGGGGGGCAGGACGCGGTTGCAGGCGCGGCGAGACCTCCGGCACCAGGGCCGCCACATCCTCTTGCGGCACCTCAAGCACCGGCGGCTCGTCCGCCACATCAGCAGGGGTTGGCGGCGTCATCTGCGACACATCTGGCGCGGCGTCGGGCGGCGGGGTATCGCTTGCCTCGGGCTGGGTCACCTCGGGGGCGGCATCGGCCTCTGACGACAGGTTCGGCGCAAGATCGCCCGGCGCAGGCGGCTCTGGCGTGTCAACGCTGGCCACGGCCTCGGGGGCGCTTTGGCGGGCCATAAGGGCGGCATAGTCTTCGGTTGAAATGGCAGTGACTTCCGTCACCTCGAACGGCAACGGATCGGATCGGAAAACACCACCGATCAGGGCCCAGCCGATCAATGCCAGATGGCCCACCCCAGATATGATCTGACCGGTATTCACCAGATGCGCCCCTAGCCGCCCTGCCCGTCAAGAGCAGGGCCACCGGTATCTGTCACCAGACCGATATTGCCAAATCCACCCCGGTTCAGCGCGCCCATCACCTGCATCACCTGCGCATAGGGCACCGCCCCATCGGCGCGCAGGTAAACCCGCGTGCTGTCGCGCTCTGTTGCAATCGCGCGCAGCCGCGCCACAAGATCCTCGCGCGCCACCTCGGTGGTCTGGATCATGATGATGCCCTCGGCGGTGATCGTCACACTCAGCGGCTCTTCTTCCTCACCCGGAAGCGCATTGGCCGCCGTTTTCGGCAATTCCACCGGCACGCCCACGGTCATGAGCGGCGCCGCCACCATGAAGATGATCAGCAGCACCAGCATCACATCGACAAAGGGCGTGACGTTGATTTCCGCCATCGGGCGCGACCGGCCCCGGCCCCGCCTGCGCCGCCCCGTATCGCCGGATTTCTGAACGACACCCGCGCCCATGACCTAGCTGTCCAACTGACGGCTGAGAATGGTGGCAAACTCGTCGGCAAAGGCCTCATAGCCCGCGACGATGCGATCACTGTCCGCACTCAGCTTGTTATAGAAAATAACCGCCGGAATCGCCGCCAACAGCCCCAGACCCGTCGCCAAAAGCGCCTCGGCAATGCCCGGCGCGACCACGGCAAGGTTGGTGTTCTGCTGCTCCGCGATGTTGATGAAGGCATGCATGATGCCCCAGACCGTGCCGAACAGCCCGATAAACGGCGCGGTCGAGCCGACCGTCGCCAGCACCTGCAAACCGCCCTGCAAGCCTTCGGCCTCTTTGACAATCGCGACGTCCATGCTGCGATCAATCCGCGCCGTCGCCCCGGCGATCAACCCACCGTCATTGCGGTGACTGCGCCGCCATTCCATCATCCCGGCGGCAAAGATGCGCTCCGACTGACCGGCTGGTTCGGCGCCGATTTCGTCAAACAACGTGTCCAGCGGCTCGCCGGACCAGAACCGGCGGTCAAAAACCTCGGCCTCAAGGCGGGCCTTGCGATAGGTGATGATCTTCTGAACGATGATCGACCAGGACCAGAACGAGGCCACGACCAGCATCAACATCACAAGTTTTACGATAAGGGTTGCGCGTGCGAATAGCGCCCACATGGAGAAATCCATCTCCTGTGCCAATGCCAGGGTTTCTGCTTCCATCTGCCTGCTCTTTATGGGTTGGCCAATTTTTTCGGCCCTTTTGCGGGGCAAACTATCCGAATTCCAGAGGGAAAGCCAACACATCCGCGTCATCAATGCGGGTTTCGGCCCGCTTAATGCAGGATCAGGCGGATATTTGCCGGTAGACGTGCGGGCTGTCCTGCCTCATTGAGGCAAACAACCGTCACCACCGCCTGAAAAAGCAGCTCCTCACCGCGCACCACCCTCTGTTCCATCACCAGCCGTGCGCCGGTGACGGCCGTGGTCCGGGTCTCGACCTCAAGCTGGTCTTCGAATTTCGCAGGCCCCAGATACTCCGCCTCGACCCGGCGCACGGCAAAGATCATGCCGTCGCGCTCGCGCATCGCATTCTGATCAATGCCCATCTCGCGCACCCAGGCACTGCGCGCGCGTTCGATAAATTTAAGATAATTGGCATGATAGACGATCCCGCCCATGTCGGTATCTTCATAATAGACACGGATCGCAAATCGATGGGTCATGAAAACGCTGCCTTGCTGAAATCTGCCCAAATCCTAGGCCGCCAAAGCCCCCTTCGCAAGCCTCGGGCATTCCCCCTGCTTCTTCTTGGCATAAATACTCAATCAACGGCGACTTGCGCGCGCCCGATCCGGAGAGACCGGGCGCGCATTCGGAGTATCAGCTCAGATGGTGCACCGGCTGCAACCCGTAAACCGGGGTGGGGATGCCTTCCATCCTTGCCTTGATTTGCAGCGACAGGAACTGCGAGTAGTGGCGCGACTGGTGCAGGTTGCCACCGTGCATCCAGAGGGCAGGCACCTGCGTCGGTTTCCACATGTTGCGCTGTTCGCCTTCCCACGGACCGGGATCCTTGGTGGTGTCAGAGCCAAGGCCCCAGCACTTGCCCAGCTTATCCGCCGTCTCCTGTCCCATCAGATCCGCGACCCAGCCGTTCATCGAGTTGTAGCCCGTGGCATAGACCACCAGATCGGCCTCCAGATGAGTGCCATCGTCGAGGATCACGCCGGTCTCGTCCAGTTCCTTGACCTGTCCACGCTTCAGCTTGACCTTGCCGTCAATGATCAGCTGGCTGGCACCCACGTCGATGTAATACCCCGACCCGCGCCGCAGGTACTTCATGAACAGGCCCGACCCGTCATCGCCCCAGTCCAGCCAGAAGCCCGCCTTTTCCAGCCCGTCGTAGAACTCCTTGTCGCGCTCCTTCATCGCCTCATAGGCCGGGATCTGGAACTCGTGCAGGATGCGATAGGGCAGCGAGGCAAAGATCAGATCGGCTTTTTCGGTCGTCACCCCGTTGCGCACCGCCTCTTCGGAATAGAGCGCGCCAAGGCCGATCTCCATCAGCGAATCCGAGCGCACGATATGGGTCGAGGACCGCTGGATCATGGTCACGTCGGCGTCATGTTCCCAAAGCGCGGCACAGATGTCATGCGCCGAGTTGTTGGAGCCGACGACAACCACCTTCTTGCCGGACCACTGATCGGGGCCCGCATGTTTCGACGAATGCTGTTGCGCCCCCTTGAAGCAGTCCATGCCGGGAAAGTCGGGCATCCGCTTTTTGCCGGACATGCCGGTCGCCATGACCAGCTGTTTGGGCCGCAGGACGACCTCTTCACCATCGCGATCCACCACGACGGTCCATTCTTTGGTTTTCTCGTCGAAACTGGCGGATTTGGCGGTGGTGCGCGTCCAGTAGTTAAGCTCCATCACCTTGGTGTACATCTCAAGCCAGTCGCCGATCTTGTCCTTGGGCGCGAAGACCGGCCAATTTTCGGGGAACTTGATATAGGGCAGATGGTCGTACCAGACCGGGTCATGCAGGCAGAGCGACTTGTAGCGCTTGCGCCAGCTGTCGCCGGGCCGGTCGTTGCGTTCGACGATGATTGTCGGCACGCCGAGCTGGCGCAAACGCGCGCCCATCGCGATGCCACCCTGTCCACCGCCGATGATCAGGCAATAGGGCTGGGTCTCATAGCCCAGCTCCGCCGCCTCGCGTTCGCGCTCTTCGGCCCAGGTCTCGCGGCCTTTGTCGGCGCCATGCTTTGCCCCCAGCGGGCGGTTGAACCCCGCTGGTTCCTCATGGCCCTTCAGCTCGACCATGGTGGTCAGCAGGGTCCAGATCCTGCCATCCTTGAGGCGCATCAGGCCGAAACCGCGTGCGACAGCGGTCTCGAACCTGATCCAGGCCGTGACAACGCCACCCTCCTCGGTCGGGGTCTCGCCTTCGGCCAGTGCCCAGCCGGCGGGTTTGGTGGTCGCAAGCTGGTGTTTCAGCATGTCCTCGACCTGGTCCTTGCCCTCGACCGTCTTCAAGTTCCAGGTGAACGTCACAAGATCGCGCCAGTAGCAGTCATCCTGAAACATGTCCCGCGCCCGAGCAATGTCGCCCTGTTCCAGCGCGGCCCCAAAGTCGTCCAGAAAGGCCTGGGTCTGGTCAGTCAGTGTTGAATCGAGCATATGCTCCTCCCTTTATGTTTTCCGAAAGTCCTCCGAACGCGAGCCTGCAAAGCCGAGACCGTTCAGGCAACGGGGTTGCGGGCCTGCGCAAGGCAAATACCTCAAAAACCGCCCGCCTTGTTGCGCGCGCAACAGGTGCGCAACACGCAACAGCTTCAGGTCGGCGGGCTCAGGCCGGCCTTGCGGATGCGCCGCAGCACGGTCGAGCGGTTCACCCCCATCCGGCGCGCCGCCTGCGCCATATTCCAGCCGCAAGCCTTCAGCAACGCCTCAAGGTCGTCGCCTTCCGACGGCTGCGGCGCGGCCTGTTGCGGCGGGGCGGGCAAGTCCGGCAGGTCGATCACCATACCCTCACAGAGCGCCACGGCAACCTCCAGAACCTGTTCCAGCTCGCGGATATTGCCGGGCCAGGGGCGCGACTTGAGTTCGGCGCGCGCCGCAGGCGACAGCCGGATGTCTTCGGTGCAGCTCCGCCGCAGCAACCGGTCAATCAGCCAGTCCAGATCGCCGCGATGGCGCAGCGGCGGCAGCGAGAGGGTGGCGCCCGCCAGGCGAAAGAACAGATCATCGCGCAGCACCTCGGACAAGGCCATTGGCGTGCAACGGCACGAGGCCAGAATTCGCAGGTCAGCCCGGCGGTCGAGCAGCGTCAAAACGGCGGATTGCGCATCGGTTGACAGGTTTTCGACGCCACGCAGGAACACAGTGCCGGGGCCCACCTCGTCCAGCGCCGCGATCATGTCGGACCCGCCGCAGCGCAGCGCGTGAAATCCGCGCCCTCTGGCACAGGCGACATGGATGGCACGAGCCAGCTTTTCCTTGCCGGTGCCGGTCTCTCCGGTCATCAGCAGCGGCACCTGTGTCGGTGCCAGCCGCGCCGCCTGTGCCAGCAGCCGCTCCAGCGCGGGGTCGGGTCCGGCGAAACTTCCCAATGCGCCGGGCGGCGCGCTCACATGGCGGCGCAAGGCCGCGGTCATCTGCGGGGTCTGGGGCGCGATGGCATGGCCAAACAGGCCGCGCCCGTCCTTCATCCGCAACACGCGTTCCTCGGTGGGCCGTCCGCGCATCAGATCCGGCAGATCGTCGATGCGCAGCTCAAGCCAGTCATCAATGCGCGAGCCGATCAGGCGGGCGTGCCCTTTCGGATCAAGCGTGCGCCGCGCCCCTGACGTGATGCCCACGATCCGCCCCGAGCCGTCCAGCGCCACGGCGGCCTCGGGGTCGACCTCAAGGAATTCCGGGCTGGTCGAAAAGCGCAGCACCCAGTCACGCCGGGTCATCGCCATCAGGTTGGCCATTTCGACCCGCCGCGCCGAGGCGGTCACCAGGCTCATGGCGAGGTTCTGCGTGGATTTCGGCGAGGGCGAGCGCAGCAGCGAGATGTCGAGCACCGCAGACAACTCGCCATGCGTGTCGAATATCGGGGCCGCGGTACAGGACAGCGGCATATGCGCCAGGCCGAAATGATCGCTCTGGTGGATGGTGATCGCCTCGTGGGTAACGATGCAGGAGCCGACACCGCAGGTGCCTGCCAGATCCTCTGTCCAGTTCGAACCGAGGTAGAGCCCGGCCTGGCGCAGCTGATCCTCAAAGCGCGGATCGCCAAAGAAATCGACGCAGACCCCCTGCGCATTGGCCAGCAGCAGAACGTAATTCTGGCCAGCGACCTGCCGGAACAAAGCCTGCAGGCCTGATCGCGCCGTGGCAATCAGCCGTTCGGATTGTTCGCGATGCTCGCGCAGTTCGGTTTCGGTGACGATATGCGCGGGGTCCGGTCGCGAGGGATCCATGCCATAGGTGTCGACGCAGCGCCGCCAACTGTCCGAGACCAGCCGGTCGCGCCCGGTCTCTACCCCGCGCAGCACACGGTCGATTTCATCCACATGATCAAGGTCAAACATCACGTCCTCCCCCCGGTTGCCCCCGGGCAGGTTAGCCTATCGCCCTGATCAACGCTATAAGACGTTTGATCGGCGCGCGTCCCGATGCGAGGGATCGGGATTTCACACTCTGGTCTGATGCTGATCCTGCAACATCAGTTGGCTTATCACGCTGCCTGGAATGGCCTCGGTCGCATAGCTGAAGGTGCCGGATGTCCTGACTTCTTCGGCGGCGCGCATCAGCGCACCCAGGGCGGCGCGCGCGAAAGAGCCGCCGACGCTGATGCGGCGCACCCCGGCTCCCGACAGCTCGTCTACGGTAAAGGCCTTGCCCTTGAGCCCCATGACCACATTCACCGGCTTGTCGACCTCGCGGCAGAGGCTTGTCAGGAGCCGCGCCGACCCTGCATCCCACGGGTTTGGCATGACAAATGCGGTGTCGCGCAAATGAAGCGCCTTGAAGCGCTCGAATTTCTCTGTCTGTTCCACCACGTTCCCCTCCGGATATGGCTCAGCGACGCTAGCACAAACCGACGGCCTGTGGACAATCATCCTGCGGCAAACCGGATGTGAGGTCGGCGAGATGTGCAATGCGCTTTGCAGAGACTGTGGTTTTGCGGCCCGGCGAGAGATCACGTTTTGCGGAGGGATGGAGTTTGGTACTACTGTCGCAGGCGGGGCCGGGAGAGGGCTTTGGCGCCTATCAGGAATCCGGCATTGTTATCCCCTGCACCCTCAACGGCGCGCCGGTGAATTACACAGCGATGATGTTTCTCAATGACGAACTGCCCATCACCGCCGGGCGCGAGATCTGGGGCTTTCCCAAACGCTGGGGCGAGCCGGAGATGAAGGTCGAAAAAGACACTCTGACCGGGACGCTGAATTATACCGGTCAGCGGGTCGCGATGGGCACGATGGTCTATAAGCACGACACCGCCTGCGACACGCCGCAGGACTGTGCCAAGAAGCTTGCCAAAACGGCCGTCAACCTCAAGATCATCCCCTGCGTGACCGGCAAGCCGCGGATCGCAGAGCTGGTGTCTTTCGCGATGACCGACATCACCGTCAAAGGCTTTTGGCGCGGGCCGGCACGGCTTCACCTTGTCCCGCATGTGAATGCGCCGGTGGCCGACCTGCCTGTGCGCCGCGTGATCGAAGGCCAGCATATCATTGCCGATCTCACCCTGCCCTATGGCCGGGTGGCGCGTGACTATCTGGCCTGATATCCTCGGGGGCGTGATATGCGCCCTTTTGACGGCCCCCTTTTGAATTCAGGACATTGAACAGATGAGCAGGACCACCAAACCGATCAACCTCGCCCTGCAGGGCGGCGGCGCGCATGGCGCGTTCTCCTGGGGGGTTCTTGACCATATCCTTGAAGATGGCCGGTTGCAGATTACCGGTGTCTCCGGCACCTCGGCGGGGGCGATGAATGCCGTCGCCCTGGCCGATGGCTATACCCGCGACGGGCCCGACGGCGCGCGCGCCGCGCTTGAAAAATTCTGGCACTGCATGAGCAAAAGCGCCCAGCAAAGCCCGCTGCAACGCACACCGATTGACCGCATGACCGGCAACTGGGGGCTGGAGAACAACCCGTTCTATCATTTCATGAATGCCCTCTCGGGCGTCGCCTCGCCCTATCAGCTCAACCCGATGAACATCAATCCGCTGCGCGATCTGGTCGAAGAGAGTATTGATTTCGAGATGGTGCGCAACTGTACCGCCTTCAAGCTGTTCATCTCGGCCACCAATGTCGAGAGCGGCAAGGTCAAGGTGTTTCCGCGCAAGGATCTCACCGCCGATATGGTCATGGCCTCGGCCTGTTTGCCCAGCATCTATCAGGCGGTCGAGATTGACGGCGTGCCCTACTGGGATGGCGGCTATATGGGCAATCCCTCGCTGTTCCCGCTCTACAAAGAGACTGGCACCGACGATATCGTGGTCATCCAGATCAACCCGATCGAACGCAAGGGCGCGCCGCGCACGCCACAGGAAATCGACAATCGTCTGAATGAAATCAGCTTTAATTCCAGTCTTCTCAAGGAATTGCGCGCCATCGACTTTGTTGACCGCCTGATCCGCGAAGGCAAGCTTACAACCGATCAATACCGCCCCGTGCGCGTGCACATCATGGAAAACGAGGCTGCGCTAAAGCCGATGGGGGCCTCATCAAAAATGAACGTGGAATGGGCCTTTCTGACCCGGCTGCGTGACATCGGGCGCGACACCGCCAAGGACTGGCTCAAGACCAACTTTGATGCGGTTGGCGACCGAAGCACCGTCGATCTGCGTGCCATGTTTCAGGGCATCGGCGCCGAGCATCAGGGATAAGGGGCGCAAACGCCCGCCTCATGAGCGGGCGTAAACATCATCATAGCGGATGATATCATCCTCGCCGAGATAGGCGCCGGTCTGCACCTCGATCAGGACCATCGGCACTTTGCCGGGGTTTTCCATCCGGTGCACTGCCCCAAGCGGGATATAGATCGACTGTCCTTCGGTGATCAGGCGCACATCGTCATCCACCGTCACCTTTGCGGTGCCTTCAACCACGATCCAGTGTTCAGAGCGATGGTGATGGCTTTGCAGGCTCAGGCTGGCCTTTGGGTTGACCAGAATGCGCTTGACCTGAAACCGGCCACGGATCGTCAGGGTCTCGAACCAGCCCCAGGGGCGGTGATCCTTGGGAAGAACCTCGGCTTGGGTCGCGCCCTTGTGCTTGAGGGCGGTGACGACTTTTTTCACGTCCTGCGCGCGATCCTTATGGGCCACAAGCACCGCATCCGGCATGGCAATGGCGATGATATTCTCAAGGCCAAGCCCGACGATTTCCTGCGACGAGCTTTCAGAGCGCAACAGAACATCGCGACACTCGATTGCCGTCGCATTGCCCGAGGTCACAACGCCGTTCTCATCCGGGCCCTGCTCTTCCCAGACCGCATCCCAACCGCCAAGGTCCGACCAACCCGCCGAGAACGGCACCGCGACAAGATTGTCGGCCCGCTCCATCACCGCATAGTCGATGGAAATATCTTCGCATTCGCCCCAGGCCAAAGGATCAAGCCGCCAGAAGCCAAGATCGGCCTTGCCGTCTTCAACCGCCCGCGTGACCGGATCAAGCAGGCCCGGCGCATGCGTCTCAAAGGCCGCAATCATGTCTTTTGCCCGGAACAGGAAAATCCCCGCATTCCAAAGGTAATTGCCGGCCTCAAGCATGCTGCGCGCGGTGTCGCCATCCGGCTTTTCGACAAAACGGCTTAAGGAGACGGGATCGTCTTGCGCAACTGCGCTCAGCTCAAGATAGCCATAGCCCGTGGCCGGGCGATTGGGGGTGATGCCAAAGGTGACAATCTTGCCCTCTTCGATCACCGCCACGCCCTTGGCGACCGCCGCGTGAAAGGCCTCTGTGTCGGGAATGACGTGATCGGACGGCGCAATCAGCAAAACCGCCTCGGGGTCGGTCTTGCGGGCGAAAATGCTGGCGGCAAGCACGGCCGGGGCGGTATTGCGCCCCTCGGGTTCGATCAGGATCGGACCGGGATCAATGCCGACCGATTGAAGCTGTTCGCCGACGATGAACCGGAAATCCGATGTGGTCAGCGTCATATGCGGCGTAAACCTCAGGGTCGGCGATGTCGACAACCGCTTGGCGCTTTGCTGAAACAGGGTTTCGGTGCCAATCAGGTTCGAGAACTGCTTGGGATAGGATTTTCTCGACAGCGGCCAAAGCCGCGTGCCGCTGCCCCCTGCAAGAAGAACCGGAACAATTGGTGTCATCATACCATCCTGTTTTCGTGGGAAGGGTCCGTGAACCAGGCATAGGATCGCTCAAGCCCCTCGCGCAGGCCAACCTTATAGGTCCAGCCCATCGCCGCAAGCCGTGACACATCCATAAGCTTGCGCGGCGTGCCATCGGGCTTGCTTGCGTCAAAGGCAAGTGTGCCGGTAAAGCCGACCACCTCGCTTATGGTTTCGGCAAGCTCGCGGATCGTGACATCGGTTCCGGTGCCGACGTTGATATGGCTCAGCATCGGATCGCTATTGGCGCGGTACGTGGCCGGGTCAAGGTTGGCGACAAACAGGCTCGCCTCGGCCATATCCTCGACATAGAGGAATTCGCGCATCGGCGTGCCGCTTCCCCAGACGACGACTTCGCTGTCGCCGCGCTGTTTGGCCTCGTGAAAGCGGCGCAAAAGCGCGGGCACGACATGGCTGTTTTCGGGGTGAAAATTATCGCCAGGCCCATAAAGGTTGGTCGGCATGACCGAGCGGTAATCGGTGCCATATTGCCGGTTATAGCTTTCACAGAGCTTGATGCCGGCGATCTTGGCAATGGCGTAGGGCTCGTTTGTCGGCTCAAGCACGCCGGTCAGCAGGGCATCTTCGCGCATCGGCTGGGGCGCGCGTTTCGGGTAGATACAGGACGAGCCCAGAAACAAAAGCCTCTCCACCCCGGCGCGAAAGGCCTGATGGATGACATTCGCCTCAATCATCAGGTTTTCGTAAATGAACTCGGCCGGATAGGTGTTGTTGGCATGAATGCCTCCGACCTTGGCTGCCGCAAGGATGACCTCATCGGGCTTTTGCGCCTGCATGAAGTCGGCAACGGCGGCCTGATTGCTCAGGTCCAGCTGGTCATGGGTCCGGGTCACGATCTCGGCCTCGGGGCGCGTGGCCTCGAGCTGGCGCAGGATGGCGCCACCGACCATGCCCCGATGCCCTGCAACATAGATCTTCATCACCCTCAACCTTCGGTCGAAACAGGCAGGTCCAGCCCGTGTTCCTTGAGCAGGCGATAGCGGCGCGCGGCCTTGAGGTCATCGGCGACCATCTCGGCACACATCTCCTGCGCGGTGATTTCGGGCGTCCAGCCAAGCTTGGCCTTGGCCTTGCTCGGATCGCCAAGCAGGGTTTCCACCTCGGCGGGGCGGAAATAGCGCGGATCAATCCGCAGGATCACCTGGCCGGGCTTGATCTCGGGCGCGTCATCGCCGGTCACGGTATCGACGATGCCGACCTCATTCACGCCAGTCCCCTCAAAGCGCAGGGTGATGCCCAGTTCACGCGCCGACCAGATGATGAATTCGCGCACCGAGTATTGCTTGCCGGTGGCGATCACGAAATCATCCGGCTCGTCCTGTTGCAGCATCATCCACTGCATGCGGACATAATCCTTGGAGTGGCCCCAGTCGCGCAACGCGTCGATATTGCCCATGTAAAGACAGTCCTCGATGCCCTGCACAATATTGGTAAGGCCACGGGTGATCTTGCGGGTCACAAAGGTCTCGCCCCGGCGCGGGCTTTCATGGTTGAACAGAATGCCGTTGCAGGCATACATGCCATAGGCCTCACGGTAATTGACCGTGATCCAATAGGAATAAAGCTTGGCCACCGCATAGGGCGAGCGCGGGTGAAACGGGGTTGTCTCGGTCTGCGGGGTCTCTTGCACCAGGCCGTAAAGCTCTGATGTCGAGGCCTGATAAAAGCGCGTCGTCTTGTCCAGGCCAAGAAAGCGCACCGCCTCCAAAAGACGCAGAGCGCCGATCGCATCGACATCGGCGGTATATTCCGGCGCCTCAAAACTCACGGCGACATGGCTTTGCGCACCGAGATTGTAAATTTCATCGGGGCGCACTTCCTGAATGATCCGCGTCAGGTTCGAGGTATCCGACAGATCGCCATAATGCAGGTGAAGCTTGGGGTTACGCTCGTGCGGATCTTCATAGATGTGATCAATACGCTGGGTGTTGAACAGCGACGCCCGCCGCTTGATACCGTGAACCTCATAGCCTTTTTCCAACAGGAATTCAGCGAGATACGATCCGTCCTGACCAGTAATGCCTGTGATCAGTGCCTTCTTCATGCGGCGCTCCTCAATTTACATGCGGATTATTTTTGTCTTTCTACCAAGGCGGCCCGCAATACACACCTGTTGTTTTTGAAACTCACAATGCGCGACATATCGGCCATTTCCGTCTCGTCCGCCCCTCAACCGGTCGCGTCAGGCCGCAGGGCCCGAGCGATGCAGAGTGCGTTGTCAGACCATGACCTGCCTCGCCCAAGGTTTCACAACCCGGATCTCACTTATGCGAGCTTTCTTTCGAAAGCCAAGGGGCTTTTGCCGTCCAATGCTGATGAGCATCGCCCTGGTGCCTGTGGCCATGCATCATTCCCCCAGAGCGTTGGATCAAGGGATCCGTCGGAAAAGAGCTGGCTCAGCTGTCCTCCTGCGCCAAAGGCACCTGAAAGCGCGCTTCAAACCCATCCGGCCGCCCCGTCGCCGGGGAGTGCAGGCTGAATCTTGCCTGCGCGCCGTCGGCGATGGCCTGAACGATCGACAGGCCAAGGCCGCTTCCGTCCGCCGATGTGTTCTGGCCGCGCTCAAAGCGCGCGGTCAGGCGGGTCAGGGTTTCCGGCGCCAGTGCCGGGCCATCGTTGCGCACGCTAAACAGGCCCTCACGGGTCAATCTGACCCGCACCGGGGCCTCGCCCGTGCCGTGGCGCAGGGCGTTTTCGACAAGGTTGCGCACCATGATGGCAAAGGCATCCGGGTCGAAATCAGAGAGCACCGGGCTGTCGGGCATCTCGGCCACGATCCGGTCGGCTCCGGCGGTCCGTTCAAAAGCGGACAGCGCCAGGCACAGCACCGGGCGCAAGTCAGAGGCAGTCTCGCGGCGCAGACGCCCGCCCTCGGCGCGCGCCAATTGCATCAGCTTTTCCGACAGCCGGTTGAGCCGCTTGAGCGCGGTTTCGATCTCGCCCGCCCTTGCCCCTGCGGTCGCGTCCTTGGTTTCGGCCATCAGCCTCTGGGTCTGGGCCAGGGCGGCGGCAACGGGGGTGCGCAATTCATGCGCGGCATTGGCGGTAAAGCTGCGCTCGGCCTCAAGCGTGCGGCGCAGGCGGTCCAGAAGCTGGTTCACCGCATCCGACACCGGCAGAAATTCATCCGGCAGGCTATCGGCGCCCACAGGCGACAGATCGCGCGCGCCGCGACTTGACAGGGTGCCGCTAAAGTCGCGCACCGGCGCAAGGCTGCGCCGCACGATCAGCAAAAGACCGATCAGGCTCAGCGGGATCACCACGAAGAGCGGCAGGGCAAGCGTCATCAGGGATTCGCGCGCCACCTCGGCGCGGTGGGCAAGCGGCTCGGCAATGGCGATGGTGATCGTGCCGCGCAAAGCCGCGTCAAAATAGAGCCGATGCGTCGCCGTCTGGGAAAATCCCACATCTTCATAGGGCGGAAAAACCGCAATATCGGCAGAGTGCGAGCGCAGCAGGACGCGGCCCAGATCATCGCGCACGATATAGGTGAAATATTCTTCATGCTGGCGCAGGCTTGCGATGCGTTGGCTCACGCCCTCTTCGTCGCGATCAAGGATATCAAGCACCGCCAGCGGCAGAATGCGCTGTGCGGTTTCCTCTAGGGCGGAATCAAACACCTCGTTCATCTCGCTGCGCAGCAGGGTCGCGGTAGCGAAAGCCGTGGCAAGCCACAAGACCGCAAGTCCAAGCCCAAGCCCAAGCGCCAGCCTACCTTGCAGAGATCCCGGAAGCCTCACGCCGCGCCCAGCCGATAGCCAAGCCCACGCACCGTTTCGATGCGCTCGCGACCCAGCTTTTTGCGCAAGCGGCTGACGTGAACCTCGATCGCGTTGCTTTCGATCTCTGTGTCAAAGGAATAAAGCCGCTCTTCGAGCTGCGCCTTTGACAAAAGCTGATTGGGGCGCTGAACGAGGGCCTCGAACAGCACCCATTCGCGCGCGGTCAGGGACACCGGCTTGCCTGCGCGGCGCACCGATCTGGCGGCAAGGTCGATTTCAAGGTCGCCCAAGGTGACCAAGGGGTTGGGATTGCCGGAATAGCGCCGCGCCACCGCCCCGACCCGCGCCGAAAGCTCCGAGAGATCAAAGGGTTTGACCATGTAATCATCGGCGCCCGCGTTCAGCCCCTCGATCCGGTCGCTGATCTGATCAAGCGCTGTCAGGATGATCACCGGGGTCACATCGCCGCGCCCGCGCAGCGCGCGCAAAAACGGCTGGCCACGCCCATCGGGCAGCATCATGTCGAGCAGGATAAGGTCATAGTCGGCCACATCAAGATATTCGCCCGCCTCATCAAGCCGTTTGGCCCAATCGGTGGAATGGCCATCGGCCATGATCTGATCGCGCACCGCCGCCCCCAAAACAGTATCATCCTCAACCAGCAGCACCCGCATTTTCTTATCCGCTCCGTTCCGTTTGTCGGGCTCTCTATCACGCGCGAACCTGACGCGGACCTGACACAGAAAAATGCCATGCTTCAGGTTCAAGTCAGCATAGCGCGCAATAAGACCCCATCACCAGCAATCTCAGGAGATGGGAAATTGAAAAAATATCTGATCGCAACGACATTCCTTGCCGGAATCGCCGCCGCAGGGGTTGCTCTGGCCGATGACGACGACTGCAACGTGGCGATGTCCAACTGGCAGCCGCGCGAGGCGGTCAAGGCGATGGCCGAGGCCCAGGGCTGGAGCGTGCGCCGCATCAAGACCGATGACGGTTGTTACGAGATCGACGGTCGCGATGCCCAGGGCCGCGAAATCGAGGTCAAGGTTGATCCCGGCACACTCGCCATCGTCGAGATAGAATATGAAGACGACGATGATGATGATGATGACGACGATTACGGCAAGTCGCGCAAGAACGCCGCCCCTGCGGGCAGCGTCGCCCCGCCGGACAACGGCCTGTTCACACCGGGAAGCAAGCCGGTGGTCAAACAGTAATCCGCGCATCCCGCGAACCTGACGGCTGGCTGACGGGTTTTCTTTCAAACCGTCAGCCGCGCTTCAGCCCGGCCCGTCACACAGGGGCCAATCAAAAGACACCCAGGAGATGACACCATGAAAACCCTGCTCGCCATGCTTGCCCTGACCACGGCGCTTTCTGCCCCGGCACTGGCCGCGCCGGTCACCTTGACCACCAACCTTTCAAACTATGGCGGCGATGGCGCCTATCTTGCGCTTTATGTCACCGACGCCAAGGGCGCCTATAAAGGCAGCCTCTGGATGGCCGGAGGCAAGGCGAAATATTACAAGCACCTGAGCGACTGGCACCGCGCCACCGGCGGCAATACCGCCGAGATCAGCGGCATCACCGGCGCCAGCGTCGGCGCGGGCCGTCAGCTCAAGATCACGCTCGATCTGTCGGATGCGCTGTTTGATGCGGGCTATGAGCTTCATATCGACGCCGCCGTCGAAGACTTTCGCGACAGCCCCTCCGAGGTGGTCGTTCCGCTGACACGTGCCGGAGCCAACAAACCCGTCGCAGGACGCCACTATATCCGTGATTTCACCTACGGCATGTAAGCCAAGTAGGCGAAAGGGCCCTGCCATGTTGCGCAATCTGCACAAAATCCCCGGTCTGATCGCGGCGATCCTGATCATCGTGATCACGCTGAGCGGCACGGTCCTTTCCGTCCTGCCCGCATGGGAGGTCGTGGCAGAGGTCCCGTCCCGCCCCGAGGCAGGCCTCAGCGTGGCGACGCTGGTCGATCGCATCGCGATCGCCTATCCCGGTGTCGAGCAGATCAAGCGCTCACCCTCGGGCAAGATCACCGCGTTTTACTTTGACGGCGGCCAGCCCGGCGCAGAGGTGATTGATCCCGCAACCGGCATCGGTGTCGGCCCCTATCAACGCTCGGATTTTGCGCGCTGGATGACCAATCTGCACCGCTCGCTGTTTCTGGATGATGCCGGTCGGTGGGCGGTTGCCGCCGGCGCGGTCTCTCTTTTGATGCTCTCGGTGTCGGGGCTGATGCTGACGGCGCGGCGTGTGGGCGGGTGGCGGCATTTCTTTTCCCGCTTGCGTGGCCCCCTGACCGGGCGGCTTCATGTCGAGGTGGCGCGCCTTAGCGTTGCCGGGCTGTTGCTTTCGTCGGTGACCGCGCTTTTCATGGTTGCAAGCACCTTTGGCCTTATTCCCGAGGCGGAAAACCCCCCGGCGTTTCCGCGCGTGGTCAGCGAACAGACCGGCGCCATCCCCGGCACCATGGCCTTGCTCCGCAACACCCCCGTCAGCGCGCTGCGCGAGCTTACCTTTCCCTATCCGGGTGATCCCACGGATGTGTTCAAGCTCACCACCGATACCGGCGAAGGCTATATCGACCAAGGCACTGGCGAGACGCTGATCTGGGCCGATGCCGGCCTCTGGCAGCGGGTGAACGAGACGATCTATATGCTGCATACCGGGCAAGGCGCGGCCCTGCTTGGGGTGGTGCTTGGCCTGATGGCGCTTGGCGCGCCGTTCATGGCGGTGACCGGCGCAATGCTCTGGCTGCAATCGCGCCGCGCGCGGCCCCGGATCAAGGGCAACATGCCCGCCGGGCAAGCCGATACCATCGTGTTGGTCGGCAGTGAGGGCGGCAGCACCTGGGGCTTTGCCGCGACGCTTCACCGCGCGCTGCAAGAGGCCGGGCACAAAGTTCATACCGGCGCGATGTCGGGCTTTCGCCCCGAGCGTTACACGCGCGCCGCGCAGATGATCGTACTGGCCGCCACCTATGGCGATGGTACGGCGCCGACCTCGGCCAAGGGGTTTCTTGACCGTCTTGCGGCCCTGCCGCAGGCCCCCGAGATGTCGCTTGCCGTGCTTGGCTTTGGCGACCGACAGTTCCCGCACTTCTGCGCTTACGCCGCCGAGGTGGCGCGGCTGGCCGATCAAAAAGGCTGGTCCTCGCTACTGCCGACGGGCACGATTGATCGTCAATCCCCACAGGAATTCGCCCGCTGGGGCCATGCCCTTGGCGAGGCGCTTGGCCATCCGCTTGAACTCTCGCACAGCCCGATGATCCCGAAAAGTCAGGCGCTTACGCTTGTGTCGCGCCGCGATTATGGCTCTGACATGCAGACCCCTTCGGCGATCCTGCGCTTTGCCCTGCCCCGGACCGGCCCCATCGCGCGGCTGATGGGGCGCGGCTTTGCCAGGTTCTCGGCGGGTGACCTTTTGGGCATTGTGCCCGAAGGCGCAAGCATGCCGCGGTTTTATTCGCTGGCCTCGGGGCAGGCGGATGGTTTTGTCGAAATCTGCGTCAGCCGTCATCCCGGCGGGCTGTGCTCGGGGCAGCTTTTGGCGCTCAAACCCGGTGACAGCGTTCAGGGCTTCCTGCGCCCCAGCCCCGATTTCCGCCCGCAGACCAATGCCAAGCCGGTGATCCTGATCGGGGCCGGCACCGGGATCGGGCCGTTGGCCGGGTTTGCCCGATCCAACCGGCCGGGGCGCGAGATGCACCTGTATTTCGGTGCGCGCCACCCCGACAGCGATCTCTTCTACGGCGAGGAAATTCAGGATTGGCAAGGCGATGGTCGGCTTGCCTCGGTGACCACCGCATTTTCGCGCACCGACACGCGCAGCTATGTGCAGGACGCCCTGCGCAGTGACGCGACCCGGATTTCCCGGCTGATCAATGACGGCGCGCAGGTTCTGGTCTGCGGTGGTCGCGATATGGCCTCCGGCGTGGCCGAGGCCCTGGCCGACATCCTTGCCCCCACCGGATTGACACCGGCCCTTTTGAAAGCTGAAGGATATTATGTTGAAGACACTTACTAAATTGACCCGCCACACCCTGAGCGGGCCGACGATGGGCACCCGCTGGTCGGCGCAATTTCATGCCCCTGACACGGTTGATCCGACGAAAATCGAGGCGGCATTGGCCGAAAGCGTCGCGGTGGTCGATCGGCAGATGTCGACCTGGACACCCGACAGCGACCTGATGCGCCTGAACCGCGCGTCGTTGGGGGAATGGATCACCCTGCCGCCTGAATTGATGACGGTGCTCAAACGCGCGCTTGAGATCGGGCGGCTGTCGGACGGGGCCTTTGATATCGCCATCGGCGACGCCGTCACCGCCTGGGGGTTTGGCGCAGAAGGCTATGACACCGACGCCATGCGCCGCGCCTTGATTCACCCCCGCCCCAAAGCGCATGAAATGCTGGAGCTTGACCACACCGCGCAACGGCTGCGCAAATCCGCAGCTGGGACGCTTGACCTCTCGGGCATCGCCAAGGGCTTTGGCGTCGATCAGATGGTTGCCGTGCTGGCGCGCTTTGGCATCGAACATGCGCTTGTCGGGCTTGACGGCGAATTGCGCGCCATCGGTCAGCGCCCCGAGGGCACGCCCTGGACCGTCGCGCTTGAAAAGCCCGACTACGAGGTGCGCGCGCCGCTCTCAATCCTTGAACTGCACGACAGTGCGGCCGCCACATCGGGCGATTATCGCCATTGGGTCGATCTTGGCACACAGCGCCTCTCGCATACGATGGACCCGGCGCGCGGCGGCCCGGTGCTGGGGGCGGCGGCCTCGGTCACGGTGCTGGCCGATACCTGTATGAACGCCGACGCCTGGGCCACCGCATTCATGGTGATGGGCAAGGACAAGGCCGCGATTCTGGCCAGCGATCAGGGGCTGAGTGCGATCTTTGTCGAGCGCCGCGGCGAAACCCTGCGCCAGACCTATGTCGGCTAGGGACCACCGGGCGGCTGGCAGAGCGCGGGCATTGGGGTAATATGGCCCCATCATGCCAAGCCTTTGCCGCGATTGCCTTGACCGATTCGACACTGGCGCGCGCTGTCCCACCTGCGGCAGCCCGCGGGTGATTGCGCATGACGAGCTGTTTCAGCTTTCCATCGCCCATATGGATTGCGATGCGTTTTATGCCAGCGTGGAAAAGCGCGACAATCCGGAACTGGCAGATAAGCCGCTTATCATCGGCGGGGGTCGGCGCGGGGTGGTCTCGACCGCCTGTTACATCGCGCGGATTCGCGGCGTGCGCTCGGCGATGCCGATGTTTCAGGCGCTGAAACTCTGCCCCGAGGCGGTGGTGATCAAGCCGCGCATGCAGGTCTATGCCGATGTCTCGCGCCAGATCCGCGCGATGATGCAGGCGCTGACCCCCGCGATCGAACCCTTGTCGCTGGACGAGGCGTTTCTTGATCTCACCGGCACAGAGCGGCTTCATGGCGCGCCGCCCGCCGTGATGCTGGCAGGGCTGGTGCGCCAGATGCGCAGCGAGCTTGGCCTTACCGGGTCAATCGGGCTTAGCCACAACAAGTTTCTTGCCAAGATCGCCTCGGACCTCGACAAGCCACAGGGGTTTTCGGTGATTGGCGCGGGCGAAACCGCCGGTTTTCTGCGCGACAAACCCGTCAGCCTGATCTGGGGCGTCGGGCAGAGCACACGCACCGCGCTCAACGCGGCGGGCATTCGCACTTTTGCCGATTTGCTCCGCTGGGAACGAGAAGACCTGAGCGCGCGGTTCGGGGCCATGGGCGGGCGGCTCTGGTATCTGGCGCGCGGGCGCGATGCGCGCCGGGTCTCGGCGCATGAGCCGGTGAAATCCATCTCGAACGAGACCACATTTTTCGAGGATACCAAGGACGCCGATATCCTTGACGGGCATTTGTGGCGGCTGTCGGAAAAGGTGGCGGATCGCGCCAAGGCCAAAGAGATCGCCGGGCGGGTCGTGACCCTCAAGCTCAAGCGCAGTGATCATTCGCTGATCACCCGCAGGCAAGCGTTGCGCGATGCGACCCAGCTTGCCGATACGCTCTATCGCTCGGCGCGCGGTTTGATGGATCACCTGCCCAAAGGGGCCGCTTATCGGCTGATCGGGGTGGGCCTTTCGGAGCTTGGACCAGAGGCAGGCGCGGATCGCTCTGGCGATCTGCTTGATCCGCAGGCGGTGCAGCGCGGCAAGGCGGAAAAGGCCACCGATCTGATTCGTCAGAAATTTGGCGCGGATGCGATTCTCAAGGGCCGCGCGCTGCGCTGAGAGGTGCGGCCAAAGGCATTGGCATCTACCATCAAAGCCGGGTCATGCACCCAGAGGGCGGAATGAGTATTTGGACCAAGAAGAAGGTCACAGCGCTCTGACAACAGGCTTTTGGGGGCTATTCGGCCGCCAACGGCCTGGCCAGGGGGCGGCCAATATCGGCAATCTCGCGGATCACACCGCGCAACAGGGTGCGGAAGGCCTCGAAATTGCCATTCGGGCGGATCAGCCCTTCGTTCATGTAAAGCGCGCGATCAATCTCGATCTGGATGGCGTGGCGGCCCCGCGTGGGGCGGCCATAGGCCTGGGTGATATAGGCCCCGGCAAAGGGGGTGTTGCGCGTCACCACCAGGCCGGTGCGCTGAAAGGCGGCCTCGATCCGGTCGACGATATCACTGCTGGCGGCGGCGCCGAAACGGTCGCCAAGCACCACCTCCGGGCGGCGCACACCGCGGCGCGCGACGGCATCCATCGCCTCGTGCGGCATGGAATGGCAATCCACGAGAATCGCCTGTCCGAACATCAGGAAGGCCTGATCGAGCTGCCCTGCAAGCGCCGTGTGATAGGGCCGCCAACAGGTGTCGATCCGGCGTTTGGCCTCGGTCATGGAAATTTTGCCGGAATAGATCGCCTGACCATTGGCCACGACGCGCGGGATCACCCCGAGACCCGAGGCAACGCGCGGGTTGTGCCCGATCTTGCTCACGCCCTCGATCAGGGCGGGATCAAGCTCGTCCTCGCTTCGGTTGAGATCGACATAGGCGCGCGGTGCACCGGCCTTGATGAAAGGCGCGCCGACCTCTGGTACGCTGTCGAACAGCTGATCGACAAAGGCATCCTCGGACGAGCGCACGGAATGCTCGTTGAGCGTGGTGCGGCGCAGGAAAGACCACGGATAATCGCGCCCGCTATGGGGCGAGGCGAACACCACAGAGGTGGTACGCCGCTCGGGATATGTCAGGTGATAGGCGACCTTTGGCATGACCTCTCCTTGTGAAACCGATAATAGACTGAAATTGAGGTTCTAAAAGCCCTTGATCCCCCTTCCGACTCCTTTTATAGACCAGCGAACCGGCGCGGACTCCCGCGCCCCTTTTGTTGGGGGGGTGGGGCCAAGTTGGTATTCATGGGCGATTAGCTCAGTGGTAGAGCACTTCGTTGACATCGAAGGGGTCACAAGTTCGAACCTTGTATCGCCCACCATGAATTCACTGTTCTGCATGACGCAGAACGCCCGCAACCAAGGCGCTGGCCCGCGCCGCGACAACTGAGGAGACGACCATGAAGGTTCGTAATTCACTCCGCTCGCTTAAGAATCGGCATCGCGACTGCCGTGTCGTGCGCCGCAAAGGCCGCGTCTATGTTATCAACAAGACGCAGCCCCGGTTCAAAGCCCGCCAGGGCTAAGCCTGCAGCCACCTTTTTGGTGGACGATATCAGCCCCGCCTTTTCGGCGGGGTTTTCTTTTGTGCTCACGGGTTTTGCTCTGCACCGGACCGGCAATTTCGCCACCGCCCGGCAAGAGCCCACTTGCCGCCCCGCCCGTCCTGCGGTTAGGTGGCATGGATTGCATTCCCCGAACGGGCACCCCCCATGAGCACCCCACAGAAAATTATCGTCATCGGCGCCGGTATCTGCGGGCTGAGTTCCGCCATTTGGCTGCGCCGCGCCGGCCATGAGGTGACGCTTGTCGACAAGGACGCGCCCGGCGCGGGGGCGTCTTTCGGCAATGCGGGCCTTCTGGCGCAATGGGCGATCGTGCCGGTCAACACCCCGGGCCTTATCAGCACGGGCCTCAAATATATCCTGAACCCGCGCTCGCCGCTGTTCGTGCAATGGTCGTATTTCCCGCGCCTTTTGCCCTGGCTTATGAAATTCGCCGCCAATGCCAATGACAGCGACACCCGCCGTATGGTGGCCGGGATTGTGCCGATTGTCGGCGACAGCCTTGATCAGCACATCGCCCTGACCCGTGGTACCCGCGCCGCGAAATGGGTCACCGCCAGCGATTTCAGCTATGCCTATGAGACCCGCAGGGCGTTTGACGCCGATGCCTATTCCTGGGCGCTCAAGCGCGAAGCGGGCTATGTGCCAGAGGTGCTGACAGGTGGCGCCGTGCAAGAGGCAGAGCCGATCCTCGGGCCCGCTATCAAATGCCTGGCGACGCTCAAGAGCCACGGGCATATCCTTAACCCCGGCGCCTATATGGCCGATCTGGCGCTTGTGCTTCAGGAAGAGGGCGGCACCTATCAACAGGCCGAGGTGCAGGATATCACCCTGGAAAATGGCCGCATCACCGCGCTTGAGACAAGTCGCGGCGCCATGCCCTGCGATCACGCGGTTCTGGCCGCCGGGATCTGGTCCAAGCCGTTGATGCAGAAACTGGGCCTCAAGGTGCCGCTTGAGGCCGAGCGCGGCTATCACCTGCATTTCACCGGGCCAAGCCAGATGCCCAACAACCCGATGATGATCGCCAGCGGCAAGTTTGCGGTGAACCCGATGGCGCATGGGCTGCGCTGTGCGGGAACGGTGGAATTGGGCGGCATTACAGCGGGGCCGTCCCGCGCGCCGCTTGATCTTATCCGGCGCGGGGTCGCGCGCGCCTTTCCCGAGATGCGCCATGAGGGGGTCGAGGAATGGATGGGCTTTCGCCCCTCTACGCCCGACAGCCTGCCGCTGATTGGCGAGATTGGCAAAACCGGCGTGCATGCGGCCTTTGGCCATCAGCATGTCGGCCTGACCGCTGGCCCCAAGACCGGGCGCATCGTCGCCGACCTGATCAGCGGCAAGCGCCCCAACATCGACCTGGCCCCCTATAGCGCCAACCGGTTCTGAACGCGCCGGATCAGCGCCCGCCCATCAACTGCACCATCGTGGCGCGTGAAATGTAACCGGTGACCGGCAATTGGCGGTGACGCTGAAAGCGGCGGATCGCCTGGCGGGTTTCTTCGGTGAACTGGCCATCCGCAGGGCCGGGTTTGGCGCCGAGTTGCTCAAGCCGTCGTTCGATCAAAACGCGGGCGACTTTTGCTCCGGTATACTGGCGTTCCTCGTTGCGGGCCGCTTCAATTGCGTCGGCATTGCTCACGGCCTCTTGCAGGGTTCTGATCCGGTCGCGGGCGGCATCGGCAAAGCCGCTCTCGGGATAGCTGCGCAGGAAGGCATCATAGGCCTCCGGGGTGTCGGCGGTGCGCGCCGCGTCCCAGGCCTCGCGTTCCTGACGATCGGTTTCGGCGCGCCGTTCCTGTTCGAACTCGTCAAGCCGGGCGCGGGCAACTTCGGAAAACGCGCCGTCGGGATAGCGGCCGAGGTAGGCGCGCAAACCGGCTTCGTCGCCGTTGCGCCCGGTATTGCGCCAATAAGCGCGATCGCGGCGGTCTTCCTCGATCTGGCGTTGGCGGGCCTCTTCCTCGATCTCGCGGGCACGCTCGGTCGCCTGCTGGCGCAGCCGGGCCAGAGTGTCGGCGTCAAGATAGCCAGAGGGCGTCAGGCCGTTTGCGCGTTGCCAGCCGGTCATCGCCGCCCGCGTGCCGCGCCCGAAAACACCGTCGATGCCGCGCGGGTCGAACCCCAGAAGCGACAGGTTACGCTGAATTTCACGCCGCGCCTCGCGATTGAGCCTAAGCGCCGCCTCGCCGTCGCGCGCCGCGCGTTCCGGCGCATCGCGCAGCCAGTCGATACGCTCGCGCGCCTTCGAAAGATAGCGCCCGGCGGGATAGGCGCGGACATAGGCATCATAGGCGTCGGCGGTTTCAACCGCCTGAACCGCCTGCCAAAACCCATCCTCGCGGGCCTCTGCGAGAGCGGCCTCGCTGACCATCGCAGACCCCGCGCCCATCAGCCCGGTGCCTTCGGACAGATCCCCCGAGAGGGTGATGCCACGCGGCGCGGCGCGCGCCACCTCGGCAAAGCTGGTGTCGGGCACAAGCAACCCGTCGCGCAGAACGCCGATCAGCCCGCCAAACGGACCGCTGGCATAGGTCACGCCTTCGGCCTCTGTCAAACCGGCAAGACCGGCCGTAAGGCCCGAGGCCACCTTAAGATTTTCCGTCGGAGCAAGCAGGATCACCGCAGGGCCATCCACCCCCGCCGCAATCGCCGACAGCGCATTGAGCGACAGACCGGCGGCGCCAATCCCAAGGCGGCTGACTGATCCGGTTCCGGCGGGCAAAAGCCAGCTGTCCTGACCATCCCCGGCCATTGGCCCGGTTGCGAGGATCAGCAAGCGCTCGACCTCTCCGCGCGTGATATCCGCCTCGATGCCAAGGGCCGCCGCGCGCATCGCGCCCATATTGCCGCCATCCGGGGCAAGCACGTCAAACCCGGCCTCCGTCAGGGCCGCCTCAAGATCAAAGGCCACCGCAGAGCGCCGTTCGCTACTGCTGCGCGCATCAAGCACCAAAGCAAGGTCAGCGGCCAGAACCGGCCCTGTCAAAACGGCCAGCCAGAGGCCCGCGATCCATCCCAAGCCTCGTCTCATAGCGCTGATCCTTTCGACTCACTCGTAGGTGCGTTGATCTTCTATCACTTTGCCATCGTTTGGAAGGCTGCCCTTGGCGACCACCTCGATCCGGCCCCTGAGCTTGAGCGTTTCGGCCACCGCATCGGCAAAGGCATCACCACTCTCGGCGTCGGTCTCGATCTTGACGGTCATGACATCGGCCTCGCCTTCGCGGCTGGCGATGACGCGGGCGCGCGCGATGCCCGAATGTCCGGCGACAAGCGCCGCAACCTGCTCGGGGCGCACGAACATGCCCTTGATCTTGGTGGTCTGATCGGCGCGCCCCATCCAGCCCTTGATGCGGGTGTTGGTACGGCCACAGGGGCTTGTGCCCTCCATCACCGCGCTCAGATCGCCGGTGGCGAAACGGATCAGCGGATAATCCGGGTTGAGCGTGGTCACCACCACCTCGCCGACCTCGCCGGGGGCAACCGGGTTGCCGGTGCCGGGGGTGACGATCTCGACGATCACGCCCTCATCGACAATCATCCCCTCCTGCGCGGGGCTTTCATAGGCGATATTGCCAAGATCGGCCGTGGCATAGCATTGCAGACAGGCGATGCCGCGCTCGGCGTATTCGGCGCGCAGCGACGGGAACAGCGCACCGCCCCCAACCGCCGCACGGGTGATCTTGAGAGGCAGACCAAGCTCGTCGGCCTTGTCGAGAATCACCTTGAGATAATCCGGCGTGCCAGCATAGGCGGTGACGCCCACGTCATGCGCGGCGCGCGCCTGAAGCTCGGTCTGCCCGGTGCCCGCAGGCAGCACAGCCGCCCCAACCGCACGTGCGCCATTCTCAAAGATCATGCCGGCCGGCGTCAGGTGGTAGCCGAAACAGTTCTGCACGATATCGCCCTTGCCAATCCCGCAGGCATGCAGAAACCGGCCCATCCGCCACCAGTCGTGATCAGTGCCGCCGGGCTCGTAAATCGGGCCGGGGGATTGGAAAATATGGGCAAAGCCATGCGCGGGCCGTGTCGTCAGCCCGCCAAAGGGCGCCGCATTGCCCTGTGCCCGGCCCAGATCGGATTTGCGCAGGACCGGCAATTTGGCCAGATCGGCAACGGTCGTGATTGCCGCCGCATCCACATCTTTCAGCGCCCCACCATAGCCCGGCAAGGCCTGAGCCGCCGCGATTTGCGCAGGCAATGCGCGGGATATCGCCTCTGCCCTCGCCTCAGGGTTGCGCGCCTCAAGATCATCGAAATACTGGGTCATGGTAATATCCTCTGCCTGTCGCATTACGTTGCGACAGCTTGACCAATTGATTGGAATCGCCTTTTAGGCGAAACACCGCATACCATCGTATGCAAATGATACGCTGGCGCATTCGTTACGAGGGCCCGACCATGAGCGAAACGCAGACGTCCACCGCGCCCGATCTGGCCGAGCTTGACCGCCGGATCAGGTTTGACGACACTCTGCAAATCATGGAGGCCGATTTTTCCGGTTTTCATTTTGACAGCAGCGAAGTGGTCAACCGCTTTTATGACCGCCTGGAACACCGCATCAAAGAGACCGGCGAAGAGCTTTGGTTCTTTTTGGTCAACCTCAACGACACCCGGATCGACCCGACCGCCTGGACCGCCTATTCGCGGCGCGGCCGCGCGCTGAACATGGCGCATTCCATGGGCTCGGTCCGTTTTGACGCCTCTGACATCACCCGCCGCCAGATCGAACGTGCGGCCAATACCGAGGCCTTTGATCCCAACCTTTTCTCGGATCGCGACGCCGCTATTGCCCGGATCAAGGAACTGCCCAGCAAACGCCGCAAGCGGCTGCTCCACGAGGCCAACCATTCCCGGGCCGATTTCGTCACCCGCCTGTCGTTTGACCCCGCAACCGTGATTATGGATGTCGATTTCTCGCATTTCACCTTTCACCACAGTAAGGACGTCAACGACTTTTACGACTACATCGAAGAGCGGATCAAAGAGAGCGACCGCAAATGGTTCTTTCTGGTCGACATGAACGCCTGTCAGATCCTGCCTGCCGCCTGGATCCAATACGCCCACCGTGGCAAACGCCTTAACATCGCGGCCTCTCTGGGCTCGGTGCGCTATGCCGCCGGATCGGAAACCGAGGCCGACATTCGCCTGCGGGCGGAAAGCCAGGGCTTTCGCCCCAACATTCGCAATACGCGGCAAGAGGCGCTCGAGCTGATCGAGGAGTTGAGAGCAGAGCTGATGCAAGGCTGACCTCTTAGCTCAGCCAACGCTTACGGCGGCGATAGCTGCGCACATCGCGGAACGATTTGCGGCCCTCGTCCGACACCCCAAGATAGAATTCCTTCACATCCGGGTTCTCGCGCAGACTGGCCGCAGGGCCATCCATCACCACGCGCCCGGATTCGAGGATATAGCCATAATGGGCAAAGCGCAGCGCCACATTGGTGTTCTGCTCGGCCAGAAGAAAGGTATAACCCTCTTCCTCGTTGAGCGTCTTCACGATGTTGAAAATCTGCTCCACAAGCTGCGGCGCAAGGCCCATGCTTGGCTCATCCAGCAGAATCGTCTCGGGGCGGCTCATCAGGGCGCGGCCGATGGCAACCATTTGCTGCTCGCCCCCCGAGGTATAGCCCGCCTGGCTTTTGCGCCGCTCTTTGAGGCGCGGAAAATATTCATAAACCTTGTTCAGGTCCTCGTCGATCTCGCCCCGCGACGAGCCGCGCGTATAGGCGCCGGTCAAAAGGTTTTCCTCAACGGTCAGGTGCTCGAAACAATGACGGCCTTCCATCACCTGAATGACACCCTTTTTCACAAGGTCAGAGGGCATCAGATCCTGCACGCGCTCGCCGCGATACATGATGCTGCCCTTCGTGACCTCGCCACGTTCGGACTTGAGCAGGTTCGACACCGCCTTAAGCGTCGTCGTCTTGCCCGCGCCATTGCCCCCCAAAAGGGCGGTGATCCCGCCTTTCGGCACCTTAAGGCTGACGCCCTTCAGCACAAGGATGACGTGATTGTAGATCACCTCGATATTGTTGACCTCAAGTAGGGTCTCGTCACTCGGTCCTGCATCCAACATCCCGTGTCTCCGTCCCGGTCGGGCACTTGGCCCTGCTTTCATCTTTCGAAAAATACTCAAAATCCCCCGGCCGCCGCAGATGCCGCGGCCGGGGAAAGGTCATTGGCTTAGCAGCCCGGCGTGATGCCGTTCTCGGCGGCGTAAGCGGCCGAATCTTCTTCAATCAGCGGCGCCAGGATTTCCTGATCCGACTGGAAGTAATCGGTGATCAGGTTCCATTCTTTCGCCACTGCATCCCACTGCGCCACGGCGCCATAGCCGTCGCCACCGTGGTTTTCGCACGACACCTTGAACTCGGGGCCGAATTTCGGAAGGCCAAGGGCGGTCATCTTCGCTTCGGTCATCTCAAGGTTTTCCATGCCATCACGCATCATCGCAGGGGTGATTGCGGTGGTGCCATGGATTTCCTGCGCGGTTTTGGCCGCCTCGGCCGCCAGCATCGCGGCATACATGCCCCGGTTATAAAGCGCGGTGCCAAGCTGATCGCCCGCCCCGGCTGTTTTGCCGGTATCCACAACATATTTCTTCAGGTCTGCGTAGAACGGGTAATCGCTGCCAAGGTTGTGGAAGGTCAGCGCCTTATAGCCATTCGCGCCTTCGCCCGCAGGCAGCACGTCGTTTTCCGAGCCTGACCACCAGATGCCGATGAAGTTCTCCATCGGGAAACGGATGTTCACGGCTTCCTGAACGGCAACCTGGTTCATCACGCCCCAGCCCCACATCAGCACGTAATCCGGCTTTTCGCGACGGATCTGGAGCCACTGCGATTTCTGCTCCTGACCGGGGTGGTCAACCGGCAGAAGGGTCAGCTCGTAACCGTGCTTCTTGGCAAGCTCTTCCAAGGTGCGGATCGGCTCTTTGCCATAGGCAGAGTTGTGATAGACAAGCGCGATTTTCTTGCCGCTGATGTCGCCGCCATTGATGTCAAGAATATGCGTGACCGCGTGGCTTGCCCCATCCCAATAGTTGGCGGGATAGTTGAAGATGTTGGTGAACACCTTGCCGTTCTTGGCCGAGGTCCGGCCATAGCCCATCGAGTGCAGCGGAATGTTGTCCGAGGTCACCTTGGGGATCAGCTGATAGGTGATGCCGGTCGACAGCGGCTGATAGACAAGCGCGCCCGAGCCTTTGGTCGACTCGTAGCATTCCACACCCTTTTCGGTGTTATAGCCGGTCTCGCATTCAACGATGTTGACCTTCTCGCCATTGATGCCGCCATCCCGCTCGTTGAGCAGGGTGAAGTAATCAATATAGCCATCCGCAAACGGAATGCCATTGGCCGCATAGGGCCCGGTGCGATAGCTCAGCGCGCTGAACGTCAGGTCCGCCAGCGCCGGTCCTGCGGCCATCACGGCCGCAATCGCGGCAGTTGCCAGTTTAAGTTTCATCGGTTTAGTTCCTCCCTTGGATTTTTCCGATATTGCGTAGGGTGCGCAGTCATGGCGCACCACACGTTCCAGGCCTGCCCCTAGTGTGGGAAAGGCCAAAGTCTTAGTTTTTCCTTGGTCACGCGCCACAATTGGGCAAGCCCGTGTGGTTCCGCGATCAAGAAGATGATGATCAGCGCGCCAACGATGATGAACTCAAGGTGCGCCGCAAGGTCGGTCGGCCATCCAAGGCCGCCAACAAGCGTGTTCTTGAGAAGCACCGGCAACAGCACAAGGAATGCCGCGCCCGCAAAGCTTCCGAAGATCGAGCCAAGCCCGCCGATGATCACCATGAACAGCACGAGGAAGGATTTGTTGATGCCAAACACCTCACCCACTTCGACCGCGCCAAGATAGACCGAAAAGAACAGCGCGCCCGAGATGCCCACAAAGAAAGAGCTTACGGCAAAGGCCGTCAGCTTGGCCTTGAGCGGGTTCACCCCGATGATCTCGGCGGCGATATCCATGTCGCGGATCGCCATCCATTTACGCCCCGCCATGCCCCGCGTCAGGTTGCGGGCGATGATCGCACAGACCGTCACGAAGACAAGGCAGAACAGATAGGCCGCCCAGGGCGCGGTTTCGGCGCCGGTGATCGGCACGCCGAGAACGGTGCGCTCGGGCGCGGAAATCTGGCCCGAGGCCGAATAGTTGTAAAACCACGGCACCCGGTTGAACAGCCAGACCAGAAAGAACTGTGCCGCCAGCGTCGCCACCGCAAGGTAAAAGCCCTTGATGCGCAGCGATGGCAGGCCGAACAGAACACCAACCCCGGCGGTGATCACCCCCGCCAGAATGACATGGATGAACATGCTGACATCCGGGAAGGACGTCATGAGCTTATAGACTGCATAGGCGCCCACGGCCATGAAACCGCCGGTGCCAAGGCTGACCTGCCCGCAATAGCCCACAAGGATATTCAGGCCGATGGCGGCAATCGCGTAGATCAGGAACGGCAGGAAAACCGCGTTGACCCAATAGTCATTGATGACAAACGGCACCACGGCAAAGGCAAACACCAGAACCGCGTAATAGCGATAGCGGTCAAACTTGATCGGAAAGGTCTGGTTGTCCTCGGTGTAGGACGTCTTGAAGTCACCTGCTTCACGATAGAACATTTCTGGTCACCTCCCCATAGGTATCAATCTCGTCGTCGTCGCGCTTGGTTGCGCGGTGGCGCCGTTTGGCATAGCCGGTTTCTTCGGAATGGCGCACCAGCCAGAGAAACGCGAGCATGCCCAAACCGCCGCCCATGGCCGCGAGGATCGCGGCGGTGACCATCTGGCCGGTGGCATCCGTGTCAGAGGACAGCGCGAGATAGCCAAAGGCCCAGAACCCACCCCATGCAATGACATTGACGATCGCAATCAGCTTTTGCATGGCGTCACACCCGCTCGATGATCTTCTCGCCGAACAGACCCTGAGGCCGGAACACGAGGAAGATGAGCGCCAGAACATAGGCAAACCAGATCTCGGTTGCGCCGCCCAGATAGGGCGCGCCGATTGCGAATTCGAACACCTTTTCGCCGACGCCGATGATCAGACCGCCGACAATGGCGCCGGGGATCGAGGTAAACCCGCCCAGCATCAGCACCGGAAGCGCCTTGAGCGCGATCAGCGACAGAGAGAACTGCACCCCCGATTTGGTGCCCCACATGATCCCGGCGACAAGGGCAACAAACCCCGCCAGCGACCAGACCATGACCCATATGAAATTGAGGCTGATGCCAACCGACAGCGCCGCCTGATGGTCGTCGGCCACGGCACGCATGGCGCGGCCCTGTTTGGAATACTGCGCAAAGATCACCAGCACGATGACCAGAATCGCCGCCACCAGTGTGGCCACAACATCAAGGTTGTCGATGAAAAAGCCGTACCCGAAGATGTTATAGGTGACCTCGTCGATGAACGGGTTCAGGCCCTGCGGCAGGCCGACATCAAGCTTTTTGATATCGCTGCCCCACATCATGTCTCCAAATCCCTCAAGGAAATAGGCAAGACCGATGGTCGCCATGAAAAGGATGATCGGTTCCTGATTGACCAGGTGGCGAAAGATAAGCTGATTGACGATCCACGCCATCGCCACCATCACCACCATGGTTAACAAAATCGCCAGCAGGGCGGGCACATGCCATCCGAAATGGTGAACCTCGGTGCCAAAGATCGCGTTGATCAGGTGGCTGAAGGGCACCTGCCCTTCCATAATCCCGACAAGCGTCAGCGCCGCGAACAGGGCCATGACCCCCTGGGCATAGTTGAAAATTCCGCTCGCCTTGAAGATCAGAACAAAGCCCAGCGCCACAAGCGCATAAAGCACCCCCGCCATGAGGCCGTTCAGAAAGACCTCCATTCCCCATATCAGCTGCTCAGGCATGGTGTTGTGCCTCCGTTCAATACAATTTTCCCCCGGCGCGCCGGGGTGGGTGGGTGGGCGGCGGGCCGGGGGAAAATCCCGGCCTCTGTCAAAACCCTAGTCATGTGCGACCCCAAGATAGGCGTCGATCACATCCTGATTGTTGCGCACCTCATCGGGCGTGCCGTCACCGATCTTCTTGCCGTAATCCATCACGACCACGCGGTCGCTCAGATCCATCACGACGCCCATGTCGTGCTCGATAAGCGCGATCGTGGTGCCAAATTCGTCGTTCACATCCAGAATAAAGCGGCTCATGTCCTCTTTTTCCTCGACGTTCATGCCCGCCATCGGCTCGTCGAGCAAAAGGATCGACGGTTCTGCCGCCAGCGCCCGCGCAAGCTCGACCCGCTTTTTCAACCCGTAAGGCAGACGCCCGACCGGGGTCTTGCGGATGTGCTGAATTTCAAGAAAGTCGATGACCTTTTCCACGACGGCGCGGTTTTCAACCTCTTCGCGCTCGGCCTTGCCCTTCCAGATCGCCTGCGAGAAAAGCCCGGCTTTCATCTCGCGGATCCGGCCGGTCATGACGTTGTCGAGAACGGTCATGCCCTCGAACAGCGCGATGTTCTGAAAGGTCCGCGCGATGCCCTGTTGGGCAACCTCGAAGGGCTTCATCGGCGGGCGGCGTTCGCCCTTGTACCAGACCTCGCCTTCTTGCGGATTGTAAAAGCCCGAGATCACGTTGAGCATGCTCGACTTGCCGGCGCCATTGGGGCCGATGATGGCGCGGATTTCGCCCTGACGGATATCAAAGCTGATGTCCTTGATCGCCACCACACCGCCAAAGCGCAGGGTGATGTTCTTCATTTCCATCACAACGCTGCCGATCTTGCGGCCGTCTGCGGTTGTGTAACCCTCTGGTGTCATATCGTTCATTCTGCTGCCACCTTTACGTCTGGTACATCTGCAACCGCCGCGTCGCGGATCGTCAGCGTCGCGCTGATCGAGCCTTTGCGCCCGTCTTCATAGGTCACTTCGGTTTCGGTGTAGATTTCGCTCGATCCGTCATAAAGCGCGTCGATCAGATCCTTGAACTTGTCCTCAACAATCCGGCGGCGCACCTTGCGGGTGCGGGTCATTTCGCCGTCATCGGCATCAAGTTCCTTGTGCAGGATCAGGAAGCGGTTGACCTGGCAATGCGACAGCATCGGATCATCCGCCAAAGAGCGGTTGACCTCTTCCACATGCGCCTGAATGGTATCGAGCACCATCGGATGCCCGGCCAGTTCCTGATAGGAGGCATAGCCGATATTATTGCGCTCGGCCCAGTTGCCAACCGCCGTCAGGTCGATATTGATAAAGGCCGTGCAGGCCTCGCGCTCGTTGCCGAAAACCACTGCCTCAAGGATGTTGGGGTAGAACTTGAGCTTGTTTTCAACGTATTTCGGCGCGAACAGGCGGCCATCGGCCATCTTGCCGACATCCTTGGCGCGGTCGATGATCCGCAGGTGGCCGTTGTCCTTGTCAAAAAAGCCGGCATCGCCGGTCGCGACCCATCCTTCCGGGTCTTTGGTGTCGGCGGTGCTTTCGGCGTTCTTGTAGTAGTATTCAAACGTGCCGGGGCTGCGATAGAACACCTCGCCATTGTCGGCGATGCGAATTTCCACGCCGGGGGCGGGCACGCCAACGGTATCGCTGCGCACCTCGCCATCGGGTTGCAGGGTGATGAACACCGAGGCCTCGGTCTGGCCGTAAAGCTGTTTCAGGTTGATCCCCAAAGAGCGATAGAAATCAAAGATTTCCGGGCCAATCGCCTCGCCGGCGGTATAGCCGACGCGCACCCGGCCAAGGCCAAGCGTGTCCTTGAGGGGGCCATAGACGAACAGATTGCCAAGCTTGTACTTGAGACGGTCCCAGAGGCCCACCTCTTTGCCGTCAAGAATGGCCGGGCCGACCTTGCGGGCATGCGCCATGAAGGTATCAAACAGCCACTTTTTCATGCGGCTGGCGTCTTCCATGCGGATCATCACGTTGGTCAACTGGGTTTCAAACACCCGCGGCGGAGCAAAGTAATAGGTCGGGCCAATTTCGCGCAGGTCGGTCTGCATCGTTTCGGCACTTTCGGGGCAATTGACGCAGAAGGCGCACCAATAGGCCTGACCGATCGAAAAGATGAAATCGCCCACCCAGGCCATCGGCAGATAGGCCAGAACCTCTTCGCCCGCGCCAAGGTGATCGAAATCCGAGGACGAGCGTGACGCCTCGATGATATTGCGGTTGCTTAGAACAACGCCCTTGGGCTTGCCGGTGGTGCCCGAGGTGTAGAGCATCACGCAGATGCTGTCATAATTCAGCTTTTCGCGTCGCGCCTTGAGATCGGTGATGAATTCTTCATGGGCGGCACGCCCCTGTTCCTGAATATGGCTGAGCTGGTGCAGCTTGTGATGATCGTATTTGCGCAAGCCGCGGGGATCGACATAGATCATGTGCTCAAGCAGCTTAAGCCCGCCCTGCACCTCGATCAACTTATCAACCTGCTCCTGATCCTGAACGATGGCAAAGCGCGCGCCGCAATGCTCCATCACATAGGCCATCTCGTCGGCCGATGCGTCCTGGTAAAGCGGCACAGGAATGGCACCCACCGATTGCGCGGCAACCATCGCCCAATAGAAATGCGGGCGGTTGCGGCCGATCACGGCAATAAAGTCGCCCTCGTTGACGCCAAGATTGATCAACCCAAGCGCAAGCGCCTCGATCTCTTTCTCGGTTTCGGACCACGTCCAGCTTTGCCAGATTCCGTATTCCTTTTCCCGATAGGCGGGCTTGTCGCCATATTGGGTCGCGTTACGTTGCAACAGCGCCGGAATGGAATCCATTCCGCCGGTCGCCTGAGTCGGCTGTGCCAAATTTTATCCTCCCATATGTCCGCCATGCGAACAGATGACCGCCTTGGGGCGATTCTTTCCTCCCCCCAAAGGGTGCTTGTTTCATGGTCGGCGTCAACTTTTTCCTGAACATTTCCCAAATCTTACGAATTGTAACAAGCGGTCCGATCCGCTTGACATGCCCCGGCCCGCGCCGGACACCTGATCTGTCACCCCCGTTGCAAGAGGCCGCATGACCCAACTGCGCATAGAATTCTGGTTCGATTTCGCCTCGACCTATTCCTATCTCAGCGCGATGCGTCTTGACCCGCTGGCGCGCGCGGCGGGTGTCGGGGTGACATGGCGACCGTTTCTTCTGGGGCCGATCTTCGCCGCGCAGGGCTGGACCACCTCGCCGTTCCGGATCTATCCCGCCAAGGGCCGCTACATGTGGCGCGACATGACCCGCCGGACACAGGCGCTTGGGCTACCGCTGCAACAGCCGGACAACTTGCCGCAAAACAGCGTGCTTGCCGCACGGGTCGCGCAGCTAGCGCTTGGCACGCCAAAGGGCGTCGCTTTTTGTAAAAGTGTCTATGGCGCCGAGTTCGGGCAAGGTCGCGATATCGCGGACCCCGTTGTCATCCGCGCCTGTCTTGAGCAAAGCGGCCTGCCCTGCGACATGATCGAGGCGGCGCAATCAGACGACAACAAGCGGAGGCTGCGCCGCTCTGTCGAAGAGGCGATGGCGCGCGGACTCTTTGGCGCGCCCAGTTTTACCGTCGGGGACGAGCTTTTCTGGGGGGATGACCGGCTTGAGCAGGCCTTGGACTGGGCCGTTGGACATGCTTAGATCAAACCCCACGGTCAGGACAAAAGCGCGATGAGCCCCAACGGCAACCAGACACAGGAAATGACAAGTGCCGGGCTGAACCTCATTCAGCAGGCCCTGACGATCTATGACCGGGATCTGCGTTTGGCGGTGTGCAACCGGCGCTTTCAGGAAATGTTCGACCTGCCGCAGGGTCTTGTGACGCCGGGCGCCGATTTTTCCGACACCATCCGCTATCTTGCGATGCGCGGCGATTATGGCGATGTCGGCGATCTTGACGCCTTTGTGCAATCGCGCGTCGAACAGGCCAGCGCCTTCGAGCGCCATTACATGGAACGCACCCGCGCCAATGGCCGTACCATCAGCGTCGAAGGCTCGCCCCTGCCTCAGGGCGGATGGGTGACGGTCTATACCGATATCAGCCGCGCCAAACAGCAAGAGGCGCTGTTGCGGGGCCGCTCCGAAGAGCTGTCGGATCAGCTTTTGACCTATTCCGAAGAATTGGCCGCCACCAACCGCCAGCTAGAGGCGACCGTGACCGCCCTCGAAGAGGCAAAACGCCAGATCACCGAGGCCGAGGCCCGCACCCGCCTGACCGCCGAGATGATGCCGGCCCATATCGCCCATGTCGGGCCGGACCGCTGTTACACCTATTCCAACCGGCGTCTCACCTCGGTGATGCCCGGATCAAAGCCCGAGATCATCGGCATGCATGCCGCAGAGGTCCTTGGGCCGCAGCCCTGGTCGGTGATCGGCCCGCAACTTGACAAGGCCTATGCCGGTACGCCGTCGGTGTTCGAATTCACCCACGAGCCAAGCTCGCGCCGCATCCGGGTGGCTCTGACACCCGATCCAAGCACCGGCGGGGTGTATATCCTGTCGATGGATATCACCGAGGAAAGCCAGACCCGCGCCGCGCTGCAACAGACCCGGCGGCGCGAAATGGCGGCCCAGCTGACCAGCGGGCTGGCGCATGATTTCTCGAACCTGCTCACGATCATTCTGGGCATGCAATCGCGGCTTGGCCGGATGGGCCTTCCGGCGCAGGCGGACGAGTTGATCAATGCCACGCTGGCGGCGGCGCGGCGCGGCGGCGGTCTCTTGAACCGCATCGCCGATATGACCGGACCGCGCGAACATGAACCGGTGCCGACCGATCTGGCGGCCTTTCTGGGCGATCTGGAAACGCTTGCGCGCTCGGCGCTGCCCCCCGGCATCACCCTCAGGATCGACAACCAAGGCGCCGGTGACCGCTATCTTCTGGATGCCGGCATGTTGCAGGATTCGCTGTTGAACCTGTTGCTGAACGCGCGCGATGCCTGTGGCATACGCGGCGCCGTCACCCTGACGGCGGCCCCGTTGCAGGACACCTGGCTTGAATTTGCGGTCACCGATACCGGCCCCGGCTTTACCCCCGAGGCGCTTGTTCATGCGCTTGATCCGTTCTTTACCACCAAGGGCGGAGAAGGATCGGGGCTTGGGCTTCCGATGGTCTATGACATGACCAAGCTTGCGGGCGGGCGCATCACGCTTGGCAATACCGAAACGGGCGGTCGCGTCGCACTTAGCCTGCCGTTGCGCCCAGCCGGGGCAACCCGCCCGCCGGGTCTTGTGCTTTTGGTCGAGGACAGCCCAGATTTGCGCAGCACCCTGCGCGACATGCTGCGCAGTGCCGGGCATAGCGTGATCGAGGCCACCAGCGTGGACGAGGCGCAGGCGCTTATCACCGAACTGCCAGAGATTTCTGCGGTGCTGTCTGATATCGTGCTGGAGGGGGACAAAACCGGGCTTGATCTGGCCGCCCTGCCCCGGCGCGCCGATTGCCCGCTTGTTCTCATGACCTCTCTGCCGCCCGACGATCCGTTGCACCGCGCGGCCACACGTGTCGGCCCCGTTCTGCGCAAACCTTTCACCGCGACCCAACTTGACGCGGCCCTCAACACCGGAGTTCGCCCATGACCGCGCCGCTTGTGACCATTCTCGATGACGAACCCGCGATCCGCACCATGCTGGCGGATGCCCTGAACGAGGCCGGGTTTCGCACCATGACCTTTGGCCGCGCGACCGAGTTCGAGGCGGCGCTGCGATCCACCACGCCGGATGTCTGCCTTGTCGATCTGTCGCTGCCGGATCGCGACGGGCTGTCGCTTGTGCATCGCCTTGCGCTTGAACAGGGGGCGACGGTGATCATCATTTCGGGGCGCGCACAGGTTCAGGACCGGGTGACCGGGCTTGAACTCGGGGCGGATGATTACATCATCAAACCGTTCGATCCCGCCGAGGTGGTGGCGCGCATCCGCGCCCGCCTGCGCCGGGGCACGCCCAGCCCGCAAAGCGGGGAAACCGCGCGTTTCAACGGATGGGTGGCGCATTTCGACCGCTATATTCTCGAGGATGAGACCGCTGCGGAAACCCCGTTTTCGCATGCCGAAGGCGAGGTGCTCCGGCTGTTTCTGGAACGGCCCAAGCGGCTTATTTCGCGCCAGACCATGCAAGAGGCGCTTGGCGGTGCCGCCAGCGAGAGCTTTGACCGGGCGATGGATGTGCGCATCTCTCGTCTGCGCACCAAGCTGCGCGAAGACCCCAAGAACCCCCGCCTGATCAAAACGATCTATGGCGCGGGCTATATCTTTCTGGGGGATGTGGTCTGGGGGTAAGACATGGCTTGGCGCGCGGCGCTATCTTGCGATCAGGCCAGGGCCGGACCAACCGGTTGAGCCTCCAGAGCAAGCCCCTGCGAATGGCCCCGTGAAGCGGCACGATTTTGCTGGTCCTGACGGGCATTTACGCACAAACTGATTTTCTATGACTCCAAAAGATCAGGCCGCACATGACCATCACGATCCGCCCCATCCAGACCGGTGACAAACCCAAATGGACGACGCTTTGGCGCGACTATCTGGCGTTTTATGAAACCACCCTGCCCGACACGATCTATAACACCACGTTTTCGCGGCTCTGCTCACCCGATCATCCGGATCAGAATGGCTTTTTGGCGCTCAATAACGGCAATCCGGTCGGCCTTGTCCATTACATCTATCATCCGCACAACTGGCGCATGGAAAAGGCTTGCTACCTACAGGACCTTTTTGTCGCCCCAGAGGCGCGCGGCATGGGCGTCGGGCGCAAACTGATCGAGGCGGTCTATGCGCAGGCCGATGCCGATGGCTGTCCTTCGGTTTATTGGCTGACGCAAGACTTCAATGCTGAGGCGCGCAAGCTTTACGACCGCATAGGCACCCTGACGCCCTTCATCAAATACACCCGCTGATAATACACCCGCTGATTCGGGACGCTAAACCCCGATATAGCGATCCACGATCGAATGGTCCGCGCGCAGCGCCTCGGCGGGCAATGTCTCGGTGTTGCGACCGTTCTCGATGAACGCCACCCGGTCGGCCACCGATAAAACCGCATCGACCCGTTGTTCCACCAACAGGATCGCGACCCCTTCGTCGCGCATCTTGACGATCACCTGCCGGATTGCCTCAATCATCGAAGGCTGGAGACCCTCGGTCGGCTCGTCCAGCAAAAGCACCTTGGGGCGCAGGCAGAGCGCGCGCGCCGTCGCCAGCATCTGTTGCTCGCCGCCCGAAAGGGTCTGTGCCCGCTGGCCAAGGCGTTCGCGAAGACGCGGGAAAAGGTCCAGCACCTCGTCCAGAACCTCTGGCCCGCTTTTGCGCGCGCGCAGCCCGATTTCAAGGTTCTGCGCCACGGTCAGTTCCGCAAACAAACGCCGCCCCTGCGGGATATAGCCGATGCCGGCGCGCGGCACCTTATAGGCCGACAGGCGGCTGACCTCTTGCCCGTCAAGCATGATTCGGCCCGACATCAACGGCACCAGGCCCATGATCGCCTGCATGGTGGTGGTCTTGCCCGCGCCATTGCGCCCCAACAGGCACATGATTTCACCGGGGGCCACCTCAAGGCTCAGGTCGCGCAGCACCTGTGCACGGCCATACCCGGCGTTGATCCCCTCAAGCCGAAGCATGCGTCCCCCCAAGATAGGCGGTCTGAACCGCGCCATTGGCATGAATCTCTGCCGGCGTGCCCTCGGCCAGAACCTCGCCGAAATTCAGCACCGTGATCCGGTCGGCAAGCTCCATCACCACGCTCATGTTATGCTCGATCAACAGGATCGTGGTCTTGCCCGCCAGCTCGCGGATCAGCGCCTTGAACTCGGCGATCTCGCCCTCGGCCAGGCCCTGCGTCGGCTCGTCGAGGATCAACAGGCGCGGCGATTGTGCAAGGCCCATCGCGATTTCCAACAGGCGCTGATGGCCATAGGACAGATCCCCCGCCTCCTGCGTCTTGCGATCCAGCAGCCCGACCCGCGCGAGCGCGTCATCAACAGCCGGGGTGACCTTTGCCCCCTTAAGGCGGCGGCGTGCGGCAAGCGCCACGTTTTCGCCAACACTCAGCCCGGCAAAGACCGAGGTGATCTGAAACGTATAGGCCATGCCGAGCATGATCCGCTTATGCGCCGGTAGAGCGGTGATGTCGCGCCCCTCAAAGAACACCTGCCCCTCCGAGGGGGCAATGCGCCCGCAAATCATGCTCACCAGCGTGGTCTTGCCCGCCCCGTTGGGGCCGATCAGCGCGCGCACTTCACCTTGGGGCAAATCGAAGTCCACCCCCTCGACCGCGCGCAGCCCGGCAAAGTGTTTCGACAATCCCCGCGTCGCCAATAGCGTCGTCATGGCAGCCCCCGCCAGACCCGGCGGCGCAATTCGCCCATCAACCCTTGGGGCGCGAACAGCGTCAAAAGCACAAGCGCCACACCGGCAATCAGCATATAGGCGGTGGTCACCCCCGAGCTAAGGTCGATCAGGTAGAACATGAACAGCGTGCCGATAAACGGGCCAAGAACCGTCCCCGCCCCGCCCAAAAGCACCCACAAAAGCGGAAAGATCGAGTATTGCACGCTCGCAAAACTTGCCCCTGCATAGCCGAACAACAACCCATATGACGCCCCCGCCGCTGCCGCGATGGTGCCCGATATGATCATCGCCAAAAGCTTGTGCGCGAAGATGTCATAGCCAAGCATGCGCACCCGTTCCTCATTCTCGCGGATCGCCACCAGAACCTTGCCAAAGGGTGCGCGCACCAGCCAGAGGCTCAGCATGAGGCAGCTTCCGAACAGGATAAGCGCCGCGAAATACCGGTTACCCGGATCGCTAAGGTCGATCCCCCAAAGCACGCGCTGCGCCTGTTGGATCACGAACCCTTCGTCGCCACGGGTATATTCGCCGAAATAGAGGATCGTCAGGTAACCGGCCTGCGCGAACATCAGCGTCACGATCATGAAGGCCACCCCGGTCGTGCGCAGCGCCAAAAGCGCAAGCCCGCCCGAAACCACCGCCCCCGCCACAAGCCCAAGCACAAGCGCCGGTGCCGGTGTCAGGCCAAGATGCTGTATCCCAAGGCCCATGCCATACATGCCCGCCGCAAAGAACAGGGCATGCCCAAGGCTGAGCAACCCGGTATAGCCGAACAGGATGTTATACCCGACCGCATAGCTGGCCAGCACCATGATCCGCGCAAGATTGCCGTGGTGATAGGCAGGCAGCACGAATTGCAGCACGAACAGCAACGCGATCAACCCGCCATGAAGCGCAATCACCCGCGCGCCGCCGCTCATTCGGATCGCGCCCCGAACAGGCCCTGCGGGCGAAACACAAGCACGAGGCCAACAAGCAGCGTCGCGAGGATTTTCGCCAGCGTCGGCGAGAAAAACACCGAGATGATGCCATCGCTAAGCCCGATCAACACGGCGGCCAGCACCGTGCCCGGCAGGCTTCCAAGCCCGCCGATGATCACGACGATGAACGACAGCAAAAGCGGATCCGCCCCCATCAGGTAATGCGCCTGCTGAATGGGTACGATCAACACCCCGGCCAGCGCCGCCAACGCGGCCCCAAGACCAAAGACAAGCGCATAGACCCTCTCGACCGGGATGCCAAAGACCTGCGCCATGTCACGATCCGCCTGCGTGGCGCGCATCACAAGGCCAAAGCGGGTGCGCGACATCAAGAGCCATACGCCGCATAAAAGGACCACCGCAGCACCGATCACCGCCAGCTTGTAACTCGTGGTGCCAAGCCCCCAGGGCCAGATCATCGCCCAGCCGTCGGCGCCATACTCGACCCAGGGAATCGCCAGCCGCGTGTTGAACGGCGCCTCGACCGGGCGCGCATCGGGGCCATAGCCCATCAGGGTCATCTGCTGAATGATATAAAGCAAACCGATGGTGGCCACGATGGTGCGCTCGGGGTCATAGTTCAGCCGCTTGAGGATGGTCATATCGGCCGCTATTGCAAGCGCCCCGACGATTAGCGGCGCGGCAACAAGCGCCACACCAAACCCGATCGCCGGATGGCCGCCAAAGCTATGCGCGATCCACCATGCAATGACCGCGCCCAGCATGAAAAACTCGCCATGCGCTATATTGACCACCCGCATCACGCCAAAGACGAGCGACAAGCCGACCGCCGTCAGCGAAAGCACCGCCGCCGTGATCGCGCCCTCGAGCGAGGCCAGCAATATGTAAGGGCCCAAATCCATTCTGCGACAAGGATTGCCCGGCATCGGCTTGAGGGGCAAGCCCGTTCCGCGCCCGGCTCGCGATTATTGCGTGCTGAACTCGGTTTGGCCCATGACGATGCGCTGATCTTTGGTGACGGTAACGATCTGACCGTGCTTGCGCTCCAGCTGGCGGGCGACCACCTCATTGCGCGGCTCCCAGTTGTACCATGCGTCGTCTTTGGTGCGCACCCAGGTCAGCGTGCCCCCCTTGCGCCAGGGGTCAAGCACGATCCCTTCGGCAAAGGTATCGCCCCGTCGGGAGATCACTGCGGTGCTATGCTCAAGGCGAAAGACGTTATCGCTGTTGGCGACGGCGCGATGCACCTCAAGCGTCTGGAAGTTTTCCTGCTTCAGCCGCGCCTCTATATCGCGCGCCCAGTGCCAGCAGAGCCCGCGCGGCTTGAGCCCCATATTGACCTTGGTGTTATGGATGATCGGCGGATCGGTGATCTGATACTCGCGGGCAAGCTGATGCGAATACGCATAGGCCACCCGCGCCGCGCGCTGCGCCTCTTCGGGGTCCGCCTCTGGCCCCAATGCGGCGATCGCGACCGCCAACCGCGTCACATCGCTGGCCTCGGGCGGCGGCGGCGGCGCGCCACAGCCCGCCACCACCACCAGCGCGACGCCCCAGAAAATTAGGCGAATTTTCTGGATCATTTTCTTCGCAGAAGAAAATGCCACCTCAAAACGGTTGCGTCGTGTAATCCGTCTCATCGGGGTAAAGCGTGTCCTCAATGGAGGTCTTGTGAACGCAAAGCAATTTCCCACCCGTGACCTTGGAAATATACTGATGCCCGAACACCTGGTGGGTCTTGCCGTTGAAAAGCTTGGCCCCCTGTGGGTGTGCGCGGCTTTCCGGCATGTCTGTCATCGCCTCAACCGCCTCGATCAAAGCGGCCCGGTCCTGCGTTCCGCTATACCCGGACGCTTCCATCCCGGCCTTGATCACATGCAGCGTTTCCCAGCATCCGAACATATGCGCATAGGTCGACACATCGCTCGGGTCACTGATGGACGCACCTTGATCATTTACCCCCACAGCAGCGCGGAAGAACTTGTCATGCTCTGACTGATCCGCCTGTGCGTGACGCGGGTTGCCCTCCCAGAAATAGGTGCCTTCAAGATACTCAAGCCCGGGGCTGTCGATTGCCACCGCTTCAAGGCTGTCGATGAACCCGAACATTTCCGGGCGCGAGGGACCAAAGAATTCGCCCAGCTCCTTCACAAATGTCAGAACCGCAGGCCCCACCATCACATGATAGAGAACCTCTGTTTCGCGCGGGATCTTCGGGAAATACTTGGTAAATGACGTTTCGGATGGCGGAATGGCGATATGCGCCAGCACCTCGCCGCCCTGCGCCTCAATCGCCTGGGTAAAGAAATCGCGGTGATCATGGCCAAATGCGAAATCAGGGAACACCATCGTGACCTTCTTGCCAAGGTTCTGCGCCACGAATGGCGCCATCGCCTGCACCTGGCTTTTCACGTCGGTGATACCGGGCTGCAACGTATAGCGGTTGAGCATGCCACTGGCGACGTGATGCCCCTCGGAGACCACGAAATAAGGCATCTTGAGCTCGCCTGCGCGCGGCGCAGACCCGATCACCACATGGCTGAACAGCGTTCCAAAGGCGAGATCACAACCGTGCTGGCTGGCGAATTTCTCGACCACTTCGGCACCGCGCTTGGGATCGGTACCATCATCTTCGGCCACGATCTCGACCATGCGGCCATTGATGCCGCCGCCCTCGTTGATCAGTCTGGCCGCCGCCTCGGTGGTGCGCCCGTACCAGCGCCCGTAGGCCGCGCCGATGCCGGTGCGATGCACCTGAAAACCGATCTTGATCGGCTCGGCGGTCTGGGCATTGGTATAGCGCGCCCACATCGGCAGGCTTGCCGCGCCGAGACCCGCAGCCAGCGTTTTCATCGCGCCGCGACGGGTGGTGCCTGCGGGCTTGGTCTCGGGGCGGTTTTTCGGGGTGCTCATGGTGGGTTCCTCTGCACTGGTCTTGAAACACGCGGCAAATCTGCCGGTTGGGCCAAGTCTGCGAAGCATTGCGCGCCTTGTCCAGCCTTTTGCGCATCACATGCCGCGCGGCGAGGCCAACAACCACAGGCCAAAAACGGTGTAGAGCACCATGAAAAGCGCCAATGGCGCCTGCCCGAGCACCGCGCGCCGGGTGCTGTGGATGTGCTGCATCGCCACGGCGTGGGCGAGCAGGATGGCGATCACATGCCCCGCCACCACAGTGCCCGCCTGCGCCAGCCAGATCACCTTGACCGTGCCGGGCGTGTTCAAGAACCCGGTGGTCACATGATAGTCGGCGAGCCCCAGAAGATCCGCCCCCCGCCCCAGCGGATCATTGAGCGCCTTGAGCACATATTGCCCATCCACCAGCAAGGAGGTCAGGTAATGTGCGATATGATAAGCAAGCGCGATCGGCAGGATCGTCGGCGCATAGCGGCAAAACACGCACGCCAGCGGCTTTTGCCCGCCGACAATCCGCTCGCCCAGCCACAAACAGCCCAGAAACGCCAAAATCAGCGCCGCATTGGCCACAAAAAGCCCCACGAGATTGGGCAGGATCACCGCAGAGCGGCCCGGAAATTCAAGCGGGTTGATGCCAAGAACGCCCATCCACCAAAAGGTTTCATTCAGCCCGTCAAAGCTGCCGCTGCCAAGGATCAAGAGGATGAACACCGCCAACCCAAGCCCAACCTTCGGCGCGCAGAGCACCTTCCAGCCGGGCAGGCCAATCGCCAGTCGCCCGCGCGCGCGGCCAAAAAGGGACATGCGCCCATAGGCCCGCATCAGAACGGTCAGCGGCTCTGCCCGCACCATCCAGACAGGCCCGAACACCAACAGCCCCGCCAGCGTGACATACCAATAGAGCCCCACGATCACCGCAAGCCGCGCCGGATCGGCCGGGGCCGGATCGGCCAGCAAAAACCCTGCATAGGCGAGAAAAACCACCACCCCCGGCCAAACCCCAAGCCAGCGCGGATAGCGCAACGGCGCGCGCATCCCCGTCAGGCGACCGATCATCGCGGCCGGGCCTGTCCATGGATTGCTCCAGCGCCAGTGATTGCCGATCAGCCCCTGCGCCGAGACCATCGCGATCCACCAGACCACCCAGACAAAAAGCGGCATCGGATTGACCAGCGGATCGCGTGACCCGGCGAGCCCGCGCCAGACGAGCACGCCCAGGCCCGCCGCCGCCAAGACACTTGTCACATGGCGCAGCAAGGCGCCGCGCGCCCGCATCATCGCCAGAGGCCGAAAGAGTGCCGCCGCCAGCCCGCCGGGCAAGAGCGCCAAAAGCACGACCGTCAGGACCACGGTCGCGCCACCGGCCGCGATATAGGCATCCGTTGGCAAAAGCAGGACAAACCCCTGCTCCGAGGCATGCGCCCAAAGCGCGTCGGCCATCAGCACAACGAAAACCCCACTCAGGGCGATCACCCGCATGTCTTGCCCCTTTTCGTCACTTCCGGGCCAATCCTATAGACCGCACGCGTGCAAGAAAGCGCCAAATCACCGCAGGCTGCGCACAACAAAACCCCCGGCATTGCCTGCCGGGGGTTTCATCTTAGATCTCATGACGCGAATCAGCCGACGTTGCGGGCGCCCGGATCGCGATAGTCGGTCTCGTTGGTGACAGAGAACCGCCCACCGGCCAGCTTTTGAAGCTTACCCTGACGCAGCAGTTGGCCAAACGACCGCAGGCCGTCTTCGCGAGAAAAGCTTTCCTGCTCGACCTCTTTGAGCTTGCCCATAAGCATCGGGCGCGAGAATTGCGGGCGCCCTTCGACATCGGCAAGGTAAGCCGCCGCCGCCTCAAGCAGCTCAGGAAGCTGGTTAGCGCCCATTTCCTCTGCAAAGGCGCTAAATCCGCTATCGCCGTCGGTCTGTTCCATTTCGGGCGCGATGTCAGAGGCCGACACACGGCGCGGGCGAATCGGCTCGCGCGGGGTATCGATCCGCTGTTCCGCAACCAACTTGAGCGGCGCAGGGCGTGCTTCTTCGGGGCGGGCAGAGCGCCCGGCATCGGACACCACCTGCGGACGACGCGGGCGTACAACGCTGGCCAGATCGTCGCGATAGGCCGAGTCGTCAACACCGCGGCTCGGCTTGGCGCCTGCTTCGGTTTCGGCACGGGTTGCGGCCACAGCGGCGCGCAGATGCTGGATCGCATTGCGGCGCTGGCTTGACGCCGGTGCATCGAGCTGATGATCGGTCTCGTCAAAAATCCGCGTCAGATCAGACGGGGTTTCCGCAGTCTCAAGCTTGCGGCGCCCCTGTTGCGGCTCTTCATCCTGCTCCTCTTCGGACTCGAAGTCGGCGGCGGTCTCTTCTTCAATCTCCGCGTCATCTTCATCTTCGGCTTCGGCAGCATCGTCTTCGGCTGCGTCTTCGAGATCATCGCCAGCATCTTCTGCCGCGTCTTCAATCTCATCTTCAATCTCGGCAAAATCTTCAGCCAGATCGTTTTCAAACTCGGCCTCCACCTCGGCCAGTTCGCGCTGAAGCTCGGCCTCTTCTTCCGGGCTAAGGAAAGAGTCGCCCTCTTCAAAGAGGTTGCTATCGCTTTCCTCGGAAGTGTCATCGTCTTCCTGGAAAAGCCCGCTTGCCAAAGCCGCCTCAAACTCGGCGCGCTTGATCTTGATGACCCGCGCATTTGTCAGCGCAGGCCCGTTTTCCGCAGCGGCCGCCACCGATAGCTCGGCCTCTGGCGCGACGGTCTCTTCGATCTCGGCGATTTCTTCGATTTCAACCCTGGCTGTTTCGACGGGCATTGAATCGGCCAGCAAACTGGCCAGCGTATCCTCGAACTCGTTTCTACCGTCCGACACGACCGGGGCAACGTCGCCTTGCGCGATCTCCTGCGCCTCGCCGTCGTCCTCGACCTCTTGTGCGACCTCTTGCGGCGCGTCCTCGTCTTCGGCGGCTTCCATCGCATTCGCACGGGCCATGATCGCGGTTAGTTCATCATCGTCGATTTCGACCATGGAATAGCTTGCGTCGGTGCTCTGGGCCGCATCATCTTCGGCCAGGGCCGCATTCAGATCGGCGGTCGTGGTGTCGATAAAGTCCTGCGCGTGCTCGTCTTCATTATACTCATCCGCACCAAAGCTTTGCTCGGCGCCGGACACGACCGAACGAATCCGGCTCAGCTTGGCGGCGATGCTCTCGCTGCCGCCGGACGCAGCAGGCTCTTGCACCTGCTCCAGATCCTGCGCGACGTCTTCGGCCTCGACCTCGGGCTGCACATCGTCCTGCGCAACCGGCTCGGGCTCGGCCACGGCTTCTTCTTCCAGACCTTCGGGCATCTCGACCGGGGCGGCCTCTGCCACCTCTGTCTGGATGTCTTCGGAAATCTCTTTCTCGACCACCTCAGGCGCAGCAACCTCTTGCTCGGGGGCCGATTGTTCGACCTCCGGTTCCGGTGTCGGCTCGGGGCTTGGCGCGACGTCCTGCACCGGCTCCGGGGCCGGCTCGGGCGCCTGCTCGGGGGCCGGGGCTTGTGCCTCTGGCGCATTGGCCAGTGCGACGGCCTGACCAAGGGCGGTCCCGGCCTCTGCCCGCAGCACGATCTTGCCCTGCTCTTCATGCGCCTCGACGCGCCGTGCGATTTCCCGCTCGGCGATCCGCGCCAGCATCTCTGCATCAGGGGTGGGCGGTTCGGCACCGAAATACCGGTCATCCGCCGCCAGATCGCGGAAATATTCCGCAATCGCTTTCATTGTGTCAAATGAATCGTCAAAACCTTCCAACGTACACGAGAACGTGCCGTAGGAGACTGTTAGAATCTTGCTTGAACCAACCATATTAATTGCTCGCTTTGCTTGCCTGCAAAGACAGGGTTTACCATGACACCCAAGACCAAAGACGCTCGATTCCTAGATTTTTACCGTATCATTTCATGGTCAGAATGTGACATCTGGTCTGCAAGCGCAACGATAAGGTGATAATACAATGATTGTTCGCGAAAATGAACCAATCACCCTGATCGGGGGGGCAGCGGTCACGTTAACCCTTTTGGCGCGCGCCCGCGCCCTTGCCCCGATCATAGTGGCAGCAGACGGCGGCGCGGATGCCGCCCTTGCCCATGGTGCCATGCCGCAGGCGGTGATTGGCGACTTTGACAGCATCTCCGAGGACGCACGCGCGCGCATCCCAACCGCCGCGCAATACCCCATTGCCGATCAGGACAGCACCGATTTTGACAAATGTCTTGGCAATATCGCAAGTCCGCTGATCATCGGCATCGGGTTTTCCGGGGATCGCCTTGATCATCAGCTGGCGGCCTATAACACCCTCGTGCGCCACCCCTGGCGGCGCTGCATTCTGCTGGGCCGCGAGGAACTGATATTTCTCGCCCCGCCTTCGATTGACATCAACCTTGAGGCCGATTGCCCGATCTCGCTTTTCCCGATGGGCGCGGTCGAAGGCATCTCGGACGGGCTTGCCTATCCGATCGGCGGGCTGAACTTTGCCCCGGACGGAAGGGTCGGCACCTCGAACACCGCGCTTGGGCCGGTACATCTTTCGGTGACCGCGCCCAAGATGCTTGTGATCCTGCCGCAATCCACCTTCGAGGAAGCCGCTCGCGCCCTGGGCGCCACCAGTGCCCGCTGGCCCGGCCCCTGAGCGGGGTGATTGCACAGGCACGCGCGTGCGTTAGAATAAGCCCAAAACAGGCAGGACAGACAGAGCATGACCCCGCTAAAACTTATCGGCACCTGGATTGATGCGGTTGTCTTCGATCTTGGGCGGCAAATGCGCTGGACCTTCCTCCCGCCGCTGATGATCTATTTCGCCGCCGGGTTTTCCGGGCTGACGATGATTGTCGGCACCTTCTTTGTGAAGGAATACCTTGATCTCTCGGCCGCCTATCTTGCCGGGCTTGCGTTTTGGGCGGGTCTGCCCTGGGCGCTCAAGATGCCGCTGGGGCATCTGGTCGATATCTTCTGGCGCTGGAAATGGCTCTTGGTCTATCTCGGCGCCGGGTTGATCGGGCTGTCGGTCTTTATCATGTACCTTGTGCTGACCCAGACCGCGATGATGCAGGCGATCATGCCGATCAGCGCCTGGTACGTCGCCTCTTACCTTCTGGCGCCAAGCGGGCTTGTCATTCAGGATGCCGTCGCCGATGCCATGTCGGTCGAGGCGGTGCCACGCTTTGACGATACCGGCGCGCCGATCCCGCTTGAGGATGCGCGCGCCATGCACACAACGATGCAGACGCTTGGCCGCTTTGCCCTTATTTCCGGCACGGTCGCGGTGGCCATGCTCAACATTTACATGTTTTCGGGGATTGAGGCGCTGGACGATGCCGCGAAGACGGCGACCTATGCCGGCATTTACCTTGTGGCGCTTTTGATCCCGCTGGTTTCGGTCTCGGGCGTGGTTCTGGCCGCGGTTCAGAAAATCCGCATGCGCCGCAACCTGTTACGCCGTGGCCTGAGCGACGCCGAGGCAGATACCCTGTTTGAACGCCCGGATGAGAAAACTACGCCGAACCCGTGGTATTTCATTGGCGGCGCGGGCTTCGTGGCGCTGTCGCTGACCATTGGCCTTGGCGATGTGCCCTATGGTCAGGAAATCATCTTTGCCGGGTCGATGGCGATTGTCCTTTTGCTGATGCGGCAACTGGTGTCGGTGCTGCCCCCGGCCAAGGCGCGCGCGCTGATTGGCACTGCGGTTGTGATCTTCATCTTTCGCGCCACGCCGCGCCCAGGCGATGGGTTGACCTGGTTCGAGATTGACGTGCTGAAATTCGATCAGCAATTCCTGTCGATCCTGTCGCTGATCACCTCGGTGCTAACGCTGGTGGGCATGGTGGTGCTGCGCCCGCTGATGGCGCATCGCCCGATTGTCTATATCGTCGTGCTTCTGACGCTGGCGGGGGGGATTATGTCGCTGCCCAATATCGGGCTTTACTATGGGATTCAGGAAATCACCGGCGCGATGACGGGGGGCGTGGTCGACGCCCGCTTTATCGCCATTCTCGATACCGCCATTGAATCGCCCTTGGGACAGATCGCGATGATCCCGATGCTGGCCTGGATCGCGCGCAATGCGCCCTCGAACCTAAAGGCCACTTTCTTTGCGGTGATGGCGTCGTTTACCAATCTGGCGCTTTCGGCCAGTTCGCTGTTTACCAAGTACCTCAACGAGGTCTTCGTGATCACCCGCGAAGTCACCGATCCGGTCAGCGGTGCGGTGACAACACCCGCCGATTACACCGACCTTGGGATTCTTCTGGTCCTTGTGACGGCGCTTACGGTGGGGCTTCCGCTGGTGGCGGTGACACTTGTGCAAAACTCACACTTGCGCACCCCGGACTGAGTACAACCCAGACCTGCCGAGTTTGCGTAAATCCGCTCAAGCCACGGTACATAAACAGAAATTCAGTAGATAAGAGCGCATAAATCGGCCTATCCTGATGGTCAGTTCCAACCCGGCAAGTTTTCCTTGTGTATCCGTCAGGCACCTCATGACCAAAACGCGCTGTTACAGCGACCAGATCGACGACCTGCGCCGCGCCGATGCGTCGTCAGCCACGGAAATCAGCCTGCGTTTTGTTCTCATTGCCGCGACAAGCCTGATCCTCTGGGCCACGACCGAAAACCTGGCCATGCTGGTCTGGGGGTTTGGCTATATTGGCATGAGCGGCACTTATATCCTCTTCCTTGCCTCGCGTCGGCTATCGGGAAGCTTGCGCACCTATTTGACCTTCCTGTGCCTGAGCATTCTGCTGTCGTGCTGGTATGTGTCGGCGATGATCTATCTGATCACGCTGGACAGCAGGGTTTACGAGTTCTTCGGGATCTGCGGCATCATCGGGCTTGGGCTTTACTATCTCAGCCGCCACAGCGACCTGACGCTGCTGGCGATCTGGGACAATATCCTTATGTCGCTCAGCATCCTCGGCGCGGTTCTGGCCTACGCCGGAAAATCCGACAGCACCGCGGGCATGTTGATCATCGCCTTTGCCGGGCTCGGCATAAGTGCGTATTACTCTCTCAACTTTTTCGAAATGATGCGGACCCGCGCCAAACTGCGCCTTACGCAAGAGGCCGAGGCAGAAGCGCAGAAAATGCGCGCGGTGGGCCAGCTGACGTCCGGCATTGCCCATGACTTCAACAATATACTGACCGTGATCCGTGGCAATCTTGACCTTCTGACCGAGCTGCCAGAGGCCGATGACCGCGATGTGATGGTAAACGAGGCGCGCAATTCGGTGGACCGCGCCGCGCATCTGGTGCGTCAGCTTCTGGCCTTTTCGCGCAAATCCCAGATGATGCGCAGTGACCTTGAGCTTGGCAGCTTTCTGAAGGCCTTTCGTGCATCTCTTCAAGGCCTCCTGCCCGACAGTATTTCGATTGATGTTGCCATGCCCCCTGAGGACATAAGGATCAGGACGGACCGGCACCTGCTTGAGGCCGCCTTGCTGAACTGCGCGCTGAATGCGCGGGACGCGATGATGCCGAGGGGCGGCACCCTGCGTCTGCGCACCGAGCAGTCAACGACACCGGGTGAAATTGCCATCCTGATCGAAGATTCCGGGCCCGGCCTGCACGAGGACATCATAGACCGCGTCACAGAGCCGTTTTTCACCACCAAGTCGGTTGGCGAAGGATCGGGCCTTGGCCTTTCGATGGTCAAGGGGTTTGCCGAACAGTCCGGCGGGCGGCTCGAACTTAACAACCTGCCGCAGGGCGGGCTTCAGGTGGCGCTTTTCCTGCCGCTGAGCGCAGCGGGCCAATCGTTCTAACCCGCGACCCCCCGCTCAAGCGCCGGATAGCGAAGCCCGAGTGTGATGCCGCGCGCAATGAAGCTTATCAACAGCGCCAGCCATAGCCCGTGATTGCCCATCACCGGCAAAAGCACGGCAACCGCGATGCCATAGATCACAAGGCTGACCGCCATCATGTTGCGCATGTCGCGGCTGCGCGTGGCGCCGATGAACACCCCGTCCAGCATATAGGCCGCCAGCCCCAGAACCGGGGCCAGCACCATGTAAATCAGATAGGTGCGCGCCGCATCCTGCACCGCCGGGGCCTTGGCCATCACGTCGATGATCGTCCCGCCGAAGACGGCAAAGCACGTCGCGAGCGCGAGGCACACCACCAGCCCCCATTGGCTTGTCATGATCGCAGAACGCCGCAACAGGCCCCGGTTGCGCGCGCCGTAAGCCTGCCCGACAAGCGCCTCGGCGGAAAAGGCGAAACCGTCAAGCGCATGCGCGGTGATGCTCAGGAATTGCAGCAACACCTGATTGGCCGCCAGCGTCACATCGCCAAAGCCGCTTCCCATGAACAGGAAGGACACGAAAATCACCTGAAGCATCAGGGATCGCAAAAGGATATCGCTGTTCACCGCCGCCATGTTGCGCAGGCGCTCGGCGTCAAACACCCGTGGCCAATCGCGCCATGCGGGCACCGCAAAGGCATCGCGGCAAAACCAGAAGCCAAGCGCAAGCCCGCTCCATTCCGCGATCACCGTGGCCCGCGCCACACCGGCCACGCCCCAGTCAAGCCCAAGCACGAACCACAGATCAAGCAGGATATTGGCGCCGTTCATCAGCACCTGAATGAACAGCACGGCGCGCGTGCGCTCTTGCGCGATAAGCCAGCCGGTCATGCCAAAAAGCGCGATCATCGCCGGCGCGCTCCAGACCCGGATCGCGAGATATTCGCGCGTCATTCCCTCGACCTCGGCACTCGCCGGAGAGAGCTGAAACGCACCCCAGAAGATAGGTGCCTGAAGCGCGATAAGCGCGACGCCCCCGGCAAAGCCGATCATCAGGGCGCGGGTCAAAAGCGCGGCAACCTCGCCCACCTGCCCGGCGCCATGCGCCTGACTTGTAAGACCCGTGGTGCCCATCCGCAAAAAGCCGAAAATCCAGTAAATGCCGGTCAGGATCACCGCGCCAATGCCCACGGCGCCAATCGGCGCGGCAAGCCCAAGCTGTCCGACCACGCCGGTATCGACCGCGCCCAAAATCGGCACCGTCGCATTGGATATCACGATCGGAAGCGCAATCCTGAGAACCCGCCTGTGGGTCATCGACATGGTTGTATCAGCCATCCCGACGCGGCATCAGGAAATGCCCCGTTGCCTGCGCAAAGGGACGCCCGCGATTGTCCTGCCATGCCTCGACATGCACGCTTGCATAGCGCCGCCCGGAACGGTTGATCTGCGCGCGCGCATAGGCATCGCGCGGCAATCCCGAGCGCAGGTAATCGACGGTGAAATCAATCGTCTTGGGAAGGCGCGGAAGATCGCCCCCGACAAGCGTCTCGGCGTCAAACGCCCCGCTTTCGATCTCTTCCCAGAGCGTGCCCCAGCTTAGCCCGATGATCGCCGTGATTTCTAGAAACGCCGCCGTCGCGCCGCCATGCAGGGCGGGCAAAAGCGGATTGCCGATAAGCTTTTCCTGAAACGGCATGATCGCCGTCAACTCGTCGCCGCGCCGGTCAAACTGAACCCCCAGAAAGCGGATATAGGGCACGCCATCTACAAGAGCCTTGAGCGCCGCATCGCGCCGCTGCTTGACCACCTGCACAGGTTCGGGACGGGGACGCGCCATTATTTGCTCTCCACGGTAAAGGTGCCGGTCGCGGTCGCCACCGGGCGGTCATCGTCATCATCCATCGCGCGCGCCCGCACGAAGGCCACCGAGCGGGTGATGTGATAGCATTCGGCATGCGCCCTGATCTTTTGGCCGGGCGTGGCCGGGCGCATGTAATCAATCCGCAGATCAATCGTCGCCGTCCCACCGGGCGAAGACGGATGGCACATCGCCGCCGCCCCGCAACAGGTATCCATCAACGCCGAGACCGCGCCGCCGTGAATCACCCCGGTTTCGGGATCACCAACAAAGCGCTCGTCATAATCCATCTCGATTTCTGCCGTGCCATCGCCCATACGGCTTAGCCGCATGCCAAGGGCCTGCGCATGCGGCAGGGCCTGCATGAATTGCTTGGCGATCTTGCTTTTGTCCGCGCTCATTTCTGGCCCTCTGGAATGCTCTTGTGCCCTTTATGGGCCTTAATCCGCAACACCTGCAAGGGCAGGAGTTGCGCTTGACGCGGCTTGATCCTAACCTTGGCGCGAGAGGGGGCTTGGCCATGACGGAAAAACGACTGTCCTTCAAGGAAATGTGCGCGACCTACGAGGTGACACCGCGCACCCTGCGCTATTACGAGTATATCGAATTGCTTGAGCCGACGCGCGAAGGCCGGTCGCGGTTTTATGGGCCGCGCGAATGCGCCCGCATGACCCTTATCCTCAGGGGGCGCAAATTCGGCTTTGCCCTTGAAGACATCCGCCAATGGCTCTTGATCTATGAAAACGACGGCACCGAGGCGCAAATGCAAAGCTGGATCGAGCTTGCCGATCGCCAGCTTGCCGACCTCGCCGAACAGCGCGCCCAGCTTGACGAGTCGATTGCAGAGCTGAAAAAGCTGCGCGACAGCACCGCCGCCACCCTCGGATAACCGGCGCTCCATCGGTGTGCCCGCAAGAAAATTGCCCGGCGCCCCGGCTTACCTTGCTTGATCTTACGTCAACCTGAAAGTGACGCGACGTATCGGTTACGTAAACCTTCTCTGCTGTTGTAACGATGGGCAACGAGACGCAAATTGCCGCAAACCTGTTGCGACAAGAGGCAAAGCCATGACCGATGACACACTTACAATCCGCCAGATGTGCACCGCGTTCGATGTAACGCCCCGCACCCTGCGGTTCTACGAATCAAAAGAGCTGCTCTTTCCTGTGCGGGTCGGGCAAAAGCGCCTTTTCACCCGCCGTGACCGGGCCCGGCTCAAGCTTATCCTGCGCGGCAAGCGCTTTGGCTTCAGCCTTGAGGAAATTCGCCAGCTGCTCGACCTCTATGACAAGGGCGATCAGCAATTCACCCAGATCAGCCGCGCCATTGATGTGGCCAGCGAGCGGTTGGTCGACATGGAAAAGCAACGCGAAGAACTTGACGCCGCGATAGCGGATCTTCGCGAACAGATGACATGGGGGACGCGCATGATCGCGTCGCTCAGAACCACAAAGAACGCCGCCGAGTAACGCCGCCGCGCAACCGTTTCAGGGAGAGAGACCTATGCCAAGCTACACCGCCCCCACCCGCGACACCCAGTTCGTGCTGCATGATGTGTTGAGCGTGTCGACATCAGACACCCCCGGCTACGCCGAGCTTGACGCCGACTTCACCTCGGCCGTCCTTGAAGAGGCCGGCAAGATTTCATCCGAGGTTCTGTCGCCGCTCAACCCGGTGGGCGATACCGAGGGCTGTGTTCTTGAAAACGGTGTCGTGCGCACGCCGACCGGCTTTAAGGCGGCGTTTGACGAGTTGCGCAATGGCGGCTGGACCGCGCTTGATCTGCCCGAGGAATATGGCGGCCAGAACATGCCTTACGTTCTTGGCACCGCCGTGGGCGAAATGTTCTCGGCCTCCAACCAGGCGTTCACCATGTATCACGGCCTGACCCATGGCGCGGCTTCGGCCATCCTTGCGCATGGCACCGAGGCGCAGAAATCGACCTATCTTCCGCGCATGGCCAACTGTGACTGGACCGGCACGATGAACCTGACAGAGCCGCATTGCGGTACCGATCTTGGCCTGATGCGCACCAAGGCCGAACCGCAGGGCGACGGCAGCTATAAGGTGACCGGGCAGAAGATTTTCATCTCGGCCGGCGAACATGACATGGCCGAAAACATCATTCACCTTGTGCTGGCGAAAATCCCCGGCGGGCCGGAGGGCATCAAGGGCGTGTCGCTTTTCATCGTGCCCAAGTTCAACGTCAATGACGACGGCAGCCTTGGCAATCGCAACGCCGTGACCTGTGGCAAGATCGAAGAGAAAATGGGCATCCACGGCAATTCGACCTGCGTGATGAATTATGACGGCGCGACAGGTTACCTTTTGGGCGAAGAGCACAAGGGCATGCGCGCCATGTTCACCATGATGAACGAGGCGCGGATCGGCGTTGGCATGCAGGGTCTGGCACAGGCCGATGTGGCCTATCAGAACGCCGTTGCCTATGCCAAGGACCGCCTTCAGGGCCGCGCCGTGACCGGCGATGAAAACCCCGATGGCCCGGCCGACCCCCTGATCGTACACCCCGACATCCGCCGCTCGCTTCTGGATCAGAAGTCGTTCATTGAGGGCGCGCGTGCTTTCCTTCTCTGGGGCGCCCAGCTTATCGACCAATCCCATCGCGGCAATGACGAGGCCGCAGAAGGTCTGATCAGCTTGATGACCCCGGTGATCAAAGGGTTTTTGACCGATGAAGGCTATGACATGACCGTGCTCGCCCAGCAGGTTTACGGCGGCCATGGCTATATCGAGGAATGGGGCATGTCGCAGTTTACCCGCGACGCCCGCATCGCGATGATCTATGAGGGCGCCAATGGCGTTCAGGCGCTTGATCTTGTCGGTCGCAAGCTGGCGCAGGACGGCGGCAAGCATGTGATGGCCTTCTTCGAGATGGTCAAAACCTTCATCAAGGAAAACGAGGGCAACGAGGCGCTCAAGGCGGATTTCCTCGATCCGCTGAAAGAGGCGTCCAAGCATCTTCAGGCCTCGGCGATGTATTTCATGCAGAACGGCATGAAGAACCCCAATGCCGCCCTTGCAGGATCATATGACTTCATGCACCTTTTCGGCCATGTCTGCCTTGGGCTGATGTGGGCACGGATGGGCAAGGCCGCCTATGCTGCCCTTGAAGATGGGGCAGCGGACGAGGCGTTCTATAAAACCAAGCTCGCCACCGGGCGGTTCTACATGAAGCGCCGCTTGCCCGCGACGTCGATGCACTTGGCCCGTATTGAATCCGGCGCCGACCTTGTGATGGAGCTTGACGCCGAACAGTTCTGAGCCAGCGTGGGTTTCACCCACCCTACGAATGATGAGAGGGATGACAGATGCCTAAACGCTTTCGCCTGACCCGGCGCTTCAACGCGGCAATGACCGAAGACGGCTATCGCCGCCTGCGCAAATTCGCCGCCGAGTCTGGGTTGGACGAGGGCGAGGCGCTGTCGTTCCTCTTCGAGAATTTCGACAGCGTGATCGACGAGGATACCTTTGGTCACCGGCTGCGGATTTTCAATTCGGAACTGGACGCGCGCAAACGCTGAGCGGGGAGGCTGGCAATGTCACTTTGGATGACCGACGAGCACCAGATGCTCTCTGACATGACGGCGAAATTCATCACAGATGAATGGCGCCCGCATTTCGAGCGTTGGCGCAAGGCAGGCCAGATGGATCGCGACACCTGGCAACAGGCCGGCGAACTTGGCCTTTTGTGCCCGTCGATCCCCGAGGAATACGGCGGCGCAGGCGGTGATTTTGGCCATGAGGCGGTAATCTGTATCGAGCAATCGCGCGCCAATCTCGCCAGCTGGGGCAACCCGATCCACTCTGGCATCGTGGCGCATTACATTCTCGCCTATGGCTCGGAAGAGCAGAAAAAGCGATGGTTGCCCAAGATGGTCTCGGGCGAGATGGTCGGCGCGCTTGCCATGACCGAACCCGCCGCCGGATCGGATGTACAGGGCATCAAGACAAAGGCGGTGCGCGACGGCAATGCCTATCGCCTGTCGGGGCAGAAGACCTTCATCACCAACGGTCAGCATGCCGACCTGATCATCGTCGCCGCCAAAACCGACCCCAAGGCCGGCGCCAAGGGAACGTCTCTGGTGGTGGTTGAAACAGAAAATGCCATCGGGTTCAGCCGCGGCCGCAACCTTGAAAAAATCGGCCTGCATGCCGGGGACACGTCGGAGCTGTTCTTCGACAATGTCGAAATCCCACCCGAGAACATCCTTGGCGGTGAAGAGGGCCGTGGCTTTTACCAGATGATGCAACAGCTGCCGCAAGAGCGCCTGATAATCGCCTGCGGCGCGCAGGGCGCAATGGAAGGGGCAGTAAGCCGCACCATCGCCTATTGCAACGAACGTCAGGCCTTTGGCGGCCCGATCACCCAGTTTCAGAACACCCGCTTCAAACTGGCGGAATGCCAGACCAAGACCACCGTCGCGCGCGCCTTTCTTGACGAATGTATCGCCGAACACCTGCGCGGCGCGCTGAGCGTGGAAAAGGCTGCCATGGCCAAATACTGGCTGACAGATACGCAGTGCGAGGTGCTGGATGATTGCCTGCAACTGCATGGCGGCTATGGCTATATGGCCGAGTACGACATCGCCGAAATGTGGGCCGATGCCCGCGTCCAGCGCATCTATGGTGGCACCAACGAGATCATGAAAGAGCTGATTTCGCGCGGCTTCACGAAGGGGAATGCCGCATGAGCCAGTGCCCGGCCCTACTGTCGGATTGCCTTCGGCGAGAGTACTTTCGCCAAGAAGAAGGGCCAAGTCCACCCCGCCCTCCGGCACGGCGCAAACCGGCGAGGGGGCAGGGCTTCTCCTTGGGCGGTCATCGGCTCTCCAGCCTGTACCGCACCGAAAATCAAACCGCATTAACGTTAATGGCAGGTGAACCCCCTGCTTCTTCTTGGCAAAAATACTCAAAATCCGCGCGAGCCACAGGCGCAGTATCAGGAGCAGGAACATGACAATCAAACTCTATTGCATGGGCGAAAGCGGCAACGCCTATAAGGCGGCGCTTGCGTTGGAGCTGGCCGGGCTTGAGTGGGAGCCGGTCCATGTCGATTTCTTCGGTGGCGAGACCCGCACGCCAGAGTTTCGCAAGATCAACGTGATGGGCGAGGTGCCGGTTCTGGTTGATGGTGACACGACACTCACCCAATCGGGTGTCATGCAGATGTATATCTCCGAGAAGACCGGCAAATTCGGCGGCAAGACCTCGGAGGAGCAGCGCGAGGTGATGCGATGGGTGTTCTGGGACAATCACAAGCTATCGAGCCCGGCTGGCATGACCCGCTTCCTTATGAACTTCCTACCAGAAGACAAACGCCCGGCCGAGGTGATCGCCTTTACCCAAGGCCGCCTCCAAGCCGCTTACGCATCGCTCAACGATCACCTTGAGGGGCGCGACTGGATCGTTGGCGACGCGATCACCAATGCCGATCTGAGCTGCTGCGGCTACCTGTTTTATCCAGAACCTTTCGGGTTTGAGCGCAAGGATTGGCCGCATATCGACCGCTGGCTGAGCAATATCGAGAACACACCGGGCTGGAAACATCCCTACGACCTGATGCCCGGCAGCCCCGCTGACCGCGCCTGAATGAGGAGAATGAAAATGAGCGATGCCTATATCTACGACACGGTGCGCACCCCGCGCGGCAAGGGCCGCAAGGATGGCGCCCTGCACGAGGTCACCGCAGCCCGCCTTAGCGCGCAGGTGCTGAACGCGCTGAAAGAGCGCAACGGGCTGAGCGGTCATGCCGTCGAGGATGTGATCTGGGGCAATGTCACCCAGGTGATGGAACAGGGCGGATGCCTTGCGCGCACCGCCGTTCTGGCCTCGGAACTTGATGAATCGATCCCCGGCCTCGCAATCAACCGCTTTTGTGCCTCTGGCATGGAGGCCGTCAATCTGGCCGCCAATCAGATCAAGGGCGGTGCCGGTGAGGCCTATATCGCCGGTGGAGTCGAGATGATGGGCCGCGTGGCCATGGGCAGCGACGGCGCGGCGATTGCCGTTGACCCGAGCATCGCGATGGAGACCTATTTCGTCCCCCAGGGCATCAGCGCCGATATCATCGCCACCGAATACGGTTTTAGCCGCGATGATGCCGACAGCCTGGCGGTTGAATCGCAAAACCGCGCCGCTTCCGCATGGGAGGACAACCGCTTCGCCAAGTCTATCATCGAGGTGCAGGATCAGAACGGGCTGACCATTCTGGATCGCGACGAATACATACGCCCGGGCACCGACATGCAGACCCTAGGCGCGCTGAACCCCGCCTTTCAGGCGATGGGCGAGGTGATGCCCGGCTTTGATGCCGTCGCCAAGCTCAAGTACCCGCATCTGGAAAAGATCAACCACATCCACCACGCCGGCAACTCGTCTGGCATCGTCGATGGCGCCGCTGGCGTGCTGATCGGCTCCAAGGCGTTTGGCGAAAAGTGGGGCCTCAAGCCGCGCGCGCGCATCCGTCAGACCTGTAAGATCGGCACCGATCCGACGATCATGCTGACCGGTCCAGTACCGGCGACGCAGAAAATTCTCGCCGATAGCGGCATGTCGATTTCCGACATTGATCTGTTCGAGGTGAACGAGGCCTTTGCCAGCGTTGTTCTGCGGTTTCAGCAGGCGTTTGATGTCGACCCTTCACTTGTCAACGTCAACGGCGGCTCGATCGCCATGGGCCACCCTCTGGGCGCGACCGGCGCGATCATCATCGGCACGCTGCTGGACGAGCTTGAGCGCACCGGCAAGAGCACCGGTCTTGCCACGCTCTGCATCGCCTCGGGCATGGGCGCCGCCACCATCATCGAGCGCGTCTGATGCCAAGGCTCGATCTCTCGCAAATCCCTGCCAAGGGCGGCTCGACCTATCCCGGCAAGCTGGCCGCGGCCATGGCCGGGCGTACCAGCCAGCCCTTGGGCGATGCCGGCGGGCTTAGCCAATATGGCGTCAACCTTGTGCGCCTTGCCCCCGGCGCGATTTCGTCCCTGCGCCATTACCATATGGAGCAGGACGAGTTCGTGATGGTGACCGAAGGCACCTGCACCCTGATTGATGACCACGGCGAGCACGCAATGCAGGTCGGCGATTGTGCCACCTTCCCGGCGGGCGAGGCCAATGGCCATCACCTTGTGAACAAGACCGAGGCGCCCGCCGTTTTTCTTGTGGTGGGCACCCGGACCGAAACAGAGACCGGATATTACAGCGACCTCGACATGAAGGTGTCGATGGATGCGGCCGGTTACACCTTTACCCGCAAAGATGGCAGCCCGCTGACGGTTGACCAGATCGGAGAGTAAGACATGACTGATTTCACAATGAAAACCGATGCCGACGGCGTTGCCATCATCACATGGGACACGGTTGGCAAATCGATGAACGTGATGAACGGCCAGGGATTTCTTGACCTTGAGGCGCTGATTGACAAGGCCTTGGCGGATGAGGCCGTCAAGGGCGTGATCATCACCTCTGGCAAAGAGGGTTCCTTTGCGGGCGGCATGGATCTTAACGTGATCGCCAAGATGCGCGATGATGCGGGCGACGAGCCGGCCAAGGGCCTGTTTGACGGGGTGATGGGCATGCATGCCATCCTGCGCAAGATCGAGCGCGCCGGCATGGACCCCAAGACCAACAAGGGCGGCAAGCCGATTGCTGCCGCCCTGCCCGGCACGGCGCTTGGCATCGGCTTGGAAATTCCGCTGGCCTGTCACCGGATTTTTGCCGCCGACAACGCATCGGCCAAGATCGGCCTGCCCGAGATCATGGTCGGCATTTTCCCCGGTGCCGGCGGCACCACCCGCCTTGTCCGCAAACTTGGCGCGATGGCGGCCTCTCCCTTGTTGCTTGAGGGCAAGCTGAACGATCCCAAAAAGGCCAAATCCGCCGGTGTGGTGGATGAGGTTGTCCCGGCCGATGAATTGATCGCAAAGGCCAAAGAATGGGTTCTGAGCAACCCGAGCATCGTCAAACCCTGGGACGAGAAGGGCTATAAGATGCCCGGCGGCGCGCCCTATCATCCGGCGGGTTTCATGACCTTTGTCGGTGCAAGCGCGATGGTCAACGCCAAGACCCAAGGCGCGTTTCCCGCCGCCAAGGCCCTGCTGAGCGCGGTTTACGAAGGCGCGCTTGTGCCGTTTGACACCGCTCTCAGGATCGAGGCGCGCTGGTTCGTCAATGTGCTTATGAACCCAAGTTCAAGCGCGATGATCCGCTCGCTGTTCATCAACAAGGAAGCGCTTGAAAAAGGCGCCAACCGCCCCGATGTGCCCGACCAGAGGGTCAAAAAGGTCGGCGTCATGGGCGCCGGCATGATGGGCGCCGGGATCACGCTTGTCTCGGCCATGGCCGGGATGCAGGTGGTTCTGATCGACCAGAAACAAGAGGCCGCCGACAAGGGCAAGGCCTATACGGCCGATTACATGGACAAAGGCATCAAGCGCGGCAAGGCCACCGAAGAGAAGAAGGCGGCCGCGCTTGAGTTGATCACCGCGACCACCGATTACGCCGCGCTTGCGGGCTGTGACTTGATCATCGAGGCGGTGTTTGAAGACCCCGCCGTCAAGGCCGAGGTCACCAGGAACGTGCTCAAGGTCGTGGGCGATGACTGTATCTTTGCCACCAACACCTCGACCCTGCCGATTTCCGAACTGGCCAAGGCCAGCGACAGGCCCGAGGATTTCATCGGCATCCACTTCTTCAGCCCGGTCGAGAAAATGATGCTGGTCGAAATCATCAAGGGCCAAAAGACCGGCCCGCGTGCTGTGGCCAAGGCGCTTGATTACGTGCGCCAGATCCGCAAGACGCCGATCGTGGTCAATGACGCGCGGTTCTTCTACTGCAACCGCTGCATCATTCCCTATATCAACGAAGGCATCCGCATGGTGGCCGAGGGCGTCGCCCCGGCGCTTATCGACAATGCCGCGCGTCAGTTGGGTTTTCCTGTGGGTCCGCTGCAACTTGTTGACGAAACCTCGATTGATCTTGGCGCCAAGATCGCCCGCGCCACCAAATCCGCGATGGGTGCCGATTACCCCGACGAGGCGGTGGACGAGGTCATCTTCTGGATGGAGGGAGAGGGCCGTCTTGGCCGCAAATCCAACGTCGGCTTCTTTGACTATGACGACAAGGGCAAGCGTCAGGGATACTGGCCCGGTCTGGCGGCGAAATACCCCCATGCCGAGGATCAGCCGGATCTGCACGAGGTGCAGCATCGCCTGATGTTCGCGCAGGTGCTTGAAGCGGTGCGCGCGCTTGAGGAAGGTGTGCTTGAGGATATCCGCGAAGGCGATGTTGGCGCCATTCTTGCCTGGGGCTTTGCGCCCTGGTCGGGTGGTCCGTTCAGCTGGCTTGATATCATCGGCACGCCCTATGCCGCCGAGCGTTGTGACGAATTGGCCGAAAAGTTCGGGCCGCGCTTTGCCACACCGGCGCTGCTACGCGAGATGGCCGACAAGGGTCAGAGCTTTTATGGCCGCTTTGACAAGCAGGCAGACGCAGCCTGATCCAAATCCGTTGAAAAAGACGCGCGCCCTTTGACCGGGGCGCGCGTTTTGCGTTTCAGAGCGCCTCTGCCCGACGCCGACGCAGTTGCAGGGCCAGGATCGGCAGCCAGAGCACCAGCCCAAGCGCCATCGTCTTGAGCCCCGGCGCGATAAAGAGCAGCGACACGATGGCGACCCACCACCGCTCTGCCTTGCTCATATGGGTCAGGAAGAACCCAGAAAACGCCACACCAAGCCCGCCAATCCCCATCATCGCGCCCGCAAGCGTGATGGTGAACGCGCTCCATGTGAACCCGTCGGTCACAATCAACAGCGCAGGCGAATAGACGAACACGAACGGCACCAGCGCCTTGGCGATCCCAAGCCGGAAGGCGGTATTGCCGGTCTTGAACGGATTGGCCCCCGCGATGCCCGCCGCCGCATAGGCCGCAAGCGCCACGGGGGGCGTGATATCGGCCAGCACACCGTAATAGAACACAAAGAAATGTGCCACGATCGGCTCGACCTGAAGCTGCGCAAGCGCCGGGGCGGCGACGGCCACAAGGATGATATAGGTCGCCGTTGTTGGTATCCCCGCGCCCATGATGATGCAGGACGCCGCGATCAGGATCAGCGACACGAACAGCGCCCATTGCATCACGCTGAAATAGCTCAGCGGCCAGAGCCCGCCCAAGGTGTTGCCGATATCGGTCGCCGTCTGCACCACCACATAGCCAAGCCGAAACCCGACGCCCGTCAGCGTGACCACGCCCACGACCACGCCCACCGTCGCCGCCGCCGCGCCGACCGCAAGCGTGTTGCGCGCCCCATCGCCCAGCGCCTGCCACAGATCCCCAAAGGTCAGGCGGTTGACCGGATTGAGAAAGCCGACGACGACACAGGCAATGATGCCGTAAACGGCAGCAAAATCCGGGGTGCGTCCGCTCAGGATCATATAGACCAGAATGATCAGTGGAATGACCGACAGCCAATGCTGGCGCAGCACCAGCCCCATTTTCGGCAGTTCTTCGGCCTTCAGCCCGCGCAGGCCAAGCTTGCGCGCCTCAAGGTGCACCATGATGAAGATGCCGAAATAATGCAGCAAGGCCGGAAACAGCGCCGCTGCAAGCACATCGCGCAGCGGGATTTCAAGGTACTCGACCATGATAAAGGCCGCCGCGCCCATGATCGGCGGGGTGATCTGCCCGCCGGTTGATGCTGTTGCCTCGACCGCGCCGGCGAAATGCGGCGGGTATCCCACCTTTTTCATCGCCGGAATTGTCAGCGCCCCGGTGGTCACCGTATTGGCGATGCTTGACCCTGAAATCGTACCCATGAAGGCCGAGGAAAAGATCGCGACCTTGGCCGGCCCGCCCGCATAACGCCCGGCGATCACCATCGCCAGATCAATGAACAACTGCCCAAGTCCGATGCGCGTGGCCAGCACGCCAAACAGGATGAACAGGAACACGTATTGCGCCATCACCCCGATGGCGATGCCGTAAATCCCCTGATTTGTCATGTAGAGATGGTTGATCAACCCCTGCCAGCTTACCCCGCCATGCTTAAGAGCGCCCGGCGCCCAGGGCCCGAACAGGGCAAAGGCCACAAAGATCAGCGCGATGATCGGCAAGGTCGGCCCCACCGAGCGGCGCGCCGCCTCTAGCGTCAACACCAGCAAGGCGGTGCCCATGAACACGTCAGTCCCCGACGGGTTGCCGACCCGCACCGACACCACCGAAGGCGGCAAGAGCGGCAGGTAAAGCGAGGCCGCCACCGCCAGAACCGCCAGCACCAGATCCCAGACCGGCACGCCGCTTATGCGATACCACGCCGGGCCGGGAAGCGCCCTGCTCAGGCTGCGCCGCCAGGCGAACAGCAAGAATACCAGACCCAGCACGAACGAGAGGTGAATCCCCCGGTGCAGCAATTCGCGCACAAGGGCAAAGCCCGAGGCGTAGAAATGATAGGCCGACATCGCCACCAGAGCGACGCTTATCACCCCGGCGATCAACGGTCCGGTGGGCCGGAACGCCAGTTCGGGATCGAACTTGCGCTCGATCTCGTGAAGCTCATCTATGCTGAGCGCGTGATCGGTATCATGGGTCATGGCCGGGGTGCCTCTGGCAGGGGTCGGGACAAAAATTGGCGGCCCCATGGTAAGGGCCGCCGGTCAGGGCACTAGAGATGCCCCAAAGGCTTACTTCAGGAGGCCCGCTTCGCGATAGAAACGCTCGGCGCCGGCATGAAGCGGCACACCAATACCGTTCAGCCCGGTATCGGGCGTGATGGTCTTGCCCTTGGCGTGACCCACATCCAAAAGCTTGCGCGAATTGTCGTTCCACAGCGCCTTGGTGATCTCGTAGATCAGGTCGTCATCCTCTTTGGCAGAGGTGAACCACTGTGCGCCAACGGCAACGGTAGTGGTCGCGCCGACCCCTTCATAGGTGCCCTCGGGAATATCACTCTGGGCGAAAAAGCCGTACTTTTCGGTCAGCGCCTCTGCGCCCGCACCGTCAATCGGAACAAGCTTGATATCCGCTGCCGAGGCGAGTTCGACAAGCGAGCCGGTCGGGTATCCGGCCACCACAAAGAACGCATCAATCCGCCCATTGCGCAGCGCATCCGACGCGGCATTGCCCTTGAGCGCCTCTGCCGTCACGTCATCGGCCGAAAGACCGTTTGCCGCAAGGATCAGCCCGGCATCGACATAGGTGCCCGAGCCCGGCTCGTCGAGCGAGACGCGCTTGCCCTTGAGGTCGGCCACAGAGTTGATGCCGCTGTCGGCGCGGGCCACAAGGTGGATATGCTCTTCGAACAGCGCCGCGATGGTGCGCAGATCGGTCGCGGGCGGCTGGCCGTCCATCGTGCCGGTGCCGGTAAAGGCCCAATAGGCCACATCCGACTGGGCAAAGCCGGAATTGCGAAGGCCGGAATTGATCGCGTTCACGTTATCGACCGAACCGCGCGACGACACGGCCGAGGCAATAAGCCCGTCAACGCCACAGCTTCCGCCCTCATCACAGGGACGCGAGCCGGGGGGCTTGGAAATCGCGTTGGCGATGACGCCGCCGACCGGATAATAGGTATAGGCGGTGCCGCCGGTGCCGATGGTGAAAAACTTGAGGTCTTGTGCTGCGGCAGCGCCTGCAAGGCCAACAGCCACAACCGCGCCCGCCGCCAGCGTGCGCATGAAATTCGTCATAGGTTTCACTCGGTTCTCCCTGAACTCGCGGCACGGGTTTTGCCCCGCGCCATGTATCGCCGCACAGGGCAAAATGGCCCTGAACGCTGCGTGCAGGTTAGGCACCCGAATACGGACGTGCAAGCCTTGCGCACCGAACCGGTCGTCTTAGAGGGGAATGAACTCTTTTTGGGCGGCGCTGAACTGTTCCAGATCACCCGAGCCGATTTCATGCCAAAGACCATGAATGGTCAGCGAGCCGTCCTTGACCGCCTCGGCCACAAACGGAAAGGTCATCAGGTTTTCAAGTGATACGATCACTGATTCCTTTTCAAGCGCCCGGCGCTGTTCGGCCTCATCCTTGATCTCGCGCACCTTTTCATAGCCGGGGCGCAGGATATCCATCCAGCGGCCCACAAAGCTTGACTCGGCCTCAAGATCGGGGGCGTGGCCCGAACACATATCCAGACAGCCCTGAACCCCGCCGCAATTGGAATGACCCAGCACGATCACATGCGCCACCTTGAGCGCCATGACCGCATATTCCACCGCCGCCGAGGTGCCGTGCTGTGCGCCATCGGGGCAATAGGCCGGGACAAGATTGGCGATATTGCGGTGAATAAAGAACTCGCCCTGATCCGCACCGAAGATCGAGGTGACATGCACGCGGCTGTCACAGCACGAAATAATCATGGCACGCGGATGCTGACCATCCGTGGCAAGTCGTCGATACCACGCCTGATTCTCGGTATAGGCAGTGGCCTTCCAGCCGTGAAAACGTTGCACCAGATAGCTGGGCAGAGGGCGGGCGTGTTCCATGATCTCTCCGGGTCTTGGGGCACTTCGATGCTGAATAGTCTGAATTCGCATAGAATTCGAGGGATAAATCGCCACGATCAAAACCATTTGGGAACCCTGAAAATGCAATGATGCCTGCAGACGTGGGGATATCTATGAACACAGAATTCGGGTGAGAACGTGGAACAAGTGACTTTGCTCAAACAAGACGAAACTGTTCGGCTTGATGCCGACCGGCTAGAGGCGCTCTATCTTCAGTTGGGCGAATCCAATGCCGAGGATGTCGTGTGTCGCGCGCTTGAAGAACTGGCCGCGCGGCTGTCGCATTCTGAACGCTGCCACCGCGAGGGGCGGCTTGAGGACATGCGCAAAAGCACCCGAAGCCTGATCGCCATTGCCGATCAGATCGGGATGCAGCTTTTGGCACGGGTCGCGGGCGATGTCACCGGCTGCATCGACGTCGGTGATCGCAACGCGCTTGCGGCCACCTTTGCGCGGCTCTTGCGGATCGGCGAGCGTTCGCTTTGCGAAATCTGGGACCTTCAGGACATACCTCTTTAATCGGCCCCCCCATTTGATGGGTTGCAGGCGGCGCAATCGCGACTAGGCTGGGCAAAAATATTTGCCCGAAAGGTCCGCCGCCATGAGCCTCAAATTCGCCCCCGATCACGCCTCTGCCATTCCTTTGCATGTGATTGCCGAGGATGCGCTTGAGACATGGCTTGCCGATCAACCCGAGCGCATCAGGGCATGGGTGGGTGCCGCAGGGTTCACCGGCGCACTTGGGCGCACGCTTTTGATCCCCGGCGAGGCGGGCACCATCGAGATGGCCCTTGCCGGATATGGCAGCGCGCGCACGCGTGCGCGTGGCCGGTTTCATCTGGCGGGCTGCGCCGCCGCCCTGCCCGAGGGCACGTACCGCCTTGAGGGGCTGCCCTCTGATCAGGCCGAAACCGAGGCGCTTGGCTGGCTGTTTTCGCATTACGCCTTTGAACGCTATCACAGCCAAAGCCCGGCCAAGGCCCTTCTGGTCGCCCCCGAAGGCATTGATGCCTCCCGCCTTGAAATCATCGCGGCGGGCGAGGCACTCACCCGCGATCTGATCAACACGCCCGCCTCTGATCTTGGGCCGGATGCGCTTGAAGCGGCCTGTACGACCCTCGCCGCACAACATGGCGCAAGCATCGAGACCATTTGCGGCCGCGACCTGCTACAGCACAATTTCCCCCTGATCCACACCGTCGGGCGCGCCGCCGAAGCCGAGCCGCGCCTGATTGACATGCGGTGGGGCGAAAGCGGCCCGAAACTTGCGCTTGTGGGCAAGGGCGTGTGTTTTGACACCGGCGGCCTTAACCTCAAACCCGGATCAAGCATGGGGTTGATGAAAAAGGATATGGGCGGGGCCGCCACGGTTCTGGGCCTTGCGCATATGATCATGGCGCTTGGGGTGCCGGTTCAATTGCGTGTGCTCATCCCGGCGGTCGAAAACGCCGTTGCCGGCAATGCCTTTCGCCCCGGTGATATTCTGACCGCGCGCAATGGCCTCACGGTCGAGATCAACAATACCGATGCCGAGGGTCGCCTTATACTGGCCGATGCGCTTGCCTTTGCGGCCGAAGAGTGCCCCGATTTCATCATCTCGATGGCAACGCTGACCGGCGCCGCGCGGGTCGCTGTCGGGCCGGATATTTCGCCCTATTACACCGATAGCGCGGCAATGGCCGCCGCCCTTGAAGGCGCCGCCGAAAAGGTTGCCGATCCGGTCTGGCGCATGCCGTTTCACACGCCCTACGAGGCGATGATCGAACCGGGTATCGCCGATCTCGACAATGCACCCTCGGGCGGATTTGCCGGGTCGATCACCGCAGCGCTGTTCCTGCGCCGCTTTACCGATGGGCTGCCTTACGGGCATTTCGACATTTTCGGTTGGACGCCCACCGCAGCCCCAGCGCGCCCTAAGGGCGGCGTCGGCATGGGCGCGCGTGCCCTGCTTGAGGCGCTGCCGAAGGTACTCTCGCTGTGAGCGATACGCGGCTCATCTCAGTGCCGATTGCCGATCTGCGCCGCGCGCCGGATGGCGCACGTGAGCGACAGCTTTTGATGGGCGAGGCGGTGACCCTTCTGCACATCACCGACGGCTGGGCAGAGGTGACCGCCACGCGCGACGGCTATCGCGGCTATCTGCCCGAAAGCGTTCTTGCGTCAGGCGCCCCGACCCACCGCGTGAGCGCGCGCGCCACGCATCTTTATGCCCAACCGGATTTCAAGACGCCCGAGCGCCTTAGCCTGAGCCATGGCGCGCGGCTTGCCGTGCTCTCTACCGGTGCGCGCTTTGCCGAAACACCGCAAGGCCACGTGCCGCTTGCCCATCTCAGCCCGCTTGAAAGCATCGAGGCCGATCCCGTCACCGTCGCCGAACTTTACCTTGGCACGCCCTATCTCTGGGGCGGCAATTCGTCGTTTGGCATTGATTGCTCCGGTCTGATTCAGGTCGGATGCCTGGCCTGCGCCATCCCCTGCCCCGGCGATAGCGGCCCGCAAGAGGCCGCACTTGGCACAGATCTGCCAGACGATGCCCGCCTTGAGCGCGGCGACCTGCTGTTCTGGAAAGGCCATGTGGCATGGGTCGCCGACGCCGAAACCCTTCTGCATGCCAACGCCCATCACATGGCGGTGGCCTATGAACCGATCACTGCCGCAATCGCCCGCATCAAGGCACAGGGCGATGGCCCCGTCACCGCGCGCAAACGCCTGAAAGGAAGACCATGACATCCGATCCGTTCTTTCACCCCGTGTCGGGTTTTGAATTGCCCCGTTTTGCCGGTGTACCCACCTTCATGCGCCTGCCCTATGTGCCGCACGGGCACGCGCGCTACGACGACGTGCAAATCGGCCTGATCGGCGTGCCGTGGGATAGCGGCACCACCAACCGCCCCGGCCCGCGCCACGGACCGCGCCAGTTGCGCGATGCCTCGACCATGATCCGCGCCCAGCATGCCACCAGCGGCATGCGCCCGTTCGAGGCGCTCAATTGCGCCGACCTTGGCGATGTGGGGCCAAACCCCGCCGACATCATGGATAGCATGGCCCGCATCACAACCTTCTACGATCAGGTGACAGGGGCCGGGATTACCCCGCTGACGGCTGGCGGGGATCACCTCACGACGCTGCCGGTGCTACGGTCGCTGGCGCGGCGCGCGCCGCTTGGCATGATCCATTTCGATAGCCACACCGACCTGTTTCATTCCTATTTCGGCGGCACGATGTACACCCATGGCACACCGTTTCGCCGCGCCGTCGAAGAAGACCTGCTTGATCCCAAGCGGGTGGTGATGATCGGCATTCGCGGCACGATGTATGACACCGAAGATCGCGATTTCGCCGCCGCCAACGGCATCCGCCTTATCCTGATCGAAGAATTTCACGCCCGCGGCCCAGAGGATGTGATGGCCGAGGCCCGCGAGATTGCCGGCACCGGCGACACCTACGTGAGCTATGACATCGACTTTGTCGATCCGACCTTTGCCCCCGGCACCGGCACGCCCGAGGTGGGTGGACCCAACAGCTATCAGGCGCTTCAGGTGGTGCGCGGGCTTGAGGGCGTTAAAATCGTTGGCGCCGATATGGTCGAGGTCTCGCCGCCGTTCGACACCTCTGGCGGCACCGCCTTTCTTGGCGCGTCGATCATGTTCGAGATGCTCTGCGTGATGGCCAGTGGCGCGGCGACGGCCTAGGCCGGGCCGCTTCCGCCCACGTCAAGCGGTGCGATCGACAGCGACTTGATCACCGCGAAACACCTCTGCCCCGGCGCAAGGCCGAGCGCGCGGGCAGAGCGCTGCGTGATCCGCGCCAACACATCCTGATCCGCGCCCATGCGCAGGCGCACCATCACGCCCGGCCCCTGCCCCTGACGCATGTCAGTCAACTCGCCCTCAAGCACGTTGAGCGCCGACAACCCCTCTGGCCGGGTGCGCGACAAGATCACGTCCTGCGCCGCGATCCTGACCCGGACCTTTGCGCCAATCGCGGCGGCAAATCCCGGCACCAAAAGCCGCCCGCCCGCCACCGCAAGCTCGCTCAACCCATCGTCGTGATGCGCCAGAACCTGCGCGCGCAGGACAGACCCGGCGGCGCGGATGCCAAAGGCCGGGGCCGCCGCCGGATCCGACAGGATATCCTGCGCAAGGCCAGCGCGGCGCACCTCGCCTGCCTCAAGCATGACGATGTGATGGGCAAGTCGCGCCACCTCTGACACGGAATGGCTGACGTAAATCACCGGCACCCGCATGCCATCGCGGATCGCCTCGATGTAGGGCAGGATCGCGCCCTTGGCCGCATCATCCAGCGCCGAAAGCGGCTCGTCCATCAACAACAGGCGCGGCGCCGTCATGAGGGCGCGCGCCATCGCCACGCGCTGTGCCTCGCCCCCCGAGAGGCCCGAGGGGCGACGCGCCAAAAGCCCCTCAAGGCCAAGCGCGGCCACGATACCGGACCGATCAGGGTTACGCCCCGCCTTGCGCGCCCGCCGCTCCGCATAAGCGAGATTACCCGCCACGCTAAGATGCGCAAAAAGCCGCGCGTCCTGAAAGACATAACCGATGGCGCGCCGATGCGGCGGCACAAAGCGCCCCGGCCCCTGCCAGACCTGTCCGTCAAAGGAAACGCGTCCCTGCGCGCGCGTTTCAAGCCCGGCGATCACCCGCAGCAGGCTTGATTTTCCGCTGCCCGACGGGCCAAACACCGCCGTCAGGCCATTGGGCGCAAAGCCCTGCGACACCGCAAGGCGAAAGCCCGGCAGATCAAGCGTGATATCGACCGCCAGACCGCTCATCCCGCATGCACCGGAAAGCGGCGATTGGCGGCATAGACCGCGATCAGGACCACAAAGGAAATCCCCAAAAGGATCGCCGACAACAGGTGCGCCTGTGCATACTCCAATGTCTCGACATGCTCGTAAATCGCGATTGAGATGACCTTGGTCTGGCCCGGGATATTGCCGCCCACCATCAAAACCACGCCGAATTCGCCAAGCGTATGCGCAAAGCTCAGCACCATCGCGGTCAGGTATCCGCGCAGCGCCAGCGGCGTGGCGACGGTGAAAAACCGATCCATCGGCCCGGCCCCAAGCGAGGCTGCCGCCTCCATCGGGTGGCGGCCAATTACCTCGAAACTGGCCTGAAGCGGCTGCACCGTGAAGGGCAGCGAATAGAGCACCGAGGCCACCACAAGCCCGGTGAATGAGAATGTAAGCGCGTTGCCGGTCACATCACGCCAGGCCCCACCAAGCATGCTGTTGGGGCTGAGCAGAACCAAGAGGTAGAACCCCAGAACCGTCGGCGGCAGCACCAGCGGCAAAGCCGTGATCGCCTCAACCGCCACCTTGGCACGGCTCTGCGTTTGCGCCAGCCACCACGCCAGCGGCGTGCCGATGATCAACAGGATCACCACGCTGATCCCCGCCAGCCGCATGGTTAGCCAAAGCGGCGTGAGGTCGGGAAAGGGCGCGCCATCACTCCACATGATAGCCGTACCCCGCGATCACCGCCCGCGCCTCTGGAGCCTTGAGATAGGCCAGAAAATCACGCGCGGCGACATTCGTTTCGGTTAGCAAAACCGCATCCTGCCGGATCGGATCGTAAAGGGCCTCGGGCACGTCCCAGAGGCCCCCTGACTGGCGGTTGCGGGTTGAAATCGCGTAGGATTTCGCCACCAGCCCCAGCTCGGCATTGCCGGTCGCCACCATCGAGAACGCCTGCCCGATGTTCTGGCCCATCACCAGTTTCGGCCTGAGCGCCTCCCAGAGACCAAGCCCCTGCAAGGCCTGTTTCGCCGCAAGGCCATAGGGCGCAAGATCGGGATTGGCGATGGCCAGATGCGCGAAGTCCCCGGCCCGAAGCACGGTTGCGCCGTCGGACGTGATGACGCCGGGCGTCGCGCTCCAGAGCACAAGACGCCCCTCAGCGTAGGTAAAGCGCGTTTCCACAACGGCGCGGCCCTCGGCCTCAAGCCGCGCGGGGCGGGCCTGGTCGGCGGCAAGAAAGGCGTCAAACGGCGCGCCTTCGATGATCTGCGCGAACAGCTTCCCGGTCGAGCCGGTGACAAGCGTGATCCGGTGATCGTTCAGCGCCTCGAAGCGGGCAATCAGGTCTTCGGCGGCCTCGGCAAAATTCGTCGCCACCGCAATCGTCGCCGTTTCGGCCTGGGCCGCACCGATGCCTGGGGTAAGCAACAGCAGCATACAAAGGCGGCGCAAAATGGCGACTGCGGCACGCATTGGCGGCCCTTCCCGGTCTCGTTATGTTTGAAGGGAAATATCCCGCGCAGCGTCGTCAAAGACAAGCGTTATTTTTCACCAGACATATCGCCAAGAAGGGCCGTGATGGCCGCGATCTCGGGGGCGCCCTGATCGGCGCAGCGCCGCTCTAGCGCGCGGTAGTGGCGCAACACCTCTTCCCCGGTTGTGGTGAGCGCCGCCCCGCCGCCCTTGGCGCCGCCACGCGCGCTTTGCACGACAGGTGCGCGGAACATGGCATTCATCGTCTCGACCAGCATCCAGGCGCGCTTATAGCTCATGTTCATCGCGCGGCACGCCGCCGAGATCGACCCGGTTTCGGCAATCAGTTCAAGCAGATCGGCCTTGCCCGGGCCGATCATCGCGCCGTCGCCAAACACCAGCCTCAGGCGCAAATCTGCGCGCGCTCTTGGCGTGTCTGGCGCAGGCACGCTCAACCGCTCACTCCACAGCGCGGATAAGCTTGCGCTCTAGCACGCGCAGCACGGGTTTGAGCTCATGACCGCGCTTCAAAACCTGTCCGTCGATGCCGATCACCGCATATTGCCCCTGCTTTGCACGCAACTTGGGCCGCTTTTCGATCCGGTAAAGCGGATTTTCCGCCGTGCGCCGAAAGATAGAAAAAACCGCCACGTCGCGCAGACAGGAAATGCCGTAATCGCGCCATTCTCCGGCTGCAACCATGCGCCCGTAAAGCGACAGGATAACCGCCAGTTCGGTGCGGTGAAACGCCACCGGCGCCTGCGTGCCAGTCATCTGGATCGGGTTGAAGGGTTGAAAACTCATTCTCACAGAGTTGCCCCAAACCCTGCGCGGATCAAGTGAATTCGCGCGCTCCACCACGTGGCCCATTTTCTTCGCCGAAGAAAATGCCAGGAAAATTCGGCGAATTTTCTAATCCCTCTGCTAGGCGAACCGACCCTGACAAAACCAGCCGGGCGACAGGGCGGCCCCGTAAGCGTAATAAAGCCAGAGCGCTTCACCCCGCGCAGTGATCACCTGCCAGTAATCACGCACCCCGCTGCGCCAGTCGGGATCGTCCAGCCACCATTCCGGCGCGATCCGTTCAGGCCCCGTGGCACAGACCACCTCATGCGAGCGCCCCCGCCAGTGAAAGCCCCCCGCAAGATGCGGCAGATCAGGCGCGCGCACCGGCTCTGGCCGCCAGATCAGCAAGGGGCGCTTGATGGCGGGGCGCGGCCACGATCCGGGGGCCGGACCCGACCAGGCCGCCGCCAGAACCTGCGCCGTTTTTTCCGGGATATGGCTGCTGCCGGGATAGCGGCGGGTGATCGCCTCAAGCCCGATGCGCGCGCCAAGCCGCCCCATCAGATCCTCAATCGCGCAGGCCTGTGATTGGCGCCGCTCCGCGGCCCCGAGGGCGGTGACATGACCGGCCATCTGCGTCGCCTCAATCCGCTCGGTTTCAACCGCCTCAAGGCGCAGCATATCAATGCCAAATCCCGCCTCGATCTCGTCAAGCTTCATCGCCAGCAACGACAGGATGCCCTGGGCTGTATCGGCAGGGCGGGCAAGCCCGATCTGCACCACCTCCGCCGTGCCATCGACGCGAAACGCCTCGAACCGCACCCGCCGCGCGCCACGCCCCCTGGCGCGCAAAAGAGCACAGAGCCGATCCGCCAGCCGATCCAGACCGGCGCGCAGATCGTCTTGCAACCCGATCGGTTCGGGCAGGCTTAGCCGCGTGGCAAACGCCTGTGTCGGCGTCAAAGGCGAGACCTGCTCCGGCACAAGCCCGATCGCCTGATCCAGCCGCAACAGCAACTCTGGCCCAAAGCGGCGCGCCAGAGGCCCACGCGGCTGTCCGCTCAGATCCCCGATCCGGCGCAGGCCAAGGCGGCCCAGTTCCTGCACCATATCCTGCGGCAAACGCAAGGCCGCCACCGGCAGGGGGGCAAGCGCGCCGCGCATCTGTCCTGGCGGCGCAATCTGTCCCACCGCCCCCGCTGGCCGCATGACCGGCGCCGCACCGCCGCGCTCCCACGAGCGGCGCCTGGCCGCCCGCGAGCGGGTGGCGCGCGCCTCCTGGTCAATCGCGTCGCCTGACCGCGTCGCCCGGCCGCCCTCTCCGGTAAAACGCGCAAGCGCCCAGGCCGCCCCCACCGAATCCGCCAGCCCGCAGCGCGCGCTAAGCCCAAGATCCGCCGCCCCCTGCGCCAGCCCCTCCATCATCGCCGCCTCACCGCCGAAAAGATGGGTACAGCCCGTGATATCAAGCACAAGCCCGGCCTCGCCCTGAAGCCCCACCCAAGGCGAAAAGCGCCCGGCCCATCGGCACAGCCCGCGCAAGAACGCCGCCTCTGCCGGTCGGTCCTGTGGCTGTGTCACCAGATCGGCACAGAGCGCGCGGGCGTCGCGCAACGGCTGTCCGGGCGACAGCCCCGCCGCCTCGGCGCGATGCGACAGAGACACCAGAACCTGGCTCTGGCCCGCATCGCCCACCACCGCGAAGGGCAACTCCCCCATATCCCCCGTCCGCCGCAAAAGGCGTTCGGCCCCAAGCCGGGGAAACCAGACAGACAGGATGCGGCGGGCAGACATAACGTAATCATGTTCTCTTTTTGTTCTTTTTAAATCTGCGACACGAATGTGTCGAGTCCCTTCCCTTGAGCATTCAGGCTGCTAAACTATCGGCATTTGCACCAGGATACATTCGATGACGCCCATTGCCCGCCCGACCCTTATGGCCAGCCTCTGCCTTGCTCTTGCCACCGCAGCACTGGCCCATTCAGGGGTGCGCAACCACGCCGTGATGATGCGTATGGAGGCGATGCTAAGCTCCAAGAAAGCGATTGAACGCCTCGTTGCGATGGTCAAGGGGCAGAGCGCGTTTGACGCAGCCGCGGCCGACACCGCCCAACAGGCCCTGATGGCCCACATGAAGGCAACGCCAGACCTGTTTCGCGACCCCCAGAGTGATCCGAAATCGGAGGCGCTCCCGCTGATCTGGGACACCTGGGCCGACTTTGAACGCAAAAGCAACAGCGCCTATCTGGCCGTTACCGCGCTTGACACCCTAAGCCTTGAGGGCCTGCGCGGCACGCTGTTGAGGGTTGGAAACACCTGCCTTGACTGCCATCAGACATACCGAAAAGAGAAGCATTGACCGCCCATAATTCGTCGTTAATGCCACTTTGGATGCCGCCCCCGTATTGAAACCACCGCGCGCTTGCCGCATGGTTGGGGCAAATCAAGCAAAAAGGAAAATCCAATGCGCACAAGAGCCGCCGTTGCCGTATCTGCCGGTCAGCCGATGGAGATCATGGAGGTGAACCTTGAGGGCCCGAAGGCGGGTGAGGTTCTGGTTGAGATCAAGGCCACCGG
>NZ_FRBN01000013.1 GCF_900142625.1 Roseovarius marisflavi
GGTGCTGATCAATGCGGATGGCACGCTGAGCTATTCCCCGGATGCCGACTTCAACGGCACCGACACGATCAGCTACACGGTCTCGGACGGCGAGGGCGGCAGCGATACGGCCACGGTGACAATCACCGTGACCCCGGTGAACGAAAACGCGGGTAAGGACGATCCTGATATCGTGAACGGCACCGAAGGGGATGATCGATTGCTGGGCGGAGCCAGTGCAGACCAAATAAATGGCTTGGGCGGTAATGACCTAATAAAAGGTGCGGCGGGTGAAGACACGATTTTCGGAGGCCAGGGGAATGATACGCTAGAGGGTGGCTCAGGCGACGACTCTCTTGCAGGTGGGGCCGGGGTGGACTCGCTCAATGGCGGTCAGGGCGATGACCGTCTGGAGTGGGGTGGTTCAGAGGATGTATATAGCGGTGATGTTGGACGCGACGTTTTGGTTGTGGCTACCGGCAGCAACGTCGGCTCCGATCTGCTTCCTACATTAAAAGGCAGCGACATCGAGGCAATTGATTTGGAAAATACATCCAGTGAAGCACTCAATGTTACTTTTATGGATATAATTGATCTTTCCTCCAAATCCGACACCCTGTTGGAGCAACTTCTGGGAAAGAGTGCAGCAGAGAGCGCGACGATCTACGGAGACGGTAGTGACACCGTGAATTTGGCGGGTGACCCAGCCGGAACATGGTCGTTTAGTGAATCCGTCAATGACGGTGTTAACGATTTTGACGTTTACGAGTTCGTCGATGGGTCTAGTAATGTGCTGGCGACGTTGGCAATTGACGACGATATTTCGGTCACGCTTCCAGTTGCTTGAGTTGGAGGAACTTATTTCAGCACGAGTTGCGAAGATCGCCTTGCCAAGACTTATCTCCAAAACTTTTCGGGGCGGAAATCTAAGTGCGCCTCTTTTTTGAGTGGTAGCACGCGCATGCTATTGGAGCGTCTGAGAAATTCCGGCGCACTTTAGCAAATGCAGAGCATATGATTATGATTTATCCGTCCGGTGTCGCCGCTCTGACGGGATTGAGCTAATGGGATGAACTGCCTTCCCACCGAGACGCAGCTATTGTTGCGAGGAATGGTGGAGAAGAAGGAGCATTCCGATGGACATCGCAGTATTAGAGCGTTTCAGGTTTACACGGAAGCATAACCTGCGTTCTTAAGGTAGTTGGCGCACTCGTCGGGGGTTAAGCGGTTGAGGATAGTTCCGACGGAGCGCCAGAGCGTGTCCCGCGATCGGGGTGCCGCGGTGCGCATCCAGTGTTTGAGCTTTGCGAAGGCCTGTTCGATCGGATTCAGATGCGGGCTGTAGGGCGGCAAGAACAGAAGGTGGGCACCGGTCGAGCGGATCGCCTGCCGCACCGCCTGGCTCTTGTGGCTGCCGAGGTTGTCCATCACCACAACATCGCCGGGTCTGAGGGTGGGGACCAGAACCCGTTCGACATAGGTTCGGAAGATGTTGCCATTCACGGGACCGTCGAACACCCAGGGCGCATCGATGCGGTCATGGCGCAGGGCGGCGATGAAGGTAGACGTGTTCCAATGCCCGAAGGGCGCCGCCCCGGGCAAGCGTTCGCCTTTGGGTGCCCAGCCCCGCAGCGGGGCCATGTTTGTCTTCACCCAGGTTTCATCAATGAAGACCAGCCGTGTCGGATCAATACCTCCCTGATGGCGCTGCCACCTGTCGCGACGACGCTTCACATCGGGACGTTCACGCTCATCGGCGACCATTGTCTTTTTTTGAAACTGAACCCACAGCCGCGCAGGAACCGCCAGACGGTGTCGTGGCTCACCGCGATCCCGCGCCTCGCCAGCATCTCTTGCAGCATCGCCAGCGTGATGTGCGGACGGGACTGCGCCTGTTTCAGCAGCCAGTCCCGGTGCGGTTCAAGAATGGGCCGACGATAGCCACCCATCTGCGCGGGGCTCACCGACCCGGTCTGCGCCGAACGCTGCGTCCATTTCACCACGCTCGACGGCGCGACCCCGAACTGCGCGGCAACGCTACGGCAACTCGCCCCGGATTGCATCGCTGCGACAACACGCTCCCGAAGGTCGTCTGAATACGGTTTCGTCATCCATGCTGGCCTCCTTCACCAGTGTGGATTCTGAATCACAAAAAGCACAACTTGGGAATCCCCTGCCGATTCAGAGAAAGACTGCGACGCTCTAGGCATCGATCTTGGCAAGCCTGTTTGCAGTTTGGCCGGGTTAGACGAGAGCGGGGCGGTGGTTTTGCGTAAACGTATCCAGCGCTTTCGGCTGTTGGAATTCCTGGCCGGGTTACCACCATGTCTGGTAGCCATGGAAGCCATTGCCGAAGCGGCGACCCGTCCGACCATGTCATTCGTCGCGGTGAAGACTGCCGAGCAGCTTGATCTGCAAGCTCTGCATCGTGCGAGGGAGCGGTTGATCCACAATTGCACCCGCCTGATCAATCAGGCACGCGGTTTTCTGATGGAACGGGGTGTTCGCATCGGAACTGGTCGTCATGTTTTCCAGCGAGCTCTTGCCCAGTTGGTTTCGGAAAACAGCAGCGACCTTTCACCGAGCATGATTGGGATCCTTTCGGAGATGGCTGACGAATTGGTCGTGATCAACGATCGGGTGTCGGTGCTTGACGCCGAGATCAGGGGTCATGCGCGTGCTGATGCTGACATGCAGCGTCTGATGGAAATCCCCGGCGTTGGCCCGACGATTGCGAGCGCTCTTGTGGCTGCCACCCGCATCGAGACCGCCAAGATGAAAGAGGTCGACCCCGAAGCGTGGCTCACATGGGTCCTCCAGCGCCTGCCTGATCACAAGATCAATCGCATCGACGAACTCATGCCGTGGAACTGGCAGCCCGAAAAGGCCTGAAACCGGGCCGACACCGGACGGATACGGCGTTTCGGCATTTGGAGCAGACAATGGATGGCAAACAATGGGTGGCGCAACTCTATTGCCATGTCTTCCAAGGTGATCACCGTACCAGCTATCTCGGGCCATTCGCCGCCCCGTAGGATATTTCCGGATCGGCTGCCAAGCATGCGGCATGACAGGACATCGCGTGTTGGACAGGGATGTCAGCCCTGCCACTCTCACGTCTCTATTGCAAAGCGGAAACGCCTTGCCTGGGTATGGGCTCTCCACCCGACATTAAGTGGGCTTAGCCTCCTGCGGGTGCGCGGCGTTCTCCACGAGCCGCCTGGTGACCAAGCGCATCACGGCCATGGCGAATTCGGGGTCTTCATATTGCAATCGCGTAAAGCGTTTCTCGTTGAGTTCATAGACAATCGTATCCTCCAGGCAACGAACCGTCGCCGACCGCGCGGCATTGCTGTTAAAGAAAGCCATCTCGCCGAAAATCTTCCCCGCGTCCACATATACATGCTGATCCTCGACTTCAACGCGACCCTCAGCCAAGTAATAAAGGCTGTCCACCGGATCGCCCTTATTGAAAATGACATCGCCCGCCTTGATGGCACTTTTTTTGCCGTAGGTCATAGCGGCGGAGAAATCAGGTTCCGAGTCATCCGTCAAATCTGTCACCAATCTGCGCAGTGCGATGATTTGGTAGAGGCGAAAGGCGTTCATGGATAGCAAGAAGATTTCAATCGCCAGAAGCGGCCAGATCTGAAGCGCGCCGCTATAGATGATGAAGCAGACAGACGACACCAGTGCGAGCATCCGCAGCCGGATCATTGAATGCATTGAGAAGGTGGCTATTTTCAACAGGACAGCGAGCCAGCCAACGGCCTCAATGATGTGGTGCGCGGTGATTAGTTCCATTGGCTTTTTTTCCTAATGAGCCCATCGAGCCAGGATCCAATTCATGAAGTGGGTAAGGCATTGCAGTGCTGTTGCCGCTTCCGTCAGGGATTATACAGGTCGAGGACGAGTTAACAAAAGAGTTTCACATCGGTGAGCAGGCATGTTTCAAGCTTTTACCTGCTATAGAGACCAGCTTTGCACGAGACCTAATGTCAGAAAGAAATTGGCGTTTTTTCAATTGCATATCCTGCTCGACTCCTGCGCTAAACGAGCGCAACAAGGGAGATTTGGCGACAGGGTTTTCGCCTCTTGGTGAGGATCATTTGTCTCCCGCGTGCTTGTTTAGAGTATACGCGATAAGGCTGCCGTGGCCAAACAGGGGGTGATGATGGCGATGCAATATGTTGTCTTGCGGTGGGTTGTTGATCAACCGCCAGCCCATCCAAATCGCGATTGATGCAAAGACGACGCTTCCAAGTGCCTGTCCGATCAGAACCCCATGCGCCCCCATCAACATACCGCCAGTGACCACAAAGGGCCAAGTGCCTAGCGTGTTCTGCCCCCAACCCAGCCACGTCGAATAAGATGGGCGGCCCAGCGTATTAAACGAGGCGCTGGCGACGAATATCGCGCCACTGAAGAACGATGAAAGTGCCACCGGAAAACAGTAGAGGAAAATCAGTGATTTCGTTAAGTTCTCGGCACCGAACAACTCGGCGATCTGGCCACGGAAAACCAGCAATAACATGGTGATGGACATCACATAGATCGCAACAAACTTAAGAGCGTCGACATAAGCTCTTTTGACCCTATCCATATTGCCTGCGCCAAAATTCTGGCCGATGATCGGCCCGATGGTGCCCGAGAGTGCCCAAATTACTGAGAATGCAACCGGGGTCATCCTTCCGATCACCGCCATGCCGGCGACTGCCTCAGGGCCAAATTTCGACATTTCACGGGTAACTATCGCGGTGCCGATTGGCGTGGCCACGGTAGCTAATACAGCCCTAACGGCGAAGTGTGAAACCGTCTGAAAATCTCGCCAGAGCAACCTTGCTCGTGGGTAAACAAAAGCCTTGTGCCGGCGCAACGCCGGATAAAATGCAAAGCCGAGCGTAACGAACCTTGCTGCAACCGTTGCCCAGGCAGCACCCTGCAGGCCCATGTCCAAACCGAAGATCAAGATAGGGTCAAGTACGGCGTTGGTCACCGCCCCCAAAAGCGATGGGTACATCGCCAGCCTGTTCTCACCATAACAACGTAGCGCCGTTACCGCGACCATGGACAGTCCCGATACCCACGTAAATGGGACGACTATCCAAAGATAGGTTGCGGCCAGTTCGGCCACCTCACCCGTAGCCCCGAGAAGTCCTACAAAAAATTGAATATTCAACAATAAAACAAATGGTATAGCGAGCCCGGTAAACACAACAAACATCGCCGTGCTTGTGGCATATTCACGGGCCTCTTGCTCGTCGTCCTCACCGATTGACCGAGATACCAAGACACCTGCAGCTACTGATAGGCCGATATTGATAGCGCTGGTAAAGAACATGAGCGCGCTGGCATAGCCAGCTGCGGCGGCCATCTCCTCGTACCCGAGCATCGAAATGAATATCAGGTCGATCAGATCGACCGCATAGATCGCCATCAGGCCGATGCTAGCCGTGAAAGATGACACCGACACGTGACGCATGATGCTGCCAGTGGTAAACACGGCATTTTTCTTGGCCGTCATCTCAAATCTTTCATAGTTGTGCCGACCATCGGCTGTGCAAGTGTTCTGGAGTCGCAGAATTCCCCGTTGCACTGAACCACTGTACAAGAATTAGTCGGTCTTGTCCGAGAAAACGGCCTTGAGGCGGGCGGGGTGGCTTCGTAACCTTGCTATAATGACGAAATGCTCCTTTTTAGGCATTTCAAAACGAGCCCCGGGATCATTCGCCTGGCTGTGATGTTGTACGTCCGGTTTCAACTATCACTTCGCAATGTCGAGAATTTGTTGCATGAACGCGGCATCGAAGTCAGCTATGACGCTGTGAGATATTGGAGGCATCGGTTCAGCCAGATGTTCGCATCCGGGAGCCGAAAATACGGGTCGCCGGGATGAAATCGATCAGGTGGCGTTGGCATCTGGACGAGATGTTCGTGAAGATCAACGGAGAAATGCACTACCTTTGGCGGGCCGTTGACCGCGACGGCGATATCCTGCAAAGCGACGTGACCAAGCGACGCGACAAGAAAGCGGCATTGAAATTCCTCAAAAAATCGATGAATCGGCACGACCGCCCTAATATACTGGTGGCCGACAAACTCTGATCCTATGGCGCGGAAATGAAGTGCAACGCCGTTCATTCCACCGTCTGCAATCATTTCAATCTGGAGTGCGCGCTTTACAGTAGAGGCAATTTAAAGGCCAACCGAGCCGCTGTTCTCGCCGAGTGGCGCGCGCTCTGTGTGGCATAAGGGGCAGCTTCACGGCTCTTGTAGAGACGAGTTCTCATCTGTCTGACATCACCGCCACAAACGACGACCAAACGTTTGATATTAAACAATAAAGCAAGATACTTTCGTTCACGTTCCCACGCGTGTTCCCACGGGCAAGGATCGTACCCCTTCTGCTTTCTGAACACGTCTGGGCGTGTCTCTTCATTCATCAGGCTTCCGCCCTGTGATCAACTCCCTCTGGCGTTCTCTGCTGATCTGGTCGTAGCTGCGCAGGGTGGTCAGAACATCGGTATGGCCAAGGTTTTGCGAATTGGCGACGAACTCGGCAACAGATGTGGACGTATTCGCAGCGTGGCGCGCCAGCATGTGTCGGAAGGCGTGCTTGGGTTTGATCGATGGCAGCTCCATCTCTTTTTCAACCGTCGTTCAAAGCCAGAATTGGCGCGAGAACGTGATCGCCCTCGGCCCAAGCGGCACTGGCAAAACCCATGTCGCCCTCGGCTTGGGGCTTGCCGCCTGCCAGAAAGGGCTGACCGTCACCTTCACCACCGCCGCAGCCCTGGTCAACGAACTGATGGAAGCGCGCGACGAGGTGCTCGTCAGACCAATTCGAACCAGTCCATGCAAGGGCAGTAACGCTGTCCTTTATACCGCACAAAGACCGCGCCACTCGGTCAGAGCGGCGGCCCGGTTGAGCTTGAAATTGGATCGTGCGGTGAGACTTCTTTCCGAATTGAACAGGTTGTAAATCGAGGCGTGAACGGCGGCGAATTTCTGCAAACTTTGCATGCGCCTGAAACATAGCATCGCCCTCTCTCGTCGTCGAAACGGCAAGTGAGAGTTCTCTGCCCTATTGTTCAGCCAGCGACCTGTTTCCTGCCTGCCAGACGCACCGATCTCCTTCAGCGCCGCTCCGTACGAATGCAGCCGGTCCGTGATGATAACCTCAGGTCGACCGTGTTTACGCATTGCTTTCTTTAGGAATTTTAAAGCAGCCTTCTTGTCGCGTCGCTTGGTCACATAGCTATCCAGGATCTCGCCCTCGTGGTCGACCGCCCGCCAAAAATAGTGTCTCTCACCGTTGATCTTCACGAACATTTCGTCCAGATGCCAGCGCCATCGGCTGGATTTCATTGCGGCAATCCGCCGCTTTCGGATCTCGGAAGCAAACATCGGACCGAACCGATGCCACCAATATCTCACAGATTCATGGCTGACATCGATGCCGCGTTCGTTGAGCAGATCCTCGACATTGCGAAGTGACAGAGGGAAACGAACATACAGCATCACTGCTAAGCGAATGATCTCGGGGCTGGGTTTGAAATACCTAAAAGGGGAGCGTTTCGTCATTCAGCAAGGCTACGAAACCAACCTGGCCGCCTCAAGGCCGTTTATCTCTGACAAGACCCATCCCGCCGATGACCTTGGTCTGCGCATCGCCGCGCGGGCGGGTTTTGCAAAGATGCATTGATCAAGATCGCGATGTCACGGGATTTTAGCGCTTGAACGACTGGAATCTGAACCGCGCAACCGCTTTTAGCCCGGGAACGGGGCGGGCGTGCGGTTCCTCTCTTGAAATTCTGCACTTTCGTGGCTTGATGACTTATGCTTCACCTAGCTGGAGGGCTGAAACATCATACGAGAGGGTCCGATGGCCGAGGGGTTCACAAAAAAGACGGGCGTGACGTCAAGCCACTGGGGGGCGTTCGAGGTCGATGTCGAGGGCAATCGCATTGTTGCGACCCGCCCGTTCTCGCAGGATCCCCATCCCACGACGATTCCCGACATCCTGCCCGCAGCGGTTCACCACCATACCCGTGTCCTGCGTCCCGCGATCCGGCGCGGCTGGCTTGAGGGGCGCGACCGCAAGGGGCGGGGGACTGACACCTTTGTCGACCTGCCCTGGGACGAGGCGCTTGATATCGCGGCGACCGAAATCGAACGGGTGCGCAAAACCCATGGCAACGAAGCGATCTTTGGCGGCTCCTACGGGTGGAGCTCTGCCGGGCGCTTTCACCATGCGCAAAGTCAGGTCCACCGCTTCTTGAATACGATCGGCGGCTATGTTGCCTCGTTTGGAAGCTATTCCACCGGCTGTGCCCAGGCGATCATGCCGCATGTCTTTGGCGTAAACTTTCTCAACCTTGTCTATGACCATCAGGACAGCTGGGAAACGATCTGCGAGCACACCGAAACACTGGTCATGTTTGGCGGGATCAATCCAAAGAACGCCCAAGTGAGCATGGGCGGTATCACCGAACACGAAACGGCGGGGTGGTTCGACCGGTTTGTCCAAAAGGGCATGCGTTGCATCAATATCGGGCCGCAGCGCACGGATGCGCCGACAGGGTGCGACTGGCTTGCGCTGCGGCCCGCATCAGACACCGCGTTGATGCTGGCCCTGGCCTATGTACTTGAGGACGAGGGCCTTACCGACACGAAGTTCCTGTCGCGCTGCACGGTCGGGTTCGAGCGGTTTCGCCCCTACCTGATGGGGCAGGTTGATGGTCAACCCAAAACGCCGGACTGGGCAAGCCCGCTCTGCGGCGTTGACGCAGAGGCAATCCGCAGCCTGGCGCGGCGCATGGCGCGCACCCGCACACTGATAACCGTGGCATGGTCGCTGCAACGCGGCCAGCACGGCGAACAGCCCTATTGGATGTCCGCCGTGCTGGCCGCAATGCTGGGCCAGATCGGGCTGCCGGGGGGCGGGGTCGGCTATGGCTACGGTGCTATTGGCGGAGTCGGTAAATCCCTGGTCGGGCTCAAGGGCATGACGTTGTCGCAACATCAAAATCCGGTCCGAACGGTGATTCCGGTCGCGCGGATCGGGGACATGCTGCGCAATCCCGGACTGCCTTACGATTTCAACGGCAAGCGCGCGCCTTACCCGGATATCAGGCTGATCTATTGGGCGGGCGGCAATCCGTTCCACCATCATCAAGACCTCAACAGTCTGCACGAGGCCTGGCAAAAGCCCGAGACGATCATCGTCAACGAGCCGTGGTGGACAGCGACGGCCAAGCGCGCCGATATCGTGTTTCCTGCGACAACCCCCTATGAGCGCGAAGATATCGGGCGCACGACCCTTGATGACTATCTGTTTTACATGCCACAGATGATCCCGCCCGTGGGCGAGGCACGGGATGATTATGACATCTTCACAGGGCTGGCCTGCCGCATCGGGTGCGAGGATGCTTATACCGAAGGGCGCAGGGCGCAAGAGTGGATCGAGCATCTTTACGCCGACTATCGGCACAGTGCCGCGAGGCAGGGCGTGGACATCCCCGACCTTGAAACCCTGAAAAAGCGCAACTGGGTCCGTTTGCCTATCCAAATTGAGGGGCCGAACCGAACGCTATTCGCGCCGTTTCGCGAAGACCCTGACGGCGCGCCACTGACAACGCCATCCGGCAAGATCGAAATCTTTTCCCAAACGATTGCAGGTTTCGGATATGACGATTGTCCCGGCCACCCGGTATGGCTTCCGCCAGAGGAGTGGCTTGGTACGGCAAGCGCGGCCTTTCCGCTGCATCTCGTGTCGCCGCAACCGGGCGACAAGTTGCACAGCCAGATGGAAAGCGCGCTTGCGGATGTTGCGGGCGCGCGACCGGTCGAGATCGTGATCCATCCCGACGCCGCCTCACAGCGCGGCATCCAAAGCGGCGACCTTGTGCGCGTCTTTAATGCGCGCGGCGCATGCCGGGCGCGCGCTGTGGTCTCGGATGATATCGGGCCGGGTGTGGTATCCTTGCCGACCGGAGCCTGGTTTGGCGATCCCGGCCTCAACATTGATCCGCATGGTAATCCCAATGTCTTGACCCTCGATGTCGGCACTTCGCGGCTGGGGCAGGGGTGCAGTGCGCACACCGCCTTGGTCGAGGTGACCCGCCTTTAACCGGAGAGGTGGGCAAAGGCGCTGGAAGCGGGCGATCAAAAGTGCTTTCATGCAGCCAAAACCGGATATCGCGCACGACTTTCATTCAAAGTCTTACGCAGACCGCATCGGAGGATGACAATGAACAAGACCATCGACATGCGCGCCGTGCCCTATCAAAAGCCGCAGCCGACCGCGATGATCGCGGATGTGCTTGTTGGTGGCGCATTGGAAATTGACGCAAATCCAGAGAGCTGGATTCCGCAGGCCGAGAACGTCTGGTTTCGGCCATTGCTGCTGAATGTGTCGGCCGGTTACTACGTCAATCTGCTCAAGGTCCGCAAATCCGGAATCCTGTCACGCCATCGTCATTCCGGCCCTGTCCATGCCTTTACGCTGCGCGGGGAGTGGCATTACCTGGAGCATGACTGGGTGGCCCGGCCCGGCGACTATGCCTTTGAACCACCGGGAGAAACCCACACATTGGTCGTGCCCGAGGGGGTTGAGGAAATGGTGACGCTGTTTCACGTCACCGGCGGGTATACCTATGTCGATCCTGAGGGAAACGCACTTGGCTATGAGGACGTTTTCACGAAACTCGACAAGGTGATCGAGCATTTTGACGCTTGCGGCCTGGACCGGAGCGGGGTCGACGCCTTGTTGCGCTGAACCGGTCCAGCCTGCCGGTATCGACCGAAGCGTCCAACTGTGTCTGGACCCGGATGAGCCATGCCCCGCCACGGCTGTTCGGGGTAAGCGTTGGTTTAACTCGACTTTATCGGTGTTTTTAGTACCATTTGGTACTCTTTAACGAATCATGTGGTTTCTCAGATGCGTTCTTCTCCGGATCAGGATTTTAAAGCCGAGGCCGCGCCGCTCGAGAAACGATTGATGACGCTGCTTGCCGGCAACGCGCTGGAAGAGATGTGGGGCGCGTTCTATCTCTCCAACATATTCCTTTTTCCGCTTTATGCGCGCTTTGAGGCAGAGCATCAGATCACGCGGCCGGAATTCGTGACGCTCTACTGTCTGCATCATCTGGGGCCGCTCATTGCTCAAGAGGTCTCGGAACTGACCGGCCTGCCTAAGAATTCCATAAGTCGCGGGGTGAAAAGACTTCTTTCCAAAAGTCTGATCGAGATGACGCGGGACAAGGACGACCGGCGACGCAACAACCTGAAGATGTCAGATCAGGGGCAAGAACTGTTCAATACGCTGTTGACCTCGGCCAAGGACCGGCGTGCCGCGTTGATAGAACCGCTCTCGTCGGCTGAGCGGGCCATGCTGCATGAGATAGTGTTGAAACTGTCCAACGGCGCGCGCGAGCGCTTGCAGGGTGATGGAATCTGTTAAGCTTACTTGACGGTTGATAAATTTTCGAGGATCGTACCATTTGGAACGATAGACGTGGCAAGCGCAATCAACAGTGGAGGAAGACATCAGACAATACATGAAGAGAACGGTATTCGCCGCAGCCGTGCTTGGTGTCGCGAGTGCATTCACCTTGCCCCAGAAAGCGGTGGCTGCGGATGATATTCCGGTCGGAATTCTGTTGCCACTGTCCGGCTCGGTTGCCCCCATCGGCATCAACAACCGCCGTTGGCACGAACTTGCGATCGAGGAAATCAACGCCGCCGGCGGGATCAAGTCGCTTGGCGGCGCAAAGCTTGTCATGATCGACGGTGACACGTAGGGCAACCCAAATGTCGGGATTTCCGAAGTCGAGAAGCTTGCCCAACGCGGTGTCGTTGCGATCATGGGCGCCTATCAGTCGGGCGTGACCTTTCCGACCACCCAGATGTCCGAGCGCCTGGGCGTCCCGTTCATTGACCCGGTCGCGATTGCCGACTCGATCACCGAGGGGCGCGGTTTCAAATACACCTTCAAGGTGTCACCGCTTGCGTCCTGGTATGCGCGCGATCAGATCCGCTTTGTGATTGACGCCTCGACGGCCGCAGGGTCGCCCGCCAAATCCGTTGTGCTTTTGCATGAGGATACGCTTTTCGGAACCTCGACGGCGGAAGGTCAGGTCGCTGCCGCCAAGGAGTTTGGCCTTGAGGTCCTGGCGGATATTTCCTACGGCAAGGATACGCCGGACATGACGTCGACCATCGCGCAGATCAAGCATTTGAATCCGGATGCGCTGCTCATGGTGTCGTACATCAACGATGCTGTTCTGGTCACCAAGACCATGAAAGAGCTGGGCGTGAATATTCCGATTGTGGGGACATCTGCGGGCCATATCGATCCGGCCTATATCTCGAACCTCGGGGACGATGCCGACCTGACCTTCACGGTTGGTGAGTGGAACACCGATCTCTCCAAAACCGGCGTGTCAGAAGTGTCACAACGCTTTGAAGAGAAGTTCGGCGTTCCCATGAACGGCCACGCGGCCGAGACGTACATGTCAACCATGGTGCTGCGCGACGCTCTGGAGCGGACCGGGTCCACTGATCGCGACGCCCTGCGTGACGCCATTGCCGAGACCAAGATTTGCGGCGAGGCGAATATCCTGCCCTATGACTGTATTCGCTTTGGTGAAAGTGGCCAGTCGCCCGAGGCACAACTTATCGTGCTTCAGATCATCGACGGCAAGCATCAGACGGTCTGGCCTGCGGATGTGGCTGCGCAAACCCCGGTCTGGCCCGTGCCGGCCTGGAGTGACCGCTAATACGACCTGACTGATCATACAGAAGAAAGACGCGCCCGCCAAAGGGCGCGTCACGGCTAATCCTGGTCTTAGCAACGGTGGGGAACCTTCATGTATGAGGTCTATATTCAGGCCCTGATCAGCGGATTGTTGATTGGGGGAGTCTATGCACTTGTGGCCGTCGGCCTGACGTTGATTTTCGGTGTCATGGATATCATCAATTTCGCGCATGGCGAGTTCCTGATGTTCGGGATGTATTCGGCGTTTTTTGCCTCGGCCTTGCTGGCCATTGATCCCTACTTCATCATTCCGATCGCGTTGCCTGTGTTTTTTGCGGTGGGCTGGCTGGTTCACGGCACGCTGATCCGGCCGGTGGTCGGGAAAAGTCACGCCATCCAGATCCTTCTTACCCTTGGCCTTTCGCTGTTCATGCAGGCGCTGGCCCAGTTCCTGTTCTCTGCGGATTTCCAGAGCCTGCAGCTTGATTACGGTTCCTCGACCTTTGAATTGTTCGGCACGCGCGTCAGTTACACCAAACTGGCGGCGTTTGTGATTTCGGTCGGCATGTGCGGCGCGCTCTGGGCGTTTCTTCAGGGCACCGACACCGGCAAGGCCTTGCGGGCCTGCGCGGAAGAGCACGAAGGCGCGCAGGCTGTCGGCATCGACCTCAACCGGATGTACAAGGTCGCCTTTGGCCTCGGCATTGCCTGTGTGGCCATCGCGGGCATCGCGATGAGACCGTTTTTCTATGTTGCGCCGCTGGTCGGCCCCAAGTTTACCCTGGTGGCCTTTGTCATCGTGGTTCTTGGTGGCCTGGCAAAATTCCGGGGGCTGTTGCCGGCGCCCTTATCGTGGGTGTCGTAGAGAGCGTCGGCGCGCTTGCCATGCCCTCGCCGTCGCTGAAGGATCTTGCCGTCTACGTTCTTTTCATTCTGGTACTGCTTTTCCGGCCTCAGGGTCTGTTCGGCGGAAAGGGGTCTTGAGATGATACGTTTGAGGGATCACTGGTTCTACCTTGTCGTTCTTGCAGGTCTTATCGTTCTGCCCCTGTTCACCGACTCTGACTTTGTCACTGCAGTCATGCCGAGCGGTCTTTCCGGTTCGGCCCTGTTGCACGTTTTCATCCTTATGTTCTTTTTCGCCTTCATGAGCCAAAGCTGGAACATCATCGGCGGCTTTGCAGGGCAGTTGTCGATTGGTCATGCCGCCTTTTTCGGGATCGGCGCCTATACCTCGACGATCTGCTACATCCACCTCGGGCTGTCGCCCTGGCTTGGCATGTTCGTGGCCGCCGGCTTTACGGCGATGATCGGGGCAGGGCTTGGCCTGATCAGCTTTCATTATGGTCTACGAGGACCGTTCTTTACGCTGGTGACGGTCGCCTTTGCTGAAATCACCCGTCTCATTCTGCTGCATTGGAATTTCGTAGGCGCGGCCAATGGCATCCTTTTGCCTTATTCGCGCGATGCCGGGTTCTGGGATTTTCAGTTCAATGGCAAAGAGCCCTATTACTATATCGCTCTGGTCATGATGCTGTGCTCGATCGCGCTGGTGGCCTGGGTGGCGCGCTCGCGGTTCGGCTATTACCTGCATGCTATCCGGCAAGACGAGGATGCCGCGGAGGCCGTGGGGGTGCCCACCAAACGCTGCAAGATCCAGGCGATTGCGCTGTCTGCGGCACTCGCCGGGCTTGGCGGCACGTTCTATGCGCAATACACCCAGTATATCGTGCCCGATGACATGGTCGTCGGCCGGGTTTCGGTCGAGATCCTGCTTGGCACGGTGATCGGCGGCGCGGGCACGATCATGGGCCCCATCGTCGGGGCCTTTATCCTGATCTCGGTCGGCGAAGCGACCCGCGTGATCTTTGAGGGCGGTGGCACCGGCATATCCCTGACGACCCTTATCCAGAGCGATGTCGGCCTCGCCGAGAAATTCTCCGGCTATCTCGCTTATCTGGCGGGCGGCGGCGGCGGCGGGCTTGCGGTGCTGCTTTACGGTGTTCTTCTGATTGCCGTGGTTCTGGGCATGCCGGGCGGCGTCTTGCCCTGGTTGACCAGAAAGCGGAAGAGCTTTGCCAAATCCGATAAGAAGGGTGACTCATGAGCTTGTTCGAGGCCAGAAAGGTGACCAAGAGGTTCGGCGGTTTGACGGCTGTCAACGCCGTGGATTTCAACGTGCAGCAGGGCGAGATCGTCGGATTGATCGGGCCGAATGGCGCTGGAAAGACGACCTTTTTCAACGTGATCTCGGGTTTCATGAAGCCGGACGAGGGCGATGTGCGCTTTCTTGGTGATAGCATCGTCGGCCACAAGCCATCCGATATCTGCAAGCGCGGCATGACGCGCACCTTTCAGATCGTCAAACCTTTCCCGGAAATGACCGTGACCGACAACATTCTGGTGGGGGCGTTCAATCATCACCGCGATGCGGCCACCGCCAACAAAAAGGCCCGTGAAGTGATGGAGCTGGTCGGCCTTGGCGCGCAGGCCGAAAAGCTGGGCCGCGAACTTACCGTGGCGGGGCGCAAGCGTGTGGAACTTGCCAAGGCACTGGCGACCGAGCCCAAGCTGATGCTGCTTGACGAGGTCATGGCGGGGCTGACCCCCTCCGAGGTGACGGGCATGATCGAGGTGCTCGGCCGGGTGCGCGAGGCCGGTGTCACGATGGTGATCGTCGAGCATGTGATGCAGGTCATCATGAACCTGTCCGACCGGATTTACGTACTGCACCATGGCGAGGCCATCGCCGAGGGCTCACCAAAATCCATCACCAGCGATCCGAGAGTCATGGAAGCCTATCTCGGCGAAAGTTTTGTCGCAGAGCCCGGAGGAGAGCACGCATCATGAGCATGCTGGAGATTGACGGCGTTCACACAGGGTATGGCGATGTGCCGATTCTTCATGGTCTAAGCCTTAAGGTCGACGACGGCATGATCGGGGCCGTGGTCGGTGCGAACGGCGCGGGCAAGACCACGACCATGCGCGCGGTGGCCGGGATTTTGCCCTGTTGGCAAGGCGAGATCCGGCTTGCGGGCGAACGCATAGATCAGCTCTCGCCCGGTCGTCGGGTTGATGCCGGGGTGATCCTGGTGCCGGAGGGGCGCAAGCTTTTCCCGTCAATGACGGTGCTCGAAAACCTGGAACTCGGATCGCTGCACCCCAAGGCAAAGGCGGCACGCTCGCAAACGCTGGAACAGGTTTTCGAGATATTTCCCCGCCTCAAAGAGCGCGAGGCACAAAAGGCGGGCACGCTTTCGGGGGGCGAGCAACAGATGTGCGCCATGCGCTCGCCCTGGACGAGCTGGTGATGATGCTTGAGGGCAAGCCCCATGTTCTGCCGGGGTTTCAGGCCGCATTCGATGTGCAGACCCATGTCGAGGCAATCCTCGCAGAGCGGTGATCTCAGACCGGCAACACCCCGGCGCCAAGTCCAAGTCGTTCGGCGATCACGGCGACATCCGCCAGAAACGCCGCGTCGCCATTGCGCGGGCCGACAAACTGGACCCCCACAGGAAGCCCGCCCGGGCCTGTCGCGCTTGGCAATGTGGCGCAGGGGCCAAGCATCAGCGTCCATGTCCGGTTGAACATCGGATCGCCCGTGGCCGTAAGGCCAGGGGGGGGGGCTCGCCGGGCGCGGCGGGTGTCAGAATGACATCGACCTCTTGAAACAGATCTTTGAGCGCCCGGCGACACGCGGCGGCGGTCGCCTCCGCCTCGGCGAGGGCGCCCTGAGAGATGCTCTCTCCATAGGCAAGCACCTCGACAAGTTGGGGCGACAAGGCATCGCGGTGCTCTGTCCATTCTTGCGCAAGCGCAACGCATGCGCCCGTGAAAAGACGATGTTCTGACACTCGACCAGGGCGCTGAAGGCCTCGGGCAGGACCGGCTCTGACACCACAATGCCCGCCTGTCCAAGAGTTGCAACCGCGGCCTCGACCGCCCTGCGGCTTTCGGGGTTTGCCGCGTGCCATTGCGCGCTGCGCACCAGGGCCACCTTCGGCCGGCGATTGCGCCGCGGGGCGGGGGTTTGCCGGGACAAAACCGAAAACCACAGAGCGGCATCGCGCACCGACCGGGTGAAACAGCCAAGGGAATCGAGCGCAGAGGCCAGCGGTTTCACCCCTGTGAGGTCAAGCAGGCCTTGCGTCGCCTTGAAACCGACCGTCCCGCAAAAGGCCGCCGGGCGGATGACCGAGCCGACGGTCTGCGTGCCAAGCGCGATCGGGGCCATGCCTGAGGCCACCGCCGCCGCAGAGCCGCTGGAGGATCCGCCGGGCGTGCGCTCGCGATTGTGGGGGTTGCGGGTCTTGCCGGGTCGGAAGGTCGCGAATTCGGTTGTCACGGTCTTGCCCATGATGACGGCCCCGGCCGCGCGCAGCGCGCTGACACAGCTTGCGTCTAGGCCGGGGCGATGACCGCTGTAGATCGAAGAGCCATAGCCGGTTGGCATCGTCGCGGTATCGATGATGTCCTTGATCGCCACCGGCACGCCATGCAGCGGGCCTTTGCCGGGGGTGGCGTCGCGGGCACGGGCCGCCGCGAGCGCCATGTCGGGGTCAAGGAATTCCCAGGCCTCGATCGACGGATTACGTTCGGATATCCGCTCAAGACAGGCGCGCATCAGGGCTTCGCCGGTGGCGCCGCCGGTTTGTACCAACTCTGCCATCGCCGTTGCGTCATGCGCCCACAGGTTTTTCGACACTTCCATTTATCCCATTATATCAATTCGTTGCGCACCATAGTTGAGGAATTTCCCGGTCTCGTTTGAAACTTGCCCCGCAAAGCACGATACGCAACAGGTTTCTATAATATCATAGGGGGCGCGTGATCCGCGTCACGGCCTTGTCAGCGTAAACCCCTGTGCTACGGTCAACATGAGCGAGCGCTCGTTTGGCTGCTGTTTGCAAGGCTGGGCCTGGCTGTCAGGACATGCAAGGCCAGCGCGAGCGACCTGCCGCTTGCCAAGCCGCGACCTTTGAAGGACCCAACCCATGCCCGTTATCCCCCAAATCCAGGCCTTCGCTGCCGATCTGACCGCACTCCGGCAGGATTTTCACGCCCACCCCGAACTTGGCTTTGCAGAGCACCGCACCGCCGGCATCGTGGCGCAGAAGCTGCGGGACTACGGCGTCGACGAGGTGCATGAAGGCCTTGGCGGCACCGGTGTTGTTGGCCTGATCAAGGGGCAGGGTGGTGGCAACCGCCGCGTCGGCCTGCGCGCTGATATGGATGCGCTGCCGATCGAGGAAGCGTCGGGCGTGCCTTTTGCGTCGGGCAATCCGGGGCGGATGCACGCCTGTGGCCATGACGGGCACACCACCATGTTGCTTGGCGGTGCGCGCTATCTGGCGCAGACTCGCGATTTTGACGGCAGCGTGGTCTTGATCTTTCAGCCCGCCGAAGAGGGGCTTGGCGGCGCGCGCCGGATGATTGAAGAGGGGCTGTTTGACAGGTTTCCCTGTGACGAAATCTACGGGATGCACAACGATCCCGATTCTGCGCCCGGTGTCGTCAGCGTCACCCCGGGCCCGGCCATGGGGGGGGCCTCGTTTTTCGACATCACAGTCAACGGCACCGGCAGCCATGCAGCCATGCCACACCAGTCGAAAGACCCGATCGTGATCGGCACTGCCCTTGTCCAGCAATTGCAATCCATCGCAAGCCGCAACACCCCGCCGACCCGGCCGATTTTGCTGTCGGTGACCATGTTCAACGCCGGCTCTGCCTATAACGTGGTGCCGGATGTGGCGAGCATCTCGGGCACGATCCGCTATTTCCATGATGATGTGATCGAGATGGCCGAAAGCCGCCTGCGCGAGCTTTGCGGGGGGATGTCGCAGTCGTATGGTGTCGATATCTCGCTGGAGGTGCGCAACGTCTTTGACGTTCTGCGAAACGACCCCGAGCTTTCAAGCGCCTATGTTGCGGCCGCCGCAGAGATCGTAGGCGATAGCTTTGCATCGCAAAGCACTGAACTTGCAACCGTTTCCGAAAATTTTGCCGATATGCTAAAGGTCGTTCCGGGGGCTTATTGTCGTCTCGGTCATGCGGGCAATGTGCCTTTGCACAGTGCGGCCTTCATGTTTGATGACACGATCCTGCCGGTTGGCGCGTCGGTCTATGCCCGCCTCATCGAAACCCGCCTTCCGGGCGCGCGCGCGTTGACTGCGGCGCAGTACCTTTGAGCAGGTGCCTTGTCAGGCCGCGCCCGAGCGGGACTGGAAAAACCGGTCCGATCCGTCAGGCGAGGCGCGGATATCCGCTGAGTTTGAATCTGTAATAATTAATAAATAACAGCATATTATAGATCGATCCTCAATCTATATTGCGTGCATACTCGAATTGGCAGTGGCACCTGGACGAGGTTTTCGTGAAGATCAATGGCGAGCGGCACTACTTGTGAGGGGCGGTTGGACGCCCACGTGTTGCTGTCCGCCACGAGTTTTCCGGCCAGCTTTCACCAAGGTCTGTCAAAGGAGCGGCATCAAACCGGGACAGGCCCAGGACAATTTGCGCAGAGTCCAAACCGGCTTAGGGCGTGATCACCTGCACGCCCTGGAGCCGCTGAATTTCATAGATGTCTTCGTCATACATCTCTGTCAGCGCATCAATAAGCTCGGCTGTCCAGCCTGGCACATCAAGCTCTTCCTCGATCGCGTCTTCATCAGCAAACTTGTCTAGAAATGCCGTGATCACCCGGCGCTTTTGCGCCTCGGTCATGCCGGGGTGGCTTTCCATATAAGCCATAAACCGCTGTTGGCCGGGGCGGGTCATGATCTCCATCAAGAGGCTGAATTCGCCGACAAATTCGACCGTCGGGTCGATGCCGGCCACTTCACGCACGACTTGAGACCAGATCAGTGGCGTATCCTCATTGCACCAGATCGTGACCGGAATATCAGGGTGGCTGTTGCGGATACGCGCCACCATTTCGGACCATCGCATATGCCTCGGATCCGAGCCGCGCAACAGTTTGTCCATCTCCTTGTGCGGCGTATTGCCAAGCAGCGCCGGGAGAAAAGTGGCCGGGTTGCGGATGGCAAAGAAAAGCTCGATTTCATCATCCGGAAACATCTGGCGGAAAAGGCTAAGCCGCCATTCCGCCGCCCCGTAGAAAACCCCGCCACCAACAGACATCTTGGGGGTGCCGAAAAAGCCCGGATTGGACAGGACAAGCCGGTCAACCGCGCCATCATGACTAATGGCGTCAACCAGCACGTCGCGCGCGTCGGCACTCAGCCCGCTATCCTGTGCCTGATGCAGAATGTCGCGCACCAGGCGGCGATAATTGATTGGGTCAGGCACATTGGTGCCGGATTTGGCCAGGATATCGCGATTGCCCGACAGGCAGTGTACCAGCCTGTCGTCATCCGTACTATGGGCGCCCGCGTGAATTACGACCTGCATGTGTATCCCGGTTCCTGTAAAAGTAGAGCCAATATATACGGGCTTTTCGCCCGAGTTAAACCGCAATTGCTCTTTGCCTCGGCACGGCATCTGTATAAAGTGTCAGAGTGGTGCGGAATTCGGCTTGAAGTGATCCACGTTAATGCGTAATGAGGCGCCCGAGCCCCTATAGCTCAGCTGGTAGAGCAACTGATTTGTAATCAGTAGGTCCGCGGTTCGAGTCCGTGTGGGGGCACCATATAAATCAATAGGTTAGCGGTGATTTTCGGGTTTGTAGAGGACCGCTCTACAACAACGCTGCAACATGGCGGCTTGCCGATCACGTTGGAATCGAACGAAAGAGGCCGCCCTGAAGGACGGCCTCAATGCTGCGATATCGTCGATGCTAGCTGTGGATTTCGAAGCCCTGCGTTATGGTGACGTCCGCGTGGGAGTCTTCTTCCCACCTTACGTCCACAGTTGAGCCGTCACGCAGAGAGAAGCTTGCCTCCTCCACGCTCTTAGCCTCCCACAGGATATGCGAGATCAGTTCTTTCAGTTCAGCAGTCATCTTTTGGGTCTCCAATCAATGATGGCGATTGGTTGGAGGACGAGGACACCTGCCATCAACGGAGCCCACGTCTCATTCGCCGCTGACGCGGCAGAATTCTGTGCATGTTTTTCTCCGTTGATATTGCGAGCAGAGGGCGCACCCATGTGACCGCAGGTCTATGGATCGCAGATTCGGTGATCCGAGTCAACGACTAAGTGTCTGAAAAGGAAGGACGTTTAAACGATTAGTCTTTTATCAGGACAGCGTGACCATTTCTTTGAAGTCGGTTTCGCGGATGATACGCAACGGCTGACCCGCCTCGACCAACTGTTCCGCCTTCCGATGCTTCGATGACTTGTCGTGACCGGCGAGCTTCGTCACATCCATATCGCCCACGACGAGCATGGTCGTCTTCTTGGTGACGCTGTTCGCCACATTGCAGCCCACGGAAGCGGCAAGGTCTGCGGCCTCACGGCGCGGTATCTCGAGCGCGCCCGTGAATACGATCACCTCGCCCGTAAGCGGTCCATCCGGGTTCCCGTCGCGCGTTATCGCTGCCGATCCGCTCGACGACGGGTCGATGGGTTGCAGGACCCGCTTCTGGATCGCTTCGAGATCCAGGCTGCTCTCCTGCATCGCGGCGAGCATGACGTGCCCTGCCGCTTTTGCATCCTCAAGCGCGTTGTGGTGATCGAAGGTGTATCCGATCATCTTGCAGACGTTCGCGAGGCCGTAGCCAGACTTCGCACATTCCGCCCATGTCCTCCGGGCAACGCGGGCCGAGTCGAGCCAATTGCAAGCCGGGGCCGGGATTGCCCAGCGACCCGCCGCTTGGTGCATCGCGACGCGGTCGAAATGCGTGTGGGTGACAACGATCTGCGATCCGAGGAACCGTTCGATGTCTGCGGCGGCGTCCTTGAACGTCGGCGCGCCTTGGACATCACCTTCCGTGATACCGTGGATCGACATGTTGACGGGATCGAAGAAGTCATCCGGGTCGATAAGCGAGTACCATTCAGACGCGAGCGCACCGTTTTCGAAGCCGGCGACTCCAATTGAGCAGATGGATGCCATGTCGGCATTTGCGGTTTCAACGTCGATGGAAATCGCCTTCTTTCCATTTCGGCGTTGACGTAACTAGAAGGCGACCTGTCACCTTCTTCCGCAAGGGCAGGACTGCCGCAATGTCGTCGTCCGCCAAATCGGCGCACTCATCTAGGCACAAGATGTCTGCCGTGAAGCCACGCGCACTGTCCGTCGCGGGCATCGCGAGGATGCGACCTTTATGAGACGCCGCCGTCACCTCCATCTTGAGGAATTGGATGTCCGGCGGTGAGAATGGATCGGCGTCGCGGAATTCTTTGACGCGCAGCAGGAACTCCTTCGATTGTTTTTCGGTCGGACAGATGACGACAACGGTCAAGCCGCGCAGGAACGCGTCCCATGCGACGCAGGCGACCGCCGTTGACTTGCCCAGTTGCCGCGACGCCATCAGGATGATGTGCGACGCCGAAGACAGAAGCAGGTCTTTTTGGAAATGACGCGGCTCGACTTTCATCGCAGCCTTGAACCGTGCGATGGGATCGAGCGAGGTCGTCAGACCGCCGAGGTAGCGGTGGAGAGCCGGATCGAGCATCATGGCTGGTGCTCGACCACCTTGAGGGTCTGCATCTTGGCGAGGAAGTCAGCTTTTGCGGCTGGGTGCTGTTCTAGGACTTTCAAGATGATCTTCCGCAGCATGATGAACTGAGGTGAGGTGCCGAGGTCTACCGTCACGTCGATCTTGTTCGAGAACATGCCGCGCACCTTGGCGAGGTCCATCAGCGTTTGGCGCATCTCTTTCATCTGGGCGAGTTCGAGGATGCGGTCAGGTTCGCCTGTTTCGTCTGCCTCCTCGATCACTTTGCGAAGACGTCGCAGGAGCCAGCGCAAATCCGCGTCAATGTCGTCACCGTCAGAGGCAACGAGGTCGGCTGCTTCCTGCACCTCCTCCTTTTTCATCTTGGCCGCGATCAGCAGTTTCTTGTCTTCCGGGACGGCCTGCGTCCACCACCGCTTGACCGAGTTGTCCGAGATACCGAGTTCGTCGCCGATAGAGCCGTAGGACCGCCCTTTCAGACGGTCCTTGATCAGCTGTTCCTGCTTCCACTCGGTCAGCTCGGATACACATCACCTCGGATCGCATAAACTGTCAGGGTGTCATAACCGCAGGAACACGACAGACGCGCACCACATCCGAACAACCGGCATCCTGCGCGACCTTTGCCCAATTGATATTTCTCAATCGGCCTTTTGCCTGACTATGTGACACTTGACCGGTAGAGTGGGTGGTAATTTAAGAAGTTTTACCTTTTCCAGCAAAGACGTAAGTTGGCTGCCTGCTCTACACTACGTCGAGGAGTATTAGGCACCTGGAGTTGCAGGAAATCACTCCGATCCGCCGATAAAGTCCCGCGCCTCTTTCCTGAGAGCCGAACCCGCTGGCGCACCACCGCCTGCGCCGTGCAGGCGGCCGACGCGCTTAGATGGGCAATGACAGCGTTGCCCTGTACTCTTGGCGGTAGCACTGCATCTGGGCGCATCTCTGAGCCTTTGCGTGGGGTCCATGGGGTTATCGTTACTTTTCATCCTCAACCCTCCGCCTGGTGGCTTACGTCGCTCACAATCGCCTGTCCGCCGCTCTCAACATTCACGCGCTCGACACGCACGATTTTCCGGGCCTTGGCGTGATGACGTTTCAGCGCCTCCATCTGGGTTGTGAATGTCCTCGTGAGTTTGGTCATGGCCCGTTCTGCGCTGTCCTTGCCGTCCAGGGACGTGGTCGAGAGATACCGCCGCGATGCGTCCGGCGCGCAGATATGAACCGCCGCCATTTGCGCCGCCAGCATCGTTTCAATCTCGCTTTCAGGTTTGATGCTCTTGATAAACGCAATGACGAACTGAAGCGACGCCTCAGGGCTGTGTTTTATGCTGCGTGTCATAGCTACAAGCCTTCGCAATATGCGTCGTCCGGTGCCTGCCGATCATTCTCCTGGGCGAGGGGGAAATCCTCTTTCGGCACTACATCCGTGCCGTGTTCCATGTGTTCAGCGGCGCCAGGCCGACGCCGAAATCATCGGCAACCTGCCTGCGCGTCAACCCACTTTTCAGCGCGATCCGCATAGCATCCTGGCGGAATTCGTTTCTCCCTTTCTGTTCCATAGCCCGTCTTTCTTGGCGACAAGTCCAATCCCGGCACTCACATCTGATGAACATAGGTTCCGGGTGCCGGGCAAAGCGGGGCAAACCCGGCTTTGGGGTTTCCCATCTGCGGCGGTTCACTGCTGCGTTTGTTTTTCTTGCCAAGCCAGGCCGCGTATTTGGGCCACCACGATCCGGGCTCGGTCGGATGCGCGACAAACCAGCGGTCCGGCCCGATATAAAGAGCGCCCGGCGCCCGGTGCCCGATGCGGAAATGGCGGCCTGGGTGGCCGGGTTCGCTCAGGATTCCGCCGTTGTGCCCGCCTTTGGTCAAGACGAACGTCAGGTCGCAATCGGTGAAAAGCTTGGTTTTATAGACCGACTTCCACGGCGCGATGTGGTCAGACTCGGTTGCGATGACGAACATCGGCACCGCGATATCCTTGAGGGCAATGACCCGCCCCTCGACGGCAAAGCGCCCCGCCGTGAGCCGGTTTTCCAGAAACAGCCCGCGAAGATACTCTGAATGCATGCGCGCAGGCATGCGGGTGGTATCGCCATTCCAGACGGTGATATCGGTCGGAAGGTCATCCTTGCCAAGGAAATACCGGTTCACGGCGCGGGTATAGATCAGGTCCTCGGCGCGGATCGAGGCAAAGGTGCGCGTCATCTGGGGGCGGTCAAGATATCCCTGTTCCCACATCATGTCTTCGACAAAGGCGACCTGGCTTTCGTCGACAAACAGCAAGAGTTCGCCCGCCTCGGCGAAATCCACCTGCGCCGCCATCAGCGTGACCGAGGCCAGCCGGTCGTCGCCGTCCCGCGCCATGGTTGCCGCCGTGATGGCAAGCAGGGTGCCGCCAAGACAATATCCGTTCGCGTGAACCTTTTGACCCGGTACGATCGCATTGATCGCGTCAATGGCTGCCAGAACGCCGTGTTTGCGATAGTCCTCAAGCGACAATTCGGCCTGATCCGCCGTTGGATTGCACCAAGAAATCATGAACACGCTAAAGCCCTGGCCAACCAGATAGTTGATCATGGAATTCTGCGGTGAAAGATCGAGAATATAGTATTTCATGATCCACGCAGGCACGAAAAGCACCGGTTCGGCGCGCACCTTTTTGGTTTGCGGCGTGTATTGGATCAGCTCGAAAAGATCATTGCGAAACACCACTTCGCCCGGCGTGCAGGCAAGATCGGTGCCAATCTGATAGCCCTCGGGCGCGGGTTTATGAGTCTGGGTGAGGGTTTGCATCAAATCCTCGGTAAAATGGGACGCGCCTTCGATCAGGTTGCGCCCGCCTTGCCGTGCGGTTTCTTCGATGATCTCGGGGTTTGTCCAGGGGAAATTGGAGGGCGAGACCAGATCAAGCGCCTGCCTCACCTGAAAGCGGGTTCGTTCTGCATCCTGCGGATCAAGCCCGCGCGTGGTGTCGGTGGCGTGATCCCACCAGTCCTGCACCGCCAGAAACCCCTGTTTCCAAAGGTTGAACGGCGGATTGTCCCACGCGGTATGGGCAAAGCGGTGGTCATGGGGCTTGGCGGCGAATGGCGCGGGCGTGTCTTTGCCAACCGCTGCACCGGTCGCATAAGACATCACCTTGAGGGCATTGGCCTGCGCGCGCTCGGCAAGCTCTAGCTGGCGACCGGGCGAGCGGCCAAGGTGCAACGCCCAGTCGTTCCAGGCTTGCGACACCGAATAGGGCGAGATGCCGCCGGTTACCTGGGCAAGAGCGGCGCGAATGGCGCGATCAAGGTTCCTGTGCGGATGCGCCTCGGGCCGTGGTATGATGTCATCGGGCTTTGCCATGACCATGACAGGAAGATTGGCAACCGGTTTCGGGGTGGTTTTGGTCATGGATTTTCCTGTTGAAAGAGGGACCCGCCCAATCATCCTGCGCGGCACAGCGCCTGCACCATAGACATTGCATGGCCGCGCTGCATTGATCTGTGTCAGGGGCGTGCAAACCGGCGCACAGCTGCTGATCCGGGCGGTGCGGCCCTGCGCCGGGTCCCGCTTATCCGCCCGGCAGTTGCGTTATATCAAGGTTTGGATATGCCGCGTGGCTAGGGTCATGGCATAAGGGGGGGCAATGCCCGAAATCGTATTCAAAACCCAAGGCGTGACCAAGGTCTATGATACCGGCGAGCTTAAGGTTCATGCCTTGGCCGGGATTGATCTTGAGCTGTTTGCCGGCGAGCTGAGCGTCTTGCTCGGCCCCTCGGGCAGTGGCAAATCGACCTTGCTGAATATCCTCGGCGGGCTGGATCATGCCACCGAGGGGCGGGTCTGGTTTCGCGATCTGGAACTGACCGCGCTTGGGGATCGCGGGCTTACCCGGTATCGGCGCGATCATGTCGGCTTTGTCTTTCAGTTCTACAACCTTGTGCCAAGCCTGACCGCGCGCGAAAACGTGCAGCTGGTAACCGATATCGCGCGCGATCCGATGGCCCCTGAAGAGGCGCTTGATATGGTCGGGCTAGGGCATCGGATGGATCATTTTCCCGCCGAGATGTCGGGCGGTGAACAGCAGCGCGTCGCGATCGCCCGCGCCATTGCCAAACGGCCAGAGGTCTTGCTGTGTGACGAGCCGACGGGCGCGCTTGACAGCAAGACCGGCGTGCAGGTGCTTGAGGCGCTCAAGACCATCAACGACACGCTAGGCACCACGACGGCGGTGATCACCCATAACGCGATGATCCGCAAAATGGCGCACCGGGTGATTTATTTTCAGGACGGGCGCGTGGCGCGGGTCGAGGTGAATGACGCACAGATCGCCCCGTCAGAAATTTCGTGGTGATCGGTCCGATGCGCGCGCTCGATAAAAAGCTGTTGCGGGATTTTCGCCGCTTGTGGGCGCAGGCGCTTGCGATTGCGCTTGTGCTGGGCTGCGGGGTGGCGATCCTGCTGACCACCTATGGCATGTACGGGGCGCTGGAGGACACACGCGCCGCCTATTATCAGCGCAACCGCTTTGCCGATGTCTTTGCCAGTGCCAATCGGGCGCCGCAATCGCTTGTCGAGGCCATGCGCAATATCGACGGCGTGCGCAGCGTCGCGGCGCGGGTGGATGAACATGTGATCCTTGATCTTCCGGGCCGGGTGGAAACGGTCACCGGGCGCATCCTGTCGCTGCCGGTCAGCGGCGAGATGATGCTGAACCTGCCGATTGTCCGTGAGGGGCGGCTTCCCTCGCCCACGCGCACCGACGAGGTGGCGGTAAACGAGCCCTTTGCGCGCGCCAACGGCTTGCGCCCCGGCGATACCTTCTTTGCCAATCTCAACGGGCAGAAACGCGAGCTTACCCTGACCGGCATGCTGTTGTCGCCCGAGTTCATCTATACCATCGGTCCCGGTGCGCTTTTGCCGGACAACAAGAGCTTTGGCATTTTATGGATGTCCGAGCGCGCGGTGTCGGCCGCCTTCGACATGCAGGGCGCCTTCAATAGCGTGTCGCTCAAGCTTGACCCCTCGGCCAACGAACAGGACGTGATCGACCGCTTGGATGACCTTCTCAAGCCTTATGGCGGGCTCGGGGCCTATAGTCGTGATCTTCAGATTTCGCATAGCTTTATCGACGCCGAGATCGAACAGCAGCGCACCGGCGCGATGATCTTGCCGCCGATCTTCTATGGCATTGCGGCCTTTCTGGTCAGCATGGTGATCGGTCGGATCATCGCGCTGGACCGCGCCGAAATCGGGCTTTTGAAGGCGATCGGCTATTCCAACGCCGAAGTCTGTCTGCATTACCTGTTGCTGGCGGGTCTGATCGCGGTTGCGGGCATGCTTCTGGGCTGGGGCGTGGGCACGTGGCTGTCGCATGCGGTGGCGCAGATGTATGCCAGCTTCTTCGACTTTCCCTATCTGGTCTACCGGATGTCCTATGGCTCCTATGCGATTTCGGGTATCCTCGCGCTTGTCAGCGTGGGTCTTGGCGCAAGCAAAAGCGCCCTCGGGGCCGCCCGGCTGGCCCCCGCCGTGGCGATGTCTCCGCCCGCGCCGCCGCGCTTTAAACGGACCATTCTTGACGATCTGCTGGCGCTCATGCGCCTGTCACAACCGATGATGATGATCCTGCGCAGCCTGATGCGGTGGCCGATGCGCTCTGCGTTCACGACGCTCGGTCTTGCGCTTGCTGTTGCGGTTCTGATCGCGTCGAGCTTTTTCGAGGATGCATTGGACGCGATGATCGACAAGACCTTTGATCAGACCAACCGCCAGGATGCCACGCTGTTCTTTGCCCCCGATATCCCGGAAACCGCGCTTGCGGCGGTTGCCGATCTGCCTGGTGTTCTCGTGGCGGAAGGGCAGCAGTTCCAGGCCGCGATCCTGCGCCATGGCCACCTTGAAAAGGACGTCGCCATCGAGGCGCACCGCCCCGGTATCGATCTGTCGCGCGTGGTCGATAGTGCCGGTCGCGCGATCACTGTGCCCAGAGATGGGATCGTGTTGTCGCGGCGCCTTGCCGGGCAGCTCAGCGTCGGGGTCGGCGACGTGATCGAGGCCGAATTTAAGGGCGGGCGCGCGGAAACGCACCGCGTTCGCGTGGTCGGCATCGTGACGCAATATGTCGGGCTTGGCGCCTATATGGACCTTGAAACACTGAATGCGATGTTGCGGCAGGCGCCCCGTATCTCGGCGGCAAACCTCCTGTTGGACAGTCGTCAGATCCCCGCCTTGCACGCGGTCCTGAAACGCACGCCGGAGCTTGGCGGCCTGGTGATGACAAATGAAATGCGCCAATCGTTTCAGGACACGATCCGCTATAACGTCACCATCATGACCACGATCTATCTGGTGATCGCGGTGCTGATCACCTTTGGCGTGGCCTATAACGGCGCGCGCATTCAGCTCTCTGAGCGGGCGCGTGAACTGGCCAGCCTGCGCATTCTGGGGTTCACGCGTGGCGAGGTTTCCTTCATCCTGATCGGCGAAACCATGATCCTTGCGGTGCTGGCACAACCCCTCGGCTGGCTTTTGGGCGCGGGCATCGCGGCGGCCCTGGTCGAGGGGTCAAGCAGCGACCTTTACGCGATTCCGCTCGTGCTTGAGCCTTCGGGATTTGCCCGCGCCAGCCTTATCGTGCTGGCGGCATCACTGGTGTCTTCGCTGATTGTGCGGCGCCGACTTGATCAGCTTGACCTTGTTCAGGTCATGAAAACACGGGAGTAAGGTAAATGGCCCTGAAATCGCGCAATTACGTGCTTGGCTTTATCGGCGCGGCAATTGCTGCCTCGCTGGTTTACGTGGCGCTGCACACCGATCCCGTGCCGGTGGATTTGCACAGGCTGACGCGCGGGCCGATGCAGGTGACGATCAACGCCGATGGCAAAACCCGCATTCGCGAGGTCTATGAAGTGTCGAGCCCGATCACCGGCACCGCGCTGCGCGCGCCCGTGCGGGTGGGGGACCCGGTGATTGCCGGGCAAACCGTGGTCGCCGTGGTCGAGCCGCTTTCCTCGAGCCTGCTTGATCCGCGCAGCCGCATTCAGGCCGAGGCCGCCGTGCGCGAAGCCGAGGCCGCGCTTCAGGTCGCCCGCAGCCGGGTGCGCGAGGCGCAAGAGGATCTGACCCATGCGCAGCGCGAATACGACCGCAGCAAGGCCCTTGTCGAACGCGGCGTGGCCTCGCAGATGCGGCTTGAGGACTCTGAGCAGATGCTTGGCATGAAACAAGCTGCAGAAAACGCTGCGGCTTCCGGGCTCGAGATGGCCAATAGCGCGCTTGAGCGCGCCCGCGCGGCCTTGATCGAACCGGGGGGCGCGGGCGACGACGGCGAGGGGAGCTGTTGTTTGCAAATGACGGCGCCGGTGGATGGCCGGGTGCTTGAGATCGACGTCATCAGCGAACGCCCCGTCGTTGCGGGCATGCGGCTTTTGTCGGTCGGTCAGCCCGATGACCTTGAGATTGTCGCCGACCTGTTGTCGACCGATGCCGTCCGCCTTGATCTGGGCGATCGCGCGATTGTCGAACGCTGGGGCGGCGATGAGCCGCTCGAGGCGCGGATTTCCAAGATCGAGCCGTCGGCCTATACCAAGGTTTCGGCCCTCGGCATCGAGGAACAGCGCGTCGATGTGGTGTTTGATCTGATCACGCCGCCCGAGCAGCGCGCTGACCTTGGCGACGGGTTTTCGGTCTTTCTGCGTGCGGTTGAATGGGAAAGCGATGATGTCCTTGCAGTGCCGCTAAGCGCCGTGTTCCGGGAGGGCGGCGATTGGGCGGTGTTCGTGGCCGAGGGGAGCACGGCGCACCTGAGGGGCATCGAGATCGGGCGGCGCAACACCACCTTTGCCGAGGTTCTGGGCGGGCTTGAGGCGGGCGAAACCGTGATCCTGCATCCCACTGAAGACATCGCGGAGGGCACGAAAATCGAGGCGCTTGTGTCGGAGTGATTGCCCGGTTCGACCCCTAGGCTGTTTTGCTGCGCAAATACTCCAGCAAGGCGTCATAGCTTTCCATTTTCGGATAATCGGCCTCGGGCATGTCGAGGTCAAAGCGTTTGCCAAGCGCGGTGACGAGGGTCAGGAAATCCATTGAATCGATATCGAATTCCTCGCGCAGATCCTGCGTTCGGTCGATGTCGTCCAGCGCGATATCAGGCGCGATGCGGTGGAGTTCTTCGGCCAGGGCGGCCTCAACGGTCATATCTGTCATAGCGTTTCCGGTCTTTGCAGATGCTTGGCGATTGCAGTGAGAAACAGCGCGCCTCGGCGGCCATCGCTGACCCGGTGATCCGCGGCAAGCGTGAGTGTGGCCGTAAGGCGGGGCACGACTTTCGCGCCCTCGATCCAAGGGCGCAGGGCAGGGGTGCCGATCCCGACAATCGCCACCTGCGGTGGATAGATCACGCCGTAAAGCTGATCCACGCCGCGATCCCCAAGGCTGGAAAGGGTGATCGTGGCCTCTGACAATTCGCGCGCGCGATAGCGCCCGGCGCGGACCCGGGCGATCAGGTCGCGCATGGATGTCATCAGGTCGTCAAGATTCTGCCTGTCGGTATCAAACAGGGCCGGGGCCACCAATCCGCCGCTGCGCAAGGCGATGGCAAGACCCGCATGCACAGCCTCGCTTTGATGAAACTCACCCTCTTCAAACGTGCCATTCATTTCCGGCACCTTTTTCACCGCGCGGGCAAGCGCCTTGAGATAGAGCGCCCCCAAAAGCAATCTTTCATCCGGCGCGCGCTTGGCGTTCTCGGCGGTGATAAAGGCCTCGGCCTTGGTCAGATCGACGCTATGGGACAGGTAATAATGCGGGATTTCGCGTTTGGAGCGGCTCATCGCGGCCGCGATGGCGGCGCGCATGTCGCTTTGCGCCGGGGACTGGCTTTGGCCTAGTGACGCGATGTCGGACCGGGTGATCGGCCTGGCCGCACCGGTGCCAAGGCTATGCAGGTCAACCCCGGTCTGCGCCGCCAGACGGCGCGCCGCAGGGCTTATGCGTTGGCGGGGTGGAGTGGGCGCCGGGCCGGTTGCCGCGCGGTCTTCGGGCACTGGAATTTCGGGAAAGGGCCCCTCTGGCATCGGCACTTCGGGGCCCGGCCCTTGAGGCGCGGGATCGTGTGGTGCGGGGTCTTCGCGCGGCACCGATGCGGGTTTGGGATCATGCGGTTGCGGCGCTTCTGGCTCTGGCGTGTCCGGCGTGTCCGGGTCTGCGGCGCTGCTGTCCGACGTTGACCGGATCATCGCGAGCGGCGTGCCAACGGGGACTTTCGTGCCCGGATCAACAAGCCACGCGTCAAGCACGCCATCCTCGAAAACCTCGATCTCGATCACGCCTTTCTGGGTTTCAATCGCGGCAATCACATCGCCGCGCGTTACGTTGTCGCCAGGCGACATCAATTGTTCAACCAAGGTTCCGGCCTCCATATCTGCGCCAAGCGAGGGCATGAGAAACGCGCTCATGGCGTGGTGTCCATTATCTGTCTGACCGTCGCGACGATCCGCGCGGTCTGGGGGATTGCGGCCTGTTCGAGGTGCTGTGCGTAGGGGATAGGCACCTCTTCGCTACAGACGCGGGCAAGCGGGGCGTCAAGGTCGTAAAAGGCCTCTTCGGCCAGCCGCATGCCAATCTCTGCCGCAAGGCTTCCGCTTTTCCAGCCTTCATCGACCATCACGGCGCGCCGGGTCTTGGTAACCGAAGCGATGATCATCTCCATGTCGAGCGGTCGCAGGCTCCGCAGATCAATGACCTCTGCCGAGATACCCTCATTTGCCAGTTGATCGGCGGCCTCAAGCGTCTTGAACAGCGACCCGCCATAGGTGATCAGCGAGACATCATTGCCATTCCGCCGGATCGCGGCGCGGTCGATATCGACGGGACCGGCATTTTCGGCAATCTCGCCCTCACGGTTATAAAGCATCACGTTCTCGAAAATCAGCACCGGGTCAGGGTCTTGCAAGGCGGTCCAGAGCATGCCGCGCGCATCCTCCATCGTGGCGGGGGCCAGCACGCGCAATCCCGGAATATGGGCGTACCAGCCCTCAAGCGAATGCGAATGCTGCGCCGCAAGCTGTTTGCCGGCCCCCGTCGCCATGCGGATTACCACGGGCACGCCAAACTGATTGTTGGACATATGGCGCAGGGTGGCGGCGGTGTTGAGGATCTGGTCCAGCGCCAGAAGCGAGAAATTGACCGTCATCACCTCGACAATCGGGCGCATTCCGGCAATCGCCGCGCCGATCCCGGCCCCGGTAAAGCCGGATTCCGACAAGGGCGTGTCACGGATGCGCTCGGGGCCGAATTGATCCAGCAGGCCCTTGCTGACCGCATAGCAGCCGCCATAATGGCCCACATCCTCGCCCATCAGAAACACCTTGGGATCGCGCGTCATGGCATCGACAATCGCGCCGCGGACGGCCTCGCGATAGGTGGTCGGGATCATCGGACCGGGTTTAACGGGCGCGGGCGGGGCAGGGCGGTCGGGCGACATGACAAACCGCGTCAGGCTTTCCAGCGGCTCGTCTGTGCCCGCTTCGGCAAAGGCAACGGCCTTGGCGATCTCTTCATCGACCTCGACGATTATTCTTGAGACCTCATCCGAATGCAGCAGCCCGTTTTGATCAAGCCATGTCTGAAACCGCAGGATCGGCCCCTTTTCGCGCCATTCCGCGACCTCTTCCCTGGAGCGGTAAAGCTGGGCGTCAAACATCGAATGGGCGCGAAAGCGATAGGTGCGGCATTCGAGGAAATAGGGTTGGCCGGTCTCTGCGATGTGGCGCAGGGCGCGGCGCGCGGCGACCTCGACGGCGACGACATCCATGCCGTCGACCGAAGTGCTCTCGATGCCATAGCACGCGGCCTTTGCGCTTATGTCGGTTTGCGATTCAGACAGGTTCAGGGCTGTGCCCATGGCATAGCCGTTGTTTTCGCAGACAAACAGAACGGGCAGCCCCCAGAGCGCGGCAAGGTTCAGGCTTTCGTGAAACTCGCCCTCGGCAACGGCGCCTTCGCCGCAAAAACAGGCCGTCACGCTATCGCGCGCCTCCATCCGGTCGGCGAGACCAAGGCCCACGGCCATCGGCAAGCCGCCGCCCACGATGGCGTTGCCGCCGTAAAACAGGTGATCGCGGCTAAAGAGATGCATCGAGCCGCCACGCCCCCCGGCGCAGCCCTCGGCCTTGCCGTACATTTCAGCCAGGATGTGGCCCATCGCAATGCCGCGCGCCAGGGCATGACCATGTTCACGGTAGGTCGCGACCACCCGGTCCTTTGGCCCAAGGAGCGGGATGATGCCCGCCGCGATCGCCTCTTCCCCGTCATAGAGATGCAGAAAGCCGCGGATTTTCTGTTGGGTATAAAGCTCGGCGCATTTGTCTTCAAAGCGGCGGATGCGGATCATCGCCTTGAGCAGATCGCGCACATGGTCATGGTCGAGGCGGGGTTTGAGAGGGGGCGCTGTCATTGCTCATCACTTTCCAATGTCGATATGTCGCCTTCCGGCAGGCCCAATTCACGCGCCCGCAACAGGCGGCGCATGATCTTGCCGCTTCGGGTTTTCGGCAGGTTCTTGCGAAACACGATCTCTTTCGGGGCAACGGCAGGGCCAAGCCGTTTGCGCGCATGGCCGCTTAGCTCAAGCAACAAGTCGTCGGTCGTTGCAAAACCCGGTTTCAGCGCGACAAAGGCCTTGACCCGTTCGCCAGCCGTTTCATCGGGCACGCCGATGACGGCGACCTCGGCCACGGCCTCGTGTTCCATCAGCGCGCTTTCAACCTCGAACGGGCCGATCAGATGGCCGGCACTTTTGATCAGGTCATTGCTGCGGCCCACAAACCAGAAATACCCGTCGCTGTCGCGCATCGCCAGATCGCCCGAAAGATACCAGCCGTCGCGAAAGCATTTCTCATAGCGCGCCTCTTCGTGCAGATAGCCCCGCATCATCGACGGCCAGCCCGGGCGCAACGCCAGTTCGCCGATCGCCAGAGGCTTGCTCACCTCGCGAAGGCCATCCTCTGTCACCTCGACAATGCCCGCCTTGATCCCCGGAAGCGGCTTGCCCATCGAGCCGGGTCTGACATCCATCGCGGCGAAATTGGCGATCATGATGCCGCCGGTTTCGGTCTGCCACCAGTTGTCATGAAAGGGCATGCCGAAGACGTCATTGCCCCAGATCACCGCCTCGGGGTTCAGCGGCTCGCCGACGCTGGCCATGAACCGCAGGGACGAGAAATCATGCCCTTTGGTCGCCTCGATCCCGGCCTTCATCAGCATCCGGATCGCGGTGGGCGCGGTGTACCAGACGTTTACGCTTTCCCTGTCGAGGATGTCATACCAGCGGGTCACGTCAAATTCGGCCTCATCCACGATCATCGTGACGCGGTTGGTCAGCGGCGCGATGATGCCATAGGAGGTGCCCGTAACCCATCCCGGATCGGCGGTGCACCAATAGGTATTGCCGGGCCTCAGGTCGAGCGCGAGGCGCCCGGTCATGTGATGGGCCACAACCGCGTCATGCACGTGCACCACGCCCTTGGGTTTGCCGGTGGTGCCAGAGGTGAAATGCAAGAGCGCGGTGTCTTCGGGATGCATCGGCTCGGTGGTGAACTCGGGCGAGGCGGCTTTCATCAGGGGCGACAGGGCGTCGGTGCCCTCTGCCGTGCCATCGCTCAGAAACACATGGCGCAGATCGGGCAGCAGATCGCGCAGCGCGCTGACCTTTCGCTTGTAAAGCCGCGCCGTGGTGATCAGCACATTGGCGCCGCCGATCTCCATCCGCGCGCGAATAGGCTCGGGGCCAAATGCGGAAAACAGCGGGCAGAACACGCAGCCCGCCTTCAGCGTGCCAAGCGCCGCGATGTAGAGATCGGGCGTGCGCCCCAACAAAGAATAGACCCGCGCGCCTTTTTCAATGCCGTGGCTGCGCAGCACATTGGCAAAGCGATTGGTCAGCTGCGACAGCTCGAGATAAGTGTAATCGGTCCTCTCACCGGATTTCGCGATCCAGCGCAGCGCCACCTGCGCGCCGTGACCGGCCGCGACGTGCCGCTCGATCGCTTCATGGGCGATGTTGAGGTGCCCGCCCGGCAACCCATCGATCTCGCGGCGCGCGTCCTCCCAGCGAAAGCTGTCATATGTGGCCGCGTAGTCGGCCATATTGGCGGCCTTTGCTGCCGCCTCTGACTTGATGATGGTGTCCTGTGGCATGTCTGGTTTTGTCCTCGGCGCACTGATCCAGGACAATGTTAGCCCGTTGCTTTGGCGCGCGGATGATCAAGATCAATTTCGGGTCGCGGCCGGATTGATCCGCATCAATCGCGCCTTGGCCAAGCGGGGTATGATCTTGGGATGCAAATGTGAAACCCACAGGAGGCTGTCATGACCCTCTCTCTGTCCCGACATATTGCCGCTGCATGCCTGCTCGTGGGGCTTGCGATGCCCGCTTTTGGCGAACCGGTGATGGTGACCCGGAACGGCAGCGACACCTTTATCGCCGGAGCATCGGTCACCGAGACACTCGATACCCAAGGCGACACCTTCATTTCAGGGCAAACGGCGGTGGCGCGCGGCGTGAGCGAGGGCGATCTGCACGTGGCCGGTTTCGATGTCTCGGTCAGCGCCGACACCCGCGAAGACCTTTATGCCCTCGGGGCGACGGTTGTTTTGCGCGGGGCGATTGCCCGCGATCTGACGGCCGCCGGCATTAGCCTGCGCACCGAAGACAGCGCGCAGACCAGTGGCAATGCGCGTCTTCTGGGCAAGACCGTCACCATCGAGGGGCCGGTCGCGGGCGCTTTGTTGGTGACCGGACGAGAGGTCGTGCTGAACGCGCCGATCACGGGGGATGTGCGTATTCTTGCCAAGACCCTGTCTTTTGGGCCGAAGGCGGTCGTCACGGGGACGCTCACCTATAGCATGGAAGACAGAATTGACGTGCCCGAGCGCGTGGCACCTGCGAGCCGCGTGGTCTATGAGAAAATATCGCCAATGGATGTCTGGGACGACATGGCAGAAATGGACCATTGGCGAGAAATGCCGATGTTCCCGACATTCGCGTCGATCATCTTCGGGTTTATCATTTCACTCCTGTTTTTCGTCGTGCTCGGCGCACTTGCGCTTGGGATCATGCCGAAACGTCTTGAGGCCATGCGCAAAAGCATTGTCGCAGGCCCCGGCCGAACCCTGATTGCGGGGATTGCCGGGTTGTCGGTCATGTTCGGCATGGTGCCGGTCACCGGTCTGACGATTGTCGGATTGCCCTTTGTGCCGATTGTCGTGCTCGGCATCACCGCGGCATGGACGCTTGGCTATGCGCTTGGGGCCTATGCGGTCGCGATGCGTGTCTGGGTTGGCTTTGGCGGCGATCCCGAGGCCGGAACCATACCGCGCCTGCTGGTGTTTGCAGGGGCAATCATCGCCATCGCGCTGTTGAATTTCATCCCCTTCGTGGGCTGGGTGGCGAATTACACCCTTGTTCTCCTCGGGATCGGCGCGATGACCACGACGCTATTGACCCATTTCATCGGCAACTCGTGCCAGGCGCTTGATGTCGACATGAAGCCGACCAAAACTTGACCCCGCAAAAGGAGAATACGCATGTCTGCCCAAGGTCTCGAAGTGATTGATCACACGGTTCACCTGACCCACGAATGGATCAACGACCTGACCGCGCGTCTGGGGTGGTATTCAAGCCGCAGCGCGCTGCGGCTGTTGCGGGTGACCTTGCAACATCTGCGCGATCACCTGTCGCCGGATGAGCTTGCACAGCTTTCGGCGCAGCTTCCGCTGTTGATCCGGGGCATGTTCTTTGAGGGCTGGGTGCCCAAGCAAACACCGATCAAGGAGCGCAGGGCGCAAGCCTTTGCAGGTTATATCGCCTCACAGATGGAAAACACCGATGAATATCGTGGAGCGGAAGATATCGCATGCGTCTTTGCGCTTTTGAATGACCGTCTGAGCGCGGGCGAAATTCACGATGTCCGCGTCAGCCTGTCCGAGGATGTCCGGTCGTTGTGGCCAGCACCCTGAGGGCGCTGGCAGGCTGGTTTGCAACGCTAGCAGGCCCGTGCCAGGCCATGCAGACCGGACTTTGACGGGCAATCGATGTCTTCACGCCCTTGCGACAGCCCAAACAGCGCATTGGGCTGCAAGATCACCACCGTATGGATATTGTTGATTGCGATAATCCCGCTTTTGCGAAGCTGGCTCAGGGTGCGGCTGACCGTTTCCGTTGTCAGGCCCAGAAAGTCGGCAATGTCTGAGCGGCTCATCGGCAAGAACGCCTGATTGCGTGACCCTGTGTCACTGCTCATTCTTTCAGTCAGGACGCACAAAAATGAGGCAACCTTTTCGACGGCGGATTTACGCCCAAGCATCATGAAGTGATCCTGCATGGCGCTTATCTCGCGCAAGGCCGCCTGAAGCAGTTCCTTGTGAAGCTCCGGATTGCCGTTCTCACCTTCCAGCGCCGACAAATGGTAGGCCTGCAACCGCGCTTCGGTCAGAACGTCACAGTCGGTGTGATAACGCCCATCACAGGGAAATCCAACAATATCACCGGGAAAGCCGAAGGCGATCACCTGACGGCGGCCATCCTCGAGCAGACGAGTGAGGCGCAGGACGCCGGATTGCACTTGATAGAGTCGGTCAACTTTATCACCTTCGAAATATAGATTGTTACCGGCTTTGAAAACCTTTGTAACGGTTGTCGCCTGCTTGCGTGCACACCGGAGTTGCGGCGCAAAAGGTGTTTGTTCAGACGGAATAGTGACATACATTGGCAGCGCCCCCATAAGATGTAATGAGGTCAACTTGGACGGCCAGTGTAGTAGGGGTTAGGTTGGATAGTATAAGTTTTGCATCAATTTGTATCGAAGGGCGCGCATGCCCCGGATTGATGACTTGAGTGTGTATTTCAGCAAGTTGCCAATCTCGGCGAAAAGGGACGAGTTATGACGCGCAAGATGATCCTTGTTGTAGATGATGATCCAAAAATCAGAACTCTCCTGCGTAATGTTCTGGAGGGTGAAGGCCTCGGCGTGTGCGAGGCCATGAATGCCGAAGAGGCATTTGAGCAAATCAAGGACTCTGTGCCCGATCTTGTCACGCTGGACATCAATCTTGGCGCCGACAACGGTCTTGAAGTGGCGCGCGCGATCCGCGCCACGTCGCAGGTGCCGATCATCATGGTGAGTGGCAAAGACGATGTGATTGACCGCGTCGTCGGCCTGGAAGTCGGCGCTGACGACTACATCACCAAACCGTTTCACACCCGCGAAGTGGTGGCCCGCGTGCGCAGCGTTCTGCGCAGAAGCAGTGGCCCCGCCGTATCGGATGACCCCATTGCCGGAACGCCTTTGGCGGCACCGGGCGAGGGCAGCGCCACTTTTTCCTTTGACGGGATCACCGTCCTGCCGGACCGCCTTGAAGTGCTGGACCGGGACGGAACCAGCTGTGGGCTGACAACGGGTGATTTCAAGCTGCTTGCCGTGTTTCTGGAACGCCCGAAACGTATCTTGTCGCGAGATCAGCTGATGGATCTTGTGGGCGGCATCGAATGGAGCCCGCTTGACCGTACCATCGACAATCAGGTCGCGCGCCTGCGCAAAAAGATCGAACGCGATCCGTCAGACCCCAAGCTTATCAAGACCGTGCGCGGCATCGGCTATACCTTTGTCGGCGATGTGGAGATCACTCAATCCTCGGATGGCGCAACCAAAAGCGCCTGAAGCCGCTGCGCCAGATCGGCGTGATGGTAGGGCTTGTGCAGGATATCCTGGCTTTGCGAATACTGCATTTTTCCGGTGACGACATCGCTTGCATAGCCGGATGTCAACAGGACCTTGATTGACGGGAATTCTGTTTGAACCTTTGCGGCAAGCTCGTATCCGCTCAGCTTGCCAGGCATCACGAGATCGGAAAACAGGATATCCACCTGCAAGCCCGCCTGTAGCCTTTCAAAGGCGGCATCGCCGGTCTCGGCCTCTTCGGTGTGATAGCCAAGCTTGCGGATGCGATCGACCGCAAGCTGGCGCACTTTGGGATTGTCCTCGACAACAAGCACGACCTGCCCATGACCATGTGGCAAGGCGTCCTCGCGCTGTTGACAGGCCTCGTCGCTGTCGGGGGCGGCACAAGTGCCGGAGACCGGAAAATAGAGGCCGAAACTCGTGCCGTGGCCGAGCTCGCTATAGAGTGTGATATGACCACCGGACTGGCGCACGAATCCGTAAACCATGGACAGGCCAAGCCCCGTGCCACCGCTGTCGGTTCTTGTGGTGAAAAAGGGTTCAAAGGCGCGATTCTGTGCCTCGGGGGTCATGCCTTTGCCATTATCGCTTACCGACAGGCGCACATATTCGCCGGACTCTATGTCGGTTTCCTGCGCCATATAGGTGTCGTCGATCGTGACGTTGGCAAGGGAAATCAGCAATTCGCCCTTTTGCCCCATGGCGTCGCGTGCATTCAGCGCAAGGTTGATCAGCGCCGCTTTCAATTCGACCGGATCGACCATGACGGGTTTCAGATCCGCCGCGAAATCCGTTCTTATGCGATAGGCTGCGCCAAGGGTTCGCTTGAGGAGGTTCAAGGCCACCTTGCAAAGGTCACGAAGGTCGGATTCGACCGGTTTGAGGTTGCTTTTGCGCGCAAACACCATCAGCCGCGAGGTCAGATCGGCGCCAAGTTCGGCGGCATCCATCGCGTCGCGGATCAGCGGAGTCTGCCTGTCGGTTGGCCCGCGCATGTCCAGCAATTCGAGATTTCCGATCACAACCGTCAACAGGTTGTTGAAATCATGGGCAATTCCCGCTGTCATCTGGCCGATGGCGTCAAGGCGTTGTGACCGGGAAAGGGCCGCCTGGGTCGCATGGCGATAGGTCAGGTCATGCATGATGCTGACGAACATCGGCGCGCCCGTCGCCTTGGTTTCGCCAACAGAGATATGCAGCGGAAACACACTACCGTCCTTGCGCTGGCCTTTGATATCGCGACCGGTGTCGATGATATGTTTCTCGCCCGTCAGCATATAATCCGACATGAACCTGTCATGCCCCTCGCCCAACGCTTGGGGCATCAGCATATTTACGCTTTGCCCGAGCATCTCGGATATCTCGTATCCAAACATCTGCCCGGCCGCGGGATTGGCGCGCAGGATCACGCCGTGTGCGTCCGATATGACCATCGCGTCAACGGCGGCGTCCATGATTGCGTTGAGCAATGCGCTGTCCTGAGTGGCGTTCTTCACTTGCTGTCCCGTTTTGTTTCCTGATCGTGCCAACATCTCGCGGTTTGACGCAAGTCACAATTGATATTGCTCAAGGTCCGGGCGCCATCATCTGCGACAAAGGACGAAGATATTAATTCTGGAGTGTGACATGAAACCGATTGTGACTTGGGTAGTTTTGGCAGACGCGCGCAATGCCAGCGTCGTGGTCAATAGCGGGCAGGGCAAAGGGCTTGCCGTCCTGGAGGATAAGGCCTGGAGTGCTAAACCCGCGATCGGGTTTTCATCCGAGGCAGGGGTTGGCCACAGCAGCGCCGGGCCGGGCATCAGCGCGGTCGATCAGGGTGACCCGCAAGAACACGCCGATCAGGTCTTCGCCAAGGAGATTGCCCGTGATCTTGAGGTCTCCCTTGCGAGAAAAGACTTTGACCGGCTCGTGATCGTATCAGGCCCGCATATGCTCGGGGTGATGCGCAAGGCGCTTACGCCGCCGGTGCGAGGCGTGATTGTGGGTGAAATCGCCAAGGATCTGTCGGATGCGCCGCTGGACAGCCTGCAAAAGTATCTTGACGACATCATCGCGACGTAGCTCGGCCCTGAAACGGTCGAGATGAATTCTGTGATCGGGGGCTCTGCGAGTGGCCCCCGTAAGCGGTTAGCGGGCGCGCCTGCCAAGCTGTCCGGCTTTTGCCAGAAACCGGGACTGCGCCCGTCCGCTTGGGTCTTCGGCATTGCCGAGGATGCTCCAGCGGACCGGGCGGATGCCGCAGAACTTGAGGATATTGCGATCAAGGCTGCGCAGGGAATGCGCGAAAAAGAGCCACCGGTAAACGAAGCCCGGCATGCCCATGGTCACGATCACCCGCGCCGATTTGCCGCGAAGGGCAGGATGCCATCCGCGCCGGTCCATCTCAAAGGCAAAGCCCTTGCGAAACACCTGTTCGATCCAGGCTTTCAGCAGGGCAGGGACATCCCCCATCCAGAGCGGGTAGACCAAGACCAGATGCTCGGCTGCCAGGATCGCGGCCTGCGCCGGGGCGCAGATGGGCGGCCAATCTGGGCCTTCCCATTGCGCCTGCGAGCGCAGAAAGGGAACATCCTGCTGGGCGATATCAATCACGTTCACGCGATGGCCCGCGGCCTCGGCGCCGGCGCGATATGCCTGAGCTATCGCATGGCACAGATGGGGCTCTGCGGCGTCGGGATGGCCCTGAATGATCAGGATTTCGGTCATGACCTCAATCGCTCTTGGGGGGATGGGCAAGCATTGCCGAGAGGTGGAGATAGGCCGTCAAATCCGACAGGGTGATCACCCCGAGCAAGGCGTGATTGTCTGTCACCAGAAACTTGCGCCGCCCGGTCCTGGCGATCAGCGACATCAGATCCCTGATCGGCAGGTCAGAGCGCACCCTGGTTGACGCGTCCAGAGTGGTGAAAACATCGTCGACACGGGTGCCGGCCCAGTTTTCCCGGTCGATCCCGCCAAGAACCGCCGTGTCGATATGACCAAGCAGAACGCGATCCTCGACCACCGGAACAAAGCTGATGCGGTGTTTCAACATGATCAGGTTGACCATGTCGTTCAGCGTCATGTCCGGCCCGACAACAACCGGATCTCTGGTCATCAGGGCCTTGACGGTTTTGCCGTCAAAGGCGCTGCGCATCAATTGCGCCTGATAGCTTCCTCTTGCGGCAAAAAGCACGAAGCCGCCAATCAGGATATGCCAAAGCCCGGTCACCGTCGCGCCCTGAAAAAGCGCCATCAGGCCCAGAGCCATCAGGGCATAGGCGAAAACCGCGCCGGAATTTGCCGCCATTTCGGTGGCGCGCAGGATGTCGCCGTTGCGATGCCACAGGTAGGCGCGCAGCACACGCCCGCCATCCAGCGGAAAGGCCGGGACAAGATTGAACAACGCCAGCACAAGGTTGATGACCGAAAGATAGGACAACACCTCGATGATCGGTGCAGGCATCGACACCATCGCCACGACCCCGGCAAACACCCAGAAGCCAAAGGCCAGTGCCAGACTCATCACCGGGCCGGCAAGGGCCACCTGAAACTCCACGGCGGCAGTCTGGGGCTCCGATTCGAGCTCGGCCACGCCGCCGAAAAGAAAGAGGGTGATGCTTTTGATCTCTACGCCATAGCTTCGGGCCACGACCGAATGGGCCAGTTCATGCAGCAGGAGCGAGCCGAAAAAGCACAGAGTCGCGGCAATCGCCATGACCAGATAGACATCGCTTGTCTGCCCCGGAAGGACGTTCGGAAAATACTGTCGTGACAGGCTCCAGGTGATCAGCGCGGCAATTAACAGCCAGCTTGGATCAACCTTGATGTCAAACTTATTGAGTGTGAATATCTTGACGGCGTTCTTGAACATGGCCACCCCTGATCTCTTGCTGCCAGTCTAGCGAGACGATGTGTCGATTTGTTGATCTTGCTCAAACGGCGCGCTTTTTGTTTTGGCGGGCAGGGGCGCGGGTTTGTGCCTTGCGGCGGGTCTAGGGGCGGTCCCGGCTGGGCGGGATTTGAGTGCTGTGCTCAAGTTGATCGCCCGAACCCGCCGCCCCGAACACAAACAGAGGACAGCGCGCGACCTCGAGCACCTGGCGCAGCTGATCCGGGGTGCGGACCGGCCCGTGCGCGAGGTCAAGCAGGACCGCCTGCACATTCATGCGCGCCAGGGCCGCCAGTGCGCCGTCGAGGTCGGCAAAAACATGTGACCGGGGCGGGCCATCGGATTGCTCACCGACCGAGAACACCAGATGGTCGGCCCCCAGGGCCTTGGCCAACCGATCGGAAAACGCCTCAAGCGCGTCATCCGCCACGGGCGTGGCCCTGAGCGAAATGATCTTGCCCCGCATCGGATGCACGCTTCGGTGCCCGACCACGACGATGTCCCACCCGGCAGAGGCCGTCAGGGATTGCTGCACAAGCTCGCCGATAGAGTGCTCAAAGCTCCAGGCGGCACCGGCAAGCCCGGCAACCTCTGCCAGGGAGCGCTGAAAGGCCTTTGCATCGGCTTCAAGGACGGTACGAAGCTGTGCCGGGCTTGGGGCGAAGACAAGCGTGCCGCTGGCCGAGACAACCCGCTGATTTGGAATCTGACAGATATTCAGCATGTCCCGGTCTTCGATCAACAGCCCGCCGAAGGCGACATTCACCCCCCCGGCCAATCGGCCGAGGATCTTGAGGGCGGTGGATGCATCGGCAAAAGACCCGGCACCGATCAGGATGCGGGTTTCGGCACGCGGCGGGGCGGTCACGTCATGTCCTCCGGCTTTGGCGGGGCCAGGACGTTCCTGGCAAAGTGTCGGCGGTTTTCGGCGAATGCTCTTAGCTGTGCCTCCACGAGCGCATTTATGCTGCCCTCGGGAAAGGCGCCGCTGCGTTTGCGTTTTCCGGCCACGCGCCCGGTCAGGGCCTCGATGCCCTCGTCGATGGTCTTGATTGCAATGACCCTGAATTTACCGGCCCTTGCCGCCTCGACGATATCGTGGCGCAGCATAAGGTGATCGACATTCGCGGCCGGGATCAGAACGCCCTGCTTGCCGGTCAGGCGCCGCGCCTTGCAGGTGTCAAAAAAGCCTTCGATCTTTTCATTGACCCCGCCGATGGCCTGCACCTCGCCGTTCTGGTTGACCGACCCGGTGACCGCCAATCCTTGCCGGATCGGCACGCCGGACAGGGCAGAGAGAAGCGCATAAAGCTCGGCAGAAGAGGCGCTGTCGCCGTCGACGCCGCCATAGCTTTGTTCAAACACCAGACTGGCATGCAAGGACATCGGCACGTCGCGCGCATAGCGAGAGGCCAGAAAACCGCCAAGGATCAGCACACCCTTCGAGTGCAGCGGGCCACCAAGTTCGACCTCGCGCTCGATGTCGATCACCTTGCCGGCCCCCATCCTGACACGCGCGGTGATACGCGACGGGCGGCCAAAGTAATGCTGGCCGGTGCCGATCACCGAGAGGCCGTTGACCTGCCCGACCACCGATCCAACGGTGTCGATCAGAATGGTCTTGCGCGCGACCGCCTCTTGCAGGCGTTCCTGAATGCGCGAGGCGCGTCTGTCGGCCTGCGTGATGGCCTGTGCGATATCGGCGTCGGTGATCAGGTCCTTGCCCGCTTGCCCGGCATAGTGATCCGCCTCGCGCATCACGTCCTTCAGCGCGCCGAGTTGCAACGTGAATTTCTTGCTGTCATCGGCCAGCCGCACCGCCTGATCCAGTAGCGCCGCAGCCGCCGCCGCGCTCATCGGGCGCAGGTTTTCCTGCTGGGCATAGCCCGCGACGACCCGCGCCATAAGGCGGGTATTCTTGGCCGTTCTGGGAAGGTCATCCTCAAAATCGGCCTGTAGCTTGAACAGCTCATTGAATTCCGGATCGAGCAGGCAAAGCAGCATGTGCAGGCGCCGGTCGCCGATCAGAACCACGCGCAGGTTGAGCGGGATCGGATCCGGCTCAAGCGAGACCGTCGACACAAGGCCAAGCCGGTCACCGAGCGAGGTGATGGAAATCGACTGGCTTTGCAGGCTGCGCTTGAGCGCCTCCCAGGCATAGGGCTCGGACAAGAGGCGCAGGGCGTCAAGCACGAGAAAGCCGCCATTCGCCCGGTGAAGCGCGCCGGGCTTGATCAGGGTGAAATTGGTCACCAGCGTGCCCATTTCCGAAATATGCTCGATCCGGCCGGTCAGGTGATGCAGGGTTGGCAAGTCTTCGCTGACAACCGGCGCGGCGACGTCCTTGGATGCCTCGTGCGACACCATGATGTTCACGGCGTATCTGTCGAACTGTGGCTCAAGGTGGAACTTCCGGATCACTTCGGGGAAGGGGCCGTTGTTCTCCTCTTCCTTTGAGACAAGAAACAACTCGGCGTTCGAGATCATGTCCTTGCGGACTTTCTCCAGGTAAATGCCGACCTCGGCAATTTTCCTGAACTGGTCCGCGACCTCCTTGACCCGAAGCGACACGACCCGCTCGGCCAGCCCGGCGTGCAACTCTTCGATCCGCTGGCGGTATTCCTTTTCAAGTTGCGGCCCATGGCGAAGCACCTTGGCGAGCCGATCTTGCAGCCGTTCCACCTTGGCGTCGATTTCTTTGCGTTCCTCGGGGGCAAGCGCCTCGTAAACCTCGGGCTTGATCGGTTTGCCATCAATGATTGCGGCCAGCATGAACCCCATCGGCGTGCGCAAGAGCGCAACACCCTCTTTCGCGGCACGCTCGGCAAATTCGGCGATCGGCTCTTCGTGTCTTTGACCGAATTCCTCCTCGATGGCGCGGCGTTGCGTCTGATATTCCTCGGACTCAAACAGCGCCGGAATCTCGTTGGCCAGATCATCGACCAGATCCTGCATGGCGGATTTCAAAAGAGACGCAGAGCCCGCGGCAAGCTGCATGGCGTTCGGTTTGTGCGGCGCGTCGAAATTGTTGACGTACACCCAATCCGAGGGGGCAGGGCGGTCAGCGGCCTGTTCGGAAATCAGCTTTGACACGGTTTCATGACGTCCCATGCCCATGCGGCCCAGAACGTAAATATTGAAATCCTTGTGGGCGATGCTGGCCGCGAGATTGATGGCGTCGATGGCGCGGTCCTGCCCGATCATGGTGTGGGCCGAGCGAAGGTCGGCGGTGGTTTCAAACCCAAGGTCCGCCGGGTCGCATTCCACGCGCAGCACCTCGGGCGCCAGCCCTGTCGGGAGCGATTCTGCCTTGGATTTCTTTTTTGCCATGATGAGGGCCTCTGATCTCAGGCGTTTGTTGCCCCTCGCCAAAATGGGGTGCGATCCGAGGGGCTTGCGCCCTTCCACGAGGCCTTGTTTGTGGCATGGATCGCGCCCCGGACCTTTGATGTTGATCAATCAGGCCGGATTTCGATTTTGGCGGCCTCTCAATCGGTCACCGGCTCCGAGGTTGCAACGACCGAGTCCAGAAACACGGCATCGGCAAAGCAGCCTTCCTTTTGCTGACCGCCAATGACGAAAATCCTGTTGTCCGACATAAAGACCGCCGCGTGATCCATGCGCGCGCCGGGAAGGTCGGGCAGGGGGGCGTAGGTTCCGGGCCAGGACGACAGGTTGTCCACAATATCCTGACGATAGACGTAATTCGAGTGATTGAATCCGCTGGTTTCGCCGCCAAGACCACCAAAGGTGTAGATATATCGATCCTCGATCAGGACCGCCGCATAAAGGGTGGTCGGCATCTGGATCGTGCCGCCCGGGGAACAGGTTTTTGTGGTGACGTCAAAAATCTGGATCGCGTTGCTCTTTCCTCAGGAATAGGGCTGTTTCGAGAACCCGCCGACGACACATATCTTGGTGGCCCCATACCGAAAGGCCGCACAATGCGACCGGGGCGTGGGCATGGTGCCTGTCGTTGTCCATGCCCCGGTGGCCATGTCGTATTCAAGAACGTCTTCGCCGGGGATCGTAATCAGATAGCCATCGACATATTTCTCAAACTCGTCGCCGCCAAAGACATAAATCTTGTCATTGACCACAACCGCACTTGGGTTGCGCCGCGCCACCGGGAGCGGGGCTTGCGGGTGCCAGCTCAGAAACCGCAGCCCAAACAACTTGTTCAACCCACTATAGAAAGTCGGCTTGAGCGGCACCTACTTCCAAAACAGAGATGGCATGATCACCCTCCTTGCGATCCGTTGTTCAAGTGTCCGGGCTGGCCGCCTTCCCCGTTTTCGAGATCACGGCGTTCAACCGATGGTGGCGCATTTCGGACATCCCCAAGTTGATTTGCATCAAACGACAGAACCTGGCGATTGGTGAACAGGACGGCGCTCTTTGAAGGCCCCCGGGAGAGCAAAACACCAATTAGGCAAAGTTTTGCCGACTGCCGGTAAACGAAAGTCGTATGTCAGGATATTCAACCATGCATTGATTGCGATCAATTCAGGCCTGAAATTTCCACATACCCTTGGCGGCCTCAGAGGAAATTTATTGGAGGAACTCGGAATGTCGATGATTGTTCAATACATCTCACAGTACAGTTGCCGATTAAGGCCGGTGTTGGCCGCAGCCTTCGGAGGGCTTTTCCTGGCTGCCGCCGGTTTGCCCGAGAGCGCCCTGGCGCAGGACGATCCGTGCAGTGGCCTGTTGTTTTCCACGTCCGAGGATTTTCTGACCAGAGGCCCCAAACCCGCAGATGGCAATCCCATCATATCGGACGGCGACCTTCTGGCCTGGCATGTTTCATCGGGCGCGCGGATTTGTCGGCGCAATGCCGATCTGATCCGCCGGTTCGATATCTCGCGGGTCGACCTTGGCCTTGATGCGGTTGCTTCGGTCGATGAGAAACGCGAGTTGATTGCCTTTTCCACCGAACTCGACAGCCCCAACGGTGATCAGTTCACGGCGGGCGATCTGTTGTTCACCAATGGCGGGATCATTCCCAACGCGGCGCTTCTGGCGCGCTTCAAGCTGCCGCGCTCGCTTGATCTTGGCCTTGATGCGGTCACGCTCATCGGCAAGGAAGATCGGTTGCGCCGTTTTGCAGAACTGGCCCGCACGGGCAGACTTCGGGATAATCCCGATCAACTTGCCGGGATTTTGAAGGAACTGGATATCGACATCTGGTTTTCAACCGAAGGCACGCCGCCGGAAATCGGCAAGCCGATGTTTCTGGATGGGGATCTTTTGTCGGCGCGCGACGGTGTGATTGTGCGCTCGAACGCCTCGCTCTTGCCGGCCCTGCCTGCGGGTATTCCGGTGCGTGGTGCGGATTACGGGCTTGATGCCTTTACCCCGGCGCTCGACCCGATTGAAAATGTTCCGGTCGAATTGATGTCGACCGAGATCGTTGGCTTTGGGCCGACGCCCTTCACTGACGGCGATGTGCTTCAGCCGGGGCCGTCGATCTGGCTCAAGGCGGGGGACCTGCTGAAAACGCTGGAACCGGCAACCCGCGATCTTGGCCTTGATGCCCTGCATGACACCGTGGGCGACGTGGTGCAATGCGCGCCCCCGTCGATCACCTTTATCAGCAACGTCGAGGTCGGGGTGATCGACCTGACAACCGGCCTTGCCGACTTTTCGGGCGTCACGCAGCGACCCTTCGCCAATGATATCCGCATTCAGGGCTCGATGCCCGAAGTGGTGAATTGCCCGGAGCTTGCCAAGTACGAGTACCGGGTAGAGATCGATCAGGGCGCGGGATTTCCGGCCTTTGCCGATCCCGGTGTCGTGCATCCCGCAAGCGACAACTGGCGCCGGATGGTGCGCCCGACGCCCGCCTCGCCCTGTCCGATCTCGCGCAACGATGTCTATGACAGCGATCCGCTCGGCTGGTTCGCGGTGACGGATTACCGCCGGTTTGACGGCTGCGGTGACCCGCCGAGCCTTGCGGTCTGGGACTCGACCACCGGGGCGAGCAATGCCCTGGTGCGGGTTCGCCTGGTGATGCGTGAAATCGGCGCCACGACCCCCACTTACGTCAGTGGCGCGGTGCGCGTTCAGATCGACAACGACCGGATCAGCCTGCCGGACAACCTGTTGCAAACCTCTTCGGGTACCGGGGACATGTGGTTTGACATCTACCGCGCGTCTGCGACCTCGCCGCTTGGCGATCAATGCAAGGTCGAGGGCGATGGCAAGCCCGTGGTTCTGGATATGAAGGGCCGGATCAATGACGATCATTTCTGGAAATATGACCTGCGCTGGTCGGGGGGATTTGTGGTTGGCGCCCATATGATCACCACTGCGGCGGATCAACCCGAGTTTGATGACGGGCGGGCCGATCTTGACGGCACCGGCACACAGCCCCCGAATTCAATCCTTGTGCCGCTCAAAACCGGGTTCGATCTGACGGCGGCCTATGCAAGCGTTGCTGCGGCGCAAAGCGTTCCGACCGAATTGCCGGATGTGTGCGGTTTCACGGTGCATTTCCGGGCCTGGGACCGGGCGATCCAGCTTAACTTTGCCCCCGCCGCCAATTACTTTGGCCCTGTCAGTCGACACACGACGATGTGGCGCTCGTTCTGCGTCTCTCGCTAAGGCGGTGCGCGATGCGAACGGCCCCTGTTCCCAAGCGGAACGGGGGCCGTTTTTCGTGTGCGTTCGGTCGATCAGCCTGCCAGATAGCGCGCAATCGCGGTTGAAATCGGCTGGCCGGTGTTGGCCTCGTAATAGGAATAGGCCGGGCTTGGGTTGACCTCGAAACACACCCACTCCCCCGTGGGCGTTTCGCGCAGATCAATACCGGCCAGCGGCAATTCAAGCATCTGCGACAGGGCAACGGCCCGCTTCGCCACCTCGGGCGGAAGGTCGAATGGCTCAAGCTCGGTAGAGCCGCCCTCGTCGCGGCTGGCATAGCGGTAATCGACACCCGTCGTGGTGATGCGCGTGGCAAAGACCTCGCTCCCCACCACATGCACCCGCACATCGCGGCCCTCGACACGCTCTTGAAACTGCACCGGGCAGATGCGCAAACGGTCAAGCCGGGCCAGATCATCGGCCGTTACGCTGCGCACGATCGAGCGCACGGCACTGGCGGATTTAAAGATCACCTCACGGCCCTGCGCCGCGGCATCCTCTACAAATTCGCGGGCGCGATCCGGGGCATTGGTGATCAGGGTGCGCGGAATGTCAAAACCGGCGCGGGCAATGATCTGTGCCTGAAACGGCTTGGAATTATTGGTGCCCATCCCCGGTGTCCGGTTCAGAACCCTGCCGGTGCAGAGGTCGGAAAACACCGTGAAAAGCGTCACGAAACGCGAAAACCGTTGCCGCGCCGGATCGTCAGGCGCCAGCTTGCACAGCTCGGGAAAACTCTCGTCGGAATGCAGCCGCTGATAAAGGCCGGTGACGTCTTCAAGGGCGATATCGTCTTGCCCCGCACAGCGCAATTTGCCCTGCAAGACGCCCTGTGCGCCCGCCGGATCAAAGGCCAGATGCAGATCGGCGTGGCGGCGTTGGTCAATCATGCGAAAGGCAATGCCCAGATCGTCAAGCGCGGTCGCGACGCGGGCAAGGGGCGGCTCATCGGGCAATCCGGCCAGCACGATCATGGCGCGCCCTCCTGAAAGATGTGCGCCACCTGTGCCAAAAGGCCGGGTTGTGCGCGGCTCAGGTCGGGGACTGGCGCGGCATGCGAAAACACCGCGCCCCCCGGTCCCTGGCCGAACATAACCTCGAGCATGTCGAATCCGACATAGCGCGCCAGATCGCAGCTGGCCCCGAACAGATCGGGGTGCACGGATGTGCTGTGGCATTGGTCCCTGCAGACGATCACCGAGTGCACCGGGACGGGCGGCACCGGATCAGGCAGGTCAACGTCATAGAGCATCGGCGCCGTCGGCAGGCCTGCGGCGGCGGCGTGGTGCTGCCATATGGCGGGATGAAACAGCGGCCCGGTCACGGAGATCGCCGTTGGCCGGTTGATGACGGGGCAGGGCAGTGCACTTATCCAGCTTGACCAGATCGCCAGCAATTCCTGCTGACTATAGGCGCGGTCCGTTGCGCTGACCCGTGCCAGATGCGCGTCGGGCAGAAACTCCAGCCGGTTGACCACGCCGGTGATCGAGCTGCTGTCGAGCGTGCCATGGGATTTCAGCGTTACGCTGCTAAAGGTGTCGGTGCCGTCCAGCCGATGCTCCATATCAGGGGCATAGACCAATTCCTGCGGGGTGATGATCTGTGCGGCAATACCGTGATCATGCCGCAAACTCGCGACAAACCAACGCGCCGATATGTCGTCGGGAGAGCATAGAAATACAATCATATCAATGGCTTTCATCGAAAGTGGTGGCCCCGCCGCGAATGCGGCGGGGCCGGGCCGGGATCAGAAGGTTTCGGTGTCCTTGCTGTCCTTTTCATCCTTGGCCAGTTGCGCCGCGAGTTCGGGGTCATCGTACTCGCCCGCGTAATCCTGCGCGCCCTGCGCCAGATCGGGGCGCAGTTCCGAGGTGATGAAATGGGTCAGGTCACTGACCATCGCCTCAAGCGAGGCCATGCGGGTCTCGATGTCACCACCGCCCGGTGTCAGGCCACCTTCACGTTGTTTTTCGGCCTGCTTCTCGATCTGCTTGTCAAAGCGCTTTTCAAGGGCCTTTTCAAAGCGATCCTTGTCCTTCTCCTTGAATTCCTTGATCTCCTTGTTGTCCTTGCCCTCCTTGAATTCCTTCTCCTTGACCTCTTTGCGATCCTTTTCCTTCAGCTCCTTGATGAACTCCTTGCGCTCTTTAACCTTTTCGATCTCTTTCACCGTTTCCTTGGTGATTTCCTTGGCCTTGATGACCGGACCAAACGCACAGCGATGCAGCGCCTTGAGATCGGGCCGGTTGCCGATGCGTTGTGTGCGCGGGCGCCCCGGTCCGTCGGTTTGCGCGGCCCCTGTGGTGCGCAGGCACTGGCGCACCTTGGCCGGGCTGAGAACCGCCGTGCCACGGGCGCGGGCCATGCCCTGCAACGAGCCGATGGCGCCCACCACGATGGGCGAGGCAGAGGATGTTCCCGAGAAGGTATCGGTGTACCAGACGTCTTCGCTCCCGCCCTGAAGCCCCCCGTAACCGCAGGTCGTGACCTCGCGACCCCAGCCCTGGGCATCAATCAGCGCGCCGTAGTTCGAGAAATCCAGCCGCGAGCGGTCTGGCCCGTGGTTGCGCCCATGGGTGCCGGGAGGCGGCGCGCCGGCCCCGACGACAATCGCCCCGGAATCGCGGTTCGAGCGGCGGAACGGATTGGTCCAGCTGCCGGGAAATCCGGCGGGGCGCGCCTGATAGATGTTGTCATCAAGGTTCTCGGCGCCGTTGCCGGCGGCCTCGACCACGATGATCCCGCGCCGGGTGGCGGCGAGGATGGCGGCGAAATCGTCCTCCCACCACTCAATCGCGATATAGCCTTTCTGGTCGCCGCGTGACTGAAAGTTGTGACGCGGCCCCGGACGGTGCAGTTCCAGCAGCATCACATCGCCGCGCCGCAGCCGCGATGTGGCATGGCGGATCGCGCCCGCCGAGCCCATGCCGCCAAAGATCGACACCGCCGATGCCGTGGCCTGATCACAGATGCCCGAGATGCCAAAGCTGTTGTGATCGCCGGAAAATTCGCCAAGCACCGCCGTGCCGTGGTTGCGCCAGCCGATATTGGTGGACTGGGTGCCGCCGACCACGCCGCCCTGCATCTGGCGCAGGTCCTCGTGGGTGAAGCGCCAGGCGCCTTCGATGTCGATGATGCGCACGTTCTGGCCACGCCCGCCGCCACGCGCCCAGGCCCATCTTGCATCGACGCCTGTGGGCGAGGGATCGAGGTAACCCTGACGCGACACGTAATTCGGTGTCACGGGGGGCTCGTCCAGACCCGGTGCCGGGCCGTCATCCAACATCACCGGGGGCTCTGCGCCGGGTTTGACATAGGCGGCCTCGACCTGGCTCAGCTTGGCCAGGGCCTCGGCGGCTTCTTCGGCTTTGGCGTCTTCGACGTCGAGCCTGTAGAACCGGTTCAGCTCTGGCATCGGGGCATCGCTTTCGGCGGATTCCTCCATCATTTCAAGTTCGACGCGTTCTTCGGTGCTGCCGAACATGGGCAACATGCTGGCCTTGTATTTCTTCAGGACCTTTTCAAGGTCCGTGACCGGCTCTGCCGTGGTGGTTTCAAATCGCCCGGCAGAAGACCGCAGGCCCGCGTCGGGCTGCATCACTACGATGGTTTCGCGCGGGGATGCCGGCGCGGTGTTCAATGTGTCGTCAGTCATGTCTTGACCTCCTCCTTGGTTGAAAATGACCTAGGGAAGGGCGTCGGCTGGCTTTCTGTAACTGGTGTCAACGAACGCCTTGCCCAGAAGATCCGCAATCAGCGCGTCTGCCTGAGCCTCATCAGAGGTCAGAACAACCGCAAACCGCAGGGTTTCAGCGTCGGTATTTACAGGGGGCTGCACAGTCACATCCTGTGTGGCTGCCCAGTCGTTCAGCATCGCAAAAGCATGAGCCATGGTTACTGTGCCGGACGGGTCCGGTACTGGCTTTAAAATCACTGTCACTAATACCGGCTCAGGCAACTGAAACACTCCTCTCAGACGCGCGGTGAATGCACTTAAAAGGGTATTGCTGTTGCGTTTGCAGATATTGATAAATATCAGGTCAGGCCGCGATTTTCGACCTAAGCTTTGCTGAACCGGCAAAAAATGGCCGATCAGCCTCTGGTTGACGTATCGCGTCGCGAAATCGCTCTTTTAAGTGGCATGATCGGTTTAGCCCCACGTCATGTTTTGGGGATACAAGTATTAAGGGTTTTTTGCGCCGGTTTTTTGCCCGGTTTTTCGGGCCTCACCCATAGACCCAGAGGTGCCTTATGACACAGCAAATCACACTGTCCGAGCTTAAAGCCAAAATGCGCGATATCGACACCCCGGATGAAGAAATTGCCGCCTACCTTCTGGAAGCCTCAGAGGTTTCTGATGCCTTCGCCCCGCAGGTCCGGATCAACCCGGAACTTGTGGATGACGAGGGTGTTGAGGCCGATGTCGCCATGCGGTTTTTCAACGCCATGTCCAAACGGCGGCGTCAGAAACGGTATCAGCGGAAAATCGAGAGCGGCTGGAGCGGGCTTCGCATCGTGTCCGAAGGCGATAGCTGGTTTCAGTATCCCTTCCTGCTGCGCGATGTGATCGACCAGCTGTTCGACGATTACGCGATCTACAGCCTTGGGGCGGCTGGTGATCTGGTACAGGACATGCTGGATCAGGACGAGATATTGCAGGCGGTGCGCCAGCAAAAGCCGCATGCTTTCCTGATCAGCGGCGGCGGGAATGACCTTTTGGGCGATGGCATGCTGAAGACCGCTGTTCATCCGTTCAAGGCCGGCAGACCAGCCAAGGACTATCCCAATGCCACCTTCGGCAAGCGCCTGAAGGACATCATCGGCGTCTATCGCTCGATCTTTACCGCGCTGCTGGCAGAATTTCCGGGGTTGAAAATTCTCTGCCACGGCTATGATTACGCCCGACCCGACAACGCCCGCTGGCTGGGCAAGCCGATGGCCAGCCTTGGCATCAAGGACAAGGCGCTTCAGGCGCAGATCGTGGCCGAGATGATCAACCGCTTCAACGCGGCCCTCGTGACGCTGGCGGCAGAGTTTCCGGGCTCGGTCGTGCGTGTCAGCTGTTTGAATGCGGTGGGCGACAACTGGCATGACGAGTTGCACCCCAACAACAAGGGCTATGCCGACGCCGCCGATAAATTCCGCTCGGTGATTGCCTCGATGTTCGGCTCAGTCACCGAGTTTGAGACCACCGCGCCGCTGTCGCCCGGCAAAGAGGCGATGATCGACGCGCAGGACCTTGAGCCGCAGGCCTTTCGCGAATTGGTCGACTATCGCGGGCGCGAATTGCTGGAAACGCCGCTGCCGCCGACAGAAGACGAGGGCCGCCGCAGGGAAATCGAACAGGACATCTCGCAGCACTTCGAGAAAATCTCGGGCGGGGCCGATTTCCTTCCGGCCAGCTTCCTTTATCGCGGGGCGGATACGGCGGCCTCGGTCTGTCGCGTCAACCTGCCGGGCGGGTCGGGCACAGGGTTTCTGATCGGCACCAGCAAGTTCATCATGACCAACAACCACGTCATCGCCGACAAGGAAGAGGCCCGCGAAGCGATCGCCGAATTCCGCTTTGAAGAAGGCGGCGCCAGCCTGATGGTCAATCTTGATCCGGACCGGTTTTTCGTGACCTCCAAAGAGCTGGATTTCACCATCGTCGGCTGTGACGATCCCGCGCTGGACGAATTCGATCCGATCCCGCTGCTGCGCAACCCGTCGACGGTGACGCGCGGTGAAAAGGTCAATATAATCCAGCACCCGCGCGGCCGCCCGAAAGAGGTGGCGCTTCACAACAATGACGTGTTGCGGGTCAAGGACAAGGTCGTCTGGTATGAAACCGATACCGAGCCGGGGTCATCCGGCAGCCCGGTGTTCAACAACGCCTGGGATCTGGTCGCCCTGCACCACGCCGGCTGGATCGAGAACGGCGTGACCACCAACGAGGGCGTGCGGATCGCGGCAATCGTGTCGCATCTTGTGGCTCGCCAGCACAGCGAGGCAGCCGGCTCACCGGGGTTGGTGCAGCTGCTCTCGACCATCCCCGATAGCTCTCCGCATTTGGGATTCTTCGATATCGCGGGCATCACCGGAGCCAGTACGCAGGAAGTCGAAGTGCCCGAATACAGGGGCTCGCTTGAATTCGCCGATATCGGGTTCTGGAACATCGAACACTTCAACGATGCCATTTCCGACATGCGGGTGAATGCGGTTGCCGGTGTGCTGGGTCACCTGTCGCTTGACGCCATGGGCCTTGTCGAGGTGCAAAAGGACGCGATGGACCGGCTGGTTGCCTCGCTTCAGGCGCTTGGACAGAGCTATGATTACAAATACCTCAACGTCAGGGGGCGTCAGGATCTTGCCGTTCTCTATGACAGCAAGACCACCGAGGTGAACATTTCCGCCAAGATCATGAACCGTCACAAATCGGCCTGGGCCGCGACAACCGGGACCGGGCGCACCGCCTTTCCGCGCCGCCCGCTGATCGCCAACGTCAAGGTCGCGCCCAACACCAAGAGCGGCGAGCCGGTGGAATTCATCATGGTCCTGCTGCATCTCAAGGCCTTTGGTGACCCGCAAAGCAAGGCCCGCCGCCGTCTTGCGGCAGAAATCCTGACCGAGGTGATTGCCGATATCCGCGAGACCGAGAAGCTGCCTGTGGTGCTTGGCGGTGATCTTAACGAGACGCTGAACAATGATGTGCTCAGCCCGCTGACCGATGCGCCTGACCTGTTCACGCTGACCACAGATGATGCCGCCGACAACGCGCTGTCTTATGTAGGCGCGCGGTATCGGTCGTTGATTGATCACATCGTGGTCAGCAATGACGTGCGCATGTCACCCATCAGCGGTGATGACGCGGCCATTGTGCGGCTTGACAAGACGGTGGCGGATTTCACCCGCGATGTGTCGGATCACGTGCCGCTTGTCATTCGCATGGTAAGCCGCGACGCGCCAATCCAGATTGGTGACGGCGGCAAGACGTGACCTATAAGTGGCCCATGCCTGCCAATTGGCTTTTGAAAGAGGTCGGAGCCAAACCGCGACCAGACCAATATTCAACATAATAAGTCTTTGATCACCTGTCTCAGGCTTCGTTGTTGAAGTGTCTGGCTGCGGCGACCGGCATCCGGAGGTTCGCAACTGACCCGATCGCAGGCCGGTAGCTGCGCGCCCGGCAAGCGGTCACGACCTCCAGCCCCGTTGCGCGCGCTCAAAGCAGTCGGTTGAGCCAGAAATGTACAACGATGACGCATGTGTGGATGTATATGGACCCCGCCTTATTGTAACGATTTTGGTCGGTCTGGTTCAGGATCACGATTGCAGACGTATATCCGGCTTCTATGAGCGGCCCAATACATTGTCACCGCGAGCCTAGATGGATTTTCGCGTGTTTCTCCCTCAAACGCCACAGCGGCTTGAGGCGCTCTCGGGCGACTGCACTCGCGCCGGACGGATACATGGCGCTAGGCCGCGCCTGCGTCTCTGAGGCGCTTATTCAGGTGGTGACGGGCGACGCGCCTTGTGCAGCAACGTTTGCGCAGAAGAATACTTCGACAAGGCGACTGTGAACTCACTCGACCGGAAACGGGACCAACTTGCAGGTGCGCGGCTCAAGAAGCAGGCAGCGGATGCGATCATTGCGAACGCGGCAGCGGCGTTGCCTATCATCGACGACGAGATTGCCCACAACGAGTGGGCGGCGGAGGCCGCGATGATGAAACTCAGGCCTTTCGTCCCGCCTGCCGTCTGCGAAAAGATCAAAACGTCCGATGTCTCGGGCGTCGCGTATCTCGGCCAGTCATGCCGCGCCTTCGGTGATGCGCGCGGTGGGATCGCTTCAATCGCGGCAAAGGCCGATGGCGTCACAGAGGGTGAGGCCGTGAAACTTATGGAAAGGCGCGCGGCGGTTGTCGAGCGCATCGAGCAGCCCTCTGCGTCCCTGAAAAGCCGTTGCGCTTTCGCAGGTTGATGGATGAAGGCAAAAGTATCGTGATCGATCTGAGCAAGGGACAGCTTGGGGCGGACACGGCCAATGTACTCGGTGGCGTCCTTCTGGCGAGCATCGTCAACGCGGCGTTCTCGCGGGCGGATCTGGCCGCCAAGGAACGCAGACCCTTCATTCTCTACTGTGACGAATTTCATCATTTCAGCACGGCGGTGTTTGCAGATGCTTTGTCGGAATGTCGTAAATACGGATTGGGTGTTGTCTTGGCGCAGCAATACACCACACAGACCGACAAGGCCGTTCTGGAGGCGATATTCGGAAACGTGGGCACCATTCTAGCGCTGCGCCTTGGTGCTTTAGATGCGCCGATGATCGCCAGACAACTTTTAGGGGTGTCGCTCGAGCAATTGATCATGCAACCCAACCATCGAGCGTTTGTGCAATTGATGGTGCAGGGGCGGAAATACGTGCCATTCTCAGCTGACCTGCATCCGCCACGCGGGGCACATCAGCGGTCCTAGTCCTCAGATCTTCAGGCGTTATTATTGGTCAATGACAAACGAAGAACGCCTACAAGCTCATTTTGATCTCTGCGAACAGACATATCTGCGGCTATTGGCAGAGGGAAAATGGCCGTTTGAACCTCCGAAAGATTCGTCTGAATCTGACTCTTGTGCTAGAGTCCAAAACATAACCCTTCCACCATGAAACCCTGCTTTGGCTACATCCGAGTGAGTACCGTTCGCCAGGGGGAGGGAGTCTCACTTCAGGAGCAAAAGGATGCGATCTTAGCCTGTGCAGCTATACGCAACCTGCAGATTATTGAGTGGTTTGAAGAACTCGAAACGGCCGCCAAGTCGGGGCGACCAATTTTCAACAAAATGATTTCACGACTGCGCAAAGGTCACGCGCAGGGTTTCGTCGTGCACAAGATTGATCGGTCGGCGCGCAATCTTAAAGACTGGGCATTAGTATCTGAATTGCCAGACGAGGGCATTGACGTCCACATTGCCACAGAGACGCTGGACTTCAACACGCGCGGTGGCCGAATGACAGCTGACTTCTTGGCGGTGATTGCCGCTGACTTCATCCGCAATCAGCGCGAAGAAACCAAAAAGGGGCTGAATGGCCGTCTCAAACAAGGTTTGTATCCGTTCAGGGCGCCCTTGGGCTATCTCGATATGGGGCGTGGCGAGCCAAAAGCGCCCTGTCCAGTGAAGGCGCCACTGATCAAGCAAACCTATCAGCTCTACCTAACTGGTCAGCACTCATTGCGCAGTTTGCATGCAGAGATGCAGCGACGCGGGCTGAGCGGCCATACCGGAAAACCGGTGAGCCTGCATGGCATCGAAAAAATCCTCAGCAACACCTTTTATCATGGCTTGATCACGATCACGCGGACTGGTGAAACCTATGAGGGCGTTCATAAAGCTCTCGTGACCAAGGCTGCGTTTCAGCAGACTCAGAAAATCAAATCTCGTCGGTGCGGGCCAAAGGTAACCCGGCACAACCATCCATTCCGAGGTCTCTTTCGGTGCGGGTTCTGCAATGGACCAATGGTCCCCGAGCGGCAAAAGATCGTCCACGTCTACTATCGATGCAAAACGCCAAGTTGCTGCATGAAAACGATCCGCGAAGATCGTTTGGAATCTGCGATTACCGTGCGGCTAGCCAGGGTGCAGTTGAACAAATCAGCGGTAGCAGAACAAAAGCGGCGCTGGAAGTCGGGGCGGCTGCAGGATGATCTGACAAGGAAGCGCCGTTCGCTTGCCGCGAGAATAGAAGCCGAAGAAACCAAATTGGCACGAGCGGCGGATCTGCTGATCGAAGGTGCATTGGACCGGTCAACCTATAGCCAGAAGAAGCGTGATGCTGAGTTCGTACTGGGACGGCTGCGTGAAGAGTTAGATGCGCTGCCAGATCCAAAAGCTGTGAGGTCTGCTCGGGATGCGTACATCAAAAAGATGTCACGGCTATCGGCCTTGTATGCAGCTGGGACAGTGGCCGAGCGTCGTCAGCTGATTGACAACACATTTGATGGACGGCTGGTCACTCCGGACGGGGTGGAGCTCAGGCTTCGAGAGTGGACAGAGCATCATGCTCATGTGAGGCAGGTGACCCGCAAGGTTGCACAAAGCTAGTGTTCTGCACTTAACGCAAGTTCCGCAGCCTGCCTCTGATGCGCCCCCGCCGTTCGGACGAAGGTCTGAACGTCAACAATGCACAGGAAGCGGGCGGGCAAAGTCTTGTCCATCTACCGACAGCGAACTTTCGAAACATGATCGGCGAATGGCAGGAAGGCGATCTGTTTGACACGGGCCGCATCCACCAATACCGGAGAGGTACGAGATGAATACGAAAGGCCAATTATGGAGCGTGCAAGTGACATTATCGCCCAGATATCGTGCAACTCGGCGGCTCGTGCCTCCGGTGTCCGCGTGGTCATTCCAACTTTGCACAAGTCAGGCATCGTCGGGTTGGTCAGGATGTATACTCACGCTGGTTTGTTCAACAATATCGAGGCTGGCTCTGACATAGAATTGGACCTTGCGGATGCTTCCGACAAGGCATTTGTCGATGCAATTTTGGACGGGTTTGATGACCTAATAAATAATCACCCTCAGCATTGCTTCCGAATTTTGAATGGGCGTCAAATTGTCGATTTGATGAAGCAAGGAATTCTTGAGGACGAGCGCAACCCCAAGACGCAAACTGCGTTTGGTTCTGGTAAGCAAGGCAACACAACGAGCAAACCTCGAATAAACCTTCCGTTTAAGGGTTCACCTAACAAAACAAAGAAAAAGAAACCAAAGTTGACCGCGACTGCACCTGCCAGCGGCGCGCCCATCTCCCCGCCGATCTATGGACAACTTGTGTGGTCGAAGCCGAGATTGCCTCGATCAGATCTTCAACTGAACCCTGGACACGCGCCGGGTGTGCTTCGGCTCACCCAAGCAAAATACAAGATCAATGGGACAGTCATCGACCAAACGACTTATTTCCGAAATCAAGTTTTTTCACTGGTGAACTGGACATACAACCCAACAGCGCAGAAGGACGAAGCTGTTGTGGCGACTTCTCTGATCATCGCGGGAGTGCATGTCGGAGACTTCGATATGCCTCTCAGCCACAAGCCAGCTTGGGCGGCGGGTCAGGGTAGTGCGATACCGAATGTCGCCTGTCTCCTACAACGCGACGCGAACGACCGAAAGCGTCACGCGTTGCAAAACTGTTGCAAAAACCAAAAAAGGCGAACCCGAAGGTTCGCCCATTTTTCTTAACTATCAAGTAGTTAATTGGCTCCGGCGGTAGGGATCGAACCTACGACCAATTGATTAACAGTCAACTGCTCTACCGCTGAGCTACGCCGGAACACGCTGGCCGTATAGCAATCAGGTTTCGCGAGGTCCAGAGGGATTGTGACAAAAATTTCACTCAGGCGCATCATTCTTTGCCGGGCGCGCGAATTGGCTGTTGGCGTGCAGGGGGCCCTGCGGGAAAACCTTGGATTTTTGCATAAGATCAATCAGATGGGCCAGAACGTTGCGGGCGGCGGCGGGCATGAGCTTGGCCGTTGTCTCGGTGTAGATATCATGGGCGATTTGCGTGGCTGTGCGCGGACCGGCGGCAAGCGCTTCGAGAATCGCGGCTTCGCGCCCAAGGCGGTGGCCGATCAGCCAGCCAAGCCGCGCAGCGGGGGCGTCAACCGGGGCGCCGTGGCCGGGCAGGTGGCGGCGCGCATCAAGATCGCGAAGCCGCGCGCAGGAGGCCATGAAATGCGTGAGATCGCCGTCAGGGGGAGAGACGAGCGAGCTTGCCCAGCCCATCACCAGATCGCCGCTAAAGACGCTGTCACCGCTTTCAAAGCACAGGTGATTGCCAAAATGCCCCGGCGTCCAATGGGCCCTGATCTGCCAGCCGTCGCCGGTCACCTCCTGGCCGTCAACAAGGGCAATGTCGGGGGCGAACCCGTGATCGACGCCTTCGCCACCGCCGATCTCGCCACTTTCGGCAAGCCCGGTCATGACCGGGCTGCGGCCCGCGCGCGCATCGCCGTAGGCCAGCACTGGCGCGCCGGTCTCAACTGCAAGGCGCGCGGCAAGGGGCGAATGATCGAGATGCGAATGAGTCACGAAGATATGGCTGATCCGCTGGCCCGGTTCCAGCGCCCCAAGGATCGCGGCAAGATGCGCGGGATCGTCCGGGCCGGGATCAATCACCGCCAGATCGCGCGCGCCCAGAAGATAGGTGTTCGTGCCCCAGAACGTCATCGGCGAGGGGTTCGGCGCCAGAATGCGGCGCAGATCCGGGCCGATGGTCTCGGCATGACCAAAATGCGGCCTTTCGCCTTGGGGGAGGTGCATGGCTCTTCCTTCTCTGTGCGCCGGGGGCTAGGCTTGGGCGATGTCGTTACGCTGGCTTAAACCCTATGTGCCCCGCAGCCTGTATTGGCGGGCAACGCTGATCCTGCTCTTGCCGGTGATCACGCTGTTGCTCGTTGTCTCGATCGTCTTCATTCAACGCCATTTTGAGGGTGTGACGCAACAGATGACCGAGACGGTCAGCCGTGAAATTGTTGCGGTGCTGGGGGATGGCACGCGCCCGCCCGAGGCGTTGATCGATCAGCCGATTGCCAGAACGCTTGAGATTGATCTAAGCGTGATGAGCAAAGAGGACATCCCGGAAACTGATTTTCGTCAGTGGTTCGATTTTTCGGGCGTTGTTGTGATCCGGGAGTTCAAAAAGAAGTTCCCCGACTTGCAGGTGCTCGAACTGACGGATGACAGCCAGGTGCATTTGTATTTTCTGCGCGACGGGCAGGGCATAAAGCTGGCGTTTGACCGGCGCCGGGTCTCGGCGCGCCAACCGCATCAACTCTTGGTAAACATGGTGTTCTTCGGGGTTCTGATGACGGTTATCTCGTATATTTATCTTCGCAAACAACTGCGCCCGATCACCCGGCTGGCGCGCGCCGCAGAGGCCTTTGGGCGCGGGCGGCATGTGCCCTATCGCCCGACCGGCGCGGCAGAGGTGCGCGCGGCGGGGGGCGCGTTTCTGGATATGCGCGCCCGGATTGAGCGCCAGATCGAACAGCGCACGCTGATGCTCTCGGGGGTCAGCCACGATTTGCGCACGCCGCTGACACGGTTGCGGCTTGGGCTGGCGATGCTGGAGGAGGATGAGGCCGAGCCTATGCTGCGCGATGTCGAGGATATGCAGCGGCTTCTGGACGGGTTTCTTGCCTTTGCACGCGGCGCGCAGGAGGGCGAGGCAGAGCCGGTCGACCCGATCGCCCTGATGCGCAAGATCGTCGAGGACGCGCAGCGCAGCCAGGTCAACGTAGCCCTCACCGAAACCAGCGGCGAGGGCGAGATCAGCCTGCGCATCGGCAGTATCAGGCGCGCGGTCGAGAACCTGATCAACAATGCCGTCCGCTATGGCAGTCGCGCCGAGGTCTCTGTTGTGCTGACTGATAAATCGCTGCGCATCCGGGTCGAGGATGACGGGCCGGGGATTGCCGCCGAGAGCCGCGATGAGGCGGTCAAGCCGTTCACCCGGCTGGAACCCGCGCGCAACCAGAACCGGGGCACCGGGGTGGGGCTTGGCCTGTCGATCGTGCTTGACGTGGCGCGTGCCCATGGCGGCATGCTTCGCCTTGGGCAAAGCGACCGCCTTGGCGGATTGCAGGCCGATATCGTGATTGCCCGTTAGAGGGCCTCGCGTTCATTCGAATTCACGCGAGCCCCTCCAACGTATTGATTTTGCATGTTTGAGAAGCTCAAAACCGGGTTCCACTTTTGAGCAACATGCTCTGGGAAAACGGGGGGCTTGCCAGCCCTTTCAGGCTGGCCCGCAGGAGACCCTCTAGCGGGTGCGCCGCTCGTCAAAGCTCAGGGCGATGAAGCCGGGCAAATGGTCCCCCATGCCCGTCACCTTGCCGCCGCCATGATCCTGACGCCCGCGATCAGAGCCGCCGCCACCACCCCGGCGCGAGGAGCGCTCTTTACGCTCCGGCTTGGGGGCGGGTTGCTGCGGCTCCGGTGCTGCCTCCTGGGCGGCGACGGGGGCGGCAACCGGGGCCTCGGCAGCCTCTTGCGGTTTTGGGGTCTCTTCGGCCTTGGCCGCAGGTGCGTCGGTTTTTGGCTCTTCGGATTTCTTGGAGCGTCGGCTTACGCGGGGTTTGGCGGCTTTTTTCTCGGGCGCGGGGGCGGCTTCGGCTTCTGCCTCGGGGGCGGTGCCGGATTGCAGCGGATTATCGACGCGCGGAATCGCCTTTTGCAGCAGATCCTCGATCGCGGCGAGGTTCTTTTCGTCGCGCGGGATGCAGATCATGAGCGCCTTGCCATCGCGCCCGGCGCGGCCCGTGCGGCCGATTCGGTGCACGTAATCCTCGGCATGGCTTGGCACATCGAAGTTGAACACATGGCTGACGGCGGGCACGTCAAGGCCACGCGCGGCCACGTCCGAGGCAATCAGAAACCGCAGGTCGCCGGCGCGAAAGCCGTCAAGCGTGCGGGTGCGTTGGCTCTGATCCAGATCACCGTGAATCGGCGCCGCGTCATAGCCGTATTTGGTGAGCGATTTGGCAACGATATCCACGTCGACCTTGCGGTTACAGAACACGATGGCGTTGGTGCACTTGTCACCCTCACGCTCGATCAGCGCCCGCAACAGGTTGCGTTTCTCACTGGCTTCGCGGTCGCGCCGCGAGGCCTTGAGCATGACAACGCCCTGCTCGATCGTCTCCGAGGCGGTGGCCTGTCGGGCGACTTCGACGCGCTCGGGCGCGGAGAGGAAGGTATTTGTGATACGCTCGATCTCGGGCGCCATCGTGGCCGAGAAGAACAGCGTCTGGCGGGTAAAGGGCGTCAGGCTGAAGATGCGTTCGATATCGGGGATAAAGCCCATATCAAGCATGCGATCGGCTTCATCCACGACCATGATCTGCACCCCGGTCAGCAACAGTTTGCCGCGCTCGAAATGGTCGAGAAGGCGACCGGGAGTGGCGATCAGAACATCAACGCCCTTGTCGATCAGCTTGTCCTGTTCCTTGAACGACACGCCGCCAATCAGCAGCGCCTTGGTCAGTTTCAGGTACTTGGAATAGGTGTCAAAATTCTCGGCCACCTGTGCGGCCAATTCCCGCGTCGGGCAGAGCACAAGGCTGCGCGGCATCCGCGCACGGGCGCGCCCGCGCGACAGAAGCGACAGCATGGGCAGCGTGAAGCTTGCGGTCTTTCCGGTGCCGGTCTGGGCGATGCCCAGAACGTCGCGACCTTCAAGGGCGGGGGGGATCGCCGCCGCCTGAATGGGGGTCGGGGTTTCATATCCGGCATCCTCGACAGCTTTGAGGACTTTGGGATTAAGATTCAGATCTGAGAATTTGGTCATGGGCATCCGTAATTTACGGACACAATCCTGGCCCGTACGTATGAGACCGGATCGGGCCCCTCTTGGGCCTGTGGTTCTCCACATGGATGATCCGGTGGCTTGCACTTACCTGAATATAGGGGGGCTGGTCAATGGAGTGCTCTGCAGCGATGACAATGCACCGGTCCACACCAAAGATTGTATCCAAATTGGCAGCAATCAGCGGTGACTGGGAAAATGCAGCGCGCGTTTGCGGTCAAGATCGAGGGCCACATTATGGAGATGGCCTCGCTCTGCCAGACGCGCGCGCAGGGCCGGTGTGGCGGTACAGACCTCGTCAAAGAATTGCCGCAGGGCTGTCTCGCCGCCATCCCCCTCAAGCATCGAGAACAGCGCGTGCATGTTCAGCCCGGCGCCATCGGCCATCGGCGCAGGCTTTAGCCCTTCGCGGTAAGAGCCATGGCGCAGCCGATAGGCAAAGGCCGATTGCCACCGCTCCCAGCTTGGCGCGTGCAGGTGACAGAGCCGGGTCTCAGAGAGCTCAACCGGCGTGTCATCCATCACCTTGTCAACAAATGCGTTGTGAATCCGCAGGCTTATGTTCTCAAGCCCGGTGCGCACAAAGACCTTGCCCGCGACATGGCTGACAAAGCCGCCATTCAGGTGCGGGCCGAAAGTTGGATAGATCGCATTGGTGTCCTCGCGGCGCCGTCCCTGAAGGCGGGCGCAGGATTTGAACCATTGCTGCCCCTCGGGCGGGGGATCGGCGAGGTCAGGCGCCAGGGCCTCGATCGGTCGCGCGCGCGCACTCAGCGTATCGGCGGGCAGGGCGGCCAATTGCACCGACAGCGGGCTTGCAGGCAGCAGTAATTCATCCACATCAATATGGGCCAGCCAATCCACCTGCGGGCGCCGGTTCAGGCAATGGGTGGCGTTCAGGCTCTGGCGGGGCTGATGGGCATCGGGTCGGCCCTTGCGGCGACGACGGCGCCAATAGGCCTCATCGCACACGATCACACGGCATTTGGGATGCGCGCGCAGGGCGGCCTCGGCCTCGGCGTTCGGGGCGTCAAGATAGATGTGAATGCGATGCGCACCCAGATCAAGGTGATAGGCGGCAAAGTTCAATATATCGCGGGCAGGCGCCTTGACGGTCGCCACAACGCCCCATTTGGGTGTGTCACTCATGGCCGCAGAATGCGGTCACGCCAAGGGCGGCGCAAGGGCCAAAGAGCGCGCGGGCACGCCTTAGTCGAACTTGCGCGAGGGCGCCAGAACCGTGGCCTCGCCGATCAACACCTTCTTGCCGTTCACCAGACATCGGCAATCAAGCTGAACCCGGCGCTTGCCGTGGTCAATCGCGATCACCTCAACCTCGGCATGAACCATGTCGCCGGGGCGCACAGGCGCAAGAAACTTGAGGCTTTGCCCCATGTAGACGGTGCCGTGACCGGGCAGTTGCTCGCCGATCACCGCCGAAATCAGCCCGGCGGTCAGCATGCCATGGGCAATGCGACCTTCAAAGATCGTGTCGCGGGCATAATCATCATCAAGATGCACCGGATTGCGGTCGGTCGAAACCTCAGCGAACATCTCGATGTCGCGGTCGGTGACAACTTTGCGCAGATGGCGCGTCATGCCCATTTCAATGTCTTCGATACAGATCGTGCCGCGTGGCATATTATCCAACATGCGCCCCTCCGGGTGGTGTGTTGCGTTGTTCGGTGCGTAATATTAAGGCGCAAAAAGTGCCCGTATTGGAATTTTATTACTTCGCAACCGCAGCAAAATCAAGCCCTTTCTGTCACCGCAGAAACCCGATTGCATAGCTTGGTGAGGAGTTTTCCTTTTGCAGGTAGGTGCTTAGCGCCTCTGGGTCGGGCTGCTGCGACGTTTTGGTTTCCTGAGCCGCAAGGCCGCCACTGATGAAAAGAGAATCAATATCCTCGCCCATGGCCCCGGCGATATCGGTCAGAACCCCGTCGCCAATCGCCAGAATGCGCGAATCCTCGACATCATGGCCAAGCTCTGCAAGGCGGCGGCGGGCCAGATCATAGATCGGCGGGTGCGGCTTGCCGAAATAGAGGCTCTCGCCGCCCATTTCCGTATAAAGCCGCGCCAGGGCGCCGGCGCACCACTCGCGGTGCTCGCCGCGATCCACCACGATATCGGGATTGGCGCAAAGAAATTTCATGCCCTTTTGCTTGGCATAAAGGAACTGCGGGCGCATCTCGGAGGGGTCGGCGGTGGGATCAAACGGACCGGCGCAGACGATGCCCTCGGCCTCGTCGAGCGGCACGCGCCGGATATCGACGGGGTTTTCGATCAGGTGCAGCGGCTCGAAGAACTTGGTGTCGCGATCCTCGCCGATGAAGAACACCTTTTCGCCGACCACGCCGCGAAACATCGCGGCGCGCGCGCTGTCGCCTGAGGTGGCGATGGTATCCCAGGCATCCTCGGGCACGCCGAAGCTGACAAGCTGTTTTTCAACGCCGTGGCGGGCGCGCGGCGAATTGGTCACCAAAACCACCATGCCGCCGGTCGCGCGGTAGGCCCGAAGCGCGGCAACGGCACCGGGCAAGGCGCGCACCCCGTCATGCACACAGCCCCAGAGATCGACAAACAGGGCGTCGTACTTGTTGGAAATCTCGGTGAGCGAGGTGATGATCTGGGTCATGGGCGGGCTCCGCAACGGTAAGGGCTGCGCGAGATATGGCAGGCGCAGCCCGGTTTGGCCAGCGGTGCAACGATGAGTATTTGCACCAGGAAGAAGGGCAGGGTGCGCTTAAAGCATGTTGCTCAAAAGTGGGAACCGGTTTTGAGCGTCTCGAACATGCGACATGCTCTAGCTCTTGTGGGGGCGCACGATGTGATAGCTGCCGCTGAGATAGGTCAGCGGTTTTTCCCCGGCATTTGCCAGTTCCAGCACGCTGCCAATGCAGATCGCGTGGCTGCCGTGGATCATCTGGTCGTTGAGAGCGCAGGAAAAGGCGGTGGCGCGGGGCAGGATAGGGCCCTGGGCGCTATGGGTGACCGCGAGGCCGCAAAACCGGTCGCTGGGGGCATCGGGCGAGGGGCCGGCAAAGGCCTGTGCCACGTCGACCGCATCTTCGGGCAGGATATTGACGCAGAAGGCCCGGTTTTCGATGACGGCGCGCGCGATCCGGCTATCGGAGCGCAGGCAGACCAGCACCGAGGGCGGATCGGCGGTGAGCGAGGTAAAGGCGCTGACGGTGGCGCCCACGCGCCCCGCCGGGCCATCGGTGGTGACAACCGTGACCGTGGCCGCAACCTGGCGCATGGCGGCGAGAAAGACGTCGCGATCAACGCTCATGGCTGATGCCTTTGGGGCTGTGTGGTCACGCGGCTGTCTCCTGTCGGGGATGGGCGGGGCTTATGGTTATCGGCGAAATGTGGCGCGGTAAAGGATTTCCCGCTCTGGCGGCATGTAGCGCGGGCAGGGCGGGGTTTCAAACCCTGTTGCGGGTTATTTTGAAAAGAGCGCGGGCGCCGGGATTTGAAAAGAAAAACACCACGCAAGCCGGGGCCTGCGTGGTGCGGTTTTTGTCATAGCGTCCGAGAGAGCGGCGCTAGTTGGTGATGATCTCGGGGCCCATGAAGGTATTGGGCAGGAACGTCGAAATCCATGGAACATAGGTCACGATGATCAGGAACACGAAGAGCACAGCCAGGAAGGGCAGCGCCGCGCGCACCACCGCCATCATCGGCATGCCCGCCACACCCGAGGTGACGAAGAGGTTGAGACCGACCGGGGGGGTAATCATGCCGATTTCCATGTTCACCACCATGATGATGCCAAGGTGGATCGGGTCGATGCCAAGCTCCATCGCGATCGGAAAGACCAGCGGCGCCACGATCACCAGAAGGCCCGAGGGCTCCATGAACTGACCACCGATCAGCAGGATCACGTTGACCATCACCAGGAACATCACCGGGCCAAAGCCTGCGCTCAGCATGGCGTTGGCGATGCTTTGAGGGATCTGTTCGTCGGTCAGCACGTGCTTGAGGATCAGCGCGTTGGCGATCACGAAAAGCAGTGTGACCGTCAGCTTGCCCGCGTCCAGCAGGGTCTTTTTCGTATCCGGATGCACAAAGGCCGTCAGGATCGCCTGTGGCTTGAGCATCAGGCTGATCGATGTGCCATCCGAGGCCGACAGCGGGCCCATGTCCTTATAGACGAAACAGGCGATGAAGAAGGAATAGACCGCCGCAACCGCCGCCGCCTCTGTGGGGGTGAAGATACCGCCATAGATGCCGCCAAGGATGATCACGATCAGGAACAGGCCCCAGCCGGCCTCGCGCCCCGAGGTCCAGACCTCGCCCCAGCCTTTCCACTCGCCCTGCGGCAGGCCCTTGACCTTGGCGATGACATAGATGGTGATCATCAGCATGGAACCGGCCATGAGGCCCGGAATGACGCCCGCAAGGAACATCCGGCCCACCGACACATCGACCGAGGCGGCATAGACCACCATCACGATCGAGGGCGGAATGAGGATGCCGAGCGTGCCCGCGTTACAGATCACGCCGGCGGCGAATTCCTTGGTATAGCCAACCTGACGCATGCCCGCGATCACGATAGAGCCGATGGCGACCACCGTAGCGGGCGAGCTGCCCGAGAGGGCGGCAAACAGCATGCAGGCAAAGACGCCCGCAATCGCCAGACCGCCGGGCAGATGCCCCACGCAGGCAATCGAAAAGCGGATGATCCGCTGCGCCACGCCGCCGGTGGTCATGAAACTTGACGCCAGGATAAAGAACGGGATCGCAAGCAGGGTATAGTGGCCGACAAAGGCCTCAAGCAGGGTGCCGGCGACCGAGGCCAGCGAACTGTCGGAATAGATCAACAGGAACAGCGTCGAGCTGAGGCCGAGCGAGATCGCAATGGGCACACCGATCAACAAAAGGGTGATGACCATCGTAAAGAGCAAAAGCACGTCCATTATCGTGTTCCTTCCTGGCTATCGTGCTCATGGCTGGCGCGAATTTCGTCTAGTTCGTCTTCGACCTCGTGAGAGGCGACAAGGCGGTCAACCTCGCCTTTCCAGACCTGCACGGCGACCTGCGAAAACCGCAGCACCAACAGGAATGCCGAAATCGGCAGCACGATATAGGGCACGACCTTGGGCAGCTTTTCATAGCTGTCACCATAGTTGATCATGTCTTCGAGAAAGCGAAAGATGCCGAGCATCGGCACGTCCTGCACCTCGTAAAAGCTCTGGCTGCGGGCGGTCATGTCAAACCCGGTCGGAAACCAGCGCCCCGAGGTCGGCGGAAGATCTGCGAAGACCGCCCAGTAGTCATAGGTGCCCTTCAGCAAGAGCAGCGAGAACATCAGGCAGGCCCCGACCGAGATCAGCGCTAGAACCCGGCGCACCGGCGGCGGTGTCATGTTCAGAACCGCATCCACCCCGAGGTGAGCGTGTTTCTTGACCGCATAGGAGGCGCCCAGCAGAACCAGCCAGCCGAACATGAACACGGTCAATTCCAGTGCCCAGAGAATGTTTGCATTGAAGATATATCGCGCCACGACATTGGCGAAGGTGACCACTGTCATGAGACCAAGAAGGGTGGCAATCACCGATTCCTCGATAGTGTCGATTAGCCCGGTTTTGTGCTTCATCGTCCCGTTTCCCAGATTTTATTGTTATTTTCTACACATCGGGCGGGTCTTTTGAACCCGCCCGTTGCTGACACAGACCTTTGTCGCCAAGGGCCGTACTGGTTAAACCCGTGTCACGAGTTCGAGTTTGACGCGACGGCCGCGTCGATGTTTTCCTGGCCGACGTCGCCTTTGAACTGGTCCCAGACCGGGTTCATGACTTCAACCCACTTGGCACGCTGCTCGGGGGTGAGCTGACGGACAACGCCACCGGCATTGATGATCGCCTGCTTGGCTTCGGCGTTGACCTTGCTCGATTCCGCGTTGCGGGTCTCGGTGACTTCCTTGACGATTGTCTGGAATTGCTCGCGCACGGCCGGATCAAGGCTGTCGAGCCAATCAACGCTGGTCACCAGAAGATAGTCGATGATGCCGTGGTTGGTTTCGGTCGTGCCGTCCTGAACCTCGAAGAACTTCTTGCCGTAGATGTTGGACCAGGTGTTTTCCTGACCATCGACAACGCCCTGCTGGAGCGCGCCGTAAACCTCGGAAAAGGCCATCTTCTGGGGGCTGCCACCGATGGCGGCCATTTGCGCGACCAGAACGTCAGACGACTGAACCCGGAACTTGAGGCCATCGGCATCCGACGGCTCGATCAGCGGCACGTTGGCCGACATCTGTTTCATGCCGTTGTGCCAATAGGCAAGGCCCTGAAGACCGCGGCGCTGCATGCTGTCAAGCATGCCCTGGCCGGTTTCAGAGGCCTGAAAGGCGTCAACCGCGTGCACGTCCGAGAACAGGAACGGAAGGTCGAACAGGCGGAATTGCTTGGTGAACTTTTCAAATTTCGACAGCGACGGCGCGGCGAGTTGCACATCGCCCTGAAGCATGGCCTCAAGCACCTTGTCGTCATTGTAGAGGGTCGAGTTCGGGAACACCTCAAGGCACATGGTGCCGTTCATCTCTTCGTTGATACGCTTTTCAAGCAGCGAGGCGGCAATGCCCTTGGGGTGCTTGTCGGTGTTGGTCACATGGCTGAACTTGACGACGATTTCACCATCATCGCAGGCGGCCATTGCAGTGTTGGCACCAACGGTCAGGGCCAGTGCCGAGACGGCAGCGGTCAAAAATTTCATTCGGGTCTCCTCCCATTTTGAGACGTGTCTACGCAGCACCCAGAGGGGCGCGGTGAGCACATCGTGAGAGAAACGGCGCGTGGCCTCAAGTAAATGTCATGAAAATGCGCAATACGCGGCATTTTTAATCGTTTTCAGAAGGTTACAGTTCAAGGGTGATGTGACACTACGCCGCTTCCGCGCGCGCTGTGCGGAAATCCGCACGGGGTGTCGCGGTGTTGTGCGGTTTTTCGCACAGATCACGGCGGGGATCAGCGGCGGTAATCCTCGGGGCGAATCCCATAGCGCGCGAGCTTGTCGTAAAACGTCTTGCGCGGCAGCTTGAGCGCTTTTGCCGCCTCTGACGCGCGCCCGTTTTGCCGCCCGAGCGCGGCGATAAGCAAGGACCGCTCCACCCGCGCCATCTGATCGGCAAGGCCAAGATCGGCGGCCTCGGCATGATCCGGCATGCCAAGCACAAAGCGCATCGCCGCCGACATCAGCGAGCGCGCGTTGCCCGGCCAGTCCTGCGCCATCAGCGCCGCAAGGTGATCGGGGCCAACCTCGGGCGCGGCAAGCCCGGCCTGTTCGGCCGCCTGCGCCACGTAATGACGAAACAGCACCGGGATATCCTCGGGCCGCTCGGACAGGGCAGGGATGCGCACGCGCATCACCTCAAGCCGGTAATAGAGGTCGCCGTTAAAGCGCCCGGCCTCGACCGCGGCGGACAGATCGGCAGTGCTGCCGGCAATCAGACGCACGCTGTCGCCGTCTTCAAGGCGCTCCAGCAGGGCATATTGCGCCTCGGCGGGCAGGGCGCTTATTTCATCAAGGAAAAGAGTGCCGCCCGAGGCCGATTGAAATGCCGCGTCAAGCGCGCCGGGATCAAGCGTCGCGGCAGCGCGTTTCACGTAAGGTCCGCCCGCGCCCTGCGACATGTGGTGGATCACCTCGGCCACCTTCGACACACCCGCACCCGCCGGGCCGGTCACCAGCACTTCGGTGCCCGCGCGCGCCGCCTGACGCACCCGCGCGCGCAGCTCTTCGGCAAGCTGCGAGGTGCCAAACAGCATCCGCGCCGCCGGATCGCCGGTTTCAAGCTGTGCCTTCAACCGGCGGTTTTCCAGCACCAGCACGCGGTTTTTCATCGCCCGTTCCAGCACCGGGATAAGGGCGTCGGGCGCACAGGGCTTTTCGAGGAAATCGAACGCCCCTTGGCCCATCGCCTTGACCGCCATCGGAATATCGCCCTCGCCGGTCAGCAGGATCACCGGCAATTCGTCGTCAAGCGCGCGGGTATGGGCCAAAAGGTGAAACCCGTCGCGCCCCGGCATGCGGATATCAGACAGGATCACGCCCTCGAACTCGGGCGTGATGTGGTCCTTGGCCTCGATGAACGACCCCGCCGCGCGCACGTTGTAATCGGCAAGCTCAAGCGTCTGCGCAAGCGCCTCGCGCACCGGGCGGTCATCATCGACCACCAGAACAGTCCGGATCATGCGGCCCCCTCTCTTTGATCTCTGGGCAGGGCGGTTGCGGTCCACGGGTCAAGCTCGACGGTGAATTCAGCGCCGCTGCCGGTATTGGTGCCGGTGATCTTGCCGCCAAAGCTCTGCACAAGCCCATAGGATATCGACAGCCCAAGCCCCATGCCATCGCCCGCGCCGACAAGCTTGGTGGAATAAAACGGATCGAAAATCTTTTCCGGCTCTTCAATGCCGGGGCCGGTGTCGCGCAGGCGCACGGTGACCGGCGCACCGCCCTCGACCACGATCTCAAGGCGCCTGGTGTCGCTGTCGGTCATCGCATCGGCGGCGTTGGTGATGAGGTTGATCATCACCTGACCAAGCCGCACCTCGCCGCCGCGCACCCAGACGGGACGGGGCGGGGCCTGCCAGGCGATGTCGATCCCATCTCTGCCAAGCCGCTCGCCGGTCATCTCAAGCGCGCTGTCGATCACCTTTACTATATCGACCTGTGCCGTCGGTTCGTTCTCGTTGCGCACAAAGGCGCGCAGGTTGCGGATGATCCGGCTCATCCGGTGCGCCATCTCGTCAATCCGGCCAAGGTTCTCGGCGGCCTTTTCGGGTTCCTTACGCTGAAGGAACGCGCCGGCGTTGGCCGCAAACTGTCGGATCGCCATCAATGGCTGGTTCAACTCGTGGCTGATGCCGGCGCTCATCTGGCCAAGCGCGCGCAGCTTGCCCGCCTGCACAAGCTCGGCCTGGGCGCGCTTGAGGGCGGCCTCGGCCTCCTCGCGCTCGCGCACTTCGCGGCGCAGGGCAAGGTTGGTCTGGGTCAGGGTCGCGGTGCGCTCGGCGACGCGGCCCTCAAGCTGGGCATTGGCGCGCGCAAGGCTGCGCCGCCGCTCCTGGGTAAGGACAAGCAAGGCGCCGAAGAACAACAGCCCCCCGGCAACCGCCCCCGCCTGAAGCGCCGCGATCTGGCGGGCCGGGGCCACATCGACAAGCGCCACGCCGGTCATGCCGATGCGCGGCAGATCCTGGCCAAGTTGCAGCGCACGTTTGGGAAGATAGGGGCCAAGGTCGACCTGCCAGATGTCATGCGGGCCAACGCTCTGGCGGGCAAAGCCGATCGGTGCCCCCTCGGGCGGGATCAGCAGGTCATCGCCCGGCACCCCGCGCCAGCCAAGCAATTCAGAGCGGTTCGACATGAAGACCCGGCCCTCGTCATCCACCAGAAACACTGCCGTCTGTGACCCGCGCCAGCCGAATTCGACGTTCTCGGCATCGGCAAGCGCCACAAGCGCGCCCTGAACCTTGCCATTGCTGGCAAAAGAGGGGGCTGCGAATTGAAACACCCGCCGTTTGGCCGCCCCCTCAAGCCCATGCGCGGTGCCAAGCGCGCCATCCATCGCGCGGGTGAAATACTGCGAGCGGGCAAGACCCTCGGGCGCGCGCGCCTGCGAGCCGGCAAGCACATCGCCCATGGCATCGACATAAAACAGCGCCGTGGCGCCGGTCCGGTCAGCGGCGGCGACCAAAAGACGGCGCGCCGCGTCCTGTTGATGCGGGGTGGAGGGGCCGCTCAGCGCGGTCAGGGTCGGATGTTCGGCGAGGGCGACCGCCTGATCGCGGTAGCGTTGCAGATCAGACACCAGCCCGCCGAGCACCAAAGACATATCCGCCGTGCCGCGCCGCTCCAGCTGATCCAGCGCCTGACGATAGCCGTAATGCCAGACCGTGCCGCCGATCAGGGCGACGACAAGCACGAAAGGCACGATGATCAGGGTCAGGGGCGGTCTGCGCGACATGGGGGTCAATCTATCAGCGCCGCGCCGCAGTTGGAAAGCGCCAAAGCGCGGCCTCAGGCCCGCCCGGCATCAGAGGACAGCATCAGCGGTGAAACCCCGAGGCGCGCCAGGGCGGCCTCCCATTTGTCGGGATCGGGGATGTCAAACACCAGCTCATGATCCGCGTCACAGGTCAGCCAGCCGTTTTGCGCCAGCTCGGCCTCAAGCTGTCCCGGTCCCCAACCGGCATAGCCGAGCGCCAGAAGCGCCTTGGCCGGGCCGCGCCCGTCGGCAAGGTCCTCAAGGATATCAAGCGTTGCCGTCATGGCAAAATCACCGTTCACGTTCAGCGTCGATATTGCCGAGTTATAGCCGCGCTCATGCAGGACAAACCCGCGGCCATGTTCCACCGGTCCGCCGAAATAGACCGGCAATTCGCGCGCGTCCGGCCCGATCGTGATCGAGAGCTGTTCAAACATATCGCGCGCCTTGAGATCCGACGTCGGCTTGTTGACAATAAGCCCCATCGAGCCCTCGGGCGAATGGGCGCACAGGAAGACAACGGCATTGCCAAAGCGCGTATCGGTCATGCCGGGCATGGCAATCAACATTTTTCCGGTCAGGTCCATATCTTGGGTCAAATGGGATACCTCTTTGTCTTTACACAAGAATGGGCATCATGGGGCCGCTCTGCAAGCGCGGCATTAACGTCACGCTAACAATTCTCTCCGGAAAGTGAGTTGGCATTCGCCGCGCCATGCCCCATTTCAGTGCCATGATCAAAGCGTTTTTCCTCTCTCTTGTTGCGACTCTGTCGCTGTCGCTTCAGGCCGCGCCTGCCAAATCCTTGGATGACATGGTCACTGTAAGTGTCCTTCCAGGCTGGACCATGGCCGACGGAAGCCATGTGGCGGCGTTGAAATTCGTGCTCAAGGACGGCTGGAAAACCTATTGGCGCGCGCCGGGCGAGGCGGGCATTCCGCCGCACTTTAATTGGAGCGGATCGCGAAATGTCGCCGGGGTGACGGTGGAATGGCCGACACCGGTACAAACCGTCACCAATGGCATGCGCACCATCGGGTATCGGCATTCGCTGGTTTTGCCGATCCGCCTGACCCCCGCGAAAGCCGGGCAGCCTATCCACCTTGCGGCCGAGCTTGAGATCGGCGTTTGCAGCGATATCTGCGTGCCCGTCACCCTCAGCATCGCGCAGGACCTGCCGCGTGGCGTCACCCGCCCGGACCCGCAGATTGCCGCCGCGCTCGCCTCGCGGCCCTATACCGCCAAAGAGGCGCGGGTTGGCCGTGTCGTCTGTCGCGTAACGCCGGTCAAGGGCGGGCTTCACGTCGTGGCCGAGGTGGATATGGAACAGATGGGCAAGAGCGAGCTTGCAGTTCTGGAAACCGACAACCCCGATCTCTGGGTTGCCCAGGCCGTGACGTCGCGCAACGGCAACCGGCTGCGCGCCGAAACCGAGATTTTCCATGCCGAGGGTCACAGCTTTGCGCTCAACCGCTCCGGCCTGCGGATCACGATCCTGAGCAGCGGCGATGCGGTTGATATCCGGGGCTGTCCAGCGGGCTAGCCGCCCTCAGACGGTCTTGGGGCGCAACGGGCGCCCATCGGGCAATGAGATATTGGCCACCTGCTCGGCAATCGGATCATTCACAAGCGGGCGGGCATGGCTGCTGAACGCCTCCGGGTCGCGCATCTTCTGCCAGGTGTTGCCGACATAGACCTCAAGCCCGGAAAACCCGGCCTTATAGCCCATCTTATCACTACCCGGCACCCAATAGCCTAGGTACACATAAGGCAGATCGTTTTCGCGCGCGATCTGGATGTGATCGAGAATCACATAGGTGCCAAGCGAGGCGCTCTGCATATCGGGTTCGTAGAACGAATAAACCATGCTGACCCCGTCATCGAGGATATCGGTCAGACAGACCGCCGCCAGATCGCCAGAGGCGCTATCGGTATATTCCACCACACGGGTGCGAATGGGGGTTTCTTCGACCATCGCCGCGAATTCGAACGTATCCATATCCGCCATCCCGCCGGTGGCGTGGCGGCTTTCAAGGTAACGGCGAAACAGCGCGTATTGCTCTTCGGTGGCCCAGGGCGATGTGGCCCGCCGCGTCAGCCCGGCGTTGCGCCGCATGGTCTTGCGTTGGCTTTTGCTTGCCGTGAACTTGGCCACGTTGATGCGCGCGGACAGGCAGGCGGCGCAATCGGCACAGGACGGACGATAAAGAACGTTCTGCGAGCGGCGAAACCCCTGCTTTGAGAGACCATCGTTAAGCCGTTGCGCCCCGTCGCCCTGAAGCGCGGTGAAAAGCTTGCGCTCCATCCGCCCCGCCAGATAGGGGCAGGGTTGCGGCGCCGTCACGTAAAACTGGGGCGCGATGGGAAGAGTGTGACGCATGTTTTCAGTGGTCCGGCTTGGTTTGCCCGACGATAACAATGATAATGCGCCCCGCCAAGTGGGTTATAGCGCTAGTTTTAGGTGGCGGCGCGGCGGTTGATGGCAACCGTGCCGAGGACATGATCACTCAGCCCTTGCGCGCGCGCGCTCGTGAGCATCAAGACAATCGAAATCACCTGTAACAGCGGCAACAGGAATGAGAGTGTAAGCCCGAAAGTATGGGCAAAGGCCATGCCAAGATCGAACCGCTCGCCACTTGCCGTGCGAAATTCGATCGCCGTCAGACGCATCCCCCAGGTCGCCGAGCCTCGCGAGATTGTGATCACCCGATAGGCAAATCCCACCACCGTCATCAGAAGCGGGAAAAAGAACAGGCCGGTAAAGGCGGTGAACGGCACGATCACAAGGCTTATCGCGATGATCACGATGGTATCGACCACAAAGGCCAATAGCCGTTTGGTGGGCACATCGGCGTAAAATTCGGGCTGCGTGCCAGGGTCGGGCAGGTGCCAGCTCATGTCGCTCATATCGGCCATTTGGGTCCTTCGAGGGGGCGGTTACCGGTATAAGGTCGGCACCCCGAGGGCGATTTGCAAGGGCCGACGCAGTTTAAGCGGCGCTAAAGTCCCCCAGCTCGGACCCCGAAATCCGCAGCAAGACATCCGGCGCGATGCCGAAAAGGTGGCGCGGAGTGCCCGCCGCCGCCCAGACCGTTTGAAACGCCAAAAGGCGCGGATCGAAAAACGCGCGCGGCGGCGTGAGGTGGCCCACCGGCGATACCCCGCCGATGGCAAACCCGGTCTGCGCCCGGATCAGCGCCGCATCGGCCTGGCCCAACGGCTCTCCGGCAAGCGCAGAGGCGCGCGCGCCGTCCACCTGGTTGCCGCCCGCCGTCACGAACAAAAGCGCCGACCCGCTGGTTTGCCCGCGAAAGATGATCGGCTTGGCGATCTGATCAATCTCGCAGCCGACAAGATCGGCCGCCATTTGCGCCGTGGTCGCATTGCCGGTCTCGACCGGTGTGATCTCAAGACCCGCGTCGACAAGCGCGCGGGTCACGCGTTTCAGGCTCTTGCTCATGATTGTCCCTCGGTTTTTTCGCAGTATTCCAACTCTGTCAGCCATTGACCAGCCCCGCGCGCCTTGTATCACTGGGCCGATGAATTTCATTGACCGCATCACCCGTTTGCCCCGCGCCCATGATCCCGTTGACGGGCAAGAGGCGCTTGCCGCCATGCCCGATCTGCCAGAGCCGCTAAGCGATCTGATCGCCGGGGCCGGGGGCAGTAGCCCGTTTCTGAAATCGCTGATCCTGCGCGAGGGCGACTGGCTTCGGTCTGCGTTTGATGACCCCGAAGCGGCGCTTGAGCGGCTTTTTTCAGAGTTGCACGAGGTGCCCGCCGAGGCGCTTGGCGACGCCCTGCGCCAGGGCAAGCGGCGCGTGGCGCTGTTGACGGGGCTGGCCGATCTGGCCGGTGTCTGGCCGCTTGAGGTGGTCACCGGGCGGCTGACGGATTTTGCCGATCTGGCCTGTGATCTGGCGCTCAAGGCCGCCGTGGGCGCGGAAATCCGCCGCGGCAAGCTTCCGGGTATGGGCGAGGCGGATATCGCGACGGCGGGCGGCATGGTGGTGCTGGCCATGGGCAAGATGGGCGCGCATGAACTCAATTACAGCTCGGATATCGACCTGATCTGCCTGTTCGACGAAACCCGTTTTGCGCCGGACGACTATCACGAGGCGCGCGCCTCCTTTGTGCGCGCGACCCGCAAAATGGCGGCGATGCTGAATGACCGCACTGCCGAGGGGTATGTGTTTCGTACCGATCTGCGGCTGCGCCCTGATCCAAGCGTCACGCCGGTCTGCCTCGCGATGGCCGCCGCCGAAAGCTATTACGAAAGCCTTGGGCGCACATGGGAGCGCGCGGCCTATATCAAGGCGCGCCCCTGTGCGGGCGACATCGCCGCCGGTCTGCGGTTCCTGGCCGCGCTCAAGCCGTTCGTGTGGCGCAAGCATCTGGATTTCGCCGCGATCGAGGACGCCCATAACATGCGCTTGGCGATCCGCGAACATAAGGGGCTTGGCGGCACGCTAAGCCTTTTGGGCCATAACATGAAGCTTGGCCGTGGCGGCATCCGCGAGATCGAGTTTTTCACCCAGACCCGGCAGTTGATCGCGGGCGGGCGCGACCCCGATCTGCGGTTGCGTGGCACCGTCGAGGGCCTGGCGGCCCTGGCGCAAAAGGGCTGGGTGCCCGACGAGGCCGCAGAGGTCTTGACCGATAATTACCGGTTTCACCGCGAGGTCGAGCACCGCTTGCAGATGTTGCGTGACGCGCAGACCCATGTTCTGCCCAACTCCGGGGAAGAATTCGACCGCCTCGCCGCCTTCATGGGCCGCGAGAGCGATGATCTTCGCGCCGCGCTTTTGCGCCGCCTGAACGCGGTGCATGACCTGATCGAGGGGTTCTTCAAACCCGAAGAGGCCTCCGATGCCAGTGACGCCGCCGAGGCGCTTGACGGCGAGGTGATCGCGCGCTGGCCGACCTATCCGGCGCTGCGCTCGGCGCGCGCGGTCGAGATTTTCCGACGTCTCAAGCCCGATATCCTTGCCCGTCTTGCGCGCACCTCGAACCCGAACGAGGCGCTTTTGGCCTTTGACGGCTTTATGGCGGGGCTGCCTGCGGGGGTGCAGGTGTTTTCTCTGTTCGAGGCCAATCCGCATCTGATCGACCTGTTGGTCGATATCGTCGGCACCGCGCCGGCCCTTGCGGCGCATCTGTCGCGCAATGCCGGGGTGTTTGACGCGGTGATCGCGGGCGATTTCTTTGCGCCCTGGCCGGGGCAGGCGGCGCTTGAGGCCGAGCTGTCGGCGCGCCTTGGCCCCGAGGTGGATTACGAGCACGCGCTTGATGCGCTGCGCCGCTGGCGCAAGGAATGGCATTTCCGCATCGGTGTGCATCATCTGCGCGGCTTGTGTGATGCCGAGGCGGCGGCCGCGCAATACGCCGACCTGGCGCGGGCGGTGATCACCGGGGTCTGGCCGCTTGTGATTGAACAGTTCAGCGCCAAGCACGGCGCGCCGCCGGGGCGTGGTGCGGTGGTGCTTGGCATGGGCTCGCTCGGGGCCTCGCGGCTGAATGCCGGGTCTGATCTTGATCTGATCGTGATTTATGACGCGGGCGATGTCGAGGCCTCTGACGGGCGCCGCCCGCTGGCGGCGCGGCCCTATTACGCGCGCCTGACGCAGGCGATGATCACAGCGCTGACCGCCCCCATGGCCGAGGGGCGGCTCTATGAGGTTGACATGCGCCTGCGCCCGTCGGGCAATCAGGGGCCGGTCGCCACCAGCTGGCCGTCGTTTCAGGAGTACCAAGAAACCGACGCCTGGGTCTGGGAGCATCTTGCGCTGACCCGGGCGCAGGTGATCACCGGCGAGCCGGGCCTTGCGCGCGATGTCGAGGCGTTTCGCCAGAGCCTGATGCGCGACAAGGGTGCGCCCGAGGCGGTGCTGGCCCAGCTTGTCGAAATGCGGGGCCGCATCGCATCCGCCAAGGCCCCGGCGGGCCCCTGGGATGCCAAGCTCGGTCCCGGTCGGCTGATGGAACTTGAGCTGATTGCGCAGGCGGGCACGCTGATGGCGGGGCAGGCCGCGCGCGATGTGGCCTCTGGCTTTGACGGGGGTGTCGCAATCGGCTGGCTGGATGACGGTGACAGGGATGCATTGGCGCATGCCTATGCGATCTGTTGGCGGGTACAGATGGTGGCGCGGCTGATTAGCGACAAACCGCTCGATCCGGGTTTGATGGGCGAGGGCGGCGCGGCCTTCTTGCTGCGTGAAACCGGCCAGGAGGATTTGGCGGAGCTTGAGGCGCGCCTTGAAGGCGTCAGCAAAACGGCCGCCGGTGTGATTGATGCCGCGCTAGAGCGGCTGCCAAAGAAGGTGTGACAGATGCAACGCGACCCGCTTGACCCAAAAGGCCTTATCCGCGAGGCCTATCGCATCGAAGGCATCGTGAGTGCCGAATGCCGCTCGATCTTTCTGGACTGGGCGCTGTCCTTGCCCGACGGGCAGGACACCCAGGCCGCAATTGCCACCATGATCGCGCGCTATGCGTCCGAGCACCCGGATCATCCGATGACCGAGGTGCTCCGAGAGGCCACCGCCGTCGCCACGGTACCGCACCGCCGCGGCGGTTGGCGTTCACGCCCGCGCGAAAGCTGATCCTTGCCGACCTTACAGACCAGACTACTTAGCGCAAACTTGCCTGTGACAGCCGCAGAAGCATCACGCTATTGCACTGACTTTGTCTAAAATGCGCCTCAATTCACATGCATCTTCCGGGGGATCAAAGGGTAACAGCCCGTGGAGGAAGACATGAAATATTTTCGTCTGATTGGCGCACTGATGCTTGGTTTTGGCCTGTCGGCCTGCGCAGCAGGTGATACAGCCACCCGTAACGCGCCACTTGAAAGCCCGGCGCTGCAAGCCGCTCCGCTCTCGCTTGATGTGCAGGGCGTCCGCGTGTCGGTGCCCAAGTCCCTCAAGGTTTCCGAGCGCAACCGCTATTATCCCGGTGGCGACATTGTTTGGCGCGAAGATCCGCGCGGCGATCGCCACGCACAGGTCAGGGCGATCTTTGAAGCAGGCCTGAACCAGGGCATCGCCGAGATGGATCACGGCACCGTTCCGGTGATCCTTGATGTCATCGTCACCCGCTTTCACGCCCTGAGCGAAAAGGCGCGCTATACCATTGGTGGCGTACATGCGGTGCAGTTCAAGTTCGTCCTGCGTAACCCGGAAACCGGCGAAGCCTACGGTGAGCCGAAGTTCGTCAAGGCCGATTTCAAGGCCTACGGTGGTCAAATGGCGATCAATGCCGAGAGCAAGGGCCTAACCCAAAAAGCGCGGATCACGCATAAGATCTCTGAGGTGATCCGCCAGGAGCTTCAGGGTACCGGTGGCTACCATGCCGAGGCGAACGGTCTGATCGGTGCTTTGAACCAACTCTGATCTTTTCCCTTTTCCAACCGACAAGAAACCGCGTAAGGGGACAGTATGACACTGTCCCCTTATCCCGTTATCCGCCTCCTTCCCAAAGTCCACGCCCGCGCAATCCGCCACGGCGCCCCTTGGGTTTTTGACAACGAGCTTGTGACCGACCGGCGCACGCGCGCCCTGGCCCCAGGCACCATCGCCGTGCTTGAGGATAGCGATCGAGAGCCGCTTGGCCTTGTCGCCTTTAGTCCGGCCTCCAAGATCATGGCCCGCATGCTGGATCGTGACGCCACCGCGCGGGTCGATCGGGAATGGCTGCGCGTGCGACTTGCGCGCGCCCATGCGATGCGCGAGCGGATTTACGACACGCCGCATTACCGGCTGATCCATGCCGAGGCCGATGGCCTTCCGGGGATCGTGATCGACCGGTTCGGCGATATCGCGGTCATCCAACCCAATGCCGCCTGGGCCGAAGTTGTGCTGTCGGATCTGGTGGCGGCGCTTGTCGAGGTAACCGGTGTCACCACCGTTCTGAAAAACGCCTCGGGGCGCGCGCGCGTTCTTGAAGGTCTTGATGAAGAGCATGCCGTTCTGGTCGGGCAGGCGCCCGAGGCCCCGGTTGCGGTGCCGATGAATGGTGCGATCTACATGGCCGATCTGACCGGCGGACAGAAAACCGGCCTGTTTTTTGATCAGCGCCCCAATCACGCCTTTGCCGCCCGGCTTGCCAAGGGCGTGCGGGTGCTCGACGTGTTCTCGCATGTCGGCGGCTTTGCCCTTGCGACCCTTGCGGCAGGGGCCGAGCATGCGCTTGCGGTCGACGGCTCTGAACCCGCGTTGACGCTCGCGGCGCAGGGTGCGGCGCAGATGGGCATGCAGGACCGGTTTGAAACCCGCAAGGGCGATGCCTTTGACGTGCTCACGGCCCTTGGCGAAGAGGGGGCGCGGTTTGACGTGGTGATCTGTGATCCGCCCGCCTTTGCCCCCAACAAGAAGTCGCTAGAGGCCGGGCTGCGCGCCTATGAGCGGGTGGCCAAACTGGCCGCCGAGCTTGTGGCGCCGGATGGCTTTCTGGGTGTGTGTTCGTGCTCGCATGCGGCGGATCTTTCGAAGTTCCGCGCTGCATCAAGTCGCGGGATTGGCCGGGCAGGGCGTGCCGGGCCGCTGATCCACACCGGCTATGCCGGGCCGGATCATCCGCTGCACCCGCAACTTGCCGAAAGCGGATATCTGAAGGCGCTGTTCTATCGCCTATGAAGCTGCTGCTGGATACCTGTGTGATCTATCCGACGGTCATGCGGCAAATGCTGTTGGGCGTGGCCGAGGCCGGGGCCTTTACCCCGCTCTGGTCGGCGCGCATCATCGCGGAATGGCAACATGCGGCGGCCAAGCTTGGCGCGGATGGCCTTGCGCAGGCGGGCTCCGAGGCGGTGGTGATGGCCGCCAGATGGCCGACGGCGCAAGTCAGCTATTCGCCCTCGCTTGAGGCGCGGCTCTGGCTGCCCGATCCTGCCGATACCCACGTTCTGGCGGCGGCGATTGCGGGCTCTGCCGATGGGATCGTCACCCTCAACGCGCGCGACTTTCCGCGCAATATTCTGGCGGAAGAGGGCCTGTGGCGCGCCGATCCCGATGGGTTTCTGCATGGCATCTGGAAGGCACAGCCGGGTCTTGTGTCCGAGGTGGCCGACCGCGTTCTGGCCGAGGCGATCCGCCTGTCCAGTGCCACATGGGAGATGCGCCCCTTGTTGAAAAAGGCGCGCCTGCCGCGTCTGGCCAAGGCGCTCTCGACCGTCTGATCGCCGGGCTTGGTGGCGTCGTCGCGCTTTTGAGTATTTTTGCTAAGAAGAAGCCTATTGGCGTGGTTCTAGCGGACCAGGTCGCGCATGCCGTGATCCAGCCCTTCAAGCGTCATCGGGATCATGCGATCTTCAAAGATATCGCGGATCATGGCGATCGAATGGGTGTAATCCCATTGGTTGCGCGGCACCGGGTTGATCCAGAGATTGCCCGCCCATTGCGCGCGCGCGCGCTCTAGCCAGACCTGCCCTGATTCGGCATTCCAATGCTCGTTCGCGCCGCCCGGATAGGCGATCTCGTAAGGGGACATGCTGGCATCGCCTACAAAGATGCATTTGTAATCAGGGCCGTAGGTGCGCAGCACCTCTTGCGTTGGGGTTTGGGCGTTCCAGCGCCGCGCGTTGTCGCGCCAAACGCCTTCATAAAGGCAGTTGTGGAAATAGTAATATTCCAGATGCTTGAATTCGGCGCGCGCGGCGCTGAACAGCTCTTCCACCACCTTGATGTGCGGGTCCATCGAGCCGCCCACGTCGAGAAACAGCAGCACCTTGATCGCATTGCGCCGCTCGGGGCGGGTTTTGACGTCAAGATAGCCATGTTCGGCGGTGGCGCGGATCGTGCCATCCATGTCAAGCTCGTCGGCCGCCCCGTCGCGCGCCCATCGGCGCAGGCGCTTGAGGGCGACCTTGATGTTGCGCGTGCCTAGCTCGACACTGTCGTCGAGATTGCGAAACTCGCGCTTGTCCCAGACCTTGACCGCGCGCTGATGGCGCGACTTGTCCTGACCGATGCGCACGCCTTCGGGGTTGTAACCATGGGCGCCGAACGGGCTTGTGCCGGCGGTGCCGATCCATTTGCTGCCGCCCTGGTGGCGGCCCTGTTGTTCCTTGAGGCGCTCCTTGAGCGTTTCCATCAGCTTGTCGAAGCCGCCAAGCGCCTCGATCTCGGCGCGTTCTTCGGCGCTCAGGTGCTTTTCGGCCAGCTTTTCAAGCCATTCCTTGGGCAGATCAACAGCGTTCAGAACATCATCGGCGCTGATCGCCTCGAGCCCGTCAAAGCTTGCGGCGAAGGCGCGGTCAAAGCGGTCGATCAGGCGTTCGTCTTTGACCATCGCGCTGCGGGCAAGGTAATAGAACCCCTCGACGTCATAGGTCACAAGCCCGGCAAGCATGGCCTCAAGAAAGGTCAGGTATTCGCGCAACGAGACCGGCAGGCCGGCTTTTCTGAGGTTTTCGAAAAACGGCAGAAACATCGCGCTTTACAGGGCGTTGCGGTGAATGATCAAGGTCACGAACAGGCCCACAAGCGCAAACATGAGCGCATAGACAAAGGCATATTGCAGGATATCGGCCAACTTGCCCTTGCGACGTCGCGCCAAGAGCGCGCCGGTCACTGCGCCAAGAAGTACCCCGAAAATAACGATCATTTTTTACCCGTTCGGTCCTTTTAACGGGCTGAGCGCGGTCACTTCTCTTAGCTTTGCGCGCACCGCCCAATCTGCGCCATAGCCGTATCGTGCCCAGCCCAGACTGTCCAGTCGAATGCTCTGCGCCTCAGAGACGCGCCCGCTCAGATCAAGCGCCTCGGCGCGCAGCATCATGAGCGTCGCCAAAAGGGCCGCATTTTCATAGCGTTCCGCAGTGCCAAGGTGGGCCCCGAGCAGCATGAGCGCATCTTCGCCGCGGCCCTGACTGACGGCATAGGCGGCAAGTTGCGCGGCGCTGTAGGCGCGGTGCAGATCGGTGCCGGGGGTGCGTTTGTAAAATTGCTCGGCGGCGACAAACTGATCCTGTGCGTAATCGGGATCGCTTGCCTGGGTGATGCGGCCAAGCGCGAAATGGCTGAAGGCGCGGCGGTGATCGGTCCAGCCGACGGCCTTGGCAATGCGCAGCGCATCCTGGGCGGCAAGACGGCGCTGATTTGGGAGGCTTCCGGGCCCAAGGGCGGTCTGGATCGCTTCGATCCAGGCCCGCGGTGTCGATCCGGCAAAGCGGGGCGCGACGTGATCACCGGCCGGGTGCAGCCGCGACAGGATGCCGGGCAGGCGGGCCTCGACCTCGCGGCGCGACATGCCGCTGCGCAATTCGGGGGCATAATAGGTGCGCAGAACCAGCATATCAAAGCCGGTCAGAACCGCATGTACATTGTCATCGTTGAACACGCTGTCGGACAGCCGGTAAAGATCGTTGAGCGGCCCAAGCGCCTGCGCCAGCTCTTCATGCAGGCAATCGCGCACTTCTTGCGGGCTTGAATCGCTTGGCACGAAGATGGCGATCTTCTTGCGCTCTTTAAGCTGGCTCCAATCGGTGAGCCGCGTGTTGCGCGCGGCCCGGTATTGCGACAGGCGAGAGATGTTCGGCACTACGAAACAGGCCGCTTTGGGCAGGCTGCGGCGGATGTCATCCCGGCTTACCGCCTCGATCGTGATATTGGCGCCGCTGTCGCTGACGCGGCTGATGTCGATCCCGGCCTCGGTGCGCAAGCGGTGCAAAAGGCGGTTGAGATCGGGGATCAGGGTAAGCGGCGGGCGGCCGGTGACCTGCACGGTGATCGGCCCTTCAAAACGCGACAGATGTTGCAGCATCCGCCCGGATTCAAGCTGAAAGCTCAGGTCGAGAAAATCGCGCTGAATGTCGCGGTTCGAGCGTTGCGGTGGCAAGGGGCGCGGCGCCGAGAACGATTTCATCGGCGGCATGGTGCTTTCCTGCTGCATTGCTGCGCGGGTCGGCATTTCATTGTAGTGTCCCGGCACACAGGCGCCCAGTAACAGACAAATTGGTAAAATTACGCGACGCATCGGGCCCCCGAAATTGTTTTCAGCATCAAAAGCCCCTCCATCCAAGACACGAGGGGCCGTACACCGACACAGGCGGTCAAGAAAAGGCGCGGTCGCTTGAAGATCAGCCCGCACCTCATCCCGGCCAATCCATAGCCGGGTCAGGGGCAGGATTGATGTTCATCCTGCTCTGGGTAAGGAGCATTTAAGGCAAAAATGTGGCAAACGCAATTCACGCGTGCAGGGCGGGTGTTTCGAGGCCCTGTTTCTTGCCCCAAATCACCCGATCCCGACCCGATAAATCAGCGCTGACGCCGGGCCATGAAGGCCAGCCGTTCAAACAAATGCACGTCCTGTTCGTTCTTCAAAAGCGCACCGTGCAGCTTGGGCAGGGCGTCGGCCCCGTCACGGCGCAGGTCCTCAACGCTCAGGTCTTCGGCCAAAATCAGCTTGAGCCAGTCCAGAACCTCGGAGGTCGAGGGCTTTTTCTTGAGACCGGGCTGTTCGCGCAGCTCGAAGAACTGGGTCAGGGCAGTGGTGAGCAGCGCATCCTTGATGCCGGGGTGGTGCACTTCGACGATCTTGCGTAACGTGTCGGCATCGGGAAAGCGGATATAATGGAAAAAGCAGCGCCGCAAAAACGCATCCGGCAGCTCTTTTTCGTTGTTCGAGGTGATGATGATCACCGGGCGATTGCGCGCCTTGACGGTTTCGCCGGTCTCGTAGACGTGAAACTCCATCTGGTCGAGTTCCTGCAACAGGTCGTTGGGGAACTCGATATCGGCCTTGTCAATCTCGTCGATCAACAGCACGACCTTTTCGTCAGAGGCAAACGCCTCCCAGAGCTTGCCGCGCTTGATATAGTTTTTCACGTCATGCACGCGCGCGTCGCCAAGCTGGCTGTCGCGCAACCGGCTGACGGCGTCGTATTCGTAAAGACCCTGCTGCGCCTTGGTGGTCGATTTGATGTTCCATTCGATAAGGCGCATCCCAAGCGACTGTGCCACCTGTCGGGCCAGTTCGGTCTTGCCGGTGCCCGGCTCGCCCTTGACCAGAAGCGGGCGCTCAAGCGTCACGGCGGCATTGACCGCGACCGTCAGGTCATCGGTGGCGACATAGGCGTCGGTGCCTTCAAATTTCATCTCGTTTTCGTCCCTTTTTGCGGCGTTTGGGGCCAGTCATTCGGGCCACCCTAGATTGTCCGACAATTCACATCAATGGCGTGTGATTGCCTAGTGACAATCTGATAACGCAGGTGTAGATCACCGCGCAGGGCACCACCGGCCCAAGGAGAATATCATGCCTGACACTGGCCTTGGTGAGGGGATCGACATGAAAGCAGAAGTTTTTTTGCCCGAAGATTATCAGCCGGCTGAAGACGAGCCGTTCATGAATGAGCGCCAGACGGAGTATTTCCGTCGCAAGCTTCTGGCCTGGCGTGAGGATCTTCTGGAGGGCAGCCGCGAGACCATCGAAGGTCTTCAGGATGGCACTCGGGCCATTCCCGATGTCGCCGACCGCGCCAGCGAAGAAACCGACCGCGCGCTTGAACTGCGCACGCGGGATCGTCAGCGCAAGCTTGTCGCCAAGATCGACTCGGCCCTGCGCCGGATTGATCAGGGCGAATATGGTTATTGCGAAGTGACCGGCGAGCCGATCAGCCTCAAGCGGCTGGATGCGCGCCCGATCGCCACCATGAGCCTTGAGGCGCAAGAACGCCACGAGCGCCGCGAAAAAGTTCACCGCGACGACTAAGGTCGTCTGCGCCACGGCGCACAGAGGATTTTCACGAAATGACGCGTCGGGGCTTTATCCCCGGCGCGTTTCGGTTCAAAGGGGCCTTATGGAGTTGGACAAGCTCAACATAACGGTCATCGGGGCCGGTATCGGTGGTCTTGCCGTGGCGCGCGCACTTGCCCTGCGCGGGGCCAATGTGACCGTGCTTGAACAGGCCGCCGAGATTTCCGAGGTCGGCGCCGGTCTTCAGATAAGCCCGAATGGCTTTGCGGTGCTGCGCGCGCTTGGACTTGGCGATGCCCTGCGCCGCGTCGCGGTTCAGGCCAAGGCCGTCAGCCTGCGCGATTATCGCCGCGAAGAGGTGCTGCGCCTTGATCTCGGGTCGCTCGACAATGATGATTACTATTTCATCCACCGTGCCGATCTGATCGACATTATGGCGGCTGGCGCGCGGGCGGCGGGTGTGAAAATCCGCCTGTTGCAAAAGGTCTTTGGCGTCATCCCCGGCGCGCGCCCCAAGGTCGAGCTGGCCAATGGCGCGACGCTTTGTTCGGATCTGGTGATCGGGGCCGATGGGTTGCATTCGCATGCCCGCGCCGCGCTCAATGGCACAACGGCGCCGTTTTTCACCCGCCAGGTGGCCTGGCGCGCGACGATTCCCAATACAGGCGGGCGCGGGCCAGAGGCGCGCGTTCACATGGGGCCGATGCGCCATGTGGTCAGCTATCCGTTGCGCGACAGCACGCTTTTGAACATCGTCGCGGTTCAGGAAAAGGCCGCCTGGGCCGCCGAAAGCTGGAGCCAGAAAGACGACCCCAATGCCCTGCGCGCGGCCTTCGGCGATTTTTGCCCCGAGGTGCGCGCCATGCTCGCTGCGGTGCAAGAGGTGCATCTCTGGGGGTTGTTCCGCCACCCGGTCGCGCCGGTCTGGCAGGCCGGGAATGTCGCGCTTTTGGGCGACGCCGCGCATCCGACCTTGCCGTTCATGGCGCAGGGCGCGTCAATGGCGCTTGAGGATGGCTGGGTTCTGGCCGATGCCCTGGCGGGGCGCGCGGATATGTCAGAGGCGCTCGCCCGTTATCAGACCCGCCGCGAGGCCCGCGTGCGCCGCGTGGTCGAGGCCGCCAATCGCAACGCCTGGAAATATCACCTGTCGTTCCCGCCGCTTCGCTGGGCCGCCCATACCGCCCTGCGCGCCGGAGGGGCCCTGGCGCCGACCCGCATGATGCGCCAGTTTGACTGGCTCTACGGCCATGACGTGACGCAAATCCCGGCCTGATTCACAAGCCGTTAATACGTGTTAATCGCGCAACGATTGCTCTTTTTTGTGGCAACGATGCTTGCGGATTTCTCCCAAATTGGTGACAAGCGGGTCACAATAACAAAACACGTGAGGAGCGGTATATGTCTTTGAAAACAAACATTTTTATGGGTGCACTTTTTGCATCCATGCCCCTTGCGCTTTGCGCGCAGGACGCGGGCGGCGCCTTTACCCTTGGCTATGGTGCCTCGTCGGTCTCTGGCCCGGCTGGCGACCTCTCGACCCTGTCGCTGGACGGCGTTGGCAATATCGCGCTGAACAACAGTTTCAATATCGGGCTTTACGGCTCTTTCCGCAGTGTCGACGAAAACAACACAAGTGATGATCTCGCGGCCTCTGACTTTGGTTTTACGCTGAATTATCAGTTTCTCAACGGCGTGGTGCTTGGCGGTTATCTTGATTACGCAAAGCTTGATTTTGGGTCATTCGCGACGGATTTCGATACCACGTCTTATGGCGGTACGGTGGGCTACGTGACCAATACCTTCGGAGCGGAGGCCTTTCTTGGCGGCACCGAAACGTCGCCGGATCTGGCGGCGGGCGTGGATTGGGTCGATTACGGCCTTAACCTTCGCTACGTGGTCTCGCCGCAGGCCCGCCTTGGCGGTCACATCATGCGCAGCGATATCTCCGTTCCCGGAGGCACGGATGTCGAGATTGATTCTTATGGAATTGGCGGCGATTACGCCTTTGGCAACGGCTGGTCTGGCTTTGGCGGGCTAAGCTATGTTGACCTCGGTGCGGCAGCTGTCGACGCCACGACATTTGGTGTTGGCGTCGGCTATGACCTCGGACAGATCAGCCGACTGCCGGCCTCGGTCTCGCTTGAATTGTCGCGTACGGATATTAGCGCACCGGGCGCCGACGCAGATGTGGACACCCTCCGCCTGAGCCTGACCGTACCGCTTGGCAACCGCCCAAGCACCACCCCGCTGAACAGCGTCGCTCGCTCGGCCATGGCCCCGCGCCACAACGCTGTGTCAACGCTGCTTGAGTCTGCCTTCTGAGACATTGGCAGGGCTGGGGCATGCTGCCTGTCTGATCGATCCCGAAAAGGCGCGCCGTTCCAACGATGCGCGGGTGATCAAGGCGGCGCGTTCCAGCGGTGAGTATGTAAGCCCCGGCTATCTGCCGCCCTGTTCGGACGGGCGCGGCAGTGGCTATGCCGTTGATCTCAAGGCGATCGAAAAGACGGGCAAGGTGCTGGACGAAATCACCAATTTCGATATCGGCAAATACTGAGCCCGCTCAGGCATCGCGCCACGTGCCGGGCGCGATGCCGTCAAGCGACCACTCGCCGATGCGCCACCGCACAAGCCGCAGGGTGGGGTGGCCGATATAGGCGGTCATCCGGCGCACTTGGCGATTGCGCCCCTCGGAAATGGTGATCGACAGCCAGCAATCGGGCACCGATTTGCGATAGCGCACCGGCGGGGTGCGCGCCCAGATATCCGGCGCCTCGATGCGCGCCACCCTGGCGGGTCGGGTCGGGCCGTCCTTGAGGGTGACACCGCTGCGCAGCGCGGCAAGCGCCGCTTCATCGGGCAGGCCTTCGACCTGAACCAGATAGGTTTTTTCCATTTTAAAACGGGGGTTTGTGATGCGCGCTTGAAGTGCGCCATCGTCGGTCAGCAAGAGCAGGCCCTCACTGTCACGATCCAGCCGACCGGCGGGATAGACCTTGGGCACGTCAATGAAATCCGAAAGGGTCGCGCGCGCGCTACCAGCGGTGCTGCGGTCGGTAAACTGCGACAGCACGCCGAAGGGTTTGTTGAACAGGATCAGCCGGGCCATACGCCCGTGATGCCTGAGCGCGCGCGGGCCTGCAAGCCTTGGTTACTTGTGACCGGGCCACAGCCCCGCGCGTACCTTGTATGTCCAGGGCAGGCCCGCATTGCGCCAGCCATTGACCGCGCGCACGCCCGCATCGTTCTTGTCGCCCTCGAAACCATCGACGACGTTGTAAAGCGTCACATCGAGTCCCGCCTTGACCAGCTTTTCGATGGCTGCCGCGCTGCGCGAGCCAGAGCGGCACATGACCAGAATTGTGTCGATTCCCTGTGCGGCATCGCTGGCAAGCCATGCTTGCACCTCGGCCACGAAATCGGGGTTGTCGATCATCTTGTAGACGCCCTTTTGCGCGTCAAACCCCAAAGCGGGGTCGACGAATTTGGACGGGATATTGGCCGCCGCCTGCATCGGATAGCCTATCAGCATGGTCTCGGACGGGGTGCGCACGTCAATCAGCGCCATGTTGGGGTGATCGGCCAGCACGCGCCCCGCATCGGCGGCGGTGATATAGAGGCCGGGGGTGGTTTGTTTGCTTTTGCTCAGGTCGGCCGCAACAACAGGGGCCTGAAGGTCAAGCGCGGTTTCGGCGGCGCTGATCTGCGGGCCAAGCGCCAGCGTCAGGGCAACGAACGCGGGGGCGGCAAAGCGTGAAAGTCGGGTGATAGGAAGCATGTCAAAGTCCTCTCCGATTACATTCATGTAGGTGAATGTGATGGGTCAGACCTACGCCTGTCAAGCACTCTGTGCCTTGATCTTTGTCAACGGCCTTAGGTATTGCCATCGCCCAGAAAACGCGCCGCATCCGCCGCCGCGCGCCGTATGGCATTGGATTTATGGACAGTTTCCATATATTCCGCCTCGGGGTCGCTATCGTAAACGACACCGCCACCGGCCTGAATATAAAGCTTTTCATCTTTCACCACGGCAGTGCGCAGCGCGATACAGACATCCATGTCGCCGCCCGAACTGAAGTAGCCGACACCGCCGCCATAGACGCCGCGCTTTTCCGGCTCAAGCTCGTCGATGATCTGCATGGCGCGGACCTTGGGCGCGCCCGAGACCGTGCCCGCAGGCAGACCGGCCAGAAGCGCCGAAAGCGCATCCTGATCTTCTGCCAGCTCGCCCACCACGTTCGAGACGATATGCATCACGTGGCTGTAGCGCTCGATGATGAACTGCTCGGTCGGGCGTACGGTGCCGATCTTGCTGACGCGGCCCGCGTCGTTGCGGCCCAGATCAAGCAGCATGAGATGCTCGGCCAGCTCTTTCTTGTCGGCCAGAAGATCGGCCTCTAGCGCGCGATCCTCGGCCGGGGTGGCGCCGCGCGGACGGGTGCCCGCAATCGGGCGCACGGTGACCTCGTTGCCAAACACCCGCACAAGGATTTCGGGGCTGGCACCGACCACCTGAAAGCCGCCGAAATTGAAATAGAACATGAAGGGCGAGGGGTTTGTGCGGCGCAAACTGCGATAGAGCGAAAACGGCGGCTGGCGGAAATCCTGGGTCCAGCGTTGGCTTGGCACGACCTGAAAGATATCACCGGCGCGGATGTAATCCTTGGCCTTTTCGACGGCGGCTTTGTAACCCTCACGGGTGAAGTTCGACACCGGGGCGGCGTCTTCATTGGCCTCGCCAAGGGTGCGGCTGGCCTGAGGCAGGGCGCGGTCAAGATCGCGCATCGCGTCCATCACCCGTTCGGCGGCCTGCGCATAGGCGGCCTTGGCCGATTGCCCGGAACTGACCCATGCGGGGGCGACGACCGTGACCTCGCCCTTGACACCATCAAGCACGGCCACGACCGAGGGACGCAGCATCACCGCATCGGGAAGGCCAAGCGGATCGGGGTTCACATCCGGCAGGTGTTCGACCAGACGGATCATGTCATAGCCAAGATAGCCAAACAGCCCGGCACTTGAGGCCGGAAGGTCGTCAGGCAGATCAATCTGGCTCTCGGCGATCAGCGCGCGCAGATTGTCGAGCGGATCACCCGCCTGATCCTCAAAGCTATCGGTATCAAAGCGCGCCTGACGGTTGATCCGGCTGCCGGTGCCGTGACATTGCCAGATCAGATCGGGCTTCATCCCGATAATCGAATAGCGCCCGCGCACCTCGCCACCCGTCACCGATTCAAGCATGAAGGCATCGCGCGCGGCACCCGTCAGCTTGAGCATCAGCGACACCGGCGTGTCGAGATCGGCCGCAAGGCGGGCATGCACGACCTGATTTTCGCCGGCCTCGTAGGCGCGGGCAAATTCTGTGAACGAAGGGGTCAGATCCAAGGCAGGCAATCCTTAGTTGAAATTGGAATGCACGGCGTTCATGGCGGCCTGATCAAGGGTCACCCCGGCGCGGGTGCGGATGTCGTCAGCCAGCACCTGAAACAGATCCTGACTGAGGTCGGCGGCGACCTGATCACGCAGGGCATCGCGCAGACGCCGAAGGTCTTCATCCTCTTCGGCGGGCGGCAGGACGTTGTCGAGCTTGAGAACGAACAGACGCCCGTTGCCTTCGATCACGCGAACCTCGCCTTTTTCCATGCCGAACACGGTTTCGATAAACTCTGCAGGGGCGTCGGCCTGATAGCTGCGGCGGGTCAGATCACGGACCACCGTCGCCGCAAGCCCGAGATCGTCAAAGGATTTCCCGGCCTGCAATTCGGTCACCTGGCCCTCGATTTCCGCGCGCAGTGCTTTGATCGTGGCCTGCGCCCGCCAGCCTTGCACCACGGCGTCGCGTACGTCTTCCAGCGGCTGAATGCGCGGCTCGTCGATGCCATCGAGGCGGAGTGCGAAAATGCCGTCATCCTCAAGCTTGGCAACGGCAGGGTAATCCGCTTCGGTCACCTCGGCGGCAGCAGTGCGAAACGCGCCATAGGCGGCGATCTCGTCGCTTATTCCGGGATGCCAGTCGATCTGGCCAAGCACAAGATCGGTCTCATTGGCGATTTCCTCAAGGGTGGCCCCACCGGCCAGGAGGTCATCAACCGTGTCGATCTGCGCATCAATCACCCGGCGCGCGCGGTCGCCGGCAAGCGCTGCGCGCAACTCGGGCATAGCCTCTTCAAAGCTGGTAGTTTCGGCGGCAAGCACCGCATTCACCCGGAAAATCGCCGGGCCAAGATCGGTTTCCGCCGGGCCAACCACGGTGCCGACATCGGCGCCAAAGACAACATCGGCGGCGGGGCCAAGATCGGCCGCCGAGACATCACCCATATCGACATCCGCCAGGTCTAGCCCGCGTTCGGACACCAGCATTTCAAACAGGATACCCTGATCAAGCCGCGCCATCGCGGTTTGCGCGGCCTCGGCATGCGGGAAAACCAGACGCTCGACCAGGCGACGCTCTGGCTGGTTGAACTCGGCCTCGCGGTCGGCGTAGGCCTCGCGCAGCGCCACCTCATCCACCTCGACGGTGTCGAGGATCATGGTCGGGGTCATCCAGGCATAGGTGATCTTCTTGGTTTCCGGCGTGGTGAAATCGGGCAGGTGGCCCTGATGATAGGTCTTGAGATCCTGTTCAGAGGGCACCGGAAGGCCGGTCGCCAGATCGTTGCGGTCAAGCGTTGCAAAGGCAATGCTGCGACGCTCTGACAAATAGGTCAGCATCGCATCCATATAGGAGGTCGGCACCTGAACGCCCGACACCACCGCCGCCTGGAGCAGGGTGCGCGCGGTTTCAGAGCGGATATTGCTTTCAAAGCGGCCCTCGTTCATGCCGGCCTGCTGCAGCGCAAAGGCATAGGCCTCGCGGTCAAACGAGCCGTCGATACCCTGAAAAGCGGGGATTTCGATGATCTGGTTGCGCAGGTTCACATCGCCGATGGAAATGCCAACCCGGTCGGTCTCATTTTCCAGTGCCGCCGCCGAGACCAGCCGTGACAGAACCGCCTGATCCACCCCAAGCGCCTGAGCGCGGGCAAAGCTAATGGGCTCGCCACGTTCGGCCTCAAGCGCACGAATTTCGTTTTGCAGGGCGCGGGCATAGGTGGTGACGTCGATATCGGTCTCGCCCACTGCGCCGATGCTGCGCACATTGCCCGAAAGGTTGGTTGCGCCAAAGCCGCCAAGACCGATGACCAAAAGGCCCATCAGAATCCAGACCAGTGTTTTCGTGATGCCGCTGCCCGCCATTTGACCCCCTGTACGTCTTGTCTGAAACCGCGCTTGCGCGACTGTCTACGCGTTGCCCGTCGCCGGGGCAAGAGGCCAGCGCAGCGCCGCAAGTCGCTCAAACAGCGCGGTGATCCCGGCGCGGTCGAGATTGGCAAAGGCGACGCGCATCTCGCGTTGCCCCGACAGGTGATCTTCGGGCTGAAACATCGTGCCGGGCAAGAGCAGAACCCCCGCCTCGCGGACAAGTTTCGGCGCAAGCTGAGCCGAGGTTTCCTCAAAAGGATGCGCCGCATAGGCGAAATAGGCGCCACAGCCCAAAAGCCGCCACCCCTGCGCCAGCAGCTTCGGCATGTTGTCGTGGATCGCGGCACGGCGGTCCAATATCTCGGCGCGCTCGCCCGCAAGCCATTGGCCAAGGTTCTGCATGCCCCAAAGGGCTGCGACCTGGCCAAGCTGATTGGGGCAGATGGTGACGGTATCAAGAAATTTCTCCGCCTCGGCAAGGCGCGCGGGGCTGGCCACCATGGCGCCAACCCGGTGCCCGGTGAGGCGGTATGCCTTGGAAAAGGAATAAAGCTGAATAAGCGTGTCATGCCAGTCGGGATCGTGAAACAGGTCATGCGGCGCGCCGGGGCGCGCATCAAAGTCGCGATAGGTTTCGTCCACGATCAACGCGATGCCACAGGAGCGCGCCAGATTGAAGAAGGCGCGCACAAGGTCTGCGGGATACTCGACCCCGCCGGGGTTGTTGGGCGTCACCAGAACAATTGCGCGGGTGCGCGGCGTGATCAGGCGGGCGGCCTGATCCGGGTCAGGCAGCAATTCCGCCCCGGCGGGCAGCGCGACCGAGCGCACACCGGCCATATCGAGCCACATCTTGTGATTGAAATACCAGGGCGTCGGCACGATCACCTCGTCACCCTCGGCGCAAAGCGTTGTGATCGCCGCGCAAAACGCCTGATTGCAGCCCGAGGTGATGGCGACATTCTCGGCGGCAAGCGTGCTGCCATAAGCGGCGCTCCACTGCGTCGCGACCTCTTCGCGCAACTCGGGCAGGCCGAGAACGGGGCCATAAAGGTGCGCCTCGGGGCGATCGAGCGCGGCCTCTGCCACCACCCGGCGCAGGGCCTCTGGCGGGGCCTCGACCGGGGCGGCCTGGCTGACGTTGATCAGCGGGCGATCTGGCGGGAAGGTGACCCCGTCAAGCCAGCGGCGCGCCTCCATGACGGGCGGGCTGAAGGTGCGGGCAGTACGGGGCAGGGGCATCGGGTCTCTCCTGGAAACGGGGGCTCGTCGGGCCTCTCAGCCCGCCTCGCGGTGCGGGCACGCAAGGGCGCGAAGAGCCGCACGGTTACTTGCCACGGTAAGGCTCAACATACTGCAAAGCCATATCCCAGGGAAAGAAAATCCAGGTGTCCTGGCTGACTTCGGTGACAAAGGTCTGAACCTGTGCGCGGCCCATCGGCTTGGCATAGACGGTGGCCACATGCGCCTTTGGCATTTGTGCGCGCACCACTTCAAGGGTGCGTCCGGTATCGACCAGATCGTCAATGACCAGCACACCGGACCCATCGCCGACGATCTCCATGTCCGGTGACTTGATCACGCGCGGTTCGCTTTGGGTCTGGTGGTCATAGGATTTGACGCTGATCGTATCGACAATGCGAATATCAAGCTCGCGCGCCACGATCATCGCCGGGGCCATGCCGCCACGGGTGATCGCCACAACCGCCCGCCAGCCGCCCTCGGGGGCGTCGTTCTGCAAGCGCCACGCCAAAGCGCGCGCATCGCGGTGAAGCTGATCCCAGCTGACGTGAAAGCCTTTTTCGTGCGGAAGCCAATCGCTCATCTCAGTCACCTGTCCAGTAAAAGTTTCAATCCCAGGGCGCCCATCACAAGCGCCGCGGCCCGGTCAAGGCCGGGCTTTGCCCCTACGTAAGCCCGGCGCGCCGCTTGTCCGCTTAGCAGGGTCGCGAACAGGCCGTAAAACAGCCACTCGACCAAAGCGTGGTTGGCAACGATCAAGGCGATGTCAGTGGCGCTCAACCCCTTGGGGAAGATCACGACCAGCACCGAGGCGGCGAATAAAACCGACTTGGGGTTGCCAAGGTTGATCAGCGCGCCGTCGAAAAGCGCGCGCCCACGCGGGCGCGCCGCCGCATCAAGCGGGGCTTTCGCGTCACGCCATGTGCCATAGGCAATATAGATCAGATAAAGCGCGCCACCGATCTTGAGCAGGCCGTAAGCCCAGGGAAAGACCGCGAACAGCCCCTCAAGCCCCAAGAGCGCCGCCAGCGTCCAGCCCGCCGCGATCGCCCCAAGCCCCAGACCCGCCGCAATCCCCGAGGCGCGCCCATCCGCAAGCGCGGTGCGCAGGGCAAACAAAAGGGCCGGGCCGGGGCTGAGCAGGGCGGCCAGCAGAACCGCGTTGAAGGCCAGAAGGTCGAGATAGGACATCGCGAGGCCCCGCTTAGATCAGGTCGCGTCGATATCGGGCGCGTCGACCGCCTTCATGCCTACGATATGATAACCCGCATCCACATGCAGGTTCTCGCCGGTCACACCGCTGCCGAGATCCGACAGAAGATAGAGCGCCGAACGGCCCACATCGTCAATCGTCACGTTGCGGCGCAGCGGTGAATTGAGCTCGTTCCATTTCAGGATATAGCGGAAATCGCCGATGCCGCTGGCGGCCAGTGTCTTGATCGGGCCTGCGCTGATGGCGTTGACGCGGATGCCGTCCTTGCCAAGATCCTCGGCCAGGTATTTCACGCTGGCCTCAAGCGCGGCCTTGGCCACGCCCATGACGTTGTAATGCGGCATCACCTGCTCGGCGCCATAATAGGTCAGCGTCAGGGCGCTGCCGCCGGCGTTCATCATCTTTTCGGCGCGCTGCATCACGGCAGTAAAGGAATAGACGGAAATATCCATCGTCATCATGAAATTGTCGCGGCTGGTGTCGACATAGCGCCCGCGCAATTCGTTCTTGTCGGAAAACCCGATGGCATGCACCACAAAATCAAGCGTGCCCCAGTGTTGTTCCAACTCGGAAAACAGCGCGTCGACCGATGCCATGTCGCTTACGTCACAGGGCAGGACAACATCCGAGCCAAGTTGCGCCGCCAGCGGGGCAACCCGCTTCTTGAGCGCATCCCCTTGATATGAAAAGGCAAGTTCAGCGCCCGCGTCGGCACAGGCCTTGGCGATGCCCCAGGCAATCGACTTGTCATTGGCAAGACCCATGATAAGCCCGCGTTTCCCCGCCATCAGATTATTTGACATTCCCAGCCCCCGGCCCAATTCTGCGTTATCTGTCCTTTAGGCGATAGGCGGGATTGCATCAAGGGCTGCGACCCCCCACTTGGGCAGAGACCCGCAACTATGGGTATTTTCAGCACGATGCGGCGGGCCGACGCCGAATGTATTCTATGGATAGAGAAGATGAACACCATGCAACGAGACGGAATTTTCGCAGGCGACAACCCCTTCGAGATCGCCCGGACCTGGCTGGCTGAGGCCGAATCCTCTGAACTGAATGATCCCAATGCCGTTGCCCTGGCGACGGTCGACGCAAGCGGTCTGCCGAACGTGCGCATGGTCCTGCTCAAGGAAATCGCCGAGGATGGGTTTATCTTTTACACCAACTACACAAGCGCCAAGGGCAGGGAACTGGCCGAGAACGGCCAGGCTGCGATGGTGCTGCACTGGAAATCGCTGCGCCGCCAGATTCGCATTCGCGGGCCGGTGGAGCGCGAAGAGGGCGACAAGGCCGACGCCTATTACGCATCGCGATCCCTCAAGAGTCGCCTCGGGGCCTGGGCGTCGGATCAGTCGAAGCCGCTGGATTCGCGTGCAACCCTGATGGCCAAGGTTGCCAAAATCACCGCCCAAAAGGGCCCGAACCCACCACGCCCACCCTTTTGGGGAGGTTTCAGAATCGCGCCGGTTGAGATTGAATTCTGGGCGGATGGGGCGTTTCGTCTTCATGATCGCTTTGTTTGGCGCACCGAAACCCCCGGGGGAACCTGGAAAATTCGGCGATTAAATCCGTAAATTACACGTCACGTGAAATGCAATACGCTGAAAAGTAAGATTATTTTAGGCTTGCATGAGGGGGCTGTTATAACGCAAGTGTTAATGCAGTCTTGGGGATGAAGACTGTTAGGTAGGACAAAGTGACCACAGAAAATGAAGATATTTGCAGAGTAAGAGGGCGTGTTAAGTGGTTTGACCCGGTAAAAGGGTTTGGGTTTGTGGTTTCTGATGAGGGTGGCCCCGATATTTTGTTACATGCCAATGTTCTAAGGAACTTTGGCCAAAGCTCGGTGGCCGATCGCGCCAGCGTTGAACTTGACGTGCAAAGCACAGAGCGTGGCCGCCAGGCGGTCACGGTCCATTCAATCGAGCCGCCAGATGCGTCCGAGATGGGGACTCTTGCCGATCTTGACGACATTGATCCGGAAGTCATCCGCGCCGCACCGCTAGAGCCGGCGCGCGTCAAATGGTTCGACAAGGGCAAGGGATTTGGCTTTGCCAACACCTTTGGGCGCGATGAGGATGTGTTTGTTCACATAGAAGTGCTCCATCGCTCGGGTTTAGCCGATTTGCAGCCCGGTGAGGCATTGGCGATCCGCGTGATTGAGGGTAAAAGGGGGCGAATGGCAACTGAGGTGTGCGGATGGGAAATGGCAATAAAGGCATCGGAGTCTTAGCGGCGTGTGTTTTGGCCTTTTCGGGGGCGATGGCCTCTGCAGAAGAGTGTCGTGAAGACGCGGTCATTTTCCGCAGCGATGCCGGCATGGCGCGCTTCCGCGTCGAGGTCGCCGATGACAAGGCCGAGCGCGCGCAGGGACTGATGAACCGCGAAACGCTGTCGAAAAGTGCGGGTATGTTGTTTGTCTATCCGAACCCGCAGCAGGTCGGGTTCTGGATGAAAAACACGCTGATCCCGCTCGACATGATCTTTCTGGACAAAACCGGCACGGTGAAGAAAGTGCATAGCAATGCAAAGCCGCATGATGAAACCCCGATCATGGGCGGGAGCGGCATTCTTGCGGTTCTTGAAATCAACGCTGGTCTTGCCCGCAAGATCGGCATCAGCGAAGGCTGGCAGATGCGCCACCCGAGCTTTGACCGGGACACGGCGGCCTGGCCCTGCGACGGATAAATTCCGGGGCGGTGAGTTAGGGCTTTTCAATCCCGGGAATCGCCTTTAGACACCCCCTCAGTTCGGGGCGTAGCGCAGCCTGGTAGCGCACCTGTTTTGGGAACAGGGGGTCGTGAGTTCGAATCTCTCCGCCCCGACCACAAAATCCCAGATGTGACGGCTTGGACCGTCCGCCCTCCGGGTGGGCGGTTTTTGCTTTTGCGGCGCTCCTGCCCCGAGACGTTGCGCGCACAAAGCGTTAGCCGAAATACGCCATCTGTCCCTTGCCTTTAAGGTGTTTCGCTGAGGCTGCGGTGCCGGAAAGGGTAGGTTCGCCTATTCCTCTCGGCGCTCTGCTTCGTCACGATCTCGTTCGTATTGCTTTGTGCCAGGAAACGGCGGCAACCAGGCCTCGCGGCGAATGACCTGTGTGGATGGCTCCTGCATAGCAAGACATTTTTGATCAGATTTGTGCATTTGTCAGAAGCAGTCATGTGTCCGGCCTGTTTGCGCGGTTTTGAC
>NZ_FRBN01000043.1 GCF_900142625.1 Roseovarius marisflavi
AGCCAATGACGCGCCGAGAATGCAGATCGATGATGACGGCCAGATACAACCACCCTTCGCTGGTCAAGATATGGGATCTGTCGCCCGCCCACTTCTGGTTTGGCTTCTCAGCGCCAAAATCACGGTCCAGCAGGTTTGCCGCGATATTAAACTTATGATTACCGTCCGTCGTGACCTTGTGTTTGCGGGTTCTAACCACGGATACCGGCCCAACGGCAAAGACCGGGCTGACCTCATTGGAGAACGTGTCATCGAGCCCACCGATCACGGTCGGAAAACTCTGGCTCGCCAGTCCGAAAACTCGGCTGCATCCAAAATGAACGCCACCCTGTCTGTCTCCTCGAATATTTTGGGTCGTATGTTGAGCCTGCAAAAGACGCTTTTCATGGACTTACCTGCCTGGGGATAGGGGCGGAAATATGGCATGACACTGCAAAGGCGAATCTCACCCAATACACCAATCGTTAAATAACAAGGGTCAGACACTTCAATCGGTGAAACAGTGCGGCAGAAAAATTCTGCATTGTTGCTCGATCTGAGTGGAAACACATTGTTTTCGCGTAAAAAAATCGTGTTGTATGGACAGCCCTTCGCCAAAAGTGTTTGTAATAAGGCAAATTAGCGGCACAAAAATGGAGGTCGTGCGGTTGGGTTTTAGAGATAATCGCGCAACAGTGAGTAAGATGATAGATATCTCAAGAAAAGCCGTTCTGGCGGGGGAAAAACTTGCGCTGAAGTTGGCGGACACTTCCGCAGCGTCTGGCGGGCCCCCCAACTTTTTGTCAAAAATTGGGCAGAATTCCGTTGGCTCTCGACCTAAGAATACAAAAGTTATTTTTTATTCTTATTTGTCGGAACACTCATTCCAGAAAAGATAGTTATCTCAGAACCTACCGAGAAGGAGGAATTTAAATGAAATATTCAACATGCTTTAAGACAACTGTTTCTTTCACAGTTCTGTTAGTATTTTGCAGCAGCTTTCCTAGTGAATCTCAGGCGCGTGAGAGCCACGATATGTGTAAATTGGATCAGGTTCCCGCAAGATTTATTAAAAAGGTGAAGAAGCGGCCTGATTACGAAAATATCTTGCAGCGGATGTTTGAATCTTGCCCCGTAGCCGCTTTGGCATTGGCCGGATCCGCAACGGCGTCAGTTGGTCAGAGTGCTGATGGAGCGACAGGCGGAGACGATGGCGGCTCTGGCGGTTCCGGTGGCGGCTCTGGCGGTTCCGGTAGCGGTTCCGGCGGCGGCTCTGGCGGTTCAGGTGGTGGCTCTGGTGGTTCAGGTGGCGGCTCTGGTGGTTCAGGTGGCGGCTCTGGTGGTTCAGGTGGCGGCTCTGGTGGTTCAGGTGGCGGCTCTGGTGGTTCAGGTGGTGGTGGTTCAGGTGGCGGTGGTGGTGGTGGGGCTTCTGGCCCCGGTAACGGAAACAGCGGTAACACCAACGGCAACTCCGGAAATTCCAACGGCCAGGGCGCTGACGACGGCCCCGGCAACCAAGGCAACGGCGGCAATAATGGCGGCCAAGGCGGCGGCGGTGGTAACGGCGGCGGCGGCGGTAACGGCGGCGGCGGTGGTAACGGCGGCGGCGGCGGTAACGGCGGCGGCGGTGGTAACGGCGGGAAATAACTCGGAAGCGAGCTTTAGCCAATCGACCTATAAGATCGGTTGGCTCCCTCATCCTTAGTTATTATCCATCCAAGCGAACGTCTGACTATCACTTGGAGGCAGTGGGGCGTTCAGTTATAATTCCGCCTGCGAGCACCGCGTGCCAAGTACCCAGGGCTTCAGGATTCTGCAATTTCAGAAACGTGTAGCCAGTTCTCTTCCAAGGACGGATGTCTTTGTTCAAATTGTCTAATACGAAGTCCCCGTTGGACGTTCGTAGGACCAATACCGCGTGACTCTGCAGGCGGCGATCTAAGACTGTCGCGATCAATAGGTTTGTCGAAGAAACTCCATGCTCAATGAGAGTTTTCTTCTTTAGCAGGGCGAAATCCTCGCAATCACCGCCACGCGCCGTCGGCAGCGCCCAGTGCTCTTCCCGCCCGTATTGTACGCGATCTGCGATTGCACGGGTTTGGCGGTTCACCTTGGTGTTGACGGCCGTAGCCAACCGAAGCAATGCGCCATCACTCATGCGCGCTTTAGCAGTAGAAGCGCAAAGCCATGTGTATTTTGAACATAGGCCCGAAAAACCAGCCGGTGCGGAAATCGCGCTTTTCGCGACAAGGAACGGCCCGCTGGTGCCCCCCGCATACGCTGGCGAAAGCAAGAGAAAAAAAAGCGTAGAAGTCACTGCGAAAAGAGATCGTGAAAATTTCTTTTTGAATTCCCGGATTAAAGACGATGATAAGCTGAACTTCTGGTGAGGGGCAACCTGGGTCTTTACACTTATTGTGGTGCCGCACTGCCGCAGACTTAAGGTCATGAAAGCTTCGGCACCATCGCAGGACATTTGCTCTCTCATTCTTGATACAGATTGATAACTAAGCTTCATATCAAACTTAGGCCAATATGTGTCAACAAAATGGAGCCAATACGATATTATTAGGTAGCCGACTCATAAAACTCGATCCACAGACGCACCAAGGCCAGTTTGATCATTGCCAGAAAGTTTCGTGACGTTTTCTCAGAGGTGGTCGCGGAATTTCGGACCATTCGTTAAGGTGGATCGCATGACGAAAGAAGTGATCCAAAATTAAGAAACGAAGGAACCATTCGCCAGAATTCAAAGCCCGCGTTGCGCTTGAAGCGATCGGTGAAGAGATGACGCTTGCAGAACTGTCCAAGAAGTAGGGCGTCCACCCGACGCAGATCGGCACTTGGAAGCGGGCGGCGATAGAGAACATGATCACGGCTTTTACGCGACGCAGTGCCGCGCCAGAACAGGTGAGCGCCGCCAACGTTGACAGGCAGCATTCAAAGATTGGCCAGCTTGTGGTGGAACGGGATTTTTTGGCCGATGCCTCGCAGCAGTTGCTCGGGACGCGAGGCAAAAAATGGTGAGCAAGGGTCATAAGTTGAGCATGCGTCGTCAGTGCGCGTTGCTGACGTTGTCGCGATCTAATCTGTACTATGAACCGAAGGGCGAGAGCTCTGAGAATCTGCGGTTCATGGAAATCATCGATAAGCAGTTCCTGGAAACACCGTGGTATGGCTCGCGGCAGATGGCACGTTACATGCAGCGCAATGACCACCGATGTGGGCGGCACCGTGTGCGCCGTCTAATGCGCCTCATGCGTTTGGTTCCGATTTATCAAGAACCCAACACGAGCAAGAAACACCCGCAACACAAGATCTGGCCATACTTGCTGAGGAACGCGATCATCGACCGCCCGAACCAGGTTTGGTGTGCAGATATCACCTACATCCCTATGCGTCGGGGCTTCCTGTACCTGGTCGCAATCATGGATTGGTACAGCCGCAAGGTCTTGGCCTGGCGGTTGTCAAACAGCATGGATGCGGAATTCTGTATCGAGGCCCTGAAAGAGGCATTGGCCAAACATGGCACACCGGAAACCTTCAACAGCGATCAAGGCAGCCAGTTCACCAGCGGCGCTTGGATCGACGTGCTCACGGACGCAAAAATCAAGATCAGCATGGATGGGAAAGGCGCATGGCGCGACAATCGCATGATCGAAAGGCTGTGGCGATCGTTGAAGTATGAATGTGTCTATCTGAACGCCTTCGAAACGGGGTCAGAGATGCGCGCGGGGATCAGCAAATGGCTGACCTACTACAACGCTGAACGACCCCATTCGACGCACGGCATGTTGACCCCCGGTGAGGCCTATGACAGCAAAACACAACCAATGAGAATAGCAGCCTAAATGAAGCTCTGATCCATCTTAACAAGGCTGCAAGCTGGTCGAATATCTAGGACCACCTCTTGCCTCGATTTTACAGCAATTGCCCTGAGCCCAACACTGCGGGAAATATACAGCTGGGTGATCAAAATCAGGGTGGAAATTGAGACCATCCGTTCTCTAAGTATATTGGCGAAGTGACTTGAGCTGAATAGACGTCGTAGTGCTCAAAAATGATCCATTCCTAGATATGCTGAGGTATTTTTGAGGCATGAATTATTATTTACTATATTAAATTATTATTTTTCATATGTTTGGGATATAAGTAAGGCGGCCTGTCTCTCCGCCACAAACGACGACCAAACGTTTGATATTAAACAATAAAGCAAGATACTTTCGTTCACGTTCCCACGCGTGTTCCCACGGGCAAGGATCGTACCCCTTCTGCTTTCTGAACACGTCTGGGCGTGTCTCTTCATTCATCAGGCTTCCGCCCTGTGATCAACTCCCTCTGGCGTTCTCTGCTGATCTGGCCGTAGCTGCGCAGGGTGGTCAGAACATCGGTATGGCCAAGGTTTTGCGAATTGGCGACGAACTCGGCAACAGATTTGGACGTGTTCGCAGCGTGGCGCGCCAGCATGTGTCGGAAGGCGTGCGGGCCGAAATTGGGCAAGCCCGCGCGCGCGAACGCGCCGTTGACGATTTTGCGCACGGGTTCGGTGCTTTTCCAAGGGCTACGCTCAAAACCATCGGCTTTGAAGCCGGTATTTGACTGCGCAGCGATGGCAGTGGCGGGGAAGATTGGATCGCCGGGACCATAGAGGGCGATCTCGTCCAGATGAGTGATCCAAGCGGCCAGCACTTCTTCGGCTTCCTCAAAGCCCTTGGCAAAGAATGTGTCGATGCTCTTGCCGAACTTCGTCGCGACCTCGCGGGGGTTTTGCGTTACGGATTTCTCGGATAGTTCAACATGCTTGACCCGCAGTGAGACCAGCGCGGCCACGCAATTATTACCTTCATATCGAAGGTGCGATACTTCGATTGATTGTACAAGCGGACGTGTTTTCATGTCATCGCCGCATTATCTTTGCCAACGGCAAACACTCCCGGCCCAAAGCGGCCGCCCAACCTGGTCGTTGACGCTGCGAGGCAGCTTTGTCTTTGCCGTCATTCTTACACAGCACAGCTGTTTTCCCGGGGATGCAGTCGATCTGCAGGGCTTTCCCAACAGTGGGACACAGCATTTTCAGGTAACTTTCGTCGTTATCCTCGGTTTTGAAGTTATGTCGCATAGCAAAGCGCGTTAGAGAGAGGCAAATCTAGTGCACCATACCAAGGTACCCCATGACCCCGCTGATCCTCACCTCTCTGGCTGACCTGCAAGGCTTGACTGTCGATACCATCATCGACGTCCGCGCACCGGCCGAGTACCGCGAGGACCATCTGCCCGGTGCGATCAACATGCCAGTCCTCGACGATGCCCAACGGGCCGAGGTTGGCACGATCTATACGCAAGCCAGCCCCTTTATGGCCCGCAAAGTCGGTGGCGCATTGGTGGCGCAGAACATCGCGAGCCACCTGCGCGGCCCGCTTGCGGACAAAGACGGTGCATGGCAGCCACTGGTCTATTGCTGGCGTGGCGGACAACGCTCGGGTGCCTTCGCCACAATCCTTGATCACGTTGGCTGGCGCGTGCGACTGCTAAAGGGGGGGTACCAAAGCTATCGCCGCGAGGTCGTCAAAACGCTTTACACAACCGCTCTGCCCCACCGCCTGATGCTCATCGACGGCGGGACCGGAACAGCCAAAACCGCGCTTTTGCACCAGTTGGCCGCACAGGGCGCACAGAGTCTCGACCTTGAAGGGCTGGCCGCCCATCGCGGCTCACTTTTTGGCGGGGTCAGTACGCCACAGCCTTCGCAAAAGGCATTCGAAACCCGCATCGCCGAAGAATTGACCACGCTTGACCCTGACAAAATAACCTTTGTCGAGGCAGAGAGCAGCAAGATCGGTGACCGCATAATTCCGCCATCGCTCTGGGCCTTGATGACAGAGGCCACCCGCATCCACATCACAGCACCGTTGCACGCGCGCAGCAACTTCCTGTGTCGTGCATACGCCGACCTTACGCAGGACAAAGCCGCCCTAAGCGACCTGCTGGACAAATTGCGCCCTTATCATGCGCGCGCGCGGATCGAACAGTGGCAGACGCAGGCACAAACAGACGATTGGCAATCATTGGCAGCAGGGCTGATCGCAGATCACTATGACCCGCGCTATGCCAAATCCGCAGATCTCAGAGACACCCCTGTTCACAGGATCGAAGTATCTGATCTCGACGACAACACACTTGCCCGAACCGCGCGAGCCTTAAACGCAAAGTTCAGCTAGAACATGGTGCGTTCGCATGTTCGAGAAGCTCAGAACCGGTTCCCACTTTTGAACAACATGCCTTAAGACGCAAATGCCCTGCTCCCTCGGTCAACCGGCCAATCACATGGCCCACGCAACCTTTTGCACCTAGCGACTCAATCACGGCAGTACTCTGCCCTTCCGGCACCGCAGCCAACAATCCGCCTGCCGTTTGCGGATCATAGAGCAACGCATCCTGTACTCCCTCAATCGGCGCATCCGCGTGGTTCGCTGGCATCAATGTCGATGACACACCCGCATCTGACAACGCTCTTGCACCCGCATAGATCGGAATGGCATCCTGCCACAGATCCGCGTCCGTCCCCGAAGCCTCGCAGATCGCCTTAACATGTCCGGCCAGCCCAAAGCCGGTTACATCCGTCATCGCGTGGGCGACCGGCGCAAGGATTGCCGCCTCGCGGTCCTGCGCCTGCGCCATGATGGCAAGCGCGGACGCTACATCGCGCCCGTCGGCCTGCCCGGCCATATCTGCCGCCAGAAGAACGCCTGATCCAATAGGCCGCGTCAGGATCAGAACATCTCCGGCCTTGGCCGCAGCAACCGTCAGCGGCATCGATTCCCTGGTCCCCGTCACGGTGAAGCCAATCGTCAGCTCCGGGCCCATGGTCGTATGCCCGCCCACCAATTGTGCACCTGCCGCATGCAAAACCTCTGTCGCAACCTGCGTAATTTCCGACAACGTTCGCGCCTGCAATTCGGCGGACATCTGCGGCACAACAATCGACGCCAACCCGACCTGCGGCTGCGCCCCCATCGCCCAGACATCGCCCAAAGCATGCACCGCCGCGATCCGTGTCATCAGTTCAGGATCATCAATAAAGCTGCGCAAATGGTCGGTGCTGATCACCTGGAACCCGCCACCAGGCTGACGTAACACCGCGGCATCATCCCCCACACCGGCCACGACCTCACCACTGGGCTGTGCCACCGTCTGTAATGCGCCTGAGAGCACCCCGTGGCCCACCTTGGCGCCACAGCCACCGCATAACGGCCTGGCCGCCAATATCTCTGCCACTCCAGTCGCCATTTCACCCATTGCCTTGGGCACGACCATCTTTGGCAGATCATTGACCCGGTCCATGAACGCCCGGTCAATCCGGTCTTTCCAGCGCCACATGAACGGCCCCGTCAGGGTAACTCCGAATTTCTCGGCCATCGCGGTTTGCCCGCCCATCGAGATCAGCTTGAGGTAGTTCTTTTGCGGCTTCCACGTCTTGCGCCGCCCCCCACTCAGCGCCGCGCGCAGATTATGATGCAATACAGGCGCGGCCCGCACAGCAAACACGCCTGCCTTGGGCCGGGGCGCATGCGGCATCACCGCACAATCGCCAACCGCAAACAGCGCCTTATCCCCGACCACACCGAGATCGGCACCGATTTCTATAAACCCGTCCCTCTGGGGCAAATCCGTATGTGCGATCCAACTATGCGCAAACGCGCCCGCCGCACCAACACAAAGCATCGCCGCAACAGGGGCCTGCCCGCTCAGCAACACCTTGTCTGCACAGATCTCAACCACCGTGGCCTCGGTTTTCACCACAATCCCCAGACCGTCCATAGCCACCAACATCCGTTGACGCGCTTTGTCTCCAACACCGGAAATCTGCGGCCCCGCCTCAATCACCGTCACACGCGGGGCCACGCCCGCGGCCCGCAATGCAAAGGTCATCGCCATCGCAAGTTCGCATCCCGCGACACCGCCGCCAATCACGGCCACATCGGGGGCAACCTGACCCTGCGCTGTCTGCTCCAGAAAATCACGCCACCGTGCGGCATAGGTATCCAGGGGCTTGGCCCCAATCCCGTGTTCTGCAAATCCCGGCAGGTCCATCTGCGCCGTGATTCCCACATCAATCGACGCCACATCATAGGTCAGCGGCCCGCGCCCCTCCAACGCCACCTCACGCCGCGCCCGGTCAAATCCAACCGCCTTGTCGAAGATCAGCCGCGCGCCCGCATGACGACACAACCGCACCAGATCAATCTCAAGGTCATCGCGCCCGTAATGCCCCGCCACATATCCCGGAAGCATGCCTGTATAGGGTGCGGTCGGCCCCGGATTGATCACCGTCAGCCGTGCGCCGGGCAACGGGTCCATCCCCCAGGCCTTCAGCACCAAAGCATGCGCATGCCCGCCACCAACCAATACCAAATCGCGTGTATAGGGCACCGTCGTCAGCACAGATTATCCCTCTTATTGGTCATGAAAATTCCATGGGTTTGGGGCAGGTTCACAACACTCCCCTTCTCAATCGTCTGTAACAGCGGAGTTCAATGAAACACCAATGAAAATCCCAGTCTGAGGTGCCCTTAGTCACCTAGACACCTGCTTTTTTCAGATTGCGGTGTCTTTGTTCGAAGTCAACGGTCGACAGCATGCCGTTGTTCATGCGCTTGCGTTTTGGGTTGCAGAACAGCTCGATGGTTTCGAACACGTCCCTTCTGGCCTGCTCGCGTGTCCGATATATGCGCCGTCTGATTTTTTCTCGCTTCAAGAGCTGAAAGAAGCTCTCTGCGACGGCGTTGTCATGGCAATTGCCCTGCGGCTCATGGAGTGTTCCAGACTGTGTTCACGCGGGAATCGGAGCATGCAATATCGATAGCGTGCTGCATCCAACCCAATTCACGCACTACCGTTGCAGGTTTCACTTTCTTGGAACGCTGGTCTCTGTGGGCGATGAAGTCGGAGGTTGTCAGCTTGAATATCTGCTTACCCGCCAGCTTCGGACAGGACCGCAAGAAACCGTTGATTGCATAGGTCTCATTGTCCGCGCACCGCTTCGTGCTGGTCACCTCGTCGCGATACCTTTCAAGCACTTGCCCAAAGGACATATTGGCACCCACATAGCTACCTATGTGCTGTAGCATGCCTTGCTCTGCCTGCAACTCGGTCTCACGCGCCCACTTCATGGCATCTGCACGCTTGCTGAATGTCTTCGATTGCGACCTACGATCCCTGCGCACTGTGGCCTGCCACTTGCCGCTAGGTCTCTTGTTCAATGTAGCCATCGTCTGCATCTCCGTTGATTGGAGACATCTTTGAAGTCTAAGTGCAGCGGAGGCGCAGCGGACGCTTGAATGCAGGCTGCGCGGTGAGTTGCGCAATCAGCGTAAGTGGTTGATACATTGTGCAGAAAGGATGGTGGGTGATGAGAGGCTCGAACTCCCGACATCTTCGGTGTAAACGAAGCGCTCTACCAACTGAGCTAATCACCCGAGTGCGGGCGTCTTAGCCAAGCCCGCCGCCCAGTGCAAGAGGCTTTGTTCACCTTCCTGCAAATCCTTTTGAATTGATCCGCCAAACGTGCGCCTAGCGCATCAAAACCACTGGCACCTTGCAGGACCGGATCATCGCCGTGGTGGTCGAGCCGATGATCAGGCTGCGAATGCGGCTATGGCCATAGGCGCCCATCACCAGCATGTCAAAATCCGCCTCTTCCACCAGCTTGCCAAGCGCCACATCGGGCTGCCCCGAGACAACACCGGTCTCGGCCTTGATCCCGGCTGCCTCAAGCAGGGCGCGGGCATTCTCAAGGCCTTTCTTGACCTCGGGCGTGGCCGTGCCAACGGTGACCACATGCACCGACAGACCCGCGAAAACCGGGCTACGCGCGATCTGGTCCACCGCTTTCATCGCAGAGATGCCGCCGTCATAGGCAACAAGCACCTTTTCGATCGGCTCAAAGGCGCGCGCGGCCACGACCACCGGTTTGTGGCTGGCGCGCACGATCCGCTCAAGGTTCGATCCCAGATGCCCCTTGGCAAAATCGGCCGCCTCGCCGCGTTTGCCGATCAGGATCATCGCCGCCTCGTCCTCGACCTCGGCCACGGTTTCAACGATATCGCCGTGGCGCAGCCGCGTGGTGATCTCGCTCACCCCGGCGCGTTCAAGAATGCCGCGTGCATCCTCAAGGATCGCCCGGCCACGATGCGCCACAAGCTTGGCGCGCTGCTCGTCCAGCGCCGCCAGTTCTTCCAGCAAAGCCGTGCGCGCCCCAAGCCGGATCGAGCCGGACAAATCGGCATTCTCGGCGCTCTCACGGCGCCCCAGCACATGCAAAAGCTCGACCGGCGCGCCCAAGCGCCCCGCAAGCCAGGCGGCATGCTCGCACACCGAGGCCGAATAAATCGAACCATCCACAAGCGCGATGATCTTGTCTGTCATGGGTTATCCCCCCTCAATGCGCCATCAACGTGTCTATGGCTCCGGGCTTATCATGAATTGCCAGCTTGTCGACGATGGTTTCGCTGGCCTCGTTCATACCTACAATCTCGACCTCGGCCCCGTCACGGCGGAATTTAAGGACCGCCATGTCGAGCGCCTGAACCGACGAGATATCCCAGATATGCGCCTGGCTCACGTCGATCACCACCCGGTCAAGCGCCTCTTTGAAGTCAAAGGCATTCATGAAATCCTCGACCGAGCCATAAAAAAGCTGCCCTTCCACGCGATAGGTCCGCACCCGACCATCGCTTGTGATATCGGTGGTGACCCGGAACAATTGCGCAATCTTGCCCGCAAAGAAAATCCCCGACAAGAGCACACCCACCAGCACGCCGATGGCAAGGTTGTGGGTATAAACCACCATCACCACCGTCGCGATCATCACGATCGAGGACGAGCGCGGATGGGTGCGCAATTCCTTGACCGAGGACCAGCTGAACGTGCCGACCGAGACCATGATCATGATCGCCACAAGCGCCGCCATCGGGATGCGGCTTACCATATCGCCAAGCCCGACCACGAGGATCAACAGGCACACACCGGCCACGAAAGACGACAGGCGCCCGCGCCCGCCGGATTTGACGTTGATGATCGACTGCCCGATCATCGCACAGCCCGCCATGCCACCGATAAAGCCGGTGGCCGAATTGGCCAGACCCTGACCGATGCATTCCTGATTGCGGTTCGATTTGGTGTCGGTCAGATCGTCAACGATATTCTGCGTCATCAGGCTCTCGAGCAGACCCACAACCGCCACCGCGATCGAATAGGGCAGAATGATCTTGAGGGTCTCAAGGTTGAACGGAATGTCGGGGATCAGAAAGATCGGCAAAGTATCGGGCAGGTCCCCCATATCGCCGACCGTGCGCACATCAAGCCCCAGCGAAAGCGTCACCGCCGTCAGAACGATGATCGTCACAAGTGGCGAGGGAATGGCCTTGGTCACCAGCGGGAAAAGGTAAATTATGCAAAGGCCCGCCGCCACCAGAACATAGGTGATCCAGGGCACAAGGCGCGGGTCAAGCTCGGGCAGTTGGGCCATGAAAATAAGGATCGCAAGCGCATTGACGAACCCCGTCATTACAGATTTCGAGACATAGCGCATCACGAACCCAAGCCGCAAAATGCCCGCCCCGATCTGGAGCAACCCGGCCAGAACGGTCGCCGCCAAGAGGTATTCCAACCCGTAATCGCGCACCAGCGTGACCATCAAAACGGCCGTCGCCGCCGTGGCCGCCGAAATCATCCCCGGCCGCCCGCCGGTGATCGCGGTGATAACGGCAATCGAGAAACTGGCATAAAGCCCGACCTTGGGGTCAACCCCGGCAATGATCGAAAAGGCAATCGCCTCGGGAATAAGCGCAAGCGCCACCACCAGTCCCGACAAGACGTCGCCTCTGATATTTCCCAGCCATTGGCCCCTATAGGCATCAAGTGAAATCATGTGAAATCCGTTCCTGACCGAGCCAGCCGCGGCCGGGCCCTGTCATGTCTGTGCAGTTTTATCGTCGATGAACCGGCGCATTCAACCGCCGCCAAAGCGCCCAGGGTCACACCAGGGGCACCTGTTGATTGGGCGCACGCTTTACCGCCCCTGCCCGGCCTTGCCAACCCCATGCGCGCGCATTGCTGCTATGGCGTTGCGGCCGGGTCGCGCGGCAAAGGCTTGGCCGTGTCCGGCTTGACCGCCTCGGGGCCGGCCTCTGGCGCGCGCGCCACAAAATCAGGCATGCTAAAGGCATCTTTGCTCAGCCCGCGTTTTTTGGCCGTGGCGCGCACCGCCTCCCGCAGGCTCTCGCTGCGCTTGAGCAGCTTCACAAAGCGCGCCTCGTCCAGCACCAAAAGTGTCGAGGGCGCAATCGCGCGCACCTCTGTGCGGCGCGGTTTTTCCATAAGAACCGCCATCTGGCCAAACATATCGCCCCGGCCAAGCCGCCAGGTCTGGTTCGCAGTCTCAAGCTCGACCGCGCCGGAGGCGACAAAAAACACGCTTTTGGCGGCGGCGTCCTTGCGCACGATCACCTCTTCTTCGTTGACATAGCGCGTGCGCAACGCCCGCGTCAGGCGCTTGAGGCTGCGTGCATCAAGCCCGCGAAACAGCTTGAACTGGCTTACCAACTCGGCCTTTTGAACCGCAAGATCAAGCTTGGGGCGCTCTTCGGCCTTGAGGCGGCGGGCGTCGATATCCTGAACCAGCGAGGTATAAAGCTCTGACCCGATCAACCCATCTTCGCGCATCGCCTCGTATTCGCGCGCCTCAAGGCGCAGCGCGGTGCGGCGAATAAAGCGGCGCTCAAGCTCTTCGGCATAGCCCGGATATTGCAGGCGCAGCCCCTCAAGCGCGGTCTCGACCCGCTCGACCCGCCGGGTCTGAAGCTCGTGCAGCAACTCGGCCACGCGGCGGCCATGAATGCGCCGGATGCGCTTGTCGATAAAGCCGCTCAGGTCGCGCAGGATCAGGCGTTGCGACAGCAGCACCTCAAAGCGATCCGCCGTCATCCGCGCCAGCGGCCGCGACAGGCCAAGCCGGTTGTTGAGAACCACAGCAGTATGAAACGCCCGGTCATAGCGCAGGCTTTTGCGCGCGGCGCGCTGATAGCCGGTACGCCCGCCGCTGCGCGTCGCCTCGATCAGGCGGTCCGCCTCGCTCAAAATCTGTTCCGAAAGGCGCGCCGAAATCGCCCGCTCGCGGAACCGCGCCAGAATCGTGTCACGCTCGGCCCCCGCAAGCGCAATCAGGCCAAGCGTGATCCGGTCGCGATCCGAAATCGCGGCATCATCCTCGGCCGCCTTGACCGCGCCATCAAGCCGCTCGCCAAACCGCTTGGCCTCGGAGCGCACGGTTTCCTTGGTCAGCTCGTAATTCTCCGACACCCGCGCCACATCCTCGCGCACCGTCTGAAGCGCGACCGCAATCACCTGATTGCTGAGCGCCGAATCCAGCGGTGACAGCCGGTCAAGCCCAAGCCGCCCGATCACCCACCGCAGGGTCGTGCCCTGTACCAACAGCGTGAACAGGGTAAAGCCCGTGGCAAGGATACCGACCAGCCGCTTGGCCTCAAGCGGCACGCGCACACTTTCGGTCACCGCAAGCGCAAGCGCCAGAGTGACCGCGCCGCGCAAACCGCCCCAGAGGATCGCCGCGCGATAGGGTCGCTCGACCACCGGCGACAGTCTGACCGCCGACAAAAGCGGCATCAGGCCAAACAGGATAAGCGCACGCGCCGCAATCGCCGCCAGCGTTACCACCACGATCAGGATGAAATCGCTCGCCCGCACCTCTTCGAGCAGGCGCGGGATCAACAAAGCCGCAAGAATAAAGATCAGCGCCCCGGCCCAATGTGCCAAAAGGTTCCAGACCTCGCGCAGGTTGGCCCAGGCATTGGGCGGCAAGCGCGCCGGCCCCGTCAGGTTAAGCGTCAGCCCCGCCGCCACCACCGCGATCACGCCCGATGCGCCCACGCTCTGTTCGGCGCCGATATAGGCCAGGTACGGCAAGGCCACCGAGACCGAGATCAAGGCCAGCTCGTAGCGCGCGAAAAGTGCCATGATCCAGACCGCGATCCGCGCCGCCAGCCAACCCACCAAGGCGCCGCCCGCGATCAGGACCGGAAACTGCGCCAGGGCATCGCTAAGCGTCGGGTCGGGCACGCCGAGGCGCACGAACCCCATGAACAGGCCAAAAAGCGCAATCGCCGCCGCGTCATTCAACAGGCTCTCGCCCTCGATGATCCGTGACAACCGCCGCGGCGCCGAGATCGAGCGGAAGATCCCGACCACCGCCGAGGGGTCGGTCGTACTGACAATCGCGCCGATCAGAAGACAGGCCGCAATCGGCAAGGCACTCGCCCAGGCAAGCGCATAGCCAACCGCCAGCGTCGCCACCACGACCGCCACCACCGCCAGCACCAGGATCGGCACCCAGTCATCCAGCATGCGGCGCGGATTGACCCCAAGCGTGACCTGAAACAACAAGGTCGGCAGAAAGACATACAAGAAGACGTTCGAGCGGATCGGCAACGCCAGAATCGCCTCTGCCACCGGATTAAGCGCATCCGTGATATCAGTGCGCAGGAAAAAGATCGCCGCCGCGCCGATCAGCATGCCAAGACAGGCCAGAATAACGCTATAGGGAAGGCGCAGCCGCGCCGCCAACGGGTCAGCCGCGGCTATGACAAGAAACAGCGATGCGATGATCGTGGTAACAAGAACAATATCCATAGGCCTGAAATAGCTCAAAAATCAGCGGTATGAAATCACGCTTATGAGGAATGCGCGCAAGACGACCCTGCGGGCGCTTACAGAACAGAGGGGGGACAATGGTGGGTGATAAGGGATTTGAACATTCCTACGGCCCCCTACCCTTGTATAATTGATTTTGCTTGATTTTTGTTCAATTTCCACCATACATTCACCATACAAAGCAAAGCTCATGGCAGCAAAAAAGACGAATAGGCCTCTCCCGAAATACATGACAGCGACCGCGTACAAGTATCAACGCCGTGTGCCGGTCAGCGTTGCCAAACTTGTTGGACAAAAAATTTGGGACTTGAGTTTAGGCTCGAACTTACAAACTGCTGTTGAGCGGTGTGCCAAACTAACAGCGCAACACGATAGGCTAATTGCCTTTCTTAGCGACAAGGAGGCACTGCAAGAAGCAAAGGAAGATGTACTCGCCGTTACCCCCGCAGCGAACCTCTTGGCGATGATCGAGAACGAACACGAAGAATTAGAAGCGACATGGCGAGACATCGAATACTACGTTGACGGCGCACGGGGGCTGACACCGCGCCGCGAACTAGAAACGCTGGCAATATTCGCCTACCAGGCCTTCGGCGACGCAGCCTACATGGATCAGATCGCCAACCCGACTGCAATGCTCACTGTCGCAAAGCAACTACCTGTAGCGCCGCCCCCGTCAGGGGATGACAGGATAGCTTTGGCAACGTTCAACGCTATGAAGAGCGTATTGGATGACCGGTTAGCAGAAATTAACGCAGCGAAGCCTAGCGACCCCGACAGGACGATAACGGCAAGAATGGATCAGTACATCACCTATAAGGCGGTCAAGTCATCTACCGCGCGGGTACAAAATGCGCATCCGGCGCTTTGTGCAGTTTGCAGGCAACCTAACTTTAGATCAAATAAAATGGCCCCTACTCCGAAAGTATCGGGACCAACTGCTTCAAGAAATGGGGCGCTCTTCTGTGGCGCAATACTTCTACCCATAAAATCTTTGTACAAATGGGCGCTAAAAGAAGATATCGTTGACGTCGATCCTAGCGAGAGGATTGACATTCCAAACAACAACAAGACCGTTGAAGAGTCACGCTGGCAAGCCTTCAATCAAAACGAAATCAAAATTACCTGAGACGCCGTTAAGGCTGCATGGGGCCAGAAAGCGATACACGCTTATCGCCCGAACGCCGCGCAATCTTCCTTATGACTTTCAGAGTCATGTTATGGACAGAACTGCCGACCGAGGCGACGGTCGCCAGTGTCATCGTTGCCAAGTTCGCGGATCACCTGCCGCTGTATCGACAAGCTCAAATCTATGCGCGGCAGGGTGTCGATCTCGATCACTCCACACTGGCGGCATGGGTGGGCAAGGCCGCTTATGAACTGGCCCCCGTTTACGACGCTCTGATGGCCGACCTAAAGAGATCCACCAAGCTCT